>NZ_JBIRQQ010000003.1:495584-844238 GCF_044333285.1 Streptomyces sp. NPDC021020
GTTCGGCAAATGCGGTGGCGGCCCTTGTGGTGTTTCCGGCCTGGCCTTGCCAGCGGGCGAGGTTGCTGCGGGTGGCGAGGGTGTCGGGGTGGTCGGGGTCGAGACAGTCGCTGGTCGTGATGGTGAGGTTCTGGAAGTGCGTGATGGCGGCGGCGATCTGGCCGGACTCGCCCAGACTGTGCCCGGCGCGGAAGAGCAGCATGTGGGCATCGGGTTCGTGGAGACACGAGGATCCGCGAGAGCCCTCCTCGGTGCAGGTGATCAGTGCCGTCGCGCACGCGCGTAGGGCCTGGGCCAGGGCGGTGTTGCGTTCGATCTCGGGCCACGCCGCCATCAGCGCGTCGGCTGCCGCGCGGGCCGTGTCGCCGTACGGGTCGTCGGGCAGCGTGTCGCGGGTCGCGCGTTGGACGATCTGGTGTACGCGGACGTACCCCTCCTCGTCGTCCGGCTCCGGTGCCGTCAGGAGGCTGAGGCGGTGCAGCGCGCGCAGCGCACCCATCGCGTCATCGGAGGTGAGCGTGCCGTCCGGGGCGAGGTATTCGCGTGCCGCCTCGCTCGTCAGGACCGCCAGCGGGATGCTCGGGGCCATGAAGGAGGCCAGCTCCAGCATCGGGCGGGCCAGGCCGTACGGGCGGAGCCCATCCGCACGCTCCACGGACAGTTCCCAGGCGGCGGCCATCGTGTGGGGCTGGTCATCAGGCAGCACATCCGGGCTGACCTCGTCCAGCGTGCGGATCCTTCGCGCCAGCAGATCGCGGTACTTGGCCACCGGGATGCCCGCGTCCACGACGTAGGCCGCCGCCTGCGAGAGCGCGAGCGGCAGGCAGCCCAGATCCTTCGCCAACGCGGCCAGCTCGGCTTTGGGTTCGGCCCGGCCCGCCTCCTCCAGCGCTGAGGCGAGGTACGTCACTGCCTCCTCCGGGGTGAACGTGCCGACCTGCACCAAGCGGCGGCCGTTCCCGGAGAGGGCGGCGTCCCGGCGGCGGGTCGTTACGACGGTCCGGCCGTGCTCGACCGCCGGGGGCCACAGGCCCTTGACGTCCGCCGGGTCGGCGACGTCGTCCAGGACGACCAGCCAGCGGCGCGCCCCCGTCCGCAGCCACGCGAGGAAGGTGCGCGTGGCCTGTTCGGGGTCCGACGCGTCCGCCCCGCAGACCTCCGCGCCTGCCTGCGCGAGCCCGGCGACGATCGCGGTGCGGCTGCCCGCGGAGAGCCACACCAGCAGCTCCACGTCCCGCTCGCGCAGCAGCTCTTCTGCCAGGTCGGCGGCGAGCTGGGTCTTGCCGACGCCGCCCATGCCGCTGAGCACCTGGCACAGCACCGCCGTGCCGCCCCCGTTCACCGCCTCGCGCAGCCGCGCCCGCTCGGCGCGGTCCTGGAATGCCCCCGCGCGCGGCGGGATCACTCCCACCACATGCGGCCAGGTCACGGTGCCCCGCGCCGGGAGGTGGTACACGTTGACGTCCCGCATGGACTGCGCCGCGACCGACCCCGCGCCGCCCGCGTGGACCGTCACGTCACGGGCTGTCGCGCTCGCCGGAGTCGGGGCCGGTGCCCCGTCCGAGCCGGTCGATCCGCCCACCGTCACTTCGCCCACCCCCACGGCCGTACGACGTCACGACGACTCTAGGCCGCTCCGTCACGGTGAGCCAACGTGCGGTCACTGCTGAGGTGTTGGCCCCGCGCTGCGCGAACTGCCGGGGCGCGGGCTACGGCTGGGCCTCGCCGGCCTGTGCCTGCCAGTGGGCCTGGTTGTTGAGGGTGTTGAGGGTGTCGGGGTGATCGGGGCCGAGGATACGGAGGCGGTCGTCGAGGAGTTCGGCGAATGCGGCGGCGGCTCCGGTGGCGTCTCCCGCCTCGCCTTGCCAGTGGGCGAGGTTGTTGCGGGTGGTGAGGGTGTCGGGGTGGTCGGGTCCGAGGACGCGAAGGCGGTCGTTGAGGAGTTCGGCGTAGGCGAGGACGGCTCCGGTGGCGTCTCCCGCGTGGCCTTGCCAGTTGGCGAGGTTGTTGCGGCTCGTGAGGGTGTAGAGGTGGTCGGGGCCGAGTACCCGCAGGCAGTCCGTGAGGAGTTCGGTGTAGGCGAGGGCGGCTCCGGTGGCGTCTCCCGCGTGGCCTTGCCAGTGGGCGAGGTTGTTACGGGCGATGAGGGCGTCGAGGTGGTCAGGGCCGAGACGGGCGACGGCTGTCTGGACGAGGTTCGCGAAATGGGCCGCTGCTGTGGCGACCTGGCCGGATTTCCCGAGACTCATTCCGGTCCGGAAGAACAGCGGATGGGCATCGGGCTCGTACAAGCACGCCGTGTCCACCGGCCACTCCTCCGTGACGGAGATCAGCGTGACGGAGCACGCGCGCAGGGCCTGGACCAGGGCGGTGTCGCGCTCGGTGTCCGGCCACACCGCCATCAGGGCGTCGGCTGCAGCGCGGGCCGTCTCGCCGTACGGCCCGGCGGTCAACGTGTCGTGTGTCGCGCGTTGGACGATCTGGTGCACGCGGACGTACCCCCCGTCGTCGTCCGGTTCCGGTGCCGTCAGGAGGCTGAGGCGGTGCAGCGCGCGCAGCGCACCCGCCGCGTCATCGGGGGTGAGCGTGCCGTCCGGGGCGAGGTATTCGAGAGCGGGCCTGCTCGTCAGGACGGCCGCCGGGATGCTCGGGGCCAGGAAGGAGGCCAGCTCCAGCATCGGGCGGGCCAGGCCGTACGGGCGTAGCCCGTCCGCTCGCTCGACGGACAGCTGCCAGGCGGCGGCCATGGTGTGGGGCTGGTCATCAGGCAGCACATCCGGAGTGACCTCGTCCAGCGTGCGCACCCTCCGCGCCAGCAGGTCCCGGTACTTCGCGACCGGGATCCCCGCGTCCACCACGTATGCCGCCGCCTGCGAGAGTGCCAGCGGCAGACAGCCCAGGTCCGCCGCCAACCCGGCCAGCTCGTCGGCCGGTTCGGCCCGACCCGCCTGCTCCAGCGCTGAGGCGAGGTACGTCACCGCCTCCTGCGAGGTGAAGGTCCCGACCTGCACCAACCGGCGGCGGTTCCCGGCGAGGGCGGCGTCCCGGCGGCGGGTCGTCAGCACCGTCCTGCCGTGCTCCACCACCGGGGGCCACAGGCCCTTGACGTCCGCCGGGTCGGCGACGTCGTCCAGGACGATCAGCCAGCGGCGGGGACCGGCCCGTAGCCACGCGAGGAAGGTGAGCGTGGCCTGTTCGGGGTCGGACGGGTCCGCTCCGCAGACCTCGGCCCCGGCCTGCGCCAGCCCCGCGAGGATCGCGGTGCGGCTGCCCGCCGAGAGCCACACCAGCAGCTCCACGTCCCGCTCGCGCAGCACCTCTTCCGCCAGGTCAGCAGCCAGTTGCGTCTTGCCGACCCCGCCCATTCCGCTGAGCACCTGGCACAGCACCGCCGTGCCGCCCCCGCTCACCGCCTCGCGCAGCCGTGCCCGTTCCGCCCGGTCCTGGAACGCCCCCGCACGCGGCGGCACGACGCCCACCACATGCGGCCACGCCACAGCACCCCGCGCGGGCAGATGCACGTGGACGTCCCCCATCGTGTGGGCCGCGACGGATCCCGGCCCCTGGGACGTCACGCGCACCGGCACCGGCACCTCGCCGGAGCCGCCCGTCCCGTCCACCGCCACGCGCCCCGCCCCCCAACTGCCGTACGGCGTCCCGACGACTTTAGGACCGCCCGCTCACTGCGGGCCACCGTTCCGTCACCGCATCCGGCGGGCGCCTACGCCCGGGACTTGCCGGCACGCTCCTGCAACAGGGTCAGGATTCTGCTGGCTTGGAGTGAGCTGGGGTGGCGGGGGCCGAGGGTGCGCTCCAAGTCGCCGAGCAGTGCGGCTTGTGCGGCGACGGCCCCGGTGAGGTCTCCTACCACCGCCCGCCAGGAGACGAGGTTGCCGCGGGTGGTGAGTGTGTCGGGGTGGTCCGGCCCGAGGATGCGCAGTTGGTCGTCCAGCAACTCGGTGTAGGTGAACATGGCCTGGGCCAACTCCCCTGCGCCGGCCAGCCAGTAAGCGAGGTTGGCGCAGGTCGCAAGGGTCTCGGGGTGGTCCGGTCCGAGGACGCGGAGGCGGTCGGCGAGGAGTTCGGCGCAGGCGGTGGCGGCTCCGGCGGCATCCCCGGCTTCGCCCCGGAAATAGGCGTGGTTGTTGCGGGCGGTGAGCGTGTTGGGGTGGTCGGGCCCGAGCGTGCGCGTCATGTCCTCGACGACATCTCCGTAGGTGGCGGCGGCTCCGGCGGCGTCCCCTGCCTGGCCCTGCCAGCGGGCGAGGTTGGCGCGGGCGGTAAGGGTGTCGGGGTGGTCGGGCCCGAGGATCCGCAGCATGTCGGCCAGCAGGTCCGCGAAGTCGGCGGCGGCTCCCGCGAAGTCGCCCGCCGAGCCCAGCCAGAAGGCCGCGTTGGCGAAGGCGGTGAGGGTGTCGCGATGCTTGGGGCCGAACACGCGCACCATGTCGTCCAGGAGTTCGGTGAGGGCTCCGGCGGCTCCGAGGGCATCACCAGAACGGCCCTGCCACTGGGCGGCGTTGACGCGGGCCACAAGTGTGTCGGGGTGGTCGGGGGCGAGGTGGCGGGCTGTCGCGTCGGCGAGGCGCCGCAGATGGGCCAGGGCCGCGGCAGGCTGGCCGGATTCGCCGAGGCTGAGCCCGAGATGGTGGAGCAGCGGGTGCGCGTTGGGCACGAAGAGACATGGAGGGTGCTCGGCGCCCTCCTCGGTGCAGGTGATCAGCGCCGTCGCGCACGCGCGTAGGGCCTGGGCCAGGGCGGTGTCGCGTTCGATGCTCGGCCACACCGCCATCAGGGCGTCGGCTGCCGCGCGAGCCGTCTCGCCGTACCGGCCGTCGGCCAGCCTCTCGCGGGTCGCGCGTCGGACGATCTGGTGCACGCGGACGTACCCCTCGTCGTCGTCCGGTCCCGGCGCCGTCAGGAGGCTGAGGCGGTGCAGCGCGCGCAGCGCACCGGCCGCGTCGTCCGCCGTGACCGGCTGTGTGCGCTGGACGGTGAGGTGCGCGAGTGAGGGCTCGCTCGTCAGCACGGCCGCCGGGATGCTCGGGGCGAGGAAGGAGGCCAGCTCCAGCATGGGGCGTGCCAGGCCGTACGGGCGGAGGGCGTCCGCGCGTTCGACGGACAGTTGCCAGGCGGCGGCCATGGTGTGGGGCTGGTCGTCGGGGAGGACGTCCGGACTGACGTCCTCCAGCGTGCGGACCCTTCGCGCGAGCAGGTCGCGGTACTTGGCCACCGGGATGCCCGCGTCCACGACGTAGGCCGCCGCCTGCGAGAGCGCCAGCGGCAGGCAGCCCAGCTCGTCCGCCAGCGAGGCCAGCTCGGCTGTGGGTTCGGCCCGGCCCGCCTCCTCCAGTGCTGAGGCGAGGTACGTCGCGGCTTCCGCTGCGGTGAAGGTCCCGACCTGTACGACCCGGCGGCCGTTCCCGGCGAGGGCGGCGTCGCGGCGGCGGGTCGTCACGACGGTCCTGCCGTGCTCGACCGCCGGGGGCCACAGGCCCTTGACGTCTGCCGGGTCGGCGATGTCGTCGAGGACGACGAGCCAGCGGCGCGGCCCTGCCCGTAGCCACGCGAGGAAGGTCCGCGTGGCCTGCTCGGGGTCGGACGGGTCCGCTCCGCAGACCTCGGCGCCTGCCTGGGCCAGCCCCGCGACGATCGCGGTGCGGCTGCCCGCGGAGAGCCACACGAGCAGGTCCACGCCCTGCTGGCGCAGCACCTCTTCTGCCAGGTCGGCGGCCAGTTGCGTCTTGCCGACGCCGCCCATGCCGCTGAGCACCTGGCACGGTGCGGCCTCGCGCAGCCGTGCCCGTTCCGCCCGGTCCTGGAACGCCCCCGCGCGCGGCGGGATCACCCCCACCACATGCGGCCAGGCCACGGCGCCCCGCGCCGGAAGGTGCACGTGGACGTCCCGCATGGTGCGTGCCGCGACCGCCCCGTCGCCCTCCGCGCGGATCGTCACGTCCCCGTCCACCGCCGCCACCCCCACCCGTACGCCTTCCCCACGACTTTAGGCCGCCGCACCCCCCGCGGACCCGGCAATCCGCCACGACGCCCACGGCAGATGCCCGCGGAATTCGGCACCTGCAAACCGGACGCACCCTCTGGATTGTTTTCGGTCAGCCCCGCGTGCGGAATTCCTTCGCGCTCCGCACGCGCTACGGGCGTAGATCACCGGACCGTTCCGCCCGAGGTCAGGGTGGACGCGATGCCGTACCTGGGAGTAGCGGGAGAAATCCCGTTCCCCGTGGGAATTACCCGCCCCCGCGCAATCGCTGGCACCTGCAAACGGCGGTTGTTTCGCGTTACACGCACCGTAGTTGACCAAAGCGCGTCTGTTGGCGCGCACTTCCCGGGTGATCGACTTGGGCACGGCCCACCGTGGGCCGCCAACGGAGGAGTTCACCTATGAAGAAGCAGATTGCGGCCGCGTTCGCCACTGCCGGCCTCGCCCTGTCGATCGGCGTCGCCGCCGCGCCCAGCGCCTCGGCCGAGGCCTCGAGCCTGTGCAACTACACCAGCAGCCAGCCCCAGGTGGGCTACGGCAGCACCGGCGCGGCCGTCCAGCAGGTCCAGTGCGAGCTGTGGTATTCGCTGCGGTCCAGCGTCCTCGCCCGCGACGGCATCTTCGGCGACGCGACCAAGGCGGACGTGAAGTCGTTCCAGGGCTGCGCGGGCCTGTCGGTCGACGGCATCGTCGGCCCCAACACCTGGAACGCCCTCAACTACTGGACCCGCACGGACGGCTTCGTCTGCTGACGCCCGGCCCGCCCACCCGTAGAAGTCCGTCGGTCGCCTGTGACCGGCGGCCTTCCGCCGTCAGGCCAGGCAGTAGTAGTACCGGCTGTTGGGGTTGAGGGTCACCGTCACCTCTTTGGAGAGGTAGAAGGCCTCCGAGTCAGCCAGACGGCCGTCGCCGTTCGAGTCGTAGTACATGGCGACCGCGTAAATGGAGCGGCTCCGGATGTAGTCGTTCCCGATGGGGCCGGGGTATTGGCTGGTAGCACCGTTGTATACGCAGTGCGGCACGGTGCTCACATCGACGTTCGTGATGTTGCCGTTCGGCTGGTGGAGACATATGCGGGTGCTGTTGCAGGTGGTGGAGGCCTGCGCGGGCGCGGTGGTGAGCGCGCCCAGGGCCAGCACGCCGGCGGCGATGCACGTTGCGGCCAGCGGCCTGCTTCGCTTGGTGGTCATGATTCCCTCCCTGGTCGTTGTGGCTGTGCGGCGGTGCCCCGTGCGTGGTAACGCGTGGCACCCGTCCCGTCGCGCTGGGTGGGGCTCCATGGAACTCGCTTGATCCTAAGGTGAGTTGGCGGAGGGGAACCAGGGCGCCTTGACCGGCGGATACCTACGGTCGGAAGCGCACGGAAATCCGGGACGCGGTGGTCGTAGCGCTGGACGCGCCAGCCCTCGGGGGCGACCGGGGTGCAGGGGGACAGGCGGTGCCGGGCGGGGCGGTCGACGGCGGACGCCTGGGCCGTCTGCGACAGCGGGGGCGGAGGCCGTGCCGGTTGTGGGGACCGGAGGGCAGTGGCTACCGTCGGCGTAAGCGGCAGATCACGCTGGGGGGTTCGTGGTGACGGGTGTGGACATCGCGATCGGCTGCACGTGTGCGTGGCTGGTGCGGACGGCCCGGCGGGCGGCGGGGCAGCCGGACGCGGACGGCGACGGCGAGCTGGACGCGCGCATGCGGCACCTGCACGGACTGGTGGCGGGCGCGCTGGGCGAGGACTCGGCGCTGCGCCTGGCGGGCGAGGAGGCCGCGGCGGGGGAGGGCGAGATCTCGGAGCGGACCCGGCGGCGGCTGGCCGACGCCCTGGACGAGGCCGTCGAGCACGACGCCGCGCTGGCCGCGGCCCTCAGGAGCGCCGTCGCCGCGCTGCGGTCCGGGCCGTCCGGGGGCGGTGGGGGCGTGACCACCGGTGGAGGCGTGGACGTCCACGCGGAGGGCGGGGCGGTGGCCGCGCTCCGGATGGGCGGCGTCCGGATGGGCGGCGTCCCGACGGGCGGTGAGCAGGCGGCAAACCCTCCGTTGCCGGGTTCGCCGCAGGGCTGAGCGGACCCGGAACGGGCGAGACCCGGTTGCTGCGGCCGCGCCTCCCCGCCGCGGCCGCCCCGCTCGCCCCGGCCCGGCCCGCCATCAGCGGCCACGGCGGAGCGATCGTGGCCGGTGAGGCGGGCGACATCCACCAGCACCACCACTACGGGGCCGCGGCTGCTCCGGAGCCGACCCGCTGGCCGGTGCGGGTGGGGCTGGTGCCTCCGGCGGCGGACTGCTTCCAGGAACGCGGCGTGATCAGGGACCTGGACCTCGCGTTCGACCCGCCCGGCACGGCGGTGCCCTGCGAGGTGCTGACGGGGATGGGCGGGGTCGGCAAGACCCAGCTCGCCGCCCGGCACGCCCGCAACGCCCTGCTCGGTCAGAAGATCGACCTGCTGGTGTGGGTCACGGCGTCGAGCAGACAGGCGGTCATCGACGCGTACGCCGAGGCCGCGGAGAAGGTCATGCGACCCAAGGGCGACAACCCGGCGCGCGCGGCCGAGGACTTCCTGATCTGGCTGGAGCCCCGGCCCGCGTCCCCGGCCGCCCAGGTGCGCTGGCTCGTGGTCCTGGACAACATCATGGCTCCCGCCGACCTGACCGGCCTGTGGCCGCCGGAGAGCCCCTGCGGCCGGACGGTCGCGACGACGCGCAGCCGGGACGCCGCGCTGTCCAGAGCCGATCGCCGCATGGTCACGGTCGGCCTGTTCACGCCGGACGAGGCGACCGCCTACCTCACGTCCTCACTCGCGGCCCGCGGCAGGACGGAGCCCGCCGAGGAGGTCGCCGGGCTGGCCGCCGATCTGGGCCTGCTGCCGCTGGCGCTGTCGCAGACGGCCGCCTACCTCGTCGACGCCGGGATCAGCTGCGCGGGCTACCGGGAGCGCCTGGCGGACCGGGCGCGGCGCCTGGACGAACTGCGGCCCGCCACCCTGCCGGACGACCAGACGGCGAGCGTGGCCGCGGCCTGGTCGCTCTCGCTCGACCGCGCCGACGCCCAGGAGCCCGCCGGACTCGCCCGCCCCCTGCTGCAACTCGCCGCGATGCTCGACTCCAACGGCATCCCCGTCCCCGTTCTCACCGGCCCGCACGCCCTCGGCCACCTGACCCGCGCCGCCGCGGACCTGTGGCAGGGGCGGAAGGTGACGCCGGAGAAGGCGGTGGCGGCCTTACGCGTACTGCACCGGCTGAACCTGGTCGACCACGACGTGGAGGCCGTTCCCGGCTCCGTCTACGTGCACCAGGTCGTCCAGCGGGCCGTCCGGGACACCGTCGGCGGGCCCGAGCAGGACGCGCTCGCGCGTACGGCCGCGAACGCCCTGACCGCGGCCTGGCCCGAGGTGGAACGCGACACCGGCCTCGCCCAGGCACTGCGGGCGAACGCCCTCGCCCTCGCCCGCACGGCCGGTGACGCCCTGCACCACCCCGGCGTCCACGCGCTGCTCTACCGCTTCGGCAGGAGCCTCGGCGTGGCGGGCCGGGCCGACGCCGCCGTGGACCACTTCCAGCAACTCGCCGACTCCGCCCGCCGCCACCTCGGCCCCGACCACCCCGACACCCTCGCGACCCGGCACGACCTGGCCTACTGGCGCGGTGCGGCGGGGGACGCGGCCGGCGCCGTGGCCGCCTTCGAGACGCTGCTCGCCGAGCGGCTGCGGGTGCTGGGCCCCGACCACCCCCACACCCTCACCACCCGCGGGAACCTCGCCTACTGGCAGGGCGGCGCCGGGGACGTGGCCAACGCGACCGCCGCGCTCAAGCAGTTGCTGGATGACAGGACCCGGGTGCTGGGCCCCGACCACCTGGACACCCTCGCGACCCGCCACAACATCGCAAGGCTCCGGGCACGCGACGGCGACACCGCGGGCGCCGCCGCCGAGTTGGAGGAGCTGTTGGCGGACAGGCTGCGGGTGCTGGGGCCCGACCACCCCGACACCCTCGCCACCCGGCACGACCTCGCCTGCTGGCGGGGAGCCGTCGGCGGTACCACCGGCGCCGCGGCCGCGGGCGCCGAGCTGGAGGAGCTGTTGGCGGACAGGCTGCGGGTGCTGGGGCCCGACCACCCGGACACCCTCGCCACCCGGCACCACCGGGCCAGGCTGCGCGGCGAGTCCGCGGACGTCGTCGGCGCGGTGGCCGACTTCGAGGCGCTGCTGAGGGACGTGACCCGGGTGCTGGGCCCCGACCACCCGCAGACCACGGACGTCCGGGACACTCTCGCCTACTGGCAGCAGGACGAGGAGCCGGTCACCCGCAAGATCATGCCGAGGAGGACGCGCGCCCGGGCCGATCCGGAAACCGGGGCGTGACCCCGATCGTTTTCGGCCGGCCGCACGCGCCGCGTCTCCTTCCGCCTCTTCCCGTGCCGGGGGCGTGGACCGCTGATCCGATGCATTCAGGCTCACGTTCAGGTCATTGTTTCCCGGGTCAGTGCCCGTCGCCGAAGAAGTCCGCCGTGCGCAGGCGCAGATCCGCCGCCATCGCCAGGACGTCGTTCTCGGGGACGGCCGGTCCGTCGGTCGCCATGACCACGACGTCGTCGCGGCCGGGCGGTTGGACGATGTACCACCGCCTCCCGTCGCGCTGGACGCGCCAGACGTCCGCGGCGACCGGGGTGCAGGGGGAGAGGTGGGACAGCGCGCTGCCCTGTTCCGCGTCGCAGCGCTGCGGCGGGGCGAAGCCGGCCGGGCGGGGGTCGACGGTCACCCAGAGGCCGTGCCGGTCGCGGTCGTCGGCGTCCGACGCGGTGTCCTTGGCCAGCAGGAGGTATTCGAAGCTGTGGTTCTGCACACCCGTGGGCATCGGGTAGAGCGCGCGGTAGCCGGGGACGTCGGGCGCGAGGAGCGGTACCGAGACGGTGTCCAGCAGCCGGTGCTCGGCCCCCGACGCGGTCGAGGCCTGGGCCATCGCCGACAGCGGCCAGACCGCGAGCAGCGCGATGCCCACGCCGACCCGCACCTGCGGCCGGGTCTCGGCGGCGACCAGCAGATGGGCGAGGCCGTAGCCCGCGGCCAGGATCAGCGCGTCGCCGGTCAGCTGCCCGGACAGCCGCAGGAAGGGCCCGATGTAGTCCTGCACCCAGATGAGCATCACGCAGACCCCGAAGCCCGCGGCGGCGGTCCGCGTCGCCCGCGGCACCCGCACCAGGGCCAGCAGCACCCACCCCAGCAGCCCCCCGACGATCGCGCCCGCGGGCCGGAAGATCAGCCCGACGCCCAGGCACCCGTAGTCCGCGCCGTCGCCGGAGGAGTGGCACAGCCCGTCGGACACCGGGGCGGCGGCGAGCGCCCACACCGCCCCGAGCACCCCTCCGACCACCACCGCCCGCGCCGCCGCACCCCACAGCCGCCCGCCCGCCATGTCGCTCCCCCTCCGCGCAGACCTCCGCCGAGTGTGCGCGAAGGGGGAGCGCGGTGTCGTGAGTATGCGTACTCAGTGCGGCCAGTCGTCGGCGTAGGACGGTGACGGGGTAGGTGACGTCCGGGTCGGCAGGGGCGTGGGGCGCGGGCCGTCGAGGGTGAAGGTGACGTGGCGGTCGTCGCCGGGGATCACGTCGATGAAGCGGATCGTGTAGCGCCCGACGTGGACGGTCTGCCCGGCGCGGACCTTGTAGACGTCCCCGGCGTCCGTCCCGTTGTCCCGCAGGAGCAGCCGGTCCTGGGGTTCGCCGGGGTCGTCGCCGCTGGTCGACATGATGCCCGCGAAGAAGTCACCGTAGTGGTACGCGCCCCGGCCGAGTTCGTGCACATCGTCGGCCCGCACGCCCGGCGGCAACGGGTGCTGGACGTACGTCCGGTGGTGGCGCGGCGACCGCCCCGGCTCCCCGCCGCCGAGCGCGACGACCAGGTACGCGGCCGCACCGGCGGCGACGAGCGCGGCGACCGCGATCGTGAGCGTGTTGCCGGTCCGCCGTCGCGCCGGCGGCTTTCGTCGAACGGGCGACTCCTGGATGCTCACCGATTTCCCCCCGGTGTGTGACGTCTGCGTGTGCGCCGGTTGGACGGTGCCGGGTGGCTCGTGGTTCCGGGAGCGCCGGGGTACGTCAGGCGGGGCTGACCCGGACGTCGAGGGCGTCGTGGGCGGGGTTGGGCATGCGCCAGACCTTGAGTACGGTGACGCGTATGCCGAGCGCGGTGAACGTGTCGCCGGTGCGGACGCTCCGGTGCACGAGCTGACGCGGGGCCGCCTGGAATAGCGAGACGTCGAGCGCGTCCGGAGGGGTGTCCGCCGTGGGTTTCGCGGCGCCGAGCCCGACCTTCGCTCCATCGGCCCGCTCGGTGGCGTGCAGGGGGTGGCCGGTGTCGAACCACCGCTGGACGGTGAGCCGCTGCACGCCCGCACCGTGCGCCCCGAGCGGCGGCGGCTCGCCGGAGTCGCCGCCGCTGCGGGCGTCGGGGGTGTGATGCCCGGATCCGCCGCCGAGCAGCGCGACGGCGAGGTACGCGGCCGCGCCGAGGGCGACGAGGGCGGAGATCGCGAGGGCCAGGGCCCCTCTACTCGGCTGCCGCATCGCCGACTCCTGGATGCTCACCGATTTCCCCCCCAGTGTGTGACGTCTGCGTGTGCGCCGGTTGGACGGAGCCGGGTGGCTCGCGGTTCCGGGAGTGCCGGGGCGTGTCAGGCGGGGGCGACCCGGACGTCGAGGGCGTCGTGGGCGGGGTTGGGCATGCGCCAGACCTTGAGCACGGTGACGCGTATGCCGAGCGCGGTGAACGTGTCGCCGGTGCGCACGTTCTTGTAGACGGTCGGACTCGGTGTCCCGGACTGGAAGAGGTAGAGGCCGAGCGTGTCCGGAGCCGTCTTCCGCGAGGGCTCCACGGCGCTGAGCCCGATGTCCGTGCCGTCCGCCCGCGTGGCGACGTTCGGCGGGTGGTCGGCTCTGAACCACCGCTGGACGAGCAGCCGCTGGGTGTCGGCCGCGTGCGCCGTCAGCGGCGGCGGCTGCCGGGCCTCCCGCGCGCGCTGCTGGGCGTTGCCGACCAGCGTGACGGTGAGGTAGGCGGCGGCGCCGAGGGCGACGAGGGCGGAAACGAGGAGGGTCGCGGTCTTGCCGGTCCGTCGGCGTCCCGGCTGCCTCGTGCGTGGTGCGTGGTGCTCCCGCTGGGCAGGTGCCTCTTCCGTGTTCACTGCCGTCCCCCCTGGGGCGATGACCGGCCGTCGCGGCCGGGGCGCCGGTGGACGGCGCCGTAGCTTTGACTGTGCTGGGCGGAGCTGCGTTCCCCCTCGTGCGGGGGATGGCGCGATTGCGCCACGCTTCTGCCGGCCTCCGTCAGTGCGGGTAGTCGCCCGGGTAGGAGGGGTCGTCCACCGCCGGGGAGGGCGAGGTGTGCGTGGGCAGGGGGGTGGGGCGGGGGCCGTCGAGCGTGAAGGTGACGTGGCGGTCGTCGCCGGGGATCACGTCGATGAAGCGGATCGTGTAGCGGCCGACGTGCACGGTCTGCCCTGCGCGGACCTGGACCACGTCGTCCTGGTGCGTCCCGTTGTCGTTGAGGGCCAGCCGGGCCCACGGCTCCCCGGGGGCGTCGCCGCTGGTCGACATGATGCCCGCGAAGAAGTCGCCGTACGTGTACGTTCCCCGTCCGAGCCTGTGCACGTCGTCTGCCCGCACGCCCGGCGGCAACGGGTGCTGGACGTACGTCCGGTGCGGCCGCGGCGGCGGATTCTGCGACGACCCGCTGCCGAGCGCGACGATGAGGTACGCGGCCGCGCCGACAGCCACGAGGCCGGAGATCACGAGGGTCAGGGTGTTGCTACTCGGTCTTCGCATCGTCACTTCCCGGGCCTTCGACGGTGAAGGTGACGTAGCCGTCCCGCGCGCCGGGGACCACCTCGGTGAAGGTGAGGGTGTAACGCCCGGCGTGCACGGTGTCGCCGGGGCGGACGGTGAAGATGTCTCCCTCGCCCGTGCGGGTGTCGTTGAGGTTGAGCGTGGCCCAGGGGTCCTCGGGGCCCTCGCTGGTTCCCGTGATACCGGCGAACAGGTCGCCGTACCGGTACGCGGCCCGGCGGCCGAGACGGCGGTGGGCGGGCATCGGGTCAGACCTCCTGCGGGGTGAAGGAGACTTCGTCGCACAACGCACGGTATTCGTCCTGGGTCAGGGTGACGATGTGCTGCTTGCCCGCTCCGGCGCCCCAAGGGTTCATCACCGTGACGGTCGGCGGGTGGGCCTTCGTGTTGACGGACTGCACGGTGTATTCGTGGTCCCCGACCATACGGGGGTCCTTGGACGCCCGGGATGTGGTGCCGACGGTGACGGCCTCGCCCTTGGCCAGCCGCTTCTGTACATCGTCCAGTGAGACGTCCTGGGGGCTGTGCCGCTCGGCCTTCTGACCGGTGACCGCGTTCATGCCCTGGTCGCCCCAGCCGCCCTCGATGTTGCCGTAGCCACCCTTGTACTGGGCGTACGCCTTCTCGTAGATCGCGGGCCACAGCACGCCCGTGTCTTCGGCGTGGGTGTAGACCGTGCTGCCGTCCTGCGACGGGAGCTTGTTGTCGACGGTCACCAGATGGGCCATCCCCGACTCGTCGTAGATCGTCACGGTGTAGGTGCCGTTGGCGTTCTGCCGGATGTGATTGCGGGGAAAGTCGGGGTCCTGTTCTGTCACGGCCGCCAGGGAGGCCATGAACCAGCAGTCGCCCACACCGCCCATCTGCATCTGCGTGGCGGGGTCGGCGGGCCCGTCGAACAGCGGTAGGTCGACCGGTTCGTACTCGGTGTCGCCGACGTCCTGCGGTGCCGGCTTCGGCTCCCACCGCAGGTTGGTCAGCTGGGACTGGAGCCGGGCGAGCGTCTCGGGACCGCAGGTGGACAGGAGGAGGTACTCCCACTGCTGGTTGGCGCTGTCGTCGTCCGGGGGAGTGGGCGGCTTGCCGATCTCGGCGTTGAGCTGTTGCAACTGGGTGTCGGTCATCCGCGACATCACCGCGTCGAGTTCCGCCGGGGTGAGGTCGCCGAAGTCGGAGAGGATCTCCTGCGAGGCATCCGGGTCGCCGATGTGGTCGTCGAAGTAGCCGAGCGAGGCGTCGATCTTCGCCCGGTCCGGGGGCGGCTCGTCGGCGAACTCCAGACCGGGGTCGATCGTGTAGCCGGTCTGGTCCAGTGACGCTACGGCGTCCAGGTGGTCGCAGCGGCGGTAGAGGGACATCGAGGTGGTGTCGAGCTGCGTGCGCAGCGCGAAGGGCACGCCGCGGTAGGCCGACGACAGGACCTGGTGGACGAGCGGTTGCAGCAGGTGGTTCGTCGTGGCCGGTTTGCCCTTCATCAGCCCCTGTACCTCTTGCAGCAGGCTCGTCAGGTTCTGGTGCATACCGAAGGCCTGCGGGCTGATGGTCTTCATGTGCCCGGCCATCGTGCGGATCTGCGGGGTGTCGAAGCCGTGGAAGCCGGTCCCCGTGTCCCCGGCGCTGCCGGGGCTCAATGCCCGCTCCGGGCGGGTGCCTTGGCCGGGTGTTTGGCTGCCTCGTCGTCCAGCCGGTCGGCCTCGGCGACCCAGCGCTTCGCGTCGGCGAGCAGCCCGGCCGCCATCTCGCCGAGCGTTTTGTGTTCGCCGGTGAGAGTGGCGGTGGTCTGCTCCGCGTACGGGCCCTTCCACACCGGCGGGTTGGCCGTGGCCTGGTTCACCGTGGTGGTCAGGTAACCGCCCAGGGAGGACGCGAGGGTCCTGGCGCGGGCCGCGCAGGACCGTAAGTCGGCCGCGCGCTGCTTCTTCTGGGCGGGTGTCTCTTCCGCGCTCACTGCGATCCCCCCGGACGCCGGTGACGACCGGCCTCCGGCCGGGGTGCCGTACGGGCGGCACCGCAGCTTTGGACTGCGTGGGGGAGCGCGGGGTTCCCGCGGGGGCGGGGAATGGCGCAATTACGCCGCCCCGCCCCCCGCGGGGGCTACGCCCCTTCCCCCAGCACCTCCGCGACGAGTTCGCGCTGCGCCGGGGTCAGGGTCGGGTCGGCGGCCTCGATCGTGCGGCCGTCGACGGTGACGGTGTACGTGTAGCCGTCGCGCGTCGGGGTCGGGACCGTGGGGGGGGCGGCCAGGGCGGAGCGGGCCAGGGCGTGGAGGTGATCCGCGTCCGGGCGGGCGGCGGTGTCCAGGACGGCGTGCCGGGACAGGCCTGCGAAGCCGCCGGAGCGGGTCACCTCGATACGCATCGGCGGGCTCATACCTCCTGGGTCTGGCCGGGCTGCTGGCGGGGGACGCCGGCGCCGTGGTGCGCGGCGGGCTTGACGCCGACCTCCTGCCAGGCGGCCTGGACCGCGCGGCTCTCGTCCCCCTCACCGTAGCGGGCGGTGGCCGCGGCGACGGTGACCGCGGCGAAGTCGGCGAACTGGGCGCCGGCCGAAAGGGATCCACCGGTGAGCGTGTCGTACCAGATCTGCCCGGCCTTCTCCCAGGCGTGGCCGCCGATCGCGGCCGCGGTGAGGTAGAAGGCGCGGTTGGGGATGCCGGAGTTGATGTGCACGCCGCCGTTGTCCTGCGGGGTGCGCACGTAGTGGGCCATGTCCGCGGGCTGCGGGTCCTTGCCGAGCTGCGGGTCGTCGTACGCGGTGCCGGGCGCCTTCATCGAGCGCAGGGCGACGCCGTGGACGCCGGGGGCGAGCAGGCCCGCGCCGATGAGCCAGTCGGCCTGGTCGGCGGTCTGCCCGGCGGCGTACTGCTTGATGAGGCTGCCGAAGACGTCGGAGACCGACTCGTTGAGCGCGCCGGACTGGCCCTGGTAGTCCAGGTTGGCGGTGTACTGCGTGACGCCGTGCGTCAGCTCGTGGCCGATCACGTCCAGCGGGAGGGTGAAGTCGAGGAAGATCCGGCCGTCGCCGTCCCCGAAGACCATCTGCTCGCCGTTCCAGAAGGCGTTGTTGTAGTCCTTCAGGTAGTGCACGGACGCGTTGAGCGGCAGGCCCTGGTCGTCGATGGAGTGCCGGCCGTAGGCCTTCAGATACGTCTCGAAGGTCGCGCCGAGCGCGTCGTAGGCGCGGTTGACGCTCGCGTCGGCCGACGGGTCGGCGCCCTCGGCGCGCACCTTGCTGCCGGGCAGGTTGTCCTGGTGCCCGGCGTCGTAGATCGTGCGCTGCGGCTTGTCGGAGGCGGCGCCGGTGTGCCGGAGGGTCGGGCCGAGCGCCGCGGCCAGGTGCCGCCGGGTGCGCTCGCGGGCGTCGTGCTCCAGGGTGCGGCGGGCGGGGCCGGACAGCGCCGCGTCGTCGTGACGGGCCAGTTTGTCCAGGACGTGCGGCGGGATGATCGTGCAGAAAACGGGCGTGAAGGCTGCAGAGGTGTCCATATACGCAATGTGGCACCATATCCACGCTCTGTCACCACTTTTACCGCAGATTGACGAGAAGGAGCGAAGCGCCGGTACTCAGGTGGACACCGCCAGGCATCTTGCATGCTGAGAGGAAGCGCACATCGGCTGCGTGAAACCGCCCGCGTCGGGTTAGGGTCGTTCCCGTCATGAGTTTCGGGCTGCTTCTCCTTAGCTGCCGCGGCGAGGGCCTGTAGTCGTAGGCCGACCCCCTCCCCGCGGAGTTCGGCGTTTCCCAGCCGTCGGCCGTTCTCGAAGCGGACCCCGAGGAGTCGAAGAACCCATGAGCACCCCCCAGCGTGTCGGCAAGCCCACGCCCATCACCGCCGCGAGCGTCACCCAGCGGCCCAGCGGGATGCCGGTCCACAAGTACGGCCGCTACGAGCAGGTCGACCTGCCCGACCGCACCTGGCCCGACGCGCGTGTCACCAAGGCCCCGCGCTGGCTGTCGACCGACCTGCGGGACGGCAACCAGGCGCTGATCGACCCGATGTCGCCGGCCCGCAAGCGCGAGATGTTCGACCTGCTGGTGCGCATGGGCTACAAGGAGATCGAGGTCGGCTTCCCGGCCTCCGGCGCGACCGACTTCGACTTCGTGCGCTCCATCATCGAGCAGGGCGCGATCCCCGAGGACGTGACGATCTCCGTCCTGACGCAGGCCCGCGAGGAGCTGATCGAGCGCACCGTGGAGGCGCTGCGCGGCGCCCCGCGCGCCACCGTGCACCTCTACAACGCCACCGCCCCGGTCTTCCGCCGCGTCGTCTTCCGCGGCAGCCGCGAGCAGGTCCGGCAGATCGCGGTGGACGGCACCCGGCTGGTCATGGAGTACGCCGACAAGCTGCTGACCGACGAGACGGTCTTCGGCTACCAGTACAGCCCGGAGATCTTCACCGACACCGAGCTGGACTTCGCGCTGGAGGTCTGCGAGGGCGTCATGGACGTCTGGCAGCCCGAGCCCGGCCGCGAGATCATCCTCAACCTGCCCGCGACCGTCGAGCGCTCCACCCCCTCCACGCACGCCGACCGCTTCGAGTGGATGTCGCGCAACCTGTCGCGGCGCGAGTACGTATGCCTGTCCGTGCACCCGCACAACGACCGCGGCACCGCGGTGGCGGCCGCCGAGCTGGCCCTGATGGCCGGCGCCGACCGCATCGAGGGCTGCCTGTTCGGCCAGGGCGAGCGCACCGGCAACGTCGACCTGGTCACGCTGGGCATGAACCTGTTCAGCCAGGGCGTCGACCCGCAGATCGACTTCTCGCAGATCGACGAGGTCCGCCGCACCGCCGAATACTGCAACCAGATGGAGGTCCACCCGCGCCACCCCTACGCGGGCGACCTGGTCTACACCTCCTTCTCCGGCTCCCACCAGGACGCCATCAAGAAGGGCTTCGAGGCGATGGAGGCCACCGCTGCCGCCGCCGGGAAGACCGTGGACGACATCACGTGGGAGGTCCCGTACCTGCCCATCGACCCCAAGGACGTCGGCCGCTCGTACGAGGCCGTCATCCGCGTCAACTCGCAGTCCGGCAAGGGCGGCGTGGCCTACGTGCTGAAGAACGGGCACAAGCTGGACCTGCCGCGCCGCATGCAGATCGAGTTCTCGAAGATCATCCAGGCCAAGACCGACGCCGAGGGCGGCGAGGTCACGCCCGAGCAGATCTGGTCCGTCTTCCGCGACGAGTACCTGCCCACGCAGGACAACGCGTGGGGCCGCATCACCCTGCGCTCGGCGCAGGCGTCAACGTCGAGCGACGGAACGGACGCTCTTACGGTGGAAGCCGTCGTGGACGGCGAGCCGACCGTGCTGAGCGGCAACGGCAACGGCCCGATCTCCGCCTTCTTCGACGCCCTGGGCAAGATCGGCGTGGACGCCCGGCTGCTGGACTACTCCGAGCACACCATGAGCGAGGGCGCCTCCTCGCAGGCCGCCTCGTACATCGAATGCGCCATCGGCGGCCGCGTCCTGTGGGGCATCGGCATCGACGCGAACACCACGCGGGCCGCGCTCAGCGCCGTCGTCTCGGCGGTCAACCGCGCCGGTCGCTGACCTTCCGGGGCCCGTCGCGAGCCCGCCGCGGGTCCGTTCGCCAATCAGGCGAAACGGTACGAACCGTCCCACGCGTACGGGGGTAGTAGGGAATTGCCCCCGTACGCGGTACTGACTGCGCCTCGCTGATGTGGCTAACATCACGGCGTACGGCACCGTCGCCGGGGCTTCACCGCGCACGCAGCGCACGATGCAGCGCAACGCACGGGCCGATGCGGGCGATGCGAGTGCGTACCGGGACGAGGACGGGCCGGAGGGTGCAGCGTGAAGATGCTGGGGCTGATGATCTGGGGTGTGCGCACGTCCTGGCACACCGAGGACGACGGTGAGTTCTTCTGCCCCGACTGCGGGGGCGACCGCAGCTACCACCGCAGAACGGGCACCCGCCGCCTGACCGTGCTCAGCGTGCCGCTGCTCAGCCGCGGCAGCGCGGGCTCCGTGATCGAGTGCTCCGCCTGCCACCGCCACTACGACTCCGGCGCGCTGCTCACCCCCACCACGACCCGCTTCTCCGCGATGCTGCGCGACGCCGTCCACACCGTCGCGCTCGCCGTGCTCACCGCGGGCGGCACCAGCGGCCGCCCGGCCCGCGACGCCGCCGTCGGCGCGGTGCGCGCGGCCGGCTTCAGCGACTGCACCGAGGACCAGCTGCTCGGCCTGCTCGCCGCGATCGTCGCCGACGAGGGCCGCTACGGCGCCTCGCAGGAGCTGGGCCACTACTCCTTCGCCGACCAGCCCATCGACGGCTGCGGCAGCTGGCTGTCCATCGAGCTGCACGAGGCGCTCGAACCGCTCTCCGACCACCTCGACGACCTCGGCCGCGAGCGGGTCCTGCTCCAGGGCGCCCACATCGCCCTCGCCGACGGCCCCTACCTGCCCGCCGAGCGCGAGGTCCTGGAGGCGGTCGGCCGCTGCCTGTCGCTGAACCGCGACGACATCGACCGGCTGCTGGCCGCGGCTGCGACCACGGGCTGACTCCCACGGGCGCCGGCTACCTCCCCGCGCCTACTCCGCGGGGAGTAACGGCCCTCCGTGATCGTCGCGGGGAGTAACGCCCACTTCACTCCTGAGCCCGATGATCCGCGCTCCCCGTGACGGGACGCTGGTGTGGTCAGCCAGTGCACGTCGGAGGGGAGGCCCCGATGAGGGCCACGGAACGCAACAGCGCGGAAAGCAGCGAAGGCATCGGGATCGCATCGGGCCCTGCGCCCGGCGGCACCACCACCGCGCGGCGGCGCACCACCGGTGACGCGGGGCCGCCTCCACCGGGCGGCGGCAGAAGGTCCACGGGGCGGCGGGGGCTGCCGTGGGCCGTGATCGGACTGTGGATCGTCGTGCTCGCCGTGGCCGGCGTCTTCGCGGGCAAGCTCAACGGCGTCAAGCACGACGAGGCCGTCGACTACCTGCCCGCGAGCGCGCAGTCCACCCAGGTCGCCAAGATCCAGCAGCGGATGGCCGGCGGCAGCGCCACCGACCTCGTGCTCGTCTACGACCGGGCCGGCGGGCTCACCGCCGCCGACAAGGCCACCGCCGCCCGCCAGGCCGCCGACCTCGGCCGCGCCTACCCGCTGGCCGCCCCCACCCCGGCGCCCGTCACCTCCAGGGACGGCCGCACGCTCATGGTGCCCGTCTCCCTCGCCGAGAGCGCCGGCAAGCCCGAGGACGTGGTCAAGGACGTACGGGAGCGGCTCGCCGCCGACCGCCCCGCCGGCCTCACCCTCGACGTGGGCGGACCGGGCGCCGCGCAGGGCGACGCCAAGGAGGTCTTCGCCAGCATCGACGGCACCCTGCTCGTCACCACAGCCGGGATCGTCGCCCTGCTGCTCATCCTCACCTACCGCAGCCCCTTCCTGTGGCTCGTCCCGCTCGGCGTCGTCGGGGTCGCCGCGGGCACCTCGATGGCCATCGTCTACGGCCTGGTCAAGGCCTTCGGGCTGACCGTCTCCGACATGAGCTCGTCCGTCATGACCGTGCTCATCTTCGGCGCGGGCACCGACTACGCCCTGCTGCTCATCTCCCGCTACCGGGAGGAGCTGCGGCGCGAACCCGAACCGTACGCGGCGATGCGCGCCGCCCTGCGCGGTGTCGGCCCCGCCGTCCTCACCTCCGCCGCCACCGTCGTCGCCGGCCTGCTCTGCCTGCTGGCCGCCGACCTCAACAGCAGCCGCGGCCTCGGCCCGGTCGGGGCCGTCGGCATCGTCTGCTCGCTCGCGGCCATGACCACGTTGCTGCCCGCCGTGCTCGTCCTGCTCGGCCGCCGCGTCTTCTGGCCCCTCATCCCGGCCTACGGCAGCACCACCCGCTCCCGGCGCGGCGTCTACCGGCGCATCGGCCTCTTCGTCACCCGCCGCCCGGTCGCCGTCCTCGCCGCCTCCACCGTCGCCGTCGGCGCGCTCGCCCTAGGCATCGGCAACCTGCCCGGCGCCCTCCACCAGGACGAGACCTTCACCAGCACCCCGGAATCCGTCTCCGCCGCCCACGTCCTCCAGCGCGCCTTCCCCGAACGCAGCGCCCAGGCCATCACCGTCGTCGTCCCCACCGCGCGGGCCGCCACCGCCAAGGCCGCGGCCGCGGCGACCGAGGGCGTCGCCTCCGCCGCCACCGGCCGCTCCGGACGCGGCTGGACGGAGATCAACGTCTACGCCACGGCCGCGCCCGACACCGCGGCCGAGAAAGCCACCATCACCCGGCTGCGGGCCGCCACCGCCGCGGACCACGGCCTCGTCGGCGGCGCCAGCGCGCAGGCCATGGACACCGCGACGACCTCCTCGCGCGACCGCGACCTCGTCATCCCGCTCGTCCTCGCCGCGGTCTTCCTGCTCCTCACCGCCCTGCTGCGCAGCCTCGTCGCACCGCTGCTGCTCACCGCCGCGATGGTCCTCGTCTGGGCCGCCGCCCTCGGTATCGGCGGCCTCATCTTCGGCCCCCTGCTGGGCTTCCACGGCATCGACCCCGGCCTGCCACTGCTGAGCTTCGTCCTCCTGGTGGCACTCGGCGTCGACTACGGCATCTTCCTGATGCACCGCATGCGCGAGGAAGCACGCGCCGGGGCGGGCCCGAAGGACGCGGCGGTCGCCGCACTCGACACCACGGGCGGCGTCATCGCCTCCGCGGGCATCGTCCTCGCGGCGACGTTCACGGTCCTGGCGTCCCTCCCGCTGGTGATGATGGTCGAGATGGGCCTCGTCATCGCCCTCGGCGTCCTCCTCGACACCTTCGTGGTCCGCCCCTTCCTCGTCCCCGCAGCCACGACCCTCCTCGGCAACCGCGTCTGGTACCCGTCCCCGATACACCCGAGCAAGCGATAGCGCTTGCGCGGGGCGGGCACCCCCAGGGGCGCGGGGAACTGCGCGAGCAACCACCCACCGGCCGGTGGTCCGGTACGAACCGAACTGCCCCTTCGGGCCGGTGACTACCCGCGCCACGTACGTGGCTGAGCGCGCAGTTCCCCGCGCCCCTAAAAACGCTCACCCCGCGCGGCAGCGCAAAAAGCTCGCCCCCGCGAGGGGACCTCATCACGGAAGATGGAGCCGTGCTCAAGAGCCTCGACCTCAGCGTGAGGTCCCCCAAAGCGGCGGAGCCGCCCGATGTGTCGGGGCGGGACATCGCACTGGCGGCCGTGGTCCTGGCGGTGCAGGCCGCCATCGCCCT
Source organism: Streptomyces sp. NPDC021020 (assembly GCF_044333285.1). Taxonomy (NCBI): domain Bacteria; kingdom Bacillati; phylum Actinomycetota; class Actinomycetes; order Kitasatosporales; family Streptomycetaceae; genus Streptomyces; species Streptomyces sp. NPDC021020. The sequence continues at coordinate 518,615 of NZ_JBIRQQ010000003.1, forward strand.
GGGACTGCCGGAAGCCCCACGCAGCCACCGCCCCGACGCAGTCGGCTGGCTCCTGCTGGCGGCCAGCGCCACCGTCCTCGTCTGGCGGCGCCGCACGCCGATGTGGTGCCTGCTCGCCATGCTCGTGGTGGTCGCGCCCTACCACTACCTGGAGAACATCCAGGAAGCCCCGGTGCTCTCCAGCATCGTCGCCCTGTATTCGGTCGCGGTCGCGGGACCCCCGCTGCGGACGTTCCTGGCGGTGCCGACCGTCTTCGGCCTGATGGCCACCGTCATGACGGTGATCGCCAAGCCCACCGCGGGCAGCGCGATGCTCCAGGGGGCGGGCTGGATAGTGGCGGTCGCGGTGGTCGGCGAGGTCGTCCGGATGCACCGGACGTACATCGCCGCGATCAAGGAGCGCGCCGACCGCGCCGAGCGCACGCGTGAGGAGGAGGCGGCCCGCCGGGTCGCCGAGGAGCGGCTGCGGATCGCGCGGGATCTGCACGACCTGCTCGCGCACAGCATCACCCTCATCGGCGTGCAGACGTCCGTGGCCGCGCACATCCTGGTCGCCGACCCCGAACGGCTGGACCGCACGGCCGTGGCGGGCGCGCTGGACGCGATCGCCGAGACGTGCCGGGAGGCCCGCGCCGAGCTGCGGACGACGCTGAAGGTGCTGCGCGCCGACAGCGACGGGCCGCTGCCGGATCTCGAAGGGATACCGGCGCTGACCCGGGCGGCCGAGGCCGCGGGCGCCAAGGTCGAGCTGGACCTCGACACGAAGCCCCTGCCGGTGCCGCCCGCGGTGGGCGCGGCGGCGTACCGGATCGTGCAGGAGTCGCTGACCAACGCCGTACGCCACTCCGGCGCGCTCTCGCCGCTGGTGCGGGTGAGCGTCGTGCGCGAGGGCGACGCGCTGCACGTGTCCGTCGAGGACGAGGGCCCCGCGCCGGTCAAGCCGCCCGAGGCCGGGCGGCCCGAGGGCTTCGGGCTGGTGGGCATGCGCGAGCGGGCCCGCAGCGTCGGCGGCACCTTCGCGGCGGGCCCGCGGACGGACGGCGCCCCGGGCTTCCGCGTCCTCGCGGTGCTGCCGTGCACCGCCGAGGCGGCCGCCCGCGTCCCCGCGCCCGCCGCCGAACCCGGCACCGACCACCTCCAGGGAGAGCGCAGATGACCACACCCCCACCGATCCGGGTGCTGCTCGCCGACGACCAGACGCTGGTGCGGGCGGCGTTCGCGATGCTCGTCGAGTCGGCCCGCGACATGGAGGTGGTCGGCGAGGCGGCCAACGGCGCCGAAGCGGTGGCCGCGGCCCGCACCTCGCGCGCCGACGTCATCGTCATGGACATCCGTATGCCGGTGATGGACGGTATCGAGGCCACCCGCACGATCGCCGCCGACGACGACCTCGCCGGGGTGCGGATCCTGGTGCTGACCACCTACGACGACGACGATCACGTGGTGGCGGCGCTGCGCGCGGGCGCGTCCGGCTTCATGGTCAAGGACACCCGGCCGGCCGAGCTGCTGGACGCGATCCGTACCGTCGCCGCCGGTGACGCGCTGCTGTCGCCCGGCCCCACCGCCCGGCTCATCGCCCGGGTGCTGCGGCTGCCCGACCGCCCGCCGGTCACGGTGTGCTCCTCCGCCGCGGGACGGCTCGCCGGGCTGTCCGACCGCGAGCGCGAGGTGCTCACCCTGGTCGCCCGTGGCCTGAACAACACCGAGGCCGGTGAGGCGCTGGGCCTCAGCCCGCTCACCGCCAAGACCCATGTGAGCCGCATCATGGGCAAGCTGGGCGCCCGCGACCGGGCCCAACTGGTCATCGCCGCGTACGAGTCCGGCCTGGTCGCGCCGGGTGCCGAACGCTGAGCCCGGGGGCGGGGCGGGGCCAGGAAAGGGGCCGGGGAAGCCAACCCGGGGAGACGGCCCGCGGCGGTCGCGGCGTAGGCGAGAATGGGCCGTATGAGTCTGTTCCGCGACGACGGCATCGTGCTGCGCACCCAGAAGCTGGGTGAGGCGGACCGGATCATCACGCTGCTGACCCGGCGGCACGGCCGGGTGCGCGCGGTCGCCCGTGGGGTGCGCCGCACGAAGTCGAAGTTCGGCGCCCGGCTGGAGCCCTTCAGCCACGTCGACGTGCAGTTCTTCGCCCGCGGCGGCGACCTCGTCGGCCGCGGGCTGCCGCTGTGCACGCAGAGCGAGACCATCGCCCCGTACGGCAGCCCCATCGTCGCCGACTACGAGCGCTACACCGCGGGCAGCGCCATGCTGGAGACCGCCGAGCGCTTCACCGACCACGAGGGCGAGCCCGCGGTGCAGCAGTATCTGCTGCTGGTCGGCGCCCTGCGCACGCTCGCCGCTGGGGACCACGACGCCCGGCTCGTCCTCGACGCCTTCCTGCTGCGCTCCCTCGCCGTCAACGGCTACGCCCCCAGCTTCGACGACTGCGCCAAGTGCGGCATGGCCGGCCCCAACCGCTTCTTCGCCGTCGGCTCGGGCGGTGTGGTCTGCGGGGAGTGCCGCGTGGCGGGAAGCGTCGTACCCTCGCGGGAGTCGCTGGAACTCCTCGGCGCGCTGCTCGGCGGCGACTGGGAGACCGCCGACGCCTGCGAGCCGCGGCACCGCCGCGAGGGCAGCGGGCTGGTCGCGGCCTACCTCCAGTGGCACCTGGAGCGCGGGCTGCGCTCCCTGCGCTTCGTCGAGAAGACCGACAAGGCTGACAAGTCCGAGAACACCGGCAGGGCCACCGCGCCGGCCGAGATGTAGGAGAAGCACGAGCATGGCACGTCGCGGGATTCTGGCCCGGAACCGGACCTCCTACCGCACTCCCGACCCGCACCCCTCCGGTGCCCGGCCGCCGAAGCTGCCCTCGGAGCTGGTGCCCAAGCACGTCGCGATCGTCATGGACGGCAACGGCCGCTGGGCCAAGGAGCGCGGCCTGCCCCGCACCGAGGGCCACAAGGTCGGCGAGGGCGTCGTCCTCGACGTCCTCAAGGGCTGCCTGGAGATCGGCGTCAAGAACCTCTCGCTCTACGCCTTCTCCACCGAGAACTGGAAGCGCTCGCCCGACGAGGTGCGCTTCCTGATGAACTTCAACCGCGACGTCATCCGCCGCCGCCGCGACGAGATGGACGAGCTCGGCATCCGCATCCGCTGGGTCGGCCGCATGCCGAAGATGTGGAAGTCCGTGGTCCAGGAGCTCCAGGTCGCCCAGGAGCAGACCGTCGGCAACAACGCGATGACGCTGTATTTCTGCCTCAACTACGGCGGCCGCGCCGAGATCGCCGACGCCGCCCAGGCCCTCGCCCGCGACATCGCCGCCGGCAAGCTCGACCCGGGCAAGGTCAACGAGAAGACCTTCGCGAAATACCTCTACTACCCGGACATGCCGGACGTCGACCTCTTCCTCCGCCCGAGCGGCGAGATGCGCACGTCCAACTACCTGCTGTGGCAGAGCAGCTACGCGGAGATGGTCTTCCAGGACGTCCTGTGGCCCGACTTCGACCGCCGCGACCTGTGGCGCGCCTGCCACGAGTTCGCCAGCCGCGACCGCCGCTTCGGCGGCGCCCTCCCGAACGAGTCCGGCGCCTCCTGAGCCGCGTACTGCCTACCGCCTACTGCTCCGCGCAGTCGCGGCAGGTGCCGAAGATCTCGATCGTGTGGGCGACGTCCACGAAACCGTGGTCGGAGGCCACCGCCTCCGCCCACCGTTCGACCGCGGGGCCCTCGACCTCGACGGCCTTGCCGCAGGAGCGGCAGACGAGGTGGTGGTGGTGGCCGCCGCCCGAGCAGCGGCGGTAGACGGATTCGCCTTCACCCGTACGGAGGACGTCGATCTCACCCGCGTCGGCGAGGGACTGGAGGGTGCGGTAGACGGTGGTGAGGCCCACCGAGGCGCCGCGGTGGCGGAGGATGTCGTGCAGGTCCTGCGCGCTGCGGAATTCGTCGACCTCGTCCAGCGCCGCCGCGACGGCCGCCCGCTGCCGGGTCGCGCGCCCGGCGACCGGGGGAGCGCCGGCGGGGGCGGACTGCTTCGTGGTGGTCACCGGTGCCTCCTCATGACGGCGTGCGCGTCCCGACGCCCCCATTGTGCCAGCCCCGGCGCATCCGGCCGAGCCTGCGGAGCGCCGGAGAGCCCGCGGCGGCGAAGAGCAGGAAGAGGGCCAGGGCGGCGAGCACGATGCTGGAGCCGGGTGGCACGTCGGCGTAGTAGGAGAAGACGGTGCCGGACAGCGCGACCGTGACGCCGATCACCACGGACACCGCGAGTGTCCAGGCGAAACCCCGGGTGACCTGCTGCGCCGCGGCGACCGGGATGACCATGAGCGCGCTGACCAGCAGCAGCCCCACCGCCCGCATGGCGACCGTGACGGTGACGGCGGCGGTCACCGCGAGCAGCAGGTTGAGCGCGCGCACCGGCAGCCCGCCGACGTACGCGAACTCCTCGTCCTGGCAGACGGCGAACAGCTGCCGCCGCAGCGCCACCACCACGAGCAGCACGAACGCGGCGAGCGCGATCATCGGCGGGATGTCCTGCGGGGAGACGGTGCTGATGGAGCCGAAGAGATACGTGGCGAGGTTGGCGTTGGAGCCGTTGGGCGCGAGGTAGATGATCATCACGCCGCCGGCCATGCCGCCGTAGAAGAGCATCGCGAGCGCCAGGTCGCCGCGCGCCTTGCCGTACGAGCGGATCAGCTCCATCGCCAGCGAGCCGGCCACCGAGACGCCGACGGCCGTCCACACCGGGCTGACCTGGAGCAGGAAGCCCAGCGCGACACCGGTGAGGGCGACGTGGCCGATGCCGTCGCCCATGATCGCCTGCCGCCGCTGCACCAGGAAGACGCCGACGGCGGGCGCGGTCATCCCGACCAGCAGGGCGGCGAGCAGCGCGCGCTGCATGAAGGCGTAGTTCAGGAGGTCCATCGGTCCAGCGGTCCCTTCACCGGAGCGGTCGCGGGGTCGGCGTGCGGGTGCAGGGGGGCTTGCGCGGGCAGCGTCAGCTCGCGCGGCGGGCCGGTGTGCGCCACCCGGCCGTCGCGCAGCAGCACCGCGCGGTCGATGAGCGGCTCCAGCGGCCCCAGCTCGTGCAGCACGAGCAGCACCGACGTGCCGGCCGCGGCCTGCGTGCGGACGGTGTCGGCCAGCACGTCCTGCGCGGCCAGGTCGACGCCGGCCATCGGCTCGTCCATGACGAGGAGTTCGGGCTCCCCGGCCAGCGCGCGGGCGATCAGCACCCGCTGGTGCTGCCCGCCGGACAGCGCGTCGACGCTCTCCCGCGCCCGGTCGGCGAGCCCCACCAGCTCCAGCGCGCGCGTGACGGCCTCCCGGTCGGCCCGGCGCGGCGGGCGCAGCCGGGTACGGGCCAGCCGCCCGGAGGCGACGACCTCCCGTACGGTCGCGGGCACCCCGGCGGCCGCGGTCGTGCGCTGCGGCACATAGCCGAGCCGGGCCCACTGCCGGAAGCGCGCCCCCGGCGTGCCGAACAGCTCCCACTCGCCCGCGGTCAGCCGCACCCGCCCGACCGCGGCGCGTACGGCCGTGGACTTGCCCGAGCCGTTCGCGCCCAGCAGCGCCACGACCTCGCCGGGCCCCACGGCCAGGTCGACGCCGTGCAGCACCTCGCGGCCGCCCAGCTCGGCGTGCGCGCCGCGCAGGCTCAGGACGGGGCCGGTCATTTGCGGACGCCCAGCGCCTGCTGGAGGGCGGCGAGGTTGCTGCGCTGGACGGCGAAGTAGTCCTTGCCGCGGGATTTACCCGTGATGCCCTCGATCGGGTCGAGCACGTCGGTGCGCAGGTGCAGGTCGCCCGCGACGGTCTTCGCCGTCCGGTCGCTGACCAGCGTCTCGAAGAAGATGGTCGTGACGTGGTCGCGCCCGGCCAGGTCGTGCAGCGCCTTCATCCGGGCGGCGCTCGGCTCGGACTCCGGGTCGATGCCGTTGATCGCCTCCTCGACCAGGCCGTAGCGCTCGGCGAGGTAGCCGAAGGCGGCGTGGGTGGTGACGAACGTGTCGGTGGAACGGTTCTTCAGCCCGTCCCGGAAGGCGGTGTCCAGCGCGCCGAGCTGCGCCACGAGCGTGTCGGTGTTCTTCCCGTACGCGGCCGCGTGTGCGGGGTCCGCGGCCTGGAGGGCCTTGCCGACGCCCTTGGCGACCTCGGCGTAGCGCACCGGGTCCAGCCATATGTGCGGGTCCGAGCCGGCGTCCTCCTCGCTCTCGCCGCCGCTGCCGTTGTCGCCGGTGGTGTGGTGGCGCCCGTCGACCTCGGTGCCGTGGTCCTCCAGCGTCGTGAGCTTCGCGGCGTCCACGGTGTGCTCGACGCCGGACTGCGCGACGGCGTCGTCCACGGCGGGCTGGAGGCCGTGCAGCGAGATGATCACATCGGCCTTCGACAGCGCCGCGATCTGCTTCGGGGCCAGCTCCAGGTCGTGCGGCTCGACGCCGGGCTTGGTCAGGTCCGTGACCTGCACGTACGAGCCGCCGATGCGCTCGGCGAGGAATTCCAGCGGGTAGAAGGACGCGGTGACGGCCAGCTTCCCGCCGCCCTTCGCGTCACCGGAGCCGGAGCCGGACTTGCTGGAGCAGGCGGTCAGTGCGGGCACGGCGAGGGCGGCGACGGCGACGAGCGCGGCGGCGGGTATCACCCGGCGGCTGATCTTCATGACAGTCATTTTCATCCCAGTTGGAAACGATTGTCAATTGCGTCGCGGACCGTGCCGCCCCGGGCCTGTCCTTGCAGGCCGCCCGAGCGATTTGATATGCGCCCCGTCCCCGCCGGTAATCTGGGGCAACTGACCCCTTCGTCGCACTGAAGAGAGCACCGTGGCCGCCGACAAGATCGACACCATCGTCAGCCTGAGCAAGCGCCGTGGCTTCGTATTCCCGAGCAGCGAGATCTACGGCGGCTCGAAGGCCGCCTGGGACTACGGGCCGCTGGGCGTCGAGCTGAAGGAGAACATCAAGCGCCAGTGGTGGCGGGCGATGGTCACCTCGCGCGAGGACGTGGTGGGCCTGGACTCCTCGGTGATCCTCGCCCCCGAGGTGTGGGTCGCCTCCGGCCACCTGGCCACCTTCTCCGACCCGCTCACCGAGTGCACCTCCTGCCACAAGCGCTACCGCGCCGACCACCTGGAGGAGGCGTACGAGGCCAAGCACGGCAAGCTCCCCGCGAACGGCCTCGCCGACATCAACTGCCCGCACTGCGGCACCAAGGGCGCCTTCACCGAGCCCAAGCAGTTCTCCGGCATGCTCCAGACGCACCTCGGCCCGACGCAGGACGCCGGCTCGATCGCGTACCTGCGCCCCGAGACCGCGCAGGGCATCTTCGTCAACTTCGCCCTGGTGCAGATCGCCTCGCGCAAGAAGCCGCCGTTCGGCATCGCGCAGATGGGCAAGTCCTTCCGCAACGAGATCACGCCCGGCAACTTCATCTTCCGCACCCGCGAGTTCGAGCAGATGGAGATGGAGTTCTTCGTCAAGCCCGGCGAGGACGAGAAGTGGCACGAGTACTGGATGCAGGAGCGCTGGAACTGGTACACGGGCCTGGGCCTGCGCGAGGACAACATGCGCTGGCTGGAGCACCCCAAGGAGAAGCTCTCCCACTACTCCAAGCGCACCGCCGACATCGAGTACCGCTTCAACTTCGGCGGCCAGGAGTTCAGCGAGCTGGAGGGTGTCGCCAACCGCACGGACTTCGACCTCTCCGCGCACTCCAAGGGCTCCGGCCAGGACCTGATCTACTTCGACCAGGAGGCCGGCGAGCGCTGGTACCCGTACGTCATCGAGCCCGCGGCGGGCGTGAACCGCGCGATGCTCGCCTTCATGCTCGACGCGTACAACGAGGACGAGGCGCCCAACGCGAAGGGCGTCATGGAGAAGCGCACCGTGATGCGGCTCGACCCGCGGCTCGCCCCGGTCAAGGTCGCGGTCCTTCCGCTGTCCCGCAACCCCGAGCTCTCCCCGAAGGCGAAGGGCCTCGCGACGGCGCTGCGCAAGAACTGGAACATCGAGTTCGACGACGCGGGCGCGATCGGCCGCCGCTACCGCCGCCAGGACGAGATCGGCACGCCGTTCTGCGTCACGGTGGACTTCGACACGCTTGAGGACAACGCGGTGACCGTGCGCGAGCGCGACACGATGACGCAGGAACGTGTCTCCCTCGACCAGGTCGAGTCCTACCTCGCGGGCCGCCTCCTCGGCTGCTGAGCCGCCTCCCGGCGGGCGGGGGGGTCCCTCCGCCCTGCCGGGCGCGGTGCTTTGCGGGACCTTCCGCCGGTGGGGGCTGGTCGCGCAGTTCCCCGCGCCCCTGATGGTTGCCCTCTGCGGCAGAAGCGAGCCCCTTCAGGCGACCGTGCGTGGGAGGCGGAAGCTCAGGGCGACCTGAGCGGCCACCGCGGCGAGCTGGGTCAGCAGGGTCCAGACCAGCGCGTCCCTCACGCCCACGGACGTGGTGAGCGTCAGGAAGAGCGTGCCCAGCGTCGCGACGCCCAGCGCGAGGCTGGCCTGCTGGGTCGTGGCCATCGCGCCGCCGCCCACCCCGGCCCGCGCCGCGGGCACCTCGCTCAGGACGATGCGGAAGACGACGGGCAGCAGGAAGCCCTGGCCGAAGCCGGTCAGCGCCATGCCGGGAGCCAGCGCCCAGACGCCGAGGTGCGGCCAGCCCCAGAAGAAGGTCCCGGTGAGGGTGAGCAGGCCCGCGGCCTGGACGAGGGAGCCGCCCGTCACGGTGAGCCGCCCGAAGCGGGCGACGACGCGCGGCCCCAGCAGCGAGGCCGCGAAGAACGCCGCGGACAGCGGCGCGAGCGCGGCGCCCGCCGCGAGCGCCCCGAAGCGCAGCCCGTCCTGCATGGCCACGGCGAGCACGAACATGAAGCCGCCGAAGCCGACGCACAGCGGCAGGATGAGCAGCAGCCCGCTGCGTACGCTGTGGATCCGCAGCAGCGACGGCGGCAACAGCGGATCGCCGCCGGTCCGCTCCCCGCGGCGTTCGACGGCCACGAAGGCCGCGCCCGCGAAGGGCGAGACGCCCAGCAGCACCCACGACCACAGCGGCCACCCGGCCGCGCGCCCCTCGGTGAGCGGCAGCAGCAGCGCGACGAGCGTCACCGCGAGCAGTACGGTGCCGGGCCGGTCGACGCGCGCCGGGTTGTCCGAGCGCGTCTCGGGCACGGACTTCCACGCCAGCACCAGCGCGACCGCCGCGATGGGCACGTTGACCAGGAAGATCGACCGCCAGCCGGAGCCGGCGAGGTCCGCGGAGACCAGCACCCCGCCGAGCACCTGCCCGACGACGCTCGCGATGCCCGCGGTGGCGCCGTAGTAGCTGAGCGCCCGGCCGCGGCTGCTGCCGGACGTGGCGGCCTGGATGGTCGCGAGCGCCTGCGGCAGCAGCAGCGCGGAGGCCGCGCCCTGCGCGACGCGGGCGGCCACCAGCGTCCAGGCGGTGGGGGCGAGCCCGCACGCGAGCGAGGTCGCCGCGAAGAGGCCGAGGCCCCACAGGAAGAGGGTGCGGCGGCCGAGCATGTCGCCCAGCCGGCCGCCGAGCACGAGCAGCACGGCGTACGCGACGCCGTATCCGGCCACGACCATCTCCAGCACCGCGGGTCCCGCGGCGAGATCGCGGTCGATGGTCGGCAGGGCCACGTTGACGATGAAGAAGTCGACCATCGGGAGGGCGGCGCCGAGCAGCACGGTCAGCAGTCCGAGCGCACTCAGCACGGGCGGCGCCGCGGGTACGGGGGCGGGTGCCGCGATGCGGGTCACGCGGGGCAGCACCTGGGCCCGGGAGGTGAGGGTCTTGTCCATGTCGGTCACGTCATTCACACTGGACCCGCGCTCAGGGGGGTACCAGAGAGCGTTTATCCAGGTATACCGACCACCTGGCAACTGGCTGCCGCGTCCGGCACGCTGGGAGCATGACCACGACACCGCCGCCCGCACCCGCCGCGCGCGTACCCGAAGCCGCGCGGGACACGGAGTCCGGGGAGAGCCGGCGGCGCGAACTCGCGCACTTCCTGCGCAGCCGCCGCGAGCGCATCGCGCCCGAGCAGGTCGGCCTGCCGCCGGGGCGCCGGCGGCGGACGCCCGGGCTGCGCCGCGAGGAGGTCGCGCAGCTCGCCGCGGTCGGCGTCACCTGGTACACATGGCTGGAGCAGGCCCGCGACATCCAGGTGTCGGGCCAGGTCGCGGACGCCATCGCCCGCGCGCTGATGCTCGACGCGGGCGAGCGCAGCCACCTGTTCACGCTGGCCGGCACCGCCGACCCGCATCCGCACCTGGAGGGTCCGGGCATGTCCCCGGCGATGCGCGCGATGCTCGACCAGCTGGAGCCGCTGCCCGCCGCGGTCTTCAACAGCCGCTACGACATCGTCGCGTACAACCGCACGTACGCGCGGCTGGTGACGGACCTGGACGCGCTGCCCGCCGAGGACCGCAACGTCATGTGGCTCGCCTTCACCCACCCGCTGTGGCGCGAGCGGATGCTGGACCGCGAGGAGAACACCCGGCTGATGGCGGGGAAGTTCCGCGCCTCGATGGCCCAGCACCTCGGCGAGCCCGGCTGGAAGGGGCTGCTGCGGCGGCTCCAGCAGAATTCGGCGGAATTCCGCCAGGCCTGGGAGCGGCACGACGTGGTGCGGCCCGGCAGCCACGTCAAGCGCTACCTCAACCCCGAAGTGGGCCTGCTCGCCTTCGACTTCAGCCACCTGTGGCTCGGCCCGCAGGACGGCCCGCGGATGACCGTCTACGCCCCCGCGGACGCGCAGACCCGCGAGCGGCTGGCCCGGCTCCTGCGGATCGTGACCGCCGAGGGCACCCCCGCCGCGGTCTGACGTGATCGCCGAAGGCGCCCCGCCGCGGTCTAAAATCGCCCAATGACCCCCACCCGTGCCACCGCTTCCGGCCTGCGTGAGCTGACCCGCGCGACCGTGCGCGCCCAGATCGCCGAGCGGGCGATGGAACTCTTCCTGGCCCAGGGCTTCGAGGAGACCACGGTCGAGCAGATCGCCGCCCAGGTCGGCATGTCGGCGCGCAGCGTCTTCCGCTACTTCGCGACCAAGGAGGACATGGTCGTCGGCAGCATGCAGGAGTCCGGTGCGGTGCTCGCCGGCGCACTCGCCGAACGGCCCGCGGGGGAGGGCCCGTGGGAGGCGCTGCGCGGCGCCCTGGACGTCCTGCTCACGTCCTTCGCGCAGGACAGGGAAGCCGCGCTGGCCCGGGCCCGGATGTTCGCGAGCACCCCCGCGCTGCGCGCCGCCCGCCAGCAGAAGCACGCCCGCTGGCGCGAACTGCTGGAGCCCGGTGTGCTGTCCCGCCTCCCGGAGGGCCCCGCCGCCGACCGCGAACTGCGCGCCGCCGCGATCACGGTGGCGGTCCTCGGCTGCCTCGACGTCGCCGTGACCCGCTGGTCGGGCGCGGGCGGCACGGGCGATATCGGCGAGACGCTGGACGCGGCGATCCGCGCGGTACGGGAGTGAGGCGCGGGCCGGCCGCGCGCCGTCAGCTCTCCTGCGGGTAGGACGCCAGGCCGGCGGTGATCCGGTCCAGGACGGCCAGGTCGTCCGGGGGGAGGGCGAGCAGAGCCGGGGGAGGGGTGCCGAGGATCGCATTGGCGCGGGCGGCCGCCGCGAGGCCCGCCGCGGTGGCCGACACGATCTTGGCGCGGCGGTCCTCCGGGTGCGGGGTGCGCCGGACGAGGCCGCGCTCCTCCAGGTCGTCCACCACGAGCGTCAGATAGGGGCGGTCGCAGGCCAGCTCGGCGGCCAGCTCGCTCATCCGGTACGGCTGCTCGGGGTGCTTGGCGATCCGGCGCAGCGCCTTGACGCGGAAGAAGCTCATGCCGAGGGCGTCGGCGACCTCCTTGCGGCGCTCGTTGTGCTCCAGCACGAGCGAGCGCAGGTTGCCCCAGACCCGCTCGGCCGCCGTCTGCTCAGCACCCTGTCCCGTGCCCTGCCCCGCACCCCGCCCGGCCGCGGGCTCCGCCGGGGGACCTCCCGGGGACCCCGCCTCGCGCCGATCCGCCGTCGCGCTGGTCACGCCTTCACCGCCATCCGGTTGTCCGCCGTCTCGGGGGCGATGAGCAGCCCTGCCGTACGGTCCGCCGTGCGCCTGGCCCAACGGCCGGTCGTGAGCGTACCGAGCACGAGCACCGCCGCACCACAGCCGGTGATGATCCACCACGCGCCCTGGTGCAGTCCGGCGGCCAGCGCCGCGCCGAGCACCGCGACGCCGAGCGACTGCCCCACCTGGCGGCTCGTCGACGCGACCGCCGCCGCCACGCCCGCCTGCGACCGCGGCATGCCCGACACCGCGGTGTTGGTGATCGGCGCGTTGACGAAGCCGAAGCCGATGCCGAACAGGACGTACGCCGGGAAGAGCAGCGCGTTCGTCGACTGGGCGTCGAAGCCGGCGAAGAGCACGCCGCTCGCCGTCATCGCGACGCCCGCCAGCACCAGCGGGATGCGCGGCCCGCGCGAGCCGACGAGCCGGCCGGACAGCGGCGCGAAGACCAGCGCCATCGCGGCCATCGGCAGCATGTAGAGCCCTGCGTCGAGCGCGGACAGCCCGCGGGTGTTCTGCAGGTAGAGCGTGTTGAGGAAGAGGAAACCGCCGAGCGCGGCGAAGCCGCACACCGCGATGACGGTCGCGCCGCTGAAGGGCACGCTGCGGAAGAAGCGGGTGTCGACGAGCGGGTCGTCGCGCCGGGATTCGTACCGCGCGAGCGACACCGCCGCCGCGGCCGCGACGACGAAGCAGCCCAGGATCTCCGGGGAGGTCCAGCCCGCGCCGGAGCCCTCGATGATGCCGTACGTCAGGGTGCCCAGCAGCGCGACCACCAGCAGCTGCCCGACCGGGTCGATCCGGCGGGCGCGCGGCGCGCGCGACTCCGGCACGAAGCGGGCGGTCAGCACCAGCGCGGCGAGCCCGATCGGCACGTTGATCCAGAAGATCGCCCGCCAGCCGACCGACTGCACGAGCGCGCCGCCCACGATCGGCCCGGCCGCCATCGAGATGCCGACGACCCCGCCCCACACGCCGATCGCGCGGGCCCGCTCGCGCGGCTCGTGGAAGGTGTTGGTGATGATCGACATCGCGACCGGGTTGAGCATCGAGCCGCCCACCGCCTGCACCATCCGGAAGGCGATGAGCCAGCCGAGGCTGGGCGCGAGGCTGCACAGCAGCGACCCGGCGGTGAAGACGGCGAGCCCGGTCTGGAAGATCCGCCTACGCCCGACGCGGTCCGCCGTCGAGCCCGACAGCAGCAGCAGCGAGGCGATGACCAGCAGATACGCGTCGATCGTCCACTGCAGACCGGAGACGGAGGAGTGGAAGTCCTTCTGCAGCGACGGCAGCGCGACGTTCAGGATCGTGTTGTCGAGGCTGACGATCAGCAGGCTCATGCAGCAGATCGCGAGGATGAGCATGCGGCGGCGGGCCGTGGTGGCTTCCGGTGCGGACGGTCCCGGTGCGGTGGGTTCCGGCATGGATGGCGGTTCCAATGATTGTATGAACGTAATCATTACTACCGTACAACCAATCCGGGCGGCCGTACCCGGCGGGTACGGGACAATGGACCCCATGACCGCTGACACCACCCTCGCCCCGGCCGCGCCCGGGTCCTTGCGGATCGGCCCGCACACCGTGTGGCCGCCGGTCGTGCTCGCGCCCATGGCCGGTATCACCAACGCGCCCTTCCGCACGCTGTGCCGGGAGTCCAGCGGCGGCAAGGGGCTCTTCGTCAGCGAGATGATCACCACCCGCGCGCTGGTCGAGCGCAACGACAAGACCATGCAACTCATCCACTTCGACGCGACGGAGACGCCGCGCTCCATCCAGCTCTACGGCGTCGACCCGGCGACCGTCGGCAAGGCCGTGCGGATGATCGTCGACGAGGACCTCGCCGACCACATCGACCTCAACTTCGGCTGCCCCGTCCCCAAGGTCACCCGCAAGGGCGGCGGCTCCGCGCTCCCGTACAAGCGGCCGCTGCTGCGGGCCATCCTGCGCGAGGTCGTGGGCAACGCCGGGGAGCTGCCCGTCACCATCAAGATGCGCAAGGGCATCGACGACGACCACCTGACGTACCTCGACGCCGGGCGGATCGCCGTCGAGGAGGGCGTCACCGCGGTCGCCCTGCACGGCCGCACCGCCGCGCAGCACTACGGCGGCACCGCGGACTGGGACGCCATCGCGCGCCTGAAGGAGCACGTGCCCGAGATCCCCGTGCTCGGCAACGGCGACATCTGGTGCGCGGAGGACGCGCTGCGGATGATGCGGGCGACCGGCTGCGACGGCGTCGTGGTCGGCCGCGGCTGCCTCGGCCGCCCCTGGCTCTTCGGCGACCTCGTCGCCGCCTTCGAGACGCCGGACGCGCCGCCCGCCGCCCCCGGCTTCGACCGGGTCGCCGCCGTCATGCGCCGCCACGCCGAACTGCTGGGCCAGTGGCTCGGCGACGAGGCGCGCGGCGTCATCGACTTCCGCAAGCACGTGCCCTGGTACACCAAGGGCTTCGCGGTCGGCTCCGACGCCCGCCGCGCCCTCGCCTCCGCGTCGTCGCTGGCCGAGATGGACGAGCAGTTCGCCGCCCTCGACCTCGCCCAGCCCTGGCCCGCGGGTGCGGACGGCCCCCGCGGCCGTACCGCCCCCGGCAAGCGCGTCGTCCTCCCGGACGGCTGGCTGGACGACCCCTTCACCTGCGACGCCCTCTCCGAGGACGCGGAGTCCGCCACCTCGGGCGGCTGAGTCCGGCCCTCGCGTCTCGGAACGGGTCCGAACAGTGAGACCCCATGGGGTGATCCCGCTCACAAGGTAAGTGATCGCGCTCAGATGAGCGCCCAAGTGAGCGCGTCATCTCTCGAATGGTGAGCCCCCTCGGCGCGTCGGCAATCGTCCAGAGGGTCACGCCAACCGTCACCCTCAGCCACCGCGGCCGGCGCGTGGCTCGCGCAGCGGAATCGTGGCTTCGGGTTGTGAACGCGCGGTGAAGCCCCGTCGAAGCGGCGGGGACTTTCGATGTGAACGCAGACGGGGGTTTACACCCGTGTGTCGTACGGATGGACGCACTGCGGAGCCTTCGAGATGGGTACGCTCCCCGCCGTCAGGGCAACCCGTTGCGAGGAGTCGAGGCCCAGTGTCGGCACGGCAGCAGCAGCAGAAATTCGTCTACGACTTCACCGAGGGCAACAAGGACCTCAAGGACCTGCTCGGCGGGAAAGGTGCGAACCTCGCCGAGATGACCAACCTCGGGCTCCCGGTCCCTCCCGGGTTCACGATCACGACCGAGGCGTGCCGGGTCTATCTGGAGTCCGGCGCGGAGCCGTCCGCGCTGCGCGACGAGGTGAGTGCGCACCTCGACGCGCTGGAGCAGCGGATGGGCAAGAAGCTCGGCCAGGCCGACGACCCGCTCCTGGTGTCGGTCCGCTCCGGGGCCAAGTTCTCGATGCCCGGGATGATGGACACCGTCCTCAACATCGGGCTGTCGGACGCGTCCGTCGCGGGCCTGGCCGCCCAGGCGGACAACGAGCGCTTCGCGTGGGATTCGTACCGCCGCCTGGTCCAGATGTTCGGCAAGACCGTCATGGACGTGGACGGCGAGCTGTTCGAGGAGGCGCTGGACGCCGCCAAGCGCGCCAAGGGCGCGGCCAGCGACCTCGACCTGGACGCCGCCGACCTGCGGCAGCTCGTCGCGGACTTCCAGCAGATCGTGAAGCAGGAGACCGGCCGGGATTTCCCGCAGGACCCGCGCGAGCAGATGGACCTGGCCGTCCGGGCGGTCTTCGCCTCCTGGAACGGCGAGCGCGCCAAGCTGTACCGCCGCCAGGAGCGCATCCCCGGCGACCTCGGCACCGCCGTGACCGTCTGCTCCATGGTCTTCGGCAACCTCGGCCCGGACTCCGGCACGGGCGTGGCCTTCACCCGCGACCCGGCGAGCGGCGCACAGGGCACGTACGGCGACTACCTGCAGAACGCGCAGGGCGAGGACGTCGTCGCCGGCATCCGCAACACCGTGCCGCTCGCCGAGCTGGAGACGATCGACAAGACGTCGTACGACCGGCTGATGGCGATCATGCAGACGCTGGAGGAGCACTACCGGGACCTGTGCGACATCGAGTTCACCATCGAGCGCGGGCAGTTGTGGATGCTCCAGACCCGGGTCGGCAAGCGGACGGCCGCGGCGGCGTTCCGTATCGCCACGCAGCTCGTCGACCAGGGCGTCATCGACGAGGCGGAGGCGCTGCGGCGGGTCACCGGCGGGCAGTTGGCGCAGCTGATGTTCCCGCAGTTCGACGGCGAGGTGGCCGACAGCGGCGACGTGCGGCGGATCGGCTGGGGCATCGCGGCCTCGCCGGGTGCGGCGGTCGGCAAGGCGGTCTTCGACTCGTACACCGCCGTGAAGTGGTCCCGCTCGGGTGAGCAGGTCATCCTCATCCGCCGGGAGACCAACCCGGACGACCTCAACGGCATGATCGCCGCCGAGGGCATCCTCACCTCCCGCGGCGGCAAGACCTCGCACGCGGCCGTGGTCGCGCGCGGCATGGGCAAGACGTGCGTGTGCGGCGCGGAGGAGCTGGAGGTCGACACCAAGCGGCGGCGGCTGACCGCGCCGGGCGGCGTGGTGATAGAGGAGGGCGACCTCGTCTCGATCGACGGCTCGTCCGGCAAGGTCTACCTCGGCGAGGTGCCCGTCGTGCCGTCGCCGGTCGTCGAGTACTTCGAGGGCCGTATGCACGCCGGGGCCGACGAGGCCGACGGGCTGGTGCAGGCGGTGCACCGGATCATGGCCTACGCCGACCGGATCCGTAAGCTCCAGGTGCGGGCCAACGCCGACAACGCCGAAGACGCCTCGCGGGCCCGGCGGTTCGGGGCCCAGGGCATCGGGCTGTGCCGCACCGAGCACATGTTCCTGGGCGAACGCCGGGAAATGGTCGAGCGGTTGGTGCTCGCCGACACCGACGCCGAGCGCGACGAGGCACTGGCCTCCCTGCTACCGCTCCAGAAGGCCGACTTCATCGAGCTGTTCGAGGCGATGGACGGACTGCCGGTCACCGTACGGCTGCTGGATCCGCCGCTGCACGAATTCCTGCCCGACATCACGGAGTTGTCCGTACGGGTCGCGCTCGCCGAATCCCGCAAGGACGCCAACGAGAACGACCTGCGGCTGCTCCAGGCCGTCCACAAGCTGCACGAGCAGAACCCGATGCTGGGCCTGCGCGGGGTACGCCTCGGGCTCGTCATCCCGGGCCTGTTCGCGATGCAGGTGCGGGCCATCGCGGAGGCCGTCGCGCACCGCAAGGCCGCCAAGGGCGACCCGCGCGCGGAGATCATGATCCCGCTGGTGGGCACGGTGCAGGAGCTGGAGATCGTCCGCGAGGAGGCCGACGGCGTCATCGCCGAGGTCGAGGCGGCCACCGGCACTCGGCTCAAGCTCGCCATCGGCACGATGATCGAGCTGCCGCGCGCGGCCCTGACCGCGGGGCAGATCGCGGAGGCCGCCGAATTCTTCTCCTTCGGCACCAACGACCTCACCCAGACCGTGTGGGGCTTCTCGCGCGACGACGTCGAGGCGTCCTTCTTCACCGCCTACCTGGAGAAGGGCATCTTCGGCGTCTCCCCGTTCGAGACGATCGACCGCGACGGCGTCGGCTCCCTCGTCCGCAGCGCCGCCGAAGCGGGCCGGGCCACCCGCCCCGGCCTCAAACTCGGCATCTGCGGCGAGCACGGCGGCGACCCGGAGTCCGTCCACTTCTTCCACCAGGTGGGCCTGGACTACGTCTCCTGCTCCCCCTTCCGCATCCCCGTCGCCCGCCTGGAGGCCGCCCGCGCCACCACCCTGACCCCCTGACCGGGCCGGCCCGTGGGGCCCACCGCCGGCGGCCCCACGCCCTGGGGGCCAACCCTCACCGACCGGTGCCCCCACCCTCCGGCCCACCCCGCCGGGGACGGCACATCGTGCGGACGTGCCGTCCCCGGCTCTTCCCTTGCCGGGGGCTCAGGGGGCGGAGCAGACCGCCCAGACGCACTTGCCCACGCCGGTGCGCTCACCCGCCCCCCACCGCCCGCCCGTCAAGGCGTCCACCAGGGCGAGCCCACGGCCCCGCTCCGCGTCCGGGGCGGGAGATCGCGGAGAAGGACGCGCCTCGTCGGCGTCGTGGACCTCGATCCGCAGGGAGCGGTCCGGGAGCAGTTCGTAGCGGGTCTCGATCTCGCAGTCGTCCGGGACGTCCGCGTGACGGACGGAATTGGTGAGCAGTTCGCAGAGGACGGCCTCCGCGCTGTCCGCCACGTCGTCCAGTCCCCAGGCGGCCAGGACGTGGTGCAGGTCGCGCCGGGCCTCGGACACGGATCGGGGTTCGTGGGTCCACCGTCGTACGTAGGGCGACGCCGGAGGCACCGCAACCACGTACGTCTCCGCGGGCGTGGCCATCCGCAGGAGATCGCCGAGGGATTCGTGGAGCCGGCGCGCGGCGAAGCGCAGCGCCTGCGGGTCGGCGGCCGGGTCGTCCAGCACCGACGGGGCGAGATCCCACACGGCGCGTGCGCAGCCGAGCTGCACGGCCTCGGTCTCGTCGGCCAGCCGGGAGAGGTATCCCATGTCCCCGATCAGATGAGTGCGCCGCCCTTCGGGGCCCTGCCACGGCAGCAGCCGTAAGGGGTGGCGGCACGGGGAGTGGGCGGGGCGGATGTCCGTTCCGTCGTGCATGGCGTCGCCTCTCGCCGGCCTGAGCCACCGGGCCCGGACCACTCGCGCGGCTCCGGGTACTGGTCACCGGTCCGGGGCCGGTCCCATGGATGGTGGCGTGCCACAGCGGCGCGAACTGCTACACCGGGTAGCAGCAGTTGGCGTTCACACGGCGCCGATCCACTCGGCGAACCGGGTGAGTTCAGGATCCGGCGCACGCTGCAAGCGCCGCAGCGTACGGGTGTCCTCTCGGGCCCACGGGTGTTCCCGGGTGTGCTGAGGTGCGATCCTGCGTGCGGACCGCAGGCTGTCGAACGCAGCGGTTCGTTGCCCTGCCCACAGCTGGGCGCGGGCCACCTCGATGGAGAAGCCTGACCGACGTTCGCCGGGCATGCTCGCGGGCGGCTTCCACTGCTGCGCGATGGCCAGTACGCGGGTGATCCCGCTGCCACCGTTGCTCAGGCCGACGCTGACCTCGTGGATGCGCAGCGAATCCGGCCCCACCGCGGTTCCTTCGTAGACACCCTCCGGCACTCGCTCCACCAGTCGGCGCGCCCACGCCAGATGGGATTCGGCAACCTCGGCCTCCGAGGCCCGGCTCGCGGCAACCGCAGCACGCATGTGCAGCGCCGCACGGACCGCGGTGGTGGCGCGGTCGGCCGTGTCCGGGCAGATGTCGAGGGCGGTCTCCAACGCGCCCAGACCCTGTCGGTGGGCATGCGCGGCAAAGTACGTCTCGGTCCGCACGTAGGCCACGACCGCCGAGGTCAGATCGGACCCGGCCTGTGGAGCCGCCCAGCGCATGAGGTCCACCAGCCGTGCGGACAGGTCGTGGTGGCCGCTCTTGTACGCCACCGCGTCAGCCGCGCGGTAGGCGGCGACGAGCAGGCGTGCGGCCTCAGGTCTGTCCCGGCCTTCCGCGATTCTCAGAGCTCGGGACAACTCCCTTAGGAGCAGGGGCATTTCTGTGGCGAGGCGCACGTACTGGGAGGCGAGACGCCACTGCACCGCCTCGGCGACGGCCGCTCGCAACCGAGGCAGCGACCGTACCGGCCCGTCCGCGGGCACGTCGTAGTCGGCGATTGCCGCTGACAGCACGGGCATTGCCTGGTGGACTCGGCTTTCGGCGCGCTGGGCATCTGCCGACAGCCGTGCCGGATCGACGCCGAGAGCTGCGGCGAGGGCGTCGAGGACGTCGTCGCTCGGCGTCCGCGCACCCCGTTCGACGGCGCGGACCGTGGCGTACGAGACTCCGGCGACCGAGGCGAGTTGGGTCTGGGTGAGTCCACGGGCCCTGCGGCGGGCGGCGATCCGCAGTCCCACGTCACGCACGGAGTTCCGCATCCGCTGCTCCCTTTCCGGGCGTCGTACGCGAAGCGTATCCGAGCGGCGACGCATCGCACTCGGAGGTCAGTGCGGAATGGCGGACACCAACTCCGTGAGGCTGTCGACACGCCAGTCCGCCGCCGCGGCCACCTCGGGGGTGTCCGCCCAGAAAAAGCCCCAGGGGCCACGGCGGAGGTGGGCCGTTCGGAGGCCTGCGGCGGAGGCGGGGAAGACGTCGTTGGCGGGGTGGTCGCCGACGTAGACGATCTCGGCGGGGGCGGCGTCGGCGACGGCGGAGAGGCGGGCGAAGAAGGCGGGGTCGGGTTTGGCGACGCCCCATTCGCCGGAGGTCGTGACGATGTCCGCGGGGAGGTCGAGGGCGCGGAGCAGATCGGCGGCGCGGGCGGTCTGGTTGCCGGCGACCACCACCCGGAAGCCCGCCGCGCGGAGGGCGGCGAGGGCGGGGCGGACGTCCGGGTAGAGGTCGGACTCGGCCAGGTGCTCGCCGTGGCCGGCGGCTTCGCGGGCCGCCTGCTCGGCCGCCACGTCCAGGCCGGGACGGATCAGCCGGAGTGCGTCGGCGTTGTCGCGGCCCTCGGCGACGACCGCGCCGACGAGGGCGGACACGGTGTGCGGCGGGACGCCGAGCCAGTCCGCCCAACCGGCCCAGACGGAGGTGTCGCTGACCAGCGTCTCGCCGACGTCGAAGGCGATGGTGGTGACCATCAAGGCAGCGTACGACGCTCGACGGTGACGGGTCGCAGGTGCAGTGATCACGGTGTGAGCATCGGCGGTCACAGATTGGCAAACTCGGGGCGGAGCCTCGCATTCACGGGAATCGTGAGTACCACTGACAACACAGGCGCCAGACCATGGGGGCCACTGGGCTGCCCAGGGGGAATACGGTCTCTTGTCGATGCGACCGGACGGCGCAGCGGATTGCTGGGGGAGAACTGACGATGAAGCGTCGCCTGCCTGTCTGCGCCCTCGCGCTCGTGAGCGCCGTGTCCGTCGCCGCGTGCGGTGGCACGAGCGTGTCGGACGGGAAGAAGGCCGCCGACAAGGCGCGGCGTCCGGCGGCGGAGGCGTACTGGAAACTGCACGCCTCCCTCGACGGGGCGGTGTCGCGGGAGAACGCCACGGGGGAGTTCGCCGCCTGCGGGGAGAACCACAGGAACTCCGTCTCCTACAAGATCACGTACATCTTCTGGGCCGCGTCGAAGACGCAGCCGCAGGCGCAGCTCACGGCCACGGTGCTGCGGCGGCTGAGCGGCACCGGATGGCGGCTCCAGCCGGACACGGAGCACCTCTACAAGGCGACCCGCGGCGACGTCACGGTGAGGCTCCGGGAGATCGTCATCAGCAGCGACACCGCGAAACCGGCGGACGCGATCTACGTCCAGACCACCTGCGTGGACGTCGGGAAGGCGGTGGAGCCCGTCTCCCGCACGCTCGACACGTACAAGGCCGGCGACGCCGGGACCGCACCGGTTCCGACCGGCTTCCCCACCCGGAAACCGTAGGAGGTCGCGCCACGGCTTCCGCTCCCGCGTGGGCCGCGGGCTACGACGGCTCGTCCGACAGGGCGTCCTCGTAGGTGGTGAGGGTGCGGATGAAGAGGGTGCGTTCGGTGGGGGTCAGGGGGGTGAGGGCGGTGCGCCAGGCGGTGGCGCCGCGGGCGAGCCAGGTGTCGATCGCGGGGCGGTGGGTGGGGGCGATCGTGACGATCGTGCGGCGGCGGTCGGCGGGGTCGGGGGTGCGGTCGAGGATGCCCTGGCGGCCGAGGTCGCTGACCATCAGGCTCACCGTGGCGGGGGCCACTTCGAGGCGGGCGGCGAGTTCGTTGACGGTCAGGGGGCCGTCGAAGAGCAGGTAGGAGAAGAGGGAGAGGTGGCGGGGGGCGAGCGAGAAGCCGCTCAGCTCCGCCGGGACCTTGATCCGCTTGGCCCGGCCCACCATCCGCGGCATCAGCAGCAGCAGGCTGCGGATGCCGTCCTCGACGCTGACACCGACGTCACCGGCGGTCTGCCCGGTGGCGTCGGGGGTCGTATCCGGGGGCTGGGCGCCGTCCGCGGTTGACATACGTCTCTCCTGCCTTTTAGCTTTGCATTCAAAGATTCTTTGCTTGCAAAGCAAAGTCGTACCTGAGGGTCGAGCTTATCGGAGGGGTCTGCCATGGCCGATTGGAACGCGTCGATCATCGCCGAGTTCCGCGCCGGTGGAGGGCGCGTCGGCGGCATGTTCGAGGGCGCGGACCTCGTCCTGCTCACCACGACCGGCGCGCGCAGCGGCGTACGGCGCACCTCGCCGCTCGGCGTCGCCCGGGAGGACGGGCGGCTGCTGGTCTTCGGCTCCAACGCCGGCGGCGACCGGCACCCCGACTGGTACCGCAACCTGCTCGTCCACCCGCGGGCCGAGGTCGAGACGGCGGACGGGCACGGGGGAGTGCGCACCCTCGCGGTGCGGGCCGAGGTGCTGGAAGGGGCCGAGCGGGACGCCGCGTACGCGCGGCAGGCGGCGCGCATCCCGGCGTACGGCGACTACCAGCGCGGGACCACGCGGGTCATCCCCGTGGTGGCGCTCCACCCGCTGGACCTCACCACGCCGGACCCGGCGCGCGACCGGGCCATCGCCACCCAGTTGCTGACCGTGCACGCGGACCTGCGGGCCCAGTTGGCGCGGCTGCGGGACGGGGACGGTGCGGCCACCGGGGAGGCCCTGGCCGTGCACTGCCTGGCCTTCTGCGACGCGCTCGGCACACACCACGCCGCCGAGGACGCCGTCTTCCCCGCCTTCGACGAGGGCTTCCCGCACCTCGCCCCCGTCCTCGCCCGGCTGCGCGCCGAGCACCGGGAGGTTGCCGCCGAGCTCACGGCGCTCAGGAAGGCGACGGGGGAGGGCGGCGCGGACCTGGCGGGGCGGCTGGACGCCCTCGCGGCGCGGATGGAGGAGCACTTCGCGTACGAGGAGGAGCACCTCGTCCCCGTCCTCCTGGGGGAAGCGGCCGGGTCCGAGGGCTGACGGGAGCGCTGGTACGGACCTCTTTCCGGCGGCCCCGCTCAGGATTTCCGAAGCTTTCGGCTGCCCATTCGAATCTTTTGGTGCCCCTGTTGTGCATCAGGTGTGACACGGTGCGGACGGGCCCTGTGCCCCCGGGCTACGATCCTTGCCATGAGTGCCACGATTCCCCAGCCCTCGCGCGATGACCAGTCGGGAGCCACCGGCGAGGGCACGGCGACGCTTGCCGAGATCGCCCGCGCCGCCGGGGTCTCGGCTCCGACTGTTTCGAAAGTCCTCAACGGCCGAGGTGACGTCGCCCCCGCCACCCGCAGCCGGGTCGAGGACCTGCTGCGGCAGCACGGCTACCAGCGCCGCCGCGGCAGCATGCAGCCCGCCCCGCTGCTGGACCTGGTCTTCCACGAACTGGACAGCTCCTGGGCGATGGAGGTCATCCGGGGCGTGGAACGCGTCGCGGGCCAGGAGAGCCTGAGCGTGGTGCTCTCGGAGTCGGCGGGACGCCTCAGCCCCGGCCAGACCTGGGTGGACGGTGTGCTCGCGCGCCGCCCGACCGGCGTCATCCTGGTGCTCTCCGGGCTCGACCCGGCCCAGCGCTCGCAGCTCATCAGCCGCGACATACCGTTCGTGGTCCTTGACCCGGCCGGCGACCCCGGCGAGGACGTGCCCGCGATCGGCGCGACCAACTGGCAGGGCGGACTGGCCGCCACCCGCCACCTGCTGGACCTCGGCCACACCCGGATCGGCGTGCTCGGCGGGCCCGCGGGCATGATGTGCAGCCGCGCCCGGATCGACGGCTACCGCGCCGCGCTGGAGACCGCCGGTGTGCGCTTCGACCCCGGCCTCGTCGTCCCGGGCAACTTCCACCAGGAGGCCGGCTACACCGCGGGCCTGGAACTGCTGCGCCGCCCCGACCGCCCCACCGCGATCTTCACCGGCAACGACCTCCAGGCGGTCGGCCTGTACGAGGCCGCGCGCGAGCTGGGCCTGTCCATCCCGCGCGACCTCAGCGTGGTCGGCTTCGACGACCTGCCGCTGGCCACCTGGATCAGCCCGCCGCTGACCACCGTGCGGCAGCCGCTCACGGAGATGGCCGAGGCCGCCGCCCGGCTCGTTCTCGACCTCAGCCGCGGCCGCGAGCCCAGCACCCTGCGGGTGGACCTGGCGACCCGGCTCGTGGAGCGCAGCAGCACCGCGGCCCCCGCGTCCGCCGCCGTCCCGGAGCAGGCCGACGGAGTCGCCAACTGAGGTTCGCAGCGGGGTGGTTCGACTTCCGGGCCATGTGGTCAGCCCACCCGGACCGGGTAGCTGGCCACGGCCACCCCGTCCTCGTCCAGGCAGCGGCCGTCGGTGAGGTCGAAGCGCTGCTTGAGCAACGGCGAGGCGACGTACGGCCGTTCGCCGTCCGAGCCGGTCAGTCCGTGGCTGAGCACCGCCGCGCCGGTGAAGGGGTCGACGTTGCCGATCGCGTAGATCCGCCCGGCGCGGTCGCGGAAGAGGGCGGCCTGGCGGCCGTCCGGCAGCAGCGCGGCCACCCCGCGGCCGGGCTGCAGGGTGTCCGCCGGGCAGACGGCGAACCAGCCCTGGGCGGTGCGCAGTTCGACCGTGCCGCCGGGGGCGGCGGCGGTGAGCTGCGGGGACGTGAGGTCGGTCGTGGCAGTCATGCGGTCACCGTTTCCGTGAGGCTCAGGAGCACAGGCTCGGGCTTGATCTGGCCGCGCTCCGGGACGAAGCGGACCGTGGGGTCGGGGGTGTCCGGGGCGTTGACGAAGGACACGAAGCGGCTCAGCCGCTCCGGGTCGCTGATGGTGTCGGCCCACTCGTCGCGGTATCCGGCGACGTGCGCGGCCATCAGCGCCTCCAGCTCGTCGCAGATGCCGAGCGAGTCGTGCACGACGACGTCGCGTACGTGCTCCAGGCCGCCGGGGATGCGCTCCAGCCACACGCTGGTGCGCTCCAGCCGGTCGGCGGTGCGGATGTAGAACATCAGGAAGCGGTCGACGAGCCGGACGAGTTCGGCGTCCGACAGGTCCTGCGCCAGCAGGTCGGCGTGCCGCGGGGTGGCACCGCCGTTGCCGCCGACGTACAGATTCCAGCCGCTCGCGGTCGCGATGACCCCGAAGTCCTTGCTCTGCGCCTCCGCGCACTCGCGCGCGCAGCCCGACACCGCCGACTTGAGCTTGTGCGGCGAGCGCAGGCCCCGGTAGCGCAGCTCCAGGTCGATCGCCATCCGGACGCTGTCCTGCACGCCGTAGCGGCACCACGTCTGCCCGACGCAGGACTTCACCGTCCGCAGCGCCTTGCCGTACGCGTGGCCGGACTCGAAGCCCGCGTCCACCAACCGGGCCCAGATGATCGGCAGTTGCTCGACGCGGGCGCCGAAGAGGTCGATCCGCTGGCCGCCGGTGATCTTCGTGTAGAGGCCGAAGTCGCGGGCCACCTCGCCGATCACGATGAGCTTCTCCGGGGTGATCTCGCCGCCCGGGATGCGCGGCACGATCGAATAGGAGCCGTTCTTCTGCATGTTGGCGAGGAAGTGGTCGTTGGTGTCCTGCAACGCCGCCTGCTCGCCCTCCAGGACGTGCACGCTCGCGCCGACCGTGGGCGCCAGCGACGCCAGGATCGACGCGACGGCGGGCTTGCACGTCTCGCAGCCCTCGCCGCCGCGCGCGCCCTCCCGGCCGTGCCCGTCGAGCAGTTCGCGGTAGGAGGAGATCCGCAGCGCCAGCACGATCTCGTACAGCTCGGCGCGGGTCTGCGCGAAGTGCGGGCACAGGCCCTTGTCGACCTCGACCCCGGACGCCTCCAGCTCGGCGTCCACCAGCTGGCCCAGCACCTTCAGGCAACTGCCGCAGTTCGTCCCGGCCTTGGTGCACTTCTTCACCTCCGGCATGCCGGTGCAGGAGTGGTCGGTGACGGCCGAGCGGATCGCGCCCTTGGTGACGTTGTTGCAGCTGCAGATGACCGCCTCGTCCGGCAGCGCCGCCGGGCCCAGCGCGACCGGGGCGCCCGCGCCCGCGGGCAGCACCAGGTGCTCGGGCGCCACCGGCGGCACCGAACCGGTCAGCGGCCGCAGCACCCCGTACGACTCCACGTCCCCGACCAGGACACCGCCCAGCAGCGTGCCGTCCGCGGCCACCACGAGCTTGCGGTAGACACCGGACCGCGCGTCGGAGTACCGCACGTCCAGGCAGCCCGCGGTGGCGCCGTGCGCGTCGCCGAAGCTCGCGACGTCCACGCCCAGCAGCTTCAGCTTCGTCGACAGGTCCGCGCCGGTGAACGAACCGGCGTCCCCGGCAATGGACTTGGCCGCCGTCTCCGCCATCTCGTTGCCGGGCGCGACCAGTCCGTACACCCGCCCGTCCGCCGCGAGCGCGCACTCGCCGATCGCGAAGACCGCCGGGTCCGCGGGCGTACGGCACTGCTCGTCGACGACGATCCCGCCGCGCTCCCCGACCGGCAGCCCGCAGGCCCGCGCCAGGTCGTCCCGCGGCCGCACACCGGCGGAGAACACCACCATGCCGACGGGCAGTTCGGAGCCGTCCGACAGCTCCATGCCCGCCACCCGGCCGTCCTCGCCGACCGTGACGCGCTGCGTGCCGACCCCCGTGTGCACGCTCACCCCCAGGCCCTCGACGCGGCGCCGCAGCGCGTCCCCGCCGCCCTCGTCGACCTGCACGGGCATCAGCCGCGGCGCGAACTCCACGACGTGCGTGTCCATTCCGAGCCCCTTGAGCGCGCCCGCCGCCTCCAGCCCCAGCAGCCCGCCGCCGACGACC
Organism: Streptomyces sp. NPDC021020; assembly: GCF_044333285.1. Classification (NCBI taxonomy): domain Bacteria; kingdom Bacillati; phylum Actinomycetota; class Actinomycetes; order Kitasatosporales; family Streptomycetaceae; genus Streptomyces; species Streptomyces sp. NPDC021020. The sequence goes on from NZ_JBIRQQ010000003.1 coordinate 545,389, forward strand.
GCGCCGCTCGTCACCCCCTTCGCGTACGCCTCGATCGCCAGCAGGTCGTCGATCGTGCGGTAGACGAAGCAGCCCGCCGCGTCCTTGCCGGGGACCGGCGGCACGAACGGGTACGAGCCGGTCGCCAGCACCAGCGTGTCGTAGCGCACCACCAGCCCCGAACGGGCCGTCACCGTACGGGAGTCGCGGTCCACCGCCACCGCCGGATCGCCCACGTGCAGCTCGATGCCGTGCCGCTCCATGAAGCCGTCCTCGACCATCGACAGCTCCTCCGGGCTCGCGCCCTCGGAGAAGTACGACGTCAGGTGGACCCTGTCGTACGCCGGGCGGGGCTCCTCGCACAGCACGACGACCCGCGCCCACGCGGTCACCCCCCGGTCCGCGAGCGCTTCGAGGAAGCGCTGGCCGACCATGCCGTGGCCGACGAGCACGATCGTGGTGTCCGGGGTGTCCGCGGTAGCGGTAGTGGCAGCCATGGTCAGAACCTTCCGTCGTCGCCCGTGCCACCACGGTGGGCCGCGGCTGTTACCCACCCGGATCCCCGCCATTACCCGAAGGGAACGGTGCGCTCATCCGCTCTCAGCGGCGGCTGTGAGCGGGTGAGCGCGGGGCCGCCGGGCGCTGACCGGATCGTTCCGCCAGGGGGCGTGATCGTGTCTGGCCGCGCTGTCCCCGGGCGGCGGAGGATCGGCCCATGACATCCACCGGGACCGTACCCACCGCCCTTGTCGTCATCGACGTCCAGGAGTCCTTCCGACAGCGCGAGAGCTGGCAGGCAGCCTCCGACCCCGACGTGGCCGAGAAGGTGGCCGCGCTCGTGGACCACGCCCGCGAGCGCGGCCACCTCGTGGTGTGGGTCCTGCACGCCGAGCCCGGCACCGGCACCGTCTTCGACCCCGGGAACGGCCACGTCCGGCTCATGGACGGCCTCGACCCCCAGGACGGCGAACCGCTGCTCACCAAGACCGCGCACAACGCCTTCACCACCACCAACCTCCAGCAGATCCTGACCGAGCGCGGCATCCGCGCCCTCGTCACGTGCGGCATCCGCACCGAGCAGTGCGTCGAGACCACCACCCGGCTCGCCTCCGACCTCGGCTACGACGTCACCTTCGTCACCGACGCCACCGCCACCGAGCCGATCGAGCACCGCGACGCGCCCGCCGGACGGCCGCTCGCCGAGGTGCTCGCCGACCCGCGTACGCTGCTGCCCGCGGACGTCATCGCCCGCACCGAGTACGCGCTCGCCGGACGGTTCGCCACCGTGACGACCCTCAAGGAGCTGACCGGATCGTGACCCGGGTGGTCTTCCTGCTCGTACCGCGGCTGCACCTGCTCGACCTCGCCGGGCCCGCGCAGGTCTTCTCCACGGCCGCCGACTACGGCCTCGGCCACACCCTGCACTACGCGGCCGAGCAGGAAGACGTCCCCACCGCCCAGGGGGTCGTGCTGCACGCCGACCCCATCCTCCCCGCGCTCACCCCGGACGACCTCGTCGTCGTCCCCGGCTGGCGCTCGCACAGCCTGCGCGACAACGGCGCCCTCGCCCCCGCCACCCTGCGCTGGCTGCACGCCCACCACGCCGCGGGCGGCACCGTCGCCAGCGTCTGTGCCGGGGCCGACGCGCTCGGCCGCGCCGGACTCCTCGACGGCCGCCGCTGCACCACGCACCACGACCTCCAGGACGAACTCGCCCGCCGCTACCCGCGCGCCCACGTCGTCCGCGACGTGCTGTACGTCGTGGACGGCCGCGTCGTCACCTCCGCCGGGATCGCCAGCGGCATCGACCTCGCGCTGCACCTCGTCGCCGGGACGCACGGGCCGGGCGCCGCCGCGCGCGTCGCCCGGCAGATGGTCGTGTACGCGCGGCGCAACGGCGACGAGCAGCAGGCGAGCGCGATGCTCAGGCACCGCGCGCACGTGAGCGACGCGGTGCACCGCGTCCAGGACGTCCTGGACACGCGGTTCGCCGCGCGGCTCGCGCTGTGCGACCTCGCGGCCGCGGCGGGCCTCAGTGAACGCACCCTCACGCGCCGCTTCACCGCCGCGACCGGCCGTACGCCGCTGCGCTACCAGCAGGAGCTGCGCCTCGAACGCGCCGAGCACCTCATCGCGCGGGGCGCGACGGTCGAGTCCGCGGCCCGCGCGGTGGGCTTCCAGGACGCCCGCATGCTCCGCCGCCTGCGCTCACGCTCGGCGTGACGCGCCGGGCTGCGCCTTGCGGTGCCCCGCGCCCCTGAAGGACGCCCACCTCGCGTGAGGAGGGCGGTCCGTGGGCGGGTGCAACCCGGAGGGCGGAAGGGACGTCAAGAGGGGTGAGGGGGTACGGGATGGGGCTCAGGACGTGGGGGCGGGGGCTGCGGACCCGCAAGGGGCAGCGGCGGTTCGTGCAGGCGGCCGCGGGCGTGTGCACGCTGGCGCTGCTGCCGGCCGTGTGGGTGCAACTCGCGGGCGGCGGGCGGGTGCGGGATCTCGCGGACGTGCCGGCCGCGCCGGTGGCCGTCGTGTTCGGCGCGGGCCTGACCCCGGCGGGACACCCCTCGCCGTATCTCGCGCACCGGCTCGACACCGCGCTCGCGCTCTACCGCGCGGGCAAGGTGCGGGTGCTGCTCGTCACGGGCGACAACAGCCGTACGACGTACGACGAGCCGGGCGCCATGCGGACGTACCTGGTCGCGCGCGGGGTCCCGGAGGCCCGGGTCGTCGTGGACGACGCGGGCTTCGACACCTGGGATTCGTGCAGCCGCGCGAAGCGCGTCTTCGGGGTGGACAAGGCGATCCTGGTCAGCCAGGACTTCCACATCCGGCGGGCCCTCGCGCTGTGCGAGGCGGCGGGCCTGAGCGTCTACGGCGTCGGCGTCGACGAGCCGCACGACAGGACGTGGTACGCGGGCGGCGCCCGTGAACTGCTCGCCGCGGGCAAGGCGGCGGTGGACGCGACGCTGCACCCCGCCCCGCGCTTCCTGGGCCCGAAGGAGCCGGGTGTGACGCGCGCCCTGGAGGCCCCCGCCGGGTGACGTGGCGGGGCTCGGGGGGTTTTCACCGCGGTGAAAGTTCTACGCGCGTTGCGACACCCTCGCACGCCCGCCGCTCCCCGCGTGGTCCAGACCTCTGCCGATTCCCCAAACCCCTTTACGTCACGGGACGCTTCATGTCTCACTCATGACGCGTTCACAACAACGCCAGCTCCGCGGTCAATGATCCGCAGCGAACAGCACGCCCGTGTTCCGTGCCACACAGACGCGCTCAGGAGGAAAGCTATGCTTCCCCGCACCCGGAATCTGATGGCGATCGCAGCCGTGGGGGCCAGCGTGGCGCTCGCCACCACCCTCTCGGCCGGCCCCGCGGGCGCCGCGCCCGCCACCGCCCAGGCCAAGGTCTCCCAGGGCAACAACATCCCGCTCGGCCAGGGCTACATGGGCGCCGGCTACGCCCAGGACACCAAGGGGCAGCTCGCCGTGCCCGCCGGTGACGACCTGGTGATGTCGCCCGACGCCAGCTACCCCGCCGGCATCGACGTCTCGCACTACCAGGGCTCCATCAACTGGTCGTCGGTGAAGTCCGCGGGCATCCAGTTCGCCTACATCAAGGCGACCGAGAGCACCGACTACAAGGACCCGAACTTCAACGCGAACTACCTCAACGCCTACAACGCGAAGGTGATCCGCGGGGCCTACCACTTCGCCCGCCCCGACCTCTCCAGCGGTGCGGCGCAGGCCACCTACTTCGCCACCCACGGCGGCGCGTGGTCCGCGGACAACCTCACCCTGCCGGGCATGCTCGACCTCGAAGGCGGCTGCTACGGCAAGTCCGCGTCGGCGATGCAGTCCTGGATCCTGGACTTCTACAACACCTACAAGTCCAAGACCACGCGTGACGTCGTGATCTACACCAGCCCGAGCTGGTGGAACAGCTGCACCGGCGGCTGGGGCGGCATGTCCGCGAAGAGCCCGCTGTGGGTCGCGCACTGGACGACCGCCGCGAGCCCGACGATCCCGAGCGGCTTCCCGTTCTGGACGTTCTGGCAGTACAGCGACTCCGGTTCGGTCTCCGGCATCTCCGGCGCCGTCGACCGCGACCGCTTCAGCGCCAGCGCCGCCCGGCTGCTCGCGCTGGCCAACAACACCCCCTGACCCAGGGGCCGTTCGACCCGTGGGGCGCCCCCCTGGCGCACAACGCCGGGGCGCCCCGCGGGGCAACCGCACGTATCTGACGCTTCGTTGAATACCTTCTCCTCCCGTGCGACAGTGGGGAGATGGACATGAGCGGCGCGGTCCCGACTTCCCTCGGCGGGGAGCGCCCGCCCGGTGACGCCCTGCCGGTCGGGGTGCCGGGCGGCGGGGTGGCCCTGCGGACCGGCACCCTCGCCGTGTGGGTGGGCTCCCTGCGGGCCTTCCCCAACGGCTTCGACTTCGTCGTACGGGTGGTACGCGGCCCCGGCCGGCCGCCCACCGCCCGGTTCGAGCCGGTGCCGGACGCCCTGCCCATCGAGGTCGCGTACGGCGACGGGCGCATCCGGCGCGGTCCGTCGCACGGCGCCCCGGCCGTGGTGAGCCGCGACGGCCGTACGCCCATCACCCTCATGGAGCTCGGGGGCAGCGGCAACTCCTCCCTGTGGGAGTCCCGTTACTGGGTCCACCCGCTGCCGCCGGACGGCCCCGTCACGGTGACGGTCGGCGACCCCGGGGGGCCCGCCGGCGTCGTCGGCCTCAGCGGCGCCGCGATCCGCGCGGCCGCCGCCGAATGCGAACGGCTCTGGCCCGGGCAGGACTTCGACGAGGGCGAGGGCGGCGCGAACTGGTTCACGGTCTCTACCGGCTGAGGACCGTCGCCGAAGCCTCGTGCCGCACGGGGAAGTTGACCGAGTTCGCGATGAAGCACAGGCGGTGCGCCTGCTCGTGCAGCTCGGCCGCGAGCGCCGCGGAGGCCGCGTCCGCGACCTCGACCGCCGGGTGGAGCACGGCCTCGGTGAAGTGGCCGCCGCCGTCCGGGGTCTGCGTCATCGTGGCCTCGGCGCGGTCCGTGTAGGCCGTCACCGTCACGCCCTTGACCGCGCACACGTGCAGATACGACAGCATGTGGCACTGCGACAGTGCGGCCAGCAGGAGCAGTTCGGGATTCCAGCGCGACTTGTCGCCCCGGAAGGCCGGGTCGGACGAGCCGAGCAGCACCGGTACGTCCGGCGCGTCCGGCGCCGACACCTCGTGGCCGCGCTCGTAGGCCCGGTAATTGCTCGTGCCCGTACCGAGATTGCCGGTCCACACCAGGTCGGTGCGGTAGGAGTGCACATTCGCTGACGCCATGGTGGCGGGTCCTTTCAGCCGCAGGTGTCGAGTACGTGCCGCCGCGCGACCGCGGCGGCGTCCGCGGCCCGGCCCTCGGTGATCGCCGACACCAGCTCGCGGTGCTGGGCGTTCACCTGCGCGGGCCGGTGCGGAGGGTCGAGGGACGCGCGCGTGGAGACCACGATCTGGTCCCACAGCCGGTCGAGGGCTCCTTGCGCGGGGGCGTTCGCGGCGAGGGCCGCGATGCGGGTGTGGAAGGCGCGGTTGCCGAGCACCGCCTCCGCGAAGCGGCCCGCGAGGGTCGCCTCCTCGGTGCGGTGCGCCTCCGCGGCGAGCGCGGTCAGCTCGGCCGGGGCGATCAGGCCCGCGGCCTGCCGTTCCGCCGCGAGCTCGGCAGTCAGCGCTTCGAGGGCGGCGCGGACGCGGTACGTGTCGCGGAGCGCCGCGGCGTCGAGTACGGCGACCACGACGCCGCGCCCCCCAGCACTCCGGACCAGCCCGTCCGCGGTGAGCCCTTGCAGGGCCTCGCGCACGGGCGTCCGGCTCATCGCGAGCGCGGCGGCGACCTGCGTCTCCGTGAGCCGCTGCCCGGGGGCGTACTCACCCCCGACGATCATCGCGCGCAGCCGCGCGCGGGCTTCTTCCGTCTGCTGCACGCCCCCAGTATTGCATGCAATGTATGCAATGGCTTCTCGGTCCGCACAGCTACGGGCGGATCTAAGGTGTCGACGCCTGACCGCAACCGTCGTCCTGGGGGACCCGTGAACGACTTCGCCGGTGTGGAACCGCACCGCGTAAGGCAACTCGCCGACCGCTTACAGGACCTGGCCGCCGCTCTTGCCGCCGACGTCGAACGCACTGGACAGCCTCGACATCGCCATGGAGGACGTCATTCGACAATGGCTCGACGCGGTAGGACCGCGGCCGTGGCGCTCCTCGCCCTCGTCCTCGCCGCCGCGGCCGGCTGCGGTGGCGGGGGCGGCTGGAAGGCGCCGGTCAGGGGGCAGGTGGCGGTGCTGGTCGACGCGGGGGAGGACGACCCCGGGGAGCGGGTCGCCTGGCTCGGCTTCGGGGGCAGCGTCTACGGCCTCGCCTTCGGCCCCGACGGCACGGTCTACGGGCTGGGTGCCGACCTGGTCGGCATCGACGGCAGGAGGACGGTGCGCATGGTCCTCAGCCCGCAGACCGGCGACTGGGACGGCCTGGTCGTCCGGTCCGACGGCTCCTTCGTGACCGGGCGCGCAGGCACGGTCGTCAGCCTGAAGCCGAACGGGACGGCGACCGTACTGGCCGGCGCCGCGGGGCCGGAGCGGGACCCCGACGCACCCGTGCCGGCCTCCGCCCCCGCGACCGGCTTCCACTTCGGGAACACTGGAGCGACGCCCTTCGGCGAGCGCCCCGACGGGTCCGTGCTGCTGGCCGACGGCGACGTCGTGTGGTCCCTCAAGGACGCCCGGCTGACCCGCGTCTACCAGGCACCCGGCACCCCGTCCAAGGGCAGGCACCCGGACATCCTCCCCAGCAGCGCGGTGGACGGCACCGGCACGGCGTGGGTGGCCGCCGCCGCGCCCACCGGCGAGGAAACGGTCGGCGACATCGTCACGATCGCCCCTGGCGGTACGGCCGTCCGGCCGTCCCTGCCGGCGCGGACCGCGGGCGTGGCCGAGAGCCTCGCCTCGCTGCGCCTGCTGTGGATGGCCGGTGACGGCGCGAACGGCGTCTACGTCCACGCCAGGGGCAAGGGGGACGAGTATGTCGTCCATCTGCGTCCCGGCAGCGCGCAGATGGTCGCCAGGCACCGCTACTCCAGCGCGGACTCGCTCACGTGCGACATGCCGCACCCGGTCGCCGCCACCGCGACGCCCTGCCTGCTGCCGTACGCGCTCGCCTACCACGCCGGCCGGCTCGTGCTCGGCGGCGAGACGCATTATGTCCTCACCGTCGCCGTCAGCTAGGACTTGTCCGGGGTGGGCATCGTCGTGAAGCTCTTTTTGCGGCGCAGGACGACCGGGCCTGGAGGGGCATTCGGCCGCTCTCCTTCGGCCCCTTGTGATCCCGGCGCCGGAGGCGGGTCGGTGCGGGCTCCGGCCGCATGCTGATGCGCGCCGGACGTCGGCTGCGGCCCGAACCGTTCGGGCAGGTCACGCCACTGCACCCCGCCCCACGCCGAGGAGGTGCCCTGTGGCGGCGCCCGATCCGCCCAGCGGCGCGCCGCGAAAAGGGGCGCGTGGGGGTACCTCCCAGGCGAAGCTCCGGGGGAGAACGGCGCGACCACCCACCCCGGTGCGCTCAGCTCAAGCGGGCGTGCAGGGTCGTCGCGGCGGCGTCCGTGAGGGACGCGATCTGGTCGACGATCACGCGGCACCGGCCGCGGTCGTCCCCCGCGGACGCGAACAACGCGGCGAACTGCGGATCGAGCCCCTCCGGCGCTCGGGCGAGCAGCGCCGCGGCCAGCTCGGCGATGACGACGCGCTGCTCGGCCCGCCGCCGGGCCTGGGCGGCGCGCTGCATGACGTAGCGGTCGGCGACGGCCTTGAGCACCGCGCATTCGAGCCGCTGCTCGCGCGGGACGACCAGCTCGGCGGCGTAGCGGGTGAGCCGGGCGGTGCCGTACCGCTCGCGGGTCGCGCCCTCGGCGGCGAGGCAGAAGCGGCCGATGAGCTGGGAGGCCGCGTCCTTGAGGCGGGCCTGTGCGAGGGCGGTGGCGTCGTAGTGGTCGGGCCACCAGGGCTGGGCCAGGAGCCGGTCGAGGGCCTCGGCCAGCTCGTCGGGGGCGGTGCCGGGCGGGGCGTAGCGGGCGGCCGCGCAGGCGAAGACGTCGGCGCGTTCGGGGGCCGAGCGCAGAGCGCGGGGGTCGATGTGGCCGGCCTGGAGGCCGTCCTCGAGGTCGTGGGCGGAGTAGGCGACGTCGTCCGACCAGTCCATGACCTGCGCCTCGAAGCACTGCCGCCCCTCGGGCGCGCCCTCGCGGGCCCAGCGGAAGACGGGCAGGTCGTCCTCGTAGACCCCGAATTTCGGGCTGCCGGGATCACCGGGCCGCCCCTCGCGCGGCCATGGGTATTTGGTGGCGGCGTCGAGCGCGGCACGCGTGAGGTTGAGGCCGACGCTGACATTCCCGGGCGCGAAGCGCTTGGGCTCCAGCCGGGTGAGCAGCCGCAGGCTCTGCGCGTTGCCCTCGAAGCCCCCGCAGCCGGCGGCGAACTCGGCGAGGACCATCTCGCCGTTGTGCCCGAAGGGCGGGTGCCCGAGGTCGTGCGCGAGGCACGCGGTCTCGACGAGGTCGGGATCGCAGCCGAGCGCCGCGCCCAGCTCGCGGCCGACCTGCGCGCATTCGAGCGAGTGCGTCAGCCGGGTGCGCGGGCTGGTGTCGGGCACGGCGCCCGAGCTCACCCCCGGGTCGACGACCTGCGTCTTCCCGGCGAGCCTGCGCAGCGCGGCGGAGTGCAGGACGCGCGCCCGGTCGCGCTGGAAGGCCGTCCGGCCGGGCCGCTTGTCGGGCTCGGGCACGTACCGTTCGGCGTCGGCGGCCCGGTAGCCGCCGTGCGGCTCGCCCCGGGCGTCATGGCTCTCCATACGGCCGACGGTAACCGCCCGGCGCCGCGAACGGGGAGTTCGGCCGGCGTGGGCCGGGCGGTGGGCGTCACCGCTGCCGGACCGGCGGCTTCAGCCCGCGTGGGCCAGGCGGTGGGAGCCGGTACGCGGCAGGGCGGCGGTGGCCTCGTCGTAGCGCCGCAGGACCAGCCGGACCATCGCCGGGTGCGCGCCCAGCGGGTCGGCGGCGATCCAGGGCGCGGCGGCCGCGGTCTGCGTGGCGAAGCGGCCGGGCGCGGTGAAGTACGAGGCCACGGCGATCTTGTCGCGGGCGATGCCCCGGTGCGCGAGCGCTTCGACGGCGTCCGGCACGGTGGGCGCCGCTGCCGAGGCGTACGCCGGAGCGACCGGCACCCCCAGCCGGGCCGCGAGCAGCGCGGCGGTACGGGCGGTGTCCGCCGCGGACTGCGGATCCCGCGACCCGGCCGCGGCCAGCACGACCGCCTGCCCGGCGCGGTCCCACCCCGCGGCCAGCAGCCGGTCGTGCAGCGTCTCGGCGAGCAGCGGGTGCGGGCCGAGCGGCGCCGCGACCGTCCCCGTCACCCAGGGAGCCGCCGCGAGCGCCGCGGGCAGGTCGTGCTTCACGTGGTGCCCCCGGCCGAGCAGCAGCGGGACGAGCACGGCGGGGCCGCGCAGCGCGGCGAGCGTGTCGCCGAGCAGCGGCTCGTCCAGCTCCACGTGCCCGAGCCGCACCTCCACCCCGGGCCGGGCGGCCCGGACCCGCTCCACCAGCGCCCGTACGGCGGGCAGCGCCCGGGGATCCCGGCTGCCGTGCGCGACGGCCACCAGCGCGGGGGGTTGCGTCATCCTCATACCCTCGAGGATGCAGCTTCTCGGTTGCCCTCGGATTTCCCCGGGCACCTCGCCCCTTTACCCCCGCCTCACGCCCCCTCTCCCCCCGCGGTGAGCTTGCGGCTTTCCCCCGCGGGGGTACGTCGGCGGCTTTCCCGCCGCGGCGCCCGCGCCTGGCGGTGCGGGTGTTTCCCGCCCGCACCACCCGTGCAGGTAGTGGGCGGGTGCACGCCTTCTTGTGGGGGCCGATCGCCGTCGGCGGCTGGCCCGCCGTGCGTCCACGCTGCCGTGCCTCACGCGGGACAGTCCCCGAAAACATCACCCCCACCGGCAGGCAGCCGCCCACGAGACCCCGGGAGGGGGACGGTGCGGGGTGCCCCCGCAGGAATGCGCACGCAGGACCCGCCACCTACCCCCATGAGGTCAGACGCGCATTCCGAGGAGGTGCCCCGTGCCGGCACCCGACCCCACCCCCGCACGCAGTGCGCGATGCCCCGCCGGGTACGCCGGGGGCGCGAGGAACGGCGCGGCCAGCCCCCACTGGCGGCAAGGTCGCGCAACGAACCGCACCCCCACCCCGGAGCGGTCACAATGATCGTTCGGCGCGGCACACTTCCCGACGGCCTCGCCGTAAGGGACGCTCGCGTATAAGGAAAGACCGGCAGGGGAGGCGCACAGTGGTGGACGCACACCAGACCTTCGTGATCGTCGGGGCGGGGCTCGCCGGGGCGAAAGCCGCGGAGACCCTTCGCTCCGAGGGTTTCACCGGCCGGGTGATACTGATCGGCGACGAACGCGACCACCCGTACGAACGCCCACCCCTCTCGAAGGGCTACCTCACCGGCAGCGCGGGGCGCGACTCCGCCTTCGTGCAGCAGCCGGGCTGGTACGCCGAGCACGACGTCGAGCTGCACCTGGGGCAGCCGGTGGTGCACCTGGACAAGGACGCCCGCAGCATCAGCCTCGGCGACGGCACCACGCTGATCTACGACAAGCTGCTGCTGGCGACGGGCTCCGAGCCGCGCCGCCTGGACATCCCGGGCACGGACCTCGCCGGGGTGCACCACCTGCGGCGGCTGGCGCACGCCGACCGGCTCAAGCACGTGCTGACCTCGCTGGGCCGGGAGAACGGCCACCTGGTGATCGCCGGCGCGGGCTGGATCGGCCTGGAGGTGGCCGCCGCGGCCCGCGGGTACGGCGCCGAGGTCACGGTCGTGGAGCCGGGCCCGACGCCGCTGCACGCGGTGCTGGGGCCCGAGCTGGGCGCGGTGTTCACCGACCTGCACACCGAGCACGGCGTCCGCTTCCACTTCGGCGCGAAGCTCACGGAGATCACCGGTCAGGACGGCATGGTGCTGGCCGCGCTGACGGACGACGGCGAGGAGCACCCCGCGCACGACGTGCTCGCGGCGATCGGCGCGGCCCCGCGCACCGCGCTGGCGGAGGCCGCGGGCCTGGCGCTGGCGCCCCGCGAGGAGGGCGGCGGCGTCGCGGTGGACGCGTCCCTGCGCACCTCGGACCCGCACATCTTCGCCGCCGGCGACGTCGCGAACGCCGAGCACCCGCTGCTGGGCCGCAGGCTGCGCGTCGAGCACTGGGCGAACGCGCTGAACGGCGGCCCGGCCGCGGCCCGCGCCATGCTCGGGCAGCAGGTGTCGTACGACCGCGTGCCGTATTTCTTCTCCGACCAGTACGACCTGGGGATGGAGTTCTCCGGGCACGCCGCCCCCGGGTCGTACGACCAGGTGGTGTGCCGCGGGGACGTCGGCAAGCGCGAGTTCATCGCCTTCTGGCTGCGCGAGGGCCGGGTGCTCGCGGGCATGAACGTCAACGTGTGGGACGTCACCGAGCCCATCCAGCAGCTCATCCGCTCGGGCCGGGCCGTCGACCCCGAGGCCCTGTCGGATCCGAACGTGCCGCTACCCTCGTTCGTGGAGTGAACCCCTGGGGAAGGCCTGGGGAGACCCGGGCCCGACCAGGAGGGACAGTCACGATGTCCGTTTCGCGCACCGCCGTCGTCGCGGTGGAGGAGATCTTCGCGCTGCGCTGGGCGGTGCTGCGTACCGGCCTGCCGCGGGAGACGGCCGTCTACCCCGAGGACGCGCTCCCCGGCACCTTCCACATAGCCGCCTACGACGAGGCCGGCGCGGTCCGCGGCTGCGCCACCTTCTTCCCCGACACCTTTCCCGGCGAGGCGGCCACCGCCTACCGCTTCCGCGGCATGGGCAGCGCCCCCGAGGTCCGCGGCCAGGGCTTCGGCGGCGCCGCGCTGACCGCGGGCCTGCGCGAGTGCGCGGCCCGCGGCGCGGCCCTGGCCTGGTGCCACGGCCGCACCTCGGCGAGCGACTTCTACCGCCACATGGGTTTCGAGCGCGTCGGCGAGGAATACCTGCTGGAGCCGAGCGGCCTGCACTACGACTTCGTGACCAAGGATCTGCTGCGGGACTGACGCGCGAGCCGGCGGCGTCCCGAGCTGTCCGAGCCGGGCCGTAGACTTCTGGCGTGGCGGGCAGGATCAGGGACGACGACGTGAAGGCGGTACGCGACGCCGTCCCGATCGACGCGGTCGTCTCCGAATACCTCCAGCTGAAGTCCGCCGGCGGCGGCAATCTGAAGGGCCTGTGCCCCTTCCACGACGAGAAGACCCCGTCCTTCCAGGTCAGCCCGTCCAAGGGGCTCTTCCACTGCTTCGGCTGCGGCGAGGGCGGTGACACGCTCGCCTTCGTCATGAAGGTCGACCACCTGTCCTTCACCGAGGCCGTCGAGCGGCTCGCGGGCCAGGCCGGGATCACCCTGCGGTACGAGGAGGGCGGGCATGTGCCCGGCCGCCAGCAGGGCGAGCGGATCCGGCTGGTCGAGGCGCACCGCGCCGCCGCGGCCTTCTACGTCGAGCAGCTCGCGGGCGCCGAGGCGGAGATCGCCCGGCGCTTCCTGGCCGCCCGCGGCTTCGACCAGGCCGCGGCCGGCCACTTCGGCGTCGGCTACGCGCCCGCCGGGTGGGACGCGCTGGTGCGCTTCCTGCGCGGCAAGGGCTTCTCCGACCGGGAGATGATCACCGCGGGGCTCGCCCTGGAGAGCCGTAGGGGCGGGGCGATCGACCGCTTCCGGGGGCGGCTGATCTGGCCGATCCGGGACATCACCGGCGAGGTGATCGGCTTCGGCGCGCGCAAGCTGCGCGACGACGACCAGGGGCCGAAGTACCTGAACACCGCGGAGACCCCGCTCTACCGCAAGTCGCAGGTGCTCTACGGGATCGACCTGGCCAAGAAGGAGATCGCCAGGACCGGGCGGGCGGTCGTGGTCGAGGGCTACACGGACGTCATGGCGTGCCATCTGGCCGGGGTGACGAACGCGATCGCGACGTGCGGCACGTCCTTCGGCGGCGACCACATCAAGATCCTGCGCCGGCTGCTGATGGACAACGCGACCTCCGAGGTCGTCTTCACCTTCGACGGTGACGAGGCGGGGCAGAAGGCGGCGCTGCGGGCGTTCGAGGACGACCAGAAGTTCGCCGCCGAGACGTCGATCGCGGTCACCCCCGGCGGCATGGACCCGTGCGAGCTGCGGCTCGCCGAGGGCGACTCGGCGGTGCAGCGGCTCATCGAGGGGCGCACCCCGCTGTTCGCGTTCGCGCTGCGCTCGATCGTGTCGCGCTACAACCTGGACACCGACGAGGGCCGGGTCGCGGCGCTGGACGCGGCGGTGCCGGTGGTCGCGGCGATCAAGAACCAGGCGCTGCGCGACCGTTACGCGATCCGGCTGCTCGGTATGGCCGGTATGGCCACGCAGGCCGAGGAGCAGTCGGTCATCCGCCGGGTGCGGGCGCTGGCGCGCTCCCGCGCCGCCGGCCAAGGCGCCCCCGTGCGGCCGGACTTCACGGGGCGGGGCCCCGAACGGCGCCCGGCGGGCCCGCCGCAGAACGCGCCGCGCGGCCCGCGTCTCGACCTGCGCAGCCCCGCGCACCGCCTGGAGCGCGAACTGCTCAAGCTGGCCCTGCAATTCCCCGCGCTCGTCTCGCCGGCCTTCGACGCCTACGGTGAGGACGAATTCACCGGCCCGCCCTACGTGCAGGTGCGCCGGGTGATCGCCGAGGCCGGCGGGGTGGAGTTCGCCGACGCCGAATACCTCACCCGGGTACGGGAGTTGGCGCCCGACGACGCGGTGCGGATGATGGTCACCGAGCTCGCGGTGGAGCCCGTCATGCACAAGAGCCCGGAGTTCTACGCGGGCGAGGTGCTGGTGCGGGTGCGGATGAACGCGGTGGAGCGGCGTGTCGCCCAGGTCCTCGCCACGCAGGCCCGGCTGAACGCTCAGGGGGTGCGCGAGGACGCGCCCGAGTTCGTCGCGGCGCAGAACGAGCTGTGGGCGCTCCAGCAGTACGGCCAGCGGCTGCGCGGCCAGGGGGCCGCGGCGCTCTGAGCCGCACCGCGCCCGGGGCCGTGTGATCGGACCGTACGCGAAGCGTGACGGAAGGCCGAAAAACCGCCCGCACGACCCTCGTGGCGGGAGCGGTGTGTGCGCCACACTGAAGGACGGCCCAGAGCCCGCCTCGGTGCCCCTCCCGAGCCCTCTCCGAGCCCGCTGAAGAGCCCAATGTCGCGCTCACCGCGGAGGTCGATCCGTGCAGACGCACACGCAGCCCCAGGCGCAGATCCCGGTGCCGCCCGCGCGGCCGGTGCTCACCCCCGTACCCGATCCGCCGCCGGACCTGCCGTACGCCCCCGAGCCCGGCGCGCGGGTGCCGGAGCAGCGGGCCGCGGGCCCGGGGCCGGAGCCGCACCCGGCGGACGGCGAGCCCGGCACCGCTCCGTACGACGAGGGCGAGCCGGTCGACGCACCGCTCCCGGCCCGCCCGCGCGCGGACCCGGCGGGCCCGTCCGCCGACCTCTTCCGGCAGTATCTGCGCGAGATCGGCCGCATCCCGCTGCTCACCGCGGCGCAGGAGGTGGAGCTGGCCCGGCAGGTCGAGGCGGGGCTCTTCGCCGAGGAGAAGCTCGCCGCCTTCCCCGCGCTGGACTCGCGGCTCGCGGTCGACCTGGACCGCATCGTGGTGCTGGGCCGGGTCGCGAAGCGGCGGCTCATCGAGGCGAACCTGCGGCTGGTCGTCTCGGTGGCGAAACGTTACATCGGACGCGGCCTGACGATGCTCGACCTCGTCCAGGAGGGCAATCTCGGCCTGATCAGAGCCGTCGAGAAGTTCGACTACACCCGCGGCTACAAGTTCTCGACGTACGCGACCTGGTGGATCCGGCAGGCCATGTCCCGCGCGCTGGCCGACCAGGCCCGCACGATCCGCGTCCCCGTCCACGTCGTCGAGCTGATCAACCGCGTCATCCGCGTCCAGCGCCGCCTGCTCCAGGAGCGCGGCCAGGAGCCCACCGCCGAGGACGTCGCCGCGCAGCTCGACATCACCCCCGAGCGCGTCGGCGAGGTCCTGCGGCTCGCCCAGGAGCCGGTCTCGCTGCACGCGCCGGTCGGCGAGGAGGACGACGTCGCGCTCGGCGACCTCATCGAGGACGGCGACGCCGTGTCCCCCGCCGAGACCGCCGCCTTCATCCTGCTGCGCCAGCACCTCGAAGCGGTCCTGTCCACCCTCGGCGAGCGCGAACGCCGCGTCGTCCAGCTCCGCTACGGCCTCGCCGACGGCCGCCCCCGCACCCTGGAGGAGATCGGCGGCCTCTTCGGCGTGACCCGCGAACGCATCCGCCAGATCGAGTCCAAGACCCTCAACAAGCTCCGCGACCACACCTTCGCCGACCAACTGCGCGGCTACCTCGACTGACGGGCCCGGCCGCGGCAGGAGGCGGCGGCGCAAATCCGGTTGCCGTGCGCGAGGCCGGCGCGGACACTGTCGGGCGTGCTGCACCCCTGGTTGCCCTGCCAGCTGAGCTGGGACGACGTGGACCCCGCCCGGCATCTCTTCGACAGCGCGTCCGTCGACGACGTCGTGCGGTCCCTGACCGCCGCCCGCCACATACCGGTCCACCCGCGCCTGCGCGGGCTCGACCACCTGGACCCCACCTGGCGGGGGGAGTCCAGGACATGGTCGGAGGCCCTCACGTACGGCCTCGCGCAGCACTACGGCCGCTGGGTCGTCGGCTGGTGCTGGGGCATCGGAGAGGCCGAGTTCGACGGCGGCCCCGTCTCCGCCTGGTGCCACGCCGCCCACTCGATGCGCGAGGACCCGGACGAGACGCTCGCCGTGGTCGCCGAGGCACTGCGCGAGTGGCGCGACTGGCTGGAGAACCTGGCCTGGCGCTTCGAGGCCTACCCGCTGCGGCTCGCCGACATCGAGGACCAGCGCATCCTGTGGGAGCGCACCGCGCGCGCCCTGATCCTCCAGGTGGGCGACCGCACCGAGGGCGCGAGCGGCTGGTACGGGCACTGCCGGCAGGTGCTGCGCTGGTACCTGACCCGGTGGGAGATACCGGACGCGCGCGCGGCCGAGCTGGTCGAGCAGGCCGTGGGCGGACGCTTCCGCAGCTGGTGCAGCCCCGACCCGGCGACCGCCGACGAGGTCGCCGTGCGGCTGACCGCGCCGCTGCGCCCGCAGGACGCCCCCGCCCCCGCTGCGGAGCCGCCCGACCACCTGGCGCGCTGGCTGGAGGTCCGCGCGGCGGAGCGCTGGGCGGACGCGCGGGACATCGGTTCGGGCGGACCCGTCAGCCTGGCGCGGGACAGCGCGGCGGAGCACTTCCGTTCCTTCGACGCCCGAATCGACCCGGCCCGGGCCGCGGGCCTGGCCGCCGCCCTCGACCTGGTGCGGGCCGACGCGGCGCGCGGCGCCCGGCTCGACACCGGCCTGCTCGCCCGCTGGCAGCAGCACGTCCTCGGCACTCCGCGGCCGCCTGCCTTCCGCACCCTCCCCGCCTTCGCCAAGGGCGGCCGGGAGCGGTACGGCATCGGTCCCGGCACCCGGGCGCGGCTGGACGCGTGCCTGGCCGAGAGCGCCGCGGACGGCCCGGACGCCCTGCCGCTGCCCGCGCGGGCGGCGCGGGCCCACCTCGACGTCTGCTTCTTCCACCCCTTCGAGGACGGCAACGCCCGCTGTGCCTTCCTCACCCTGCTGTTCGTCCTCGCCCGCGAGGGCGCCGGGCTCGCGGGCGCGGACCTGATCAGAAGACTCACCGTGTTCGCCGACGCCGAAGGGGAAGGTAGGCGCCTCGCGGACCTGATCGCGTGGTACGGCACGGCGGCGCGGTGAGCTCCGGCCTCAGGCCGGGACGGAGCGGGTGGTCGCCGCGGGCACGGTCGGGATCAGCTCGCCCGCCTCGACGGCGAGCGGGAGGCGGTTCTCGGCGGGCGGGAGGGGGCAGGTGGCGAGGTCGGTGTAGGCGCAGGGGAGGTTGGTGGCGCGGTTGAAGTCGAGGGTGACGTTGCCGTCGGCGTCGGGGGCGGGGACCGACAGGGAGCGGTTGGCGGCGTAGGTGGTGACGCCCGAGGTGGCGTCGGTGAAGAGGACGTGGAGGGTGCCGGGGGCCGCCCCCTCGAAGGCGGTCAGCGCGTAGGACGTGCCGTCGACGGCGAAGTCGATGCGGCCCACGGCGTCGTACACGTGCTCCAGGCCCTCCACGACGGCGCCGACCGTCGTCGGGCGGGGCGTCGCGAAGGCCTCGTAGCGGCCGGGCACGGCCCAGCGCGGGTCGGGGTCGTAGGCGGGGGTGCCGGTGAAGGACTGCCGCAGCGCGCTGTCGGGGTGGCGGGGGCGCAGGATGTCGTGGCCGCCGCGCCTGGCGACCTCGAACACCGCGTCCCCGGCAGCCGGGTAGAGGCTGGCGCGTTCGGCCAGGACGCCGAAGTCGTGGCGGCCGCGCAGGACTTCGCCGTCCAGCTCCAGCTCCTCGCCCTCGTCGAGCAGGACGGTGACGCCGTCGGCGGTGCTGGACCACCGGCCGGGCGCGTCGGGGAAGCGGGTGGGGTTCTCGTCCAGCCAGTTGAGGCTGGTGATCGCGAGGAAGCCGTGCGGACCGGCGAAGGTCTCGTCCTTCTGCCGGTGCCAGGCCTGCCACTCCTCGGCGAAGGCCGCCCTGTCGGGGCTCGTGGCGTTCTCGGTGGGTCGTGCCGGTGCGCTCATGGTGTCTTCCTCGTCGTCGTCACGGTGGTGGTGCGGGGGCCGGTCAGCGGCGCTGCCACTCCTCGGCGAGCAGCTGGTAGGAGCGGACGCGGTCGGCGTGGTCGTGGGTGATGGTGGTGATGATCAGCTCGTCGGCGCCGGTCGCGTCGCGCAGCGTCTCCAGCTGGTCGGCGACCTGCGACGGGCTGCCGGTGAACTGCGTGTCGACCCGGTCGGCGACCAGCTCCCGCTCCTCCGGCCGCCACACGTGCGCCGCCGCCTCCGCCGGGGTGGGGAAGGGGATCGCGCCCGCGCCGCTGCGGATGCTGTGCACCCACAGCCCGTACCCGGCGGCCAACTCCCGTGCCTTCGCCGCATCCTCGGCCACCACGACGTCCGCCGACACGCTCACGTACGGGCGCTCCAGCTCCGCGGACGGGACGAAGGCGGCCCGGTAACCCTCCACCGCCTCCAGCACGCTGGCCGGGCTGACGTGGTAACTGGCCGCGAACCGCAGCCCGTTCGCGCCCGCGGTCTGCGCGCTCAGGCCCGCGCTGCTGCCGAGTATCCACAGCTGGAGGTCCGCGCCCTCGCCGGGCACCACATGCGCGGCCACCCCGTCCGCGCTGACGTAGCTCCCGGCGAGCAGCGCGAGGATGTCGGCGATCTGCTCGTCGTAGGGCTGGGGTTCGGCGCCCGGCAGCGTCAGCAGCTTCTGGTGCAGGACGAAGCGGGGCGAGGCGAGCAGGCCCGCGGGGGAGAAGCGGGCCGGTATGCGCAGGCCGTTCGGGGTGCGGCCGTCGACGACCGGGGTGCTTCCACCGGCCGCTACGGGGACCTTGGGCGCGTCGCCCGGCTTGCCGCGCCCGCCCGAGCGGCCGAGGCCGAGGTCGAAGCGGCCCGGGTGCAGGGCGTCCAGCAGCCCGAACTCCTCGACGGTCGCCAGCGCGGTGCGGTGCCCGAGCTGCACGGCGCCGGAGCCGAGCCGGATGGTGCGGGTCGCGGCGGCGGTGAGCGCGAGCACGACCGCCGGGGAGGTGCCGGCCACCCCGGGGTTGAGGTGGTGCTCGGCGAACCAGTAGCGGGCGTAGCCGAACTCCTCGGCCCGGCGCGCGAGTTCGATGCTGTTGCGCAACGCCTGGGGGGCGCCGGAACCGGACGGGATCGGGACGAGGTCGAGGACGGCGAGCGGGGTGGGTGCCACGGGCGGCGCTCCTTGTCGGTCAGGCGGCGGGAGCCGCGGTGGCGGGGGAGGCGGCGGGCTCCCCGGGCAGCCCGACCGGGGCCCAGGGCCACGGCGGGTCGGGGATCTCCTTGCGCAGCACGGGCGCGATCTCCGCCTGGAAGAGCTCCAGGGCGTCGCGGTGCTGCGTCTCGGTGAGACCGCCCGCGTCGGCGTGCAGATGCAGCACGGTGTGGCCGAACTGCTCGTGGTAGCGGTGCACCTTCTCGATCACCTGCTGCGGGCTGCCGATCAGCGCGGAGCTGCGCTCCACGAAGTCCTCCAGCGTCGCGAAGACCGGCTCGACGCCCAGCCGCTTCTGGAAGGCCAGATGCCCCTCGAACACCGGCCGGTAGGCGGCGACGGCCTCCTGCGAGGTGCGGGCGGCGTAGTAGCCCGCGCTCCCCGCGCCGACCGCGGCGAGCGCCGGGTCGTGCCCGTAGTGCGCCCAGCGCTCCCGGTAGTAGCGGACCAACTCGGCGTACGGCTCGATGGGGTTGGTGACGTTCGCCGAGAACAGTGGGTCGCCGTAGCGGGCGGCGAGGTCGACCGACTCGCGGCTGGTGGCGCTGCCGTGCCAGATCCGGATCGGCTGCTGGTACGGCTCCGGCCACACCTCGGCCTCGGTCAGCGCGGGGCGGAAACGCGGTTCGGCGGTGATCCTGCGCTCGCGCCAGATCCGCCGGAAGAGCTCGTAGCTCTCGGCGTTGCGCGCCCACTGGTCCTCCGTCGTGACGTCGAACAGCTCGCGCTGCGCACTGCCGTTGCCCTTGCCGACGATCAACTCCAGCCGCCCGCCGGACAGATGGTCCAAGGTGGCGTAGTCCTCGTACGCCCGTACCGGGTCCAGCAGGCTCAGCGTCGTCACCGCGGTGAAGAGCCGGATGCGGGAGGTCAAGGCGGCCAGATGGCTGAGCACCACCGGCGGGGCCGAGGAGATGAAGGGCCGCTCGTGCCGCTCGCCCACGCCGAAGCCGTCGAAGCCCAGCTCCTCGGCCAGCAGCGCGTTGCCGATCACCTCGCGGAAGCGGTCCTGGGTCGACTTCAGCTCGCCGGTGACCGGGTGCGGGGCGTGCACGATCAGGGTGATGGCGAGGAATCTCACGATGCCGCCTCCACCCGTGCGAGGCCGCCCGGCGCCGGGGCCAGCGGCGGCAGTCCCAGGTGGTCGCGCAGCGTCTCCCCGGTGTATTCGGTGCGGAAGACCCCGCGTTCCTGGAGCAGCGGCACCACCGTGTCGGCGAAGTCGTCGAGCCCGCCCGGGATCAGGTGCGGTACGAGGATGAAGCCGTCGCTCGCGTCGGCCTGCACGAAGTCGTCGAGCTGCGCGGCCACTTGCTGCGGGGTGCCGACGAAGGACTGGCGGCCGGTCTCGGCGATGACCAGCTCGCGGATCGAGAGCTTGTCGCGCTCGGCGGTCTCCCGCCACCGCGCCACCGTCTCCAGCAGCTCCTGGCCGCGCGCGTCGGCCCGCCCGCGGGCGATCAACTCGCCCTCGTACAGCGGCTCGACGTCCGGCAGCGGGCCCTCCGGGTCGTAGCCGCTCAGGTCGCGGTTCCAGACCCGCTCCAGGAAGGCGATCGCGGTGGCCCCGCCGACCTGCTGGTGGCGGATGACGTCCGCCTTCTCCGCCGCGTCCGCCGGGGTGTCGCCGAGCACGAAGGTGACACCGGGCAGGATCAGCAGCTCGTCGGGTGAGCGGCCGTACTTCGCCAGCCGGCCCTTGACGTCGGCGTAGAAGGCCTTGCCCGCCTCCAGGGTGCCGTGCCGGGTGAAGATCGCGTCGGCGCCGGAGGCCGCGAACTCCCGGCCCTGCTCGGAGTCGCCCGCCTGGAAGATCACCGGTCGGCCCTGCGGGCTGCGCGGCACGTTGAAGCGCCCGTGGATGTCGAACTGGTCGGCCCGGTGCGCGAACCGCCCGGCGTCCGGGTCGCGCAGGAAGGTGCCGGACTCCTTGTCGGCGGCGATCTCGTCCCCGCGCCACGAATCCAGCAGCGCCTTCACCGCGGTGAGGAACTGCGAGGCCCGCGCGTAGCGGTCCTCGCGGGCGAGGTAGCCGCCGCGGCGGAAGTTCTCGCCGGTGAACTCGTCCCAGGACGTCACGACGTTCCAGGCGGCGCGGCCCGCCGAGAGGTGGTCGAGGGACGCGAACTGCCGTGCCACCTCGTACGGTTCGTTGAAGGTCGAGTTGATCGTGCCGGCCAGGCCGAGCCGGTCGGTGACGGCGGCGAGCGCGGCCAGCACCGTGAAGGTGTCGGGGCGGCCCACCACGTCCAGGTCGTAGATCCGCCCGGCCTGCTCGCGCAGCCGCAGGCCCTCGGCGAGGAAGAGGAAGTCGAACTTGGCGCGCTCCGCGGTGCGGGCGAGGTGGACGAAGGAGGCGAAGTCGATCTGGCTGCCGGCCGCCGGGTCGCTCCACACGGTCGTGTTGTTCACGCCGGGGAAGTGCACGGCGAGGTGGATCTGCTTGCGGGGCTTGCCGGATTCGGTGCGGCTGCCGGGCGCGGTGCTCATGGCGGGTGGCCCTCCAGGGGGTGTTGCGGGCGGTGGGCGGGCGGTCGGAGGTCAGACGGCGGCGTAGCGGCTGGCCGGGCGCGGCAGCCCGAGCAGGCCGCGCAGGGTGCCGGCCGCGTACTCCGTACGGAACACGCCGCGCCGCTGGAGTTCGGGGACCAGGCCGCCGGTGATCGCGTCCAGGTCGTACGGCAGCTCGGCCGGGCGCAGCCGGAAGCCGGTGAGCCCCGCGGTCGCGAAGTCCTGGAGCAGGTCGGCGAGTTCGGCGGGTGTCCCGGCGAAGACCAGGGCGTCGCTGCGGTACGGGGCGTCGAGCGCCGCGTCCAGGCGCGCCCGGCGCTCGGCGGCCCGCCCCGGCTCGACGTCGAGGAAGACCACCAGGTCGCCGAAGACGTGCACGGTCTCGCCGCCGCGCCCGGCGCGCTCCTGCTCGGTGCGGATCGCGGCGACCGTCTCGGCGGCCTGCGCGGTGTCGTGCGGGGTGACGAAGCCCAGGTCGGCGGAGGTGCCGACGAGCCGGAAGGGCTCCGCGGAATGCGCGAGCGCCGCCACGAGCGGCTGGCCCTGCGGCGGGCGCGGGGTGATCGAGGGGCCCTTGACGCTGAAGCGGTCGCCCGCGAAGTCGATGTAGTGCAGCTTGTCGCGGTCCACGAAGCGGCCGGTCGCGACATCGCGGATCACCGCGTCGTCCTCCCAGCTGTCCCACAGCCGCCGCACCACCTCCACCGCGTCGGCCGCCTCCCCGAACAGCTCGCGGAGCAGGGCGTGTCCGGCGGGCGAGTCCAGCTCCGCGACCGGGATGCGGGGCAGTTCGCGGCGCCCGAAGTGCGCGGCCTCGTCCACCCGCGCCGACACCCGGACCTGCACACCCGCGCGCCCGGTGCTGACGTGGTCCAGCGTGGCGACGGCCTTCGACAGGTGGAAGGGCTCGGTGTGGGTGACCACCGCGACCGGCACCAGCCCCAGATGCCGGGTCAGCGGCGCGATCCGGGCCGCGGTGAGCACCGCGTCGAGCCGCCCGCGCACCCGGTCGGTGCGGTCGTCCGGGCCGGCGAAGGGGGAGGACTGCGGGCCGAGGGAGTCCTCGATGGTGACGAGGTCCAGCAGGCCGCGCTCGGCCCGCGCGGCCAGGTCGGCCCAGTAGCCGGCCCGGAAGAGGTCGGCGGGCCGCGCGCCGGGCTCGCGCCAGGCGGCGGGGTGCCAGCCGGCGCCGTCCAGGGCGGCGGCGAGGTGGAGGTGGGCGGGGTTGCGGGGCATGGGTGGCTACCGCTTCCTGCTCGGAGGGGCGCGAGGATCGCGAGGGGACCGGCGGCGCGGGCCCGCTTCCGCGTACGGGCGTACGGCCGCGGGGCGCGGGGTGCGCGCTCGTGCGGGGTACGCCGGGGGTGCGGGGGCGGGCCGTGCGGGGCCGGGAACGGGGTGCTGCGGGGTGGGGCGGGCGCGGGCGCCGGTGGTACGGCGCCGGTCGCGCGGCGGTCCGGCGGTCAGGCCCCGGAACGGCCGTTCGCCAGGCCCGGACACAGGGCGGTGGCGACGCGCTGGAGGTCGATGTGCCGCCGGGAGTACGTCGCGAGCGCGGGCAGCATGCGCCGGGCGTGCGTGGCGGAGACGGGCGGCGTGCGCCGGGAGCGCGTGGCCGGCACGGGCGGCGTGCGCCGGGACGTCGCGGCGGAAGCGGGCGGCGTGCGCCGGGTGGACCGCATCGCCCCGCCTCCCTCCCCGCCCCGGACGGGCCTCGCGCCCGCGTCCGGTGCACATCCTTACGGCCCCGCGCCGCACCCCGACGGGGCCCGCGGCGCTCATGGCCCTCGCTCGCACCGTAACCCCGCCGCGCGGCCCGGCACAATCCCCATCGGCGGCACGTGACGTGCGTCGCTTCTCGACTCCGGTGTCCGGGAAGGGGATTGTCCGAACGGCGGCCGCCGGTTAACGTGCTGGCCCACAGGCCCGGTACGAAAAGTACGGGGCGATGCGCGTCGAGACGAGAGAGCGAGGGAAGGCCATGGCCGCCGCAGCGCAGCGCGACCGCACGACGCACCCCCGCGGCTCCTTCCCGGCCCGGGTGGAGCGGCGGCACGTCGACCTCCTCCGCGTCAGCAGCGCCCTGTGTCCGGTGGCCCGCCCGGCCGTCTGAGCCGCAACCCCCCTTCCGTACGGCCGACTTCACCGGCGTGCGCCCCGGTACGTGACGGCGCCGCGGCCGGCTGACCGCGCCTTCCCTCTTCCGGCTTCCCCGGCTCCCCGGGCGGCCCCGCGCCCGCGGTGCCGTCCCGCCTCCTGCCCCGCGCCGCACCGCGCCGCCGCACGTCCGGCGGCGCGCCCGCCCGTACACCGCCGTACGCGGCCCGGCGCCGCCGTGCTCCCGACCAGACGGGACCCGCCATGCCCCAGCACGACACCCCCGCACCCGCCACCGAACGGCCCGCGCCCGCCCCCTCCTTGGCCAAGGACCCGCCCTCCCTCACGAAGGACCTCGCGGGCGGCCCCGCCACCGGCCATCCGCCGCCCGCCGAGGAGACCCCGCCGTCACTGGCCGCCCTCGACGACCGGCCCGCCGACCGGGAGCTGCTCGCCGCGCGGCTCGTCCCGCTCCGCCACCCCGGCCAGTGGGTCTCGGCCGCGGTGCTGCTCGTTCTGCTCGCGATGGCCGGCCATACCCTCGTCGCCAACAAGCGCTTCCAATGGGGCGTCGTCGGCGACTACTTCCTCAGCCACAACATCCTGCACGGCCTGGAACTCACCCTCTGGCTCACCGCCGCGGTGATGACCAGCGGCTACCTGCTCGGCATCGCCGTCGCCGCGATGCGGCTGTCCGGCAACCCCGTGCTGCGCGCGGTGAGTTTCGGCTACGTGTGGCTCATCCGCTCGGTGCCGCCGCTCGTGCAGCTGCTCTTCTGGTTCGAACTGGCCTCGCTCTACCCGCGGTTGTCGTTCGGCGTGCCCTTCGGCCCGGAATTCGCGCACTTCCGCACCGCGCACCTCTTCAGCGGCATCCTCGCCGCCTACGTCGGACTCACCCTGGACGTGGCCGCGTTCAGCAGCGAGATCGTGCGCGGCGGCATCCTCGCCGTCGACCCGGGGCAGCGCGAGGCCGCCAAGGCGCTCGGCCTGGGCGAGGCGCGGATCTTCCGGCGGATCGTGCTGCCGCAGGCGATGCCCGCGATCGTGCCCGCGTCCGGCAACCTGCTGATCGGCATGCTCAAGGCCACCTCGATCGTGAGCGTCATCGCGGTGGAGGACCTGCTCTACTCCGCGCAGCTCATCTACAACCAGAACTTCCTGATCATCCCGCTGCTGCTGGTCGCCACGGTCTGGTACATCATCCTCACCACCCTGCTGTCGGTCGGGCAGTTCTACGTCGAGCGCTACTACGCCCGCGGCTCGCGGCGCGACGGCCCGGCCCGCAACGGCCCCGCCGCGCGCGGCCTCTGGCAGCTCACCCGCGCCAACCTGCCGCTCTTCGGGCGGACCAGGACCGACCTGGCGGGGCTGTCGTGACCGGCGGCGGAAACCCGCTGGTGCGGGTGCGGGGCCTGCGCAAGAGCTTCGGCGGCACGACCGTCCTGGACGGCATCGACCTCGACGTGCGCGAGGGCGAGGTGACCGTGCTGCTGGGGCCCTCCGGTTCCGGCAAGTCCACGCTGCTGCGCTGCGTCAACCACCTGGAGAAGCCGGACGCGGGCTTCGTCGAGATCGCCGGCGACCTCGTCGGCTACCGCCGCGACGGCGCCCGGCTGCGCGAGCTGCCCCCGCGTGCGGTGACCCGGCAGCGCGCCCAAGTGGGCATGGTCTTCCAGCAGTTCAACCTCTTCCCGCACCTGACCGTGCTGGAGAACGTCACCGAGGCGCCCGTCGCCGTCCGCGGCAGCTCCCGCCCGCAGGCCGCCGCCCGCGCCCGCGAGCTGCTGGAACGCGTCGGGCTCGGCGGGCGGGAGGGCGCGTACCCGCGGCAGCTGTCCGGCGGGCAGCAGCAGCGGGTGGCCATCGCCCGCGCCCTGGCCATGGACCCGCGGCTGCTGCTCTTCGACGAGCCGACGAGCGCGCTCGACCCCGAGCTGGTCGGCGAGGTGCTCGGCGTCATGCAGGACCTGGCGCTCAGCGGTATGACGATGATCGTCGTCACGCACGAGATCGGCTTCGCCCGCAAGGTCGCCGACACCGTGGTCTTCCTCGACGGCGGCCGGATCGTCGAGTCCGGCGCCCCCGCCGACGTCCTGACCGCCCCCCGCCACGAGCGCGCCCGCGCCTTCCTCTCGGCGGTGCTGTGAGCCCGCCCCGCCGTACCCGAACCGCCCTACCCCCGCGGCCCGTCCGCGCACCCGAACCGCCCGCCGGCTCCGCCGTACGAAAGGCACGCCCGTGACCAGCGCCCGTACCCGCCCCGCCCGAACGCGCCTCGCGAGACGCGCCCCTCTCGCGGCCCTCGCCGCCGCGACCGCGGCCCTGCTGCTGCTCGCCGGCTGCGGCTCCTCCGACTCCGACTCCGACTCCGGCAAGGGCTCCTCCGGCACCGGGGCCACCGCCGCCAAGTCCGGTGACACCGCGGCGATCCCGACCCAGGACGTGGTGTCGGCGATCGCCACCGACCCGACCCTCGCCGCCGAACTCCCGGCGAAGATCCGCGACTCCGGCAAGCTCACCCTCGGCACCACCAAGCAGCCCGGCACAACCGCTCTGCCGCACGCCGGAGAGGTCGACGGCAAGCCCGTCGGCCTCGACGTGGACCTGCGCAACGCCGTCGCCAAGGTGCTCGGCGTCGAGTGGGACATCCAGTACGGCACCTTCCCCACCGTCATCCCCGGTGTGCAGAACGGGCGTTACGACGTCGGGCAGGACAACTTCGGTGTCACCAAGGCCCGCGAGCAGGTCGTCGACTTCGCCACGTACCTCAACGACGGCCAGGCCTTCCTCGCCTCGAAGGACTCCGACCTGAAGTCCGTCACACAGATCACCGACGTGTGCGGCCTGCACATCTCCACCGGCTCCGGCTCGACCTTCCAGCAGATCCTCGACGCCAACAAGGACAAGTGCGCCGCGGCCGGCAAGAAGCCGTACACCGTGCAGTACGTCACCGACCAGGCCGCCTCCCTGCTCGGCATCCAGAACGGCCGGGTGGACGTCGTGTTCGGCCCGACGCTCGGCATCAAGTACGAGGCCTCGCACATCCCCGGCACCCGCTTCCTGGGCGAGGTGTCGACCACCCCGGTCGGCTTCGTCACCGCCCGCAACTCGCCGGTGGCCAAGGCGCTCAGCGACGCGGTCAACAAGCTCATCGCGAGCGGCGACTACGCGAAGATCTTCGCCAAGTGGGGCCTGCCGGGCAGCGGCATCCCGCAATCCCAGGTCAACCCGCCCGCCACGCTCTGAACCCGCCGCGGCCCCCGGTGTCCCGGGGGCCGCGGTCCGCTCAGCGCGGTCCGCTCAGCGCGGTCCGCTCAGCGCGGTCCGCTCAGCGCTCCGCGCGGGCCGGGATCGCCCGGTCCAGCACGCTCATCAGCAGCACCAGCACCCCGATCCCGGCGATGACGTACGACACCCCGTGCAGTCCGGAGTCCGTCGCCGCGTGCCCGAAGGCGATGGCGATCAGGCTGGAGGAGAAGATCGCGCCGATGTACGCGAAGGTCCGGTAGAGGCCGGACGCGACCGCGATCTCGTCGGCGGGCGCCTGCACGTACAGCGCGGCCTGGTTCGCGAAGCCGGAGAAGCCGTTCGCGAAGCCGAAGAGCGCCGACATGCCCAGCAGCACCAGCACGGACGAGGTGTGCGTGACGAACAGCATCAGCGTGCCGGTCGCCACCAGCGACACCCCGGTCAGCACGAGCGGCATCCGCACCCACCCGCGTTCCGACACCAGCCGGGCCACGACGATGCTGATGCCCGACAGCGGCAGCATGATCAGCCCCACCTGCGAGGCGCTGTAGCCCGCGCTCTCCTCCATCCACTGGCTCAGCCCGTACAGCGCGGTGTACGTACCCAGCGCGACGACCGCCTGCCGGATGTACGTGCGCAGCAGCCGCCGGTTGCGGCCCAGCATCCGCACGTCGATGAGCGGGCGCGCCGTCCGCCGCTCCCACACCACCAGCCCGGCGCCCAGCAGCAGCACCACCGGGACGAGCCACCACGCGGGCGAGGTCAGGTCGGACAGGAAGAGCAGCAGGCCCACGACCGTGGCGGCGAAGAGCGCGATGCCGGGTACGTCGACCGCGGTGAAGAGGGCCGCGCGCGACTCCTTCGCCACCGGCCGGTCCGGCGCCACGCCGATGAGCGTGAAGACCAGCGTGACCAGCGCGAGCGGCACGTTCACCAGGAAGAGCGCCCGCCAACTCCACACCCCTGCCAGCAGCCCGCCGAGCGGCAGCCCGACGACGACCGTGACCTGCGAGGCGATCGAGAAGTTGCCCAGCACCCGGCTCGGCACCCCCGTGCCCATCTCGTCCGCGCGCTTCCTGACCAGCGCCATCGCCGTCGGGAACGCGGCCGAGGTGCCGATGCCGATGAGCGCGCGCGACACCAGCAGGAAGCCGAAGGCGGGCGCGGCCGCGCCGACGACACCCGCGAGCAGCAGGATCGCCACGCCGCTCACGAAGACCCGGCGCGCCCCGAAGATCGTCGCGAGCTTGCCCATCGTGGGCTGCGCGACCGCGCTGCACAGATACAGCACGGAGATCAGCGACGCGGTGGTGCCCGCGCCCTTGTGGAAGTCCAGGCCGATGCCGACCAGGCCGGTCGCGATCATCGAGCTGTTGATCGGGTTGAGGGTCGAACCGAGCAGCAGCGGGCTCACGAAGCGCGCGCCGAACGGCTTGCCGCCGCCGGGCGCCTCCGGCGCGGTCGCGGTGGTGTGGGCCGCGGCGGTCACGACCGGTCGGCGGCGGCGCCGCTTTCCGGCAGCTCCGGCAGTGAGGCGAGCGCGTCCAGGACGTCCTGCGTACTGCCGGTCTCGGCGATCCGCGGGAAGACCTGGAGCACGCTGTGGTCGTGCCGCTCGGCGGTGCGGTCGGTCATGGCGTCGCCCGGCAGCGTGACGTGGAAGCCCTGCTCGTGCGCGTCCCGCGCGGTCGACTCGACGCCGCCGCTGGTCGCGATGCCGGTCACGACGATCTGCGTCACGCCCCGCTCGCGCAGCCGGTCGGCGAGCCCGGTGGCGGTGAAGGCGCTGCGCGCGTACTTGGTGACGAGGATGTCGCCGGGCTGCCGCTCCAGCTCCGGTATCAGCTCCGTCCAGCCCTCGGGCCGGTCCAGCACGACCGGCCCGGCGTCCGTCCGCCCCTGCGGGGTGCCGGCGACGTTGACCAGCACGACCGGCAGCCCGCGGCCGCGGAAGGCCCGCGCCAGCTCCGCCGAGCGCGCCACGACGCCCTCCACGGGGTGGGCGAGGGGCGTCGCGACGATGCCCTGCTGGAGGTCGATGACGACGAGCGCGGTGGCCGCGTCGAGCGTGGTGACGGGCATGCGGAGTCCTTCGGTCGATCGGGGTGGGATTGCCGTACGCGGGATCGGGGGATCGGCGGTGTCAGGGGAACTGCGCGAGCCGCCGCAGCAGGTCGGTGACGGACGCCAGCCGGTCGATCTCCTCGGCGGTCAGCGTCGTGTCGAGCGCCTTGGTGAGCCAGTCCTGCTTCGCGAGCCGGCCGGTGCGGAATTCCTCGCGGGCGGCCTCGGTGAGGCTCAGCAGCGTCTTGCGCCCGTCCTTCGGGTCTGCCGCGCCGCCGACGAGCCCCGCGGCCTCCAGGGCCTGCACGATCTTGGCCATCGACTGCGGCCGTACGCCCTCGGCGCGGGCCAGCGCGGTGGCCGTCGCCGGCCCCTCCCGCTCCAGCCGCAGCAGCACGGACGACTGCGACCGCGTGAGGTCCATCCCGTCCGCCTGCTCCCGCAGCCGCCGCACCAACGACGCGAGCGCCACCCGCAGCTCACCGGCGAGCACGCCGGTGTCGGTGCGCGAGTGCGGGGCGGGGGGCTGCGCGGTCATGCCTCCACCGTAGCACTTAGCCAGCCAACTGTGCAGCTGGCTGTCTAAATGTTGAGGGGAGGGCCCGCGGGACTCAGCCGCCGCCCGGGGCGGCGGCGCGGACGTCCTGCTGCCGGACCTCCTTGAGCACCCCGGCCACGGCGGCGAAGTCGTTGTCCATGTGCAGGACGGTCAGGTCGTGATGGACCGCCGTGGCGCAGACCAGCAGATCGAGCGCGCCTGCCGACCGGTGCTGCCCCTGCTGGGTGAGCCGGTACTGCGCGGTGTCGACCCAGCGCCAAGCCCCCTTGGGGGTGTCCGCGCGCCCGCAGAGGGTGTCGATCGCGTCCGCGAGTTCGTCGCGGTGGCGAGGGCTCTTCGCGGAGAAGAGGAATTCCGCGCGGGTCGGCTCGGCCAGCCTGAAGGCGCCCGCGCCGATGAACGCCTCCCACGGGCCGAGGGCCCCCGGGGTGCGGAAGAGATACCACAGGGCGCTGGTGTCCAGGAGGTACGCGTTCACGCCGGCGGGCGCTTCCCCGCCCGCCGGGCTGCCGCATGGGCCTGCGCGGCCTCGTCGAAGTCGCCCCGCGCGCCCATCGCGGCCAGTCGCGCTGCCGCGTCGAGCCGTTCGACCCGGGCGACGTACTCGCGAAGGGCGGTGTTGACCGTCTCCTTCTTCGTGGTCGTGCCCATCAGACGCATCGCGGCCGCGAGCACGTCGTCGTCGAGATCGATCTGGGTGACGGACATGCGGCACCTCCGATGTGGGCGATGTATGAAGCGAGCATACATCGCCCACATGACAGAGGACCTTCTCACGGCTCCAGCACGATCCAGGTGTGCCCCGGCCTGAGCGCCAGGGGCGCGCCGTTCAGCGTGTAGGAGGTGCCCGTGGTGGGGGAGGGGCGGTGCCATGTGGCCGGGTAGGACCGGCCGTCGCGGAGGATCTGCGCCTGGCCGCTGCCCACGGTCTGGCTGAAGGGGACGAAGCCGGTACGGCTGTGGTAGCGCGACTCCTGGACGTCGACATGCTGGATGATCACGTTGTCCGCCGACCACGGAGACGCCTTGCCGTCCATCGAGACGCGGTAGCGCGAGCCGTCGTAGCTGAAGGAGAAGCGCGCGGAGGGCATCTTCGCCGACGCCGTGGTGCCCTTCGTCCCGCTCGTGCCGCCAGGCGGGACGGCCGCCGCGAAGCGCAGCCCGATGTCCTCGGCGGTGCCGCCCTTCGCGGCGGGTCCCGCGGGCCGCAGGTACTCGTTGTGCGGGGCGCGGCGGGCGGAGTCGCGGAAGAAGTCGCGCGTGCCCGTCACCGCCGCGAGGTCGTCGCTCGACCTGAGCACCGGCAGCAGCTTGCTCTGCGCGCCGGAGAAGGCCAGCGCCGGGTGGTTGTACTCCGCGAGCAGTTGCAGGTCCGTCTCCCGCGCGCTGCGCACGGGCCCGACCTTCTGCGGCAGGTGCTTGTCGTCGTACACCGCCATCAACCGGGAGAGCCCGCCCTCGACCTCGATCGCGTACACGATCGCCGCGTCGTCCAGCCCCGTCGCGGGCCGGGCCGCCCCGACGTTGTCGATCTTCACGGCCAGCACGTGCCCGGCCGCCCCCGGCTCCCCGGTGAGATACGAGACGGCCGCGGGCGCGCTCGCCCGCGCCCCCGGCTTGCCCGACGCCCCGCCCCCGTCCGGCGGCTGACACCCCGCCACCGCCACGAGCACGGCTGCCGCCACCCCCGCGCCCGCCACCCGCCACCTGCCGCTCATCGCCGTACCCCCGTCCGCGCGTGAACCCGCTCCCCCCATGGTGCGCCCGCCCGCGGCATTCCGGGCCCGGGAGGGAACGGTCTTGGCCAAGGCGGCGTCCATCTCGTGTGAGGCCTGGTACTTGGATAGTCTCGGGCGTCACACGAAACGGGGCCGTGGACCGAGTGCGCGGGGGGAGTGCGCCGTTGTGCCCGGTTCGGCGGCCTTACGCCGAACGAACGGGGAGTCTGTTGACCATGCGCGCACCGCACGCGCTCGCCGCCACCTGCGTGGCCGTCTCTGCCGCGCTGCTGCTCTCCGCCTGCGGCGGCGGCTCGAAGAACAGCGACGACAAGATCAAGGACCCGGGCAAGGACATCACGACGTCCGCCCCCGCGCCGACGACGACGTCGGCGACACCGTCGCCGAGTGCGACGGGGGTGGGGCGGCCGACGATCACGTCCTTCCCGCCGGACGCGAAGGACGTGTTCGAGGACCAGCACACCGGGGACGCCACCAAGGACGCCATCCTCGCGGACAACCAGCAGTGGGTCATGGCCCTGGACGACGGCATCTTCCAGGGCACAGCGGCGACGAAGGCGCTGGGCTTCTACACCGCGGGACGTGCCAACGACACGGTCACGCTCTACGTCAACGGCTACCTGTCGAAGAACTACACCTGGACCGGCACGGTCCGCTTCTTCGACCGGAAGGTCACGATCCTCGGGACCGGCCACGCCTCGGTGATCTACTGCTCCGACGAGAGCAAGGCGTTCCTCAAGAACCGAAAGACCGGGAAGGTCGACAACACCCCGACCACGTCGGACAGTTACGTCCTCTACAACACCGACCTGAAGAAGAACGCGCAGGGCGTCTGGCAGACGGACGGGATGCTCCAGGACCGAGGGGCGAAGCAGTGCCAGCCGTGAGCCGTCTCAAGTGGCAAGCGGTGGTGGCCGTTTCGGCGGCCCTGGTGGCTCTCGCGCCCGGACTCGCGTACGCAGGCGGGCGGGCTGACGCCGACGGCGCCCTCACGGACCACGGCAAGGACATCACCGCCACCGCGGGCGTCCAGTACGACGACGCGGCGAACGGCTCCGCGTCGAGCGGCAAGCCCGTGGCGACGCCGAAGGCCGCCGGCAACTGGACGCCGCCGCCGTGCTGGTACGAGCCGTACTACACGCCCGCCCAGCTCAAGGCGGAGTCGGAGACGGTGTGGTCGGAGCAGTCACCGAGCTGGGAGTGGATCTCGGGGCAGAAGGACAAGTACGCGGACGGCCATCCGTACACCGACTTCAACATGGACAAGACCGGCAAGGGCTACTGGTGGTCGGGATACGCGCCCGACTACAACGTGCCCGGCGCGAACGACTGCCAGGACGAGCCCTTCTGGGTCGACAAGGGCGACACCCCGCCCGCCGGCCACCGCAACGCGATCACCCCCGAGGTGCTGGCCGAACTGGCCTACAAGAAGCTGCTCATACCGACCGGGGATCCGTCGATCGAACCGAAGCTCACGCAGGCGGTGAACCTGCCGACGTGGGTGTGGCTCGACCCCAAGGACTTCTACAAGGTCTCGGTGACCGCCTTCCTTCCGGACTACAACGTCTCCGCGACGACCACCGCCACGCCGATCGGCTTCCGGATCGAATCGGGCGGCCTGGACGCCGAGAAGTTCCCCGCGTCCGGCGACTGCCCCAACCTGGGCACGGCTTACCACTCGGGAGACAAGGGCAATCCGCCCTGCGGGGTGACCTACCTGGAGGACAGCAACGGGAGCCAGGTCCCGCTGACGGTCACGGTCAGATGGCGCGTGAGCTGGACCGGCACCGGCCAGCCCACCCCCAAGGCCCTGCCCGCGGCGACCTTCCCGAGCACGGTGGACGTCACCGTCCGGGAGATCCAGTCCGTCAACCGCTGACCGGGCGCGGGGCTTCGCAGGCAGGGGCGTTCGGGGCGGGTCCCGGGCGCCCTCTCCTGTGACCGCCGGGGGTCACCGAAAGTGTCCGTGTGGCGTCTTTGCGCATCTGCCTGATTGGGACGCTGGATCCGGCGAACCGCCGTCGGGGCAAGGGTGTCGGACATACGGAAGGCCCTCGGGGCTTCGGTACCACTTGTGTCGCGTCCGCAGCACCGCACCCACACGTGAGGCACGGGCTCATGAAGAACGCAGAACAGTGCAAGCAGGACATGGCCGCGGTGCAGACCGCAGCCGACAACATCAGGACCGCCCTCAACGACGTCACTCCGTTCCTGGTGAACACCTGGGTCGGCTCCGCGGCCGACGCCTGGGCCACGGACTTCCGCGGCCGTATGGCGCGGCTGACGGGGATCCTCGACGAATGTCCGGGGCAGGAGCGCTGGATGATCCTCAAGGCCACCAACGAACAGGCGGATTCGGACGCCAAATACCACGGTCACGCCTGACCGGCCACGACCGTCTTCTTGCATCCTGGGGGGAACAGCACGTGAACGACTTCGCCGGTGTGGAACCGCACCGGGTGCGCCAACTCGCCGACCGCTTACAGGCCCTGGCCACCGCGCTGGCCAAGAACGGTCCTGTCATCCGCAAGCACTTCGGTACCTGGGGACCGGCCCTCATCGACCTCGGTCCGCTCGCCGCGCAGACCGCGCAGGTCGCCGATGACGCCCACGACATGGGCCGACGCGCCGACCAGGCGCTCAACCTGTCGCATGCCCTGAAACCCCGCGGCACGATCGGGCCGCATGTGACCTGGGTCAACGTCCCCTGGGAAGTCGCGCAGATCGACACGGCGCGGGAGGCTCAGCAGGAGGCGGATCTCCTGGCGCAGGTCATGGACGATCCGCGGGCCCCGGCCTCGCGGGCCACAATCGCCGAGATCGCGCAGTCGCTGGCCGACCACCAGGACGACCCGGCGTACCTGCAGGCGTTCATGGCCAACGGCGGTATGGACCAGGCGGCCCGCGCCGCTCGCGTCCTGCACGAGCAGGACGGTACGCACGACGGAGTGGTGCTCGACAAGGAATCCGAGGCGATGCTCGCCCAGTTCGGGCAGGGCGTCCAGGCGGCCACCACGATGGCCGCCCAGGGCAAAATCACCATGTCGGCGGACTGGGAGAAGAAGCTCACCCAGCCCGCCGGCGGCGACATGTGGTCGGTCGGCATGCTCTTCACGTACGGCCCGCCGGGCGACAAGTGGAACCCCGAGATCCTCTCCGACGTCAGCGGCGCGATGCTGGACTGGCGCCAGACGCACGACATGCGCCCGAGGTACGCGAAACCCGCGCCCCCGTACTCGGCGGGCGGCTACGTCGACCCGCCAGACGCCTGGTACACCACCCTCGGCATCCACTGCGACTACGTGCGTCACGGCGGCGACCACACCGCCGACCTGAAGGCCATCGAGGCCAACGACCCGTCCCTGGCCCTGCTCGACCGTCTCGGCGAGAACCCCGACGCCTCGCGCGACCTGCTGGGCCAGGACACCGCCGACGCAAGGCGGCACGCCGGGCAGTTGGTCGACTACACCTGGCAGACCCCCGGCCCCACGACGTGGGACGACTCGACAGCGGTGAACCGGGTTCTCATCATGGCCGCGACCGACCGCAGCGACGCCCACGCCGACCGGTCCGGCCAGGCCGCCGCCAACATCCTGCAGGCCGCGGCGCACCAGAACGACGTCTTCCAGCAGCGCGACGGCTTTGAGAAGGGGGAATACCCCACCTACCCGCCGCAGACGGCCATCGCCCTGGCGGGCATCACCGGCACGTGGGCGGACGAGCTCGGAAAAACTACCCAGCAGTCATCCGGAGCCCACGGCTACGACCCGCAATTCGGACATCTTGTCATGTACCACGACGACGTGGTGAACGTCATGCAGCTCTTCGCCCGCGACAACCCCGGCGCGGCGGCGATGTTCGATGTCACCATGCACCAGAAGGTCGCCGACGCGGCGGCGCAAGCCGACCCCGACGTCGAACTCACCGCTCTGGGCAACATGGCCGGGCTGTTCACCAAGGCGAAGAACGGTCTGAGCTACACCGAGGCCCAGCAACTCGACGAGCAGCACAAGACCAACCAGGCGATCCTTGACACCGTCGGCATCGTCTTCGAAGGCGGCTCGCCGCCCGCGGGGCTGGAGGGGAAGAGCAAGACCTTCATCACCAAAGGTCTCAAGTACTCACAGACGCTGGTGAAATGGGGTCGAGGCGTCGGGGCGAAGCAGACGGATCCGTTTTCCACGGACAACGCGGGCAAGCAGGAGGCACTGAACGAGAAGAACGCCAAAGACGTCACCTTTTCCTACACTCCCGCCCTGGCTCAGGGGCTTATACGCGCAGGCGCAGTACCTCCTCCCCCCGCCGGCGTCCGTTGGTACAACCCTGCCACGATGACAGTGGCACCCGGTGCATACCAGGACGAGAACTTCGTCAGTTGGTGGACGGATCAGCACGACCTGCCCCCGGAGCACCCCGGAAGCGATGGCCCTGCCGCGAACGCGCGCCAGGACGCGTTCGAGAAGGGCTACAACAAGTCGGAAGGCTCTCATGACGGCAAATGAGCCTCGGCCGTTCGCCGCGAGGGCAGGCGCCTTTCTCTGTGCGATGGCGTTCGTTCTGGTCGGATGCTCGGGTGGCGGTGGCCACCGCCCTGCGGGGCTGCCGACGCCCGTTCGGGGGCGGGTCGTGCCCTTCGACCTGGACGGGCTCGGCTACAAGGGCTTGGGCGCCGATTTCAGGGCCGAGTCGGGGATCGTGGCGTTCGACGCCACCGGGAACGTCTACGTGGTTCCCGACAGGGGCACGTCCGATCCGGAGGTCGTGCGGATCACGCCGGGTGGCGAGGCCGCACCGTACCTGCGCCTGCGCGGTCTGGGATACGTCAGCCAGCTGACCGTCCTGTGGGACGGCAGCATGGTGGTCCGCGGCTCGCGGTCCGGCGCCGACGGGCCTTCCGCGCTCTACTCCGTGCAACGGAGCGGCTCCTTGACGCCTCTCGTGCCGTCGCCTGCGCTCAGCCATCCTGTCCTCGTCGGCGAGTATCCGGCCGGGTCGCTCGTCGTCCGTGACGACTCGGGTCTCTGGTCCCTGCGGGCCGGTCGGGCGACGCGGCGGCCAGGGGCGGGAGGAGCGTTCCGCCTCGGGAAAAAGTGGAACGTCGTTGATCCGTCGGGCACCGTCTACGCCGTCGACGACACCCTCGGCAAGACGCGGGCCCAGCCGGTGGGCAAGCCGCCCTACGGCCTCACCGTGACGGGAAGCGTTCCGGGCGGTGCGGCAGCACTCGCGAAACTGCATGTGACATGGGTGATTCCCGCGTCGTCCGGCGGCTTCTACGCGGTGGCGAGCCCGGAGTCGTACGACCCCTACTACGTCGTCCACGTGACCCCCACGGGCGCCGGGACCACCGTCCTTGCCCAGTTCGGCCTGCACGCGGCGGGCTGTGCCGTCGGCAAGGGCTACCCCGCTCTCGGCAACTCCTGCGAGCCGTCCTGGTTCCTCGCCGAAAGCGGCAGACGCCTGCTCATGCTGGGGCCACTCATGCGGGGGACCCCGGGGCTCGTCCTCGCCGGAGTCGGGCCCTGAACCCCCGCGCCCGCGTGACGGCCACTAGCCCGCGCGCCGTACGCACCACGGCAAGCGCGCTGCTCGCGGCCATGGCGCTCGCTCTGGGCGCGTGCTCCGGTGGTAGCGGCAGCAGCGTGGCAAAGGTGCCGAAGCCCGTCCCGGGGCGGGTGGTCGCCTTCGATCCGGACGGGATCGGGTACAAGGAGCTGGACAGCGGGCTGGACGCCGCGGTGGGGCTGGTGCGGTCCGATGCCGCGGGAAATGTCTACGTGATTCCCAACCGGGGCACATCCGATCCGCAGATCGTCCGGATCACGCCGGAAGGCCGGGCCGGGCCGCTGCTCCGGGTGCGGCCCATGGGCAACGTGAACCAGCTGATCGTCATGCGGGACGGCACGGTGGTCGTCAAGGGCTCCTCTCCCACCGCCGCGGAGCCGGCCGCGCTGTACACCGTCCCGCGGAACAGCCCCGTGGTACCCCTGACGACTTCGCACCCCTTCCGGCATCCGTTCATCGTCGGGGAATACCCGGCCGGCACGCTCGTCATCGGCGACGACGCGGGGCTGTGGTCGCTGCGGAACGGCCGGGCGGCCCGGCTGCCGGGAAAGGAAGGGGACTTCCGCCCCGGCAGGACGACCCTCCTCGACCCGTCCGGCACCCTCTACGCCGTCGGCGCCACCCTGGGCGCCACCCGCGCCCAGCCGCCGGGGCGGACCCGCGTACGGCCTCACGGTGTCCGGAAGTACCCCGGACCACGCGGTGGCTCTGGCCGACTTGGAGGTGGCGAACGTGGCCGCGACGTCGGGCCGCGGCTTCTACGCCGTTGCCTACCCGGACTACTCCGGCCCGTACTACCTCCTCCACGTCACGCCCACGGGTGCCGGAACGACCGTGCTGGCGCAATTCGACCTGCACGCGGCGGGCTGTGCCGCCGGCAAGGACTATCCCGCTCTCCGCAGCCCTTGCGCCCCCTTGA
This sequence comes from Streptomyces sp. NPDC021020, assembly GCF_044333285.1. NCBI lineage: Bacteria > Bacillati > Actinomycetota > Actinomycetes > Kitasatosporales > Streptomycetaceae > Streptomyces > Streptomyces sp. NPDC021020. Next base: position 583,062 of record NZ_JBIRQQ010000003.1, read on the forward strand.
CGCTCCCTGTGGAGAGCGGCGACCGGGTCCTCCTGCTGGGCCCGCTCGCCCGCGGCCCGCTGGCTCAGGGCCCACCCGCCGTCGTTCTGCCCGCCGTCGGGCTGCCGGGCGCGGCGGGCGCGTCGTCGTGAGCCGCCCGGACGCTGTCCTGGCCCGTCGGTCCGGGCGAGGGCAGCGTCCGGGCGGCGGGGTCGTCAGTCGACCTCGGCGACCGCCTGGGCGAACTGCGCCGCGTACAGGCGGGCGTACGCGCCCTGCGCGGCGAGCAGTTCGTCGTGGGTGCCCTGCTCCACGATGGCGCCGGCCTCCATCACCAGGATGACGTCGGCGTCGCGGATCGTGGACAGCCGGTGGGCGATCACGAAGCTGGTGCGGCCGTGGCTGAGGCGGGCCATCGCGCGCTGGATGAGGACCTCGGTGCGGGTGTCGACGGAGCTGGTGGCCTCGTCGAGGACCAGGATCACCGGGTCGGACAGGAAGGCCCGGGCGATCGTGATGAGCTGCTTCTCGCCCGCGCTGACGCCCGTGCCCTCGTCGTCGAGGACGGTGTCGTAGCCGTCCGGGAGGGTGCGGATGAAGCGGTCGGCGTGCGCGGCGCGCGCGGCCGCCTCGATGTCCTCGCGGGTCGCGTCCTCGTGGCCGTAGCCGATGTTCTCGGCGATGGTGCCGCCGAAGAGCCAGGTGTCCTGGAGCACCATGCCGATGGCCGAGCGCAGCTCCTCGCGGGACATGGCGGCCACGTCCACGTCGTCCAGGGTGATCCGGCCGCCGGTCACCTCGTAGAACCGCATCAGCAGGTTGACCAGGGTGGTCTTGCCGGCGCCGGTGGGGCCGACGATCGCGACCGTCTGGCCGGGCCGGACGCTCACCGACAGCTCGTCGATGAGCGGCTTGTCCGGGTCGTAGCGGAAGGAGACCTTCTCCAGCGCGACGCGGCCGGTCAGCTCGACCGGGCGGGCGGGGACGGCCGGATCCGGGGACTGCTCCTCGGCGTCCAGCAGCTCGAAGACCCGCTCGGCGGAGGCGACGCCGGACTGGATCAGGTTGGCCATGCTCGCGACCTGCGTCAGCGGCTGGCTGAACTGCCGCGAATACTGGACGAAGGCCTGCACGTCGCCGATCGACAGCGCCCCGGACGCGACCCGCAGCCCGCCGACGACGGCGATCAGCACGTACTGCAGGTTGCCGAGGAACATCATCAGCGGCTGGATCGTGCCGGACAGGAACTGCGCCTTGAAGCCGGCCTCGTACAGCGCCTCGTTCTCCTGCCGGAAGGTTTCGGCGGACTCCTGCTGGCGGCCGAAGACCTTCACCAGGCTGTGGCCGGTGTACATCTCCTCGATGTGCGCGTTGAGCTTGCCGGTCGTCTTCCACTGCTGGACGAACTGCGGCTGCGCGCGTTTGCCGACCCGGGTCGCGACCAGCAGCGTCAGCGGCACGGTGACGAGCGCGACCAGCGCCAGCAGCCAGGAGATCCAGAACATCATGGCCAGCACGCCGACGATGGTCAGGAGCGAGTTGATCAGCTGGCCCATGGTCTGCTGCATGGTCTGGCCGATGTTGTCGATGTCGTTCGTGGCGCGGCTGAGGACCTCGCCGCGCGGCTGCTTGTCGAAGTACGACAGCGGCAGCCGGGAGATCTTCGCCTCGACGTCGCGGCGCAGCCGGAAGACGGTGCGGTTGATGACGGTCGTCGCCGTCCGCATCTGGACGACGCTGAACAGCGCGGCCAGCGCGTACACCCCGAGGGCCAGCAGCAGGACCGCGCCGATCGCGCCGAAGTCCATGCCCTGGCCGGGGGTGAAGTCGATGCCGGAGAGCATGTCCGCGACGCCGCCCTTGCCGTGGGCGCGCAGGTAGTCGAGGGACTGCTCCTTCGAGCCGCCCTTGAGCTGGCGGCCGATGACACCGGCGAAGATCAGGTCGGTGGCGTGGCCGAGGATACGGGGGCCGGTCACGGCGAGGGCGACGCTGACGACGCCGACCGACAGGACGAGGTAGAGCAGGGCGCGGTCCGGGCGCATGAGGCCGATCACGCGCTTGAAGGAGCCCTTGAAGTCCATGGAGCGCTCGATGGGGCCGCCGCTCATGAAGCGCGCGGGGCCGCCCATCGGGCGGGGGCCGCGCTGGGCGGTGGCCATGACCTTGCCGCCGGGACCGCCGGGTGCCTTGTCACCGGGACCGCCGGGTCCGCCCGCGCCGGGTGCCTTGTCGCCGGGTCCGCCGGCACCGCCGGATGCGCCGTTGGGGCCGCCGCTCATGCCGCCGCCTCCTGCTCGGTCAGCTGGGACAACACGATCTCCCGGTAGGTCTCGTTCGTGGCCATCAGCTCCTCGTGGGTGCCGGTGCCGACGACCCGCCCCTCGTCGAGGACGACGATCCGGTCGGCGTCACGGATCGTGGACACCCGCTGGGCCACGATCACCACCGTCGAATCCGCCGTCTCCGCCCCGAGCGCCCGCCGCAGCGCCGCGTCCGTCGCGTAGTCCAGCGCGGAGAAGGAGTCGTCGAAGAGGTAGATCTCCGGGCGCCGCACCAGCGCCCGCGCGATCGCGAGCCGCTGCCGCTGCCCGCCGGAGACGTTGCTGCCGCCCTGCGCGATGTCCGCGTCGAGGCCGCCCTCCAGCCGCTCGACGAATTCCTTGGCCTGCGCCACCTCCAGCGCGTGCCACAGCTCCTCCTCCGTCGCGTCCGGCTTGCCGTAGCGCAGGTTGGAGGCGACCGTGCCGGAGAAGAGGTACGGCTTCTGCGGGACCAGGCCGACGGTCTCGGCGAGCAGCGCCGGATCCAGCTCCGCCACGTCCTCGCCGTCGATCAGCACCCTGCCGCCCGTCGCGTCGTACAGCCGGGGGATCAGGCCGAGCAGGGTGGACTTGCCGCTGCCCGTCGAGCCGATGACCGCGGTCGTCTCGCCGGGGCGGGCGATGAGGTCGATGCCGCGCAGCACCGCGGCCTCGGCGCCGGGGTAGGCGAAGTCGACGTCGAAGAGCTCCAGCTCGCCGCGCCGCCCCAGCGACGTGATCGGCGCCTTCGGCGGGACGACGCTGGACTCCGTACCCAGCACCTCCTGGATGCGCTCGGCGCACACCTCGGCGCGCGGCACCATCATGAACATGAAGGTGGCCATCATGACCGACATCAGGATCTGCATCAGATAGCTCAGGAAGGCCGTGAGCGCGCCGATCTGCATGCCGCCGCTGTCGATGCGGTGGGCGCCGAACCACAGCACGGCCACGCTCGACAGGTTCACGATCGCCATCACGGTCGGGAACATCAGCGCGAGCAGCCGCCCGGAGGCCAGCGAGACCGCCGTGACCTCCTCGTTGGCCTTCCCGAAGCGGCGCTGCTCGTAGTCGTCCTTGACGAAGGCGCGGATCACCCGGATGCCGGTGATCTGCTCGCGCAGCACCCGGTTCACGGTGTCGACGCGCTTCTGCATCGTCCGGAAGATCGGGCGCAGCTTGCGGATGATCAGGCTCACGGCGATGCCCAGCACCGGCACCACCGCCAGCAGCAGCGACGACAGCGGCACGTCCTGGCCGAGCGCCATCACGATGCCGCCGACGCACATGATCGGCGCGGACACCATCATCGTGAACGACATCAGCACCAGCATCTGGACCTGCTGGACGTCGTTGGTGGTGCGGGTGATCAGCGAGGGCGCGCCGAACTGCCCGACCTCGCGCGCGGAGAAGCTCTGCACCTGGTCGAAGACCGCCGCGCGGATGTCCCGCCCGATCGCCATCGACGTCCGCGCGCCGTAGTACACCGCGCAGATCGCGCACAGCACCTGCACGACGGTCACGCCGAGCATGGTCGCGCCCATGCTCAGGATGTAGCCCGAGTCGCCCTTGACCACGCCGTTGTCGATGATGTCGGCGTTGAGGGTGGGCAGGAAGAGGGCGGCGAGGGTCGAGACGAACTGCAGGGTCACCAGCGCGCCGATGGGGCGCTTGTACGGTCCCAGGTGGGACCGCAGGAGTCGGATCAGCACACTGACTACCTCGGGGTCGGTCGGTCGGTACGGTACGGGCGGCGGCGCTCGGGCTCTGAGGTTCTGACGTTCGGGGGCGGCGGTGGTGTGACGGGGCGGCGCGGGCGTGCGGACTGACGGGGACAGGCGGGCGCGGCACCGGCGAAGGACGGTGGCGCCGCGCCTTTTCCCCTCAGGACGCAGGACCACCCGCGCAGGGTTGAGCGCGCCGTCCCGGGACGGCGCGCAACCCTATCGTCGGACATCGCGGGGCCGCATCCGGTTAAAGAGAGGCAAAACCTCCCGGGTCGCGGGGGTCACGCGGGTCGCACCGGTCGCACCGGCGGCGCGTAGGTCGCGGACCGGCGGCCCCCTGCGACGGGCACGCCCCCCGCGGGTCACAGCGCCGCGAAGGCCCCCGGATGGGTCTGCTCGCGCACCGCGATGAACTGCTGCCGCACCGCCGAGCCGACCGCGGGCCCGCCCCCGCCGTGCCCGGGCTCGCCCGGACCCGTACCGTCCTGGCCCGGGCCGTCCGGCTCCACCGCGTCCTCCGGGTCGAGCACCGCGGTGCCCGCGAGCTGCGGCCAGGCGGGCGGCTCGCCCTGCGTGTGCGAGCCCAGCACCGTGCCCAGCGACCAGGCCGCCTGCCGGGCCGCGCCGAGCGCCGCGTACTCCGCCGGCGGCGGCACCACCACGAGCGTCCCGAAGATCGACGGCGCCAGTGCCCGTACGGCCGGCAGCTCCGCCGCCGCGCCGAGCAGCACCACCCGGCGGATCTCCACGCCCTTGCCGCGCAGCACGTCCAGCGCGTCGGCGAGCCCGCACAGCATGCCCTCGAAGGCCGCGCGGGCCAAGTGCTCCGGCTTCATCGACTCGCGCCGCAGCCCGGCCAGCGTGCCCGCGGTGTGCGGCAGGTCCGGGGTGCGCTCACCTTCCAGGTAGGGGAGCAGGACGAGGCCGTACGCGCCCGGCGTCGAGGCCAGCGCCAGCTCCGAGAGCCCGGCGAGGTCGGTGCCGAGCAGCTCGGCGGCGCCGCGCAGCGTCCGTACCGCGTTGCGCACCTGGAGGACGGGCAGGTGGCGGCCGGTCGCGTCGGCGAAGGCGGTGACGGTGCCGGTCGGGTCCTTCAGCGCCTCGTGGTGGACGGCGAAGACGCTGCCGCCCGCGCCCAGCGACACCACCGCGTCGCCGGGCCCGACGCCCAGGCCCAGGGCCGCGGCCATCGTGTCGCCCGTGCCGGCCGAGATGAGCAGGCCCTCGGGCGTCTGGCCCGCGGGCTCGGCGGGGCCCAGCACCTCGGGCAGCGCCACGGAGCGGCCGAGGGCGCGCTCGACGAGGTCGGGGCGGTATTCGCCGGTGGCCGCCGACCAGTAGCCGGTGCCCGACGCGTCGCCGCGGTCGGTGGTGCGGCGGGCGGGCTGGCCGAGCAGCTGCCAGACCAGCCAGTCGTGCGGCAGCATCACCGCGGCGACCCGCGCCGCGGCGGCCGGCTCGTGCTGGGCGAGCCAGCGCAGCTTCGCCACCGGGTAGGCCGCCTGCGGCTGCGCGCCCACCGCGTCCGCCCAGCCCGCGGGCCCGCCCAGCTCCTGGAGCAGGTCCGCGGCCTGCGTCTGCGCGCGGTTGTCGCCGCGCAGCAGCGCGGGCCGTACGGTCACGCCGCCCGCGTCCAGCGCGACCAGCCCGTGCTGCTGGCCGCACACCCCGATCGCCTGCACACCCTCCAGGACCCCGCCCTTGGCCGCCTCGCCCAGCGACAGCAGCCAGGCCTGCGGATCCAGCTCGGACGGCTTGCCGCCGTCCCCGCCCTCGTGGGGTGCGTAACCCTGCCGCAGGACCTCACCGGTGTCCGTGTCGCAGACGACGACGGTGGTACCCGCGGAGGAGTTGTCTATACCGGCCACTTTGCCCATAGGGCCGATGATGCCGCACCGGGCGGCCCGCGCGCCGCGCGGCCCGCCGCCCGGCCTGGCTCAGGTGTTCGAGGTGCCCCAGTCGTCGGAGGGCGCGCCGCCGTTGCGCATCGCCCGCACCTTCTCGGCGAGCGGCTCCGGGAGCCGCGGCCCGACCTTGACGACGACCGTGTCGGCGGCCCGTACCGCGGCCGTCCGGCTCTGCTGCGCGGCGCTCTCCGCGGCGTTGCGCACCGCCGGGTTCTGGACGAAGGCCTGCCCGGCCCTGACCAGCTGCTCGTACCGCTCCCGGCCCGCCCTGGCACCGATCACGAACCCGACAGCGGCTCCCGCGATGAACGTCAGCTTGTAGCGCATGGCTCCACCATCCTCGCTGCGGCCGTACGCCCTGGCGGCCGCGTTGCTCGTCGTTGCTGGTCGTGCTCGTCGTGGCTGGGCGCCTACCCTCCGCGCCCGAGTCGCAACCCGGCCGCTAAGGGTTGGCGGAGCACCCCCCCACTTGCGCTAATGTATGTGTCGCACCGAACGCGCGCCTTCCGGGAAGCCTCCGGCGGGTGCATTCGGTGCACGCGAAGCGATCCCCTGTAGCTCAATTGGCAGAGCAGCCGGCTGTTAACCGGCAGGTTACTGGTTCGAGTCCAGTCGGGGGAGCTTCGGTCCCCTGTAGCTCAATTGGCAGAGCAGCCGGCTGTTAACCGGCAGGTTACTGGTTCGAGTCCAGTCGGGGGAGCGCACGACCCGGGACCCCGTTGGGGTCCTTTTTCGTACCCGCGGGAACCATCCGCCTCCTCCCAGGAGTCCACCTGATGCCGCGTCTGTGACCCACGAGGGCGACAGATCGTATGAGCAGCTATGCTGCGGCAGACGGCGCACGCCACGCCGTACGGGGCGGTAGCTCAGCCGGTTAGAGCAGCGGACTCATAATCCGCCGGTCCTGGGTTCGAGTCCCAGCCGCCCCACTCCGGCGCCCGCGGACGCAGCGGGCGCGACCTGCGCGGGCCCCCGGTCGGGGGCCCGTTGCGTTTCCGGCGCTGCCTCTCTCGGGACACGTGCACGCCCGTCTCCGCGCCCGACGACGCGGCTCTGCCGACTCGCCGGAAAAACGGTTTGCGGCCCCGTGGACTTCCCGTCTACGGTGCTGGGCATGGGTTCTCTGTGATCTTCCCTGTGCGGCTGCGTTGAGCTTGGCTCCGTGGTCGCGCGTTCTCATCCGTGCTTCCGTTCCTTCCGTGGTGCCGTCTGTCCGGTGTGCCGCGGAGTGTTTTCGGCGTGTGCGGATGCGTCCGTCCATCCGTGCTGATCGGTTCGGCCGAGAACAGGGGACTCCATGCTTACTGCACAGCTATCTCTTCAGAACGTCACCCGCCGCTACGACGACCATGTCGTGCTGGACGGCGTGTCCTTCAGTGTCAGGCCCGGCGAGCGGGTCGGCGTCATCGGCGACAACGGAGCTGGGAAATCCACTTTGCTGCGGCTGATCGCCGGGCAGGACCGGCCCGGCCGCGGTGAACTGACCGTGATCGCACCGGGCGGCTCGGGCTATCTGGCCCAGTCGTTGGCCCTGCCTCCGGAGGCCACCGTCCAGGACGCGGTGGACATGGCTCTTGCTGACCTGCGGGAACTCGAAGCGCGGATGCGCCGCGCCGAAGCCGGACTGGCGGGTTTGGCGGGGGCGGAGCTCACCGCCGCGCTGGAGGCCTACGGCGACCTGGTCGGCCGGTACGAGGCGCGCGCGGGTTACGAAGCCGATGCGCGGGTGGACATCGCCCTGCACGGGCTCGGGCTGCCGGGTCTGGCTCGGGATCGGGTCCTGGGCACGCTGTCGGGTGGTGAGCGGTCGCGGCTGGTGCTGGCCGCGACCTTGGCGTCGCAGCCGGAGCTGCTGCTGCTGGACGAGCCCACCAACGATCTGGACGACCAGGCGGTGGGCTGGCTCGAAGCGCATCTGCGGGCGCATCGCGGCACGGTGCTCGCGGTCACCCATGACCGGGTGTTCCTGGAACGGGTCACCACCACGATCCTGGAGGTGGGCGAGGGCAGGGTGACGCGTCACGGCGACGGCTACCACGGCTACCTTGCGGCCAAGGCCGCCGAGCGGCGGCGCCGTCTGCAGGAGTACGCGGACTGGTGCGCGGAGCTGGCCCGCAATCAGGAGTTGGCCGCCACGAACGTGGCACGGCTGGCGGCGATTCCTCGCAAGGTGCCGCTTGCCGTGTTCGGCCACGGCGGCTTCCGCGCCCGCGGCCGTGGTCACGGGGCGATGGTCCGTATCCGCAACGCGAAGGAGCGTGTAGAACGGCTGACGGACGATCCTGTCGCGCCGCCGCCCGAACCACTGGTGCTCGCCGCGCGGATGACCACCGCCGACGGCCGGACGTCGCAGGCCGCGGCGGAACTCACCGGCATCCGTGTCGAGGACCGGCTGCACGTGCCGTCGCTGCGGATCGGCGGCCAGGAGCGGTTGTTGGTCACCGGGCCCAACGGGGCCGGCAAGACCACGCTCCTGCGGGTGCTGGCGGGTGAACTGCGGCCCGACGAGGGGACGGTGCGCACGCGCGGCCGGGTCGGGCACCTGAGGCAGGAGGAGACACCGTGGCCGCCCGATCTGACCGTCCCGCAGGCGTTCGCCCACGGCCGCGGGGGCGAACCGGACGAGCACATCGACCGTCTGCTGTCCCTCGGCCTGTTCGGCTCTGCCGACCTGCGCCTGAAAGTGGGCGAACTGTCCTACGGGCAAAGGCGCCGGATCGAACTGGCCCGTCTCGTCAGCGAACCCGTCGACCTGTTGCTGCTGGACGAGCCCACCAACCATCTCTCCCCCGTCCTGGTCGAAGAACTGGAAGGAGCCCTGGCCTGCTACCGGGGCGCGGTCGTCGTCGTCACCCACGACCGCCGCATGCGAACCCGCTTCACCGGCAGGCACATGGAACTGAACGCCGGCCACGTCGCACGGTCCCTGCCCTGCTCTCCCGAAGCAGCAGCGAGGCAGAAAGCAGCTCTCTGCCAGGAGATTGACGCGTGATCAGGGTGAACGAGACAGGTCGCCCGGGGCCGACGACCGCGCCGCCGCGCCCGAGGGGCACGGCGGCGCGGCTCGTACGTCGCACTTCGGGCAGGCCCCTGCCCGCCTACTTGTGGTCACGGAGGAAGGCCGGGATGTCTGCTCGGGTCGGGTAGTCGGGCAGCGGTGCGGGCTTGTCCTGGAGGAATGCGGTGATGACGGCCGCTGCTCGTTGGTCGTTGTCGTCCAGGCCGTTCCACATGTGGTGGCCGACGCCGGGCATGTACTGGGTGCGCTGGATGGCGGGGTTGTCCGCGAGGATGGTCGTCTCCCACTGCCGGACCTGGGAGGAGCACTCGGCGATCATCAGCATCGCGGGTGTCCGGGAGCGGCTCAGCTGGGGGGCGAGGGAGGGGGAGTCCTTGATCGTTTGCTGGATGCGGAGGCTGGCGGCGGCACTGAAGGAGAAGTTCTCCGCGGTGTCTTCGACCGGGATGCGGTGTGCGTCCCGCGCGCAGTAGGCGGACGCGGTGTCGCTGCCGAGATCGGCGGCGGTGAAGGCGTTGTCGCCTTCTGCCTGTCCTATCAGTCCGTTCTCGGGGCTGAGCAGTCCGAGCCGCATGAGGCCGAACCCGACCGCGTACCGCGGGACGTGGGTGGAGCGTGGCCCGGACACGGCCGGTGCGAGGCCGCGGGCCGACGGTCGGCCCTTCTGCCCGGTGATCCGGGCGGTGGGGCCGTCCATCGGGCCTGGCTCGGCGATGACCGCCCGGTGCAGGCGCGCGGCGGTGGCCGGGTCGGCGAGCGCGCGGGTGAGCACGACCGCACCTGAGGAGAATCCCAGCACGTCGGGGCGGCCCTTGCCGAGCTTGTCGACGAAGGCGCCGAGGTCGTTGACGGAGCGGGTGATCGAATACTGGTCCATGGGCAGCAGGTCGCTGCGTCCGCCGCCGGCCTGCTCGTAGGTGTACACGTCGTAGCCCTGTCCCGCGAGCAGCTGCAGGAAGTGGTGGTCGAGCACCGAGATGCCGCGCACCGGGCCGCCGTTGAGGTAGACGAGCGGTACGGGCTGCCGGGGGCTGCTGCCGGTGGGCGGGTAGTGGTAGACCGCGACCCGGCTGCCGGTGGACAGGCGCCAGTGCTCGGTTTTCACGAACCCCAGGGCGGACGGGTAGTGGCGCGTCGTGGGGACGGTGGGGATGCACACCGACAGGGTCAGCGCCCCCGCGAAGAGCACCGGCAGGAACGGCACCAGCCGTCCCCGCCAGGAGCGTCGGCGGCCCCGCCGCAGCGCCGTGGCGACCGCGACCCCGGCGACCGCGACCCCGACGGCCGCGAACCATGCGACGAGCCCCGATCCTGCGCCGTCGGTGGCGGCGATCAGGGCCAGGAAGAGGGCGATCAGCGCCACCGCTGCGGCGACGGCTGCCAGCAGGCGGCCCGTGAAGCGCAAAGAACGTATGACGAACGGTGGCACGGTGATTTCTCCAGGTTTTGAAACGTCGTTTTGAAACGATGTTACAGGATGTTGGTAAGCTGCTTCTCATGGGAAGGCCGAGGACGAACGACGCCGCCGTCAGGGAACGGCTCGTGGCATGCGCGACCGAGATGTTCGCCACCCGTCCCCAGGAGTCGGTCACCGTCCGCGCGCTGGCCACCGCCGCCGGCACGTCGACCGCGGCGGTGTACACCTTGTTCGAGGGCAAGGACGGCCTGATCCGCGAGGTGCGCGACCAGGCGGTCGCCGGCCTGTTTGAGGATCTGACGGCTGTTCCCGGCTCGCAGGCCCCCCTGGAGGATCTGTACGCGTTGGCCGCGGCGTATCGCCGTTGGGGACGCGAACACCGCCACCTGTACACGGTGCTGTTCGGTGGCGCGCAGTCCTTCGTCCCGTCAGCGCGGGTCGGTGACCGCGACCCGGTGCGGCCTCTTGCCGCGGCGATCGACCACGCCGTCGCGGACCGCATCCTCGCGGGCGACACCACCCGGATCGCCGTCTCGTTGTGGGTCGCCCTGCACGGGCTCGTGACCCTCGAACTCGCCGGCAGCCTCGCCGGCACCGCGGCCGACACCGCGTTCCGGTCGACGATTGACGCCGTACTGCGCGGCTGGGCAACTCCCGCCGCCTTCCCCGGTCTTCGACGCGCTGACCCGGCGCCGTGAAGCCGTTGTCGGCTGAGGCGGTTGTTGTCAACGGCTGTTCGCGGACGCCTGGTTCGAGGTGGTGACGGCACCTGGGCCGGTGGGGCGTTGCTGCGCCTTGGCGTCTTCTGCGGGCTTGGACCTGGCCAGCCACAGGCCGGTGAAGACGGCGGTGGCCAGGGTGATGGCGCCGGCGGTGAGGAAGGCGCTGTCGAGGCCGGTCTCGAAGGAGGCGCCGCCGGACTGGCGGGTGCGGACGACGGCTCCGAGTGCCGCCACGCCGAGTACGGCGCCGATCTGCCGGGTGGTGCTGCTGATGCCGGAGGCGAGGCCGCCTTCCTGGGGGCTGACCGCCTGGATGGCGGCGCCGGTCAGGGGGGACAGGGTCAGGGCGAAGCCGGTGCCGACGATTGCCAGCCGCCACCAGACGTTCGCGTAGGCGGTGTCGGCGTGCACCAGGCCGAGCGTCAGGAGTCCGAGGCCGGCCAGGGCCAGGCCGGTGGTGACCACGACACGGAAGCCGTAGCGGGCGGCGAGCCTGCCCGCGTAGGGGCTGACGGCCACCATGGCGAGGGACATGGGGAGGGTTTGCAGGCCGGCGCGCAGGATCGAGGCGCCCTGGACGTACACGAAGAACTGGGAGAAGAAGAACGACGAGCCCATGAGCGCGAACCCCACCACGACCATGGCGGTGTTGGACACGGTGAACAGGCGCTGCCGGAAGAGTCGCAGCGGCAGCATCGGTGCGGGGCGGCGCGCCTCGACCGCGAAGAAGGCGGCGAGCAGGATCGCGGCGGCGGCGAAGCTGCTCAGGATGAGCGGTGAGGTCCAGCCGCGGGCGCCGCCCTCGATCAGGCCGTAGGTCATCGCCCCCACCCCTGCCACGGACAGGACCGTGCCGGGGATGTCGATCGCGGGGGCGTTCGGGTTGCGGGTCTCTTCGAGGTGGCGCAGGCCGACCACCAGGAGGATCAGGCCGATGGGCAGGTTGACCAGGAAGATGGCGGGCCAGCCGAAGGCCTCGGTCAGCACTCCGCCGGCGACGGGGCCTGCGGCCAGGCCGATCCCGCTGAGTCCGGCCCACAGGCCGATCGCCTTGACCCGTTCCTGCGGTACGGGATAGGCGGCGGCGAGCAGGGCGAGCGAGGCGGGGCTCACGGCGGCGGCTCCGATGCCTTGCAGTATCCGGCCGGCGATGAGCCAGCCGACGGAGGGTGCGAGGCTGCACAGCCCGGACGCGGCGGTGAAGATCACCACACCGGTCAGGTACACCTGCTTGCGGCCGAACCGGTCGGCGAAGATCCCGCCGGACAGCAGGAGCATGGCGACCAGCAGTACGTACGCGTCGACGATCCATTGCAGGCCGGTCAGTTGGGTGTGCAGGCGTTGCTGCATGTCGGGCAGCGCCGCTCCGACGATCGTGTTGTCGAGCAGGACCATGAACTGGCCCAGGCAGGTCACCGTGAGCAGTACGCCCCGGTTCGATCGACCGCCGGTGGCCGTTGGTGATGCGGGCATGCGGGTTTCCCTCCGTTTTGGCTGCGCCCGGCCGCGGTCGACGCGGGTGGCTGGACGCCTGAGCGCTCTAACGCAGTTTGGGGCTGCGTTAAGAGACTATAGGGAGGGTTGCTCGCAAACGCAAGTACTAACTGCGTTAAAGTGGGGGGTATGAACGAGCGACAGCAAACCCGGCGGCCCGGCGGGCGCAGCGCCCGCGTCGCGGCGGAGGTGCACCAGGCAGTCACCGAGCTGATCGGTGAGCGCGGTTACGGCAATTTCAGCGTCGGCGACGTCGCGGCCCGGGCGGGTGTGGCCGACAGCAGCATCTACCGCCGGTGGGGCAGCCTGGAGACCCTGCTCGGCGATGTGGCGCTCACCCGCCTCAACGCGCAGTCACCGATGCCCGACACCGGGACCCTGGCCGGCGACCTGCGCACGTACGCGGCCCAAGTGGCCCGCGAGATCACCGGACCCGACGGTCCTGCGCTGCTGCACCTGGTCGTCGCCCTGTCGAACAGCGGTCAGCAGGGCCTGCGGGCCGGTGACGCCCTCCGCGACGAACGCACCCGGCAACTGCAGGCCGTGCTCGATCGCGCCCGCGAACGCGGCGAGCACGCACCCGACGTGCTCGACGTGCTGGACCACATCCTGGCCCCGATGTACATCCGCGTCCTGTTCGGCATGGGCCCGCTCACCCCGGACTACACCGACCAACTGGTCGACCGGCTGCTGTGACCCCGCCCCGGCTCATGGGGGCAGTGCGCGTGGCCATCCGGTGGTGAGCCGGGTGCAGAGCTCGGTCCAGGCCCGGCGATCGCCCGTCAAGCCCTCGCGGAATCCGAGCGGGCCCTCATTTCAGTCCGCTGCACGCACCCGGGGCAACGGCGGCGCGCCAGGCTCCTGATCCTTGGCAGGGCGAATTCTGGGCCCCGCCGCACGCGGCAGGACCTGCCGTTGCGGCTGTCAGCCGGTGGGCGGTCTCCGAGCGCTTGCGACCAATCCACAGCCCGCGCGGCACCGGATTACACGGAGGCGTTCTGCCCTGTCACGCACACGGGAGAGTTCATGAAGGAACCGGTACACATCGGCGTGGGGCCGACGGTGAAACCTGACCTGCAGCACCTGCTGCACGGGGTGGCGCTGGGTGATCAGGAGGCTTTCGCCACGGTCTACGACGCCGTGGCCGGTTCCGTCCTCGGGGTTGCCCGGGCCGTTCTGCGTGATCATGCGCAGTCCGAGGAGGTGGCGCAGGAGGTGATGGTGGAGGTGTGGCGCACGGCTCCGCGCTACCGGCCCGAGCGCGGTTCGGCCATCAACTGGATCCTCACCCTTGCCCACCAGCGGGCCGTGGACCGGATCAGGTCGGTGGAGGCCGCGGCTGCCCGTGACACCAAGGTCGCGCTGCTGGAGCAGCAGCCGGCCTACGACGAGGTGACCGAGCAGGTCGAGACCCGGCTGGAGCACGAGCAGGTCCGGCGTTGCCTGCGGACGCTGACCGCGGTGCAGAAGCAGTCGGTCACCCTGGCGTACTACCGGGGGCTGACCTACCGGGAAGTCGCCGAAGCACTCGCCCTGCCGCTCGGGACGGTCAAGACGCGGTTGCGCGACGGGCTGATCCGCCTGCGTGACTGCCTGGGGGTGACCGCGTGACCACCACAGATCTGCACTCGCTGACGGGCGCCTATGCGCTGCACGCGATGGCCGACGAGGAACGGGCCGACTTCGAGCGGCACCTGGCCGGGTGCGACGCGTGCCGTGAGGAGGTCGCGGAGTTCACGGCAACCGCCGGGCGCCTGGCACTGGCGTCCACGGCGGGTACGCGCCCGGCCATGCGGGAGCAGGTGCTGCACCGTGTCGCCACGGTGCGGCAGGTGCCGCCCGGTGCCGCTCCGCTGGACCGCGTCCGCCGTGGCGTGCCGCACACGAGGGGCTGGGCCCGGTGGGTGCTGGCCGCCAGCGTGGCCGCGGCGGCCGCGTTCGGCGGGACTGCCGTGTGGCAGTACGAGCGCGCCCAGGACGCGCGGCACGGGGCCGTGCGGGCGCAGCGGCACGCCGAGGACGTGGCGGACGTGCTGACCGCTCCCGACGCCAGGTCGCGTTCGGTGCGGGTGGCCGGCGCCTCGGGCACGCTGGTGGTCTCCGCCTCCCGCGACCGGGCCGTGTTCGTGGTGTCGTCGATGGCGGCACCACCGCGCGGCAAGGTGTACCAGCTGTGGTTCTCCGACGGCGGAAGGATGCGCTCGGCGGGTCTGATGGATCCCGGCCGCAGTAGTCAGGTGGTCCTGATGCAGGGTCCGGTCGCCGGCGCCTCGGGCGTCGGAATCACGGTGGAGCCCGCGGGAGGATCGCGACAGCCGACCTCGGCCCCGGTCGCACTGCTCGGCTTGCCGGCATGACGGCGCGCGTGGGGAGCCCGTCAGCCGCGGACTCCCCACGCGGCTACCCGCGCCGGCGAGGTGGCAGGGGGAAGAAGGCACTGGTGCGGGCCCTGTACGTGTCCCAGCCGGGCCGGCCGTTCATGTGCCGCTCCATCAGGCGTGTGCCGCTTCCGTTGATCAGCCTCCGCGGCTCGTTCCGCCTCCTGCCAGGGACCGTCGTCGACGCGCACCTCGACCCGGTCGATTCCCCGGTGCTGGGCCCAGGCGACCCCGGCGACCATCACCGTGCCGGCCTCGGGCCGTGCGAAGGGCTTGGGCGTGTCGATACGGGACTCGGTCTTGATCGGAGCCCGGCGTGCCCAGCCGCGTTTGACCCAGTAGGGGTCGTAGGAGCCGAAGGTGGTGAGTTCGATGTCCTTGATCCACTTGCAGGCGGAGACGAATCCGTACAGGCCGGGCACGACCATCCGGACCGGGAAACCGTGCTCGAAGGGCAGTGGTTCGCCGTTCATGCCGAGGGCGAGCATCGCGTCCCGGCCGTCCATGACCTCCTCGACCGGGCTGCCGATCGTCATGCCGTCCACCGAGCGGGCCACCAACTGGTCGGCCGGGCCACCCTGACTCGGAGGCTTCACACCGCACTCGGCCAGAAGGTCGGCCAGCCGCACCCCCGATCCAGCGGGCGTTGCCCACGTACGGTCCGCCGACCTCGTTGGAGACACGCGTCAAGGTGATGGTCCGCTCGATCAGTTCCCTGCGCAGCAAGTCCTCGAAGGTGTACGAGGCGACCGCGTCCCGGCCGCGCGAGGCGGTCAGTGAGCGGCCGACCGCGCCCACCGCGGCCGACGCGGCCGCGGCGGAGACGGCGGTCATGACGAACCCCCGCCGGTCCCATGCCTCGCGGTTCGGCGGATGGGCCTCCGAACTGCCACCCCCGGAATCGCCTGCCGGCGCCCGCCCGACCGAGCGCAGCCGGCTCGCCAGGACGTACAGCAGCAGCGCACCGGCAACGGCCCCCACGACGGAGGGCAGCACGTCGACAGGACTGGTGGAGTCGGGCCTGCTGACGGCAGCCATTGCGCCGACAACACCGAAGACCAGGACTCCGGCGCCGCCGGCCTGCGGGAACCGTACCGCCAGCACGCCCAGCACCAGGGCGAACACGGCGAGCACGGCGAGGATGCCGAGTTGCAGCACGAGCTTGTCATTGGTGCCGAAGTGACGGATCGCCCAGTCCTTGACCGAAGCGGGCGTCGCGTCGATGGACGCGCCGCCCACGACAATGATCGGACCGGACCGGGGACGCACCAGCGCTGCGGTCAGCTCGGCCACCGCCACCGCCACCGCCACCGCCACCGCCACCGCCACCGCCAGCGCGGCGAAACCGGCGAGGACTCCGCTCAGCGCTCCCAGCGCCACGCGCGGCCATCCCGGCCGTACCTGCCGGTCCCTCTCTTCGTTCCTCACGCAGGGAATCCGGTTCTGCACCATCGGCGGACTGGTCCCGGACCTGATCGGGTGAAAAAGGATCCAGGACCAATCCGCCCGGCATTCCGCTACGGATTACCTTTTCGCATACCGACGGACGAAGCCGTCACTACCCGCATCCGGCTACAGGCGTACGGCCGGTGACAGCAGCCCGTACGCCTGCGGCAGGATCGCCGTGGCATCCTTGCCGCGTCACATACCGGCATGCCAGCCGTTCTGCCCGTCCATGTGCCAGTCGGCGTTGACGCAGACGTTGCCGAACGAGGGGTTGAGCAGGCCGATCACGCTGACGGTGTTGCCGCAGGCGTTGACCGGGATGCTGATCGGAACCTGCACCACGTTCCCCGACAGCACACCCGGCGAACCGACCGCCACTCCTTGTGCCCCGCTGTCAGCCGACGCGACGGCCGCTCCGCCGAGTACAACCGCGCCTACGGCTGCGATCAGTCCCGCGGCTCGCATCAGCTGATTTCGTGGATACGTCATCTTCACGTGTATTCCTCTCGTCGCAGCGGCAGCGCCGCCGGACGGCCGCGTGCCGCGGCCAGTCATCGGTAATCCGCTGCCACCATTCGTGCAGACTGCTCAAGACGGCCGAAATCACCCGTACGCCCTACGCGGCGACACCGATCCAGGCGCAAGCGTGGCCACCACGAGCTCCGGCCTCCGACCATCACCCCTCGCCGGGCCACGATCCCGGCCTTGGTCGTCCCCGCATCGCGCGCGCTGAGCCTCAGCCCCGCAACTCCGAGGACAAGTTGCGACCCCGGTGGGGCGATGGGGAGGTGTCGAGTGCGATGGGAGTGCACTACGGGGCGGGCGGGTCCACATCGCCCCCTCCGGGGGCGCAGCTCCTCGGGCGTGATCAGAGGAGCCATCGGTCCGGGCCATCCGGGCCGTAAGGTCGTCGCTTACATGCTGTATGCGAGGTATGCCCCATGAGGCGTTCGCGTTCGAATAGAGCTAAACCCTCGTCGCTGGTGAGCGCGACCAAGGCGCGCTTCCCGATATCGGGGGTGATATGTGTGAGCCCGGTGTGAGCCCGGACGCCGCTGGATCCGGTGGGACCAAGCGTCGTACGGCGGACGGGCTCACTTCCTGACCTGCACGGACAGGATCCTGGCGGACTACGCGTCACCCTCCGGCACGGGTTCCGGGTGACTCCTAATCCGCCGGTCCTGGGTTCGAGTCCCAGCCGCCCCACCGAGGCGCCCGCGGACGCAGCGGGCGCGACCTGCGCGGGCCCCCGGTCGGGGGCCCGTTGCGTTTCCGGCGCGGCCCCTCCGGCGGACGGCTGAGCACCGCTCGGAGTCCCGGCGCCAGGGCAGCGCCGGCGGCCCCGCGGGAAAGAGCTCACAGCACTTGACGAAAACCAGGGAGCCGTCGCAGCCCGGCCGCCGACAAAAAGGCGCCCGCCAGGCCGAGCGCGCTGGCCGTTGCCCACAGAACGACTGGGGGAAGGCCGCGGTCTGCCAGGGAGTACTGGACGGTGACCACCAGCGGCAGGTGAAGGATGTACACGCCGTAGGAGTCGGCGGACAGCTCCGTCAACAGGCGGCTGCCGAGGGTCACCGTTTCGCGGAACGCGGTGAGCAGACCGACGCACAGGGCCACGCACAGGGCGCTGTCGTAGGCCGCCCAGGTAAGGGCCGGTGCGTTGAAGCCGCCGGGGCCGAAGCAGTTGGCGTCCGCGCCGATCACGAACAGTACGGCGACCCCGGCCGCACCGCCGCCCAGCCACACCCACCCGGCCCGGGCGTCGAACCTGTCCAGCCAGCTGTAGCGATACGCCAGCACACCGAGGGTGAAGAAGGCGGCGTACTGCGGCACTCGGGCAGGCTCGACCTGGAGGAAGTCGAGCACCGGGACCCAGGTGTCCAGCGGGTACTTCAGCCGGATCAGGAAGGTTGCGGCCGTGATCGCCGCGGTCGTCAGCAGCAGGGCACGGTGTCCGGGGGCCGGGCGCTGTCGGCGTGTCGGTGGGGTGCGGCGCAGGCGCCCCAGCAGACGGCCGGCTCGGCTGCAGGCCACGTACAGCACGGTGTAGGCCAGCAGGTTCTGGATGAACCACAGGTGCCCGAACTGCAGGTCCGGCCAGGACGGTCCCGTCCAGTCGGCCGGCTTGTCCCCCAGCCCGAGGTAGACGTCGGCGAAGTAGCGCGGGAAGGAGAGGGACGGGTAGCCGCGGTAGTGGACGTAGTACGCGTACATCAGACCGGGCACGATCGTCAGTGCGCCGACCGCCACCGGGATGCCGAGCCGGATCAGACGGCTCTTCAGGAACCGCCGGGTGCCGTGGCGTCGGTGGGAGCCGGGCATGAGGACGGCGGAGACGAAGAAGAACAGGCTCATGAAGAACGAGCCGTCGACCGCCGAAAGCGTGGCCAGGGCAGGCGTGCGGGGCTGCCCCTCGACGTACCACCAGTCCGCGGGGCCGTAGGGCTGCGCGGCGTGGTGAACCACGACCAGGACTGTCAGCGCGATCCGTAGGTTGTCCAGCCAGTCCAGACGGCGTGCACGGCGTACCGCAGCGGGCTGTGTTCCGAAATCGAGTGTGTACATGTGTTCATCTTGCTCAACACTTGTACACTCGGGCACTGGTGCTACCCCCCGCTTCGGTCCTCGGGTGAGCCGTAGAGCCCCTGGAGGAGCAGGCGCTGGTTGGCGGCGCTGCGCTGTGCCAGGACCTGCGGATCGAACATCGGCTCGCTGTGATGGGGCTGCATCACGCGCTCCAGGAGCAACGGACCGAGGACCAGGCACAGCACCTGGAATGCCGCCCACTCCCCCTCCGGGGAGCGGCTGCCGTACTCCGTGGACAACCGGGCGAGCTCCGCCCGCGCTCCGTTCAGCAGCCGTCCGAACAGGTCGGCGCTTGCCGCGCTGTCCTCCATCAGGACGTGGCGCAGGTAGCCACGCAGCACCGGGTCCGCTCCGAACAGCCGGGCCGAGACCTTGCCGAGCGACTCCATCAGCCCGGCGTCTGCGTCAACCGTCTCCAGTTCCGTGCCGATCCGGTCCAGCACGTATTCGTCGACTGCCGCCCGCAGCCCCTCTTTCGACCCGAAGTGTCGGGTCACCAAAGCCGGCGACAGTCCCGCGGCCGCGGCCACCGCTCTCGTCGACGTCGCTGCGAAGCCCCGTTCCGCGAACAGCTCGAGCGCCGCGTCCCGCAACCGCGCCCGCCCCGTCAGATCACTCTTGTCCACCGCCGTCATGCCTCGCAGCGTAATCGGCGTCCGGTCTGCGGCCGGTCTGCGGCCGGGGCGCTCCTGGACGCGCGTGGTCGCGTGAGTTGCCCGGCACGGCTCGGACAGGCCCGAGCCGGTCGCCCCCGGCGTCGAGCCGCAGGCGGGAGGCGGGCGTTGCTCCTCCGGAGCGTTCGAGCCGCCACGGGCCGGCTGCTCACTCATCGAAACTTTTTCGTTCCGCTCGGGCACTGGACTGACCACCACGACCGCGTACGACGCGGCGGGCCGCCAGACCGGCACCGCCCAGTCCAAGGGCGGCACCACCCTGCGCTCGGCAGCCGTCGGCTACGACGCGAACGGCAACGCCACGAGCGTCACCGACTACGCCACCCCGCCCCACACCACCACCTACGGTTACGACGCCGCGGGCCGCGTGACCCGGCAGGTCGAGCCGGGCGACGGCACCACCCCGGTCACCACGACCTTCGGCTACGACGCGGCGGGCAACCGCACCCGGCTCACCGACGGCCGCGGCAACGCCACCTGGTACACCTTCAACTCCCTCGGCCTGCCCGAGTCCACCATCGAGCCGGCCACCGCGACCGCGCCCGACCCGTCCGACCGCACCTGGACCACCGCCTACGACAAGGCCGGCCAGGCCGTCACCGCCACCGAGCCGGGCGGCGTGAAGCAGACCAGCGCCTACGACGCGCTCGGCCGCGTCACCAGCAGCACCGCCACCGGCGCCGGCACGACGACCGGCGGCCACCTGTTCACCTACGACCTGGCCGGGCGGATGCTGACCGCCGCCACCGACGCCCCGGCCACCCCCGACACCTTCACCTACAACGACCGCGGCCAGCTGCTCACCGCCACCGGGCCGTCGGGCACCAGCTCCTACACCTACGACGACGCCGGGCAGATGACGGCTGGCACGAGCGCCGCCGGCACGGCCACCTACGCCTACGACAACGCCGGGCAGCTCACCGGCGTCGCCGAACCCCTGACCGGCGCCGCCCTCAGCTACCACTACGACCAGGACGGCAACCCGGCAACCGTCGGGTACGGCACCGGCAAGGACACCCGCACCTTCGGCTACGACGACCTCGACCGGCTCACCAGCGACACCCTCACCACCCCCGGCGGCGCCACCGTCGCGGCCACCACCTACGGCTACGACCGCGACGACCAACTCACCACCAGGGCCACCACCGGCACCGCCGGAGCCGGCACCGACACCTACACCTACGACCCGTCAGGCCGGCTGTCCTCCTGGACCCGCGGCACGACCACCACCGACTACGGCTGGGACGCCTCCGGCAACCTCGTCAAGAACGGCACCACGACCGCCGACTACGACGAGCAGAACCACCGCACCGGCGACAGCACCGGCGCCACGTACACCTACACCCCGCGCGGCACCCTCACCTCCGTCACCGGCGGCGACCACCCGCAGACCTACACCTACGACGCCTTCGACCGCATGACCGCGGCCGGCGCCACCGCCTACACCTACGACGCCCTCGACCGCCTCACCACCCGCGGCGGGGCCCACTTCACCTACGCCGGCGCCTCCACCCAGATCACCACCGACGGCTCCTCCGCCTACACCTACGACCCGGTCGGCCACCTCCTCGCCCTCGACCAGAACGGCACCGGCGTCCTCGCCTACAGCAACACCCACGGCGACCTCACCGCGACCTTCACCCCCGACGCCGCCACCCCCGCGACGTCCACCGCCTACGACCCCCTCGGCACCCCCACCGCCACCACCGGCACCACCCCCGCCCTCGGCTACCAGGGCGCCTGGACCGACCCCACCACCGGCCAGGTCGACATGAACGCCCGCTGGTACGACCCCACCACCGGCACCTTCGACTCCCGCGACACCTACCAACTCGACCCCAACCCCTCCGTCCAGGCCAACCGCTACACCTACGCCAACGCCGACCCGCTGAACGGCATTGACCCCAGCGGGCATTTGCAAGTGCCGGGCGAGACGCGGGCCATCCTGTGGGGCGCCACGAAACTTGGGCTGAAAGGTACAGCGTCATCCACCCTGGCCCAGATTGTGACCGGGACGGTTGTGGGCGGGATCATCTACGCAGACATTGCCCCGTTCTTCGCCAGTTTGGGTATCCAAAACCCGTCGGAGGACGAATTCCAATCACAGGCAAGTGTTTGCTACTACGCCTACTACTGCGTGTCGAATACCTGCTACTACGCCTACTACTGCACCACCAACACCCAGCACGGCGCCTGCTACTTCGCTGCCTGCACGTCACGCGGCACATCGGGATCCTCAGCCCCTGCCCCTGAATCCTCGGGCAAACCCAGGCGGCCGAGGGAGCCCGCGCCGAAAAGGGTCGGTCCGCCTCCGCCCCCGCGAGACCCCTGCGCCCTCCGGCACTGCATCGTGCCTTCAGGCCCCAAGGGCGGCCCCGTTATCGCCACTCCCGTCGACCTCACGGGTACAGCGGGCGCCCTGGCGGTCTCCGAGGATGTGTCCGGCCTCGACAACAATTTTTCCTTGCAGCAAGCAAATGATGACCTCGAAACGTCCCTGCTGAACGTTCGGAACGGATCGACGACAACGGATATCTTCACAGGGGAGGACGAAGAAGAGGGGAACGGCTGTACAAGCGGATGGGTAAAATACGATGGGCGCGACAAGGCGAATGGAGGGCGAGCGATCGGTGTCGAGGCTTGTCTTACTCAGTCGTTGATAGGCGTTCCTGGAGGAAATCCTGCTTCCGAACCCGCCGGCTACCGCTGGGCTAAAAAATTCTCCGACAGCCTTGGGGCAGCGGACAGCAAGCTGTCTGTGAACAGATGCCACCTGCTGGGAAAGCAATTGTCGGGGTCCGGTGCGCTGTACAACCTCGCGACGTGCGGACGCTCGACCAACGCGGATAGACAAGACCGGACCGATCCCGGTCGACCCGGCAACATGGATGAATTCGAGGACATTGTGCGGGCCGAGGTGGAGAGCGGAGCCAGCGTCCGCTACCGTGTGACGCCCAAATATCTCGGCAACCGGACTGTCCCCTATGCCTTCGTCATGACCGCTCAGAACAGCTACGGAACCTGGCAGGCGGAGGTTGTTCCGAACCTCATCTACAGTCCCAGTAAGGGAAGGTGGGTCAACATAGGTGTAGAATCGTGCTCCGCATGCGCAAGTGCATTGCCGAAGCCAGGTGTCAGGTGAGGGGTTGGGAATGACGCGTGAGATGCACCCTTCTGTGGACCTTCTTGTGACGTTGATGCGGCCACCGTCGCAGCCTGTCGGATCAACCGTCGACTGGGAGGTGGCCCGGGAATCCTGGGGCGTGAATTTTCCGCGCGATTACCGCGATTTCCTTGCTGCTTACGGTGGCGGCTCGATCGACGACTACTTCCTCGTGGCGACGGTGCTCGACTCTCCGGACCACGACGAAACCACGCTTGTCGGACTTACCTCCGTCGCACGTTCACTGGCACAGGAGCAGGGCAACTGGTCCTACCGTGTGTGGCCGGAGGAGGGAGGGCTGATCTGCTGGGGTGCGACGGTTGACGGCGAGGCTCTCTACTGGGACACCGCGGACGCCGATCCTGACCGGTGGCCGGTGGTGGTCCGCGGCGACGACAGGAAGTTCACGGAATACGAATACGGCATGGCCGAGTTCATCGTGAAGATGCTCGGACCGTCCGCGGAGCGCCCCCTGGAGAGTCCCACGCTCTACGGTGCACCCAACTCGCGGTATCTGAGCAAGGCTGAAGAGAGACGCCTGGAGAACGAGGGGGTTGATCCGTGGGAGTATCTGCAGGAGCTTTTTGAGGCCAACGAGGCTGATGGATATGACGGAGATGATGGCCTCCTTGTCGTCATGCAGCCAGACGGAACTCTGGAATATATTCCCGGAGGGGACATCCCGGAGCGCTGAACTCTTCCTTCAGGCGCCGCTACTGAACCTCAAAGCGTGATGTCGAGGTTGTTGGCAAGGCGATGGACCCCGAGATTCCGACACCTGGACGCTGGGGGCCCGGTCCGCGGGCGGCAGGGTGACGCCGGCGTGACCCCGGAGGAGAAGGACGAGCTCCAGCGCCTGCGGCGGGAGAACGCCCGGCTGAAGGAGGACAACGAGATCTTCCGGAAAGCCGCCGCCTCTTTCGCGCGGGAGACGACACGGTGATCCGCTTCCGTTTCGTCGACGAGCACCGGAACGCCCACAGGGTGAAGCGGATGTGCGACGTTCTCGGCTGGGACCGCTCCAGTTGTGACCGCACAGAACAACTGCGGGGTCTGGGAAGCTGACGTGGTGCCGAATGTCGTCCAAAGTCCCGTGAAGGCGAGGTGGGTCAACATAGGTGTGGAGTCGTGCTCTGTGTGTTCGAGCACCTTGCCAAAGGCAGGTGTGAGGTGAGGGGGGGAAAGGATGACGCACCGTTTTGTGGATGTGTTGAGGACGTTGCTGCGCCCACCGGCTCGGCCTGTTGGGGCTGTTGAAGATTGGCAGGCGGTGGTGGAGTCCTGGGGTACAGAATTCCCGGAGGACTACCGCGATTTCTTGTCCAGTTACGGTGCCGGTTCGATCGATGCCTACTTGGTCATCGCGACGGCTCTCGACCCGGCAGGGCATGGCGAATCGACCCTCGGCGATCTCACCTCCGTTGCCCGTTCTCTTGCGCAGGAACAGGGAGACTGGTCCTACCCCGTTTGGCCGGAGAACGGGGGGCTGATCTGTTGGGGGGCGACGGTCGACTCAGCAGTCCTCTACTGGGACACCGCGGACGCCGATCCAGACCGATGGCCCGTGGTGGTCCGCAGCCGGGAGGAGGAATTCAGAGTATACGACCTTGGGATGGCCGAGTTCGTCGTGAAGATGCTCGGACCGTCCGGGGAGCGCCCCCTGGAGAGTCCTACACTCTACGGTGCGCCAAACTCGCGGTATCTGAACGAGGCTGAAGAGAGACACCTGAAGAGCGAGGGGGTTGATCCGTGGGAGTATCTTCAGGAGCTTTTCGAGGCCAACGAGGCTGAAGAATATGACGGAGATGACGGCCTCCTTGTCGTCATGCAGCCAGACGGAACTCTGGAATATATTCCCGGAGGGGACATCCCGGAGCGCTGAACGTGACGATGGCCCCGATGCCCAGGGCGGTCCCGCGCGGACCCGACGCGTACCCCTGGTCTACCGCTCGGCCGACGCGTAGTGGCCTGACGCGCCTTCGCGGTTGGGGGGGCGGGGTGCGGTTGGTCGAAACAGTCTGCGGGACCGGCCCGGGGCGGGCGACAATGATCGTCAGGCGCCTGCACGTATTACTTGGGGAGGTCTTGTGGGTCTGAGCCCGCGCGAGGTGTTTCTCCGGCTTGTTCATGGGGTTGCCGACGAGTCCTTCGACGAGTTGCCGGCCCTGTACGGCGAGGTCACCGATGTCCGGCATCCGATGGCGACGCCGGAGTCCGAGCCGTTGACGAGTCGGCGTGCGCTCCAGGAGCACTTCACCGTGCCGGCGGACGTTCGGGGGTCCTTGCCCAAGAGGCGGGTCGTCGATGTCGTCGTGCACGAGACCGCCGATCCTGAAGTGATCGTCGCCGAGTTCGCCTACGAGTTCACGTTGCCGGACGACTCCACGGCCAAGGTCCCCTGCGTCTTCGTCATGCGTGTCCGGGACGGCCAGATCATCGAGTCACGCGACTACATCGACCCGATCCGCACGCACACGGCACGCGGGGGCCTTGACCGCCTCATCGCGGCGTTGCGTAAGGACGTCTCCTGACGTCGAGCGTTCGACAGGGGGCTGTCCGAGGCAGGACTCGCTGGGGGTCTCGTCGCGCTGCTGGTGGACACCGTCCGTGAGGCCGGGCTGGATCGGGCGACATCAGGGGCGCTTTCGCCCGGGTGCAGGCCGCGGGCGGGTTGCTCCCCGTGGCCTCGGCTTCGACGGCGGATACGATCTTCCTTCGGGTCTCTGACGAGCCCACATCTCGTTGGCGCATCGTGGTCCGGGAGAGGAGAGGTACACGGTGACGGTCCGGCTGCTCCTCACCTGCATGGCGACAGAACACTGCAGTGTGGTTCTGGAGCCTTACGGTGCCGAGCACGTCCTGGTTGCCGGGGATCTCCTCGGGCTGGAAATCGAAGGTACCGGCGAGGATGCCGTGGAGATCGCCTCTTCGCCCGGCTGCACAACGGTCTGGATTCCGGCCTCGGCCGTGAGCGTGCGTGCCACCGACCGGCTGGGTGGCGCCGTCGATCTCGGGTTGCCGCTGTGACGGCGGGTGCCGGCGGCTGAGCGGTCGGGAAGTGGCCGCCGGGCCGGGCCGTGCGGTGGGGTTCAGGTGGTGCGAGTGGTACGCGGGCCCGCGTCCTGGGCGGCGCGGGCGAGGGTGCGGATGAGGGCGGTCTCGGTCGCGGTGGGCCAGATGAGGGCCCAGTTGCCGACCGGGGCGTCGTACGGGCGCAGGTAGCGGATGCCCGGCCAGCGGTAGTGGCGGGCGGCGTCGCCGTGGACGAGGGAGACGGCCTCGCCGGTGGCGACCACCGCGGCGACCTCCTGGAAGGTGGAGACGGCGGGGCCGCGGCGGATGGGGCGGCCGGACGGGGTGTGGGTGGGGGAGAGGGTCTGCAGCCAGTATTCGGGGACGGGCGAGGCGGAGTGCGGCAGCGGCCAGTCGGCGAGGTCCTCCATGCCGACCGTGGCGCGGGTCGTGAGGGGGTGGTCGGCGGCGACCATGAGGACCAGGGGCTCGCTCGCGACCAGCGGGCCGACCGTGAGGTCGGGCTCGCGGACCGGCAGCCAGGTGGTCGACACCTGGACCGCGCCGGCGCGCAGGGGGCCGAAGGGGTCCGTGAAGTGGACCTCGCGGATATGGAGCCGGATCTCCGGGTGCCGGTTGCGGAAGAGGTCGAGGAAGTCCGCGAGGTCGAGCGCCTGCGGCCCGTACAGCCCCAGCGTCAGGGTGCTCACCTCGCCGCGGGCGGCGGAGGACGCCGCGCGGGTGGCGTCCAGTATCTGCTGGTAGCCCGCGCTCAGGTCGGCGCGCAACTGTGCCCCGATGGGGGTGAGTTCGACGCGGCGGCTGCTGCGGGCGAAGAGGCGCGCGCCGATCTGCCGCTCCTGCTTGGCGATCGACTGGCTCACGCGCGCCTGTGACACGTGCAGACGGTCCGCGGTCCGGCCGAAGTGCAACTCCTCGGCCAGCGTCAGGAAGATCTCGATATCCCGCAGTTCCACCGCGGCCACCCCCGTACGACATCCATAATCTTTCGCTTATCAGACCATGTGGAGCCGGAGATTGATCACCCCGCGGCCCTGCCGGATCCTGGGAGACGTCCTTGCCGAGGCAGCCACCGGATCCGGCGACGCCGCCCGCGGGCAGAACTCGACCGCACAGCCATCCACTTCTGGGGGAACGGGCCCGCCATGCGGAAGTCCTACTACGCAGCGCACGTGTACATGATCATCGGGGTCGTGTCGGGGCTCTTCTACCGGGAGTTCACCAAGGCCGAGGACTTCACCGGGGACACCCAGCTGGGGCTCGTGCACACCCATGTCCTGACCCTGGGCATGATCGGCTTCCTGATCGTCCTCGCGCTGGACAAGCTGTTCCGGCTGTCGGGCACGAGGCTGTTCACCGCGTTCTTCTGGTTCTACAACGCCGGGATCGCCGTCTCCACCGGCATGATGGCCGTGCACGGCATCCTCACCGTGCTCGGCCGCGACGAGGACCACATCGCGGAGGCCGTGCCGCTGACCGCCGGATTCGGCCACATCCTGCTCACCGTGGGGCTCGTCCTGCTGTTCGTCCTCCTGGGCAAGCGCGTCGACGAACACGTCAGGCCGCCCCGCCCGGACCACGAGCACCCCGCCCCGGACCCCGTCGGCTGAGGCACCGGGACGTCCCCCGCCGGGCCCCGGAGCCGGGGCCGGGGTGTGCGGCGGTGATACGGAGACGCTGCAGAGTCGATAGCACCTCTCGCGAAGCTGGTCCCGCAGTCAAGGAAAGCCATGTCCGAGGCAGCAAAGAGGAGAGACCACACCATGCGCGAGTCCGTCCAGGTTCTCGTCGTCGGAGGCGGCCCGTCGGGTTCGACCGCGGCGACGCTGCTCGCCCGCCAGGGCTTCACGGTCACACTGCTGGAACAGGAGCACTTTCCTCGGTACCACATCGGTGAGTCGCTCCTTCCCTCGTGCCTGCCCGTCCTGGACCTTCTGGGCGTGCGGGGCAAGATCGAGGCGCACGGCTTCAAACGCAAGGGCGGTGCCTACTTCGCCTGGGGCTCCGAGCAGTGGGAGCTGCGGTTCAACGAGCTGTTCGGCACCGAGTACAGCTGGCAGGTCGTGCGCTCGGAGTTCGACAACCTGCTCCTGGAGCACTCCCGGGAGAACCACGTCGACGTGCAGGAGGGCGTCGCCGTCAAGAAGGTCCACTTCGACGAGGAGGGCCGTGCGGTCAGCGCGGCATGGGAGCGCACCGACCGGTCCGAGAGCGGGACCATCGCGTTCGACTACATCCTCGACGCGTCGGGGCGGGCCGGGCTGCTGGCCACCAAGCACCACAGCAGCCGGCGGTTGCACGACGTGTTCAAGAACGTGGCGCTGTGGGGCTACTGGAAGGGGGCCAAGCCCCTGGAACAGGGGCCCGAGGGAGCCATCGGGGTGTGCTCCATCCCGCACGGCTGGCTGTGGGAGATCCCGCTGCACGACGACCGGGTCAGCGTCGGCGCCGTGATCAGCAAGGAGCACCTGCGCGAGCAGCAGGCCCAGGGGGTGGAGCTGGCGAAGATCTACCACGACAAGCTGGCCGAGAGCGAACTCGTCACCGACCTGCTGGAGAAGGCCGAGCTCGTCACGGAGGTCAAGGCGGAGACCGACTACTCCTACGTCACGGAGAACTTCGGCGGCCCGGGGTACCTGCTGGCCGGCGACGCCGCCTGCTTCCTCGACCCGCTGCTGTCCACCGGGGTGCACCTGGCGATGTTCAGCGCCCTGCTGGCGGCGGCCACCATCACGTCGGTCCTGCGGGAGACCGTTCCGGAGCAGGAGGCCCTGGCCTTCTACGAGAAGGCCTACCGGACCTCCTACGAGCGGCTGCTGATCGTGGTGTCGCTCTTCTACCAGAACTACCGCGGCCGCGACGAGCAGTTCTACCGGGCCCAGAAGCTCACCGCGGGGGAGAAGCACCGGCTCAACCTGCACGAGGCGTTCCTGCACATCGTCACCGGTGTGGAGGACCTGGCGGACGCCCAGGAGCGGGCGTTCGACCGGGTCGCCGACGCCCTCGCGCCGGAGGGCGTCCCGCTGGGCGTGCACGGCGAGGACATGCTGGTGGGACCGAACTCCCCGGAGCGCGCCCTGTCCGGCCTGTACCTCTCGACGGAGCCGACGGTGGAGATCCTGCGGGCGTAGGAGACCGTCGTACCGGTGAATGGCGCGGGCCCGCTGCGGACCCGCGCCATTCACGCGTGGTCACCTCTGCGGTCCGGGGTCCGTCATGACTACGGGGTGTTCCTCGACCCCCGCACCCGTCCGGTACCCGCACCCAGGAGGCAACATGTCCGCGACCGTGACCGAAGAGGCCGTCTCCCCGGCGGCGACGGGCCAGCCGCACCAGGCCGTGGGGCCCTTCGAGGACAACCGCGGCCTGCTCTTCGGAGTGGCCTACCGCGTTCTCGGCAGCGTCGACGACGCGGAGGACGTGGTCCAGGAGGCGTGGCTGCGGTGGAGCCGCGTGGATGCGGCGCAGATCGACAATCCGCAGTCCTTCCTGGTCCGGATAGCGAGCCGGCTCGCGCTCGACCGGCTGCGCCGGGTCAAGGCCCGGCGGGAGACGTACGTGGGTCCGTGGCTGCCGCAGCCGCTCTTCACCGGGCCCGGCATCGAGGAGGGGGTGGAGATCGCCGAGTCCGTCTCGATGGCCATGCTGGTGGTCATGGAGACGCTCTCACCGCTGGAGCGGGTGGTGTTCGTGCTCCGGGAGGTGTTCGAGTTCTCCTTCGCGGACATCGCGAGCGCCGTCGACCGCTCGGAGTCCGCGGTGCGGCAGCTGGCCAGCAGGGCGCGTACGCACGTCCACGACCGAAGGCCGCGGTTCCCCTCCGACCAGGCGGTGTGCCGCCGGGTGACCGAACGCTTCCTGGCCGCCTCGCTGGGCGCGGACGTCGAGGGGCTGCTCGGCCTGCTCGCGCCCGACGTCACGGTGTGGAACGACGGCAACGGGCGGCGCGGTGTGCCGCGGACGCCCGTGCACGGGGCGGAGCGCGTCGGGCGTCTGCTGGTGCACGGCATCGAGCGCTTCCTCCGGCCGCTCGCCACCTGTGCGGCGGGCGCGCCGGGCGGTGTGCTCACCGGCTCGGTCATCAGCGTCAACGGCGGGCCCGCGGGACTGATCACCGCCGGGGACGAGCCGGTCGGGCTGGTCGTGCTCGACCTCGAACCGGCCGGGGAGCGGGTGACACGTGTGTGGATCATGGCGAACCAGGACAAACTCGCCGGGATGGGTGGGACGGCTGCCGGCTTCGCGCCCACAGGCGGCGACCGGTCGGGGTCGTCGTAGCGGGCGACGAAGGAAAGGCCGAGGGCGTATCCGATGCGGTCCAGGACGGTGATGGTGGGCATGCCGGCGCGCCCGGTCTCCAGCCGCGACAGATGGGGCTGCGGCACGCCGGACCGGACCGCCAGCTCCCGCTGCGTCATCCGCAGACGCAGGCGCCGGTCCCTGATCGCCTCGGCGATGGCCTCCAGGCGTTCGGACTGCCGTCGCTCCGCGTGTGCCCGGGCGGCCACGGCGGTCTCCTGCCAGACGTCCTGGTTCATCGAACTCCCCTGCAACAGAAGGGCGTCGTCCCCGCGGGGCGGCGCTCACCGGACCCGCGGGCGGACGTTCCTCTCTCGTCGGCTCTACGTCATAAAGACGAAATCTGCCGGGCGTATGTGACATCACGAAGCCGACCCCTTCCGGAGGGTGGTCGCCACGGGCGATGTCACAGACCGGAGGTCCCGTGCGTCTGGGTGGGGGCGACCGGAGGCGCCGCCGCCGTGGGGGCGGTACGCCGGGGGCGCCGCGTGGGACGACCGAGGAGAACCGATGACGGCCGACGACGGGGGCGGGCACGAGGTGAACGGGACGGAGGGACGGGCGGCGGCCGGACACGCCGGCCCGGGGTCGGGCGGGGTGTGCAACCCGGGAAGATCCGGGGTTGCACACCCCGCCGGACCCAAGCGGTCCCCGCCTGCCGCGGCCCGGTTCAGCCGAGCCGTTCGGTCAGCCCGTACAGATGCCCGTCGGAGCCGGCGATCTGCGCCCACCTGCCGCCCTCCCGCCAGGGTGTGGGCTGCGGCGCCACGGTGAACGTCACCCCCTGCTCCTCCAGTCGGGAGCAGGTCGCGTCGAGGTCGTCGCAGTCGAACCAGCCGTGCACCATCCGGCCGGCCGCCGATTCGAGCGCGGCGCGGATCTCGGGCCCGACGGCGGCGACCGCCACCGACGTCACCGATCCCGGAACCCCCAATTCCACCCAACGATTTCCGCCACCGTGCGGAACATCGACGATGATCTCGAAACCCAGGGTGCGGGTGAGGAACTCCACTGTGCGCTCCTGATCGGCTGCGTAGAGCACGGCGAGTCGTGGATTAATGATCATTGCTGCTCCTCGGCGGTGAAGAAGACGGGTCCGAAAATGTAGGAGGCAGAGCGGAAGAAATCCCCTTCTCCATGTCAGGGATTTGGTGCGACAGCGCCCGGATCGGTGTGCCCCGGAGAATCCGGAGGGGAGATCCGGGACGGGTCCGCTGCATGGCGCAAATATGCTCCCGCCGGGCCCGCATGGCACTGGACTTTGATGCAATAGGGCATCTAGGCTTCCCCCGCAATGTACTGCGCCGGCGAGCGCCGTCTAATGCTCACGCCTGATGGGGGATTTCTGTCGTGACGCTGCTCTCTGATGTCTGCAATCGGTCAAGTGTCCATGTGGAGGGCACCGACCTTCCGTCCGATGTGTCCGAAATTCTGGCCAAATTACCGGTTGAGCTGGTATTGATTCGCGACCTGGTGGTTTCTGATTCTCCGCGTGCCCACGCCGGTGATCTCGGGCATATTCGCATGCTCGCGGAAAATGAACGGAATGTCGAACCGCTATTGGTTCACCGTTCCACTATGAGGGTCATTGACGGTGTGCACCGGCTGCGGGCAGCCGAGGCGAGCGGCCGCTCGGAAGTGGCCGCCCGCTTCTTCGACGGTGCCGAGGCGGACGCCTTCGTGCTCTCCGTCCAGTGCAACGTCCGGCACGGGCTGCCGCTGACGCTGGGCGAGCGCAAGACCGCGGTCCGGCGCATCGTCGGTACCCACCCGCAGTGGTCCGACTCCGCCATCGCCGAGCGCGCCGGCCTCAGCCCGAAGACGGTGGCCAAGGTGCGCCGCCAGGTGCTCGACGGGGAAGCCGCCCCTGCCGGACGCCTCGGCCTGGACGGCAAGGTCCGGCCCGTCAGCAGCGTCGAGGGCCGCCGCCGCACCGCGGCGCTGCTGGCCGCCAACCCGGAACTCTCGCTGCGCGAGCTCGCCCGGGCCACCGGTCTGTCGGTGGGGACCGTACGGGACGTGCGCCATCGGGTGGAGAGCGGGATGAACCCGGTGCCCGAGCGGTTGTGTCCGGTGGAGGGCGCGGCGGGGTCGCGGCGCCGACCGGCGAAGCCCCCGGTGTGCGAGGAGCAGCCGGAGGAAACCGCGCCGGGAGCCGGGACGGTGTCGCTGGTGCGCCAGCTCGCCCGGGACCCCGCACTGCGCGCCACCGAGATCGGCCGGACGCTGCTCCGCCTGCTGCTGATCACCGAACTTGACGGTGCCCGCTGGCGGGAAATAGCCGAGACCATTCCCGCGCACTGCGTGCCGGTGGTGCGTGCGGTCGTGCTCAAGCGCAGCCAGGAATGGCGGCAGGCGGCGGGACTGCTCCCGGGCTCCGCCGGCCGTGAAGACATGATCGCCTGAGGCGTTCAAGCTGCCGGCAACACACCTTCCCTTCCTGCCTCTCCGTGAATAGTCTTCGGTTCAATCGGTCTTACGGAAGGGGAGCTCCATGCCGCAGAGCAGTAACTTCCCGAGCAGTGGCGACATTGAAAGAGAACTGCGCACGAAGAACCGGTCCACCGTCGAGACGTATATGCACACCACCGGGCAGGCCCGACTGGAGAGGCATCTCCTCTTCACCGAGGACGGAATCGGCGGACTCTGGACGAACGACACGGGCAAGCCCATCGCCACCCGGGGCAGGGACCGCCTTGCCGAACACGCGAAGTGGTCGCTGAAGTGTTTTCCGGACTGGGTCTGGAGTGACATCAAGATTTTCGAGACCCAGGACCCGAATTTCTTCTGGGTCGAGTGCGAGGGAGCCGGGAAGATCTGTTTCCCCGGCTACCCGGAGGGACGGTACGAGAACCACTTCCTGCACTCCTTCCTGCTCGCCGACGGAAAGATCAGGCAGCAGCGGGAGTTCATGAACCCGTTCGAGCAGCTGCGTGCCCTCGGGATCCCGATTCCCGAGGTGCGGCGCGAAGGAATCCCGACCTAGAGAACGCGGGTTCCGGAGCCGTCACATCCCGAACGGTCCTACCGATGGAGAGTCGTGGATAGCTCGATGCTGGACATCCCGCTGAGCCGTGCGTTGCAGCAGCCCGACTGGGACGACCCCGCGCAGGTGCGCCGGGTGGTGCGGGCGCTGTCGGAGCGTCCGCCGCTCGTCCGGGCCCAGGACGTCCGCGCGCTGCGCGATCGGCTCGCCCGGGTTGCTGCCGGCGAGTGCCTGGTCGTCCAGGCCGGCGACTGCGCGGAGAATCCCGACGAGTGCACGCCCGGACACGTCGGCCGCAAGGTCGCCGCCCTGGACGCCATGGCGGGTGCGCTCAGCCTCGTCACGAACAAGCCGGTCCTGAGAGTCGGGCGGATCGGCGGCCAGTTCGCCAAGCCGCGGTCCAGCGCCGTGGAGACCGTGGACGGTGTCACCCTGCCGTCGTTCCGCGGGCATCTGGTGAACTCGCCGGAATCCACCGAGGAGGCCCGGCGCCCCGACCCGTTGCGCCTGCTCACCGGCTACATGGCGGCCGGCGACATCATGGACTGCCTCGGCTGGCGGGGCAGCTCCCGCACCCTTAAGGACCAGCCCCGGGTGTGGACCAGCCACGAGGCGCTGCTGCTCGACTACGAGATGCCGCTGGTGCGGCGGGACGGCGCCGGCCCGCCGGTGCTCGGCTCGACCCACTGGCCGTGGATCGGGGAGCGGACCCGCCAGGCGGACGGCCCGCACACGGCGCTGCTGTCGCGGGTGGCCAACCCGGTGGCGTGCAAGGTCGGCCCCACCACGACCGCGCGGGAGCTGCTCGCCCTGTGCGAGCGGCTGGATCCCATGCGCGAGCCGGGCCGGCTGACCCTGATCGCCCGCATGGGCGCGGGCCGGACGGCGCACCGGCTACCGGCTCTCGTGACGGCGGTCCGCACCGCGGGCTTCCCGGTGATCTGGATGTGCGACCCGATGCACGGGAACACCGTGACCACCGGGGAAGGGCACAAGACCCGGGTCGTCGCGACGCTCGCCCGCGAGGTCGGCCAGTTCGTCGCCGCGGTCGAGGCGTCCGGGGGAGTGGCCGGTGGCCTGCACCTGGAGACGACTCCGGACGACGTCACCGAGTGCGTGACCGACGAATCCGACTTCGGCCGGGTCGGTGAGCGCTACACGAGCGTCTGCGACCCGCGCCTGACCCGCTGGCAGGCGCTGTCGGTCGTCGTCGCCTGGGGCTCGGACCCCGAGGCCCCGGGCGGGACAGCCGCGGACATCCAACGCACGGAAGGGAAGAACCTTGCCCGGACTACCCGCGTTTGAGGACTACCCGCTGCCGCGGGCGGCCGATCTGCCCGTGGGCCCGGCGGCGTGGAAGGCCGAACCGGACCGCGCGGTGCTGCTCGTCCACGACATGCAGCGCTACTTCCTGCGGCCCTTCCCCGAACCGCTGCGCAGCCGGCTGGTGGAGAACGTCGCCACCGTCCGCGGCCGGGCCGCCGCGTCCGGGGTCCCGGTCGGCTACACGGCGCAGCCGGGAGACATGGACGACGGCGAGCGCGGCCTGCTCAAGGACTTCTGGGGACCGGGGATGCGCGCGACGGCCGCCGACCGCCGGATCGTCGACGCGGTCGCCCCCGCCCCCGGCGACTGGGCCTTCACCAAGCGGCGGTACAGCGCCTTCTACCGCTCCGACCTGCTGGAGCGCATCCGCGAGAGCAAGCGCGACCAGCTCGTCCTGTGCGGGGTGTACGCCCACGTCGGTGTGCTCGCCACCGCGATCGAGGCGTTCAGCCACGACCTCCAGACCTTCGTCGTCGCCGACGCGGTCGCCGACTTCACCGCCGACTACCACCAACTGGCCCTGCACTACGCCGCCGAGCGCTGCGCGGTCGTCGTCACCGCCGCGGAGGTGTTCCCGTGACCGGTCGTCCCGGCGGATCCGCCGCGGGCGCCGGCGACCTGCTCGGCGCCGTCCTGGACGGCGGGCCGCCGGCCTTCGCCCTCATCCACCGCCCCCATGCGCACGGTCCCGGCCTGCTGGACGTGCTCACCGGCGAGGTCACCGAGGTGAGCACGCTCGCGGAGGTGCCGCTGCCCGACCCGGCCGGCCCCCGGTCCACGGGTGGCGCGCGCCACGAGGTCCTGGCCCTCGTGCCCTACCGGCAGATCACCGAACGCGGTTTCGTCTGCGCCGACGACGGGGCCCCGCTCGTCGCCATGACGGTCGGGGCGCAGTCCACCGTGACCGTCACGGAGGCGACGGAGCGGCTCCCCGACCTGCCCATCTCCCTCTCCGGCCGCCACTTCGACATCGGCGACGACGACTACGCGGAGACCGTCCGCCGGGTCCTGAAGGAGGAGATCGGCACGGGGGAGGGCGCCAACTTCGTCATCCAGCGCTCCCTGGTCGCCGCGATCGACGGCTACACACCGCACAGCGCGCTGGCCTTCTTCCGCCGACTGCTGCGGCTGGAGAGCGGCGCGTACTGGACCTTCCTGGTGCACACCGGCACCCGCACCTTCGTGGGCGCCACCCCCGAGCGGCACATCACCTTCGACGCCGGCCGGGCCACCATGAACCCGATCAGCGGTACCTACCGCTACCCGGCGACCGGTCCCACGCTGCCCGGCGTCATGGACTTCCTCGCCGACCGCAAGGAGTCCGACGAGCTGTACATGGTGCTGGACGAGGAACTGAAGATGATGACCCGGATCTGCCGGCCGGGCCTCCGGGTCACCGGCCCGCAGCTGCGCACCATGGCACGGCTCGCGCACACCGAGTACGTCATCGAGGGGCGCACCGACCGGGACGTCCGCGACATGCTGCGCGAATCGCTGTTCGCGCCCACCGTCACCGGGAGCCCGCTGGAGAACGCGTGCCGGGTGATCCGCCACCACGAGGGCCGGGGCCGCGGCTACTACAGCGGTGTCGCCGCCCTCATCGGCCGTGACGCGGCCGGTGAGCGGACGATGGACTCGGCGATCCTCATCCGCACGGCCGACATCGACCGGTCCGGCACGGTGCGTATCGGGGTGGGGGCCACGCTGGTCCGGCACTCCGACCCGGTCTCCGAGGTCGCCGAGACCCACAGCAAGGCCGCCGGGCTGCTCGCCGCCCTGGAGACCGACGAGCGGGAGCAGCTGTCCGCGCACCCCGACGTCCGGCGCGTGCTGGAGGAGCGGAACACCACCATCGCCGGATTCTGGCTCGGTACGGAATCCGCCGCCGAAGACGGGGCCGCCTCCTCCGGCGCCCGCGCTGCCGGCTGCCGCACGCTGATCGTCGACGCGGAGGACACCTTCACGTCGATGCTCGACCACCAGCTGCGGTCCCTCGGCATGGCGGTGACCGTCCGCCCGCACGACGACCTCCCCGCACCGGAGGACTACGACCTGGTGGTGCTCGGCCCGGGACCCGGCGACCCGCGCGACCTCGGCCACCCCAAGATCGCCCACCTGCGCACCGCGGTGGACGCGCTCCTCGCCGCATCGCGTCCCTTCCTCGCGGTGTGCCTCAGCCACCAGGTGCTGTGCGGCCGGTTCGGACTGCCCCTGCGCCGCCGGGAGGCGCCGAACCAGGGGGTGCAGCGGCGTATCGACCTGTTCGGCCGCGAGGAGCGGGTCGGCTTCTACAACTCCTTCGCCGCCGTCGCGCCGGCCGAGTCCGCCGAGGTCGACGGCGTCGGCACCGTGCGGATATCCCGCGACACCGTCACCGGCGAGGTGCACGCCCTGCGGGGGCCGGGCTTCGCCTCGCTCCAGTTCCACCCGGAGTCCGTGCTCACCCAGCACGGACCGCGGATCCTCGCCTCCCTGACGAGAGGGGTGCTGAGCCCATGACGAGCGAACGGATCGTGGCGCCGCTGCCCGGCACCGCGCCGCGGCGCGGCGGAGCCACCGGCCACCGGTACGTGGTGGTGGACGCCTTCGCCGACACCCCGCTGCACGGCAACCCGGTCGCGGTCTTCTTCGCCGCCGACGACCTCGACTCCGGCCGGATGCAGCGCATCGCCCAGGAGATGCACCTGTCCGAGGTCACCTTCGTGCTCGCACCCGAGCGGGGCGGCGACGCGCGGATACGGATCTTCACGCCCGTCAACGAGCTGCCCTTCGCGGGGCACCCGCTGCTGGGCACCGCGATCGCGCTGGGCGAGGTGTTCCCCCGGCAGGACACCCTGCGGCTGGAGACCGCGATGGGGGTGATCCCCTTCGGTCTCGAACGGGTCGACGGCACCGCCGTCTCCGCCCGTATGTCGCAGCCGCTGCCCACGTGGGAGAGGTTCGACCGCACCGCCGAACTCCTGGCGGCGCTCGGCGTACCCGGGTCCGGCCTGCCGGTCGAGATCTACCGCAACGGCCCCCGGCACGTCCTGGTCGACCTGGACACGGTCGACGCGCTGTCCCGGCTCCGCCCCGACCACCGGGCGCTGGCGGCCTTCCCCGACATGGCGGCGAACTGCTTCGCGGGCTCCGGCACGGCCTGGCGCCTGCGGATGTTCTCCCCCGCCTACGGCGTCACCGAGGATGCCGCGACCGGCTCCGCGGCCGGCCCGCTCGCCGTCCACCTCGCCCGGCACGGCCGTATCCGCTACGGCGACTGGATCGCCATCAGCCAGGGCGTCGAGATGGGCCGGCACTCGGTGATGTGGTCCTGCGCGGAGGCGGACGGCGACCGGCTCACCTCGGTGCACGTCTCCGGCTCGGGAGTCACCGTCGCCCACGGCACCATCCACGTCTGAGCCACCCGAGGAGCATTCCACGTGACCCCCGACCCCGTGCGCACCAGCGCGTTCGAGACCCTGACCGGGACCACGGGCAGCGACTTCCCCGAGTACGCGGACCCGCCGGCGGAACCGATGGCCCTGGCCCGGCGCTGGGCCGAGTCCGCCGCCCGCTCCGGGGTGCGCGAGCCGCTCGCCCTCGCCCTCGCGACCGCCGACCCGCACGGACGAACGTCCACCCGGATCGTCTCCGTCCTGGAGATCTCCGCCGCCGGTCTGCTGTTCGCCACCCACACCACCAGCCTGAAGGGCCGGCAGATCGCCGAGACCGGCTGGGCGTCCGGACTGCTCTACTGGCGGGAGACGGCGCAGCAGCTGTCCTTCTCCGGACCGGTGGCACAGATCCCCGGCGAGCAGTCCGACCGGCTGTGGGACGCGCGCGCCTGGCAGCTGCACGCCATGTCCACCGCGTCCCGGCAGAGCGAGGTGCTGGACGGGGCGGCCGACGTGGAGCGCCTGCGGGACGAGGCCGGCCGGCTGCTCGACCGCGGCGCGGCCCTCCCCCGCCCGCCGGCCTACGCCGGCTACCGGCTGACACCGCAGAACGTCGAGTTCTGGTCCGCCGCGGACGACCGGCTGCACCGCCGGCTGCGCTACGACCGCACCGCGGAGGGCTGGCAGGCGGTCGCGCTCCAGCCGTGACCCCCGCACCGGTGCCGTCTCCTCACCGGCCTCCCGCCCGCGCGCGGGCCGGCCGCAAGCAGTCCACTCCATCAGCCAGTTCAGGATCAGTCAGACCAGGGAAGCCAACATGACAGACACCTCCGCCCCGCAGTCCGACCTCGACGCCATCGTCATAGGCGCCGGATTCGCCGGGATATACACGCTGCACAAGCTCCGCAACGAACTCGGCCTCAGGACAAGGGCGTTCGACGCCGCGGGAGGCGTCGGCGGCACCTGGTACTGGAACCGCTACCCCGGTGCCACCTCGGACAGCGAGGGCTTCGTCTACCGCTACTCCTGGGACAAGGAGATGCTCCAGGAGTGGGACTGGGACACGCGCTACGTGAGCCAGGCGCACACCCTGTCGTACCTCGAAGCGGTCGTCGCCAAGTACGACCTGGCCAAGGACATCCAGTTGGAGACCCGGATCAGCGGCGCGGAGTTCGACGACGCGACCGGCCGGTGGACCGTCACCACCGCCGCGGGGGAGACCTTCACCGCCCGCTACCTGGTGACCGGGCTCGGGCCGCTGTCCACCACGTACACCCCGGAGATCAAGGGGCGCGAGTCCTTCCGCGGCCGGATCGTGCACACCGCCGACTGGCCGTCCGACCTCTCCCTGGAGGGCAAGCGGGTCGGCGTCATCGGTACCGGCTCCACCGGTACCGGCTTCATCTGCGCCGCCGCCAAGACCGCCGGGCACCTCACGGTCTTCCAGCGCACCCCGCAGTACAACGTGCCCTCGGGCAACGGACCGGTGTCCGCCGAGTACGTCGCCGACATCCGGGCCCGCTACGACGCCATCTGGGAGCAGGCCCGCAACTCCTTCGCCGCCGCCGGCTTCGAGGAGAGCAGGATCTCCGCGATGAGCGTGTCGGCCGAGGAGCGGCAGGCCGCCTTCCAGAAGGCATGGGACGAGGGCAACGGCTTCCGCTTCATGTTCGGCGCGTTCTACGACGTCGCCCTCGACCCGGCGGCCAACGAGGCGGCCGCCGAGTTCATCCGCGGCAAGATCCGGGAGATCGTGCAGGACCCGGAGACCGCGCGCCTGCTCACCCCGACCGACCTGTACGCCAAGCGTCCGATCGCGAACCCGGACTACTACGAGACGTTCAACCGGGACAACGTCCGCCTCGTCTCCGTCAGGGAGACCCCGATCCGCGAATTCTCGCCGAACGGCCTCGTCACCGAGGACGGCACGGAGCACGAACTCGACGTGCTCGTCTTCGCCACCGGCTTCGACGCGGTCGACGGCTCCTACCGGCAGCTGAACCCGCGCGGACGCGGGGGAGAGAGCATCCAGGACCACTGGGCGGACCGTCCCACCAGCTATCTGGGAATGGCCGTGAACGGATTCCCGAACATGTTCATGATCTACGGCCCGAACAGCACGTTCAGCAATATCCCGCCCTGTATCGAGATCCAGGTGGAATGGGTCACCGATCTCGTCAGGACCGCCCAGGAGCGGGGCGCCGTGGCCGTGGAGGCCACCGGGAAGGCGGAGGAGGAGTGGGTGGAGATCTGCCAGCAGACGGCCGACCACACCCTTTTCCCGAAAGCGGATTCGTATTTCTTCGGAGCCAACATCCCCGGTAAGAAGCGCCGCAACATGTTCTTCTTCGGCGGTATCGCCGCGTACGTGCAGAAACTGCGGGAGGTGACGGACGACGACTACGCGGGATTCGTCGTCCGGGGGCCCGGGGAGACGGCCGGCTCCTGAGCCCGCCCGCATGTCACGTTCCACGGGGGCGCTGCGTCTACCTCGCGCCGACCGCAACGGCCGGCGCCGGTCCGACGAGCAACGAGGAAACGAAGGATCTGTTGAAGATGAGCGAAACACTCGCCTCGGGCGATGCGGTCACCAAGGGTGAGGCCGGGCCCGATCCCAAGCGCTGGTGGGCTCTGGCAGTGATCGCGCTGGCCACGCTGATCGTGGTGCTCGACGCCACCATCGTGAACGTCGCCCTGCCGCACGCGCAGAGCGACCTGGACATCTCCGATGCCAACCGCCAGTGGGTGCTGACCGCGTACACCCTGCCCTTCGGCGGCCTGCTGCTGCTCGGCGGCCGGATCGCCGACTTCAACGGCCGCCGCCGGGCCCTCCTCGTCGGACTCGTGGGCTTCGCCGCGGCCTCCGCACTCGGCGGCGCGGCCGTCGACCAGGGAATGCTCTACACCGCGCGCGCCCTGCAGGGCGTCTTCGCGGCCCTCCTGGCGCCCGCGGCGCTGTCCCTGCTGAACGTCACCTTCACCGACCCGCGCGAGCGCGCCACCGCGTTCGGGGTCTACGGCGGAGTCCTCGGCGGCGGCAGCGCCGTGGGCCTCCTGGCGGGCGGCCTGCTCACCAACTACCTGGACTGGCGCTGGTGCCTGTACGTCAACGTGCCGATCGCCGCCGCCGCCTTCATCGGCGCTCTCCCGCTGATCAAGGAGTCCAGGGCGTCCGGGCAGACCCGGTACGACGTACCGGGCGCCGTCCTGGTGAGCATCGGCCTCGCGCTGGCGGTGTACGGCTTCGCCGAGGCCGCCGACGACGGCTGGGGCTCGGGGAAGTCCTACGGCGCCCTCATCGGCGGCGCCGTGCTGGTGGCGGTCTTCGCCGCCACCCAGGCCCGCGGCCGCCACCCGCTGCTGCCGCCGCGGGTGGTGGCCGACCGCAACCGGACCGGTGCCTTCCTCGGGTCCCTGCTGATCTTCATGGCCATGATGGGGATGTTCCTGTTCATGACCTACTACCTGCAGGGAGTGCTCGGCTACTCGGCACTCAAGACCGGGGTGGCGATCCTGCCGCTGACCCTGGTGATCATGGTGGGTTCCGGTGTGGTCACCGGGCTGATGCGGGTCGTCCCGCCCCGGCTGATCATCTCGGCCTCGTTCCTGATCTGCGCGGTTGCGCTGGTCTGGTTCAGCCGGATCGAGGTCGACTCCTCCTTCGCCGGCCATGTGCTCGGGCCCGAGTGCGTGGTGGGCCTCGGCATGGCGGGCATCCTCGTGCCCACCGCCAACCTCGCCCTGCTCGGCGTCGGAGGACAGGACGCCGGTGTCGCCAGCGGCCTGGTCAACGCCGCACAGCAGGTCGGCGGCTCGATCGGGGTGGCCCTGCTCAACACGGTGGCGGCCGACGCCACCTCGCGCTACATCACCGCCCACCACGGCAGCGGGCCGGTGGGCGAGGTCATGGCGAAGGGCGCCGTCCACGGCTACTCGATCGGATTCCTGGTCTCCGCCGCGATCTTCGCGGTGGGAGCGCTGGCGAGCGCCGTCCTCATCCACGCCAGCACGGAGGAGACCGTCGGCGCCAACATGGCCGCCGTATGAGCCCGCTGCCCACCCGTACGTCCGTATCCGCCACGAAATCCGCACTGCTGACAAGGTGACTGACATGAGCGACACCACCGAAATCCGGGCCAACGACGGGATCGCGACCCTGATCAACGTCTTCGAGGTCGAACCGGCGAAGCAGCAGGAACTCGTCGACCTGCTCAACGAGGGGACGGAAAAGGTCGCGAAGACCCGGCCGGGCTTCGTCTCGGTCACCGTGCTCGCCAGCCTCGACGGCAGCCGCGTGGTCAACTACGCCCAGTGGGAGAGTCCGGAGGCCCTGCGCGCCGTGCAGGGGGACGCCGAGATGGGCGGCTACGCCCGCCGTACGGCCGAACTCGCGAAGGCGGCCCCCGCGGTCTACCGGGTCGCCGCCGTCCACCACGCCTGACCGGCGGGACGACCGGCCCGCGCCCCGCCCCCGCCACCCCCTCCCGCGGGGGCGGGGCGCGCCGTCCGGCCCACCGGGCCGCGCACGACCGGCGCACGACCGGCAGCACCGCACGCACCGCAACGCCGACGTACAGGGAGACGTGAGTGCCGTGACCACCACCGCAGACATCGTGATCGCCGGCGCCGGCATCGGCGGCCTGACCGCCGCGCTGGCACTGCACGCCAGGGGCCGCCGGCCGCTCGTCCTGGAAGCGGCGGAAGCGATCCGGCCGCTCGGCGTGGGCATCAACATCCAGCCCGCCGCCGTCGCCGAACTCACCGCCCTCGGACTCGGCGACGCCCTCGCCGCCACCGGCATACCCACCCGCGAGCACCGCTACCTCGACACCACCGGTGCCACGGTGATGACCGAGGCGCGCGGAAAGGACGCGGGGCACGCACACCCCCAGTTCTCCATCCACCGCGGTGAACTGCAGATGCTGCTGCTCACCGCGGTCCTCGACCGGCTCGGCCCGGACGCGGTGCACACCGGCAGCCGGCTCGTCGGCTTCGAGCCCTCCGCGGACGGCGCCGGGGTGCGGGTGCACGCGGAGCGGACCGCGGTCGGTTCCACCGCGCGCACGCAGTACGCGGCGAAGGCCCTGATCGGGGCGGACGGCCTGCACTCGGCCGTTCGCGCCCGGCTGCACCCGGACCGGATGGAGCTGCTGCCGGCCGGTGTCCACATGTGGCGGGGCCTGGCCGAGCTGCCGGAGTTCCTGGACGGGCGCACCATGATCCTCGCCAACGACGACCGCGGTGCCCGGATGATCGCCTACCCCTGCTCGGCCCGCCATGCCCGGCGCGGCGCGGTACTGCTCAACTGGGTCTGCATGGTGCCCACGGCTGTCGACGGGCCACCGGCCGGCTGGGACGCGCGGGCGCCGCTGGAGGACGTGCTGCCGC
This sequence comes from Streptomyces sp. NPDC021020, assembly GCF_044333285.1. Taxonomy (NCBI): domain Bacteria; kingdom Bacillati; phylum Actinomycetota; class Actinomycetes; order Kitasatosporales; family Streptomycetaceae; genus Streptomyces; species Streptomyces sp. NPDC021020. The sequence continues at coordinate 626,283 of NZ_JBIRQQ010000003.1, forward strand.
ACTTCGCGGACTGGGACCTCGGGTGGCTGGACGTCCCCGGCGTGCTCCGGCGCAGCCCGCGCATCCTCCAGTACCCGATGGTCGACCGCGATCCGCTCCCGCACTGGGGCGAAGGCAGCGTCACCCTGCTCGGTGACGCCGCCCACCTGATGTACCCGATCGGCGCGAACGGCGCCTCCCAGGCGATCCTCGACGCGGCCGCCCTGGCCGCCGAACTCGGTGGCGACGACGGGCTCCGCGACGTACCGGCGGCGCTGCTCCGCTACGAGGCGACGCGGCGGCCGGCCACCAGCGCCGTCATCCTGGCCAACCGCACGATGGACTCCGCCGAGCGCGCCCTGTCCGCCCTGCCGGCGGGCCAGGACCGGGCGGGCACCCTGCGGGCGGTCACCGGCACCTACCGGGCCACCGTGGAGAAGAGCCCCGGCCGCCCCGGCTGACCGCCGGCCGGCCGCCGTCGAGAAGACCAGCCAACGGCCCTACGTTCGGGGGTGACCGATGCCAAGCGGTATCGACTTCTGTGTACTCGGCCCGCTCGCTGTCCGCTGCGGGCAGGGGACCATCGACTTCCACGGCAACCGGCAGCAGGTCCTGCTGGCCGCGCTGCTCCTCGAGGCGAACCGCGTCGTCACCGCCGACCGCCTGGTCGACGCCGTGTGGGGGCACACCCCGCCGGTCTCCGCCCGCAGCCAGGTGCGGATCTGCGTGTCGCAGATCCGGCGGAAGCTCGCCGAGTACGACGGGGGCGGTCTGGTCGAGACCCACTCCGGCGGCTACCTCATCAGGGTCCCGCCGCAGCGGGTCGACCTGTACCGCTTCCAGGAGCACGCCGGACTCGGCCGCAGTGCCGCGAAGGAGGGCGACCCGGACACCGCCGCGGAGCATCTGCGCAAGGCGCTCGACGAGTGGAACGCCCCGGTGCCGATCGGCTTCGCCGGGGAGTGGGCCCGCTTCCTGCTGGTCAAGCTGGAGGAGGACCGGTGCGCCGTGGCCGAGGAGTACATCGCCGTGATGCTGGCCCTGGGCCGGCACCGGGAGATCGTCGGGGAACTGCTGTGCTACGCCGCCGAATTCCCCTTCCGTGAATCCCTCAGCGCCCAGCTGATGCTCGCACTGCACCGGTCGGGGCGCACCACGGACGCGCTGGACCTCTTCCGGCGGACCCGCCTGCGCTTCGTCACCGAACTCGGCATCGAACCGGGGCCGGAGCTGCGGAGGATGAAGCAGCACGTCCTCGACGGAACGGCCGGCCGGCCGGCCGTTCCGGACCCCGGGCCCCGGCAGCCCGGAAGCGGCGCGGCGGCGCCGCGTACCGAGGCCGGGGACAGCCTCGCGGACCGGCTCCTGACGCTGGAACGCGAGGTTGTCGAGATGCGGTCCGGCCTGCACCGCCTGCTGAGGGCTAGCGAGAGCCGCCCGTCCAGTCGGTGAGCGGGTAGTCGACGTAGCCGCGGGCGCCACCGGAGTAGTACGTGTCCGGGTCGCCGGGGGACAGCTCCCGCCGCAGGGCCAGCCGGCTGACCAGGTCGGGGTTGGCGATGAAATGCCGGGCGAAGGACACCGCGTCGGCCAGCCCGGCCTCGACGACACCGTTGCCCGACTCTGCGCCGAAGCCGTTGTTGGCGATCAGCGGCCGGTGGAAAAGGCGGCGGAAGCGCGCGAAGGCCGCCAGGTCGGGCGCGCCGCCCTCCGCGGTGTCGCGGCCCCGCAGATGCAGGTACGCCACCGGACGGTCGTCCAGCTCCGCCACCAGCGCGTCGTAGTCGCGCAGGGTGGCCTCGCTGTCGTCGAACAACTCCCCGATGTTCCAGTACGGGGACAGCCGTACCCCCACGGCCCGGCCGCCGAACGGCTCCGCGACGGCGTCCACGACCTCCAGCAGGAAGCGCCGGCGCCGCGCCGCGTCCCCTCCGTGGGCGTCCTGGCGGGTGTTCAGCCGGGGGTTGAGGAACTGCGGGATGAGATAAGGCCCTATGGCGTGGATCTCGACACCGTCGAATCCGGCGCGCCGCCCGTTCTCCGCCGCCCGGCCGTACTCCGCCACCGTCCCGGCGACCTCCGCGGCGGTCAGCGCGCGCGGTGTCACGGTGGGCTGGAAACCGGTCGGGGTGAAGCTCATCTCGCCGGGGTTGACGGCGGAGGGGGCGACGGGCACCTCACCGCCGAGCAGGTCGGGGTGCGCGGCGCCGCCGGTGTGCCACAGCTGGAGCAGGATGCGTCCACCGGCCGTGTGCACCAGCTCGGTGACCTGCCGCCAGCCGGCGACCTGCTCCTCGGTGAAGATGCCGGGCACATGGGCGAAGCCGATCGCCCGCTCGCTCACCCAGGTGCCCTCCGTGACGATCAGACCCGCGCTCGCCCGCTGCGCGTAGTAGGCGGCGTGCAGCTCGGTCGGCACCAGTCCGCTGTTGACGGCCCGGGCCCTGGTGGCCGAGGCCATCACCACCCGGTTCGGCAGCCGCAGCCCTCCGACGTCCAGGCCGTGCAGCAACGGCTGCCGCACGGCGGCCACGCTGGTCGTACTCCTCATGTGCGTCCTCACTGTCTGCGGGGTCCCGGGTCGTACGTCCCGGGCCCCGGAATCTTCGGCGGGCAGAACGGCTCCGTTATGCTTGTGAAAAGCTGCACATGTGTCGGGGGGGAGCCGGACGCCGGCCTTCTTCCGTCGCGCGAGCCTTCCGGGCAGTGCCCGAAGCCTCTTGAGACAGACGGCACGCGCCGGGAAAAGGTGACCGGATGGACGATCAGGACCGGCTGGCGGCGGTCTTCGAGACCCACCGCGGCTACCTGCGCGCCGTCGCCTACCGGCTGCTCGGATCGCCCAACGACGTCGACGACGCGGTGCAGGAGACCTGGCTGCGCCTCCACCGTGTCGACGCCTCCACGGTGGAGTCGCTCGGCGCGTGGCTGCGTACGGTCATCTCGCGGATCTGCTACGACATGCTGCGCTCGCGGGCGTCCAACCGGGAGGAACTGGTCGGCCAGCAGCTGCCGGAATCGGCCCAGGGGACCGATCGGGGCGTCGACCCCGAGGAGGAGGCGGTGCTCGTCGAATCCGTCGGCCGCGCCCTGCTGGTCGTGCTCGACGCGCTGCACCCGGCCGAACGGGTGGCGTTCGTCCTGCACGACATGTTCGCCGTTCCCTTCGACCAGATCGCGCCCATCGTCGAGCGCAACACCGTCGCCTCGAAGAAGCTCGCCAGCCGGGCGCGGCACAAGGTGCACGGCACCGCCGTCCTGCCCCCGGCGCGGTCCGAGGGGCTGCGCCAGGCCGTCGACGCCTTCCTCGCCGCCTCACGGACCGGCGACCTCGACCGGCTGCTCAGCGTGCTCGCCCCCGACGTGGTCCGGCACGCGGACACCGCGGCGCTCGGCCTCGGCGTCGCCCGGCAGGTCCGCGGCGCCCGAGCCGTCGCGGAGGAGACGGTGCTGCTGCGCCGCTTCGCGCAGTACGCGGAAATTGCGCTGGTCAACGGCTCGGTCGGCGTGGTCGTGGCTCCCCGGGGAAGGCTGCTGCTCGCCCTCGACATCACCGTCGAGGACGGACTCGTCACGCGCTACGCCGTTCTCGCCGACCCCGCGGACATCGACATCGCCGTGCTCGACCCGGTCCTGCCGGTCGCCGCGACGGTCTGAGCGGATCCGCCGACCGGGAGCGGGGGTCGGGGCGCGTCAGCGCAGGCCCGGGGTCGCGGGGGTCTCCAGGGACTCCGGGGAGCGGGTGACCTGGACGCGGCCGCCGGTCGAGGCGTCGTGCGGCTCCAGGTCGACCTGGACGCGGTGGGTCGTGCCGCTGTCCACCGAGCCGCCCAGCTCCGCCGTCACGACGCCGATGCGCAGGCCGCCGCCCGCGCGCCCGGTGCGGTGGACCTGGACGGTGAACTCCAGGCTGACCTTCTCCACGGTGAAGCCGATCTGCCGGCCCTCCGCCGTATCGCGCGCCTGCTGCAGCTCGGTGCGGATCTGGGTGATGACCTCGGCCAGCCCGACGAAGGACGGCTCTTCCACGGCGGCTTCCCCCAGCAGTGGTTCTGCGGTGCGGAGGGCCAATTGTAGTGCTTTCGGCACGACATGACATGCCGTCAGGCGTAAGGTGCACGGCATGGTGGCCGACGGGGGAAGCGCCGACGGAGAACGCGCCGATGGAGTGAGCGCCGACGGAGGACACGCCGGCGCAGGGACGTACGGCAGGGGGTCGTACGAGGGAGGCCCGTACGGGGAAGGCCGCGCCCGGCCCAGCCCCGTGGCGACACCGCCCTGGGCCGTACGGATCCGGCGGGCGGACGGGGAGATCGCCGGCAGCGGCATCCTGCTGGGCCCGGACCGCGTACTGACCGCCGCGCATGTGCTGCGGCGCGGCGAGGAGGTCGTCGCGGAGTTCGTCGGCGCCGGGGGCTCGCACGTGCCGCGGGTCGCGGCCCGGGTCGCCGGGGATTCCTACCGGCCCGAGGAGCGGGACGAGGACGGCGACCCGAGCGGCGACATCGCGCTGCTCGCGCTCGACCGGCCGCGCCCGCCGGGCGAGGCCACGACGCTGCACCGGCTGTCCGCGCCCGGCCGCGAGGTGCGGATGTACGGCTTCCCCGCCGACTTCAACGGCGGCCTGTGGCTGCCCGCCACCATCGTCGGCGGCTGCGGAAGGGACGGCCAGGTCCAGCTGCGCCCGCCGAGCCCGGCGGAGGCGGCCCGGCCCGGCTTCAGCGGCGGCCCGGTCGTGGACCTCGCCACCGGGCAGGTCGTCGGCATGGTGCTAGCGGGCCCCTCCGAACCCGTCGGCGGCTACTCCTTCATGAGCCCGGCCGAGACCGTCGTCCAGCACCTGCCGGAGGTCGCCGAGTGGACCCGCGGCCCCGCCGCCGTCGACGAGGAGCTGCGGGCGCCCGAGCCGGGAGCCGAACAGGCCCCGCTCGACCAGCCGTTCGCCGAGCGGCTGGCCCGCTGGCTGCGCGGCGACGCGGCCGTACGCGGGGACGGCGCCGCCCCGCAGGTGAAGATCAGCCTCGTGCCGGAGGACGACGCCGCCCGCGCCGCGACGCTGCGCCGCGCGATCACCCTCGCCGACCGCGAACTGCGCACCAGCCGCTCGACCCGGCGCGCCTCCCTCGACGGGCCCGGGACCGTACCGGCGGCGGGCGGCCTGGACCTCGCGCTGTACGTCGCGGGCAGCGACACCGCCACGGTCGCCGAACGCATCGCGCTGCGCATGGGCCTCGGCCAGCACCGCGAACTGCCGCCCGCGGAGCGCGTCGCGGCGGCCCGCGTCACGATCACCCTGGTCGTCGTCGGGGTGGACGCGGCCGCCGACCCGGCCTCGCTGCTCGACCTGCTGGCGGTGCTCGTCGCGGGCGGCAGCCGGATGCTGCTCGCCTTCCGCACCGCGGGGGAGCACTTCGCGCGGGCCCGCGACGAGCTGCTGGTGCGCCCGGCCGTGCAGCGCAGGCAGCAGCTCGCCGCGCGCTGCGCACGGATCTGCGAGACGGACGCGCCCGCACTGGACGGGCTCATGGCGCGCGTCACGGGCGACGCGGAGGCGGCCGACCTCGCCGACCGGGCCGTCCGCGCGCTCGTCCACGTCATCGCCGTCCGCGCCGAACTCACCGCCGGGCGCGGCCCCTTCGCCCTCTCGCCGGACCGGGCACCGGACCTGGGCCACTACGAGCGCGTCGCCGCGCGCGCCGCGCGCCGTATCCCGCCCGCGCTGGCGGCCCTCTCCGAACTGCGGGACCGGCGCAACGAGTTGCGCGGCCGCCTGGTGAACTACCGCAGGGTGTACGAGGAGGGGGCCGCCCGGACGGAGGACCTGGCGGCCGACGAGCTGTACCTCGCCGCCCACCGGCTGCTGCACGAACGCCCCTGCGACGTCCCGGCGGCGGAGGCGGCGACCCGCGCCTACGTGGCCTTCGTGGACGGCCGCCCCGGCAGCTCCTCCCCGCCGCCCCCGCACGAGCGGCAACCGGCGCGGGACGGCACGCCGTTGACCCCGGTGCAGCGGAAGCCGCCGAGTGAGCCGCCGGGAGCCGCACCCCACCCTGGAGGGGGCACCCCGCAGTGACCGCAACCGCCGGGCCCGGCAGCGCAGCCGGCCGCCCCTGCCCGTACCCCGATTGCACCGGCGCCGTCGGCCCCACCGGATTCTGCGCCCTCTGCCGCCGCAGCGCCGCGAGCGCCCCCGCCGTCCCGCGGCCGCGCACCCCCGCCGACGCCGACCCCCCGGCCGCCCAGGCCGCCCCGGCGCAGCCGCCCGAACGCCCCCGCCCGGCCCCCGCCCCCGGCACCGGGCGGCTCGACCGCGACGGCCTCGTCCAGCTCCCGAGCATCCCGCCGCCCCCCGACGACGAGGTCGTCCGCCGCACCGCCCGGCGCCCCGAGGGCGGGCGGCCCTGCGGCACCCCGGAGTGCCCGGGCACGATCGGCGTGGCGTACGACGAGGGCCCGGCCCCCGACCGCGGCTTCTGCCCCGACTGCGGCGCCCCGTACGACCTGCGCCCGCAGCTCGGCCCCGGGGACGTGGTCGCCGGGCAGTACGAGGTGCTGGGCTACCTCGCGCCCGGCGGCACCGGCTGGGTCTACCTCGCCCGGGATCTCGCGCTGCCGGACCAGCGGGTCGTGCTCAAGGCGCTGCTCAACACCTCGGACGCGGCCGCCCGGCGCAACGCCGTCGAGGAGATGCGCTCGCTCACCAGCCTGCACCACCGCGACATCGTGCGGATCGTCAGCTCCACCCGGCACCGCGCCGAGGGGCACGACGAGCCCGCGGACTACATCGTCATGGAGTACGTCGCGGGCAGGCCGCTGGACCAGCTGCTGCGGATGTCCGACGACGCGCTGGCCGAGCTGTTCGGCGAGCCCTTCGCGCTCGACCACGTCCTCACCTACGGCTGCAAGATCCTCGGCGCGCTGGAGTACCTGCACGACCAGGGGCTGCTCTACTGCGACATGAAGCCGGAGAACGTCATCCACTACGGCCGCGAGATCAAGGTCATCGACCTGGGCGCGGTCCGCCGGGCCGACGACCGGTCCAGCGCGCTGGTCTACACGCCGTGGTACGCGCCCCACCGGCGCGAGCGCGACACGCGCGGCTTCCGCGTCGACACCGACCTCTTCACGGTCGGCCGCACTCTCGAAGCGCTGGCCCGCCGCGCCGCGCCGCCCGCCGGGCTCGCCGCGCGCTCCTTCGACCGGCTCGTCGGCCGCGCCACCCACGACGAGCCCGCCGCCCGCTTCACCTCGGCCGCGCAGATGTCCCGCCAGCTGTGGGAGGTGCTGCGCGAGCACCGCGCGCTCGGCCGCGGCGAGCGCTTCCCCGAGCGCTCCACCCGTTTCGAGCCCACCGCGGTGCTGTTCGGCGCGGACCTCGGCGCCGTGCCCGCGCTCACCCACTGGACCGGCCGTCCCGCGGGCGGCCCGCCGCCCGACCTGGCCGCGGGCCCGCCCACCCCGCAGGAGACCGCCCGCGCGCTGCCCGGTCCGATCGCCGACCCCGCCGACCCGGCGTCCGTACTGCTCGGCGGCCTGGCCGGGGACGCGCCCGAGCGCACCGCCGAACTCGTCGCCGACGACCCGCAGTTGCGCACCGTCGAGATGGCGCTGTGGCTGTGCCGGTCGTACCTGCTGCGCGAAAGCGCCGGCACCGCCGGCACCGCCGGCACCGCCGGCACCGCCGGCACCGCCGGCACCGCCGGCACCGCCGACACGGCGCAGGCCGAGGGCTGGCTCGCCGAGGCGGAGCGGCTGCTCGGCCCGGAAACGGCCGGCTACGACTGGCGGCTGCCGTGGCATCGCGGGCTGCTGTATCTGATGTGCGACCAAGTACGCCGCGCGGAGGGCGAGTTCGCCGCCGTCTACGCGACCGTGCCGGGGGAGTGGGCGCCCAAGCTGGCCCTCGGCTACTGCGCCGAGTATCTGGGCGGGCGCCCGGGCCCGGGTGTGCCGCCGCCCGCGACCGACGCGGAAAGGGCCGTCGCCGCGGCCGCCGAGGCGCGCGCGGAGGCGGAGAGCACCGCCTACTACGAGGCCGTCCGGGAGCGCGACCGGGCGCAGGCGAGCGCCGCGTTCGGGCTGGCGCGGCTGCGGCTGCGGCACGGCGACCGGGCGGGCGCGGTCCACCACCTCGACCAGGTGCCGGCGACCTCCCGCACCTACGACGCCGCCCGCGTCGCCGCCCTGCGCGTCCTGGCCGGCCGCCTCGCCGGACAGGCCCCCACGGCCGACGACCTGCGGCAGGCCGGCGAGCGTCTCGCCCGGCTGCCGCACGACGACGCCCGCGAGCGGCTGGTCGCCGAGATCCGCGAGAACGTCCTCGCCGGGCGCCGCCCCCCGGCCCGCCCGGCGCTGTGGCGGTACGCGCTCGGCCGCCGCCCCGGCGGCCCCGACTTCGCCGCCCTGCCGCCCGGCGAGCTGTTCGCGGGCACCGACAGCCTCGCCGGGCTCGCCGACCTGCTGTACGGGTCGCTGCGCGCCCTCGCGGGCCAGGCCCCGCCCGCCCTGCGCGCCGAACTGCTCGACCGCGCCTACGCCGTACGCCCCGAGAGCCTTGTCTGAACCCCGCGCCCGCCCGTAACGAACCCCGCAGCCACCGCGGTTGCAGCCGCTCAGCGGTGAGGAGTCACAGCGACGTGAACACCACGAATCCCGCGAACCCCGACAGACCGCGAGGCGACGGCGGTGCGGCCGACCCGGCGATCGTCGTCGACCTCGCCGTCAGCCAGCAGAAGTACCTGCCCGCGGACGGCGGCACCCAGGAGCTGCACGCCGTCGTGACGGTACGGGTCAGCGGCGCGGCGGGCGCGGCGCCCGGGCCCGCGCTCGCCGAAGTCCTCGTCGTCGACTGCTCCAGCTCCATGGACCGGCCCCCGGAGAAATTCCGCGAGGCCAGGAAGGCCGCCGTCGCCGTCCTCCAACTCCTGCCGGACGGAACGCCGTTCACGGTGGTGGCAGGCACCCACGAGGCAGCCGCGGCCTACCCGCCCGGCGGGGCGATGGCCGTCGCCGACGACGCCACCCGGGCCGCCGCGACGGCCGCCGTGCACGAGCTGGTCGCCGCGGGCGGTACGTGCCTGGGCCGGTGGCTGGACCTGGCGCGGCGGGAGCTGGCCGCGCAGTCGACGCCGATCCGGCACACCCTGCTGCTCACCGACGGGCGCGACGAGCACGGCCACTTCCTGCCGCTGGCCGGTGTACTGGCCGACTGCGCGGGGCAGTTCGTCTGCGACGCGTGGGGCATCGGCACCGACTGGGACGCCCGGCTGCTGCTGGAGGTCGCCCGCGCCCTGCACGGCGGCGCCGACGCCGTACGCGTCGAGTCCGACCTCACCGAACGGTACGAGCGCCTGGTCGGCGCGCTGCTGGCCAAGACCGTCCCCGAACTGACGCTCACCGTAGGCGCGTTGGCGCCCGGCGCCCACCTGCGGTACGTCAAGCAGACCTTCCCGCACGAGGGGCCCATGACGCCCGAGCCGGACGAGCCGCACGCGTACGTCACCCGCGCGTGGGGCGAGGAGCTGCGCCGCTTCCACGTCTGCCTCGCCGTCGACCCCGAGGGCGAGCGGCGCGACCAGGACCTGCTGGCCGCCGAGGTGGCCGTACGCCTCCCGGCCGGATCCGGCGTCGCGCCGCCCGCGCCGCAGCCGCTCGTCGTGCACTGGACGGACGACCCGGCGCTCTCCGGCCTCACCGACGGGCAGGTGGTGCACGCCCAGGTGTGGGAGGAGCTGGGCACCGCGGTCGCCGACGCGACCGACGCCCACCACCGCGGGCAGCTCGACCGGGCCGAGGCACTTCTGGGCCGGGCCGTCGCCCTCGCCCAACGGGCAGGCGCCCGGCGGCTGCTGTCCGAACTGGCGCGCCTGGTCGAGATCCACGACGCGGACACCGGACGCGTCACGCTGCGCGCCCACGTCGACCCGGTCGACTTCCAGCACCTGATGACGGCGAGCAGCCACACCACGCACGGCCCGGACGGCTCCGCCCCGGCCGGACCGCCCCGGCAGGGCGGCGAGCTGGTCCCCTGCCCCGAGTGCCACCGCCGCTACCCCGCCCGCTCCCGCTTCTGCGGCAACTGCGGCGCCGCGATGGGGGCTTCGTCATGAGCGGGACCGACTCCCCGACGGGGATACGCGAAGGCCGCCGCACCGCCCCGACCGACGCGGGCGGTCCCGGCGAGGCCGGTACCAGCGGGACGCTGCGCGAGCTGACCCGGCGCCGCCTCACCCTGCTCGTCCTCGTCGTCCTCACGACCGCCGCGCTGTTCGAGGCCTTCCAGGGGGTGCACGCCGACGCCCGCCCGCTGCGTACGGCCGACGTGCCCGGCATCCTCGCCGTCGACACCGCGATGGACGCGCTGCAACGGGCGCAGCAGGACATCGACACCGCCGAGACGTACGCCACAACGCACCCCGGGGCGAGCGGGGCGGGCACCGGCAACAGCACCACCTTCCACACCGGCGTCTCGGTCGCCCACCAGAGCCTCGCGCGGGCCGCGGCCGCCGATGTGACGGGCGCGCAGGGCAGGCTGTCCATCCAGACCGTCACCGGCCTGATCACCACCTATTCCGGCTGGATCGAGGACGCCGACGCGCTGCCGCCGGGCTCCCTGCTGCACGAGGCGTACATCTCCTACGCGAGATCCATGCTCGACGACACCGGCCCGGCCGCCGACGCCACCATCCTCGGCCGGCTGCGCGACCTCCAGGCCGCGCAGCAGCAAAAGGCGCGCGGTCACAGCGACTTCGGGCCGCTGCTGTGGGTGGGGTGGGGCATCGCCGTGCTGCTCGCGCTCGCGCTGCTGGTGGCGCTCGGCGAGGCGGCGCGCTTCAGCAGCACGCGCTTCCGGCGGCGCTGGAACATCCCGCTGCTCGCCGCGCGCCTGCTGCTCGCGGGGGGCCTGGCCGCGCTCGTGGCCTTCACCGTCCTCACCCACGCCGCGCTGCACGACGCGCAGCAGGCGCTGGCCCCCGTCCTGACCGGCGACCGGATCGCCACCACGGGCGCGCACGTCTCCTCGCGGCTCGCCGGGACGGGCTTCCGCGCCGCCGCCGCGGACTGGATCGCCGCGGGCGGGCTCGTTCTCGCCGCGCTCGTCCTGCTGGGTCTGCAACCGCGGATCAACGAATACCGGGTCCGTGTCACCACGGTCCGCTGGCCCCGCCCCCGCGCCGTCGGCGCCGTCGCGGTGAGCCTCGCGCTGCTCGCGACCGCGGGTGTCGTCGTCGTCCGGGCCACCGGCTGGAAGGGCTCGGTGACGCTGCTCGCCAACTGGACCGGCACACAGGAGCAGCAGTTCAAGGACAACGTCATCGACGACTTCCAGAAGCGCTACCGCATCCGGGTGGATTACGAGGGCAGCTCCGCCGAGAGCGCGGTCCTCGCGGCCGACGTGGAATCCGGCACCCCGCCCGACGTCGCCGTGCTGCCCGGCCCCGGCGAACTCGCCGGATACGCCGGGAGCCACCGGCTCACGGCGCTCGACGACATCGTGCGCCCCGGCGAATTCGCCGCGACCTGGGTGCCGAAGGTCGACGGGCACACGTACTGGGTCCCGATCAAGGCCGACCTGAAGAGCATGGTGTGGTACCCCACGGCGGAGCAGGACGGCTTCACCGCCGCCGCGGCCGAGCCCGCCTCCTGGTGCCTCGGGCTCGCCGACGGGGCCACGTCCGGCTGGCCCGGCTCGGACTGGATCGAGGACATCCTGCTGCAGCGCAGCGGCAAGGACGTCTACGAGCAGTGGGCGGACGGCACGCTGCGGTGGACCGACGCGCACGTCAAAGACGCCTGGACGACCTGGTACGACCTCGTCCGGCCCGGCAGCGCGGCCGCCACCGGGAAGGCCCTGACAACGGCCTTCGGACAGGCCGCGAACGGCGTCGCCAAGACGCCGCGGACCTGCGAGCTGGAGCACCAGTCGTCCTTCGCGCGCGGCGACGACGGCTGGCGGAAGACCCCCGCCTCCTTCGTCCACTCCGCCCGGCTCATCCCCGGCGCCCTGGGCGGCCCCGACCGCTGGGAGGTCTCCGGCGACCTCGCGGCCGTCCTGCACGACACCCCGGAGGCGCACCAGCTCATCAGCTACCTCGCCTCCGACCGCGCCCAACGGGCCTGGGCCAAGACGCAGTCCGGCTTCTCCGTCCGGCAGTCCGTCCTGGCCGGCAGCCCGCACGACGGCACCCTCACCGCCCGCATCACCGACGCCCTGAGCGACCCCGGGGCCGTCCACTGCTACGACGCCTCCGACGCGATGCCCACGGCGGAACGCGACGCTTTCGCGCTGGCCGTCCTCCGCTTCCTGGCCGATCCGAAAACGCTGGACGACCAGCTGCAAGCCCTGCAGCACATCCGCGACGAGGGCGGGCCGACGGGACTCACCGACGTGTGCACGGGAGGCTGAACGGGCGCCGGGGGGGGCGGCGGCGGGCGCGGTCAGGGGACCAGGAGCGTCGCGCCCACCGTCGCGCGCGACGCCAGCTCCGCGTGGGCCGCGGGCGCCTCGGACAGCGGGCGGACCGCGTGGATGCGGGGCGTCAGGCGCCCCGCCGCCGCCTCGGCCAGCGCGCGGGACGCCGCCGCGTACTGCTCCGCCGCCGGGCGCGCGAAGGCGATACCCGCCGCCGCGACGACCGTCAGGCCGCGCATGCCCAGCTCGTACGCGTCGAGCCGCACCCACGAACCCGACGTGAAGCCGTACGTGCCGAAGCGCCCGCTGCCCTTGCGCAGGGTGCCCATCGCCTGCGCGGCCAGCTCGCCGCCCGCCGCGTCCAGCACCACGTCCGTCGCCCCGGCCCGCTCGGCCCAGCCCTCCTGCGCGTAGTCCACGACCCGGTCCGCGCCGAACTCCCCTGCGGCCCGCACCTTCCGCGCCCCGGACGCCGCCCCCACCACCGTCGCGCCCGCCGCCTTCGCGAGCTGCACCAGCAGCGAACCGACCCGTCCGGCCGCCGCCGTGACCAGCACCGTCTCGCCCTTCTCGACCCGCATCGCCGCCAGCAGCCCCGCCGCGAGCGCACCCGCCTGGAAGACGGCCACCGCCTTGTGCAGCTCCAACTCCTCGGGCAGCACGTGCACATCGGCCACCGCCGCCCGCGCCAGCTCCGCGTATCCGCCCTGCGAGCCCGGCGTCGTCGCGACGACCCGGCGCCCCAGCAGCCCGGTGTCCCCCTCCGGCCCCACCGCCACGACCCGCCCGCCCACCTCAAGACCCGGCACGTACGGCAGCGGGAAGGGGTAGCCGCCCGAGCGGACGATCACGTCCCCGTAGATCACCCCCGCCGCCTCCACCGCCACCACGACCTCACCCGCCGCCGGGCGCGGATCGTCCACGTCCACCACCCGCAGCACCTCCGGCGCTCCGCACTCCCGCACCTGCACCGCACGCATCGCTCTGCCCCTCACCCGGGCCGCACACGCCGGGCGTGACACCGTGTCCCGCCCCGGACGGCCCGTCCGCCACCGAGTCTCACCGCGCCCGCGCGGCCCCGGCAAGGAGCATCGGCGGCACATCGGCGGCGGTCTGTCGCGAACGGGACATCCCGCGAAAGCTGTCTCGCCTGCGCTCGGGTGCGACGGCTTGGCTGCGCTTGTCCGCGACGGTTCGCCCCGCTCGCCTGCGACGACTTGCCCGCGGCGGGACCGGGGGGACCTTCCCGGCAAAGCCGGGGCAAGCGGGCCACGGGGGTTTCGTCACGCCACACGCGTCCCATAAGGTCCATGCGCCATGGATTACTGCTACGCGTGCCGCCGCCACCTCAACGGGGCGTACTCCTGCCCGGGGTGCGGTACGCCGGCGGATCAGCTGCAGCTCCCGCAGGTCGGGGAGACAGCGCAACTCCCGCTCGTCCCCGCGGACGACTCGCCGCCGTCCTCCTCCCGGTCCGGCGGCGGCCGTGCCGCCGCGCGCAACCGCGCGCGCAGCCGCAAGCGGCGGCGCAGCCGGGACCGGCAGCAGCGGGCCGCCGTCTACGGCGTCGGCGCGGTTGCCCTCGCGGGCGCGCTCGCGATGCTCTCCATGGCGGCGCTGTCCGGGGGCGAGTCGGCGCCGACGCCGTCGGCGCCGGAAGTCCCCGACGGGACGTCGTCGCCTTCGGCGGGCGCGTCCGAGCCGGATGCGTCCGGGTCGCCCTCCGCGTCGGCCGACGCGCCCGCGTCGTCGTCGGCGGCGCCGCGGCATTCGCGGACGCCGTCCGCGAGCGCGTCGCCGTCCGCGTCCTCGCCCACGGCGACGGCGTCGCGGCCCACGGTGCCGGTGACGTCCCGGCCGCCGTCGCCGTCGCCGTCACGGACGGCGTCCGCGCCGCCGACTCCGCAGTCGCCGGCGCCTTCGGTGTCGCCGACGTGCAAGCAGGTTCTTTGGTGGTGCGACTAGCTGCGCTGGGCTTGCGGGGTGCGCACCGGGGTGCCTCTTGCGGTGGCTCGCGCGACCTTCCCTTGCCGGGGGCTGGTCGCGCAGTTCCTCGCGCCCCCGGTGTCACCCGGCGGGGCATCGCGCCCCTTCCCGGGGGTGGGGTCGGGGGCCACTCCGGGGGTACCTCCTCGGAATGCGCGTCCGACCTCATGACGTAGGTGACGGGACCTGCGTGCGCATTCCTCCGGGGGCACCCCCGGATCGTCCCCCTCCCGGCGGAATGGCGGCTGCCTGCCGGTGGGGGTGGATGTGTGAGGGACTGCGGTTAGTCGCCGACGGCGAATGTGCCCCACAGGAAGACCGGCACTTTCTGCTCCTACCTGCACGGGTGGTGCGGGTGGGGAACACCCCGCGCCGGAGGCGCGGGCACCTACGGCGTGCCCGGCGCGGGCGGCGGAGCCAGGAGGGCGAGGAAGTCGCGGAAGGCGGCGGGCATGTCGACGGAGTCGGGGTCCAGGAGCCACTGGATCTGGAGCCCGTCCATCGCGGCGATGAGAAGCGTCGCGGCCCGCTCGGGCGTGAGCCCCCCGGGCAGGTGGTCCCCGTACGCCGCGCGCAGCGCGTCCGCGCCGCCCGCGCGGACGCGGGCGTACCGCTCGCGGAAGTGGGGTTGCGCGGGGTGGCCGTCGGTGACGCTGTCGCCGACGAGGACGGTGAAGGCCTGGACGATGCCGGGCCGGGTCGCGTTGTATTCGACGAGCTCCGCGACGATGTCGAGCGGCCACGCCTGCCCGCGCAGGGCGGCGGAGGCCATGTCCCACTGGTCGCGCGCGTCGAGCACCGCGACCAGCAGCGCCTCCTTCGTGGGGAAGTGGTGCATGAGGCCCTGCTGGGTGAGCCCGACGCGTTCGGCGACGGCCGAGAGCGTCGCGCCGCGGTAGCCGCGTTCGGCGATGACCTCGGTGGCCGCCTGGATGATCTCCGCCCGGCGCTGCCCGCGGTCGCTTCTGGTCCTCGGCACGTGCTCCCCCGCTCGGGTCACGGATCGGTATCCATACCTACCGTACGGCAGGCAAGGTGGCCCCGCGGGGCCAGCATGGAGCGATGACGGTGGACTCGAACGGTACGGCGCGGGACGCCGAGCGCGAAGCCGCCGTGGAGGCGGCGCTGCGCGCTCTCGGGCTCGACGACAAGGCGCGGCTGCTGGCCGGTCAGGACATGTGGTCGCTGCCCGCGCTGCCCGCGGTGGGGCTCGGATCGCTGGTGATGTCGGACGGGCCGGTGGGCGTACGGGGACGGCGGTGGAGCGCGGACGACCCGTCCGTGGCGCTGCCCTCGCCGACCGCGCTGGCCGCGTCCTGGGATCCCGAACTCGCCCGCCGGGCCGGGCGGTTGCTGGCGCAGGAGGCGCGTCGCAAGGGCGTGCACGTGCTGCTCGCGCCGACCGTCAACCTGCACCGCAGCCCGCTGGGCGGGCGGCATTTCGAGGCGTACAGCGAGGACCCGCTGCTGACGGGCGCGATCGGCACCGGGTACGTGCGCGGGGTGCAGGACGGCGGGGTCGGTGTCACCGTCAAGCACTTCGCGGGCAACGAGGCGGAGACCGAGCGCTTCACCGTCGACAACCGCATCCCGGAAGGGGCGTTGCGCGAGCTGTACCTCGCGCCCTTCGAGGCGATCGTCGCAGACGCGCGGCCGTGGGGCGTCATGGCGGCGTACAACGCGGTGAACGGCGTGCCGATGACCGAGCACGATGAGCTCAACAACGCGGTGCTGCGGGGGGAGTGGGGCTTCGACGGTGTTGTTGTCTCGGACTGGCTCGCCGCCCGGGACACCGCGGCCGCGATCCGGGGCGGGCTGGATGTGGCGATGCCCGGGCCGCGTACGGTCTACGGTCCGCCGCTGGCCGCCGCAGTGCGGGCGGGGGAGGTGCCGGAGGAGCTGGTGGACGCCGCGGTACGCCGGGTGCTGCGGCTCGCCGCCCGGGCGGGCCTGCTGCTGGGTGCCCCCGCGGCCGTACCCGAGGCGGATCGTCCCGCCCCGGTCGACGGGGACGCCCTGGCCCGGGAGATCGCCGTCCGGGGGTGCGTGCTGCTGCGCAACGAGGCGGTGGGGGAAGCGCCGGTGCTGCCGCTCGAAGGGGACGAACTGCGGCGGGGGCTCGCGGTGTTCGGGGCCGCAGCGTGGGAGCCGCGCGTTCTCGGGGGCGGGTCCGCGCAGGTCTTTCCCGGACATGTGGTGTCGCTGCTCGACGCGTTGGGCGCGGCGCTGCCCGCGGGGACCCCGCTCACCTACGCCGTGGGCGCGGACCCCGCGGAGGAACTGCCGCCCGCCGCAGGCGGGTTCGCGCTGCAAGCCGTGGCGCGTGCGGAGGACGGGGGCGAACTCGGGACGGAGTCGCTGCCCGGCGGGCAGGTGCAGTGGTTCGGCGAGATGCCGCCGGGTGTCGACTACGACGCGCTGCACTCGGTGGAGATCCGCGGCTTCTTCACCCCGCGGGTGAGCGGCCCGCACCGCTTCGGGACCCGCGGCACGGGCGGCTTCGTCCTCGCCGTCGACGGGCATGTGCTGTACGAGGGGCCGCAGTTCGACCCGCACGGCGACCCCTTCGAGGCGTTCTTCGGGACACCCACGCAGCGCGGCACGGTCGTGCTCACCGCGGGGGAGACCGTCGGGGTGAGCCTGCTGCACCTGCCGCCCAAGCCGGAGGAACTCCCGCTGCCCGCTGTGGGGTTCGCTCTGCTGCACGCCGAACCGGAGCAGGACGCGGAGGAGTTGCTCGCCGAGGCGGAGGAGGCGGCGCGGGCCGCGCACACCGCGGTCGTGGTCGTCGGCACCACCGAGCGCGTCGAGTCCGAGGGCTTCGACCGGCGTGATCTGCGGCTGCCCGGACGGCAGGACGAGCTGGTCGCGCGGGTCGCCGCGGCCAACCCGCGGACCGTCGTCCTGGTCAACTCCGGTGCGCCCGTGGAGCTTCCGTGGCGTACGGACGTCGCGGCGGTCCTGGTCTGCTGGTTTCCCGGGCAGGAGGGCGGGGCCGCGCTCGCGGACGTGCTGCTGGGCCTGGAGGAGCCCGGCGGGCGGCTGCCGACGACCTGGCCCGCGCGGCTCGCGGACGCGCCCGTCACGCGGGTCGCGCCCCACGAGGGCGTCCTCGTGTACGAGGAGGGGCTGGCCGTGGGCTACCGCGGCTGGCAGCGGGCCGGGGCGCCCGCCCCCGCGTACGCCTTCGGGCACGGGCTCGGGTACACGTCCTGGGCGTACGAGGAGCTGATCGCGCTTCCCGCGGAGGATCCGGCGCTGCTGGCCACCGTGACCGTCCGGGTCCGGAACACCGGGGCCCGCCCCGGGCGGGAGGTCGTCCGGCTCTCCCTCCACCGCTCCACCCCGGAAGGCCCCGTCACCACCCTCGCGGGCTTCGCCGTCGTCACCGCCCCGCCGGGTGAGGTCGCGGAGGCCGTCATCCCGCTGCGGCGCAGGGCGGCCCAGTCGTGGTCCCCCACCACCCGTACGTGGGAGCTTCCCGCTTCCCCGCTGACCCTGTCGGCCGCCTCCCTGACGGTGGACCTCCCGTAGCCGCGTCACTGCGGGGGTCGCGACGCGACCCCCGCGAGGAGGGTGGCCAGCTCGTGCTGGCCCTGGGGGTTGGGGTGGAACCAGTCCCAGGTGCTGAGCTGGCCGGAGGTGAAGGCGTAGCGGAAGACGGCCCCGCCGTCGTAGCGGCAGCGGACGTACTGGGCGCACGCGGCGCCCATCGCCGCGTTGTACGCGACGACCCGGTCGCGTACCGCCGTCCGGCGGGAGCGGGCGGCGGGGGTGTCGGACGAGGGGTCGTCCAGCATCGACGGGCAGAGGCCGAGCTTCCAGAGCTGCTGGGCCAGCGGATTGCCGTGGCCCACCGACCACAGGTGCTGGAGGTCGGGGACGGAGGCGACCAGCACCTGGGTGGTCGGCAGTGTCCGGTGCAGATAGCTCAGCGTCTTCGCGAAGTCCGTGCGGAAGTCCGCGACGGACGTCATCGCCGCCGTCGAGGAGCGGCAGGCGTCGTTCGCCCCGATGAGGATCGTGACCATGGCCGGTTTGTGCGCGGCCGCGCTCTTCGCCTGGGCGGGGAGGTCGCGGACGCGCGCGCCGGTCTCCGCGACGTTCCAGACCGCGCCCTTGGTGAGGCGGCTCGCGACGCTGCCGACGGAGCCGCGGGTGCCGGTCGCCCAGGACACCTCGGGGCAGTCCAGGAGCGGCTTGCACGCGTCGAAGCCGCGGGTGATGGAGTCGCCGAGCGCGGCCACCGACGCCGGGTGGACGTTCCAGGGGCGCGCGGGGGCCGCGGGAGCGGCCTTCGGCGCGGAATGCGAGGTGTGTGCGGAGGGCGACCCGGCCGGGGGGCCCTTCGTCGCGGCGGGCGCCCCGCCCGTGGAGCATCCGCCCAGCAGAGCGGCACCGGCGACGAGCGCCAGGGAGTGTCGCAGGAGCGCGCGCATACGGGACTTCCCTCCGACGAGTGGGTGACATCCGCTACCAGCCCGACCGTACGTCACGCTCCAGGAGACGCCGCAAGGTAGCTTTTTCCCTGACACCCGGGCGATGTGACGGGAGGTCGGGCATGACCGGGCGTCAAACGTCTGGTGTTGTCCTGTTTGTCGTGAATAGTGCAGAATAAAGCCTGATGTTGCCCCGGGAGCAGCCGGTTCGGGCGGCGAGGCCGCTGGGGAAGGCGAACCTCGTCCCACACTGGAGGTACCGGTGACGACACGTGGTGTTCTGTACGTGCACGCCGCTCCGCGCGCGCTCTGCCCGCATGTCGAATGGGCCGTCGCGGGCGTCCTCGGCGTGCGCGTGAGCCTGGACTGGATCCGGCAGCCCGCCGCGCCCGGGACCTGGCGCGCCGAGTTCTCCTGGCAGGGCGAGCCCGGCACCGCCTCCAAGCTCGCGTCCGCGCTGCGCGGCTGGCATCTGCTGCGCTTCGAGGTCACCGCGGAGCCCAGCGCGGGCTCCGAGGGCGAGCGCTACAGCGCCACGCCCGAGCTGGGCATCTTCCACGCCGTCATCGGCATGCACGGCGACATCCTGATCCCCGAGGACCGGCTGCGCGCCGCGATGCAGCGCGCCCGCAAGGGCGAGGCCGACCTGGAGGCGGAGCTGGCGCGCCTGCTGGGCAAGCCCTGGGACGACGAGCTGGAGCCCTTCCGCTACGCGGGTGAGGGCGCCCCGGTCCGCTGGCTCCACCAGGTCGTCTGAGCCCGCCCCGCGCGCTCCCCCGTACGGCGGTACGGCCGCGCGTGACCCGTTTGGGCCCTGCCGCGGCGGCGGCACCGCACCGTAACCTGCGCTCATGTCCGACAACCTCACCGTCGCGGTCCTCGGCACCGGCCTGATGGGCGCCGGGATGGCCCGCAACCTGTCCGCCGCCGGTCATGACGTCCGGGTCTGGAACCGCACTGCCGCCAAGGCCGCGCCCCTCGCCGCCGACGGCATCGACGTCGTCACCGCCCCCGCGGACGCCGTACGCGGCGCCGACGCGGTGCTGACGATGCTGATCGACGGCCCGGCCACCCTCGACGTGCTCACCGCCGCCGAGCCCGCGCTCCCCGCCGGGGCCGTCTGGCTCCAGACAGGCACGGTCGGGCCCGAGGCGCAGGCGCTGCTCGCCGCCCGGGCCGCCGCCCACGACCTGCTCTTCGTCGACGCGCCCGTGCTCGGCACCCGCTCGGTCGCCGACTCCGGGCAGCTCACCGTGCTCGCGGCCGGGCCCGACGCCGCCCGCCCGGTCGCCGACAAGGTCTTCGACGCGATCGGGCGGACGACCGTATGGCTGCCCGGCGCGCCCGAGGAGGGCCCGGCCAGCCGGCTCAAGCTCGTGCTCAACAACTGGGTGCTGGCCCTGACCGCCGCGACCGGCGAGACGCTGGCCCTGGCCAAGGCGCTGGACGTCGACCCGGCGCGCTTCTTCGAGGCCATCGAGGGCGGCGCGATGGACTCGCCGTATCTGCGGATGAAGGCCGCGGCCATCCTCGGCGGCGACTTCAGCCCGAATTTCACGGTCGAGGGCGCCGCCAAGGACCTGGACCTGATCGTCGCGGCGGGCCAGGCGGCGGGTGTGCGGATGGACGTCGCCGCGGCCGGTTCCGCGCGCTTCCGCCGGGCCGCCGCCCAGGGGCACGGCGCCGAGGACATGGCGGCGGGCTACTTCGCCAGCTGGGACGGCTGAGGCGGCACGAAGGCAGCACGGAAAACGGTGGACCCGGGGCGGGCACACGGCCCGCCCCGGGTCCACCGGCGCTCAAGAGACGGAGGTCAGCTGCTCCAGCTCCGCACGGCCAGGACGACGTTGTGGCCGCCGAAGCCGAAGGAGTCGTTGAGGGCCGCGATCGTGCCCTCGGGCAGCGGACGCGGCGCGCCGGTGACGATGTCCGCGTCGGCCTCCGGGTCCTTCGTGGCGAGGTTGATGGTCGGCGGGGCCAGCCGGTGGTGCATGGCCAGCACGGTGGCGACCGTCTCGATACCGCCCGCGCCGCCGAGCAGGTGGCCGGTCATGGACTTGGTCGCGGAGACCGCCATGTGGTCCACGTCGTCGCCGAAGACGCTGCGCAGCGCCTTGATCTCCGCGATGTCGCCCTGCGGGGTGGACGTGGCGTGCGCGTTGACGTGCACGATCTCGGCCGGCTTGAGGTCGGAGTTGTCCAGCAGGTGCTGGAGGGCCGCCGCGATACCGCGGCCGCTCGGCTCCGGCTGGGTGATGTGGTGCGCGTCGGCGGAGATGCCCTGCCCTATCACCTCGGCGTACACCCGGGCGCCGCGCGCCCGCGCGTGGTCCACGGACTCCAGCACGACCACGCCCGCGCCCTCGCCCATCACGAAGCCGTTGCGGCCCTCGTCGAAGGGGCGGGAGGCGCCCTGCGGGTCCTCGTTGTTCTTGGACATCGCCATCATGTTGCCGAAGGCGACGATCGGCAGCGGGTGGATCGCCGCCTCCGTGCCGCCCGCCACCACGACGTCGGCGCGGCCGGTGCGGATCATCTCCACCGCGTAGCCGATCGCCTCGGCGCCCGAGGCGCACGCGCTGACCGGGGTGTGCACACCGGCCCGCGCGTTGACCTCGATGCCGACGTTCGCGGCCGGGCTGTTGGGCATCAGCATCGGCACGGTGTGCGGGGAGACCTTGCGGACGCCCTGCTCCCTGAGCACGTCGTACTGCCCGAGCAGGGTCGTCACACCGCCGATGCCGGACGCGATGACCGCGCCGAGCCGGTCCGGGTCGATCTTCTCGTCCTCGCCGGCCTTCGCGGTGTAGCCCGCGTCGGCCCACGCCTCACGCGCGGCGATCAGGGCGAACTGCGCGCTGCGGTCCAGCTTGCGGGCCAGCGGCCGCGGCAGCACCTCACCGGGCTCCACCGCGATCTGGGCGGCGATGCGGACCGGCAGTTCGGCGGCCCAGTCCTGTTCGAGCGGGCGCACGCCGGACCGTCCGGCCAGCAGCGCCTCCCAGGTCGACGCGCTGTCGCCACCCAGCGGTGTGGTTGCTCCGATACCGGTGACGACCACGGTGCGATTGGTCGGGCTCACAGGAATTGTCTCTCCACGTCTAGAAGGGCGGGCGACAGGCGCGTCGTCCCGGTTGCCGATCCCGGGCCGTACGGCCGAGGGATCGTTTCGGCCCGGTTACGGGCGTCAGGCCTGCTGGGCCTTGAGGATGTAGTCCGCGGCGTCGCCGACCGTCTTGAGGTTCTTGACGTCGTCGTCCGGGATCTTCACACCGAACCGCTCCTCGGCCGCCACGACGACCTCGACCATGGACAGCGAGTCGACGTCCAGGTCGTCGGTGAAGGACTTGTCGAGCTTGACGTCCTCGGTGGGGATGCCGGCGATCTCGTTCACGATCTCGGCGAGACCTTCGACGATCTCTTCCTGGGTGGCCATTGTCTTCGGGGCTCCTTGATGTGTAACCGGTAGCGACGGCGCGGGACTGCGGCGCCGCGAGGGTGTGACTAGGGGAGAGTAACCACCGTTGCCGCGTACACCAGACCCGCCCCGAAGCCGATGACCAGCGCGGTGTCACCGCTCTTGGCCGCACCGGTGGCGAGCAGCCGCTCCATGGCGAGCGGGATGGAGGCGGCGGAGGTGTTGCCGGTGGTCTCGATGTCGCGGGCGACCGCGACATGGTCGGGCAGCTTGAGCGCCTTGATCATCGAGTCGATGATCCGCATGTTCGCCTGGTGCGGGATGAAGGCGTCCAGCTGGTCGGCGGTGATCCCGGCGGCGTCCAGCGCCTCCTGGGCGACCTTGGCCATCTCGAAGACGGCCCAGCGGAAGACCGCCTGGCCCTCCTGGGTGATGGCCGGGAATTTCACCTTGCCGGTCGAGTCCAGCGGCAGCGGCTCGGACTCGTCGGCGTCGGCGCGGAAGCGGTCCCACGCCACGGTCTGCTTGATGGTCTCGGACTTGTCGCCCTCCGAGCCCCACACCGTCGGGCCTATCGCGGGCACCTGGGAGGGGCCGACGATGACCGCGCCCGCGCCGTCGCCGAACAGGAAGGCCGTCGCGCGGTCCTCCAGGTCGGTCAGGTCGCTCAGCCGCTCCACACCGATCACCAGCACGTACTTCGCGGTGCCGTCGGTGACCATGCCCTTGGCGAGGGTCAGGCCGTACGTGAAGCCCGCGCAGCCCGCCGAGATGTCGAACGCGGCCGGCTTGCCCGCGCCGAGGCGGTGCGCGATCTCGGTCGCGACGGCCGGGGTCTGCTTGAAGTGCGACACGGTCGCGACGACGACGGCGTCGATCTCCGAGGCGCTGATCCCGGCGTCGGCGACGGCCTTGCCGCCCGCCGCGAGCGACATCTCCGCGACGGTCTCCTCCGGGCCCGCCCAGTGCCGGCTGGCGATGCCGGACCGCGACCGGATCCACTCGTCGCTGGAGTCGATACGCTCCAGGATCACCTCGTTGGGCACCACCCGGCTGGGGCGGTAGCCGCCCACACCGAGGATCCGCGCGTACGGGGAGCCCTTGCTGGGGCTGATCTTCGCTGTCATCGCTGCAACGGCTCCTGTTCGGCGGGTGCTTCGGATGCGGCCGCGGCTGCGGCGTCCTCCGCGATCAGCTCGCGGGCCGCTTCCAGGTCCTCGGGGGTCTTCAGCGCCAGCGTCCGGACCCCGGGCAGCGCCCGCTTGGCGAGCCCCACGAGGGTGCCACCGGGCGAGACCTCGATGATCGCGGTGACGCCGCGCTCCTGAAACGTCTGCATGCACAGATCCCAGCGCACCGGGTTGGACACCTGAGCGACAAGCCGGCGTACGACCTCGGCGCCACTGTTGACGGTCTGCCCGTCGGCGTTGGAAACATACGGGACGGACGGGTCGTTTACGGCCAACTTCGGCGCGAGCGCCTCCAGCGCGGCGACCGCGGGGGCCATGTGGGCGGTGTGGAACGCGCCGGCCACCTTGAGCGCGATGACCCGCGCCTTCTCCGGCCGGTTCGCGGACAGCTCGGCGAGCTGCTCCAGGGTGCCCGCGGCGACGATCTGCCCGGCCCCGTTGATGTTCGCCGGGGTCAGGCCCAGCGAGTCGAGGTGGGCCAGCACCGTGTCGGGGTCACCGCCGAGGACCGCTGACATGCCGGTCGCGGTCACGGCGGCGGCGTCGGCCATCGCCCGGCCGCGGGCGGCGGTGAAGGCGATCGCGTCGTCCGCCGGGATCACACCGGCGAGCGCGGCAGCGGTGATCTCGCCGACGCTGTGTCCGGCGAGCATGCCCGGTGTGACACCGAGCGCGTCCGCGGACAGCAGACCGGCGGCCACCAGCAGCGGCTGCGCCACCTTGGTGTCGCGGATCTCGTCCGCGTCGGCCTCGGTGCCGTAGCGGGCCAGGTCGAGTTCGGCCGCGGCGGACCACCCGGCGAGGCGGTCGGCGGCGCCGGGCAGTTCGAGCCAGGGGGCGAGGAAGCCGGGCGTCTGTGCGCCCTGGCCGGGAGCGACGAGTACGAGCACGTTCACACTCTCTCTCGCCGACGGGGTCCGACGCCCGTGGGGACAGGGACCAAGAACTGTGAGGTGATTTGTGGGTGTCCAACAAACCCTCAGTGTGGGCGCTCGCTGTCGGAGAGCCGGCCGAGGATCAGGGCAATGCGCAGGGTGAACGCCGAGCGCACATCGGAGGGTGACCAGCCGGTGACATCGGTCACACGTCGCAGCCGGTAGCGGACGGTATTGGGGTGCACGAACAGCATCCGCGCGGCCCCTTCCAGCGAAGACGCCTGCTCCAGATAGACACTCAGCGTCTCCAGCAGCGCCGAACCCGCCTCTTCGAGCGGCCTGTAGATCTCCTCCACCAACTGCTCGCGGGCTGTACGGTCGCCGGCCATCGCCCGCTCGGGCAGCAGATCGTCCGACGACACCGGCCGCGGCGCGTCCGGCCACGCCTGGCAGGCCCGCAGGCCCGCGGCCGCGGCCTGCGCGGACCGGGTCGCCGACAGCAGGTCGCCGACCACCGGGCCCGCCACCACCGGGCCGGGCGCGAACGGACCGATCAGCGCCTTCGCGACCCGCAGCGGATCGTCCGAGCCGCCCGCCACCACGACCAGCCGCTCGCCCAGCACACCGGTCAGCACCTGCAGCTTCGCGTGCCGGGACGCCCGCCGGATCGCCTCCACCGTCAGCTCGCTGTCGCCGTTGGGCGCGGTGCCCAGCACCACCACGATCTTGTCCGGCGAATTCCAGCCCAGCGCCGCGGCGCGGGAGAGCACGCCCTCGTCCGCCTCGCCGGACAGCACCGCGTTGACCACCAGCGACTCCAGCCGGGCGTCCCACGCGCCGCGCGCCTCCGCGGCCTGCGCGTAGACCTGCGCGGTGGCGAAGGCGATCTCGCGGGCGTACACCAGCAGCGCCTCGCGCAGCACCGCCTCGTCGCCGGGCGCCGCGACCTCGTCGATCGCGGCCTCCATGACCTCGATCGTGGTCCGCACCATCTCCACGGTCTGCCGCAGCGAGATCGCCCGGGTCAGCTCGCGCGGCGCGGTGCCGAAGACGTCCGTGCTGATCGCCTGCGGCGCCTCGGGGTGCCGGAACCACTCGGTGAAGGCCGCGATGCCCGCCTGGGCGACCAGGCCGATCCAGGAGCGGTTCTCCGGCGGCATCGCGCGGTACCAGGGCAGCGACTCGTCCATCCGGGCGATGGCGTTGGCGGCCAGCCGCCCCGCCGACTTCTCCAGCCGGCGCAGCGTCGCGGAGTGCTCCCCGCGGCCGGGTTCGGCGGGGGGCTGCGGAGACTGAGAGGCATGCGGCACGTGGCCAAGCCTATGGGGTCCGATTTCCCGCCTTTCGCCGGATGCCTGTTCGTGGGCTTTACCGCCCCCTTGTCCGGCCTGCCGCTACGGTGGCGGCATGATCGACGTACGGCGGGCCGCGGACCGCTACCGCGGTGGTGACGAGGCCGCCGGGATCGACACCCGGCACGCCTTCTCCTTCTCCGGCTTCTACGACCCCGGCAACGTCCGCTTCGGGCTGCTCGTGGCCTGCAACGAGGAGCGGCTCGCGCCGGGCGCCGGATTCGCCGAGCACGCGCACCGCGACACGGAGATCGTGACGTGGGTCGCCGAGGGCTCGCTGGAGCACCGGGACGCGTCGGGGCGCGTCGTACGGCTGGGGGCGGGGGACGCGCAACTGCTGGGCGCGGGCTCGGGGGTGCGGCACATCGAGGCCAACGCCGGGGCCGGGCCGCTGCGCTTCCTCCAGATGTGGCTGCACCCCGGCGACTTCGGGGCGCCCCCCGTGTACGCCGCCGCGACCGCGCCCGTGCCGCGGGGCCCCGGCCTCACCCTCCTCGCCGGCGCCGACCCCGCCGCCCCGCTCCCCCTGCGCCAGCCCGCCGCAACCCTCTGGGCAGGCCGCCCCACCGCCCCGGACGAGGTGCCCCTCCCACCCGCCCGTTTCGGCTACGTCCACGTACTCCGCGGAACCGTACGGCTCGACGGAGCCGAACTCTCCCCGGGCGACGCCGCCCGCCTCACCGACGAGCCCTCCGCCGCCCTCAGCACCCCGGGCCCCGCGGAATACGTCTACTGGGCGATGAACGCGGAGCCTTCCTTCGGCTGAGGCCCAGCCCTCCGGGCTGCCACGTTCCGCCGTCGCGGGACCTTCTGCCGGTGGGGGCTTGTCGCGCAGTTCCCCGCGCCCCTAAAAACGCTCACCCTGCGCGGTAAGGGCTCGCTTCTGCCGCGCAGGGCAACAAACCAGGGGCGCGAGGAACTGCGCTACCAGCCACGATGCATCCGCACTCGCCCGACAGGGGCAAGGGGCACCCCCCTCAGGCGTTCCCGGCGAGCACCGCGTCAGTGAAGCGCGGCCACGCGTCGATTGCCCAGGGACCGAAGTCGCGGTCGGTCAGGGCCGCGCAGGCCAGCCCTGCCGCCGGGTCGAACCACAGGAACGTGCCGGACTGGCCGAAGTGGCCGAAGGTCGCGGGGGAGGAGAGGGCGCCCGTCCAGTGGGGGGATTTCGTCGCGCGGATCTCGAAGCCGAGGCCCCAGTCGTTGGGGGACTGCATGCCGTAGCCGGGGAGGACGCCGCGCAGGCCGGGGAAGGCGACCTCGCCGGTCGCGGCGGCCACCGTCGTGGGGTGGAGCAGGCGCGGGGCCTGGACCTCCGCCGCGAAGCGGGCGAGGTCGGCCGCGGTGGAGACCGCGCCCGCGCCGGGGGAGCCCGGCAGGGTGGTGGCGGTCATGCCGAGCGGCCGCAGCACCGCCTCGTCGAGGTAGGAGGCGAAGGGCATCCCCGCGGCCTTCGCGACGGTCTCGCCGAGCACCTCGAAGCCCGCGTTGGAGTAGATCCGCCGGGTGCCCGGCGCGGCCATGACCCGGTGCTCGTCGAAGGCCAGGCCCGAGGTGTGCGCGAGCAGATGGCGTACGGTCGAGCCGTCCGGCCCGGCGGGGTCGTCGAGCTCGAAGGCGCCCTCCTCGTACCCGACGAGCACCGCGTAGGCGGTGAGCGGCTTGGTCACCGAGGCCAGCGGGAAGGGCCGGTCCTGCGGGCCGTACGCGCCCGCGACCGTACCGTCCCTGCGTACGACGACCGCTGCCGCGTTCGGTACCGGCCACTGCGCGATCATCCCCAGGCTCTCCATGCGGCGAGCCTAATAGGCTGTACTTGCTTGGAGTGCACTCCAAGGTCTTAGCGTGGAGACCATGACGGTCGTCCAGATGGTGAAGCAGGAAGCACCCCCGGCCGCGGTGTGCGCGCCGCCCCCGCCGTACCCGAGACCCGACGGGCGGGACCAGTACACGATCAGCGAGGTCGCCGAGCTGACCGGGCTGAGCGCGCACACGCTGCGCTGGTACGAGCGCATCGGGCTCATGCCGCACGTGGACCGCTCGAACACCGGGCAGCGCCGCTTCCGCAACCGGGATCTGGACTGGCTGGCCTTCGTCGGGAAGCTGCGGCTCACCGGTATGCCGGTCGCCGACATGGTCACGTACGCGGAGATGGTGAAGGCCGGGGAGCGGACCTTCGCGCAGCGCAAGGCGCTGCTGGAGGCGACCCGGGTGGACGTCGTCGCGCGGATCGCCGAGCTGCAGGACACCCTGACGGTGCTCGACCACAAGATCAGTACGTACGCGGGCGCCGAGGCGGCGCCGGAGAGGACAGGTGCGTGATGGCTGCCGGACGGATCGAGACGGTACGGCTGGGCGCGGACGGCCCGCCGGTCGGTGTCCAGGGCCTGGGCTGCATGGGCATGAGCGAGTTCTACGGCGACACCGACGAGGCCGCCGCCCGCGAGACGCTGGAGACCGCGCTGGCCGCGGGAGTGACCCTCTTCGACACCGCCGACATGTACGGCATCGGTGCCAACGAGGAATTCCTCGCGCCCTTCCTCGCCGCGCACCGCGACGAGGTCACCCTCGCGACGAAGTTCGCCAACGAGCGCCGCGCGGACGACCCGACCTACCGGGCCATCCGCAACGACCCGCCCTACATCCGGCAGGCCGTCGACGCGAGCCTGCGCCGCCTGGGCATCGACGTCATCGACCTGTACTACATGCACCGCCGCAACCCGGACGTGCCGCTCGCCGAGTCGGTCGGCGCGATGGCCGAGCTGGTCGCCGCGGGCAAGGTGCGCCACCTCGGGCTGTCCGAGGTGACCGGCCCCGAGCTGCGCGAGGCGCACGCGGTGCACCCGATCGCCGCGGTGCAGTCGGAGTGGTCGCTCTTCAGCCGGGACGTCGAGAAGTCGGTGGTCGGCGCGGCGGCCGAGCTGGGCGTGGCCTTCGTGCCGTACTCCCCGCTCGGGCGCGGCTTCCTGACCGGCTCCTTCCAGGACGCCACCGCCGACCTCGCGGCGAACGACTTCCGCCGCCACCAGCCGCGCTTCACCGGCGACAACGCCCGGCGCAACGCGGAGCTGCTGGAGCCGGTCCGCCGGATCGCCAAGGCGCACGACGCGACGGTCGGCCAGATCGCGCTGGCGTGGGTGCACTCGCGGGCCCGGGTGCACGGCCTCACGGTCGTGCCGATCCCCGGCACCCGCAAGGCCTCCCGCGTGCTGGAGAACGTCGCGGCGTCCCGTATCGCCCTGGACGAGGCCGAGCTGGCCGAGCTGGAGCCGATCGCCGCGCAGGTGGCGGGCGACCGCTACCCGGACATGAGCAGCACGTCCGACGCGCGCGAGTAGCCGCGTGCTACGGCCGGACGCGGGCCCCCCGGATCGCCGCGAGCACCGCGGCGGCGAAGGGCAGCGACTCCTGCACCGGGCCGTAGCCCAGACCGAACAGCACGGCGGCCGGGTCCTGGTCGGGTTCGCCCGGCTGGGGCCCGCCGTCGCGCCGCAGCAGCCGCAGGTAGCCGTGCAGCAGCTCCGGTGAGCGCCAGTCGACGCCGCGCAGCTCCTCGACCGGGAAGCTCTGGTCCCCGGCCTTCCACTTGGCGGTCGACGCGCCCGTCCAGAACCAGCGGAAGGTGACCGTGCGGCCGTCGAACAGCGCCCGCGCGTCGTACGCCTTGAAGGCCAGCGGCGGCGCGGGCGCGTCCACCAGGAAGCGGCCCAGCGGCTCGCCGGGTCCGGCGATCACCGCGCGTAGCTCGTCGCGGTAGAACTCCGCGAGGGTCTCCGAGGAGTCCGGCAGGATCAGCCGGTAGGGGTCAGCGGTCTCCTTGAGCTGCCCGCCCGCCGCCTCGACCAGCGGGTCCGCCCCCGCCCGCGGCACCGCCCGCAGCACCACATGGCCGCGGCGGCCCGCCTCCAGCTCCACCGCCTCCAGCGCGGCGTGCGGGATCCGGCGCTCGCGCAGCGCGGTGAGCAGCCGCGCGTTGCGGCCCGCGCTCCGGCTGTACCGGATCACCACGGCGTCGGGCTCGAACTCCCATACGGCATTGCTGCCGGCCAGCACATCGCCCATACGCGTCACCCTATGCGTAATCGGTCCAACCCTCTGCCCCACGGTGCAGGCCCGTTACGCGGACGGGCGCGCGTCCTCCCGGGTGACGCAGGAGCAGCGGGTCGCCCAGGGCGTGCCGGAGCCCCGGGCGGCCACCGGCCGCCCGGGGCTCCGGGGGAGTGCGGGTCAGGCGTCGCCGCCGGCCGCGCCGGGGTCGGCCGCCGCCGCGTCGAGCAGCTGGTAGCGGTCCACCGCCTGCTTGAGCACCGACCGGTCCACCTTGCCGTCCTGCGCCAGCTCGGTCAGCACGGCGAGCACGATCGACTCGGCGTCGATGTGGAAGAAGCGCCGTGCGGCCCCGCGTGTGTCGGCGAAGCCGAAGCCGTCCGCGCCCAGCGAGGTGTACCGCCCCGGCACCCAGCGGGCGATCTGGTCCGGCACCGCGCGCATCCAGTCCGAGACGGCCACGAAGGGCCCTTCGGCGCCGGTGAGCTTGCGCGTCACGTACGGCACCTGCTGCTCCTCCTCGGGGTGCAGCAGGTTGTGCTCCTCGACGGCGACGGCCTCGCGCCGCAGCTCGTTCCAGGAGGTCGCGGACCACACATCGGCCGCCACGTTCCACTGCTCGGCGAGGATGCGCTGGGCCTGGAGTGCCCACGGCACGGCCACGCCGGACGCCATGATCTGCGCCGGGATCGCCCCGGCCTGCGCGGCGCCGACCCGGTGGATGCCCTGGAGGATGCCCTCGACGTCCACGTCGGCGGGCTCGGCCGGGTGCTGGATCGGCTCGTTGTAGACCGTCAGGTAGTAGAAGACGTCCTCGCCGGGCTGCCCGTCCGCCGTCTCCCCGTACATCCGGCGCAGGCCGTCCTGCACGATGTGCGCGATCTCGTACCCGTAGGCCGGGTCGTAGGCCACGCATCCGGGGTTGCTGGACGCCAGCAGCTGGGAGTGGCCGTCGGCGTGCTGCAGGCCCTCGCCGGTGAGCGTGGTGCGGCCGGCGGTGGCGCCGAGCACGAAGCCGCGGGAGAGCTGGTCCGCCATCTGCCAGAACTGGTCGCCGGTGCGCTGGAAGCCGAACATCGAGTAGAAGACGTAGACCGGGATGAGCGGCTCGCCGTGCGTGGCGTAGGCCGAGCCCGCGGCGATGAGCGAGGCCGTGCAGCCCGCCTCGGAGATGCCGTCGTGCAGCATCTGGCCGGTCGGCGACTCCTTGTAGGCGAGCAGCAGCTCGCGGTCCACCGACTCGTACTGCTGGCCCAGCGGGTTGTAGATCTTCGCGCTCGGGAAGAACGCGTCCATGCCGAAGGTGCGGTATTCGTCGGGCGCGATCAGCACGAAGCGCTTGCCGATCTCCTTGTCCCGCATCAGGTCCTTCAGCACCCGGACGAAGGCCATCGTGGTGGCGATCGCCTGGGCGCCCGAGCCCTTCTTCGCCGCCGCGTACGCCTTGTCGCCCGGCAGCGGCAGCGGCTTGGCGCGCACCACCCGGGTCGGCACGTACCCACCGCAGGCCTTGCGGTGGTCGTGCATGTACTGGATCTCCTCCGACTCCCGGCCGGGGTGGTAGTACGGCGGGTAGCCCTCGTCGAGCTGCTTGTCGGTGATCGGCAGGTGCAGCCGGTCGCGGAAGCGCTTGAGGTCGTCGACGGTGAGCTTCTTCATCTGGTGGGTCGCGTTGCGGCCCTCGAAGTTCGGCCCGAGCGTCCAGCCCTTGATGGTCTGGGCGAGGATCACCGTCGGCTGGCCCTTGTGCTCCATCGCGGCGGTGTAGGCGGCGAAGATCTTGCGGTGGTCGTGGCCGCCGCGCCCGAGGTGCAGGATCTGCTCGTCGGTGAGGTTCTCGACCATCTTGCGCAGCCGCTGGTCGCTGCCGAAGAAGTGGTCGCGGATGTAGCCGCCGGACTCGGTGGCGTACGTCTGGAACTGGCCGTCCGGCGTGGTGTTCATCTTGTTGACGAGCAGGCCGTCGCGGTCCTGGGCGAGCAGCGGGTCCCAGGAGCGGTCCCAGACGAGCTTGATCACGTTCCAGCCGGCGCCGCGGAACTGCGACTCCAGCTCCTGGATGATCTTGCCGTTGCCGCGTACCGGGCCGTCGAGGCGCTGCAGGTTGCAGTTGACGACGAAGGTCAGGTTGTCCAGGCCCTCGCGGGCGGCGATGGACAGCTGGCCGAGCGACTCCGGCTCGTCCATCTCGCCGTCGCCGAGGAAGGCCCACACGTGCGAGGCGGAGGTGTCGGCGATGCCGCGCGCGTGCATGTAGCGGTTCATCCGGGCCTGGTAGATCGCGCTGAGCGGGCCGAGGCCCATCGACACGGTCGGGAATTCCCAGAAGTCCGGCATCAGCCGCGGGTGCGGGTAGCTCGACAGCCCGTTGGGCGCCTTCGACTTCTCCTGGCGGAAGGCGTCGAGGTTGGCCTCGGTCAGCCGGTCGAGCAGGAAGGCGCGGGCGTAGATGCCGGGCGAGGCGTGGCCCTGGAAGAAGATCTGGTCGCCGCCGCGGCCGTCGTCCTTGCCGCGGAAGAAGTGGTTGAAGCCCACGTCGTAGAGCGAGGCCGAGGACGCGAAGGTCGCGATGTGGCCGCCGACACCGATTCCGGGGCGCTGCGCGCGCGACACCATGACGGCCGCGTTCCACCGGGTGGCGTTGAGGATGCGCCGCTCGATCTCCTCGTTGCCGGGGAAGAACGGTTCGTCCCGGGTGGCGATCGTGTTGACGTAGTCGGTGCTGCGCATCTCGGGCACCGCGACGCGCTTCTCGCGGGCGCGCTCGATGAGCCGCAGCATCAGGTAGCGGGCCCGCTCACGGCCGCGCTCGTCGATGGCCGCGTCCAGCGAGTCCAGCCATTCCGCCGTCTCCTCGGGATCGAAATCCGGGACCTGGCTCGGAAGGCCGCCAATGATGATCGGGTTGCGATCGGATGCGGAAGCCACGCTGTTCCTTTGCTGCTCGGTGGGGGTGCCCGTTGTGCACCGCGGGGTCGCGCCGCATCCATCGTGGACCGCCCCGCGTCAAACGTCATCTCTACCCAGTGGTAACCGCGGAACATCCGGGACTGCGGCGATTCGGCCGGGTCCCACCCGCGGCCAAACGCGAACTCTACGCCCACTCGGACGTACGACCGACTGGCGGCGCCAATCGTGCGTAACACCGGCAAACCGTCGTGAGCTGCGTCACCATGGGGAGTACGGGTTGCGGCGACACGGTCGAATCGTCACCGTTTCGGCGGTCTCGTACGCCGGGTACTTGCGCGATCCGCCGCGCCCGTGTGGACTACCGCCAATAAGTCCGCGTGCGCGCGGGCTCACCCCATGACAGGAGGCAAAGCGTGAGCGCGACCGCGGACCACGCGGAGGAGCGGACCAACCCGGCGAGCCGGCTTGGTTTCGAGCCCGGACAGGTGGTCCAGGAGCTCGGGTACGACGAGGACACCGACCAGGAGCTTCGAGAGGGTATCGAGGAGCTCACGGGCGAGGAGCTCGCCGATGAGGAGTACGACGACGTGCCCGACGCCGTCCTGCTGTGGTTCCGCGAGGACGACGGCGACCTCACCGACGCGCTCGTCGACGCGACCTCGACGGTCGACGACGGGTCCCCGATCTGGCTCATGACGCCCAAGACGGGCCGTGACGGCCACGTCGAGCCCAGCGAGATCGGCGAGGCCGCGAAGACGGCGGGCCTCGCCCAGACCAGCAGCGTCAACGCCGCGAAGGACTGGACGGGCACCCGTCTCGTGACCCCGAAGACGGCGAAGGCCGGCAAGCGGTAGCCTTCCCGGCTCACCCGGCGGTGCGGCTTCCCCGCCGCCGGGCTATTCGTGTTTCGCCGGGCGCCGCCAGGAGGGCGCATGAGCATGACCGACCGGCCGGCGCCGGATTTCGCGCTGCCCGACCAGCACGGTCGGACGGTCACCCTC
This sequence comes from Streptomyces sp. NPDC021020, assembly GCF_044333285.1. NCBI lineage: Bacteria > Bacillati > Actinomycetota > Actinomycetes > Kitasatosporales > Streptomycetaceae > Streptomyces > Streptomyces sp. NPDC021020. The sequence continues at coordinate 659,892 of NZ_JBIRQQ010000003.1, forward strand.
GGAGAGTTCCGCGGGGAGAAGAACGTGGTGCTGGTCTTCTACCCGTTCGCCTTCACGAGCGTGTGCAGCGGCGAGCTGCACGCCCTCCAGCGCGAGCTGGACGCCCTCCAGCAGGAGGACACCGCACTGCTCGCCGTCTCGTGCGACTCCATGCACGCGCAGCGGATGTTCTCCGACCAGGAAGGCTTCGCCTTCCCTCTGCTCAGCGACTTCTGGCCGCACGGCAACGCCTCGCGGGCGTACGGCGTCTTCGACGACGACAAGGGGTGCGCGCTGCGCGGCTCGTTCGTGATCGACCGTGAAGGCGTGGTCCGCTGGTCCGTGGTGAACGGACTGCCGGACGCGCGGGACCTTCACGACTACGTAAAGGCGCTGGAAGCAGTGCGGTCGACGGGAGCGGGTCACTAAGCTCGACCTCGTTGACCGGGTGAATCGCCCGGTCGTACGAACGTATACACGCGAACCGATGGGGAGGACTCGTGGGAGTCAGCCTGAGCAAGGGTGGCAACGTCTCGCTGACCAAGGAGGCGCCCAATCTCACGGCGGTCGTCGTCGGTCTCGGCTGGGACGCGCGCACGACCACCGGATCAGACTTCGACCTCGACGCGAGCGCGCTGCTCACGAACGAGGCGGGCAAGGTGCTGTCGGACCAGCACTTCGTGTTCTTCAACAACCTGCGCAGCCCGGACGGCTCGGTCGAGCACACCGGGGACAACCTCACCGGTGAGGGCGAGGGCGACGACGAGGTCATCAACGTCAACCTCGCGGGTGTGCCGGCCGACGTGGTGAAGATCGTCTTCCCGGTGTCGATCTACGAGGCCGAGCAGCGCCAGCAGAGCTTCGGCCAGGTGCGCAACGCCTACATCCGCGTCCTCAACGCGGCCGACCAGCGCGAGCTGGCCCGCTACGACCTGACCGAGGACGCCTCGACCGAGACGGCGATGGTCTTCGGCGAGCTCTACCGGCACGGCGGGGAGTGGAAGTTCCGCGCCATCGGCCAGGGCTACGCCTCGGGTCTGCGCGGCATCGCGCAGGACTTCGGCGTCAACGTCTGACCGGTCCGGGCGGCCGGACGACAGCGACGAGCAGCAGCGACAGAGCACCGACCTAGGGGGAAGGACCACCATGGGCGTCACATTGGCCAAGGGAGGCAACGTCTCCCTCTCCAAGGCCGCGCCGAATCTCACCCGGGTGCAGATCGGCCTGGGCTGGCGGGCCCGCTCGACCACCGGCGCCGACTTCGACCTGGACGCCAGCGCGCTGCTGTGCGGAAACGGCCGGGTGCTGGGGGACGAGTTCTTTGTCTTCTACAACAATCTGAAGAGTCCGGAGGGCTCGGTCGAGCACACGGGTGACGATCTGACCGGCGGCAGCGGCGGCGACGACGAGACGATCCTGGTGGATCTGACGCTCGTCCCGGAGCGCGTCGACAAGATCGTCTTCCCGGTGTCGATCTACGACGCGGACGCCCGTGCGCAGACCTTCGGACAGGTCAGCGACGCGTACATCCGCGTGGTGAACCAGAGCGACGGAGCCGAGCTGGCCCGCTACGACCTGACCGAGGACGCGTCGACCGAGACGGCGATGATCTTCGGCGAGCTGTACCGCTACAGCGGGGAGTGGAAGTTCCGTGCGGTAGGCCAGGGGTACGCCTCCGGTCTGCGCGGGATCGCCCTAGACTTCGGGGTCAACGTTTCGTAAAGCCCGCACGGTGCGGGGGACCTCGTGGTCATAGGTCACAAGGATTGGGTGGGAAGCACGTGCTCCTCAGAACATTCGGCTGGTCGTTCGGCATCACTGCCGCCGGCCTCGCCCTGGCCGGCGTCCTCTGGGGGTGGCACGGACTCGCGATCGTAGCGATCCTGTCGGTCCTGGAGATCTCGCTCTCGTTCGACAACGCCGTCATCAACGCGGGCATCCTGCGGAAGATGAACGCCTTCTGGCAGAAGATGTTCCTGACGGTGGGCGTGCTCATCGCCGTCTTCGGCATGCGGCTGGTCTTCCCGATCATCATCGTGGCGATCACCGCGAAGCTGAGCCCGTGGGAAGCGGTCAGGGTCGCGATCAACGACCACGACCGCTACGAGGCGCTGGTCACCGGAGCCCACCCGGCCATCGCGGCCTTCGGCGGGATGTTCCTGCTGATGATCTTCCTCGACTTCATCTTCGAGGAGCGCGAGATCACCTGGCTCGGCTGGCTGGAGCGGCCGCTGGCCAAGCTCGGCAAGCTGGACATGCTCTCGGTCGTCATCGCGCTCGTCGTGCTGGTGATCGCGGGCACCACGGTCGCCACCGGCGTGCCGGTGCACGGCGGGCACGGTGAGATCGACAAGGCCGAGACGGTGCTGCTCGCCGGTGTCGGCGGCCTCATCACGTATCTCGTCGTGGGGGGCGTCTCCGGCTTCTTCGAGGAGCGCATCGAGGAGGACGAGGAAGACGACGAGGACGGCGACGGCGAGGCCGAGGGCGCGGCTGCCGAGAAGAAGAGCGGTCCCACCGCCGGGCAGGTGGCGGGGCTGGCCGGCAAGGCCGCGTTCTTCATGTTCCTCTACCTGGAGGTCATCGACGCGTCGTTCTCCTTCGACGGTGTCGTCGGCGCCTTCGCCATCAGCAACGACATCTTCGAGATCGCGCTCGGCCTCGGCATCGGCGCGATGTACATCCGGTCGCTGACCGTCTTCCTGGTCCGCAAGGGCACGCTGGACGACTACGTGTACCTGGAGCACGGCGCCCACTACGCGATCGGCGCGCTGGCCTTCATCCTGCTGGCCACCATCAAGTACGACATCAGCGAGGTCGTCACCGGTCTCGTCGGCGTCGTCCTGATCGCGGCGTCGTACTGGTCGTCGGTGGTACGCAACCGCCGTCTCGGGGAAGGTTCCCAGTCGGCGGACGACGACAAGACGGAAGTCACGACCGGCGTGTGACCGGTCGCCCGTGACGTCCCGCTGCCCCCGCCGCCCGGCGGGGGCAGCGGCACGTGCGGGGGGAGCTACGGCTACGGAGGGGTGGCGGCAATGGCGTGGCGGGACTTCTTCCGGCCGACCGGCGCGGGGCAGTTCGACATGGCGAACGCGCACACGGTCGAGCTGACCAAGCGGCATCCGGTGGTGTCGCTGAGCAAGCAGGGCGCGGCGGTCGGCAACATGCGGGTCAACCTGTCCTGGTCGATGCGCACCTCCGACACCGGCAGCTGGGCGACCGACGACCGCGGTTTCCTGCGCCGCCAGTTCGACGTCTTCCGGCCCCGGGTGGTCCAGGCGGCCGGCCCGGCGATGGTCAACGTCGACCTGGACCTGGCGTGCATGTACGAGCTGGCCGACGGCAGCAAGGGCGTCGTGCAGCCGCTCGGCGAATTCCACGGCGACCTGGACGCGCCGCCGTACATCCAGATGAGCGGCGACGACCGCTTCGGCGGCACCTCCGGCGAGACGCTCTACATCAACTTCGACAAGCGCGACGAGTTCAAGCGGCTGCTGGTCTTCGTCTACATCTACGACGGCACGCCCGCCTTCGACCGCGCGCACGCCAAGGTCGAGATCTTCCCCGGCTCCGGCCCGCGCATCGAGATCCCGCTCAACGAGCGCGAGCCGCAGGCCCGCTCGTGCGCCGTGGTGCTCATCGAGAACGTCAAGGGCGAGCTGACCGTGCGCCGCGAGGTGAAGTACGTCTACGGCTTCCAGGCCGAGATCGACCGGCTCTACGGCTGGGGCCTGCAGTGGGGCCGCGGCTACAAGTCCAAGCTCTGACCGCGGCGCCTGCCCGTACCGCCGCGGCTCAGCGCTGCGGCTGGAACTGCGGCCCCTGCGGGGGCAGTACGAAGGCCGGGCCGCCCACCGCGGAGGCGGCCACCGGCTGCGGGTAGCCGTACGCCGGGTAGCCGCCCTGCGGCTGCTGGTGCACCGGCGGCGCGGCGGGCGGCGGCGGGGGCGCGGTCACGGGCGGGGCCACCGGCGGGGCGGCGGCGACGGGCTGCGGGTAGCCGTACGCGGGCTGCGCGGGGACATGGCCGACGGCGGGCGCGGGCAGCGGGTAGCCGTACGCGCTGGACGGGTCGGGCGAGGGCGCGGCGTGCGGGCGGGTCTGCACCTGCGACGGGCTCGGCGGCTGCGGCGGTCGGCTCTGCGCGGGGGCGGGCGCCGGAGCGGGGGCCTGGGCCGCGGCGGTGTCGCCCTCCGCGGGCCCGGCCGCCTCCTCCGCCGCGTCGTCCACCGTGATGCCGAACTCGGTCGCCAGCCCCACCAGGCCGGACGCGTAGCCCTGCCCCACCGCGCGGAATTTCCAGCCGCCGTCCTTGCGGTACAGCTCGCCGCAGTTGAGCGCGGTCTCGGCGCCGGTGTCGGGGCGCACGTCGAAGGTCACCAGCGGCGGGCCGCCGGGCGCGGAGGTGTCGTACAGCAGCACGCACAGGTCGCGGACCAGCCGGAAGGGCCCGCCGTCGCAGGAGGCGGCGACGACCGCCCGCTCGACCGTGGGGTCCAGCGCCGCGAGATCCACCTCGACGGTGTCGGTCAGGCCCTCGGCCACCCGGTGCTTGGGCAGGTGGCGGGCCAGGCCCGAGGGGTGCCGGGGGGCGTTGTAGAAGACGAAGTCGGCGTCCGAGCGCACCTTGCCGCCGCGGTCCAGCAGCAGCACGGAGGCGTCCACGTCGGGTGTTCCGCTGCCGGGGCTCCAGCGCAGCACCGCGCGGATGCCGGGGGCGTCGAGGGGGACGTTCGAGCCCTTCACCATCACGTGCGTCATGCCCGCCATCCTGCCCTTCCGGCGGGCCGCCCCACAACGCCGGACGGGCCCGAGGGCCCCCGCGGCGGCGCTTCCGCGGCCCCGGCCCCCGCCGTACGGTGGGTGGGATCCTCCGGGTCACCCCGCCGACCTGCGGTGGTTACGTGTTCTTCACGTACGGAGGGAACGTCTCGTGCATGCTCGCTCGTACGATAATCGGCCAGATGTCCTCTCGGCCCATCATGTGACCCGTACCTGGAAAGGGGGCGCCATGCGACACTTCGGCCACCTCGCCGCCGAAACGCGGCAGGAGCTGTTTCACATCGAGCCACGGGAATTCACCTCCGATTCGCCCGCGGCGATGCTCGCGGTGGCCCTCGGCGCGACCCTCTACTCGCCGGCGACCAGGCCCACCCTCGCCGACGACGTGCTGAAGCAGGCCGCGCGCGGGGTCGTGTCCATGGTGCTGTGCCTGGAGGACTCCATCGACGACCGCGACGTGGAGGCCGGCGAGGCCAACATCGTCCGGCACTTCCGCGACCTCGCCGAGCGCCCCGACACGGCCGGCGCCCTTCCGCTGCTCTTCATCCGGGTCCGCACCCCCTGGCAGATCACCGACCTCACCACCCGGCTCGGCGACAGCGTGGCGCTGCTGTCGGGCTTCGTGCTGCCGAAGTTCACCGAGGAGACCGGCGTCCCCTTCCTGGAGGCGCTCACCGCCGCCGAGGCCGCGTGCGGGCGCCGGCTGTTCGCCATGCCCGTGCTGGAGTCGCCGGAGCTGATGCACCTGGAGACCCGGGTCGAGGCGCTCAACGGCATATCCCGCACCGTCGACAAGTACCGCGAGCGGGTGCTCGCGCTGCGGCTGGGCGTCACCGACTTCTGCTCCTCCTACGGCATCCGCCGCGGGCCCGCCATGACCGCGTACGACGTGCGGATCGTCGCCTCGGTGATCGCCGACGTCGTCAACGTCCTCGGCCGCGCCGACGGCTCCGGCTTCACCGTGACCGGCCCGGTCTGGGAGTACTTCCGCCACCAGGAGCGCATCTTCAAACCGCAACTGCGCCGCAGCCCCTTCGCCGAGGGCGAGTCCGAGGACCTGCGCGCCGCGCTGCTGGAGCGGGACATGGACGGGCTGCTGCGCGAGATCGAACTGGACCGCGCCAACGGCCTCCAGGGCAAGACCTGCATCCACCCCACCCACGTCCCGATCGTGCACGCGCTGAACGTCGTCACGCACGAGGAGTACAGCGACGCCGCCGACATCCTGCACCAGGACCGCAGCGGCGGCGGAGTGCTGCGCTCCGCCTACACGAACAAGATGAACGAGGTCAAACCGCACCGCGCCTGGGCCGAGCGCACCCTGCTGCGGGCCGAGGCCTTCGGCGTCGCGCGCGAGAGCATCAGCTTCGTCGAACTCCTCGCGGCCTGTGTTCCCGCCGCCTGACCAGGCATCCTTGTACGAGACATGAAATTCACCGGAGAGAACCGCCCCCGCCCCGCCGCGGACGCCGCCCCCTGGACCGGCCAGTGGGTCGCCGACCGGCTCGGTATAGCCCTGCACGGCGAGGGCCTGCCCGGCCTGCTCGGCCTCGCCCTGCGCCGCAACCCCAAGCGCGCCCACCTGCTGGTCTCCCACGTGCTCGGCAAGCACGTCCCGCAGCGCCCCGGCACGGTCTACGGGCACGCCCGCGACCTCGGCCTGCGGGTCCGCGCGCTGCTCGGCGAGCAGGACGCCGCGCGCGCCGTCGTCGTCGGCTACGCCGAGACCGCGACCGGGCTCGGGCACGCCGTCGCCGACGGCGTCGGGCCCGTGCCGTACCTGCACTCCACCCGCCGCGAGGTGCCCGGACTCGCCTCCGGCGGCGCCTTCCAGGAGGAGCACAGCCACGCCACCGGCCACCTGCTGCTGCCCGAGGACCCGGCGCTGCTGGCCGGGACGGGTCCGCTGGTGCTCGTGGACGACGAATTCTCCACCGGGCAGACGGTGCTCAACACGATCCGCGACCTGCACGCCCGCCACCCGCGCGGGCACTACGTCGTCGTCGCCCTCACCGACATGCGCGGCCCCGCCGACCACGCCCGGCTCACCGCCTTCGCCGCCGAGCTGGGCGCCCGGGTCGACGTGCTGTCCCTGGCCGCCGGGACGGTCACGCTGCCGGACGGCGTGCTGGCCGACGCCCAGGCCCTCGTCGCCGAGCTGACGCCCGCCGCGCCCGACCCGGCCGCCGCCCCCGCCGCCGAGGTCCGGCGCGTCGAGCTGGACTGGCCCGCCGGGGTGCCCGACGGGGGCCGGCACGGCTTCCTGCCCGCGCACCGCGCCGCGCTGGAGGCCGCACTGCCCGCCATGGGCCGCCGCCTCGCCCGCGCCCTGCCCGCGGACGCGCGCCGGGTGCTCGTACTCGGTACCGAGGAGCTGATGTACGCGCCGCTGCGGCTCGCGCAGGCCCTGGAGGCGTACGCGCCCGGCGGGGCGCCGGCGGGGGCGCAGGAGGGCGCCGAGGGGCTTTCCCCGGAGAGCGTCGGCGTCGAGGCGTACTTCTCCACGACCACCCGCTCGCCCGTGCTCGCCGTCGACGACCCCGGCTACGCGATACGCAGCCGGCTGGTCTTCCCGGCGCACGACGACCCCGCCGACGACGGCTCGCGCGAGCGGTACGCGTACAACGTCGCCGGGGCCGGCTTCGACGCCGTCGTGTGCGTCACCGACTCCGCGGGCGACACCCCGGCCCTGCACTCGCCCGGCGGCCTGCTCGCCCGGCTCGCCCCGCACACCGGCGCGGTGCTGCTCGCCGTCGTCCCCACCCACGAGCCCGCCCCTTCCCGACCGAACGGAAACCACGGCCTGATGAGTGCAACCCCCGGACCGCTGCGCGGCCCCGCCTTCGGCTCGTACGCCGCGGACGAGGTGGGCTGGCTGCTCAAGGACCTGTCCGACGTGCAGCTCGAAGCGCCCACCGAGGAGCGCGAGGAGGCCATCCAGAGCGGTGGCGCCCACTACGCCGAGTCGCTGCCGGTCGAATACCAGCCCAGCGCCGCCTACCAGGATCTCTTCCGGGCCGCCCTGGAGACCTCCGCCGGGCGCATCGCCCGCGCGGTCGGCGCCGTCACCGAGCTGGTGCTCGCCGAGCGCGGGCCCGGCGCCGTCCTGGTGTCGCTGGCCCGGGCCGGCACCCCGGTCGGCGTGCTGATGCGCCGCTGGGCCCGGCAGGCGCACGGCCTGGAGCTGCCGCACTACGCCGTCTCCATCGTCCGCGGCCGCGGCATCGACCCCGCCGCGCTGCGCTGGCTCGCCGCCCACCACGACCCGGCCGACTGCGTCTTCGTCGACGGCTGGACGGGCAAGGGCGCCATCACCCGCGAACTCGCCGACGCCATCGGCGCCTTCCCCGAGTTCGCCCGCTTCCGCCCGGAGATCGCGGTGCTCGCCGACCCCGGCGGCTGCGTGTCCACGTACGGCACCCGCGACGACTTCCTGATCCCGTCCGCGTGCCTGAACTCCACCGTCTCCGGCCTCGTCTCGCGCACCGTGCTGCGCGCCGACCTCGTCGGGCCCGGCGAATTCCACGGCGCCAAGTTCTACCGCGAGCTGGCCGGCTCGGACGTCTCCGCGCTCTTCCTCGACACCGTCACCGCCGCCTTCGACGAGGTCGGCGACGACGTGGCCCAGGACGTCAAGGCGCTGCGCGCGCAGGACCGCTCCCCGACATGGGAGGGCTGGGCGGCCGTCGAGCGGATCAGCGAGGAGTACGGCATCGGCGACGTCAACCTCGTCAAGCCCGGCGTCGGCGAGACCACCCGCGTCCTGCTGCGGCGCGTCCCGTGGAAGATCCTCGCCTCGCGCGGCGCGGGCGCCGACCTCGACCACGTACGCCTGCTCGCCGAGCAGCGCGGGGTGCCCGTCGAGGAGACCGACGACCTGCCGTACTCGTGCGTCGGCCTCATCCACCCGCGCTACACCCGCGGCGCGACCGGCACCGACGGCAAGGCGGTGACCAGCCGGTGAACCGCGTCTACAGCCGGACGATCGTCGCGAGCGACCTCGACCGCACCCTCATCTACTCGGCCGCCGCGCTCGCCCTGGGCATGCCCGACGAGCAGGCCCCGCGGCTGCTGTGCGTCGAGGTGCACGAGAGCCGGCCGCTGTCCTTCATGACCGAGGCGGCCTCGCGCCTGCTGGCCGAGCTCTCCGACGCCGTGCGCTTCGTGCCCGCCACCACCCGCACCCGCAAGCAGTACCGCCGGATCAGCCTGCCCGGCGCGACGCCGAGCTACGCGATCTGCGCCAACGGCGGGCACCTGCTGGTCAACGGGCGCACCGACCACGACTGGAACGCCGAGATGCGGCGCCGGCTCGCCGACGGCTCCGCCCCGCTCGACGAGGTGCGCGCGCACCTGGCCGCGACCGCCGACCCCGAGTGGCTGCGCAAGGAGCGGATCGCCGAGGACCTCTTCTGCTACCTGGTCGTCGACCGCGAACGGCTCCCCGCCGGATGGGTCAAGGAACTCGCCGCCTGGGCCGAACCGCTCGGCTGGACGGTGTCCCTCCAGGGCCGCAAGATCTACGCGGTGCCCCGGCCGCTGTCCAAGAGCGCGGCGCTGGCCGAGGTCGTCCGCCGCGCGGGCGCCGACCGCATCCTGGCCGCCGGCGACTCCCTCCTGGACGTCGACCTCCTCCTGGCCGCCGACGCCGGCTGGACCCCGGCCCACGGCGAACTCTCCGACACCGGCTGGACCGCCCCGACCGTCACCCCCCTCCCGACAGCGGGCGTAGCGGCCGGCGAACAGATCCTCCGGGAGTTTTTGACGCACGTGTGAGGGCGACAACCAGGGGCGCGTGGGGGCACCTCCCGGGCGGAGCCTGGGGGAGAACTGCGCGACAAGCCACCCACCGGCGGAAGGTCGCGGGACTGGCAGCAAGTGGCACCCCGAGGCGTCAGCCCTCCCGCGTGGAGACGACGCGGTCACAGAAGCGCCGCCCCCTCTCCACCCGAACGGAGTTCGCCCGTTCGCTGGAGGCGATGAACTCCCGCGCCTCCTCCTCGCTGCGCCCACCGCGCAGGTGCCTGCGCAGGAGGCGGCGCTCGCGGAGGCGGCGCGGTGTCTCGACGTACCAGAGCTCGTCCAGCAGGTCGCGCACCCGCGCCCAGCCGGGCCCGTCGTCGGCGAGGTAGTTGCCCTCGGTGACGACGAGCGCGGTGCCCGCGGGCACGACGAGCCCCGCCGCTATCGGCTCGTCGAGGCGGCGGTCAAAGTCGGGCGCGTACACCGGACGCGCCCGCTCCGCGCGCAGCCGCTCCAGCAGCACCACGTAGCCGTCCACGTCGAAGGTCTCGGGCGCGCCCTTGCGGTCCCGCAGGTCCAGCCGGTCCAGCTGCGCGTTGGACAGGTGGAAGCCGTCCATGGGTACGTACGCGGCCGTCCCGGCGCCCAGCCGCTCGTCGACGCCCGCGACCAGCCGCCTGGCCAGCGTCGACTTTCCCGCGGCGGGCGCGCCCGCGAGCCCCAGCAGCGCACGGCGGCCTGGAATGCTGGGCACCAGGGCGACCGCGTCATCGACAAGCATCCCGTCACCCTAAGTGCCAGACCTGGGAGCAGACTCGTGTACGAAACGAAAAACCCGCAGCTCACGCCCGAGCTGTACGCATACGTCCTGGAGCACAATCCGCTCGACCCGGTGCAACGCGAACTGGTGGACGTCACCCACCAGCGGCTCGGCGACGTCGCGGGCCTCCAGACGGCGCAGGAGCAGGGCCCGCTGCTGGCGTTTCTGGTGCGGCTGACCGGCGCGCGGCAGATTGTCGAGGTCGGCACCTTCACCGGCTTCTCGACGCTGTCCATGGCGCAGGCGCTCCCCGCGGACGGGCGCGTCATCGCGTGCGACGTCTCCGAGGAGTGGACGGCGGTGGGCCGCGAGGCGTGGCGGAAGGCGGGCGTCGCCGACCGCATCGACCTGCGGATCGCCCCGGCCCTCGACACGCTGCGGGCGCTGCCGCCGGGCCCGTGGATCGACCTGGTCTTCCTCGACGCCGACAAGGGCTCCTACGTCGACTACTGGGAGGAGCTGGTGCCGCGGACGAACCCCGGCGGCCTGCTGGTCGTCGACAACACCCTCTTCCACGGCGACGTCTCCGACCCGGACACCACCGGCGGCGGCGCGGCGATCCGCGCCTTCAACGACCATGTGCGGGCCGACGACCGGGTCGAGGACGTACTGCTCACGGTCGCGGACGGCCTGACGCTGGCCCGCCGCCGCTAGCCCGGGCCGGCCGGCGCATAGGGCCACCGGTCATACGTATCAGGTATGACCGGTGGCCCTATGTGCCGGAAACGGTGCCCTCAGTGCTGCGGGATGCCGCGCGGCGGCGGGCGGCGCGCAGGGGTCTTCCTGCGGGCCTCGTACTCCCGCGCGGCCTCCTCCGGGTGCCGTCGGCGCCAGTACGGGTTGTCGTGCGGCAAGCCGCCCGTCACCCGCCCGTACATCCCGAAGAACAGCAGCAGCAGCCCCACCCCGAAGCTGAAGAGCACGTTGGACATCTTGAACGCCAGCAGGTTGCTGTCCGTGTCCAGCAGCGCCAGATTCACGAAGCCGCTGATCAGGAAGGCGGCGCCGACGCAGATGTTGAGGGTGGAGGCGAAGTTGCCGCCGATGACCATGCCGACGAAGAGGAGCGCGCCGACGCCGATCGAGATCGAGCTGAGCGCGCCGTTGGAATTCAGGCCCGCGACGCGCTCGCCCGCCTGGTTCAGGAACGAGACGTGGTTGAGCAGGCCCAGGATGCCGAAGACGACGAGGATCAGGCCCATCAGTCCGGCGCCGAAGCGGTAGACCTGGCTGAGCCGGTGGTCGACGGGGACGTGGTCGTTCAGCTGCATGGGCGCCTCCTTCGGGAGGTCGGCCGTATGAGGACGCCGCTTCCCAGGATAGGCCGGGCACCGCCGCCCGGCAGCGCGGTCCCGATACGCTGGGGCCATGCCTCGTTACGAATACCGCTGCAAGACGTGCGGTGCGACCTTCGAAATGCGCCGCCCCATGTCGCAGTCCGGCGCCCCCGCGCCCTGCCCCAAGGGCCACGGCGACACCGTCAAGCTGCTCTCGACGGTCTCGGTCGGCGGCACCGCCGCGTCCTCCGGAGGCCCCGCCGCGGCCCCGGCCCCCGCGGGCGGTGGCGGCGGCTGCTGCGGCGGTGGCTGCTGCGGCTGAGCCGCCGGGTACGCGACGCGGGCCGCGCGCGGGTCAGCGGCCCGCCGCGCGGTCCTCGCGGATGTTGGACACCACGCGGTTGACCTTCTCGCGCACCGCGGCCGTCTCGGTCAGGAACGCCCAGTAGTCCGGGTGCGCGCCCTCCAGGCCCGCCAGCGCGCGGTCCAGCCGGGCGACGGCCTCGTCCAGCGGGCGGGCGTGCCGCGGCTCGGGCTGGCTGCGGCCCTGCATCGCCAGCCGCTGGGCGTCCCGGATCGCGAAGCGGGTGCGCTCCACCTCGGCCTTCGGGTCCTTGCTGACCTCGTTGAGCCGCTGGAGGCGCTCCCGCGCGGCGCCCACCGCGCCGTCCACGTCGTCCATGAGCGCGCGGACCGTCGCGAGCTTCGCGGTGGCCTGCGACCACGCCTGCGCGTCCCGCGCCTTGCGGGCCTCGGCGAGCGTCGCCTCCGCCTGCCGTACGGCCTGCGCGGCCTGCTCCGGCACGGGCTGGAGGTCCTGCCAGCAGGCGAGCGAGAAGCGCCGCCGCAGCTCGCTGAGGACCGGCGCCACGCCCTCCGCGCGGGTGCCGAGCGCCTGCACCCGGGTGCGCAGCGACACCAGGCGCTTGTCGATCTCCCGGGCCTGCTCCGGCAGCCGCTCGGCCTCGGCCCGCACCGCCTCGGCCTTGAGCCGGATGTCGTTCGCGCGCCGCACGGTGTCCTGGACGCCGTGCTTGGCGGCCCCTTCGTTGAGCTTGGTCAGCTCAGGGGCGAGCGCGGCGAGCCGGGCCGCGAGGTCGTCCGCGGCGAGCCCGGCGGCCCGTACCGCGTCCAGCGCGTTGCTGGCGGCCAGCAGCGTCTGCCTGGCCTGCTCGCGGGCCGGGGCCAGCCGGGCCAGCTGCGTCTCGGCCCGGTCCAGCAGCGGGGCCGTCTGCGACTGGTAGCGGTCCAGCTCCTTGCGGACGTTCTCCAGGTCGTCCCTGGCACGGTTCAGCTCGGCGATCGCCCGGTTCGCGGCGCCGTGGTCCAGGTCGTCCCGGTCCAGGTCATGGGCGTCGACGGTACGGATGTAGGCCGCGCTGACCTCGTCGATGCGGTTCTTGAGCGCCTCGAAACCGGACAGCGCCCGGCGGGCCTCGGCGGACTGCTCGACCGCCGAGATCGTCTCGACGGAGATCTCCAGCTCCCGCTGCGCGGTGTCCAGCTCGTAGAAGGCCTGCGCGGCGGCGTCCTTCGCGGCCTGAGCCTCGGCGCGCGTGTTGTCGCCGCGCCGCCACCACGAACGTGCCGTCGTCACGTTACGTCTCTCTCCCCGGATCGCCGCCCCACACCGTCGCGTCCCATCCTCCCACCCACCCGCCCCGAACACACGGCCCGGTCCACCCGCACCCCACCCCCCCCCGTACGCGCCCCCGTATGCCCTTGCCCCCCGCCCCCCACGGCAAGGTAACCTGTGACGTCGCATTCTGCGGGGCGTGTAGCTCAGTGGTAGAGCGCCGCCCTTACAAGGCGGATGTCGGCGGTTCGAAACCGTCCACGCCCACATCGGGAACCCGGTTCGGGGGCCCCTCCGCCGTTCCGGCGGGGGCGGGGTCTCATCCTCGGCCGGTGAGCCGGGAGTAGGCTTCCTGGGCCAGGGGGTCGGCCAGCTCGTCCAGGATCGCGGCTGCGGCGGCCCAGTCCGCGCAAGCCGCTTCCGGCCCGTTCGCGGCGAGCCGGGCGTCCCCGAGGCGGATGAGGGTTTCTGCCTCGTGGTAGCGGTCGGCGGACTCGCGGAAGAGCTGGATGGCCTCTTCGAAGCAGCGGATGGACTCGTTGCTCCTGCCGAGCCGGTCGTACGCGAAGCCGAGGCTGTCGAGGGTCGCGGCCAGACCGTTGCGGTCACCGCTGAGGCGCTGCTGGGCCATGGCCTGCGTGCAGCGTTCGACGGCCTTCTCGTAGCGGCCGGCAGCGGCGTGCACCCAGCCGATGGCGTTGAGGGTCCTGGCCTCGCCGCTGCTGCCGCCCGCGCGTTCGTGCAGCAGCAGCGCGTCCTCGCCGTACTCGACCGCCTTGTCCAGCCGCCCCTGCATGAAGCAGACCTCGACCATGTTGTGCAGGGTCTGCGCCTCGCCCGCCGCGTCGTCGAGCTTCTGGTAGAGCATCCTCGCGTCGCCGAACAGCACTTCCGCCTCGTCGAGCTCGTCGAGCCGGGTACAGGCGCGTGCCAGCAGCCGCAGGGAGGTGGCCGTGCCCAGGCAGTCACCGGAGCGGCGCGCGGCGTCGAGAGCGGCGCGCTGCAGATCCTGCTGGCGCTGCCACAGCCCCTGCGGCGCGAGGAACGTCGTCAGCGCCCAGGCCAGTTGCCACGCGTACTGCTCGAAGCCGGAGGATGCCGCCGCGTGGATCACCCGGGTCAGGACCTCCTGCTCGCTCCCGAACCACTGGGCCGCGGCCGACGCGTCCGCGGGCGGCCGACGTGTCGGCGCGGACAGGGGCGTCGCGGGGGCGAAGGTGAGCCACTGCGGCTGGAGCAGGACGGCCGCGGGATACGCCTGGTGCAGGTAGTGGTCCAGGAGGCGGTGCAGGGCCGCCCGCCGGACGTCCGCCGTCAGCCGGCGGGTGCCCAGCTCGGCGGCGTACGCGCGCAGCAGGTCGTGGAACGCGTACCGACCGGGGCGGTGTTCGGTCAGCAGGTGCAGGCGGGTCAGCTCGCCCAAGGCAGGCACGACGTCCACCTCGGCGGTGGCGGCGAGCGCGGCGGCGGCCGCGGCGGTGATGTCCTGTCCGGGGTGCAGGCCGAGCATCAGGAACAGGTCGGCGGCGGGGGCGCTGAGCGCCAGGTAGGACCAGGAGAAGATCTGGCGGACCTCCCCGTCGTCGAGCGCGTCCAGCGGTCCGGATTTCGCGAGGAGTTCCTTGGCGAAGACGCGCAGCGGGAATCCGGGATGGGAGGAGATGCGGGCGCCGACTATCGCCAGGGCGAGCGGCAGCCTGCCGGTGGCGGACACGATCGTGTCCACCACGTCCGGCTCGGCGGCCAGGCGGTCCGCCCCCGCGTGGGAGGCGAGGACGCCGTAGGCGTCGTGCGTGGGCATCACGTCGAGGACCATCTGCCGCGCCCCCTCCCGCAGCGTCAGGCCGATGAGCCGGCGCCGGCTGGTGATCACCGCCAGGGAGTCTCCCGAGCCCGGCAGGAGGGGGCGCACCTGCTCGGCGTCGCGGGCGTTGTCGAGCACGACGAGCATCCGGCGGGTGGAGAGCAGGCTCCGGTAGAGGCCGGACCTGCCTTCCCCGTCGAGCGGCACACGCGCCCGGGGGACGCCGAGCGCCTCCAGGAACGAGCGCAGAACCTCTGACGGGGACACCGCGTGGCCGGGATCGTAGCCGCGCAGGTCGGCGTAGAGGTGACCGTCGGGGAACCGGTCGGCCACCCCGTGCCCCCAGTGCAGGACGAGGGAGGTCTTTCCCACGCCCGCCATGCCGGAGATGACGCACACCGGCAGCCGGTCGACGGAGGTCCCGCCTCCGTCGATGAGGTTGTCCAGGAGTGCGCTCTCGCGTTTCCGCCCGCGGAAGTCGGGCAGTTGGCGCGGCAGCTGGTGCGGCACCGTCATGTCGGCCGGTTCGTGGACCGCCGTGATGTCGGGCTGCTCCTGCGGACGTACCGCGCCGGATTCCGCCGGAGGTGTGACCGCCGCCTCCACGGCAGCCCTCCCCGGCACATCCAGATGCGGCCGGTGGTGCAGGATGTCGTCGTGCATGGCGACCATGTGGGGGTTCGGGTCGAGGCCCAGTTCCTGCCGCATCGCGTGCTGGGCCCGCTGGAAGGCGTCGAGCGCGCCGGCCACGTCACCGAGGCGGTAGAGGCCCAACATCATCTGGGCCCAGGCGCGTTGGCGCAGCGGGTGCCGGTCCAGCAGCGGTCGCAGCCGCCGCACCACGTCGGCGGGCGCGCCCAGCGTCAACTGGACGGCTGCGTAGTCCTCCTCGACGGCCAGGACCATCTCCGTGAGCGGCGCCGCTTGCCGGAGCAGCGTCGGGGTGAGCGGCAGGTCGCTCAGCGGCTGCGGGCCACGGGGGATGTCCAGGGCCTGCCGGAACTGCGCCCGGGCCGCATCGAGGTTGCCGACCGCCAGGGCGTCGCGTCCGCTTCCCGCCACGGCCGAGAACCGGTCGCTGTCCCGTTCCAGCGGGCCCAGGGACAGGAGGTAGCCGCCGGGGAGGAGGCGCAACCGGTTCTCCCCCTGCGGATCCAGCAGCTGCCGTAATCCCCTGACATACGTGCGCAGGTTCGCATAGGCGGAGGGCGGCGGGCAGTCGTCCCAGACCGCCTCCACCAGCGCGCTCTGCGGGACGATCTCGTTGCCCCGCAGCAGGAGCGCCGCGAGCAGCAGGCGGGATTTCGTCGGCCCGAGCGGCACCGGTCGACCGTCGCGGACGACCGCCAGTGGTCCAAGGAGATCGAGGCGCACCCGGTACCTCCGGACGGACGTCGCCGGTCAGTTCCTGTCCGGACCCGGCGGCGAAGAGGTAGATCCTGCGTGGGAATTTAGCAGATCGTACCGCCGGGACAGTCGTCCGTCTCCGAGCGCCCGCGGGCCGGACTCCGTACGAAGCGGGCGGCGGGGGCGGGGCGGTTCACCGGGGCGATGTGCGGGCCGTGTACACGCCGTGTACGCCCCTCCCACCGGTGCCTCGTATCTTCTCCGCTCGTAGGCCCGAGCCCGAGCGGGCGGCTGTGGACATCCTGACCCGCGAACCGGCCCGGGACCAGAACCCTTGCAACGGAGATCGTCGAAAGTCGAGCACGGACAGTCCGTTTCCCGAACGCAGCAAGAAGGCGGATCATGAAAGATTTGGACACCGGCGTACTGGAGACCTTGAGCGACCGGGAGCGCGAGGTGCTGGTCGAACTGGCGAGCGGCAGCACCTACGCTGCCATCGCACGGCGCATGCAGCTGAGTCCGCACACCGTCGACTCGTATCTCCGTCGCATCCGCGCGAAGACCGGTGCGCACAACCGTGTGCAACTCGTCATCTACGCTTTGTTCTTGACGTCCCAGGAGTCGGCTGCCCGCAGCTGACCGGGGCGCCGCCCGGCCGCTCCACGGGTCCGCGCGTCTCAGCCGCCGGCGAGCGCCGTCGCCAGCCGTCGGCGTGCCTCGTCCTCCAGCTCCCCGAGCCGCCTCAGCTCGGGGAGCAGGCCCGTGTGGGGCCGGACGCCTTGCTGGACCCGAAGTGCGTTGTAGCGCATCGCCCGTGTCACGCCCGCCCACGAGGGAACCAGTTCCCCGGACACCCAGGCCCCGACCCCGTCCAGACCGCCGGCCACCCCCAGGCGCTGCGCGTGGTGCAGCGCCGCGGCGAACGCCTGCCGGTTGCGGTACGCCACCCAGAGGTCGGTGCCGCACCGGTAGGTGTCGGGCTCGCCGAGGCCGGCACTCATCGCGTCGGCGAGCTCGTCGAAGGCCGCGCGGCCGACCGTCCAACCCCGGCTCGCGACCGACGGATCCGTGATCGCCCCGGCGCTGCTCCGTTCCAGTACGGCCCGGCCGAACCCGACGCCGGACGCGTCCCGGACGGTGGCGGACGCGCATTCCCACCACTGCCAGGGGCGGGCGGCCGACCAGGCCGGCCGGACGCGCGGGTCGCCGAGCGCCCACCGCTCCCGGCTCAGTGCTTCGGCGCCCACCGGGAGCGGGGACCACGCCAGCCGCCCCACCTCCGCGGCCGCGACGGTTCCCTGGAACCCGGGGTGGTCGCCGTGCTCGTCGAGCCAGGTGAAGCGGTCGTCCACGGCGACCTGACCGGTGCTCCCGGCCGACGGCCGGACGACGAACCAGTGCGGTGCGGGAAGGGCGCTGCCGCGGTCGATCCAGGGCAGGGTCCCGGTGGATCCGGTGACCAGCGCGATGCCCCGGCGCTCCGCCTCCGCGCGGATGCTCTCGGCCGCCGATTCGGGGTCTGCGGCACCGCGACGGCGCATGTCGAGCCGGTAGAAGTCCGCGTCACCGCTCAGCGGGGTGTGGTGGTGCAGGAATTCGAGCAGTTCGCCGTCGCGGCGCAGACCGAGGAACAGCTGGCCGCCGACCGCGAGGTTCTGGTCGACGCCGTAGGCCGCGAGGCAGGCTGCGAACGCGGCGCTGTAACAGGACAGCAGGTCGCCGCGGACGCCGTCGGCCGCCGCCGTCCCGGTCGTGGTCGAGTCGTCCGTCGTCCGTGTCATGTGTCACTCCCGATGTCGTCCGTCGTTCGGGCCGGCGCCGTCAGGCCGGCAGGGCCGCGTCGTCAGCCGCTTCCAGGGCGTGGCCGATGTGGTCGAACTCCGCGACAGCCGCCGGCAGATCGAGGATCAACGTGCGCACACCGAGCCGCGCGTACGAGGCGAGACCGCGCCCCACCTCCTCGTAGGACCCGACCAGCTTCGGGGCGTCGCCGCCGACCCGGTCCGCGCCGTACCACAGGCATTCGTCCTGCACCTCGCCGTCGGCGGCGGCCGCGATGTTCGCCGTGTGCTGGCTCGACGTGACATGACGGTTGAACGCCCGGGAGGCGAGCCGGTCGCGACGGCTGCCCGTGTACTGCGCGCGGGCTGCGTCCCAGGCCGCCGCGGCGGTCGGTCGGGCGACGATGCCGAGGACCATCGCCAGTCCGGCGGTCAGGCCCGCCGCGGCCAGTCGGGCGTGCTCCTCGGCGAGTGCCGCACGCGACTTCCCCATGACCAGGGCCCGGTCGAGCAACGGCAGGACCTGCGCGATGCCGGGCGCCCGGCTCCCGGGGGACAGCACGCGGGGGGCGGTGGCGGGATCCGGCGTCGGGTCCAACGCCGGTGCGTCGATGCGGTAGTGCGACCCCTCGTGGGGCCGTGCTGCCAGTACGGCGTGGACCGCCCGGATGAAGTCGGCGTTCCGGGCGTGTCCGCCGTCCTGACCCGGTGCCGCTCCGAGCGCCGCCAGGTCGCGCTCCTTGGCGCCCGCGACGACGTTGAGGTTGACGCGTCGGCCGTAGACATGGGCCAGACCGGCGGTCGACCGGGCCGCGATCGCAGGGTGGGTGAACGCCGGATTCACGGCGACGACCGGTTCCAGCGTGGTCGTGGCCGACAGGATCAGCTGGGCGGTGATCCACGGGTCGAGCGACTGCCAGAAGTCGAACACGAGCATTCCCGTGGCGCCCAGCCGTTCCGCTGCCCCGCAGTGCGCGGCGAGCCGGGCGGTGTAGGCGGAGGAGGCACCGGCATCGTCCCGTGCCCCGAAAACGTCCGTGTGGTGCGGGCAGATGGCGAAGATCTCCACGCTGCACGGCCTCCCTTCGTGGTCAGAGCATGGTCGCCAGGCCGCCGGCACGCAGGGACTGCGCCCCGGCGTCCAACAGCGCGAGCTTGCCGCTGGCGCGGACCAGCCGGTGGTTGCCGTACATCAGGGTGGCCGAGCGCAGGTCCCTGAATATCCGTTCGAGCACCAGGTCCGGCCCGCGCCGGTAGCCCAGACCCAGACCCCCGACCTCCACCAGTTCGTCGACGGCCCGGAACGTCTGCTCGCTCGCGACCACCTTCACGTTGTTGACGAGGATGTGGAACGCGGGGTGGTCCAGTTCGCGGCCCGAACGCGCCTCGAACTCCCGGAGCCCCGCGAGGACGACGGCCTCCACCGTGTCGACGCGCAGGCGGGCGCGGGCCACCCGGTCGAGCACGTCGTCGTCGCGGCGGATGCTTCCCGCACCGTCGGCGCGCAGCCTCCGCAGGACGTGGCGCAGCGCCGCTCGCGCTGCCCCGAGCCACGCCGCGGACCAGCCGAGATGGCCCAGCGGGACCATCGTGCGTGCCCCGATCCGGGCGAATCCGCCAGGGGGATCGATGAGGTTCTCCGGCGGGACGCACACGTCCACGGTGAGGGAGACGTTCGACGCGCCGCGCATCCCCAGCATGTCCACCGGCCCGCGCGGGGTCACCTGGACCGCGTCGCGGGGTGCGTGGACCAGCACCACGTCGTCCGGCACGCTGTCCTCCGCGCGGCGCATCGTGATGAGGTAGGCGTCGGCGTGCAGGCCGCCCGACACGACGGGCGCCTCCCGCGAGAAGCGCAGCGTCCCGGCCGTCCGGCCGAGCGCGGCGCGTGCTGTCATGAGATGGCCGCCCTTGCCGGGCTCGGTGGTGATCGACGCGAGGAAGTGCTGGTCGCGGGCCACGGCTCGCAGGACGTCGCCGCGCAACGGTTCGTCCGCGTAGCGGTCGAGGATCGCCACCTGCTGGCAGTGCATCACCCACAGCACCGCGAGCCCGGGGCAGTGCGCTCCGATCCGCTCCGCGATCGCCAGCATCACGGCGACGCCTTCGCCGCCGCCGCCCAGGGAGGCGGGGACGAGGCAGCCCATCAGGCCGTGTTCCCGCAGCAGGCCCAGTCCCACCCCTTCGGGGTCGCCGGTCGCGTCGATGTCCGCAGCCGCGGCGTCCAGCGCCTTGCCGAGCCCGTCGAGGTCGAAAGCGCCGGTCATCGCGGTTCCGCCACCGGGCTCGCGCTCACCACGGCCCAGATCGTCCGGGCACTTTCGAACACCTCGTCGGTGAAGGCGTCGTCCGGAAAGACGATCCCGAGCGTGTCCTCGAGATCGATGACCAGGTCCACCGCGCGCATCGAGTTCAGGCCCAGCGCACGCAGGTTGACGTCGGGCGGGATGTCCTCCGGACGGTCGACGGCCGCGAGGTGGCGGACGAGGACGGCGCGGAAGGTGTCACTGATCTGGTCCATGGCTGGGTTCCTTGCGAGCGGCGGACAGTGCGGGCAGGAGGGGGGAGCCGGGTCGGGCAGGGGGAGCCGGATCCGGCACGGCGACCGCCGGGGGATCGGCCGGCGGCCGCCGTGCCGACCGCGGAACGGCCTCGGTGTAGCCGAGGCTCAGCCGGAGCGCGGAGACGACCCGGTCGCCGTCCACCGCCACTTCGACAGGTGCCTCGCGGCTCAGGAACCCGAGGAGGCTCGCGGTCAGGCCGTAGGCGCCCACGTTCGGCACCACGAGCAGATCCCCCGGGCCGACGTGGGCCGGCGCGGCTCTGGGATTGAGCACGTCCAAAGGCGTGCACAGCGGGCCGGCCAGCACGGCGGTGTCGCCCGGTGCGGCTACCGGCCCCGGACCGGGGTCGGGGGACAGCGCCTCGGCCATGAGCGGTGGCACGCGCCGCAGGCCCTGCATGCCGCCGAGCACGTTGATGCCCCCGTCCGCCACGACGTAGCGCGTTCCGTGACTGGACTTGACGTCCTGCACACCCACCACCAGGGACCCTGCGGTGCCCACCAGATACCGTCCGGATTCGAAGGCGACGACGGGATCGCCGAGCCCGCCGGCGGCCAGCCGGTCGGAGACGAGGCCGTCCAGGAGGGACGCGAGTCCGGTCAGTTCCGGACGGCTGCCGTTGCGGGCGAAAGGGCTCCCGAACCCGCCGCCCAGGTCGATCAGTCGCACGTCGCCGCCGAGTGCCCGGTGCGCTTCGCCGACCGCGTCGAGCCCGAGCTCGAACCAGCCGGCGAGCTGCGTCTCCTCCGTGCTGTTGGTGCCGATGTAGACGTGGTAACCCACCAGGTCCACGCCGTCCGCGCGGAAGCGTTCCGGCTCGGCGCGGACCCATGCCACGTCCGCGCCGAACGGGCTGTGCGTGCCGCCCATCGCCAGCCCTGCGTTCCCCGGGTACCGCCGGGGGTTCAGACGGAGGATCGCCTGTGCCCTGATGCCCAGCGGTCGGGCGCGGGCGCCGAGGCGGCCCAGGTCGGTCGGCGAGTCGACCGAGAAGCGCCGGACGCCCGCCGCCAGCGCGTGGTCGATCTCCGCGTCGGTCTTG
This sequence comes from Streptomyces sp. NPDC021020, assembly GCF_044333285.1. Lineage (NCBI taxonomy): Bacteria > Bacillati > Actinomycetota > Actinomycetes > Kitasatosporales > Streptomycetaceae > Streptomyces > Streptomyces sp. NPDC021020. Next base: position 681,610 of record NZ_JBIRQQ010000003.1, read on the forward strand.
GCGGGGCCGGTGTAGAGGCACGACCGCGGGGCGGCGCCGGCGGACAGCGCGACGTCGAGCTCACGCGACGAGGACACCTCCGGGTCCGCCCCCGCGCGGACCAGCTCCCGCACGATGTGCGGATGGGGATTGGCTTTGAGCGAGTAGAGCAGCCGGCTTGCCCGGGGCAGGCATCGCCGCAGGTCGGCATGTGCGCGGCGGACCTCGGCGAGGTCGTACACGTACACCGGAGTGCCGTGTTCGGCGGCGATCCGTGCGAGGCGCCCGGTGTCGCCCGTCATACCGGTCCCCGTTCCGAAGTCAGCGCCCGTACGGCCTCGGCGTCGGCCTTGCCGTTGCGGTTGAGCGGAATGCTCCGGGTGACCACGATGAGGTCGGGCACTTTGAACCACTCCAGGTAGTCGTGCAGCCGGGTGCGCACCTCGGCGGCCGACAGGTCGGTCACCACGGCGAGCACCGCGGGTGAGCCCGCCCGTTCGGGAACGCAGTGCGCCTGGCTGACACCGGGCACCGCCTCGGCGGCGAGCGCGACCTCGACGGCCGAGGTGCGGTAGCCGTTGGACTTGTAGATGTCGTCGTCACGACCGGCGAAGTACAGGTATCCCGCATCGTCGAGCCGGCAGCGGTCGCCGGTGTGGAGGACGCGCTCGCCCATCGGCCCCCGCGGTCGGAAGCGCGGCGCGGTCAGCTCCGGAGCCCGCCAGTAGCCCTGCGTCACGTGCGGGCCGCGGACGACGAGTTCCCCGACCTGCCCCGGCTCCAGGGCTCTGCCGTCGGCGTCGACGACGATGCACTCCGTGTCGTCGAGAGCCCGGCCGACGGACCCGGGCCGGGCATCGATCTCCTCCGGCAGCAGGATGGAGATGCGCTTGCACTCGGTCAGGCCGAACATCAGGTACACCTGCAGATCCGGGTACGCCGCCCGGAGCCGCCCGCGGAGCTCGTCGGACATCGCCGCACCGGTGTTGGTCAGCACGCGCAGACCCGGTAGCGGCTCGGTGCTGCGGCGGGACAGGCGGTCCAGAACGTGCGACACCCCCGGGACGGCGGGGAGGACCGTGACCGCGTTGTCCCGGAGGAAGGACAGCAGCCCCGGGCCGGCGGCCGCGCCGCGCCCCCAGACGAGCGTCGCCCCGGACAGGAGACCGAGCAGGATCTGGTACGCGCCGTAGTCGAAGGTGATCGGCAGCACGCAGCCGATGACGTCGTCCTCCCGCAACCGCAGCCGCCGGGCGATGGCGATCGCGGTGAACACCATGTTGGCGTGTGTGGCGACCACTCCTTTGGGGCGGCCGGTGGATCCGGACGTGTACAGGATGCTCACCCCGTCGTACGACACGGGGCGCGGCGCCGCGGGCGCGCCGGGGTCGGGACGGCCGAAGCAGTCGGGCGCGTGGAGGGGGATCCCCGACTCCTGGGCGCACCGCCGCGGGTGGCTCGCTTCGCCGGCGACGACGCACCGCGGCTCGGAGTCGTCGAGCAGGTGCTGAGCGGCGTAGGCGGGTGTCGCCTGGTCGACGAGCACATAGACGGCGCCGATCCGCGCCGCGCCGAACATGAACGCGATGGTGTCGAGGAAGTCCTCGACGACGATCACCACCCGGTCGCCGCGCCGCACGCCGAGGCCGTGCAGCGTGGCCGCGGCGACGACCGAGGCGGTCCTGAGTTCGGCGACCGTGCACCGGCGCGGACCGTGGACCACGGCGGTGCGGTCCGCGGACCGCTCCGCGGCCCAGTCGAGCAGATCGCCGAGCAGCACGACCTCGCGGCCCGGCTCGTCGCGTACCGTCATGGCGTCTCCTCCGTCGAGGACGCGGCGACCAGGCCGCGGGCGATGGTGCTCGGGGTGGCGAAGACGTCCGGGGTCATCAGGGCGTCGTCCAGGGCCCCGCCGATCCGGTCCTCCAGTTCCGCGACCAGCTCGGCGAGCGCGAGCGAGTCGAAACCCGGCACCGCGAACAGGTCGGTGCCGGCGTCCAGCGCGGGCTCCGCACCGAGCACGTGGCGCAGCGCGCCCAGCACGAGCGTGAGCGTGCTGTCCCGCGCCGGGCCGTTCACCGGACACCACCGAGTTCGGCCCGGGCGATCTTGCCCGTGGAGGTCGTCGGCAGCTCCCGGTGGAACGTCACGAGGGCCGGCACCATGTACGACGGCAGGTGTTTCCCGACCCACCGGCGGACCGCGTCCGCGGTCAGCTCCGCACCGTGCGCGGCCACGACGTGCGCGGCCATGACGGTGCCCGCGCCGGAGTCCTCGACAGGCACCACCGCGGCCTGCCGGATCTGGTCGTGGGCGGCCAGTACGGCCTCGACGTCGCCGACCTCGACCCGGAAGCCGCGGGTCTTGACCAGACCGTCGCGTCGCCCGAGGAAGTGGACGACCCCCTCGGCGTCGATCCGGGCGAAGTCGCCGGTCCGGTAGTAGACCCGGTCCACCCCGTCGACACGGGTGGTCACCCGGGTGCTCGCGGTACGCCGGGGGTCGTTCAGATACCCCGGTGAGACGGAGGGGCCGCTCACGATCAGTTCGCCTTCCGCCGAGCGGGCGTACGACCCGCCCGCGGCGTCGAGCACCCGGACGTCGGTGCCGGGCACGGCCCGCCCGATCGGGACGCGACCGGCGGCCAGCGCCGTCGTGTCGACACCGTGCCAGGTCACGACATTGGTCTCCACCGGGCCGTAGAGGTTGCCGACGAAGGCGTCCGGCCGGAGTCCGGCCGTCAGGGTCCGCAGTTGCGGCACGGGGTACTCCTCGCCGGCGTAGAGCAGCTGCCGCAGATCCGGCAGCCCCTCGCGGGCGAAGCCGGAGCGCCGCACGAGGGCGTTCAGCGCCGACGGCACCATGTAGGCCGCGGTGATCCCGCGCTCGCGGAGCAGGGTGTACACGGCCGAGGGGAACATCGCCGTGCGCTCGTCGACCACGTGGAGGCAGGCGCCCGCGGAGAGCGCGACGAACACGTCGTACACCGGCAGGTCGAAGTGCAGCGGCGCGTGCTGGGCGACCTGGTCGCCGGGGCCGAGGGGGAACGCCCGCGAGGCCCAGTCCACGAAGTAGCCCGCGTTCGCGGTGCTGATCATCACCCCCTTGGGGCTTCCCGTGGAACCGGAGGTGTAGAGGACGTACGCGAGGTCGTCCGCGGCCGTACCGCGCGCGGTACGGCGGGCGACCGCGAGCTGTGACGTCAGATACCGGGCCGTCGCGTCGTCGCCGCCCCGGACCAGGCTTCCGAACGTGGCGAAGCGCTCCCCGGGCCAGTCCGCCGTCCTCCGCGTCGGCACGACGAGGAGGACGGGATCCGCGTCGGCGAGGATCTGCCGCCGCCGGGGGAGCGGCGCCCCCGCGTCGATCGGCAGATAGGGGACCCGCGCCAGCAGACACGCGAGCATCAGGACGACGGCCTGCGGCCCCTTGGGAAGGCTGAAGGCGACGAGCCCGCCGTCGCAGCCGGCGGCGCGCAGGGCCGCGGCGCACCGCTCGACCATGGCCGCGGTCTCGCCGTACGTGACGACGGTGTCGCCGTGCACGATGGCCGGGGCGTGCGGCTGCCCGGCCGCGACCTCCAGGAACGCGCCGACGAATCCGAGGCCCGGGTTCGCTCTCATCGATCCCGCGCCAGCCATGCGACGAGCTCGGCGGCCGAGGCCCGCTCGGCCGCCGCCGCGGCGGCCACCAGATCGCCGACGGCGCCGAGGGTCGCCCTGCGCCCGGCACGGACGCGGCGCAGCGCGAGGTAGGCGAAGCGGTTGACCTCGCTCCACGCGGCCACGACCTGGCCGCGGTACGTGTCGGGGAAGCCGTTCGGCAGCGGCTCGCCGGGCAGCCGCACCAAGGTGTCGAGCCACACGGCGAACAGCCGTCGGCGGCGTTCGATCGTCCAGCACGATTCGCAGAAGCGCTGGAAGGCGACCTCGCCGACGTCCGCCCCGCGGCACTCCTCGACGAACCACGCGTACGGATCGGAGCCGGTCCAGTCCGCGAGGGCGCCGGCGGTCGCGCGCAGCGGGGCGAGGGGGTCGGCCGGCCCGGATGATCCGGTCGGCAGCAGGGTTGCCAGGCGGGAGCCGGGCGCGCGTTCGATCGCATCGACCACCGTGGCGGTGGCGACCGTGTCGAGCGGTTCGGCCCGGCCCCACTCCGTGCGGTTGTCGTAGGCGTCGACGACGAGCAGTCCGTCCGGCGCCGTGCCGGTGACGGCGAAACTGTGCTCGATGTGCCGGACCCCGTAGTAGGGGCACCAGGGCAGCACGAAGCCGTCCGTCACCACGAGCGGCAGCCGTCCCGCCGCGAGTTCGCGGTCGCACTGGCTCCGCAGCCCCTTCGGTGCCACGGGGCGGTCGAGCGGCCGCAGTCCCGTCCGGTGTTCGAGCAGGTCCGCCTCGGGCATCGGATCGAGGAGCGGGGGGCCACCGGGAACCGCCGGCGGACCGAACCACCACTGGGCTCCCAGGACGGGCAGCACGTCCTGGACCCCATGGGCGACGAGTGCGAGTGCGAGCGTCGCCTGCCAGCAGTCGAGCATCCTGGTGTCCAGGCCGGCGGCGGAGAGCGTGCCGGCCGACACGGTTATGGCACTGGGCATGTTCTCCCCTCAGCCCGTGTCCCGGACACCCGCGCACAGCGCGGCCAGCAGGTCCGGCGGGGCGTCGATGAACTGGTGGTGCACACCGGGAAGGACCACGAAGTCGGTGTCGCCGCACGCGGCCCAGCCGGACATCTCCTCCGGCCGGACCTCGGTGTCGTCCGTCCAGCCGATCGCGGTGATGGGGCAGGACAGCGTCGGCGGATCCGGGACGCTGTAGCGCAGGCTCACGTCGATGTCGGCCCGCAGGACGTCGATGTAGATCGACACCAGCTCGGGGTGCGGCTCGTGCCCCATCGCCCGCACCGTCTTCTTCAGCTCTCCGGCGAGCTCCGCCTCGGACATCGAGATCATGCGGCCGGTCAGCTTCTCCTGGGGGCCCGGCTGCGACGACACGAAGAGGCGCCCGGGCATCGGCAGGCCCGCGCGGTCGAGGTGGACGGCGACCTCGTACGCGGCCAGCGCCGACCAGCAGTGGCCGAAGAACGCGAACGGAAGGTCCAGGTAGGGTTCGATCCCGGCGACGAGGGCCCGCGCGAGTTCCTCGAACGTCGACGGCATCCGCTCCCCGAACCGGGTCAGGCGGCCGGGGAGTTCCACCGCCAGGAACTCGACGCCGTCCCGGCGCTCCGGCCACTTCTCGAAGACCGAGCCGCCGCACCCCGCGTGCGGTATGCAGAACACCCGTCCCGCCACGGTCGGGGACGGGGAGCGCTGAAGCCAGGCGGTCGGCTGCGGGCCGCTCACCGCGTTCCCGGCACGGTCGCACGGGCCGTCCCGCGCACCCTGAGATCCATCGGTCGAACTCCTCATGTCGGCGGGTGCTCCGGCAGCGCATCCGGCGCTCTCGCTGCCCGTGATCCCGGATCGACCCTAGACGCGGCGGCGCCCGCGGTGGCGTCAGGTAAACCGGCGACGCCGCCCGCCGGCCGCCACGGTGCGCGGCCGGAGACTGACCGGTACGGTCCGGTAGCCGCGCAGGAAATTGGACTCCATCCGCTGCGGGACTCCGCTCAGTTCGGCGTCGCCGACCTCCTCGGCGAGGGCGCGGACCAGCGACCGGATCTCCAGCCGCGCCAGGTAGGCGGCGATGCAGTGGTGCGCCCCGTGGCCGAAGGCGAGATGGGCGCGGCGGTGTCCGGACGCACGCAGCGTCTCCGGTTCGTCGAACGCGTCCGCGTCGCGGTTCCCCGACCGGAGCCACAGGGTGACGAGTTCGCCGCGCCGCATCCGCACGCCGCCGATCTCCAGGTCGCCCAGCAGCGTCCGCATCAGATGGTTGACCGGCGCCTCGAAACGCAGCAGTTCTTCCGTCGCCACGTCGAGGTCCGCGGTGCCGGAGCGGAGTTCCGACCAGAACGCGCGATGCCCGATCAGCGTCATCGGGAGCGATGTCAGGATGAAGCGCGCGGAGGCGTTGCCGCCGAGGATGATGTCGTGGCAGTTCATGATCGCCACATCACGCGGGAACGGCCGCCCGGCCAACTGGGCCCGGGCCAGGAGCGTCGCCACGTCGTCACCCGGGACACGGCGCTTCTCGGCGATCAGGTGGGCACAGTATTCGAGGAGTTCCACGTGGGCCGCGATCTGGTCGGTCGAGGTGCTGTATCCCGATCCGCTGAACGCGGTGTTCGTCAGGGCGGCGACGTGCTGCCGGTCGCTTGCCGGCACCCCGACCAGGTCGCAGGCCACCTCGGTGAGCAGCGGCACGGCCACCGTCGCGACGAAGTCGCACGGGCCCTGCGCGGCGGCCTCGGCCACCAGCCGTCGGGCCAGCGCCGCTGTTCCGTCCGCGAGCCGCCTGATCGTCCGCGGGGTGAACGCCGATTCGAGGGCCTTGCGCATCCCGGCGTGCGCCGGATCGTCGCTCACCAGCATCGACCTGCCGCCGGCGACCTCGCCGGCCCGTCCGTCCGTCGCCTTCTCGCCCAGCCGCATGCCTTTCTGTGAGGAGAGCAGGTCGCCGTGCTGAAGGACCTCGCGGATCTGTCCGTAGCGGGTGACCGCCCAGTGCTCGCGCGTGCCGGCCATGCGCACCGGGGTCCCGGCGGCCCGCAAGGTGCGCCAGATCCGTTCCGGGCGCTCGCCCGCGTAGAGCCTCTCGTCGGCCAGGTCGACGCGCAGGACGTCGGCCAGCACGTCGTCGGGGTCCGCCGCAGCCGCCGCCGTCACGTCGCCCCGCCCCCGTCCGCGATCCGACCCGCGATCAGCCCGGCGAACTCGCGGGCCGACAAGGCGGACAGCAGGTCCTTGGCCGAGAGCTCCAGGCCGAAGGCCTCCCCGCAGGCCTCGATGACCGAGAAGGCCAGCAGGGAGTGCCCGCCGAGGGCGAAGAACCCCTCGGTGACACTGACCGATCGCCGCCCCAGCACGTCGGCGTAGACGGCAGCCACCTTCGCCTCGATCGCGTTGCGCGGCTCGACCACGGGTGCGGTCCCGGCCGCCTGGCGCAGCAGCCCGAGCAGCGCGCCGACGTCGGTCTTCTCGTTGACGAACACCGGGATCCGCTCCACCGCCAGGACCGTCGGCGGCACCATGTGCGCGGGGAGCAGCCGTCCGGCGTGGGCGACCAGATCCCGCACCGTGATCGAGTGCCCCTCCGCCGGCGCCACGAAGGCGGCGATCTCGCCGTCATGGCCGGGGACCAGGGTGACGACGCATCGGGCGACGTCCTCGTGCTCGGCGAAGACGGCCTCGATCTCGGCGAGTTCGACGCGCATCCCGCGGATCTTGACCTGCCGGCCGATGCGCCCGAGGTGCTCCAGGACGCCGTCGGCGCGATACCGGCAGAGGTCGCCGGTGCGGTACATACGGCCGCCGGGCAGGCCGTTCGGGTCGGCGAGGAACCGCTCGGCCGTCAGACCCGGCCGGCGGTGGTAGCTCTGGGCGATGCCGACCTCGCCGCCGACGAACAGCTCGCCGGGCACGCCGATCGGCACCGGCTCCAGCCGCTCGTCGAGCAGGTAGACCCGGCGGTGCGTCGGCGGGAGACCGATCACCACCGGCGCGTCCGGTTCGGCCGGCAGCACCGTCTCGGCCACGCAGCCGAGTTCGGTCGGGCCGCAGCAGTTGACGAGGGCGGCGCCGAACCGCTCGTGGAAGCCGTCGCGGACCCGGGGCGTCACCGGCTCGCCCCCGCAGAACACCCACCGCAGCGAGGGGCAGCTGCCCGGCTTCGTCCGGTCGTAGAACGGCTGCATCATCGACGGAACCATGAACATGGCCGTCACCTGGTACTGGTCCACGAGATCGCGGAGCCGTGCCGGGTCCCGGTGCGCCCCCGGCGGGCAGATCGCGATCCGGCTGCCGTGGTAGAGCGGCCAGAAGATCTCCCAGATCGACACGTCGAAGCCGTACGACGTCTTGAGGATCGCCGTGTCACCCGGCCGGTAGGGGTAGTTGCGCTGCAGCCAGAAGATGTCCGCGAGCGCGCCGTCGACCGGATAGGCGACCGCCTTGGGCCGCCCGGTGGTCCCCGAGGTGTACAGCATGTGGATGAGGTGGTTGCCGGGCTCGTCGGGAAGGTCGCGGGCCGATTGGCCCGCCCACTGGAGGAAGTCCTCGTCGACCGCGAGCACGAGCCACGGCCCGGCGGGCACGCGGTGCCGGGTGCGCCCGTCCACGAGGACGGCGACCGGCTCGGAGTCGTCGAGCATGAACGCCGTCCGGGCGTCCGGCAGGTCCGGGTCGATCGGTACGTAGGCCGCGCCGCTCTTCGCCACCGCGAACAGGGCCACCATGAGGTCCAGGCTGCGCTCCATGCTCACCGCGACGAACGCGCCCGGCCGTGCCCCGGCCGCGCGCAGGGCCCGGGCCAGCCGGTTGGCCCGCGCGTTGAGCTGCGCGTACGTCAGGCTGCCCGTGTCGCCGATCAGCGCGACGGCGTCCGGGGTGCGGCGGACCTGCTCCTCGAACGGCTGGGCCATCGTCGTGTAGCCGATCGCGGGCCGCTCGTAGGGGTGGAGCCCGTGCAGGATCCGCTCGCGTTCGTCCGGGGGAAGCACCGACAGCGCGAAGACCGGTACGTCCGGTGCCTCGGCCACCTGGCCCAGAAGGTGCCGCAGCATCGCCGCCAGCCGGACGGCGGTCGATTCGAGGAACAGGTCGGCCCGGCACTCGATCCACCCGGCCGGCTCGCCGTCCTCCTCGTGGAGCACCGTGCCGAGATCGGCGAGGGCGCAGGGGGCTCGGTCGAGGTGGGGGCCGGCCGCTCCGTAGTGGAACGACACCTGGAACGGCGACGGCGTCCCGGCCGCGCACGGCCCGGCCGGCGTTCGGCCGACCGGACCGGTCGCCTCCCGCACCGCCTGCCGCGACCGGCGGACGGCTTCGCGGAACGTGGGTGCGCCGTCGAGCACGACGCGCAGCGGCTCCCGGCCCCCGGTGCCTCCGGGCGGGACCGCCCCCACCACGATGTCGCGTTGCCCGGTCAGGTGCGCCAGGAAGACCTGGTAGCCGGCGAGCGCGACCACGAACGGCGTCGTGTGCTCGGCACGCGCCAGGTCCGCGAGCAGCGCGGCTGTTCCCGGGCCGAGTCGCAGCGGCGCCGTGTGCACGGCCGGGCCGGGGGTGCCGGACCCCCGGGGGAGGTCGGTGGGCAGGTCGAGCGCGGGCGGGTCGCCGGGTCGGCGCCTCCAGTCGTCCGCATCGTCCTCGACGGGGGCCTCTGCGTTCCACACATTGGTCATGGTGTCGTCTCTGCGCTCACGGAGGGTGTGGGTGTGGGTACGGGCGGGGGATCGTCAGGCACGAGGGGCTCCTGTTCCGTCGCGTCCGGGATTTCCGTCTCCAGACGGCGCAGACGCGGGTGGCTGTAGGCGGCGGCCGCGACGGCGACGACGAGGACGCCCATGACCGTCAGCAGCAGCGCGACGCCGCGGCCCGGGCCGTGGCCGACGAGCGCGGCCACCGTGGGCGAGCGGACCCGGTCGCGGCCCACCAGCGGCTGGAAGACGTGGTCGACGGCCACGCCGGCCACGGCGTAGGAGAGCAGCTGGGGCGCGGAGGAGACCATGTTCAGCAGCGCCATGACGCGCCCGAGCATCCGCGGCTCCACCTTGCTCTGCCAGATGGTCTGGTTGCAGCCCACGACGACGGCCAGAGAGCCGAGGAGGACGAACGCGCTCGCGGCGATCAGCGGGACGTTCGGCCGCAGGGATCCGATGACGGTCGCCGCCCCGATCACGAACGAGAACCCCAGGACGCCGTCGATCCGGCGGCGCGGTCCGCCCCACGCGCTCATCGCCAGGCTCGCGGCGACCATCCCGGTCCCGCCGACGGTCATCACCGCACCCAGCGCGTCGGACGACGCGAAGGCGAGGACGAGCGGGGTGATCAGCAGGTCGACGAATCCGGCGCAGAAGTTGAAGGCGCCCAGGAAGACCATCAGGGCCAGGAGGCCGGGCCGGTCGGCGACGTACCGCCACGCCCGGCGGAAGTCGGCCAGCAGGGACGACGCCCCGCGGGCGGGCGGCGGCCCGCCCTCGGCGTGCGGGATCCGGACCACCGCGAGGGAGATCAGAGCCGCGCCGTAGGACACGAAGTCCATCAGGAGGATGCCGCCGATGCCGATGGCGAGCAGCAGCGCTCCGGCCGCGACCGGCGCCAGCACCTGGCTGGTGGCCGTGGCCGCCATCCGCATCCCGTTGGCCCTTCCCAGCTGCTCCTTCGGTACCAGCAGGGGCACCGATGTCTGGAAGGCGGGGGATTCCAGCCCGCCGATCGCCGAGAGGCAGACGACGGCGACGAAGATGTGCCAGGTGGCGAAGGTGTGGGTGATCAGCAGGACCGCGAGGGCGAGCATGACCGCGGCCGAGCAGAGGTTGCCGACCGTCAGCGACCGCCGGGCCCCCCACCGGTCCACGAGCGGACCGGTGAACGGGGAGACCAGGATCATCGGGAGGGAGGACAGCGCGTAGATCAGCGCGAGCACGGTGACCGAGCCGGACCGGTGGTAGGCGTAGACGCCCAGCGCGAACGAGGACAGCGCCGTTCCGGCCACGGAGACGAACTGCCCGGCCCACAGGACCGCGAACGTGCGGAGCCCGGCTTCGGACGCTGCCATGATCCCTGCCTCCTGGGCGTCAGTCGAGACGGGCGTCCGCGGACGCCGCCGGAATCGGCCCGGCGAGGACCTCGCGCACGGTCGCGCCGAGCGCGGCCAGGTGCGGCGGGCGCATCATCGTGTAGTGGTTGCCGGCCGACCTCCGCCGTTCGAGGCGGGAGCACAGCGGGGACCACAGCGTCTCGTCCGGGGCCGCTTCCTGGCTGATCAGCACCACGCGGCCCGCGTACCGGGCGGCGTGGTAGCGGTAGGTGAGGAGCGCCCGGGCGTTGCTGTTGAACACCCGCATCCGCGTGCGGTGCTCGTGCGGCAGCGCACCGGGCAGCAGGCCCGCCTTGTCCAGGACCTCCAGCGCCAGGTTCTCCAGGTCGGCGCCGTCCAGCCCCTGGTACTCCTCGCCCGTGAAGTCCGGCAGCGGCGCGTCGAAGGCGTCGAAGGACCCGGCCGAATCGCGCGCGAACATGGACAGCAGCACCTGTTCGCTCGGGGCGACCGGGTCGTCGCCGGGCTCCAGTTGGGCGTCCACCAGGACGACGGTGTCGACCGCGGCCCCCGCCTCGGTGAGCTGCCGCGCCATCTCGAACGCGACGGCTCCGCCGAACGACCAGCCTCCGAGCCGGTACGGACCGTCCGGACGCACCTGCCGGATCAGGTCCACGTACTGACGGGCCCGTTCCGGCACGCTGTCGGCCGCCTCGGCGCCGCGCAGCCCCGGATCCTCGATGGCGTACACCGGCTGGTCGTCGCCGAGCATCGGTGCCAGCCGGGCGTAGGGCGCGGCCGTACCGGTGGACGCGTGCACCAGGAACAGCGGCGGTCGCGTGCCGTCGGGCCGCAGGACGACGACATCGGTGACGACCGGCGTGTCCTCACCGTCCAGGATCTGGTCGATGCGGGCGGCGAACCGTTCCAGGGTGGGGTCGGTGAACAGGACCTGGGACGGCAGCTCGACGTCCAGGTACTCGCGGACCCGGGCCGTGAGCTGGGTGCTGTGCAGCGAGTTGCCGCCGAGGTCGAAGAAGTTGTCGTGGACGCCGACCGGCCCGACGTCGAGCACGTCCTGCCAGGCGGAGGCGAGCCAGCGTTCGGTGCCGGTGCGCGGCGCCAGGTACTGCGCGGTCGCGTCGGGGACCGGCAGCCGGTCGGTGTCCAGCTTGCCGTTGGGGGTCAACGGCAGTTCCGGCAGCACCAGCAGGGTGGTCGGGAGCATGTACGGGGCGAGCCGGTCGGCCAGATGCGTCCGCAGCTCGTCGAGGTCCGCGTCGCCGACGACGTATCCGGCGAGGCGGGTGCCGTGCAGGACGACCGCGCTCTGGCGGACGCCGGGGTGCTGGGCCAGGACGGTCTCGATCTCGCCGAGTTCGACCCGCTGGCCGCGGAGCTTGATCTGCCGGTCGAGGCGTCCGAGGTATTCCAGGGTGCCGTCGGACCGCCAGCGGGCCAGGTCGCCGGTGGCGTACATGCGTTCCCCGGGGCCGGGCGCGTACGGATCCGGCAGGAACCGCTGCGCGGTCAGAGCCGACAGGTTCAGGTAGCCGTACGCGACGCCCGTGCCCGCGACGAACAGCTGCCCGGGCACGCCGACCGGCATAGGCCGCAGGCCGCCGTCGAGAATGTACGCGCGGTGGTTGGCCAGGGGGGTGCCGATCGGTGTGGAGCCGTTCCGGGGCTCTTCGGGACACCGGTAGTCGGTGACGACGACCGTGGTCTCCGTGGGGCCGTAGCAGTTGTGCAGTGCGAAACCCGGACGGGTCCACCGGTGGACCTGGTCGACGGGGAGCGCCTCTCCGGCGCTGAAGCCGCCGCGCAGCGCGCTGTCGGCCAACTCGGCCGGATCGAGCAGGGCGAGGATGGCCGGGGGGAGGTAGGCGAGCGTGACCCGTTCCCGCCGGAGGAGCGCGGTCAGCGCTCGCGGGTCGGCGACGGTCTCGCGGGGGATGCCGACGAGCGTGGCGCCGGCGAGCAGGCCGGCGAAGCAGTCGAAGATGCTGGCGTCGAAGGCGGGGTTGGAGACCTGGGCGACACGGTCGGCCGGCGTGACGGTGAACTGCCGCACCGCGGTGACGCAGTAGGCGTGGGCAGACCGGTGGGAGACCAGGACGCCCTTCGGGTTGCCGGTGGAGCCGGACGTGTAGAGCAGGTACGCGGGGTCGTCGGGCCGTACGGCGGTCTCCGGCGGGGTGTCCGCCTCGGCGTCGATCCGGGCGCGGCATCCGGGGTCGTCCAGCTGCCAGTACGGGCTTCCGGCAGGGAGCAGAGCGGTCAGGTCGGTGCTGGTCAGCACGATCGAGGCGCCCGCGTCAGCGGTCTGGAACGCCAGGCGGTTCGCGGGGAGCTGGGGGTCGAGAATGGTCCAGGCGGCACCCGCTTTCATCACGGCCAGCTGGGCCACCGGCAGGTCCGGCCCGCGTTCGAGCAGGACGCCGACGACATGACCGGGACCGATCCCGGCGGAGCCCAGGGCACGGGCCAGCCGGTTGCCCCGCGCCTCCAGCTCCCCGTAGGTCACTTCGACGCCTTCGAAGCCGATCGCCACACGGTCGGCCGGGTGACCGGCGCTCACCTCGTGGAGCAGGCCCGGGGCCTCGGGCGTCGGGGGCGGGTTCCAGGCGTGCAGCACCCGGTCCCGTTCCGCCGCGGACAGGACGTCCAGGTCGCCCACGGCGGTGTCCGGCGCGGCGAGCCCGGTCGCGAGAGCGGCGGCGTAGTGGTCGATCAGCCGCTCGATGCGGTCGGCGTCGAAGAGTTCCGTGGAATACTCCGCGGACACCTGGAGCCGTCCGTCGGGCGCGTCCGACACCTCGATCGCGATGTCGAAGCGCGCGTACCGCGATTCGATGTCGATCTCCTCGGCGGTGAGCTTGCCGAGGGCGAGTTCCCCCTCGCCCCGCGCCGCCGGCTGGTACGTCAGGCTGATCTGGAACAGCGCGTTGCGCCCCGCGATCCGTTCCGGCTGCAGGGCGTCGACCAGCAGCCCGAGCGGGAAGTCCTGGCGTGCGGAGGCGTCCAGGACCGTGTCGTGGCAGCGGCGGACGGCCTCCGCGAAGCTCGGGTCCCCGTCCAGCCGGGTGCGCAGGACCAGGGCGTTGACGAAGTAGCCGACCATCGCCTCGGCCTCGGTACGGGTGCGCCCGGAGAACACCGAGCCGATCGGCAGGTCGTCCTGCCCGGTGTAGCGGTGCAGCACCGTCAGCAGGGCGGCCTGCAGCACGGCGAGGAAGGACACCCGGTTCGCGCGGGCGTACCGGCGTGCCTCGTCGGAGAGGCCGGCGGGCAGCCTCCGGCCCACGCTCGCCCCGGCACCGGTCGGGTGGGCCGGACGGGGCCGGTCGGCCGGGAAGTCCACCGTCGGCAGGTCGGCGAGCCGGTCGCGCCAGTGGTTCAGCTGGTTCTCCCGTTCGCCGTCGTCGAGCCGGGCGCGCTGCCAGACCGTGTGGTCGGCGGGCTGCACCGGGAGTTCCGGCAGGCGCGCCCCGGCGAGGCCGGACTCGGCGGCGAACAGCCGGGTCAGGTCGTCGGCGAGGATGCCGACGGACCAGCCGTCGGCGACGATGTGGTGCACCACGAGGACGAGCACGTGCTCGTCCGGGGCGATCCGGCCCAGGCGGGCCCGGAACAGCGGCCCGGCCGCCAGGTCCATGGGCCGGCCGGTCTCGTCGGCGACCCACCGTTCCAGACCTTCCTCGGAGACCTCGGCCACGGGCAGCGACAGGCCGGCCGGTGCCGGGTCGATCACCTGCCGGGGCACCCCGCCGTCCGCGACGAAGCGGGTGCGCAGCGCCTCGTGCCGCACGACCAGCGCGTGCAGGGCCCGTTCGAGTACGGCCACGTCCAGCTGCCCGCGCAACCGCAGCGCGGCCGGGATGTGGTAGGCCGCCGACGCGGGGTCCACCTGGTGCTCGAACCACAGTCCTTCCTGCTGGTAGCTGCAGACCAGCGGCCGGTCCCGCGGCACCGGCACGATCTGCCGCTTCGCGGCCCGGTGGGCGCGCTTGGCCTTCAGTAGCCGTTCCAGCGCGGCGATCTCGTCGTCGAGGTCCTCGCCGATCTCGTCGTCGGGTCCGGTGGGGGGCACGGGGACTCCCTCCGTCTCGGCGCGCACGGCGTCGAGATGGGCTGCAAGTCGGTCGAGGACAGGGGCGGCGAACAGGTCGCGGGGTGTGAGTTCGACGTTCAGCCGTTCGCGGATCCGGGCCGCGAGCCGGGTCGCGAGCAGCGAGGTACCGCCGAGGTCGAGGAAGTCGTCGCCGGCTCCCACGCGTTCGGCGCCGAGCAGTTCCCGCCAGACGCCGGCGAGCCAGCGCTCGGTGTCGGTCCGGGGCTCGCGGTACTCCGCCCCCGGCCGGCCGGGTTCGGGCAGGCGCGCGGTGTCGACCTTGCCGTTCGGGGTCAACGGCAGTTCGGGCAGCTCGACGCAGGCGCCGGGGATCATGTACGGGGGCAGCAGCTCGCCGAGGTGGCGCCGGATCTCGCCCGGGCCGGCCTCCCCGACGACGTAGGCGGCCAGGTACGCGTCGTCGCGGAGCACGACCGCGCACTGGCGGACGCCCGGGTGCCGCAGGAGCGCGTTCTCGATCTCGCCGAGTTCGATGCGCTGCCCGCGGAGCTTGACCTGCCGGTCGATGCGGCCGAGGTACTCCAGCACGCCGTCGGACCGCCGGCGCGCCAGGTCGCCGGTGGCGTACATGCGCTCTCCCCGCCCGCCGCCGTAGGGGTCGGGAAGGAAGCTCCGCGCGGTCAGCGCCGGGCGGTTGAGGTAGCCGTGGGCGACGCCGGCGCCCGACACGTACAGCTGGCCGGCCACACCGATCGGCACCGGCCGGAGCCGCTTGTCCAGCACATAGGCCCGGTGCCCGGGCAGAGGTGTGCCGATCGGCGGCTTCCCGGGCAGCGGCACCGGGGGGAACAGGTAGTCGGTGCAGACGACCGTCGTCTCGGTGGGGCCGTACGCGTTGTGCAGGGCCAGGCCCGGCCGGGACCATCGCCCGACCAGGTCGGCGCCGAGCGCCTCGCCACCGATGTCCAGCGCGCGCAGCGCGCTGTCGGCCAGACGCCCGGGGTCGAGCAGGGCCAGGAGCGCCGGCGGAACGGCCGCGAGGGAGACCTGTGCGTCGCGCAGCAGCGCGGTGAGGGCCTCCGGGTCGGTGATCGTCGCGCTCGGGGCGCTGACGATGGTCGCGCCGGCGAGCAGGGTGGCATGGCAGTCGAAGACACTCATGTCGAACGCCGGGTTCGCCACCTGGGCGACCCGGTCGGCCGGCGTCGTACCGAACATCTCCACCGCGTTCCGGCAGTAGGCGACGACGGAGCGGTGGGATACCAGGACGCCTTTGGGAACTCCGGTGGAGCCGGACGTGTAGAGCAGGTAGGCGGCATCGTCGGGCGACACGTCGGCCGCGACCTCGGTGTCCGGCTCGGAGGCGATCCGCCGCCGGACGGCCGGGTCGTCCAGATTCCAGTGCGGCCTTCCCCCCGGGACCCGCTCGGCGAGGTCGTCGGCGGTGAGGACCAGCGGCGTGCCGCAGTCGGCCGTCTGGAAGGCCGTCCGGGCGGCCGGCAGCTGCGGGTCGAGCACCGTCCAGGCGGCGCCGGCCTTCATCACCGCGAGTTGCGCGGTGAGGAGACCGGGGCCGCGGTCGAGCAGCAGCGCCACGATGTCGCCGGTGCGGATTCCGTTCCGGCGGAGTGCGGCGGCCAGCTGGTTGGACCGCCGGTCCAGGTCCCCGTAGGTCAGTTCCTCGACAGAGCGGCCGTGGTAGCGGATCGCCACCCGCCGGGGATCATGCCCGGCGGCTGCCTGGTGCAGCAGCTCCGTCGGGGGCACGGGATCGGTGACGGCGCTCACACCGCACGCTCCGGCAGCGCCGCGGGGCGCGACGGCGTCGGGTTCCAGGCGTGCAGCACCTGGTCCCGTTCGGCCGGCGACATGATCTCGATGTCGGCGGCGGCCGTTTGCGGCGCGGACAGGCCCCCGGCGAGCGCCGCGGTGAAGTGGTCGACCAGGCGCTCGATGCGGTCGGTGTCGAACAGCTCCGTGGAGAACTCGACGGACACGTACAGCCGCCCGTCGGCGGTGTCGTCGACGTTGACGTCGATGTCGAACCGGGCGAAGCCGGAATCGATGTCGACCGGTTCGGCGATGACGCTGCCCAGCCGCAGTTCCTCACCGGCGCCGCGGGACGGCTGCAGGGAGAGGGCGATCCCGAACAGCGGGTTGCGGCCGGCGCCGCGGTCGGGCTTGAGCGCGTCGACGACGAGGCTGAAGGGGACGTCCTGGTGGGTGCCCGCGTCCATGACGGCGCCGTGGCAGCGGCGCACCAGCTCGGCGAAACTGGTCCCGTCGCCGGCATCGGTGCGCAGGACGACCGCGTTGACGAAGTAGCCGACGAGCGGTTCGAGATCCCGGCGGGTGCGCCCGGAGAACACCGAGCCGATCGCCAGGTCGTCCTGCCCGGTGTAGCGGTTCAGCACGGTGAGGAGCGCGGCGTGCAGGACGGCGAGAAACGAGACGTGGTTGTCCAGGGCGTAGGCCCGCGCGTCGGCCGTCAGGGCGTCGGGCAGGTGCCGTCCCAGCGTGGTGCCCGCGCCGGTGGGCCGTGCCGGGCGGGGCCGGTCGGTCGGGAAGTCGACGGTCGGCAGGTTCGCGAGGCGGTCGCGCCAGTAGCCGAGGTGCCGCTCCAGGTTCTCGCCGGCCAGCTGTTCGCGTTGCCAGACGGCGTGGTCCGCGGGCTGTACGGCCAACGGCGGCAGGACGGCGTGGATCCCCGCGGCGCCGACACCGTCGGCCGCGGCGGCGTAGAGGGTCGAGAGCTCGCCGGCGAGGACCGCGCCCGACCAGCCGTCGGCCACGATGTGGTGGACGACCAGGGCGAGGATGTGCTCGTCTGCCGCGGTGCGGGCCAGTGCCGCGCGGAACACCGGTCCGGTGGCCAGGTCCAGGGGTTGGCGGATGTGGTGGGCGGCCCACTGGCCGGCGTCTGCTTGGTCGGTGTCTGCGGCGGGGAGGTCGATGACGGGCAGCCGGGTGGTGTCCGGGGGCGGGTCGACGATCTGGCGGGGTCGGCCGTCGTGTTCGACGAACCTGGTCCGCAGGGCTTCGTGACGGACGACCAGGGCGTGCAGCGACCGCTCCAGGGCCGGAACGTCCAGATCACCGCGCAGCCGGATGCCGAAGCCGATGTGGTAGACGACGGAGTCGGGGTCGGCCTTGTGCTCGAACCACAGGCCCTCCTGCTGGTATGTGCACACCACCGGCGTGTCCCTCGGCACCGGCACGATCGGTTCGACGGCCGCGACGGTGTCGGTCCCGTCCACCAGCGCGGCGAGTTGTTCCAGGCCGGAGATGCTGAACAGCTCGCGGGGGTCGAGGTCGACGGCGAAGTCGGCGAGGATGCGCACGGCGAGCTGGATGCCCTGGAGAGAGTTGGCGCCGAGCCGG
The DNA here is from genome assembly GCF_044333285.1 of Streptomyces sp. NPDC021020. Taxonomy (NCBI): domain Bacteria; kingdom Bacillati; phylum Actinomycetota; class Actinomycetes; order Kitasatosporales; family Streptomycetaceae; genus Streptomyces; species Streptomyces sp. NPDC021020. The sequence goes on from NZ_JBIRQQ010000003.1 coordinate 699,691, forward strand.
AAGAAGTCGTCGCCCACGCCGACCCGCTCGACGTTCAGGAGCTCCTGCCACGTGGCCGCCAGCCGGCGTTCGGTGTCGGTACGGGGCGCGACGTAGGCAACGGCTGGTGCCGGCGGATCCGGCAGGCGGTCGGTGTCCGGCTCGCCTTCGGCCGTGACCGGCAGCTCGGGTACGGCGACCCACCCGGTCGGGATCAGGCGGGCCGGCAGGACGTCGGCGAGGCCTGTTTTGACGGCGGCCGGATCCGCGTCGCCGACGACGTAGGCGACGAGACGGCCGTCGCGGAGGACCACGGCGCACGCGCGGACGTCGGGGTTGCGGCACAGCGCGCGCTCGATCGCACCGGGGTCGACGCGCTCGCCGAGCAGCTTGAACTGGCGGTCGATGCGGCCGAGGTGCTCCACGGTGCCGTCGGGCCGCCACCGGGCGAGGTCGCCGGTCGCGTGAAGGCGCCGGCCCGGCCGATCCGCGTGCGGGTCGGCGAGGAACCGCCGGGCGGTCAGGCCCGGCCGGCCATGACAGCCGTCGGCCAGGCCGTCGCCGGCGAGGAACAGCTCGCCCGGGACGCCGACCGGCACCGGGCGCAGCAGGGCGTCCAGGACGTACCCCCCGGTGCCGTGCAGTACGCGGGACCGCTCGTCGGCCGACATGACCTCGATGTCGGTGGCGACTTCGCCGGGCGCGGCGAGTCCGCGGGCGAGGGCGTGGACGAAGTGGTCGAGGAACCGCTCGACGCGGTCGGCGTCGAACAGCTCCGTGGCGTATTCCACGGCCACGTCCACGGTGCCGTCGGTGCTCTCCGTCACCACGACACCGAGGTCGAAGCGCGCCTCGCTGCCGACGGCGGCGAGTGGCTCGGCGCTGACGTCGCCGAGAGCCGGACCGTCGATCGCGGTCCCGGTCGCCTGCAGGGTGAGGCAGATCTGGAACAGCGGGTTGCGGCCGGCGACGCGCTCGGGCTTGAGCGCGTCGACGACGAGGCCGAAGGGGACGTCCTGCCGGGACGCGGCGTCGAGGACGGTGGCGTGGCAGCGGTCGACGAGCTCGGCGAACGTGGGCCGGCCGCCGAGGTCGGTGCGGAGGACGGCCGCGTTGACGAAGGATCCGACGACAGGTTCGATCTCGGCCCGGTCGCGGCCGGAGAAGATCGATCCGAGCGGAAGGTCGGTCTCGCCGGTGTAGCGGTGGAGCACGACGAGCAGTGCCGCCTGCATCAGGGCCAGGAAGGACCCGCGGTGGGCCCGGACATGGGCCCGGGCGTCGGCGACGAGGCCGGCGGGGAGCTGCCGGTGCACGTCGGCGCCCGCGCCGGTGGGCTGTGCCGGGCGGGGCCGGTCGGCCGGGAGGTCGACGGTCGGCAGGTTCGCGAGGCGGTCGCGCCAGTGGTCGAGTTGGCGCTCCAGCTCCGGGCCGTCGAGTCGGCCGCGCTGCCAGGCGGCGTGGTCGGCCGGCTGCACGAGGAGGTCGGGGAGCCGCGGCTCGGCCCCGGACGTGTACGCGAGATACAGCTGGGACAGTTCGCCCGCCAGAATGCGCACCGACCAGCCGTCGGCGACGATGTGGTGGACGACCAGGGCGAGGATGTGCTCGTCGGCCGCGGTGCGGGCCAGTGCCGCGCGGAACACCGGTCCGGTGGCCAGGTTCAGGGGCCGGTGGATGTGGTGGGCGGCCCACTGGTCGGCGTGTGCTTGGTCGGTGTCTGCGGTGGGGAGGTCGATGACGGGCAGCCGGGTGGTGTCCGGGGGCGGGTCGACGATCTGGCGGGGTCGGCCGTCGTGTTCGACGAACCTGGTCCGCAGGGCTTCGTGACGGACGACCAGGGCGTGCAGCGACCGCTCCAGGGCCGGAACGTCCAGATCACCGCGCAGCCGCAGGACGAACGGGATGTGGCCCGACGACGACGAGGGGTCCAGCCGGTAGCTGAACCAGGCGCTCTCCTGCTGGTGGGTGCACACCATCGCGCCCTCGCGCGGGACACGGACGATACGGCGCGACTGCGTCCGCCGCTCCCTCTCCGCCCGCTTCTCGGCCAGTTGCCGCTTCAGCGCCGCGATCTCGGCCCGCGTCCGTTCGAGGTCTGCCGTCCTTCCGTCGGGCGGCTCGCTCACGAGCGCGCGAGGTGGTCACGGCGGGCGCTGCGGGGCCGGATGTCGGTCCAGTTCGCCTCGACGTAGTCCAGGCAGTCCTGCCGCCCGGCGGGCCCGTGGGCCACGGTCCACCCTGCCGGGACCGCCAGTGTCTCCAGCCACAGCGAATGCTGGTCCTCGTCGTTGACGAGGACGAGGAACGTTCCGTCGGGATCATCGAACGGGTTCATGGGGCCGACGCTAGCCAGCCCCGCGTCCGTCGAGGCGTCACATGAAACGAGGACATCGGGCAAGCCGGTCCCGGCTTCTGGGGACGCCTCCCGTGGACGGCCGACCGCCTAGCGTGACCGGCATGGACATTGCCGTCGCCGCGCTCGAGGCATGGATGCGCGACTACTACCACAAGGTCGACCACGACATCGGCAGCAGCGGTGTCAGGGACCTGACGATGGCGGAGTTCCGTGCGGTGTGCGGATTCGAGCTCGGGCAACTGGAAACGATGATCTTCCACGACAGCGAGAGCTACGGCGGCCCCGGGCTGCGGTCGGCTCTCGCCGACCGGTGGACCGGCGGCGACGTCGACCGGATGATGGTCACTCACGGCTCCAGCGAGGCGATCTATCTGGTCATGCACCTCGCACTCGAACCCGGCGACGAGGTCGTGGTGCTCGACCCGGCCTACCAGCAGCTGCACGACATCGCGGCGTGGCGCGGCTGCCGGGTCACCCGGTGGCGACTCGATCCGGACCACGGGTTCGCCGCCGACCTGGCGGAGCTGCGCCGGCTGGCGGCGACCCGGCCGCGGATGATCGTGGTGAACTTCCCCCACAACCCCACCGGTACGTCGATCACGGCGGCCCAGCAGCGGGAGCTGATCGCGATCGCGGCCGAAGCGGGTTCCTGGCTGGTCTGGGACCACGCGTTCGGGGAACTCACCTACGCCGCGGACCCGCTGCCGATCCCCTGGCCGGCGTACGACAGGTCGATCGTGTTCGGCACGTTCTCCAAGAGCTACGGCCTGGCCGGTCTGCGGGTCGGCTGGTGCACGGCCCCGCCCGGGCTGCTGGCCCGGATGGCGTTGCTGCGCGACTACATCGCGCTGTACGTCTCGCCGGTCCTGGAGTTCTTCGCGGAACAGGCCGTCCGCCACGCGGACCGGATCGTCGCCCTCCAGCGGGACCACGCCCGGCACAACCGGCAGCTGCTGATCGACTGGGTCGCGGAGCGGCCGGAGCTGGCACGGTTCACGCCGCCGGCCGGCGGCGTGGCCGCCTTCGTGGAATTCCCCGGCCAACCGGACATGGAGCGGACGTGCCGCCGTCTGGCCGAGGAGCACAAGGTCCTGCTGGTGCCCGGCAGCTGCTTCGGGGAGGCCTACCGGTCCTATGCCCGGCTCGGCTTCGGGGGCACGGCGGAAGAGCTGACCGCGGGCCTGGACCGGCTGGACCAGGTGCTGCGCGAAGACGCGGGGCGGACGTGACCACGGCCGCCCGCCGCGCGGGCCGCCCGTCCCGCCTTCGCGTGACATTGCCGCGCGCCGCGAGCCGATTAGCGTTGCCGGCGGCCGCGGACGGGATCGACGACGGATCGAGGGCGACGTGGCGTCGCCGGATCCGGCCCGCCGCGGCAGCCCTGGAAACCAGCCGTCGAGGACGTGACGCGAGAGGACACCGGGGATGACCGACCTGCAGGGACGGATCGCAGCACTGCCGCCGGAAAAGCGGAGGCTGCTGGAGCGGCGGCTCGCCGAGCGGGCGGCGGCGCGGGGCGGGGCCGCACCGGAGCGGATCGGGCCCCGCGACCGCTCCCGGCCCGTCCCGACCGCCGTCCAGCAGTTGCGGGAGTGGATGTTCTCGCAGTTCCAGTCCGAGACCTCCGCGAACAACATTCCCGGCGCCTTCCGCGTCGAGGGCGAGATCGACCTGGCCCTGGTCGGGCGCGTCCTCACCGAGGTCGTGGAGCGGCACGAGGTGCTGCGGACCACGGTCGAGCGGGCCGAGGACGGCGCCTGGGTGCAGGTGGTGCATCCGACGGCTCCCGTGCCGACCCCGGTCGTCGATCTGTCGGCGCTCCCGGCCGAGCGGCAGCAGGAAGAGGTGCGCCGGCGCTGGGCGGCCGAAGTGGCGGGCTCCTTCGACCCGGCGCAGACGCAGCGCCTGCGGGTGTCCCTGCTGCGCATGGCCGCCGAGACGCACGTGGTGCTGATCACGACCGACCACGCCGCCGCCGACCTCGTGTCGGTGGCCATCCTGATCCAGGAGTTCGCCGGGCTGTACGCACTCCACCGGGCAGGCGCGGACACCTCCGCGCAGACCACGCCCGCTCTGCCGCCGCCGGCGGTCCAGTACGGCGACTACGCCGCCTGGCAGCGCGGGATCGAGCGGGACCGGACGGCCGCCGAGCTGGAGCACTGGCGGAGCACGCTGGCGGGTGTGCCCGGGGGCCTCGCGCTGCCGAACGACCGGCCCTATCCGGCCGAGCCGACGTTTGCCGGCGCCGTGCACACGGCGGATCTGTCGGCGGAACTCAGCGCCGCCGTGCGCGGATTCCTCGACGACGAGAAGGCGTCGCTCGGCGTGGTGCTGATCGCGGCCTGCTCCGTGCTGCTCTACCGCTATCTCGGGCAGGACGACGTGGTCATCGGCGAGATCCGCTCCGGCCGGAACCGGCCGGAGCTCGACCGGCTCATCGGCTGCTTCGTCGGCGCGCTCCCGATGCGGATGCGGCCGGCGGACAGCCAGACCCTCCGCGAGGTCGTACGGCAGGCACGGGACACCGCGTTCACCGCCTACGACCACGAGGACCTGCCGTTCGACCACGTGCTGGCGCAGCTCGACCTCGGGCCCGAGGTCACGCCGGCGTCGCTGATGGACCTGTGGATCGGCGTCCAGACGCCTCCCAGCACGCTGGAGGTGCCCGGCCTGCGTATCAGCGCCGAGCCCGTGACGTCCGTCCTCGCGATGACGCCGCTCACGCTGGAGGCCGAACCCCACGGCGACACGCTGCGGCTGCGGTGGATCTACATGACCGAGATGTTCGACGCCGTCACCGTCGTCCGGCTCGCCGACCAGTGCCTCCGGATACTCGAACAGATCTGCGCGGCACCCGACACCCCCGTCGGGCAGGTGGAGCTCGCCGTCGACCCGGCGGACGAGGCGCCCCGGGCCGCGGCCCCGGCGGCCGCCGCGTCCGCGGGCGGGTTCGTCGAGGCGTTCCGGCGCCGGGTCGCCATCGCCCCGCACGCCCCCGCGGTCCTCCGGGACGGCGTCCCGACCAGCTACGGCGACCTCGACCGGGAATCCGACCGGCTGGCCCGCCGTCTGCGGTCCCGGGGCGTCGGTGCGGAAACGCGCGTCGGTATCCTCCTGGACCGGTCGCCGTCCCTGGCGGTGGCCGTCCTCGGCGTACTCAAGGCGGGCGGCGCCTACGTCCCCCTGGATCCCGACTACCCCGCCGAGCGGATCGCGTTCATGCTCGCCGACGCGGGCGTCGAGGTGCTGATCACGCAGGAGCGGCCGGCCGGCGAGTGGGCGTCCGCCTACCCGACGGTGCTGCTGGACGATCCGTCCATGACCGCGCACGGGGACCAGGCCGTCGCCCCGCTGGACGCGCCGGACCCGAACGCGCCGGCCTACGTGGTCTACACGTCCGGATCGACCGGGCGGCCGAAGGGCGCGGTGATCGAGCACCACTCCCTGGCGACGTTCGCCCGGGACGTGGCCGACCGGCTCGGGCTCGGTTCCGGCGACCGGTTCCTGCAGTTCGCGTCGCCCGGCTTCGACGTGCTGGCCGAGGAGCTGTTCCCGACCTGGCTGGTCGGAGGCTGCGTGGTCGTCCCGGCCCGGCCGCTGCTCGGCGGCGGGGACGACCTGGCCGAACTGATCGGCCGCGAGCGGCTGACCGTGATCGAGCTGCCGACCGCGTTCTGGCACGAGTGGGTCCGAGAGCTCGACCGCCTCGGCAGGACGCTCCCGGACTGCCTCCGGCTGGTCGTCATCGGCGGGGAGCGGGTCCTGCCCGAACGGCTGGTGGCGTGGCGCCGCCAGGGCGTGCCGCTGCTGCACTGCTACGGCCTGACGGAGACCACCGTCACGTCGACCTTCTTCCGCCTCGACCCGCTGGACCCGGAGACCGACTGGCCCAACCTGCCGATCGGCACCCCGCTGCCGTCCGCGGACCTCCGCGTCCTCGACCACCGGCTGCGGCCGGTGCCGCGCGGCGCCGCCGGCGAGCTGTACATCGGCGGCGGCAGCCTGGCCCGCGGCTATCTCGGCCGGTCCGGTCTGACAGCGCTGCGCTTCCTCGCCGATCCCGATCCGGGGCGGCCGGGCGGGCGGCTGTACCGGACCGGCGACATCGTCCGGAGGCGACCTGACGGGAACCTGGAGTTCATCTCGCGGGCGGACACCCAGATCAAGATCCGGGGGTACCGCGTCGAGCCGATGGAGATCGAGTCGGTGCTCAGCAGGCACGCCCAGGTCACCGAGTCGGTGGTGACCGCGTACGAACCGGTGCCCGGCGACCGGCGGCTGGTGGCCTACGTCGTCCCGCGCCCGGGCGCGCCGGTGGACATCGCCGAGCTGCGCCGCTTCCTCGAACACGAGCTTCCGGGCTACATGACGCCGTCCGCGTTCGTCGAGCTCGACACGCTCCCGCTCAACGCCCACGGCAAGGTCGACCGCGACCGGCTGCCCGCGCCGGACGGCACCCGGCCGGACGCGGGAGTGGAGTACGCGGCCCCCGAGACCTCCGTGCAGCGGACGCTCGCCGAGATCGTGGCCGGTGTCGTCGGCATCGCCCAGGTCGGCGTGCACGACAACTTCTTCGAGATCGGGGGCGACTCGATCCTGGCGATCCAGACCATCGCCCGAGCCCAGGAAGCGGGCCTGCACCTCACGCCGTTCGACGTGTTCGCGCATCCGACGGTCGCCGCCCTGGCAGAGGTGGCCACCGCGGGACCGGCCGTCGACGCGGAACAGGGCGACGTGTCCGGTCCGGTGCCGCTGGCCCCGACGCAGCGGGAGTTCTGCGTCGCGGGTGGCGAGAACCCGCACCACTGGAACACCTCCCTCCTCGCGGAGCTGCGCGAGCCGGTCGCCCCGGAAGCGCTCGCCGAGGCGGTGGAGCAGCTGCTGGTCCACCACGACGGGCTGCGCCAGCGGATCCTCCTGGCCGGCGCCGGGACCCGGGTGCGGATCGCGCCGCGCGGCGACATGACGCCGTTCCAGGCGTACGACCTGTCGGACCTCGACGACGCCGGGCAGGACCGGCGGATGGCGCAGCTCGCGCGCGACGTGCAGGGCGGCCTCGACCTGGCCGTCGGCCCGGCGGTCCGGGTCGTGCTGTTCCGGCTCGGCGGGCGGCGGCCGGACCGGCTCGCGCTCGTCGCGCACGCGCTGGTGGCGGACCGCGCGTCCCTGCGGGTCCTCCTCGACGACCTGGGTACCGTCATCGGCCGGCCGGACGCCGCGCTGCCGGCGAAGACGACGTCGTGGCAGTCGTGGATCCGCCGGCTCACGGCCCGTGCCACCACGGAAGCGGTGCTTCCGGAACGTGGGTACTGGGCGGAACTGGCCGCGGTGCGGAGCCGCGAGCTGCCGGTCGACAGCCCGGTGGAACCGGGCGCCGACACGGTGGCGACCACCCGGTCGGTGACGGGGTCGCTGGACGCCGCGGAGACCGCCGAGCTGCTGCGAACCCTGCCGGGCGCGCTCAACGTCCGTCCCGAGGAACTGCTCCTGGCCGCGCTCGCCCGGACGCTGACCGCCTGGGCCGGTGGCGGCCCGCATGTCGTCGACGTCGAGCGGCCCGGTCGCGAGCCGGTGTTCGAGGACGTGGACCTGTCCAGGACGGTCGGCCGGTTCGCCTTCGCGCACCCCGTCGCGCTGGGCTGCGAGCCGGACGCCGCGCCGGAGGCGGTGCTGAAGACGGTGAAGGAGGCGCTGCGCGCCGTGCCGTCCGGGGGGATCGGCTGGCTGCTGCTGCGCCAGGGTGCCGATCCGCTGCCGGACACGGCGGCCGGAGTGTCCTTCCGGTACTCCGGCGGGACGGAGCCACCCGCACCGGGCGGTGTCACGGTGCTGAGGGAGGGGTTCGGCGCGGACGTGGGCCCGAGCCGGCTTCGCCCCTACCCGATGGAGGTGCGGGTGTCCGTCTCCGACACCGGACTGGTCGTCGAATGGTGCTACAGCGAGAGCCGGCACCGGCGGCAGACCGTGGAGCACGTGGTCGACGGGTACCTCGCCGAGCTGCGTGCGCTGATCGGGCTGCGCGGGCGGACCGGGGCCGTGCACACCCCGTCCGACTTCCCGCTCGCCAACGTGGACCAGGCACAGCTCGACGTACTGCTCGGCCGGCTGTAGGGGTGCGGATGGACGTCAGTCTCTTCTTCTTCGCCGACGGCGGCGACGCCGACGGGTACCGGCTGCTGCTGGAGAGCGCCCGGTTCGCGGACACGCACGGCCTGACCGCGGTGTGGACACCCGAGCGGCACTTCCATCCGTTCGGCGGCCTGTATCCGAACCCCGCGGTGGTCGGCGCGGCCGTCGCCGCGGTGACCGAGCGGGTGGCCGTCCGGGCGGGCAGCGTCGTCGCGCCGCTGCACCACCCGGTGCGTATCGCCGAGGAGTGGTCGGTCGTCGACAACCTGTCGGGAGGCCGGGTCGGCGTCTCGTTCGCCTCCGGCTGGCACGGGGTGGACTTCGTGCTGAAGCCGGAGAACTTCGCGGACCGCAAGAACGCCATGGCGGACGCGGTCGGGACGGTCCGGCGGCTCTGGCGCGGGGAGGCGGTCGAGTTCGTCGACGGGGTCGGCGACAAGCAGTCGGTCCGCGTCCACCCGGCCCCGGTCCAGCCCGAGCTGCCGGTGTGGATCACCAGCGCCGGCTCGCCCGAGACGGCCCGGACCGCCGGGCGGCTCGACGCCGGGCTGCTGACCCACCTGCTGGGCCAGGACCACGAGGCTCTGACGCGGACGGTCCGGGCCTACCGGGACGAGCTGACGCGGGTCCACGGCGGCGACGCGCGCGGCCATGTGGCGCTCATGATCCACACGATGCTCGGGACCGATCGTGAGCGGATCCGCGAGCAGGTCCGCAAGCCGATGTGCGACTACCTGCGCAGTTCCGTCGACCTGATCGTCAAGGGATCGTCCGCGGTCCTGCCGCCGGGCGTCGACGTGAACCGGTTGCCGGAGCGCGACAAGGAATTCCTCGTCTCGCACGCGTTCAACCGCTACTTCACCAGCAGCGGCTTGTTCGGCACCGTGGACGACGGCGTCGAGATCGCGGAACGGCTGCGCGCGTGCGGTGTGGACGAGATCGCGTGCCTCATCGACTTCGGTCTGCCGCACGACGTCGTCCTCGGGTCTTTGCGGTACATCGCGGAGCTGCGTGACAGGATCAACGGCGAGGACTGGAGTGGCGATGAGTACGGACAGCCCGACCGTCCGGGACGGACGTGACGAGGACGAGGTGGCCGCGCGCGGCTACGATCCGTTCGACTACCGGGTCCACGACGATCCGTATCCCTTCTACGCCTGGATGCGTGAGCACGCGCCGCTCTACCGCAACGAGAGCCGCGACTTCTGGGCGCTGTCCCGCCACGCCGACGTCAAGGCGGCGCTCCGCGACCCGCGCCGGTTCTCCAACGTCAACGGGATATCGCTGGAGTCCGAGCTGTGGGGACCGCGCGCGGTGCAGACCAGCCTGTTCCTCGCCATGGACCCGCCCCAGCACGGCGCCTACCGCGGCGTGGTGTCGTCGGCCTTCACACCCGGCCGGGTGGCCGCACTGGAGCCGCGGATCCGGCAGCTGGCCCGCGAACGGCTCGTGCCGCTGCGGGACCAGCCGAGATTCGACTTCGCGGCCGACTTCGCCGCCGGCCTGCCCAACGACGTGACCTGCGAGATGCTCGGAGTGCCGGCCGCCGACTGGGACCAGATCCGTGCCGACGCCGATCAGCTGAACCAGCGCGGGGACGGCTCGGACGACCGGGGCCCGGACTCGGTGGCCGCGGCCCTGCGGATGGCCGAGTACTTCGTCGACCTGGTGCAGGACCTGCGCCGGAGCCCTCAGGAGGACCTGACGTCGGTGATGATCCGGGCGGAGGTCAACGGCGAGAAGCTGAGCGACGCGGAGGTCGTCGGGTTCCTGTTCCTGATGATCACCGCCGGCAACGAGTCCACCGGAAAGACGCTCGGCAACGCGTGGCACCACGGCGCGCGCCTCCCCGACGTCCAGCGGGCGGGGCTGAACGGACGCGCCGCGGACTGGTCGCGGGAGACGCTGCGCTACGACTCGGCGAGTCAGATGACGGCGCGCACCCTCGTGGCGGACACCGTCATCCACGGCACCGCGCTTCCCGCCGGCGCGCGCATCGTGATCCTGCCCGCGTCCGCGAACCGGGACCACCGGGTCTTCGGCGACCCGGACCGTTTCGACCTGGACCGCGACAGCGGCAGCCGGATGATCAGCTTCGGCCACGGGCCGCACCACTGCATCGGGTCCGCGCTGGCCCTGCTCGTGATGCGGATCGGACTGGAGGAGGTCGGCGCGCTGGTCTCCGGCTACGAGATCGACACCGCCAACGCCCGGCGGATCCACTCGCCGCACCAGCGCGGCTTCGCCTCCCTGCCGTGCGCGGTGACCCACCGCCCGCGGGCCGGGACCACGGATGCGTGACACCGGTCCCGCCGGCTTGCCGGCGGGACCGCCAGACGAGGAGTCGATGCGCGTGAACTCGTTCAACGATCACGGCGGACCGGCCGCCGACGCCGAGCGCCGGTGGTTCAAGCGCTTCGGCCGCCCCGAGTCGTCCCCCGACATCAGGCTGCTGTGCTTCCACCACGCCGGCGGGGCCGCGGCGGCGTTCCGGCGCTGGCCCCAGGAGCTGCCCGCGTCGGTCGCGCTGATCGCCGTCCAACTGCCGGGCCGCGCGGACCGGTTCGGCGAGGCGGCGTTCGACCGGATGCCGCCGTTGGTCGACCGGCTCGTCGAGAGGGTCGGTCCGCTGCTCGACCGACCCTTCGCGTTCTACGGCGCGAGCATGGGCGCGCGGGTCGCGTGGACGCTGGCCCACGCCCTGCGCGAGCGCGCGCTGCCTGTGCCGCGCATGCTGTTCGTCGCCTCCAACAGCGCGCCCTGCCACGACGACGGCACCTTCGGCTGGGACCGCCACCTGGACGACCTGGCCGGCTACCTGCGGGAGATGGGCGGCACCCCGGAGGAGGTCCTGGCCGAACCGGAGCTGGTCGAAGCCCTGCTGCCGACACTGCGAGCCGATCTGGACCTGCTCGCGTCCCACCGCTTCCGCCCCGAGGTCCCGCTGGACATCCCGATCCACGCGTTCGCCGGCGTGGACGACCTCACCGACCCGCCGGAGCGGGTGCGCGGGTGGGCGCTCGAGACCACGGCCCGATTCGAGCTCGACGACGTCGCGGGCGGCCACTTCCACAGCCCCGACACCGAACGCGCCGTGATCCGGGCCGTGGTCCGGGACCTGGTGCGTCAGCAGTCCCGGACCACGGCGGACACCGGTCTCAACCGGTCGGCACGACCGGCTGCGCCGACAGCCGGCGGTAGGACTCCGCCAGCTTCCGCGCTCCCGTCCGGACGACCTCGGACGGCCGCGCCAGCGACAGGCGGATGAACCGCTGACCGCTCTCCGGGTCCGCCCAGTGGAAAGGCGCGCAGGGCAGGACATGGACGCCGCGGGTGACCAGGTCCTTGTACAGCAGGGAGGAGTCGGGACCGTCGGCGGGGAGTTCGACCCGGGCGACGCTGATCTGCGAGTCCGGGTCGGCCAGGTGCAGGCCGGCCCCTTCGACGGCCTCCCGCACCGCCGCCCGGTTGCGCTCCACGGCGGCGGCGGCGCGTACCCGGCCGCCGTTCTCCCAGTCCTGCGCCAGCGCCGTGATCAGCTGCAGGACCACCGGTGAGGCGGCGAGCAGCGACTCCGAGAACGCCCGGTCGATCGGCAGCCCCGTCCGTGCGCTGTAGGCCAGCAGCCCGATCTTGAGCTCGTGGGTCGGCCACAGCTTGCCGGTGTCCTCGATGACGATCCAGTCGGCGCCGGCGGTTTCCAGGACCGCGTACGTGTCGTACTGGGCGGCGAGGACCTGGCCGCGGAAGCTGGCGTCGATGACGACCGTCTGGCCGTGCCGCGCCGCGTGCTCGGCGAGCGAACGGAGATGGCCCTCGGGGGTGACCAGGCCCGTCGGGTTGTTCGGGTGGGTCACGACGATCGCGCCGACCGGCGGGCCGGGCCAGTCCTGCTCCAGCAGTTGGGCCTCGGACAGCGGTGTCAGCGACAGGCCGCGTGTGGTGAAGAGGTCGGCGATGTTGTCGAACGTCGGGTGCAGTACCGCGATCGTCGTACCGGTCGGCAGGGCGCGGGCCACGATGTCGGTCGCCAGCGTCGAGGAGTAGCAGCTGAGGATGCGGCCCGTGCCGATCGGGGCGGTGTGCTGCCCGACCGCTCGGAGGAACGCCGCGTGTGCCTCGCGTTCGATGTCCGGGAACGCCCGGCGGGATGCCTCGGTGAACATGGCGGGGATCCGCGCGACGATCGCGGCCTGCTCCGCGGAGAGCGGGAGCCGGGCGTGCCCGTCGGTGAGGTTGAGACCACCGTCGATGTCGGTGAGGGCGTCGACCTCCATCGCGGTCAGGTTCGCGAGCTCTGTGATCATGTGGTTCCCTCTGTCGCGTGCGTCTCGGGTGGACGCCTCGGAGCTGGGGCCGGACCGGCCCCCGGGGGAGCGTCGGGGGCCGGGCGCCGGTCGGTGCGAACGCTATGCGCCCGGGCGGGCGGTGCACCTGTCCCCTCTAACGGGGACCGATGCCGGCGCGGGGTTCGCTCCTAGACTCACCAGGCATGACCGCTGCGGTCATCTCGCTCGGCACACCGGCCCGGGAGGAACGCGATGCATCACCTGACCCTGACGCCGGAGGACGGCGAGCGGTTGGCACCGCTGCTCGCCGGGATCGCCTCGGCGTACTCCGTGATCGAGGACCCCGAGCTGATCCGCCGGGCGCCGGTGCTGGCCCGCTCGCTGCCGGCCCGCCTGCTGGAATTCCTCGAGGAGTTCCGGCTCGGCGAGCCGTCGGCCCTGTGCGTGGTCTCCGGGCTCGCGGTCGACGGGGCGGCGCTCGGGCCCACTCCGGAGCACTGGCGGGACAGCCAGTTCGGCTCGCCGGCGTTTCGGCAGGAGATCTTCTTCCTGCTGTGCGCGGCGGCGCTCGGGGACGTGTTCGGCTGGGCGACCCAGCAGGACGGCCGCATCATGCACGACGTCCTGCCGATCAAGGGCCACGAGAACTACGAGATCGGCTCGAACAGCCTGCAGCACCTGTCCTGGCACACCGAGGACGCCTTCCATCCCTGCCGGGGCGACTACGTGGCGCTGATGTGCCTGAAGAACCCGGACCTGGTGGAGACGGTCGTCTGCGACGCCGGGGACCTCGACTGGCCGGCGATCGACGTGGAAGCGCTGTTCGAGCCCGAGTTCACCCAGATGCCCGACAACTCGCACCTGCCGGAGAACGCCGCCGAGTCGACCGGTGACCCGGCCGTCGACCGTCTCCGCGCGCGGAGCTTCGAACTCATCCGGTCGTGGAACGAGCATCCCGTCAAACGCCCCGTGCTGTCCGGCGACCGGCTGAGTCCGTACATGGCGCTGGATCCCTACCACATGAGGACCGACGGCTGGTCCGCCCGGTCCGTGGCGGCGTTCCAGGGGCTGTGCGACCAGATCGAGGCGAACATGCGGGGCATCGCCCTGCGGCCCGGCGACTGCGCGTTCATCGACAACTTCCGGGCCGTCCACGGGCGCAAGTCGTTCACCGCCCGGTACGACGGATCGGACCGGTGGCTCAAGCGGCTCAACATCACGCGCAACCTGCGCGGCTCGCGTGCCTGGCGGCCGGCGCCGGACAACCGGATCATCTACTGAACCGGTACTGCCCGGCGCCGGTGCCGCGGTGGTCAGGCGCCGGCCAGGGCCAGGCGCTCGGCGAAGTCGGTGAGCGCGGTCAGGCCGACGTTGCTGACGCTGACCCGGAACGTGCCGCGGTCGTCGGGGAGGAACGCCGTGCCGGGCATGACCAGGGCGTCGTATGTGGTGACGAGTTCGCGGACCACGTCGTCGGTCGGGCGGTCGGCGAACGGATGGCGCACCCAGCCGAAGAACCCGCCGACGGACAGCAGCTCGAAGCCGCCCGGCCGCCCGGCCATCACCGCGCTGAGATGCCTCCTCTTCCCGGCGACCTCCGCGGCCCGTGCGCGCCGCCAGTCCCGGGCCAGGGTCAGCCCGGCCCACGCGGCCTCCTGGCCGATCCGCGGGGCGCAGATGGCCACGCAGTCCAGGAGTTTGAGCGCCTGGCGGTTCAGCTCCGGTGACGCGACCACGGCCCCGACCCGGTGGCCGGGGATGGCGAGGTCCTTGGAGAAGCTGTGCAGGCTCACCACTGTCCGCGCCCACTTCGGGTCGGTGTACAGGTCGTGGGCCGGTTCGTCGCTGTCACGGAACGAGCGGTAGGTCTCGTCGAGGACCAGGGCGATGTCGTGCCGCTCGGCGAGCGCCGCGAACGCGGCGATGCGGTCCGGCTCCAGCGTCACCCCGCTGGGGTTGCCCGGCGTGACCAGGACGATTGCGCGCGTCCGCGCCGTGATCAGGGCCTCGGCGGCCCCCGGCGCCGGCAGGAGATCCGGTCCGGGTTCGAGGTGGACGGGGACGATCCCGTTCAGCCGCAGCCACATGTCGTGGTTGAAGTAGTACGGCAGCGCGAGGACGACCTCGTCGCCGGGTCCGGCGAGCGCCGACACCGCCAGGCAGAACGCCTGGTTGCAGCCGGCGGTGACCATCACGTTCTCGGCGTCCACCTTTCCGCGGTAGTCGGCGCGCAGTTCCGCCCCGAACGCCTGGCGGAGGCGCGCGAGGCCCTCGATCGGCACGTAGTCCGCCCCGTGCGGATCCCGCGCGACCGAGGCGACGTGCTCGACCACGGCGTCCGCTGCCGGATACGGCGGTGCGGCCTGGGCGAGGTCGAGCAGCGTGCGCTCGCCGCACAGCTGGTCGAGCAGGGAGTAGGCGGTGGCGATCGGCGAGTCGATCTGGCCGACGGTCCCAGGGTTCAGGCGCATCCGACGGCCCCCCTCACGCCGGTTCGCCGGTGCTCGGGCCCGGAGCTGCCAGGGCCGTCCGGCCGAGCAGCGCGGCCCGGGTGAGCTCGGCCTTGTTCCCGGCTCCCAGCTTGGTCCGGATCCGCTTGACGTAGGTGTCGACCGTGTGGGGGCTGATGCCCAACCGGGTGGCGATCTGACCGTGGGTGCGTCCCAGGGAGATCTGGCGGAGCACCTGTTCCTCCCGCCCGGACAGGCGGGTGACCGGCCCCGCGGCAGGGAGCGGGGCGGGCCGGTCGTCGCGGACGACCGCGCTCCCCGAGGCGGCGGCGCACACCGCCTCGACGATGCCCGCCACCGACTCCCACTTGCCGACGGCGCCGGCCGCGCCCGCCCCGAGGTAGTCGGGGCGGGTCCTCGGGTGCCCGGCGCCGTGGTCGGCCGGGCCGTTGGCGAGGACCAGGACCGGCGTGCTCCTCGCGGCCGCGCTGATGTAGGGGAGGATCTCCGGCGCCGGGACGGCGTCGATGTCGATCAGGACGGTGTCGGCGAGCCATGACGGTTCCTGCTCGGGCGATGCTCGCGTGGCGATCACCTTGATCCCGTTGTCGGTCAGGCATTGGACAAGACCCATCAGGAAGACGGGCGAGTTGGTGAGGATGTCGGTCCGGATCACGATGCCCCCGTGGTGTTCTGTGAGGACCCTGAGCTCCGAACTGCGAGAGGAGAGTACGGATCGACGGTGAGGAACCCGTCACCCGGCGGCCGGCCACCGCGTCGCGACCACCGGGCGGCGGATCGTGCTGCCGCTGATGTCACGGGACGAGAGCCGGGCCCCCGACGGGGGACGGCCCGGATCCGGCGGTGTCGGGCCGCGACCATCGTTCGTCCTCCGCAGGGCGTGCCGCGCGCTTCCGGCGGGCCGCGACGCGGATCCGTCCGGTCACTCGGGCCGGAACGACGTCGAGACCTGTGAGTGGCGATGCGGCGAGCTGCTGGGGTCGTGTCGAAAGGAAAGCCCGGATCGCATCCGGAGAGCCGGAGCCCTCCGGTTGCTGAAGAGGGCGTCAGGCTATCCGGGGCGCGCGGCCCGCGCAGTCACGTGAACGAGGTACCGCGGCCCGCCGCGAAGCGGAGCCGGCCGCACGCCGCCGCCGGCCCGCCGACCCGCCGGCATCGGTGCCTTCGACCAGGTCACCGTAGGGACCCGCGCGACCGGACGCCGTCGCACCGGAGGGGCGTAGCCCTTTTCCGTGACTCCTGGCCCGGCGGCCACCGACCCTAACGTGAGCGACGAGCGACAGAGCCTGCCCCCTGCAGGTTCGTGACCGGAGGGCGGGTTCTGACCTTGCTGCGGACTGCTGGAGGCCCGAGAGCCGGACATCACGCGTTCGGACGCGTGCTGGTGCCGGCCGGTCGCGACCGCATCGTCGGCCGATGATCCGGGACTCGACCGTGCCGTCCCCGGACGCTCTGGTACGCGCCCGGGCGCAGTCGGCCGGCGACCGGGAAGCCCTGGTCGATCTCGCCGACGCCGGTGCGACCCTCACCTACGCGGCGCTGATGAACCGGGTCGACGCGCTGGCGGACAGCCTGCGCGCGGCGGACGTCGGTCCGGAGGATCCGGTCGCGGTCCTGCTCGACCGCCCGGCCGACACCGTCGTCGCGATGCTGGCGGTGTTCGCGGCCGGCGGGGTCTACTGCCCGATCGACGCCGGCGCCCCCGCGCCGCGTCTGACGGCGGTCCTGGACCGGCTCGGCGCCCGGGTCGCGATCGCCGACGACGTGAACGCCGTACGGCTTCCGGCCGGTGTCGCGGCCGTTCGCCCGCAGGTGCCCGGCGCCGTGGCGGCCGACCGCGCGGCCCCGGTGCCCGACGCCGCCGCGCCGGGGGACCCCGACGCCCTGGCGTACGTGCTGTTCACCTCCGGATCGACCGGTGAGCCGAAGGGCGTCGCCATGACCCGCCGAGGGCTCGCGCGGCTGCTCCGGTGGCAGGTCGGCGACGCGGCCCCCGGTCTCAGGACGCTGCAGTTCACCGCCACCTCCTTCGACGTGACGTTCCAGGAGATCCTGTCGACCCTGGTGACCGGCGGGTGCCTGGTCGTCGTCCCCGACGACGTCCGCCGGGACCCGGCCGCGCTGCTGGACGTGATCGTCGCGCAGCGGGTCCAGCGGGTGTTCCTGCCCTACGTGGCGCTCCAGTTGCTGGCGGTCGCCGCGGCGCGCGGCGGGGTGGTCCCCACGACGCTGGAGCATGTCGTGACCGCGGGGGACCGGCTGATCGTCACGCCGGCGATCCGCGGATTCTTCTCCGCCCTCCCGGGGTGCCGACTGGACAACCACTACGGGCCGACGGAGGCCCATCTGGTCACCAGCCTGACGCTGCCCGGGGACGCGGCGGACTGGGACGCGGTCCCGTCCGTCGGCGGCCCGGTGGACGAGGTCGTGTGCCGGGTGCTCGACGAGCGGCTCGCGCCCGTCCCAGAGGGCGGTGCCGGCGAGCTGTACGTCGCCGGAGCCGGTCTGGCCAGGGGCTACCTCCGGGATCCGGCGAGGACCGCGGAGCGGTTCGTGGCAGACCCCTTCGCGCGCACCCCCGGCCGCCGTCTCTACCGCACCGGGGACCTCGTCCGGGCCCGCGCCGACGGGACGTACGAGTTCCTCGGCCGCGACGACGGCCAGTACAAGGTGCGGGGCTTCCGGGTGGAGTCGGCCGAGGTCGAGAACGCCCTGCTGAGCCATCCGCGGGTCGAGGCGGCGGCGGTCGGCATGCGCGAGGTCGCCGACGGGGTGTCCGTGCTCGTCGCCTACCTGCAGACCGACGGAGCCGTCCCGCACGCCGACATCTCCGACCACGTCCGGGGCCTAGTCCCGGCGTACATGGTCCCGTCCCGGTACGTCCGCGTCGACCCGATGCCGCGGACCGGGACGGGAAAGGTCGACGCGCAGGCCCTGGCCGGACTCGACGTGTCGGCCGCGTCCGACGCCGCCCCGGCCGTGCCGGACGCGGCCGGACCGGCCGAGGTCGTCAGGGCCCTGTGGACCAGGGTGCTGGGCCACGACGAGTTCGACGACGACGACGACTTCTTCGACATCGGGGGCGACTCGCTGCTGGCGACGTGGGTCGTCGCCGAGCTGGGGCAGGCGTTCGGCCGCCCGGTCGAACTGTCGGTCCTCCTGGAGCACAGCACCGTCGAGGACCTGGCTGCCGCGCTGCCGGCCGGGCCGGGGCCGGTCCGGCGCTCGCACGCGTCGCAGATCGTCACCTTGCGCCCCGGCCCGTCCGGACGGCGTCTTTACCTCGTCCACCCGCTCGGCGGCGAAGTCCTCTGCTACCGGGACCTGGCGCGGGCCTCGCGCGCACCGGTCCGGCTGCTCGGCATCGGCTGGGCGGGCGAGCCGCCCGCGCCCGGCAGCTCGCTGGCCGAGATCGCGCGCGCACACGTCGAGCAGGTGCGCACCGTCCAGCCCGACGGGCCCTACCGGCTGGCCGGCTGGTCGTTCGGCGGCGTGCTGGCCTACGAGATGGCCCGGCAACTGACCGCGGCCGGCGCCGAGGTGGACTTCCTGGGATTGCTCGACGCGAACCCGGTGATCGACCCGATCACCGGACTGCCGCTGCCGGAGACGCCGTTCCTCGCCCTGCTCGACGAGGTGGCCGCCCTGCTCGACGATCCGGCCGTCACCGGCGCCGAACTCGCCGAACTGACCTCGGGCGACACCTGGCTCCAGCTGATGGGCGCGCCGATCACGGCGGAGGTGTCGAGCGGATACCTGCGGAACGTGCTCCGAACCGCCCGGGTCTGCATGGCCGCGGCGATGCGGTACGCACCACAGCCGTACGGCGGCCCGATCGACCTCTTCCAGGCCTCGGAATCGGGGGCGGTCCGCCGGGGCCTGCTCGCGGACGCGGTCCGCGGGCTGTCCACCGGGGCGTTCGAGGTCTCGGCCGTCCCCGGCGATCACCGGGGGTTCATCGGAGCGGAGCACGCGGCCGAGACGGCAGCGGTCCTGGGTTCCGCGATGGAGCGGGTGGGTTCGGCATCGAGCACGGCAGGGAGCCTGGCACATGGATCTTGAGACCGACGTGAAGACCTTCGACGAGCAGGGGTTCATCGGGCCCTTCACCCTCTGGGAACCGGAGGAGATGACCGCCTGGTGGAAACAGCAGCGCAAAGCCCTGCTGGACCCGGCCAACAACGAGCGCAAGGCGTTCGACAACCCGGTGAACTACGACCGGCACCTCGACATCTCCGGCCTCGGCCGCCTGATCACCGAGCCGGAGATCGTCGAGCGGATGCAGGCGCTGATCGGCCCCGACATCCTCTGCTGGCGCACGGAGTTCTTCCCGAAGAACCCCGGCGACTCCGGTACCGGCTGGCACCAGGTCGAGACCTACGCGATCGGCGAGACCACCCAGGGGATGCTCGAGGCGACCGCGCACTCGCCCGGTGCCCCGATGGAGCTGACGTGCTGGGTGGCGTTCACCGAGGCGTCCCGGGAGAACGGCTGCATGCGGATGATCCCCGGCAGCCACCGGGAATGGCGCTACGACGAGCACGCGCCGATGTCCTGGAACGGGGCGGCCCAGGACAACTCGTTCTTCGGCTACAACTACGACGACATCAAGATCGACAAGGACTGGAGCCCGGACGACCAGGACGTCCGCCACCTGGAGATGCGCCCCGGCCAGTTCGTCATCTTCACCGCGCGCTGCATCCACGGGTCGAACCCGAACATCAGCAACCGGCAGCGCATGGGTTTCGCCATCCGTGTCGTGCCCACTCATGTACGGGTCTACGGCGGCATGACCGAGTTCGACGAGTTCGGGCACCACTTCGACCTGGCGCGGCACGGCTGCGTCCAGGTCGGGGGCCGGGACAGCTACGGGCTCAACCGGATCCATTCCGAGAACGCCTGGGGCGAGCCCTTCGCCCCGGGCGCGCCTCCCGCTCCACCTCGCTAGGAGAGGACGATCATGACCACCTCGTTCGCCGACAGGCTGGCCGAGAGCCCCGTGTACCGCACGTTCCGCGACCACCCGTTCTTCGCCGCCGTCGACTCCGCGGACCTCGACAAGCGCCAGGCCGGCATCCTGATCGAGCAGTGGTGGCATCCGCTGCACTACTTCCCGACCTTCCTCGCCCGCTGTGTCGCGGTGCTCCCCGACATCGCCTCCAAGAGCGCCGTCACCAAGATCCTCAACCAGGAGGCCGGCGGCGGGGTGGTGGCCCGGGCGCACGAAGTGATCTACGTCGAATCCATGGACCGGTGCGGCTTCGACCGGGCCGCCGTCACCGGCACCGCGCCGTACCAGGAGACGGCGGACCTGGTGGAGGGCTACCGGAGGGGATCGGAGGAACGCGAGTCGGCCCTCGGCTTCATCTTCGCCACCGAGACCACCGACCTTCTCATGGTCTCGAGCATCGGCAGGATGATCGAGCGGACCACCGGCGTCAGCGACAACGAGTGGGTCACCATCCATGTGTCGCAGGAGCCCGACCACGTGGAGGAGGCCAACCACACACTGCTCGCGGACTTCACCGCCGACCAGGAGGCGGAGGTCGTCGAGGCCGCCGAGGAGATGTGGCGGCTGTGGACGAGGTTCTTCGACCGTCTCGCCGTCGAGTCCGGCATCGAGTCAGGTGCGCAGGCGGTGGGATCGTGACCGATGTGCGGGCGACCTATCGTCGGTTCCCCGCATGGACGCAGCACTTCTGGACCTGGCAGACCGGCAAGGCTCTGCCGGGCCAGAAACCGCTGCTGCGGCACACCTGGGCCAGCTACCTCGCCGTCACCCTCGCGGTGTTCCTCTCCGGACTCGCGATCTCGACGGCGGCCCTGGCCACGATGTGCGCGTACTGGTACGTCGCGCTGTTCGCCGGGTGGACCCTGACCGTCTGCGGAGAGCGCATGATGGTCCTCGTCATCGCTCACCAGGCGTTGCACCGCCGGTTCTCGGGGAAGGCGTCCCTGGACACCTTCTGGGGCGAGACGGTGACGGTGCTCAGCGTCTTCCACACCTTCGGGGACTTCAAGGAAGAGCACTTCGACAACCACCACCGGCGGGAGATCTTCGCCACGCTGGCCGATCCGCCGGTCAGGTTCCTGCTCGACCTCGGCTTCCGGCCCGGGATGACGCGGGCGGCGCAGTGGCGCCGGGCGTGGACCGTCTTTCTGTCCCCGGCGTTCTACTGGCACGGGTTCGCGGGCCGGATGGGCAGCACGCTGAGAAGGGGCGGACCGGCCCGCCGCCTGGGCTTTGCGGCGTGGGCGGCGTGGTGGTTGTCGCTGCCGTTCTGGTTCCCGCACGGCACGCTGGTGCTGGTGCTGGCCTTCGGCCTGCCGGTGATCCTCTTCGCCCAGCTCAGCGCGCTGCTGGACCGGCTGGGCGAGCACGAGTGGCTGGCGTCCCGCAACCCCGAGTACGGCCACCGCTTCTACACGGCGTCCAACACGTCGGCCAGATTCTGCGGGGCCCCCGTGCCGGCGCGCGCGACGCCCTTCGGCCCGCAGTGCGCGGCCTGGGTTCGCTGGACCGCGCTGACGGTGTTCTACCACCTGCCCTGCCGGCTGCTCGTCGTCGTCGGGGACCTCCCCAACCACGACTACCACCACCGGTATCCGTCCACCCCGGAGTGGACGACGGTCGCCTACGCGCGCCAGCGGGACATCGACACCGGGCCCCAGGGGCCGGACTACCAGGAAGTGTGGGGGATGGGCGCGGCGATCGACCGTGTCTTCCGGAGCTGGGAGGACATCCGCGAGGATGCATACGCAGATCGTTGACACGTTCGCAGACGGCAGGTTCGCGGGAAACCCGGCGGCGGTGGTGCGGAGGTCCGACTTCCCGTCCGGCGAGGACATGCAGGCCGAGGCCCACCGGATCGGCCTGCCGACGACGGCGTTCGTCGTGCCCGTCGCGCCCGCCGAGTACCGGGTGCGCTGGTTCACCCCCTACGCGGAGATCAACCTGTGCGGGCACGCCACGATCGCCGGCGCGCGCTGCCTCTTCCAGGACGCCGACAACGCCGGTGCCACCAGGCTCACTTTCGTCTCGGAGAACGGGGTCCTGTTCGCCGAGCGCGTCGGTGACCTCGTCGCGATCGACCTGCCGACGTCCGCGCTCACCCCCTGCGATCCGCCGCCCGGACTGCTCGCGGCCCTCGGCACGGACGCCGTGGGCTGCGCCGCGGCGGCCGACGACGTCCTCGTCGAGCTCCGGTCGGTGGACGAGGTCACCGCGGTCCGGCCGGATTTCGCCGCCCTCGCGCGGCTGCCCTTCCGCGGGATCATCGTGACGGCCCCGGGCGAAGCGGGGATCGACTTCGTGTCCCGGACGTTCTTCCCGTCCCTCGGCGTCGACGAGGACCAGGTGTGCGTCTCGGCCCACTGCAAACTCACCCCCTTCTGGGCGGCACGGCTCGGCAGGCCCGTCCTCAACGCGCTCCAGCTGTCGGAACGGGGCGGCCGCCTGGAGGTTCACGACGCCGGCGACCGCGTCCGCGTCCTGGGCACCGCGGTACTGCGCCCGCAGGGGTCCGGCCGGCACTGACGGTGCCGGCCGGCACCGGTGTCCGCGGGTTCGTGTGCCGGCGTGCCACCGCGGCCGGTCTACCCCGCGGGCGCCGCCGCCAGGAACGTCCTGAGGCGGGAGACCTGTGCGGGCGTCGCGGCGAACGCGTCGAGATGCGTCCCGTGCTCGGTCACCGCCAACCGCGCGTCCGGCAGGATCCTGGCGAGCTGCCGCGACCCGGCCGGATGCGCGATGTGATCGTCCCGGCTGGTCACGACCAGGCACGGCTGGGCCACCCGGGCCGCCGTCTCCCGGGAGTCCCAGTGCATGGTCGCCCCGGTCAGCCTGGCGTACCGGTAGAAGAGCTCCGTCGTGGCGTACGGCCGGACCACCAGCGGCCCGACACCGGCCGGCACGCCGGTCATCGGTCCGCTGACGAGCTTGCGGCGCACCCAGGCAGCGGAGTCACGTGACTCGCCGGCCAGGTCCAGCAGGGCCCGCATGTTGGCCTGGTGATCGGTCTTCTCGGCGTCCCCTCCCAGTTCGAGGTCGGCGTGCCAGAGGCTCAGGGAGCTGACGCTGCCGGGCTGCCGGGCGGCGGCCAGCAGGGCCGGCGCGGCGCCGCCGCACAGTCCCATCAGGTGGACCGGGCCGGTGTCCAGGGCCTCGACGAGCGCCAGCAGGTCGTCGGCCTGGTGCGGGACGTCGTGGCCGCGCGTGTCGAAGTCCGCCGGGTCGTCGATCCGCTCGCCGGTGCCGCGGGTCTGGGGGACGACGCAGCGGTGGGTCCGGCTCAGCGCACCGAGCCACGGCAGGGAGAGCCGGTGGCCCATGGAGCACGCGGGGGACAGGAGGACGCAGGGACCGCCGGCCGGGCCGGCCTCGACGACCGTGAGCACCGTGCCGTCCGGCCGGCGCACCGCGTGCCGCCGGTATCCGGCGTCCTCCTCGTCGGCCAGGCGCCGGGCTTCGTCCGCCGCCCGCGCGACACCGTCGGCGTCGAGGCCGGCCAGCTCGGGGGCGCGCTGGATCCGCCGGATCTCCGCCGCGAGCGCGGCGACGGCGAAGTCCCGCTCCGGTCCGTCGGCCGGCGCGTCGAAGGCCAGCGGCACCTCCAGGGCCAGGCAGACGGCTGCCACCAGGTCGGGAGCGCGGTCGCAGGTGCCGGCCGGGAGCGCGAACCGTCCGACCTGGTCGGTCAGTCCGGCCAGGTCGCGGACCGCCGAGACCAGGGCGGCGAGCGCGGCCGTCATCCGGCGGCCCGGGCCAGTGCGCGGGCGGTGACCGCGGGGCCGAGGTCGCGCGGATCGACGTCCAGTCCCAGCCGCGCGCCGACGGTGACGATGATGCGCGCCATGGCCAGCGACGCCGCGCCGTGGTGCGCCAGGTCGTCGTCCGCGGTGATCCCGGGATCGCCCAGGATCTCGTGGACGACGGCCAGGACCGCGGCGACGCGTTCGTCGCCGGCCGCGCCCGCGGCCCG
Source organism: Streptomyces sp. NPDC021020 (assembly GCF_044333285.1). Taxonomy (NCBI): domain Bacteria; kingdom Bacillati; phylum Actinomycetota; class Actinomycetes; order Kitasatosporales; family Streptomycetaceae; genus Streptomyces; species Streptomyces sp. NPDC021020. The sequence continues at coordinate 723,899 of NZ_JBIRQQ010000003.1, forward strand.
GTGCGGGGCACCCCGCTCCACCGTGTGGTCGGTCACGCTCTCTCCATCCATGTGGATCTCGGTCGTCCGGCCTGCGCCGCGGGGAGCAGGGCCCGGTCGTGGTCGCCGTCCCGGGTCAGCGGCAGCCGGTCCAGGACGACCACCTGCCGGGGGACCAGGTACTCCGGCAGCCGGGTGACGAGGTGCTGCCGCAGGCGCCCCACGTCCACCGACCGGCCGGGCGCGGCGACGTACGCGGTCAGCCCGGTGCGACCGTCCTGGCCCACGCTCTCGGACACCTCGGCGTCGTGGACGCCGTCCACGTCGAGCAGCGCGGCGACGGTCTCCAGCCGGTCCGCGGCCTCCGTGCCCATGCCCTGCCCGGCCCGTGGACCGGCGAACTCGATCAGCCCGTCGGCCCGTCGCCGGACCAGGTCGCCGGTGCGGACCCCGCCGAAGCAGAGCTCCGCCACCTCGCCGGCCGCGGAGGGCCGGCCTGCCGGGTTGACCGTCACCGCCGGTTCGCGGAGAGCGCTTCCGATTGGCAGCCGCAGCGGGGCCGTGTCCGGCGACCAGTCCGCGGGCACCTCGAAGGCGGCCGGCGGCGGACTCGCCGGGTCCGGCTGGTAGAGGCCGACGACCCGGCACCCGGGCGCGAGCCACCGCACCAGCCCCACGTCGTGCGCGGTGACATCGCCGCCGTTGGCGAGGAAGACGCATCGCAGTGTCGGCAGCGCCGACGCCGCCCCGCGCGACGCCAGCGCCCGCAGGGCCGGCGCGGTGAGGTGGACCACGGTCACCGACGTCCGCCGCAGCCACCGCAGCACCAGCACCGGGTCGTCGAGCACCTCGTCGTCCGCCACGACGTGCTTGCAGCCGACCGCGGCCGCCGTGGACCGCGCCGCACGGCGCAGGCCCGAACCGCCGGCCAGAACGGCGAGGCGGTCCTCGGCGGTCAGCCCGAACCGCTCGGCGATCCCGGTCGCCGGCGCCGCGGGCCCGGCGGACGCCGGGCCCGCCAGGTCGAGATCGCGGATCCGGCGTGCCGGGCCCTCCGCCGCCGCCGCGAGCACCGCCCGCAGTTGGCCGAGGAAGGCGTCCATCATCGACGTCTCGTACCGGTCGGCGTGGTACAGCAGGTCGAAACGGTAGCCGTCGCCGCGGCGCAGCACCGTGAGGTCGAGGTCGAATTTGCCCGGCTGCGGCGGGCCTTCGCACGTCTCCACCGAGACGCCGGGCAGCCTCCAGTCCTGCTCGACGCTCTCGACCATGTTCACGAGGACCTGGAACACCGGCGTGCGCGACGGGTCGCGCATCGCCCGCAGCTCGCTCACCAGGACCTCGAAGGGCGTCCGCCCGTGGGCGACGTATCCGTCCAGGGCCGCGGTCCGGACCCGGTCGAGCACATCGCCGAACGTCGGGTCGCCCGCCAGTCCCACGCGCAGCGGGACGGTGTTCACGAACATCCCGACCAGCGCGTCGGCGCCGCACGCGCCACGGGTGTCCACCGGCACCCCGACGACCAGGTCGCCCTGGCCGGACCAGCGGTGCAGCACCGTGGCCACCGCGGCCAGCACGGCCATGAACGGCGTCACGTCGTGCTCGCGGCACAGCCTCCGCAGCGCGGCCGCGCCGTCGTCGCCGAGTTCCGCGCCGACCCGGCCGCCGACCGCGCCCTGCGACGGCGACCGCCGCCGGGCGGCCGGGAGCACGGTCACCGGCGGCGCCCCGGCCAGCCGGTCCCGCCAGTGGGCGACCTGGTGCGCCAGCCGCTCGCCGGTGAGGGTGTTCCGCTGCCAGACCGCGTAGTCGCGGTACTGGAGCGGCAGCGCCGGCAGGGCGGCCGGGCCGGGATCCCCGCCGGCGCGGTAGAGCGCGGACAGCTCGCGCAGCACGAGCCCGGTCGACCGCCCGTCGGCGACGATGTGGTGGATCGTCATGCTCAGAAGGTGTTCGGTGTCGCTCACGCGGATCAGCAGGCAGTCGAACAGCGGCCCGGCGGCGAGATCGAACGGCGTGGCCGCCCGGCCGTCGGCCAGGCGCTCCGCGGCGACGGCCGCGCCGGGTCCCTGCCCCGACAGGTCCTCGACGCCGAGGCGCCACTGCGGGTCGGGGTCGGACACGCGTTGCACCGGCCGACCGCCGACCTGGTGGAAGGTGGTCCGCAGGCTCTCGTGGCGGCCGATCACCGCGCGGATGGAGCGTTCCAGGACCGGCCTGTCGAGCGGACCGCGCAACCACTGGCGACCGTGGATGTTGTAGGCGGCCTTCGGCCGGAACTGGCACTCCAGCCAGATCCGCTGCTGGTCGAACGACAGCACCGGTTCGGCATCGGGCGACCGGGGGGTCAACCGGGGGACATCGTCCGCCGGTCCCGGTTCGGGCAGGGCCGCTGCCAGGTCGGACAGCCGCGGGTTCTCGAACACCAGCCGCAGCGGGATCGCCAGACCGGCCCGGGCCCGCAACCGGCTGATCACCCCTCCGGCCAGCAACGAGTCCCCGCCCAGGTCGAAGAAGTCGTCGTCGCGGCCGACCGATTCCCGTCCGAGTACCTCCCGCCAGACGTCGGCGACCAACTGCTCGGCGGCTCCGACCGCCGGTGCGGCGCCGGTGTCCGCGGGGAGTGCGGGCACCGGCAGGCTCAGGCGGTCCACCTTGCCGTTCGGCGTCTGGGGCATCGCTTCCAGAAGCACCAGCGTGGCCGGGACCATCACCACCGGCAGCGTCCGCCGCAGCCGGGCTCGCACGTCGTCCACGTCGAGCCCGCCGGGTCCGGCCGCGGTCACGTAGCCGACCAGCCGGTCACCGTGCAGCGCGACCACCGCGTCCCGCACGTCCGGATGGCGCTGCATCGTGCTCTCGATCTCGCCCAGCTCGATCCGCTGGCCGCGGATCTTGATCTGGAAGTCGCTGCGGCCGAGATAGAGCAGCGCCCCGTCCGCCCGGCGGCGGACGAGGTCGCCGGTGCGGTACATGCGCTCACCGGTCGTCCCCGCGAAGGGGTCGGCCAGATAGCGCGACGCGGTCAGGGCCGGCTGGTTGAGGTAGCCGCGGCTCAGCCCGCGGCCGGCCAGGTACAACTCGCCGACCGCGCCGACCGGCACCGGTCGCAGCGCCCTGTCGAGGACGTAGGCGCGGCCGTGCGGCAGCGGCGCCCCGATCGGCGGAGGCTCCCCGGGCAGCAGCCGGGCGGCCGTCGAGTACGTGGTGTCCTCGGTCGGCCCGTAGAGGTTGAAGACGGCCTCGATGTGACCGGTGGCGTAGAGGTCGTCGACGAGTGCCTGCGTGACGGCTTCGCCGGCCAGGCCCACCGCCCGCACACTGGGCGGGACGGCGCCCGCGGCGACCAGGGCGCGAGCCGCCGAGGGCACCGAGGAGACCATCGTGACCTCCGGCCGGTCGACGAGGAGGGCGAGCGCGTTCTCGACCACCACCACGGTCCCGCCCGAGCACAGCGGCCCGAAGAACTCGAAGACGGACACGTCGAAGCAGATCGACGTCGACGCCAGTGTCCGGGCCAGGTCGGCGGGCGGGAACGCGCGCGACGCCCACCGGACGAGTGCCGCCGCATTGCGGTGGGTGGTCAGCACGCCCTTGGGCCGCCCGGTGGAGCCCGAGGTGTAGAGCAGGTAGGCGACCTGGTCGGGGGCCGGAGCCGCGGTGCCCGCGGCGGACGTCGGCTCACCCTCGCTCGCGCGCAGGTCGGCGGCGGTCACGACGGTCCGCGCCGAACTGTCGTCGAGCATGTACGCGATCCGGTCCGCCGGATACGCGGGATCCAGCGGCAGGTAGGCCGCGCCGGTTTTGAGGACGCCGAGCATCGCGACGGCCAGGTCGGCCGACCGGCCCAGCCGGATGCCCACGACGTCGTCCGCCCCCACGCTCCGGCCCCGCAGGTGGTGGGCCAGCTGGTTCGACCGCTCGTCCAGCCGGCGGTAGGTCAGCCCGCGGTGCGCGTCCTCGACCGCGACCGCGTCCGGGGTCCGGGCGGCCTGGGCCGCGAACAGCTCCGTCAGGGTGGTGTCCGGATCGTCCGGGACCGGCCCGCGTGCCCACCGGTCGAGCGCCGCGCGGTCGTCGTCGGTGAGAAGGTCCAGGCCGTCCGTCGGCCGGTCGGGTTCGGCGAGCACGCGGGCCAGCAGCACGGGCAGCCGCCCGGCCGTGCGGGACGCGGTCGAGGCGTCGAACACCTCCGCGCTGTAGTCCCAGGTGCCGTGCAGCCCGCCTCGCTCGCGCCACAGGTGGAGGTCCACGTCGTAGCGGATGCCGGGCCGGGTGAGGGCCAGCCGGTGCAGCGGGGAGCCGGCCAGCGTCGCCCGGCCCCAGTCGCCGTGGAAGGCGAGGCCGGCCCGGACCGCGCCGGTGTCGCGGCCGCGCCCCGGGCCGAGCATCGCGGCCAGCTCCTCGAACGGCACACCGCGATGGCCGAGAGCGGCCAGACTTGCGGCCCGGGCGCCGCGGACGAGATCCCGGAAGGTCCGCCGGCCGCTCAGATCGGCCCGCAGCAGGAGCATGTCGGACAGCAGCCCGACGACGCCGTGCCGCCCGGGGCCCGAGCGGCCCGCTTCGGGCACGCCGACCGCGAAGTCGGTCTGTCCGCTCTGCTCGCCGAGCAGCAACTGGAACGCGGCCAGCACGACCATGAACACCGTGGCGTTCTCCTCGCGCCCGAGCCGTTCGGCCGCGCGGACCAGCTCGGCCGGCAGGTCCACGGGGACCGATCCGGCCCGGAACGTCGGCCGGGGCGGCCGGGGCCGGTCCGTCGGCAGATCCAGGACGGGCAGGCCGGCGAGACGTGTCCGCCAGAACTCCGCGGCCGCCGGCCCCGCCGGGGCGGGCGCCGCGCCAGGTACCGGGCCGCCGAGCCCGCCCTCGTAGGCCGCCGACAGATCGGCCAGCAGCACCTGCATCGAGCCGCCGTCGCAGACCAGGTGGTGCGCGACGAAGACGAGCAGCCGCTCGTCGTCGGCCAGCCGGCAGCCGGCCAGCCGGGCGAGCGGGGCGTGCCCGAGATCGAAGGGCTCGGCGGCGACCCGCTCGGCGTGGTCGCGGGCCGCGATCTCGCGGTCGGGGGGCGGCAGGTGCCGGAAGTCGGTCCACCGGGTCGTGACGGCGGCCGAGTCCTGGACCGTTCGCGCCATGCCCCGCTCGTCGTCGGCGAACGTGCTGCGCAAGGCGGGGTGCCGGCGGACGACGGCGGCCAGCGCGGCGTCCAGGCGGTCCTCGTCCAGCGGTCCCCGGTGGCGCACCATGAACGGCAGGTTGAAGACCGCGGTGCCCGGGTGCAGCCGCTCGAAGGTCAGCACGCCGCGCTGGACGGTCGACAGAGCGGCCGGGGCGTCGGCCGGGGAGGCCGCCTCCACGCCCTTGGCCCGCCACCGCTGGACGAGGCTCCGGCCGACGGCGGAGTCCATCAGCCGACCCCTGCGCCGTCGTGCGCGGACGCCAACCGCTCGCGCACCAGGGCCGGTGTGCCACCTCGGGAGACCCAGAGGGCCAGGAGGGCGTCCGCCACGTCGTTCGCCGTGGGCGCCGCCAGGACGGACTCCAGCGGCACCGGGAGACCGACGGCGTCCTCGATCACCGCGGCGGCCTCGGCCGTCTGGACGGAGTCGAGGCCGAGTCCGGTCAGGCTGTCCGCGGGCCGGCATTCCCGGACACCGCAGACCTCCGCGACGACGCCGCAGATCACCGCCGCGAGGTCGGCCGTCGCAGCGGCACTCTCACGCCGTTCTGCCAGGGCCGTGAGCCGGAACCCGTCGGCGATCACCGCGTCGTCGTACGCGCCCGCGAGAAGGGCGTCGCGGGTGGCCGACCGCCGGATCTTCCCGCTCGACGTGCGCGGCAGTGAGCGGGGCGGGACCAGCGCGACGACCGCGAGCCGCAGATTCGTCCGCTCCAGCACAGCGGCCCGGATCCGGGGCACGAGTCCCTCGCCGGGCCGGCCCAGGGTCTCCAGGACGAGTACGGGCAACGGCTCGGAGCCGGCGTCGACCAGGAACGCCGCGGCCGAGCGTCCGACCCGGCCCACCGCCTCCAGGGCAGCCGCCTCGACGTCGACCGCGTGGTGGTTGACGCCCCGGAAGACGATCACGTCCTTGACCCGGCCGGTCGGGAACAGCTCGCCGTTCCGCAAGTAGCCGATGTCGCCGGTCCGCAGGAAACGCCGGCCGTCGAGCTCGGCGAACTGGTCGGAGGAGTCACCGTGCAGATGCCCCGGTGTGACGTTGGGCCCGGCGACCCAGATCTCGCCCTCGGTGCCGTCCGCGACCGGGGTCAGGCGCTCCGGGTCGACGACCGCGATCCGCTGACCCGGGATCGACGTCCCGCAGCTGACGGGAGAGAGCGGATCGCCGCCGGGTCCCGACCAGTGGCCGGCGCTCACCATCAAGGTCGCCTCGGCGAGGCCGTAGCAGGGCAGGAACGCCTGGGCGCGGAATCCGGCCGGGGCGAACCGTTCCGCGAACGCGGCCATCGTGCGGTGCCTGACGGACTCGCCGCCGTTGAAGGCCACCTGCCAGCGCGACAGGTCCAGCCCCTCCAGCGCGCCGTCCGTGCGCGCCCGCCGGACGCACAGGGCGTAGGCGAAATCGGGGCCGCCGCTGGCGGTGGCGCCGGTCTCGCCGATCTGCCGCAACCACCACAGCGGGGCCTTGAGGAAGTCGACGGGCCGCAGGATCCGCACCGGTATGCCCGCCGCCACCGGGGCCAGCAGGCCGCCGATCAGGCCCATGTCGTGGAACGGCGGCAGCCAGGTGAGCCCGCGCGAGGCCGCGGTCAGCCCGAACCGCTCGGCGATGGAGGCGGTGTTGGCGGCCACGCTGTCCTGGCGGACCAGCACGCCCTTGGGCGTCCCCGTGCTCCCCGAGGTGTACTGGACGATCGCGATGTCCTGCCGCGCGGCTCCGGGCGGCGGCGCGTAGCCGGCGCCGTCCGCCTCGGCTCCCGGTACGGAGAGCACCGTCGGGACGGCGATCTCGGGATGAGGCGCGGCCGCCAGGACGGCGGTCGGCCGCGCGTCGTCGACGATCGCGGCCAGCCGACGGCCGTCGGACATCGGGCCCGGGGGATATGCCGGGATCAGCGGCCGCCCCGCGAGGAAGGCGGCGAAGACGGCGACCGGATACTCCAGACCGGAGTCGTAGGCGAGCAGAACGGGCCCCTCGCCGCCCCCGGTCAGCTGCGCGGCGAGCACCGACGCCCGGGCGGCCAGCCCGCCGTACGTCAACGTGGTGACCCCGGCACCGAGTTCGGCGAACTCGTAGGCAACCGAGTCGGGTGTGTGCTCGGCCCGGCTCCGCAGCACGTCGGTGAGAGCCTTGGCATCCATGGTGAGGACGCTATCGACGCTTCCCGGTGACCGGGCGTCCCCTAAAGGGGGACGTGCGCGGAGCCGGCTAGGCGCCCTGTTCGATCTCCGCGAGCAGCGCCTCGAAGTCGTCGGGGGCGGACAGCTCGCCCTGCGCCCGGACGATGAGCGGCGCCAGTTCGTCGACCGTCGGCGCCTGGAAGACGTCCCGCACGGCGAGTTCGACCCCGTACGTCTCCCGGATGCGGGAGACCAGCCTGGTCGCCAGCATCGAGAAGCCGCCGAGCTCGAAGAAGCTGTCGTAGACCCCGACCCGTCCGATGTCCAGCAGCTCCTGGAGGATCTCGACGAGCTGCTGCTCCATCGGCGTGCGGGGCTCGACATGGTCGTCGCCCGCGCCGGCGTCCCCGGCCGGCCGGGGCAGCGCCCCGAGGTCGTACGCGCCCCACGGGGTCCGCGGGAGCGCGTCGAGCACGAACAGCTGCCGCGGCACCAGGAAGTCGGGGAGCCGGGCCTTGAGCCGCTGGTGGACGGCTGTCGTGTCGAGCTCGTGACGGGCGGCGGCCACGTAACCGACGAGCACCGGGGCCCCGTCGTCGTCCACCGACTCCACGACGACGGCGTCACGGACGCCCGGAACGTCGAACATCGCCGAGACGGTCTGGACCGGGTCGTGGACCGGGTCCACGCCGGACCGGCCGACGTACTCGACCGTGCCGCCGGGAAGGATGCGGCCGAGGTCGCCGGTGCGCTCGCCGCCGTCCCATATCTCCGCTGCCTCGCCCGTCGCGGCCGCCTGTCCCGACGGGCGCCGCAGGTCGATCGGCCGGCCCGGCAGGGGCGTGCCGAGCGGCACCCGCAGCGGCGAGGTGCGGACCTCCAGATCGGCGGCCGCCTCGTGCCATGCCAGCGGTCGGCCGTCCGCCGCCGGGCGGTGGACGCTCACGCAGCGGGCGCCGGGCGCCATCGCCCGGACGGCCTCGACGTCGTGCGGCAGCAGATCGCCGGAGTTGTCGAGTACGACGCAGCGCAGGGCGGGCAGATCGGGCGCCGGCGACCGCGCGGACAGCGCTCGCAGGATCGGCGGGTCGAGGTACGCGACCGTGACGGCCGCTTCCCGCAGCCAGGCCGCGAGCGCGTCGGCGCCGTCGGCGAACGAGCAGTCGGGGATCACCAAGGTCGCACCGGCGCCGAACGCGCTGTTGACCGCCGAGGCAAGGTGGCCGGGACGGCTGGACAGCACCACGAACCGTTCGTCGGCGCCGAAGGCGAAGCGTTCGACAGCCCAGTCGGGCGGCACGGTTCCGGCCGCGGGTGGCACCGCGGCCCCGGCGTCGGGGCCGGCGCCGAGCAGAGTGCCCAGATCGAGTGTCCCGGCGGCAGGTTCGCCCACCGCGCCCGGGTCCAGCACCACGGTGAGCCCGAGGGGGCCGGTCACGGCCGGATCGTCGGATGCGACCACCGTGCAGGGCACGTCGGCCTTCGCCGCGCCGGCCAGGACCGCCACGAAGGCGGCGCTCGGGCGCCGCACCACGCCGACGCGGTCGGCGGCCGTGACACCCCGCCGCGCCAGCAGGTCGGCGATCCGGTCGACGGCCGCCGACAGCCACGCGTAGGTCCACCGGCCCGCGCCGTCGCAGACCGCGATCGCGCTCGGCGTGGCCGCCGCGTGCCGTGCGACGGCGCGGTGCGCCGCGGCGGGTTCGGCCGGTGCGGTCAGGCCCGCCACGACACCCGTACCCTCCTCGACCGGCACGTCGAGCAGCCGCGCCGCAGGGTCCGCCGCCGCGGTCCGCAGCAGCGTGCCCATCTGCCGCAGCAGCGCCCGCCCCATTGCCGGTTCGCAGCGGTCGGCGGGGAAGTCCAGCTTGAAGCGCAGCGTGCCGGCGGACTCCTGCGCGGTGAGTGTCAGGTCGTACCGGCTGAACAGCGACGGTGTCTCCATCGGCTCGACGACCAGCGTGCTGACGTCTTCCGCCTCCGGGCTCCCGACGACGTTCAGGACCACCTCGAACAGCGGCGTGCGCCGCGGGTCGCGGACGACGCCCAGGTCCCGCACGAGCTCGTCCATGGGCGCGTCGGCGTGGGCGTAGCCGTCCAGCGCCGCCCGGCGCACCCGCCCGAGCAGCTCGACGACCGTCGGGTCCCCGGACAGGTCGGCCCGCAGCGGCAGCAGGTTGACGAAGAACCCGATCAGCCCGTCGGTCGCGCTCGTGTTCCGGCCCGAGACCGGGACGCCGACGACGAAGTCCGTCTGGCCGGACCACCGGCTCAGGACGGTGGCGAACACCGCGTAGAGCACCATGAACGACGTGACCCCGTGCTCCTGGCAGAGCCCGTGCAACGCCGCGGTCTCCTCCTGCGTGAGCGTGGTCACGACCTGACCGGCCTCGGCCCGCAGCGCGTTCGTCCGCCGCTCGGTCGTCGGCAGGGCGATCGCCTGCGGAGCGCCCTCCAGATGCCGGCGCCAGTGGCCGAGCTGGTACTCGAGGGCGTCTCCGGTGAGCCGGCCACGCTGCCAGACCGCGTAGTCCAGATACTGGACCGGCGCCGGGGACAGCCCGGCGCGCCGCGCGTCGCCGCCCGCCTCGTAGAGCGCGGTCAGCTCCCGGACGAACAGTCCGATCGACCAGGCGTCGGACACGATGTGGTGCATGGTGACGCCGAGCACGTGGTCCTCGGCGCCGACCCTGATCAGCAGGCAGCGGATGAGCGGCCCGGTCGTGAGGTCGAACGCCGTCGTCAGCTCGTCGTCGAGCAACTGCCGGACCGTCTCCTCGGGATCGCCGGCCCCGCCACCGCGCCCGGTGAGATCCTCGACCCGGATGCGCCAGTCGTCGTCGGGCTCGTCGACGACCTGCACCGGCTCGCCGCCGGTGGCGGGAAACCGGGTGCGCAGCGTCTCGTGGCGGGCGAGGATCGTGCGGATGCTCGCCTCGAACACCGCCACGTCCAACGCGCCCTTGATCCGCCGCCGGCCGTGAACGTTGTAGATCACCCCCGGGAGCAGCTGGTTCTCCATCCACAGCCGCTGCTGGTCGAACGACAGCAGCGGCCGGGCGGCGGGCGGCCGCGGCACGAGCGGCTGCGGACGGTGCGTGGAGCGGACCGCCAGCGACCTCGCGGCCACGGCGGACGCGAGACCGGCGACGGTCCGGGCCTCGATGTAGTCCGCGACCGGGATGTCGACACCCGTCGTCCGTCGGATCTGGGCCACCACGCGCGGTATCCGCGCCACATCGCCCAGGGCGAGCAGGCCGTCGTGGACGTCGACGTCCCGGCAGCCGAGGATGTCGCCCAGGATGCCGATGACCGCGTCCTCGTACGGTGTACGCGGTGGCAGTGAGCGCAACGCGGGCTCGGGGGAATGATCGTCGGTGGCGGAGTCGTCGGGTGAAGTCACCGGTGCGCGGCGGTCCATGCCCGAACACTACGGTCGCGCCGCCGCGCAGGCGTGTCACGTAAAACGGTCGCTCAGGGGGTCGTGGTGAAGCGGACCGGCAACCGCTCGTAGCCGTGCAGGAAGTTCGACCTGAGGAGCACCGCCGGGCCGGCCGGTTCGGCGCCGGGGAAGAGCGCGACGGTGTGGCGCAGCACGGCCCGGATCTGCACGCGGGCCAGGCCGGTGCCCGGGCAGCTGTGCGTCCCGGCCGCGAAGCCGATGTGCGGGTTCGGGTGCCGGCGGATGTCCAGGACGTCCGGCCGGTCGAAGACGGCCGCGTCGCGGTTGGCGGAGCGCTGCCAGACGACGACCGGGTCGCCGGCCCGGATGCCGCACCCCCCGAGGTCCACGTCGCGAGTGGCGACCCTGGCGAGGTGCCGCACCGGGTTGGCCCACCGCACGAACTCCTCGACCGCGGTGGGCACGGCGGACGGGTCGTCGCGCAGCGCCCGGTAGGCGTCGGGGAACTGCGTCAACGCCTGCATGAGGTTGGTGAGCAGGCTGCGCGTCGTCGTGGTCCCCCCGATGGCCAGGTTGAGCGCGTTGAGCACCGCCTCCCCGGTCGTCAGGGCGGCCCGGTTGGCGGTGCCCTCCGCCAGCCGCCGGACCAGCAGGTCCGTGCCCGAGCCGCGCCCGGCCGTGCGCAGCAGCCGCGCGAAGTAGCCGAGCAGCTCGCCGTTGGCCTGTTCGGCCTCGTGGCGCCAGTCCCCGTCGGCGTCGGCCTCCGCTCCGGCCAGGAACACCCGTGACGTCCGGTCGGTGATCCACCCCAGGTCGGCAGCGGGCAGCCCGAGGAGCAGGCCGGCGGCGTACGTCGGGATCCGGGCGGCCACGGCTTCGACGAACTCGGCCTCGCCGCCGCGGTCGCGGATCCCGGCCAGCAGCTCGGCGGCGTGGCCGTCGATGACGCTCTCCAGGCCGGCGACCACGCCGTCGGCGAAGAACGCGCCGACCGCGCGGCGCAGTCGGCGGTGCTCCGGCGGATCCGTCACCTCGACCATCATCCCGCTCGCCGGGTCGGGGTCCGGCCGGAGGCTGTCGATCGTCATGCCGTGCGCCGCGGAGAACGTGGCGGAGTCCCGGTGGACCCGAACCGTCTCGGCGTACCGGATGACCGCCCAGAAGCCCGGACGGCTCTTCGGCGCGTGCCAGAAGACCGGGTGCTGCGGGCGCAGGCCGGCGAGGAGGGCGTCGAGTTCGACCGCGCGCTGCGGATCGGGGTCGGCCAGGTCGATGTCCGGAATCGGGTCGACACGGCCGAGCGGCGTGCGGGTCGGTGTCCGGGCGTTCACGCTGCCGAGCCTCCCGCCACCTCGGTGAGGAGCTGGACGAAGTCGGCCGTCAGACGGGTGACCGTGGCCTCGTCGAAGAGCTGCGCGGCGTACTCGAAGCGGCCGTCGATCCCGCCGTCCGGCCGCTCGGCGAGGCGGCAGCAGAGGTCGAACCGGGTCCCGGAGGCGTCCGGCAGGAGGAGTCCGCCGGGGTCGGAAGGCGGCTCCTGGACCGTGAAGAAGGCGTCGAAGAGCGGGTTGCGGGTCGGCGCCGACGCGGTCCCGACCGTCTCGGCGACCGCCCCGACGATGTCCTCGAAAGGCACCACCGCGTGGTCGACGGCGGCCCGCCAGGCCTCGCCGACGCGCGCCAGCACGTCCGCGAAGCCCGGTCGGCCGCCGAGGTCCACGCGCACCACCGCGGTCTCCTCCAGCATGCCGACCAGGTTCTCCAGCTCGGGCCGGTCGCGGCCCGCCACGGGCACGCCGACGGCCAGGTCCGTGCCGTGCGAGTGGCGGGCCAGCGTCGCGGAGAAAGCGGCGAGCAGCGCCGTGGATCCCGAGGCGCCGCGCTCGGCGGCGAATGCGTCCAGCGCCCGGACCGTCCGAGGAGGTACGGCGAACCGGACCGTGCCGCACCGCCAGTCGCGGGTGTCCGGGCGCGGGCGGTCGGTCGGCAGTTCGGCCGAATCGAGCCCGGCGAGCGCCTCCCGCCAGAAGTCGAGATGCCGCCCGGCCGCCGGGCCCGCCGAGAACGTGCGCCGCCATTCGGCGTAGTCGTCGTAGCCGATGACCGGGGCGGGCACGGTGCGGCCGCGGTAGGAGGCCCGCACCTGACGCGCGATGAGTTCGCACGACCCGTCGTCGGCCGCGATGCGGTGCAGGACCATCAGCAGGACGAAGCTGTCGTCCGAGACCTGGTGCACCAGGCGGATACGGACGGGGGGCGCCGCGGCGAGGTCGAAGGGCCGGGCCAGTTCACGGGCGAGGACGGTCCGCGGATCGCCGTCCCGCGCGGTCAGCCGTACGGGGGCGGCCGGGATCGTGACCGGGACGGGAAGCTCCGATCCGTCCTGTTCGTAGCGTGTGCGCAGCAGGGGGTGGCGGCGCAGGAGGTCCGTCACCGCCGACTCCAGGCCGGCGAGGTCGACCGGGCCGCGCAGACGTACGACCGCGGCCCCGTTGTCGACCGTGCTGTGCGGCGCGGACCGCTGGTGCAGCCACAGCCGCCACTGCGCCGCGGAGAGCCGTCGGCGGTGGCCGTCGGCGAGCGGCACGGGCCGGGCCGTCGGCCCGCCCTCGGCGTCCAGCAGCGCGGCGAGTCCGTAGACGGTGCGGGTCTCGAACAGCGCGTTGATCGGGATCTCGGTCGCCAGCTCCTCGTTCAGCCGCAGCACGATCTGGACGGCGCGGAGGGAGTCGCCGCCGAGCGCGAAGAAGTCCTCGTGCACGCCGATCGTCGGCTGCTGCAGCACCTCGGCCAGGATCCCGGCGATGAGCAGCTCGGTCGTGCTGCCCTGCCGCCGGTCGGCGAACGGACGGCCGGCGTCGCCGACGGGCCCGGCCGGGTCGGGCAGCGCGGCGCGGTCCGTCTTGCCGTTCGGGGTCCGGGGGAACCGGTCCAGGACGACGAATCGCGCCGGGATCATGTAGGCGGGGGCGAACCGGGCCAGATGCTGCCGGAGCTGCCCGGCGGCCGGGGGTTCGGCCGGATCGACCGGCCGGACGTACGCGACCAGGCCGGCGGTGTCCTCGTTGTCGCCGAACGCCCGCACGACGGCCTCGGCCACTCCCGGATGGCCGGTCAACAGGTGCTCGACCTCCCCGGGTTCGATCCGGAACCCGCGGATCTTGATCTGGAAGTCCTCGCGGCCGAGGATCTCGATCCGCCCGTCGGCGTGCCGGCACGCGACATCGCCGGTGCGGTACATGCGCGTCCCCGTCGTACCGAACGGGTCCGCGACGAAACGCGCGGCGGTCAGGTCCGCGCGGCCGAGGTAGCCGACGGCGACTCCCGCGCCACCGATGTAGAGCTCGCCCTCCGCGCCGGGGGCGACCGGGAGCAGCCGCTCGTCGAGTACGTGCAGCGTCGTCGCGCGGACCGGGGCGAAGGTCGTCGGGACACCGCGCTCGTAGCGGGTGGTCGACGACCAGACCGTCGTCTCCGTGGGCCCGTACAGATCCCAGAGCACGACGTCGTCGCCGAGCAGCCGGTCGGCGAGTGCGACCGGCAGGCGCTCGCCGCCGCACAGGACGGTGAATCCGCGTGGTGGCGACCACCCGGCCTCCAGCAGCAGCCGCCAGGTGACCGGCGTCGCCTGCATCGTGCGGGCACCGCCGGCCGCCAGCAGGGACGCCAGGCGGCGGGGGTCGGCCGTCTCGGACGGCCCGGCGACGACCACCCGCCCGCCCGCCGTGAGCGGGACGAACAGCTCCAGGGCCGCGATGTCGAACGAGACCGTCGTCACCGCCGGCAGGACGGCGCCTTCCGGCAGTCCGGGGCGTTCACGGATCGACACGACGAAGTTGGCGAGGGCGCGATGCGTCACCATGACGCCCTTCGGGCGTCCCGTCGAGCCGGAGGTGTAGATGACGTAGGCGGCGGAATCGGGGTCCGGCGCCGTGGCAGGTGTGGCGCCGCTGCGGACCGCGACGTCGTTCACGGCGACCCGCGTGTCCACGCGCAGCCCGCGGCATCCGGCCGCGTCGGCCGTCACCAGGACTCGCGCCCGCGAATGTTCGACGATGTAGTCCAGCCGGTCGGCCGGGTGCTCGGGGTCGAGCGGTACGTACGCCGCGCCGGCGAACTGCACGCCGAGCAGCGTCGGGACCAGGTCGAGGCCCCGCGGCACCGCCACCGCCACGAGGTCGCCCGGTCGCACGCCGGCGCCACGCAGGTGCTCGGCCAGGCCGGCGGCCTCCGCGAGCAGCTGCGCGTAGGTCAGGCGGTCGCCCGCCGACTCGACCGCGACCGCGTCGGGGGTCCGCTCCGCCTGGGCCCTGATCATGGCCGGCACCGTCGTGGCGCCGGGCGGCGCGTCATCCCGGACGGCGACGGGGCACGCGGTGGAACGGGGGCTGCCGATCACGGACGCTCCTCCGGTCGGGGGCGGTCGGAATCCTCGGTCCGCGACAACGGCCCCGTCCCGGGCGGGTCGGTCAGGGGCCCTGCCGGGTGTTCGGCGGACTGTTCCGCGATGAAGTCCGACGCGACCCGCATCAGGGCATCGTCCGCGCCGAACAGGGAGATGTGGTCGCCGTGGGGCTCGACCCGCAGCCTCGCGTTGGGCAGGCCGTCGGCCACCAGGACCGAACTCTGCGGGTGGGCGGTCTCGTCGTCCTCGCTGGTGACCAGGAGCACGGGCTGGGTCACCCTCCTGAGGTACTGGCCGACGTCCGTGGTCGCCAGACTGCCGTTGACGCGGCAGTACCGGTAGAAGACCTCGGCGTTGACGAACGGGTACAGCACGAAGTGGGCCACATCGGCGGGCGTGTCGGCGAGTGCCATCTGGCAGATGGTGTGCTGGACCGACAGCGCGGCGGCCCGGCTCCGGGAAGCGAAGGCCATCAGCTCGACCAGGTCCTGGTGATGCCGGGTCTTCGGGCAGCCGTCGACGAACTCGTACGCGCCGTGCCACAAGCTGAGCGAGGCGATCCGCTCCGGCCGTGCCGACGCCGCCGCCAGGGCGATCACCGCGCCTCCGCACAGGCCGACGACATGTGCTCGGGCGACACCGTAGTGGTCGAGGACCGAGAACAGGTCGGCGGCCTGTGCGTCCACGCCGACGTCGTAGTCGCCGTGGCGGCCCCCGGCGCCGAACAGGCCCCGGCTCTCCCAGGTCACGACCCGGTGGTCGCGCGCGAGGAAGCGCATCCAGCCCTCCGCGAGCGCGGCGGGCATGCCGCACGCCGGGACGAGGACGACGGTCTCCCCGCCCCGCCGCGAACCGTAGACGTTCAGCGGCACACCGTCGGACGACAGCAGGACCTCCTTGCGGAAGACCGCGTCGAAGCCGTCCGCGACGGCTTCCGCGGCGATCCGGTCGGTCTCCTGCGGTATCCCGCCGCGCGCGTCCCCGAGGAAGCCGGCCGCGTCGGCGAGCGTCAGGCGATGGCTCACCACGCGTTCGAAGACCTGGAGGTCGTCGTAGGACAGATCCGCTGCCGGCGTCAGTCCCCTGACCCCGGCCTGGTGGGCGACCCGCTCCAGGACGCCGCGCAGCACGCCGTGCTGGTCGGCCGACCACGCGGTGGGCGGCCCGCCCTCCTGGCGAGCCGCCGGCACCACCCGGATCGGCGCGGCAAGGCCCTCGACCAGTGGTTTCACCGCGAGTACGGATGCGGTGAGCCGTGCGATGGCCGCCTGCGCGCCGGTCCTCCGGAGATCAGCGCTCATCGAACGGGGAAGGCATGTCCCCGCGTCGTGGCAGTCACCTTCCGGTTGTGGGTGTAGTCGTCGGTGCCGGACACCAGCACCGCGCCGTAGTCCTTGAGGCTCACGCGCCCGCCGTACTCGTCCACGTCGGAGGTGTCCGGGTAGACGGCGACGCTGGTCGGCACGTACCGCCCGGCGAAGCCGAGCCGCATCTCCTGGTCCATCGCGCTGTGCGGCTTGGACGCGTGCATCATCGTCGACCAGAACATGATCGCCTCGCCCGGGCGCATGACCATCGAGAGGGCCAGCTCCTCCGGCGGACGCCAGTCCGGGTCCTTCTGGAGCTCGCGGTAGTCGTATCCGTAGAAGCCGCGGTTGACACCGCCCTTCTCCAGGACGTTGATCTCGTCGGGCTGGTAGTGCATGTTCTTGGTCTCGTCGTAGTACATGGTGTGGTGCGTGCCCGGGATGAACTGCAGGCAGCCGGTCTCCTCGGTGGCAGGAGTGAACGCCGTCCAGACCGTGACGGTGCCGCCGAACTGCCCCTTGTCGGATTCGGGCCAGAGGATCTGCGGCTTGCCGGAGGCGAACGCGAAGGTGTCCGCCTGGTGCCAGTCGGTGCCCTCGTCGCCCGGGTACTTCGGGAAGAACTCCGAACGCCAGCAGAGCACGTTCGGGCCGAGCACCCCGGCCACCCGGTCGACGATCTCCGGCCGGCAGATGTGGTCGGCGAGGAAGGTCGAGTCGAGGTGGCGGTCGTAGTTGGCGATGTTGGTGTTGCCGGCCTGGGCGTTCTCCTCCTCGTAGACGGACCGGCTCCGGTCCATCAGCCGCAGCCGCTCACGCCGCCACAGGCGCCTCATCTCCTCTTCCTCGTACACCTTGAAAGGTCCGAGGTAGCCGCGCTCGTGGAACTGCGCCACCTCCTCCGGAGAGGGGGTGAAGCTCTGCTTCCCCGTGTCCACCGTGTCCGTCATCGTCCATTCCCCGCTTCCGCCGGTTCCCGGCTCTCCAGTTGCCGCGCCACGAGCTCCGCCATGGCGTCGATGCTCGCCTCCTCCAGCTCGCCCACGTCCAGCCTGATGCCGAACCGGTCGCTGAGCTGGGCCGTGATCCTGATGAAGGCGAGGGACGTCGCGCCCTGGTCGAACACGTCGACGGCGGGGTCGACGTCGCGCTCCAGCACGGCGCGCATGACCTCCGCGATCGTCGTCCGGATGTCCGCCGTCGCAGCGACGGCGCCCTGAGGCGCGCTCATGGCCGCCTGGCCGGGGACTCATTGTGCCAACGCATTGCGATCCACCTTTCCCTGCAGCGTCATCGGAATCTCCGTGACGACCTTGTAGACGGACGGCCGCAGATGCCGCGGCAGAGCCGCCCGCACATGCCGCTCCGCCTCGCCGGCGAGCTTCGCGCGCTCCCGCTCGCCGGTCCCCGCCGCCGGCGCGGGCAGCAGATACGCGACCAGGCGGACGTCGCCGTCGCCGAAATCCTTGGACCCGACGACGGCCAGCCCGACGTCCGGCAGCTGGGTGAGGCAGTGCTCGATCTCACCCGGTTCGATCCGGAATCCGCGGACGTTCAGCTGGTCGTCCGCGCGCCCCAGGTAGTGCAGCCCGCCGTCGCCCAGCCGCACCGCCAGGTCACCCGACCGGTAGAGCCGCTTCCCGTCCGCCGCGGCGATGCCGGACACGAACCGCTCCGCGGTGAGGTCCGGCCGGTTCAGATACCCTCGGGCCACCCCGCCGCCCCCGATGTACAGCTCGCCCGGCACGCCGTCCGGCACCGCTCTCCCCTCGGCGTCCAGCAGGTGCACCTGCACATCCGGGAGGGGGACGCCGATCGGACTCGCCCCGCCGGACTCCAGGTCCGCCGCGCGGATGCGCCGGTAGGTGCAGTGCACCGTCGTCTCGGTGATCCCGTACATGTTGACGAGGGCGGGGAGCCGGTCGCCGTGCCGGCGGATCCAGGGCGCGAGCATCCGGGGCTCCAGCCGCTCGCCGCCGAACAGCACCAGCCGTAGGGCCAGGCCGGAGGTGGCGGCCTCCCCGTTGTCCTCCGCCGTCATCACCGTCAGGAACTGGTGGAACGCCGACGGGGTCTGGTTCAGGACCGTCACCCGCTCGGTGCGCAGCGCCGAGGCGAGCAACGCCGGCGAGCGGGTGGTCCTCGGGGGGAGCAGGACGAGCCGTCCGCCGTGGAGGAGGGCACCCCAGATCTCCCACACCGAGAAGTCGAAGCTGATCGAGTGGAACAGCGCCCAGGTGTCGTGGTGGTCGAAGCAGAACCAGGGGTCCGTCTGCTCGAAGAGCCGCACCACGTTCCGGTGCTCCACGGCCACACCCTTGGGGGTTCCGGTCGTGCCGGAGGTGTAGATGACGTATGCCAGATTGCTGTCCGCCGGGTCCGGGCGGTCCTCCTGCTCGACCTTCACGACGTCCGGCCCGACGACGACCTCGTCCCCGTCGATCCACACGACCGACGGATGGCGCGTCCCGATCACGTCGGACGTGTCCCGCGCGGCGACCACGAGCGGCACCGCGCTGTCGGCCAGCAGGCTCTCGACGCGCTGCGCCGGGTAGTCGGGATCGACCGGCACGTAGGCGCCGCCCGCCTTGAGGATCCCGAGCATGCCGACGACGGCTTCCGGACCTCGCCGGGCGCACAGCCCGACCAGGACGTCCGGCCCGACGCCCAGGTCGGTCAGCCGGCGGGCCAGGCGTTCGGACCGCGCGTCGAGTTCGCCATAGGAGATCGCCCCGTCCGGCGTCGACAGCGCGATCCGGTCCGCGTCCTCGCGGACCCGTGCGCGGAATATCGTGTGCAGGAGGCTGCCGGGGAGTGTCACCACGACTGCTGTCCCACCGCGCGGCCGGGGACCGCGACGGCCGGCAGGTCCTCCTCCGTGGTGTCGGGCAGGTCGGTGTCGACCTCGCGCAGCGGGGCGTGGCGACGGGCCAGCACCACGGAGGCGACCACCAGCACGCCGACCGCCATCGTGACGACCGCGTAGCCCCGGCCGTACGACCGCCCGGTGCCGACGAGGTGGGTCAGGAACCCGGTGCTGACCGCGGGATTCCCGCCGACCAGCTTCCGGACGAAGCCGGCGCACAGGGCGCCGACCACGTTGCCGGCCCCGTAGAACAGGCCGACGCACAGGGTCTTCAGCCCCATCATCCGGCCCATGAGGCCCGGTTCGGTCTTGACGTGGATGAGGGTGCTGAGGGTGGCCATCACGAACGTGGCGGCACCGAGGAACAGCAGCGCGCCGAGCGAGGTCGCGACCACGTTGGCGCCGGTGGACCCGATGACCAGCGCGCCGCCGAGGACGAGCGAGGCGCCGAACATCCGGCGGACGAGGTCGCGCGGCGTGCCGCGCACGGTGATCCACGCGGAAGCGGCGAGCATGCCGACCAGGCCGATCCCGAGCACGAGGTTGGGAGTGGCGCTCGACCCGAAGCCGTTGGTGATCGAGGTGAGGGCCACTTCGGCGTATCCGAGGACGAAGTTGAGAGCCGCCCAGCACACGAGCAGCGACGTCAGGCCGGGCCTGCTGCGGATGTAGGCGCGCACCGGCCGGTAGCCCCGGTCGACGGCGTCCGGGCCGGTGACGGCGTCGTGCACCGGGCGGGCCGGCGGGTGCGCCGGGAACCCCGCCCGCCGCGCGACCAGGAACGAGGCGGTCACGGCGGCGACGGCGACCAGGATGATCGGCGCGAGGCCGAGGGAGGGTTCGAGAGCGCTCGCGATCGGCGCCTCGGAGCCGGCCACGACGGCGGTGACGAGCAGGCGCGAACCGTTCGCGTTCGAGAACAGGCGCTTGGGGAGCAGGGCCGGTATCGAGGAATCCAGGGCGGTGAGCTGGACCGACTGGCACGCCACCCGGCTCAGGAGCAGCACCCAGGCCAGGAGCCCCGGCAGGTAGCCCACGCCCTGCAACAGGAGGGCGAACGCCATGACCGCGAGATAGCCGGCGTTGCTCCCCACCAGGGTCTGCTGGGGTCCCTGGCGGTCCGTCAGCCGGCCGCCGAGCGGCGACGCCGGCGAGAAGGCGGTGTACGTCAGCCCGTAGCCGATCGCGAGCAGTACCGTCGAACCGGTCTCGAAGGGGCTGTACGCGTCCGACGCCAGCATGATCGAGAGGGTGGCGACGGACGTGGTCAGCCCGGCCAGGAACTGGAGGGGCCACAGGAGGAGGCCGTACGTGCGCGCTCCGCCTCGCGGGGACGTCGTCCCGCGGCTGCCGCCGGTGGGTACCGCTGTCGCGACATCCATCGATGCTTCTCCTCCATCGGTGGGAGCGAGGGGTGGAAGGTCGTGCGGAGGCCCACAGTAGGAGCGCTCGTGCGGGCCTGTGGTGTCACGTGAACGAGGGGCCGCCGGGCGCTCGGAGGCTGCCCCCGGATCGGGTGACACGACGGGACCGGGACCGTCTCCTACGGTGTGCGGAAGTGGTTCCGACGAAGGGGCGGGAGCGGCCGTGGGCAGTGCGAACGTCGAGGACGTCTACGAACTCACGCCCCTTCAGCGCGGGATGCTGCTGCACGCGGTGCACGACGGTGCGGCCGACATGTACCTCGGCCAGCATGTGTACGTCCTCGACGGCCACCTGGACGCCGACGCCCTGATCGAGGCCTGGCGGCGGACGATCGCGTCCCATCCCGCGCTGCGGACGTCGTTCCACTGGGAAGGGCTCGACAAGCCCCTGCAGGTCGTCCACCGGGAGGTCGAGCCTCCGGTCCGGCAGACCGACCTCTCCGGTACAGAGGACGAGGCGCAGGACGCGCAGCTCGACCTGATGGCCGCCCGGGAACGGGCCGAGAGCTTCGACCTCACGACCTCGCCGCTGCAGCGGCTGCACACCGTCCGGCTCGCGGACGACCGGTGCGCGCTCATCCTGACGCACCACCACCTGCTGCTCGACGGCTGGTCGGTGCCGGTCTTCATGAACGAGATCGTGGCCCGCTACCAGGCGTTGACCGTCGGCGGCCCCACGCCGCCGCCCGCACCGCCCTTCCGCGACTACATCGCGTGGCTCCAGAGCCAGGACGTGGAGGCGGCCGAGCGGTTCTGGAAGGAGACCCTGGCCGACGTCGTCCCGTTCCGGCTGGCCGCGCCGCCGTCCGGGGACGTGCGCCGCCGCGGCGGGGTCGACCGGCACGTCGTCGGTATCGGCGGCGCCGTGGACGAGGGCCTGCGTACCACCGCCGCGCGCCATCAGGTCACCGTCAACGCCGTGCTGCAGGCGGCCTGGTCCGTCGTCCTGTACAGCCGCACCGGCCGCACCGACGTGGTCTTCGGGTGCGTCAGCTCCGGGCGTCCCGCCGACCTGCCCGACGCGGACCGCATGATCGGCATGTGCGTGAACACGCTCCCGATCCCGGTGACCGTGCCGGTGGACGGCGACCTGGGGACGTGGTTGCGGGACGTCCAGAGCAGGAACGCCGCGATCCGCCGCTTCGAGTTCAGCTCGCTGTCCGATGTCAAGCGGTGGGCCGGGGCGCCGGGGCAGGAGCTGTACGACAGCCTGTTCGTCCTCGGCAACTACTCCTTCGGCGTCGAGGCGGGCGAGTCGGTGACCGGGGCGCTGTCGGTCCGGTCGCAGCGGACCTTCGACAAGGTCAGCGTCCCGCTGTCGCTGATCGTGACACCCGCCCCGGTGTCCGAGCTGCAGTTCCTGTACCACCGGGACCGTTTCGACGCCGCCTTCGTCGAAGAACTCCGCGGAAGCCTGCTCGCTGTGCTGGAGGCGATGACGCACGCCGAGCACGTCGGGGCCGTGGTGTCGGCCGCGGGGCCGATGCGGCAGGCGGCGCCGGGCCTCCCGGAGACGCCGGACGCACCCGGTGCCCGGGGAGACCACCCGGTGGGGCCCGGGACGCCGGAGGAGGAGGCGATCGCCGCCGTCTTCCGCGCCGTCCTGGAGCGGGCCGACATCGACGCCACCGTGAGCTTCTTCGACCTCGGCGGCGACTCGTTCGGCGCCGTCCGCGCCGTCGGCCGGATCGACGGCGCGACCTTGGCGATGTTCGCCCTTAACCCGAGCGTGCGCGAACTCGCCGCCGCGCTCGCGGCAGCCGGGCCGGACGAGCCGCAGGACGAACTGGACGCGGAGATCGCCGAGCTGGAGCGGCGGCTCGCGGAGAAGACCGGGGAAATCCAGTGAGGCGGGAAGGGACCACGCTGTTCAGCGCGGGCCGGGGAAAAGCTTCTTCTCGGTCGTGAGATGAGGCGCCCATTCCAGGCGCTCGACATCGGCGAACCGCAGATAGGCCAGCAGCGCGTCCCGCATCGCCTCGACGAATCCGGCCGCGGACCCCGGTTCGAATTCATCCTCCCACCAGATGTCGAGCACCTCGACGCAATTCCGCTGCCGATCGATCCGCGGCTCGATTCGCCCGACGAACCGGTTGCCGAAGCAGACCGGGAGCACATACCAGCCCCACCGACGCCTGGCCGGCGGGAAGAACGCCTCCCACACGTACTCGAATCCGAACAACGTGGCCAGAAGCGAGGTGTCCCACAGCAAGGAGTCGAACGGCGCGATGAACGCCACCGAGGCCGCCGGCTCGGGCGGAGCCTCCAGCAACGCGACCTCGTCGCCGATGACGAACCGTTTGCCCCGCACGCCGTCGACCTCGACAGGTACCAGCGCACCACTGTCGACCAGTTCCTTGCGCAACGTGTCCCGTCCCACCGCCTCGGCGGTCGACCTCGGCGGGCCGATCCGGGCGAACGTGCCGCCGGCCCCGCCCGCGCCGAGCAACCCGTGGGCCCGGTACCGCGACAGCAACTTGTGCCGCAACTGCTCACGACCCGGCATCTCGCGCTTCAGCACGTCGGCGGGGAGCAGCCGTTCGACACAGTCGTAGAAGCGCAACTTGCCCTCACGCCGGGCGAGCCCGATCGCACCTGCGACGGTCAGCGACTCGAGGACGGCGCGCACGGTGTTCTCCGGCATCCCGAACCAGTCCGTCGTTGCCCCGTGCCGGAGGTCGAAGTCGCGAGCCGACAGGGGACCCTCCGCACGGATCCGCCCGAGCACCTGCTCGGCCACCTCGGAGTTCTCGGCGAGGATCTGGGCGTGGTAATCCGGCCCTTTCCGGCCGTATCCCAACCGGAACCAGGGGTATTCGTCCACCGGAACGAAGGACAGCGCCTTGTTGGTCACCTCGAAGATCTCACGACGCCGGTAGAGTTCCTCGCACCAGACGGGATCGTAGTCGGCGACACGCGCATGCAGCATGAGATCGTGATTCAACCCGGCGACCGCGAGCGGGTCGAACTGGACGGACCCGAATCGGTGAAGCACCTTGAGCACCGCGTCCGGCCCACCGGAAACAGCCCGTGCGGGGCTGAGAAAGTGCCGTGCGAAGAGGAAGCGTCGCGCGGATTCAGCCGTCACCTTCACCGGTAGGACGTTACCACGGGAGGTAGTTGGAATTCCCGGCCGCGCAGACCCAGCCAGGCGCGCTCGGCGTCGATCTCCTCGGCGTCCCCCCTGCGCAGGAAGACGTCCCACGGGGCGAGGCCGGCGGCACCGTGCTCCCTGACCCGCGCCGCTTCCCGAAGCTGGAGCCGCCGCAGCGCGGCGAGGACCTCGGACGGCGCGAACCCGCCCCCGTATGCCGCGCACAGCAGGCGCAGCCGCTCCGCCCGCGGCACACCGCCGGTGAACCCGCAGCGGGCGGCCACCTCGTCGGGTCGCAGGGGGACGGCGTACCAGGCGAGTTGGGCGAGGTCGTCGACCGCCTCGCCCGGCTCGGCGAAATCCCAGTCGATGAATCCGATGAGGCCGCCGTCCCGCCACACCGAGTTCCACATGCCCAGGTCGCCGTGGCGGACGACCAGGCCCGGGCGCCAGGCCGCGTCGGGCGCGTACCACCGCGCGTCGTCCGGCGGCCGGAAGTGCCGTACGGCCGCGTGGTAGTCCCGCAGCCATTTGCCCACGGCCTTGATTCCGGCTGCCGACAGCAGGACTTCCGGCCACGGCGTCATCGCCACGTCGCCGGCGAGGAAGGACAGGATCTCCCGGCCCTCCTGGTCCGTGCCCATCGCCCGGGGCGCGCCGCTGAAGCCGACCGCCTCCAGGTGCTCCAGCAGCGCGTGCACCGCCGGGGTCCAGCGGCGCCGCGGCCGGCGGACGGTCTCGCCGATCCGGAGCACCGCCGTGACGCTGCCCTGCTCGGTCGCGCCGTCTTCCATCATCCGATCACGGTACAGCCGGCGCCGCGTCACGGGCCCGCCGTGGGCGTCCCCGGCGACACGCACGGGGGGTCGTTGGGTTCCCGGCGTGGCGGGATGCGCTCCGGCATGCTGTCCGGACGCGGCATCCTGCTCTGCCCGGGAACGAACTCTGCGGGGCGGACATCAGGAGCGGGTGCCCGGCCCGAGCGGTGAGGAGCGCACGATGCCCATCCGGCGACTGGTTCTCGACGTCGACAAGACCGTCACCGAGCCCGACCTCGTCTATCTCGCCCGGACCATCGAGGCCTCCGCCGGGGTGCAGGCGGTGAACGTGTGCGTGACGGAGATCGACATCGAGACGGTCGGCACGGACGTCACGATCGAGGGGGACGACATCGACGTCGAAGCCCTGATGCGTGCCATCGAGCACACCGGTGCCGTCGTGCACAGCATCGACGAGGTCGTGGCCGGGGCGTACACGCTGGAGAGCAAGCCGCGGTCGCGATGAGCGGACGCGTACGGCGTCTGGTGGCGCGCAGTCAGCTGCCCCTCGTGCTGGGCCTGATGGACGGTCTGCTCAACGCGCTCACCCTGACGGCCGCTTCGCTGGTGGGCGGGGGCTCTCCGGTGACCTACCAGCTGGCCCTTCGGGTGGGAGCGGTGGCCCTGGCCACGTCGGCGTTCGCGGTCTTCGTCGCCGACTACGCCGAACGGCGTTCGTACCTGGTGCGCGCCTCCAAGGAGCTGAACCTGACGGCCCGCGGGCACCTGGCCACCACCCGGCTGGGGCATCTGGCACTGGAGCGCTCCCTGCTGGCCACCGCGCTCGCCTGCACCGCGAGCTTCGCCGGGGCGGCCCTTCCGCTGCTGGTCGGGGCGGCCGCTCCGGGTGCCTCGTGGATCGTGGCCGTGCTGGCCGTGGCGGTGCTCACGGGGCTCGGGGCGATCCTGGGGCGTCTGTTCGCCGACCGTCCGGGGCGCTGGGCGGCGGCCCTGGGCTGCGGCGGCGTGGCGGTGACGTGGCTCGGGGTGTGGCTGCACATCGCCTGATCACGGCGCTGTGGAGGAGGTGACGCGGGGTCACGCCGGAGCGCGGGGCGCCGTCCTGCGGTGGACGGCCAGGAGCAGGGGGAGCGCCGCGAGCTGGGCGACCACGGAGTAGACGACCAGGCCGTCGAGCGAGTGGTCGTACAGCACGCCCAGCACGAAGCTGCCGGCGAACCACAGGACGCCGAAGCCCGTGTCGAAGAGACCGTAGGCGGATGCCCTCCTGTCGCGGCCGACCATGCCGGTGACCGCCGCCTTGACGACGGACTCCTGGACGGCCATGCCGAGACCCCAGCAGATCACCCCGACCACGGCGAGGGCGGCGTCGCCCAGGAAGACCAGGGGCGCGAACGCGGCGGTGAGGACGGTCGCCCCGACGACGGTGAGCAGCCCGACGCGGTCGAAGAGCCGTCCCAGCACCAGCGCGGCGACCGCCTCGGTGGCCATGGCGCCCGCGTAGAGCACCGGGATCCAGTCCGCGGAGATCACATGGCCGGTGCTGAAGTGGAAGGCGATGAGGGGGTAGTCCGCGTAGCCGAGGGCGATCAGGCCCATCGCGAGCAGGTAGAGCCAGAAGACGCGCGGGATGCCGTGGCGGCCGGGGATCTCCTCCCCGGCCTCCAGGTCGCCGGGGTCGGGGTACTGCCGCCGGGCGCCGAGCAGCACCACGACGGTGAGCAGCGCCGGGACCGCGAGGATCGCGAAGCCCGCGCGGTAGCCGTGGCCGGTGGCGAGGACGGCGGCCACGATCAGCGGGCCGACCGTCGCACCGGCCGCGTCGAGCGCCTCGCGCACCCCGAAGACCCAGCCGCTGCCCAGCTCTCCGGTGGCGTGGGCGAGCATGGCGTCGCGGGCCGGGTTGCGGATCGCCCGGCCGCCGCGTTCTGCGGCGATCAGCACCGCGGCGACCTGCCAGTTGCCCGCGAGCGCCAGGGCGGGCACGGCGGCCATCTGCACGACGTAGCCGAGAAGGGTGATGGGCCAGTACCTGCCGGTGCGGTCGGCGACGAACCCCACGACGGAGCGCAGCGCGTAGCCGAGGAGTTCCCCGAAGCCCGCCACCGCGGCGACGACGGCGGCGCTCGCGCCGAGCGTGCCCAGGAAGGGGCCGGTGATGCTGCGGGCACCTTCGTGCGCCATGTCGGAGAACATGCTGACGACGCCGATGAGCAGCACGAACCGCAGCGCCGAGCGACGCACGCCGTCGGCGGCCGAGGGGCCGGGCGCCCTCACGTCCTTCCCCGGCCGGGTGCTCCCGCGCGCTTCGCCCCCGGCCGGGGCCGCGGCCGCCGTGCGGGGGTGCGGACGGATTCGGCCATGGCGGGAGTCCTCCGTGACGAGGGGACAGGAACCCCGGGCCGGTCGCGGCGGTCGCGGCCGCGGCGCAGCGGACCGCCTCGGCCTCCTCCAGGATCATCGCACCTGGGCGCGGGAAGCCCGGCGAGCTGCGGGCGCGTGTCCCGCGGGGCCGTGCCCGGAGCCCGGCGAGCTGCGGACGCGTCTCCCGCGGGGCCGTGCCGCCGCTCGGGTGCAATGCGGGCTCTGCGCCGCGGGAGCCCTTGACCTGCGACATGCCGCGCGGTTCACTCGAATCCTGGCGATGGACCCCGCCTGGGCCGACTCCGCGTCCGCCCGAACCGCCCTCCACGGCTGATGGCTCCTGACCGCTGAGTCAGTGATGCCCGCCCGCGCTGGAGGTGCCGGTGATCGTTCCCCCCACCAAGCACCCCGCGTCCCCTTCCCGCGCTCGTGCGTCGACGGCGGCGGCCACGCCCGGACCTCCCGTCCGCGCGGCCGGCGCCGGTCGTCGCGTTCCCGCTCCTCACCTGAAACGGACGGTCCCCCATGAAGTGCTTCGACTGCGACTCCGAAGGCCGTGTCTGCGACGCGGTGGCTGTCTGCACCAGCTGCGGCGCGGCGATGTGCGCCGCGCACGCGACGAGTTCACCGCTGGCGGTCGAGCGGCTGAACGGTCTGGGGGTGAGGACGCTGCCCAACGCCGCCCGGCAGATGCACTGCCCCACGTGCACCGCGGCACGGACCACCGTGTGAGTGACGGGACCCACCGCAGGAAAGCCTTGACGTGCTCATTGTGCGTGCCGCAGGCTTTCCGCTGGTCCGTGTAAGCGGTTGCTGCCTGGGGGGGTAGGTCCATGGGGTTCGGCGTGGCCGGTCGAGGCGGATTCATGAGCAGGGGCGGGGCGCTGGCGGCGTTCGTCGTGGCGGGCCTGGCGGTGGGGATGGTGCAGCCGCTGGCCACCGGCGCCGCGGCCGCACCCACGCAGGCCCCCGGCAAGGCACCGGCGTCGGGCCGGGCGGCGCAGCCGCAGGCCGCGGCGAGCGAGTCGGCGGCTCTCGCACAGGCGGCGTCGACGGGCCAACGGGTCGAGGTGACGTCGCTGCGGGACGAGTCGAGCGAGACGTACGCGACGCCCGGCGGCGGTCTGGAGACCGACCAGCATCTGCGGCCGGTCCGGGCCCGGGTGGGCGGGACGTGGAAGCCGGTCGACAACACGCTGGTCAGGCGGCCGGACGGCACGGTCGGCCCGGCGGTCGCCGCGGTGGGCCTGACGCTCTCCGGCGGCGGGAACGCCCCGCTGGTGACGATGGAGCAGGCGGGGCGGAGCCTGTCGTACACATGGCCCGCCGCCCTTCCGGCCCCGACGCTCAGCGGCGACACGGCGACGTACAAGGACGTGCTGCCCGGTGTGGATCTGCAGATGCGCGCCGACACCGACAGCTTCCACGAGGTGCTGGTCGTCAACACCGCCGCCGCGGCGAAGAACCCGGCGCTGGAGCGGCTGACGTTCGGGACGCGGACCGAGGGGCTGACCCTGGCGAAGACGGCGGACGGCGGCCTTGCGGCCACCGACACCGCGGGCGGCGGCACGGTGTTCGCCGCGGCCGCGCCGGTCATGTGGGACTCCGGTGCCGCGACCGGCACCGCGACCGGCACCGGGAGGACGGCGAAGGCGCAGGCCGACGGCGATGCCGCGAGCGGCCCGGCCGCGAAGCCCGCCGATGCGGCGGAGGGCCCGACGGAGTCCTCCCGCACGGCGCCGATCGCCGTCGCCGTCGACCCGGAAGCCTCGCAGTTGACGCTGACGCCGGACCGGTCGCTGCTGACCGGTGCGAGCACCGCGTACCCGCTGTACATCGACCCCCTGACCTACACGCCGAAGGCGGGGGATTGGACGATGGTGTCGAAGTACTGGGCGAACAGCCCGCAGTACCGCTTCAACGGCAACTCGGACTCCGGCGTGGGCGACTGCGACTGGGACTACTGCGCCCCCAACGACGTCAAGCGGCTCTTCTACTCCTTCCCGACGTCGAAGTTCGCCGGGAAGACGATCCTGGACGCCACGTTCGTCGGGCACGAGACCTGGTCGGCGTCCTGCACCGCCAAGCCGATCGAGCTGTGGCGGACGACGGGCTTCACCCCGCAGACGACGTGGACCTCGTCGGCGGACCACTGGACCCAGAAGCTGGACACCAAGACCGTCGCGCACGGCTACAGCGGCTGCGCGGCCTCCGACGTCGAGTTCAACGCCAAGGCCGGGATGCAGTACGCGGCGGCGCACAACTACGCCACGACGACCTTCGGGCTGCGGGCGGCGGACGAGTCGGACGGGCTGGGCTGGAAGCACTTCTCCGACGACGCGTACCTGCGGGTGCACTACAACGCGCCGCCCAAGCAACTGGCCATGTCGCAGCTGACGATGAGTCCGGGCGGGACGTGTCACAGCCCGTCGAGCCCGGTGCACATCGGCAAGCTGCCCTCGCTCACGGCGAGCAACGTCAAGGACCCGGACGGGGACGAGGTGGCCGTCCAGTTCCACCTCGGCTGGGACGCCGGGGACGGCAAGGGCTTCGTGACGCACTGGACGTCGGCGAAGATCGGCCCCAAGAAGTCCGGTTCGACGTTCTCCATCACCCTGACCGCTGCCCCGGGCGGCGTGACGATCCCGAAGAACAAGACCATCGGCTGGTCGGCACGGGTGGTGGACTACGACCAGGGCACGTACTACAGCTACTCGCCGTGGTCGTACGCCGGTTCGGCGACCGACTGCTACTGGGTGTACGACACGAGCGTGCCGAACGGTCCGGTGATCACCTCCGGTGACTACCCGGCGATCAACGACGCCGACCCGAACGACCCGACGTACGACGGGGTCGGCCGCGACGGCACCTTCACCTTCAAGTCGTCGTCCACGGACGTCGTCAAATACTGCTGGGGCCTGAACCGCGACGCGGTGTGCGACAGCTCCCGTACGCTGCCGACGACCGGCGGCGCCGCGAAGTCGGCGACCTTCCGGCCGACCCATCCGGGTACGAACTTCGTGACCGCGCAGGCCTTCGACAGCGCCGGCAATCCCAGCGAGCCGGAGGTGTACCAATTCCGCGTGAAGGAGGGCCAACCCGCTGAGGCGGAGTGGCAGATGGACGACCCCGCCGGTGCCACGCAGGCCGCCGGTACGGCCGAGGACCGCACGCTGAGCCTGGTGGGCACCCCGGCACTGGGGGCGCCCGGCAGGACCGGCACCGCGGTCCAACTCGACGGAACAACCTCCTACCTGGAGTCCGACATCCCCACCGTCCACACCAACAGCAGCTTCTCGGTGGGCGCGTGGGTCAAGCTCGACCGGATGCCGACGACGGCGGCGATCGTCGCGGCGCAGCCGGGCAACCACTCGCCGGGCTTCGAGCTGTACTACTCGTACGACTACAACCGGTGGGTGTTCAACCAGTTCACCGCCGACACCGCCTCGGCGACACCCGTCCGCGCGATGCCGTCGACGGCCGGCGGGGTGGTGGCCAACCAGTGGTACCACCTGCTGGGCAGCTACAACGGCGTCGACCACAACCTGCGGATGTACATCGACGGGCAGCTGGTCGGCACGACCCCGTACACCACCGCGTGGGACGCGCGGCGCGGACTCCAGATCGGTGCGGGTAACTACGACGGTTCGCCCGCGAGTTTCTTCCCCGGCACGATCGACGACGTCCGGATCTACGACAAGGCCCTCACCGACGCCGACGTGGCACACCTCGCGGCCGGTGAGCCGATCGGGGCGGGCCGCCCGGCCCGCGCCGTCTTCCCGCTGGACGAACCGGCCGTGCAGGACGACGGCACTCCGACGACGGAGGTGCACGGGCGGGCGGACGTCGACCCGGCGGTCTTCCACGGCGGCGTCACCGCGGGCGCCGCGGGCGCCGAGGACACGGCGCTGACCTTCGACGGCACGACCGGCTACGCCGCCACCCGGTCCTCGCACGTCAACAACCAGCACAGCTTCTCGGTCATGGCGTGGGCGAAGCTGTCGTCCAAGCCCGACCACGCGGGCATCATCGTCAGCCAACCCAACGTCCACCGGCCCGGTTTCGAGCTGTACTACTCGGCCACGTACGGGTGGTCGTTCGACGCCTTCACCGCCGACGCCGACAGCGCGTCGATCGTGCGCGCCGCCCAGGGCGACACCACCACGTCGCCGGCGGGCGTGTGGACGCAGCTCATGGGCTCCTACGACGCGAACACCGACGACATGCGGCTGTACGTCAACGGGCACCTCGCCGGCAGCGCCAAATTCGCCGCCCCGTTCTACGGCGGCGGCGGGACGCAGATCGGCGCCGGGCTCTACGACGGTGTCCCGTCGAGCTTCTTCCCCGGCCAGATCGACCACGTCCAGCTCTACGACCGGGCCCTTTCCGGGCCCGAGGCCGAGTCGATGTACCACAACCAGCTCCAGGTGGAAGGCCGTTGGAAGCTGGACGCGGCATCGGGCAGCCCGCTGGTCTCGCCGGACGCGCTGACCACCGCCGCCGACCAGCACCCGCTGACGCTGGGCAGCGGCGCGCAGATCGACGCCACCGGCGCGAGCAGCGCGGTCGGCAACGGTGCCCTGGTCCTGGACGGCACCGCAGGCGGCTACGCGTCCACCACCGCCTCGCCGATCCACACCAACACCAGCTTCACCGTCAGCGCGTGGGTCGCCGCACCGGCGCGGCCGACGAAACCGGTGACGGTGATGAGCATGGCCGGGACCAACACCAACGGCTTCGCCGTGCGGTACGTGCCCAGCTCCACCGACCCTTCCCACCTGGGCAGTTGGCAGCTCCAGATGGCAGGTGCGGACGTCGCCGACCCGGTCGAGTCGACCGCGTCGGACACCAGCTTCCAGACCAACGGCTCCTGGGACCACCTCGCGGTGGTCTACGACCTGATGGCTGGTCAGATGCGCCTGTACGTCAACGGTGTGCTCCAGGAGAACCTGTGCGCCGACAGCGACGACGACGGCACACCCGACGACCCGACCTGCACCGAGACCGTCTCGTGGAATTCCTCCGTGCTGCCCTTCGACGCCACCAAGGGCCTCCAGTTGGGCCGCAGGAAGACCAGCGCGACGGCGTGGGGCGAGTTCTGGCCGGGGGTGATCGACGACGTATGGGCCTTCGCCGGGGTCGCCTCCGACACCCAGATCGCCCAACTCGCCTCCGGGATCGACCTGGACACCACCGCGGGTCCCTGACCGGCACGACCCGGGCGGCGCACATGTCACCGTGCGCCGCCCCGGGCCGGGATCAGCTCGACCGAGGTGACGCGCACGTGCAAATGGGAGGGGCCGCGGGCGACCGCGGCACACGTCGGTGCAGCAGGCGCGGATCGATGGGGGCGGAACGAACGTGACACGAGCACGCAGCAGTTGGGGCGGGGCGCGGGGCAAGGTCAGCCTGCTGGTCAGCGGCCTGCTGGTGGCCGGCGTCCTCCAGGGCGCGGCCCTGCCGCTCGCCCACGCCGACGACATGCCGGGCAAGCCGTCGGCGGGCAGACCGGTGGCGGGCCACTCCGTCACGACGACGGCGCCGCGTGCGACGGACGGCCTGGCGCACCACCCCGCGCAGTCGCCCGAACGGGCGTGGGCTGCGCCCGGCAGCGCGACCGTCGCGCTGCCCGCCGGTTCGGGCAAGGCGGTCGCCGTACGGGCCGGGAAGCTGCCGGTGACGCTGACGGCGGCGGCCGCGTCCGCGAAACCGGCGGCCTCGGCGCCATCGGCCCGCGCCGCCGCGCTCACGGGATCCGCCACCGTGCGGGTGCTCGGCCAGGACGCCGCGCAGGCCGCGGGTGTGGACGGGCTGCTGTTCTCCGTCACGCCCCAACCCGGCGCCGTGGGCAGCACGGTGGGTGTGCGCGTCGACGACTCGGCCTACGCCCAGGCGTACGGCGGCGCGTACGCGGCACGGCTGCACCTGGTGACGCTGCCCGCCTGCGCGCTGACCACCCCCGGCGAGCCGTCCTGCACCCGCCAGACGCCACTGCCTACGGGCAACGACACGGCGACGCACACCCTCAGCGCGGACGCGGTGGCCGTGGCTCCCGCACTCGCCCCCGCCTCCCGGGGGCTTGCCGCCGGTGACGCGGCCGCCACGAGCGGCGCGGTGGTCCTGGCGGCGACCACGGGCGCCTCCAGCGACCAGGGCGACTACAAGGCCACCTCGCTCTCCGCCTCGGCGACGTTCGACGTCGGTCTGAACACCGGCGACTTCTCGTGGTCCTACGACATGCCGGCCCCCGACGTCCCCAGCGGCTTCTCCCCCTCCGTGGGCCTGTCGTACAACTCCGGCGGGGTCGACGGCCGCACCAGCGGCACCAACAACCAGGCGTCGTGGGCCGGTGACGGCTTCGACCTGTGGCCCGGCTCGATCGAGCGCAGCTACAAGCCCTGCGCGGACGAAGGCGTCAAGGACTCCTCGGGCAACAAGGTCGGCGACCTGTGCTGGGCCGGCGACAACGCGTCCATCTCCTTCAACGGCCACTCCGGCCAGCTCGTCGCGACCGGCACCAACTCCTTCCGCATCAAGGGCGACGACGGGACAAAGGTCGACCGGCTCTACGGCGACAGCACCAACGTGCGCGCCAACGGCGCCCACAACGACGAGTACTGGCGCGTGACCACCACCGACGGCACCCGCTACTACTTCGGCTACAACCGGCTGACCGGCTGGGCCAGCGGCAACGCGACCACGAACTCCACCTGGACCGTGCCCGTCTACGGCAACAACTCCGGTGAGCCCTGCAACGCCACCACCTTCGCCGCCTCCTGGTGCCAGCAGGGCTGGCGGTGGAACCTCGACTACGCCATCGACGCGCACGGCAACGGCATCGCCTACTTCTACAACAAGGAGACCAACTACTACGGCCGGGACAACACCGCCTCCAGCCCCACCTCCTACGACCGCGGCGGCTCCCTGGACCACATCGAGTACGGCGTCAAGTACAACGCCATGTACTCCTCCAAGGCCCTCGCGAAGGTGAACTTCACCAGCGCCGAGCGCTGCCTGGAGACCACGTCGGGCACCTGCGACGCGGCCAAGATCGACACCGCCCCGTCGTACTGGTACGACACCCCGTGGGACCTGAACTGCAAGTCCACCGGCGACTGCCACACCTTCTCCCCGACGTTCTTCACCCGCAAACGGCTGACCACCGTCACCACGCAGGTGCTGAAGGCGGACGGCAGCTACACACCCGTGGACCAGTGGGACCTGACCCAGCAGTGGGGCATGGCCGACATCGACTACCAGCTGGAACTGGCCTCGATCCAGCACACCGGCAAGGCCGACACCCCCGAGGGCGCACCGGACATCAGCCTGCCGAAGGTCACCTTCGGCTACGACCAGCGGACCAACCGGCTGGACATCCCCGGTGACAACACCGCCCCCTTCATCAAGGAACGCCTCTCCACGGTCGACGACGAGTCCGGCGGCCAGATCGACGTCACCTACTCCACCGCCGCCTGCGACGCCGCGCACCTGCCCACGGTCGACTCCAACACCACGCTGTGCTTCCCGCAGTTCTTCACCAAGCAGGGCGACTCCGACCCGACGCTCCAGTGGTTCAACAAGTACGTCGTCAAGCAGGTCATCCAGACCGACCGCACCAAGACGTCCCCGGACATGGTCACCACCTACGACTACCTCGGTGGCGCGGCCTGGCACTACGACTCCGACGACAACATCACCAGGGAGAAGTACAAGACCTGGTCCACCTTCCGCGGCTACGCCCATGTGCGGGTGGAGACCGGCGGCGAGGACCCGGTCGGCATGCTCTCCCAGGAGGACCACTACTTCCTGCGCGGCATGGACGCCGACAAGACCTCCAGCGGCACCCGCAGCGTGAGCGTCTCCGACGACAACGGCGGCACGATCACCGACCACGACTCGCTGTCCGGGTTCGAGTACAAGTCCGAGCAGTATTCGGGCCCCGGCGGCAAGGTCCTCGGCAAGACCGTCAACACCCCCTGGCACCACCAGACCGCGTCCGTGACCCGCAGTTGGGGCACTATCGCCGCGAATCTCACCGGCACCGCCGAGACCCGCACCTGGACCTCGCTCGACAACGGCGCCGGATCCTCGTGGCGGACCACCGACGTGCAGAACACCTTCGAGGACACCGCGGGACGGATCCTCACCACCGACGACCAGGGCGACATCTCCACCCACGCCGACGACCGCTGCACCCGCACCACCTACGTCGACAACACCACCGCCTGGATCCTCGACGCCCCCACGCGCATCCAGACGCTCTCGGTGGGCTGCTCGGCCACCCCCGACTACTCCGAGGACGTCGTCTCCGACGTCCGCACCGCGTACGACGGGCAGGGCTACGGGGTCGCCCCGACCACCGGGAATCCCACCCACGTCGCGACGATGAGCACCAACAACGGCACCACCGTCACGTACCTGGAGTCCGGCAGCACCTACGACACCTACGGGCGCGTCGTCTCCACGACGGACATCACCGGCAACGTCACGGCCACCGAGACCGGAACCCCCACCCGCACCGACCGCGCGGACGGCCGCACCACCACCACCGTCTACAGCCCGGCCACCGGCTTCCCCAAGACCACGGCCGTGACCTCCCCGCCCGCCACGGCGGGCAACAGCGCCACCGCGCAGACCACGACCACGACGCTGGACCCGGTCCGCGGCCTGCCGACGACCGCGGTGGACGCCAACGGCAAGCAGACCGACACGGCCTACGACGCGCTCGGCCGCAACCTCAAGATCTGGCTCGCCGACCGGCCGAAGAACGCCAACCCGACGCCGAGCTACGCGTTCTCCTACACCTTCACCGACGGCAAGCCGATCGCGGTGGGCACGACCACCCTCTCCGGCACCGGCACGAAGACCGGCTACGTGTTCTACGACGGCTTCCTGCGCGAACGGCAGGCCCAGGCGCCCGGCCCCGACGGCGGCATGCTCGTGGCCGACACCTTCTACGACGCCCGCGGCCTCACCGCGCAGACCTACGCCCCCTACTACGCGACCAAGGCCCCCTCGACCGCCCTGTACTCGGTCGACGACGTCTCCGCGGTGGAGACCCAGACCCGCAACACCTACGACGGCCTCGGGCGCGTCGTCCAGAGCAAGCAGATGGCCGGCGGTACGGACGGCGGCACCGTCCTGTCCACCACGACGACCTCGTACGGCGGCGACCGCACCACCGTGACCCCGCCGCAGGGCGGCACCCCCACCACGACGATCACCGACGCCCGCGGCAACACCAGCGAGCTCGACCAATACCACGCCTCCACGCCGACCGGCGCTTTCGACAGGACGCGGTACGAGTACAACCCGGCAGGCATGCTGTCGAAGGTGACGGACCCTGCGGGCAACGTCTGGTCGTACACCTACGACCAGCGCGGCAACCAGGTCACCGCGGACGACCCCGACACGGGCACCACCCGCTCCTCCTACGACGACCGCGGCCAGTTGCTGACCACCACCGACCAGCTCGGCGCGACCGTCGCCCGCGTCTACGACGGACTGGGCCGCGAGACCCAGACCCGCGACGGCGGTACGACCGGGCCGCTGCTGACCGAGCACGTCTGGGACCCGGTCGGCGCCAAGGGCCAGCTCGCCTCCGCGACCCGCTACGCCGGCGGCGCCGCGTACTCCGTCGCGTACAAGAACTACGACAACCTCTACCGCCCGCACGGCACGACCACCACCATCCCGGCGACCGAGGGCGCGCTGGCCGGCTCGTACCAGAGCACCGTGCAGTACAACCCGGACGGCACGACCCAGTCCGTCGGCTACCCCGCCGCCGGAGCGCTGCCCGCCGAGGCGCTCACCCCGACCTACGACGACCTGCTGCGCCCGGTCGAGCTGTCCGGGTCCGGCGGGGCCACGTACATCACCGACACGGTCTACAGCAACGACGGCAGGCCGCTGCAGTACACCTACAAGGCGGCCGGGCAGAAGATGACCCAGGTCACCAACACCTACCAGTGGGGCACGCAGCGGCTGTCCAACTCCCGGGTCGACCGGCAGGACGTCCCCGGCACCGACAAGTCCGCCACCTACGGCTACGACCAGGCAGGCGACGTCACCTCGATCACCGACGTCAGCCGCGACGGCACCGACGCCCAGTGCTTCGACTACGACTACCTGGCCCGCCTGACCAAGGCCTGGGCGCAGGGCGCCGCCGGCTGCGCGACCACGCCGTCCTCCTCGGTCCTCGGCGGCCCCGCACCGTACTGGCAGTCCTTCACCTACAACCTCGACGGCGGCCGCCACACCGAGACCGACCACTCCCTGACCGGCGACCCGGCACAGGACACGGTCCGCACCTCCACCTACCCCACGGTCGGAAGCGCCCACGCCCACGCGCTCAGCCAGGTCGACACGACCGGCCCGACCGGCACCTCGCAGGACACCTACACCTACGACGCGGACGGCAACACCCAGACCCACCTGCCGGCCGACGGCAACAAGCAGACCTACACCTGGGACAGCGAGGGCCACCTCTCCACGGTGAGCACCGACGACGGCGCCGGCGGCACCACGACCACCTCCTACGTCTACGACGCCGACGGCAACCGCCTGATCACCCGCACCCCGACCACCACCACGCTCTTCCTCGGCGCCACCGAGATCACCCTCGGCCTCGGCTCGACCACCCCGAAGGCCACCCGCTACTACGACCTCGGCAGCGGCAACCTGGCCGTCCGCACCGACGACAACAAGCTCTCCTTCGTCATCAGCGACCACCACGGCACGGGCCAGCTCGCCATCGACGCCACCACCCAGGCGATGCAGCAGACCCGCACCACCCCCTTCGGCGCCTCCCGCGGCACCGAGGCCCCGGCCTGGCCCGGCGACAAGGGCTTCGTCGGCGGCACCGAGGACCCCACGACCGGCCTCACCCACCTCGGAGCCCGCGACTACGACCCCACGACCGGCCGCTTCATCTCCGTCGACCCCGTCCTCGACCCCGGCAACCCGCAGCAGCTCAACGGCTACACCTACAGCAACAACAACCCCGCCACCCTCGACGACCCCAGCGGCGCATACCCCACCCCGTCCGGCGGGCCGACCACCTACCCCTGCACCCAGAAGTTCATCTGCGCTCCCTCCAGCGCCAACACGAATCCCATCAACAACGGCGGTGGCGGTGGCGGTGGCGGACACGCCCCTGCGGCCAGCACGGTGAAGCGACAGGCCACCCCGGCGGAGAAGATCCTCAGCAAGATCCCGCCGAAGCGCCTCGACGTCCTGCGCCAGGACATCGCGATGTACATCCGGGAAAGCCCGGACACCTGGAACGTGCCCGGCAGTTTCGCGTACAACGCGATGATGCTGCGCATCGACGACGCAGTTCACGGAGACCTCAAGTGGAGTGAGATCTGGAACAGCCTCAAGGGCCCGGCGGTAGGACTCACGGTATCCGTCGTCGGCTCGCTGCTCTGCCTGGACGACGACGGTAACGGGTGCTATATGGCCGTGGCCGCCGCGTCCAGCTTCGCCTCCTCCTGTGTCGAGGATTGCAGCGACACCGAGGGAATTGCTCTGAACGTGGCTGTCAGCGTGGCCCTCGCGTACGGCGGTGCAAAAATCCCGGGCCTTCGTGCAACGGGCACCTGCAACAGCTTCTCGCCCGACACCGAGGTCCTGCTGGCCGATGGGAAGACAAAGGAGATCAAGGATCTCAGGACCGGCGACGAGGTCAGCACCGGTGATCCGGCCACGGGAAGGTCAGCCGGCAGTCACAAGGTCACGGGAACCCTGATCAATCATGATGACAACCTCGTCGACGTCGCGGTCACAACCTCCGACGGTCACCGAAGCGTCCTCCACACCACCACCGAGCATCTCTTCTGGAGCGAGACCGACAGTGCATGGCTTCCGGCGGCGGACCTCCGCTCCGGACAGAAATTGGGCACGGCCTCCGGCCTGACCGTCAGCGTCGTAGCGGTACATGTCCTCCCTGGTCCGGCAAAGGACATGTACAACCTCACGGTCAGCGATCTGCACACGTACTATGTGATGGCGGGCGCTGCGCCGGTACTCGTCCACAACGACAACGATGTTCCTCGGTGGGCTGCAGACGAGATTGCCAGGATCAAGGCCGGGCAGGGGACCCCGCGCACGGAAAGCCTCACGGATCCCACTCAAAAGCTTTATCAAGGGAACGAATCGGCGAGGCATGCGGCCAAGTGGGGCCCTCACGCGGATTCAGGTTTCCAGGGCTCACCCGAATGGGAGGTTCCCGGGAAGGGCAACACGTACAGGATCGTCGGTCCGAACCGCTTTGGGGAGTATGGCTACACGGACCCGATAGTCAAGTACAAGAAGATCACCGTTGTTCCTTCCTGCTGATTCGATGTGTTCCCGGTGGAAGGTGAGGGACGTTGTTGGTGAAGTATTCTGTCCGGTTCGAGGAAAGTGACGCATTCGTATTCGCTTGCGATCTGGAAGGGTTTTTCGTCGGGCGCTACAGCGATGACGACTTCGGCGCGTTGCTTGAAGCCGAGAACTCCCGAGTCACGTTCAGACTTGTATGGCCGACCTTGGACGCGCCGATCGAGACGCTCAGGGGTGACATCGAGGTCCTTGTCCTCGACGCAGAAGGTCGGCCCATGGGGCGCTACCCACTGTGGGGCGCCAAGCTGGCAGTCGGAGATACGCCGGAATATCTGGTCGTCACGGCACGAGCGGGGTTGTCCCCGCATGCCGAGGCCCGCAGATTGTGGGACAGGTTCCGCGTTTCCCAACCGCGACGTGGTGAATGGTGCACGCTTGAGGTCGGAGCCCGTGAAGCATGGCTGGAAGTAGCCGGGCTCAGGTACGCCGAATCCCCTTCTGGAAGGGAGAATTCGGTTCCCCCTCAAGAGATCGTTATGGGAGGTGATGAAATCAAGGATGTTGCGAGTTTCTTCTGTGCGATTGGCGAGGCTTTCCGTGGGCCAGGAGGGTATATCGGGCAGAGTTTTACCGAACTGGAAGAGTCTCTCGAGGATTATCTCCAAGGTGCTTCGGTTCGCCTCGTTTGGCGGGACATTTCCGTCGCGCGTTCCTCCTTGTCTGCGGTGATGCACATCTCCGACGGGCCAATTTCCAAGTTCGATCTGCTCCTTGAGATTCTTTCACGGAATAATGTTGACATCATTCCTGGGTAGTGCACTTGCGAAGAAGCTCTCCGCGGGGGCATTGATCGGCCGGTGACCAGCCCACCACTTCGCGTGTGCGCAGGTCGATGACAGTTGCCAGGTACAGCCGGCCCTCGGCAGTCGGTAGGCAGGTGATGTCCCCGACGGACTTCGGGCCGGGCATCGGCGCGGTGAAGACCTTGGATCACTTCCCCTGGGTGACCGAACATCCAGCGTCCAGGTGTCGGAATCGTGGGGGTCACTCCACACCGGCCGGCGCGGACCGCGCCTGCGGAAAAAATCTGCTGCGGGTCCGGGTGCCGTGTCGATCCGCGCGTGCGCCGTTCGACCTGGGATAGAGAGGGTCGAGAGACGACCCCCCGGGCGAGGAGAGCCACGATGGCGAAGTACATGCTGATCATGCGCGGTACGGACGAATCCGTCGCGAAGATGATGGAGACGCCCTTCGACGAGATGCTGGAGACGGTGGGGCGCTTCAACGAGGAGCTGATCCGGGCGGGGGTGCTGGTCGCCGCGGAGGGGCTGGACGACCCGGGGCAGGGGGTGGTCGTGGACTTCGGGGCGGAGACGCCGGTCGTCACCGACGGGCCGTACGGGGAGACGAAGGAGCTGTTCGGCGGCTTCTACCTGATCGACGTCGCCTCGAAGGAGGAGGCCGTGGAGTGGGCCAAGCGGCTTCCGGCGACCGCCGGTTCGAAGGTCGAGATCCGCCGGGTGCCGGGCATCGACGAATTCCCGCAGGACAACGAGTGGATCGTCAGGGAGCGTGCCTGGCGTGAGCGGACCGGCCAGCTCTGATGCCTGAGGTCGGTGGCGGCCCACCGGGCGCCGAGGCGGCGCGGCGGGCCGCCTCGGCCGTGTGGCGGATCGAGTCCGCGCGGATCGTCGGCGCGCTCGCCCGCTGGACCGGGGACTTCGCGCTCGCCGAGGACGTCGCGCAGGAGGCGCTGGCGGAGGCGCTCGTGAGCTGGGCGCGCGACGGGGTGCCGGACAGCCCGGTGGGCTGGCTGCTCGCGACCGCGCGGCGGCGGGCCATCGACGCCTTCCGCCGCAGGTCGGCCCTCGACGAGCGGTACGCGCTGCTCGCGGGACCGCTGGCCGAAGGCGAGTTCAGCGCGGGCGGGCACGCCGTCGCCGGGCAGCCGGACGAACTGCCGTGGGATCCGGACCGGGTGGACGACGACGTCCTCGCGCTGATGTTCACCGCCTGCCACCCGGTCCTCTCGCCCGAGGCCCGGGTGGCGCTCACCCTGCGCGTGGTGGGCGGCCTGTCCAGCCAGGAGGTCGCCCGCGCGTTCCTGGTGCCCACCGCGACCGTCCAGGCGCGGATCACCCGCGCGAAGAAGACGATCGCGGCCGCGCACGTCCCCTTCGCGCTGCCGCCGCCCGAGGAGCGCCGCGAGCGGCTGGGCGCCGTCCTGAGCGTCCTGTACGTGATCTTCACGGAGGGCTCGACGGCGACGGCCGGCGACGAGCTGATCCGCCGGGACCTCGCGTACGAGGCCGTCCGGCTGGCCCGGACGCTGACCGCGCTGCTGCCCGCCGAGCCGGAGGCGCACGGGCTGCTCGCGCTGTTCGAGCTGACCGCCGCGCGCTTCCCGGCGCGCACCGGGCCCGACGGGGAGCCGGTGCTCCTGGAGGACCAGGACCGGCGCCGGTGGGACCGCTCGGCGATCCGCCGCGGCCTGGCCGCCCTCGGCCGGGCCACCGCCGCCGGGCGGGGCCTCGGGCCGTACGGCCTCCAGGCCGCCGTCGCCGGCTGCCACGCGACGGCGGCCTCGGTGCGGGAGACGGACTGGGAGCGGATCGTCCTGCTCTACGAGGCGCTCGACCGGGTGGCCCCCTCGCCCGTGGTCCAGCTCAACCGGGCCGTGGCGGTGGCCATGGCGAGCGGGCCGGAGCCCGCGCTGCGCATGGTGGACGAACTGGCCGCCTCCGGCCGCCTGTCGGGCTCGCACCTGCTGCCGAGCGTGCGCGGCGAGCTGCTCGCCCGGCTCGGCCGCACCGCCGAGGCCCGGGAAGAGCTGGAATTCGCCGCGCGGCTGTGCGGCAACGCCCGCGAGCGGTCCGTGCTGACGCGCAAGGCGGCCGCGCTCGAATGACCCCCGCCGCCCGGGGCCCACGGCGCCCGGCGGGGGATTCGAGCGGGTGATCGTATGTTTGGCGGCATCGGTACCCCTTACGGGGAATGCCGCCGATGTCCCTGTGCGGCGGGTTGCGCGGTGCTGACCATGAACGCGTGAGCACTCCCAGAGGGAGGCGCCTGCGGGCCTGGACGGTGGTCGCCGTGGTGACGGCTGCCACCGGGGCGTGGGGGGTCAGCGGTGCGGCGGACGCCGCACCGGGGCGCCCCCGCCCGCCCGGGTCCGTTCGCGCGCCCGATCCCGCCGACCGGTCCTCGTCCTCGTCCTCGCCCGTACGCGCTCCCGCGCGCGCACCGGGCGCCGTCTCCGTGCGGATCCCCGCACCTGATACGCCGGACGACCCGGCGCACGTCCCCACGCACGCCCCGACGCACGTCCCCGCACATGTCTCCGTACGGGTCTCCGGCGGGCAGGTGCACGTCCGCGTGCGGGTGCCGGACGCCGCGGTCCCGGCCTCGCACCACACGCCGGAGCCCCGGCCGACGCATTCGGTGCACGCGCCGCGTCCGCCGCACCTTCCGAAACCGCCGAGGCTGCCGCGGCCCTTCTTCTGGTGCGGGCACTGGCACCGGGAGTGGAAGTGGCCCCCGCCACTGCACTGCCACCGGCCGACGCCCCCGCCCCCGCCTCCGACGCCCCCGCCTCCGACGACACCGCCACCTCCGCCGCCGACGACAGCGGCGCCGAAACCCAAGCCCACTCCCGTACCGAAACCGAAACCGAAGCCGAAACCGAAACCCGCGCCGAAACCGGTGGTGAGAGCCATACCCGAGCCCCCGCCCGCCCCGAAGCAGACACCGAAGCCCAAGCCCGCGCCGCCGAAGCCGGCACCGCCCGCGCCCACGCCGGCGCCGAAACCCGCGCCGCCCGCCGTGCACTGGCCCGACCGGCCGCCCGTGCCCGCCGCGGCGCCCGTGCAGCACCGCCGCAAGCTCACGACCGTGCTGCTGGTCACGACGGTGCCGGGGCTGCTGGCCGCGGCCGTGCTCAAGCCCGGATCGGGCGCGTATCGCAGGAACAACCGGTAGGACACCAGGGGGAGTTCATATGACGCAATGGGTGGCCCTGCTGATCGCGATGGTCGCGGTCTGCGCGGTGGTGATCGTGGTCGTCGTGCTGCGGCAGCGCAGGATCGGCGAGGACGACGACCCGAACGAGACGCCGGACGTCATCGAGTACATGGTCATGATGATCGGCGTGATCTACGCGATCGTGCTGGGCCTGGCGATCGCCGGGGTGTGGGAGGGCCAGGGCGGGGCGCAGACCACCGTCCAGGCCGAGGCGCAGGCGCTGCACGAGGTCAAGGAGCGGGTGCAGGTCTACCCGCCCGCGATCCGCGACAAGGTGCGGGCCGACGTGGACGCCTACGCGTCCTTCGCCGCCGAGAAGGAGTGGCCGTACATGCGGCACCACGGCGATCTGGCGCCGCGCGGTACGCAGTTGCTGGACCAGGTGCGCACCGACATCACGCAGTACGACCCGAAGACCGACCTGGAGGCGCAGGCCTACCAGCCGCTCGTGGACGAGGTCGCGGCGGCGGACGCGGCACGCACCGCCCGCGGGCAGAGCGCGGGTTCGACGATGCCGCCGGTGGTGTGGTTCGGGCTGATCACCGGGGCCCTGGTGACGGTCGGGCTGATCTTCACCCTGCAGATCCGGCGGTCGGCGCGCGAGCTGCTGCTCGCCGGGCTCTTCAGCGCGCTCATCGCCTTCCTGCTCTTCCTGATCTGGGACCTGGACTCGCCCTTCGGCAGCGGGCTCGCCGTCTCGGCGGACGCGCTCCGGGACATCCTCGGCTGACCGCGGGGGAGCACGGCCAAGGGGGAGGCCCCGCCGCCCGGACCGGCGGCGGGGCCTCCCCCTTCGGGCGTCCAGCCCGGGGTCGAGCCTGGGACGTCAGCCCCAGTTGGACACGTTCACGTTCTCCAGCACGCCCAGCGCGTCCGGCACCAGGACCGCCGCCGAGAAGTACGTGCTGACGAGGTAGCTGATGACCGCCTTCTCGTCGATGCCCATGAAGCGGACGTTGAGCCCCGGCGAATACTCGTCGGGCAGGCCGGTCTGGTTGAGGCCGACGACGCCCTGGTTGTCCTCGCCCGTACGGATGGCGATGATCGAGCTCGTACGGGCCTCGGTGACCGGGATCTTGTTGCAGCTCAGAATGGGGATGCCGCGCCACGCGGGCACGGAGTGGCCGTGCAGCTCGACCGGGGTGGGGTAGATGCCCGCCCGCGTCCACTCGCGGGCGATGGCGGCGATCGTGCGCGGGTGGGCGAAGAGGAAGCGCGTGCCGCGGCGGCGGCTGATCAGCTCGTCCAGGTCGTCGGGCAGCGGCGGCCCGGCGTGCGGCTGGATGCGCTGGTCGTACTCCGCGTTGTGGAGCAGGCCGAACTCCGGGTTGTTGATGAGCTCGTGCTCCTGGCGCTCGCGCAGCGCCTCGACCGTCAGCTTCAGCTGCTCCTCGGTCTGGTTCATCGGCTCGTTGTAGAGGTCGGCGACCCGGCTGTGCACCCGCAGCACGGTCTGCGCG
The DNA here is from genome assembly GCF_044333285.1 of Streptomyces sp. NPDC021020. NCBI lineage: Bacteria > Bacillati > Actinomycetota > Actinomycetes > Kitasatosporales > Streptomycetaceae > Streptomyces > Streptomyces sp. NPDC021020. Next base: position 768,633 of record NZ_JBIRQQ010000003.1, read on the forward strand.
ACGTTCAGCTCGTACTCGCGCGGCTTCAGCTCGTAGTCGACGAAGGTCGCCGGCAGCCGGGGCTCGCCGCGGTGGCCGGAGGCGAACGCGATGTCGGCCTCGCCCTTGCGGTTGGTGCGCTGCTGCGGGACGGCGCGGACGGCGTCCAGATGCGTGCGCAGCGGCTCGGCCTGGGCGAGGAGCTGCTCCAGATCCTGCCGGGTCAGCGCGAGGACGGTCGTGGTGGTCACGGCGCGGGCGGTGAAATCCCAGGTCGCGTCGGCCGACAGCAGCGCCTGCTCGCCGAAGTACCCGCCGTCGGCGACGCTGCCGAGACGGTTCTCCTCGCCGTAGGAGCCCTCGCCGAGCTTGTCGACCTTGCCGTGGGCGATCAGATAGACCGTGTCGGCGGGCTCGCCCGCCGCGGCCAGCACGTCGCCCGGCGCGAACTCGCGCTGGCCGAAGCGCTCCGCGAGGGCCGTCAGCACCTCCTCGTCGGTGAAGGTCCGCAAGGCGGCGATCTCGCCCAGCTCCTGCGGAATGACCCGGACCTGCGACCCGGTCTTGACGAAGGTCACGCGCCCGTCCCCGACGGCGTAGCTCAGCCGCCGGTTCACGCGGTACGTACCCGCGTTGACGTTCACCCAGGGGAGCGCCTTCAGCAGCCACCTGGACGAGATCCCCTGCATCTGGGGCGCGGACTTCGTGGTCGTGGCCAGATTCCGCGCGGCGGCCGTGTCAAGGCTCGTCCGCGCGTCATCCGGGGAGTTGCCGAGTGCGGTGTCCTGGCCCGCATCAACCGACATGGTGCCTGTCCTTCCCGTATGGGGGTGATACGGGAGCATTCTTTCGGTGACGCTGCGTGCTGACTATTGCCGTATCGAGTGAGAATACTTTGGCGGCAGGTGGGGGAGAGCAACGGAAAACGCCTGCACGGCTGCCCCGGGAGGCAGCCGTGCGCGGGTGGTGGTGAGGGGTGGTGAAAGGTGGGGAGGGGGCGCGAACGACAGGCGCGCGGCAGGGGCTACAGGGCCTCGACGACCGAGGCGCGGTCCGGGCCCGCGGCGCTCTGCGGCGGGATCGCCAGCGGTACGGCCGCGTAGCTCGCGGCGGCCATCGCCGTGCGCCGCTCGCGCCGGAAGACGTACGCGGCGAAGACACCGGCGCCCAGCAGCGCGATGAAGGACATCAGGGTGCCGAGCCAGCTCGCGCCCAGCCACTCGCCGCCGACCCAGCCCAGGCCCACGCTGTAGGTCGCCCAGCAGACCCCGGCGAGGGCGGACCACGGCAGGAACTCGCGCGGCCGGCGGCGGGCCGTACCGGCGCCGAGGCTCACCACGCTGCGGCCCGCGGGTGCGAAGCGGGCGAGGACGACCAGGGCGCCGCCGCCGCTCGCCAGAACCTGGCCGAGCCGGTCGTGCGCGGCCGTCAGCCGCCGGGAGGAGGCCATCCGGCGGGCGAACCACTCCCCGCCGCGGAAGGCGAGCCGGTAGGCCAGCAGATCGCCGAGGCAGGACGCGATGGCGGCGCAGGCCAGCAGCGCCACCACGTCGAGTATGTCGTCGCTGGAGCCGGACGATCCGGCGGTCGCCGCGCTGACCACCAGCACACCGCTGGGCAGCACCGGGACGAAGACGTCGAGCAGCACGGAAAGGGCCACGAGCAGGTAGATCCACGGCCACTCGAAAAGAGAGCCCAGGCCTTGCAGCACCGCGCCTCCTCGTCCTTGCCGGTCCTACACGTCGCTTCCGGGTCCTGTCAGGTCCTGCAATGACGATTCGATCCTGCCCGTCCACGCAGCTCAGAGGCTTGTGAACGGCCGATGCCGGTCTTGCGTCAACGCCGGCGGATCTTCATCCGCCGTCAGCCGTACAGCGTACGCCAGCATGGCTCCGCGGTACCGGTCAGGGTGAGTGACGTACGAGACAATCACGACCTTGTCACGACAGGAATACCTCCTGAAGCAACGTTCCCGCTCCACCCGAAGTGCCGCCGATACCGCATCGTTACGGCGCGTGCGGCCGCAGTACCATGCCCGTGCCCGGGATATGCCCAGGTCCGGGGTCCCGTACACTGGTGGGCAGCAGAAGGGGAGTAGCTCTTCGCCGGACCGTCGACATACTGCCGGGTTCGTGCGGCGCCGAAAGGCGCGGCAATGGACCGGGCCGGCGCCCGGAGCGGTGAAACGGCGCGGATGACGCGACGTGGCACCGCCAGCGAGACCTTCGGCCGCAGTGTCCTGACGCTGCCGTGCCGAAGCGACCCCCTCTTCCCGGTCTCTCGGCAGGGCATCCCCTACCGATCGAGGAATCCGACCCGTGCTCAGCCTCACCGTCGTCGCCGTCGTCTTCGGCGTGATCTTCCTGGCCGAACTCCCCGACAAGACCGCGCTCGCGAGCCTCATGCTCGGCACCCGCTACCGGGCGTCGTACGTCTTCGCCGGCGTCGCCGCGGCCTTCCTGGTCCATGTCGCGCTCGCCATCGCCGCCGGCAGCCTCCTCACGCTGCTCCCGCACCGCCTGCTCCAGGCGATCGTGGGCGTCCTCTTCCTGGGCGGCGCGGTGATGCTGCTGCGGTCCAAGCCGGAGGACGAGGAGAACGTCAAGGCGCCCGCCGACCAGAGCTTCTGGAAGGTCGCGGGCGCGGGCTTCACGCTGATCCTGGTCGCCGAGTTCGGCGACCTGACGCAGATCATGACCGCCAACCTCGCCGCCCGCTACGACAACCCGGTCTCCGTCGGCATCGGCGCGGTCCTGGGCCTGTGGGCCGTCGGCGCGCTCGGCATCTTCGGCGGGCAGATGCTCATGAAGAAGGTGCCGCTGTCGCTCATCACGAAGGTCGCCGCGACGGCGATGGCCGCGCTCGCGGTCTTCAGCCTGTACGAGGCGATCGCCGGCTGAGGTCAGCCCACGGTCACCGTGAGCAGGCCCTCCGGCCCCGCGGTGACCGTCACGTCCAGCAGCGTGGCGGCGAGGGCGTCAGGCCCGTACGCCGCCGCGCGCGGGCCGACGCCCACGACCGGCATCCCCCCGGCGCGGGCCGCCGCGACACCGACCTCGGCGTCCTCGAAGACCAGGCACTCCGCGGGCGCGAAGCCCAGCTCGGCGGCGCCCTTGAGGAAGCCCTCCGGATCCGGCTTGCTCGCCCCCACCCGCTCCGCGGTCACCACCACCGGCGGCATGGGGAGCGCCGCCGCCGTCATCCGGGCCCGTGCGAGACCGTCGCTCGCCGACGTCACCAGCGCGTGCGGGCGCCCCGCCAGCGCCGCGAGAAACGCCGGGGCACCCGGGACCGGCACGACCCCGTCGAGATCCGCGGTCTCCTCGGCGAGCATGAGCGCGTTCTCCGCGTAGTTCTCCGCCATCGGGCGGTGCGGCAGCAGCTCGGCCATCGTGGCGTGCCCCTGCCGCCCGTGCACGACCGCCAGCACCGCGGCCGGCTCCAGCCCGTGCCGGTGCGCGAAACGCGACCAGCAGCGCTCCACCACCGCGCCGGAGTCGACCAGCGTGCCGTCCATGTCGAGGAGCAGGGCGCGGACGGTGAAGACGGACGGCATGGGACTCCCTCGGGTGGCACTCAGCGGTTCCGCCCGCCGGTCAGGTAAGCGGGCGGAACCACTTTGTTCCCACACGATACAAACGGAGGGGCGCCAGGGCAACCGCGCTGCTCAGCGATCCGCCACGTACTGGAGCAGGCCCCAGGTGAAGTGCGCGACCAGCCGCTCGCCCGTCTCCGGCGCGGTCAGGGCGAGCCGCGCGCGGCTCGGCGCGTCCGGCGGCAGCGGCGCGGTCGGCGGGAACGCGCGGACGACGTCCTCCACCACGCACGACCACGGCACGAGGTCCGCCGTCCCTCCCAGCTCCACGGGAGCCGCGCCCGGCGCGCGCACCAGCCACTCGTTCCACACCCCGCCGCCGGGCGCGCACAGCACCTCGAACCGCAGATCCGGCCACAACGGCAGGGGCCACAGCAGCGCTCTGCACGTCAGATCCCCGGCCTTCCGCTCGACCTCCTGCTCGGGCGGGCCCAGCGCCATCCGGTACCGCTGCACACCACCGGGGTGCGTCCGCGAACGCAGCCGTGTCTGCCACGCGTTGTGCGCCGCCCGCGCCTCGGCGTGCGAGGCGCTCATCTCGCGCAGGGCGTCGTCCACGAGCTCCGGATGGTGGTCGGCCATGCGCCGCAGCAGCATGAGCTGGAACTCTCGTACTCCGTAGGGGGCCATCGCTCTTGAGCGTATCCGCTCCCCGTACGTGGGCGGCTTTCCCGCCGCGGTGGGTGCCCGCGCCTGCGGCGCGGGGTTTGCCCGCCCGCACCACCCGTGCGGGTGAGACGTCGTCTGACGGTTCTCCTGTGGGGCGAAACCACCGTCGGCGGCGAGCCCGCCGTACAACCCGGAGGGGGACGATCCGGGGGTGCCCCCGGAGGAATGCGCACGCAAGACCCGTCACCTAGCTCATGGGGTCGGACGCGCATTCCGAGGAGGTGCCCCCGGAGTGGCACCCGACCCCACCGCCGGGCCGCCGCGCAGGGGCGCGGGGAACTGCGCGACCAGCCACGAACCGGCGGAAGGTCGCGCAACGAACCGCACCGCGCAGAACGGTGCGCCCCCCGCTAACGGTGGTGGTGCCCGTTGTCGGAGGACGTCGCCGCGACCAGAGCCGTCCGCGTCGCCGGGCCGTACACGCCCGCGGGGTCGCCCTGGACGCCGTACCAGATCTGGAACGTCGCCACGGCCCGCTGAGTCGCCTGGTCGTACGTGCCGTTGACGGGCCCCGCGTAGACCCACGCCTGGGTCAGCCGCTGCTGGAGGTCGCTGACCTCCGCCCCGCTCGCGCCGAGCTGCAGCGTGCCGGTGTCCGAGGGCGAGGTGACGGGCGTCGAGGGGGTCTGCGACGGCGTGCCGGTCGCGGTCGCCGTGGCGGAGGGCGGCGCGGCTGTCACGCTCGTGGTGGGCGTCGCCGACGCCTTGCGCGGGATCGTGGGGGCGGGCGACGTGGTCGCCCGCATGGGCGGGTGGTGGGTGACGGCGACGGGCTCGGTGACGGCGCCGTGCCCGGCGTCCGAGGGGAGCGTGACGTCGGGCGTCGCGGCGGACGGCTCGGGCAGCGCCCGCGTCCCCCCGTTCTCCTCGCCCATGACGGAGCCGGTCACGGCGACGGCCCCCGCGGCGAGCGCGGAGGCGGCGACCGCGGCCGCGGCCACGACGATGCCGCGCCGCCTGCGCCGGTGCCGCCCGTGCGCCGCGGCGGCGGCCGAGTCGTGCGAGTCGCCGTACCCGTCGCCGTCGCCGAAGGGACCCTCGCCGGACGAGCCTTCCCCGGCGAGGGGCACGCGCTCGGCGGGATACTCCTCCGCCGCTTCCATCTCGGCGTAGGCCGTGGGGAAGAGGCCGAGGTCGGTGGTGGCGGGCCCGCCGTCCGGATCGACGTCGATGAGCGGGCGCGCGGTCGTACCGCCGAGGGTGTCCTCGTCGGAGGGGCCGACGTACGGGCGCACCCGCAGCGGGTGGAAGCCCTCGGTCACGGCGAGCGCGGCGGCGCGCTCCGCGGACCGCTCGGCGGCCCGCCCGGCGCCGTACTCCCCGGAGCCGGCTCCCGAGCCGAAGCCACCCCCCGGGCCGGCGCCGGCGACAACCGTGCCCTCGATGACCTGGCGGTGCGCACCGCCCGGCCCCCCCGTCACATCGGTCACACCGTCTTCCACGGGCTCGTACGAACCGGCTGTTCGGTGCGGCTGCTGCGGCGCCACTGGGTTCCCCTCCTGCCGTCGTTCGCGTGTTCGCAAAGACGTGTCAGCGATTATGCCGACACACCATGCCGTCGCGCAGCCGGTCCCTCCCCAGTGGCGCACTCCCGCAGGCCATAGCCGTACGAATGGTGTGAATATGGGAGTCCGACCGCCGGGGGCGACGCGAGGAGCCGTTGATGGCGCAGGACACCAGCACCGCGGCCGTCGCGCCGGGGGAAGGCCAGGACCGGCGGCAGGTGCGGATCGCCATCGGGGCCCTCGCCCTCGGACTGCTGCTCGCCGCCCTCGACCAGACGATCGTGTCGACCGCGCTCCCGACGATCGTCAGCGAGCTGGGCGGCATCGACCACCTGTCCTGGGTCGTCACCGCCTACCTGCTCGCCTCGACCGCCGCGACCCCGCTGTGGGGCAAGCTCGGCGACATGTACGGCCGGAAGCGGCTCTACCAGGGCGTCATCGTGCTCTTCCTGGTCGGCTCCGCGCTGTGCGGCGTCGCGCAGAGCATGGGCGAGCTGATCGCCTTCCGGGCGCTCCAGGGCCTGGGCGGCGGCGGGCTGATCGTGCTGTCCATGGCGATCGTCGGCGACATCGTGCCGCCCCGCGACCGCGGCCGCTACCAGGGCGTCTTCGGCGGTGTCTTCGGCGCGGCGAGTGTGCTGGGGCCGCTGCTGGGCGGGGTGTTCACCGAGCAGCTGTCCTGGCGCTGGGTCTTCTACGTCAACCTGCCCATCGGCGTCGTCGCACTCGCCGTCATCGCCGCCGTCCTGCACATCCCCGCCCGCCGCACCACGCACCGTATCGACTACCTCGGCATGGCGACGGTCGCCGCCGCCGCGACGTGCCTGGTGCTGGTCACCTCGCTGGGCGGCAGCACGCTCGCCTGGGGGTCGCCGTCGATCATCGCGCTCGCGGCGGCCGGGGTGCTGCTGGTCGTCGCGTTCGTCGTCATCGAGCGGCGGGCGCAGGAGCCGGTGCTGCCGCCGAAGCTGTTCCGGGTGCGGACGTTCGTCGTCTGCTCGGTGATCTCCTTCATCATCGGCTTCGCCATGTTCGGCGCGATGACGTACCTGCCGACCTTCCTCCAGGTCGTGCACGGCTACTCGCCGACGCTCTCCGGTGTGCACATGATCCCGATGGTCGTCGGCCTGCTGCTGGCGTCCACCGGCTCCGGGCAGATCGTCAGCCGCACCGGCCGCTACAAGATCTTCCCGATCCTCGGCACCGCCGTCACCGCGATCGGCCTGCTGCTCCTGCACACCCTCGACGAGCACACCGCCACCTGGGTGATGAGCCTGTACTTCTTCGTCTTCGGCCTCGGCCTCGGCATGGTCATGCAGGTGCTGGTGCTCGCCGTGCAGAACGCCGTCGGCTACGAGGACCTCGGCTCCGCCACCTCCGGCGCGACCTTCTTCCGCTCCATCGGCGCCTCCTTCGGCGTCTCCGTCTTCGGCACCGTCTTCACCAACCAGCTCTCCGACAAGCTCAGCGACGCGCTGCGCGGCCTCCCCGTACCGCCCGGCTTCAACCCCGGGCAGCTGCAGGCCGACCCCGAGGCCATCCGCAGACTGCCGGCGGGTGTCAAGGGGCCCGTGCTGCACGCGTACTCGCAGGCCATCACCACCGTCTTCCTGTGGGCGATCCCGGTCGCCGCGCTCGGCTTCGTCATGGCCTGGCTGCTCAAGGAGCAGCCGCTGCGCGGCAGCGTCACCGTGCCGGACGGCGGCGAGACGGTCGGCGTCAACCCCGTGGAGCGCTCCTCGCTCGACGAGATCGCCCGCTGCCTGTCGCTGCTCGGCAGCCGGGACGCGCGGCGCGACCTCTACCAGCGCATCACCCGGCTCGCGGGCGTCGACATCCACCCCGCCACCAGCTGGCTGCTACTGCGGATCGCGCACCACGGCAGCGCCGACCCCGTCGAACTCGCCCGCCGCACGACCGTGCCCGCCGAGCTCATCGAGACCGCCGCGGTCGAGGCGGAGGCCGGCGGATACGCGGTGCGGTCCGGCAACCCGCTCGTCCTCACCGCCTCCGGCACCGCCCTCGCCGAGCAGCTCACCGAGGCCCGCCGCTCCGTCCTCGCCGGGCTCCTCGGCGACTGGGACCCCGCCGGGCACGCCGAACTGGCCACGCTCGTCCGCAAGCTCAGCAGCGAGCTGTGCGGCGGCGACGCCGACCGCCCCGAACGGCGGCCCGCCGCCCGTACCGGCTCCTCCCGCACGGAGGCGTAACCCCGCTGCGGGGGCGGGGGGTTCGGGGCGCGCCGGGTTTGCGCGGCGAAATGGCGGCAAGCCGAAGTCTGAGGCCCACACCGGGACAGACGGGAGCAGACCATGTCCACAGGAACGATCATCGCCCTCGCGGTGGCGGTCGTCGTCATCGCCGCGGCGATCGCGGCCGTCCTCCTCCAGAGCGGCGGCACGGGCCCCGGGATGAAGCGGCGCTTCGGCCCGGAGTACGAGCGGACGCTCGCCGTCCACGACGGCGACGCACGCGCCGCCCGCCGCGAACTCGCCGGGCGCGTCAAGCGCTACCGCGGAATGGAGCGGGCGACGCTCGACGACGACACGCGGCAGCGGTACGCGGGGCGCTGGACCGCGATCCAGGGGCAGTTCGTCGACGACCCGGGCGCCGCGCTGGCCGAGGCGGAAGCGGTGGTCAGCGAGCTGGCGGTCGAGTGCGGCTACCCGGCGGCGGATTCGCCCGAGCACGTCGAGGCGCTCTCCGTCCACCACCCCTACCACGTCCAGGGCTACCGGGACGCGCACGCCGCGGCGACCGACGCCTCCCTCGACACGGAGGGACGGCGCACCGCGCTCGTCGCCGCGCGGGGCCTCTTCGAGCAGCTGCTCGCGGCGGCGGCACCCGCGGAACACGCCGGGGGCGTGAAGGACGCGGAGGGCTCCGCGGAAAGCTCCGCGGAGGACGCGGACGGCTACGCGAAGGCGCCGCTGGGCAAGCGGTTCGCCGCGCTGACCGAGCGGGGACGGACGACGACGGGAGCGGAACGATGAGCGACACGGAGCGGATCGCGCCGGAGGCGCGGAGCGAGTCGGAGGTGCCCGCGGTGCCTGAGGTGCGTCAGGCGCGCGATGCGCGCGAAGCGCGCGAGGCTCAGGAGGTGCCCGCGGTGCCCGAGGCTCGGGAGGAGTTCGACGCGCACGACGCGCGGGAGGTGCCCGAGGTGTACGAGGCGCCGGAGCGTGATGGATCCGACGGCTCGCGGTCCGGGGCGGCCGGGCGTTCGCTGCCTGGCCTGCCGGGCGGCGTGGGGGACGAGCTGACGGAGCGGATGGAGAAGGCGGTGCTCACCTTCGTCGACGCCCCGCAGGGCGCGGTGGAGGAGGCGGAGACGGTCCTCGCCACGGCCCTCGAACGCGCCGAGCACGCGGTGGCCGGTGCGCGGGCGGCGGTGGCGCAAGGGGGTACCGACACGGAGGCGCTGCGCTTGGCTTTGCAGCGGTATCGCACCTTGACCTCCCACCTCCTGGCCCTTCCCACGCCGTGAGCCCGGCGCGCCTCGCCCTGCCCCCTCCGGTGGTCCGTGCGACCGTCCGCCGGTGGGGGCTGGTCGCGCCCACGCGGCGCCAGCCGCATATCAGATGCAGCCCCGCGCCCCTGGTGTCACCCGGCGTGGCATCGCGCGCCCGGTGCGGGGGTGGGGTCGGGTGCCACTCCGGGGGTACCTCCTCGGAATGCGCGTCCGACCTCATGAGTTAGGTGGCGGGTCTTGCGTGCGCATTCCTCCGGGGGCACCCCCGGATCGTCCCCCTCCCGGCGTCTCGTCGGCGGCTGCCTGCCGGTGGGGGTTACGGTTCGCCCCCGACGGCGGTGCAGCCCCGTACTCCCCGCGCCGTCAGGCGCGGGCGTCCCCCTACCGCGCCGGAGGCGTGAAGGTGAGGTCGGGGGAGAAGACCGCGCGGCGCGTTGCGCGGCGGAGGGCGGCGAGGACGGGCGGGCCCAGGGTGAAGGAGAGGACCGCGGTGAGGGCGGCCCGCGGGAGGTCCCAGCCCAGGGACGTGGTGAGGCAGTACGTGGTGAATCTCGCCAGGTTCGCGGTGAGCGATATGTGCGGGGAGTAGCTGATGTCGGAGGCGAGGCCGCCGATGTAGGGCCAGCCCTGAAGGTTCATCACCGTGCCGTACGCCACCGCGGCCACCGCCCCGTATCCCGCGAGCAGCGCGAGTTCGCGGCGGCCGCGCAGGGACGGCCAGGGCAGCAGGCCCGCCCCCGTCGTCACCCACCCCATCGCGAGCATCTGGAACGGCAGCCAGGGCCCGACCCCCCCGGTGAGCAGCGCGGACGCGAACATCGTGAGGGAGCCGAGGGTGAAGCCGAAGCCGGGGCCGAGGACCCGGCCGGACAGCACCATCAGGAAGAACATCGGTTCGATGCCGGCCGTGCCCGCGCCCAGCGGCCGCAGCGCGGCTCCGGCTGCGGCGAGCATGCCGAGCATCGCGACGGCCTTGGGGTCCATTCCGTTGTCGCCGATCGTGGCGATGACGACGGCGACGAGCATCGGCAGCAGCGCCGCGAAGAGCCAGGGCGCGTCGGCGCTGTGCGCGGCCACCGCGGAGCCGTGCGCGGCGAGCAGGGGCCAGCAGAAGGCGGCGACGCCGACGAGTGAGACGAGCCCGAGCACGATCACCGCGCGCGGCCCGAGCCGTACGGGGTCGGTACGGCGGTCGGTGGTGGTGGTCGCGGTACGGCGGCTCACGGCGTGCCTCCGGCGGCGTGGGACCGGCTCGCGGTGGTGTCCGGTGCGGTGAGTGCGGTGGGCGCGGTGGGTGCAGAGGCTGTGGCGCGGAGTGCCGCGGTCGCTCCGTCGCGGTCGGTGTCGGCGTGCACGGCGCAGCCGCGCGTGGCCGGGCGCGGGGTCACGGGGCCGTCTCCAGGGCCAGGGCGACCTGGGCGACCGTCAGCCAGGGGGAGGGGGCGAGGATCTTGGCCGTCTGGGGGGCGAAGGCCGGGGAGGACAGGACGACGTCGGGCGTGGGGCCGTCGGCGACCGGTTCGCCGTCGGCGAGGATCACGACGCGGTCGGCGAGGTCGGCGGCGAGCTCCACGTCGTGCGTGGCGAGCACGATCGCGTGGCCCGCGGCGGCGAGTGCGCGCAGACGGGTCACCAGGCGGGCCTTCGCCGCGTAGTCCAGGCCGCGGGTCGGCTCGTCGAGGAGCAGCACCGGCGGGTTCGCGGTGAGCACGACGGCGAGCGCGAGGGAGAGCCGCTGGCCCTCGGACAGGTCGCGCGGGTGGACGTCGTCCGGTACGCCCGGCAGCAGGTCCGCGACGAGCGCGCGGCAACTGCCGGGCGGCGCGGCGGCGTCCCGGTCCGCGGCGGCGCACTCGGCGGCGACGGTGTCGGCGTACAGCAGGTCGCGCGGCTCCTGCGGGACGAGCCCGACGCGGTGCAGCAGCTGCGCGGGGCGGGTCCGGTGGGGCACGGCGCCGCCGACCGTCACCGCACCGCCGGAGGGGGTGTGCAGGCCGACCAGGGTGGACAGGAGCGTGGACTTCCCGGCGCCGTTGCGGCCCATGAGCGCGACCGTCTCGCCCGCCCGTACGGTGAGGTCCACCCCGCGCAGCGCCTCGACCCGCCCACGGCGCACGGCCAGCCTCTCGGCCCGTACCAGCACGTCGGCGCTGTCGCGTTCGCCACGGCCGGGGCGCCCCCCGCCGTCCACCCGCCGCAGGAGCCCCCGCCCGCGCTCGTCCGTACGGCCCGTACCCGGCGCCGCGGGCGTATCGCCCGGCCCTCCCGACGTCGCGGGCTCACGGCCCAGCGCATCCGGCGCCGCGGGAGCACCGCTCCGCGGCGTCAGACCCGCCAGGCGCTCGCGCAGAGGCGCCGCCGCGCGGCGGGCGTCGCGGACGGAGAGGGGGAGGGGGGACCAGCCCGCGAGGCGGCCGAGGGCGACGACCGGGGGGTGGACCGGGGAGACGGCCATCATCGCGGCCGGGTCGCCCACCTCGGGCGGGGCGCCCGGCGCGGGGAGCAGCACCACCTGGTCCGCGTACTGCACCACGCGCTCCAGGCGGTGCTCCGCCAGCAGCACCGTCGTGCCGAGGTCGTGCACGAGCCGCTGCAGCACCCCGAGCACCTCCTCCGCCGCGCCCGGGTCCAGCGCGGACGTCGGCTCGTCCAGCACCAGCACCTTCGGGTGCACGGTCAGCACCGAGCCGATCGCCACCCGCTGCTGCTGCCCGCCGGACAGCGTCGCGATCGGGCGGTCGCGCAGCTCGGCCAGGCCCAGCAGGTCGAGCGTCTCCTCGACACGCCGCCGCATCGTCTCCGGCGCCACCCCCAACGACTCCATGCCGTAGGCGAGTTCGTCCTCGACGGTGTCCGTCACGAAGTGCGACAGCGGGTCCTGACCCACCGTGCCGACGACATCGGCGAGATCGCGCGGCCGGTGCGTACGGGTGTCGCGCCCGGCGACGCTCACCCGCCCGCCCAGGTGCCCGCCGGTGAAATGCGGCACCAGGCCGCTCACCGCGCCCAGCAGCGTCGACTTGCCGACCCCGGACGGCCCGACGACCAGGCACATCTCGCCCTCGGGCACCTCGAAGTCGACCCCGCTCAGGGCGGCTTCCGCGCCCTCCGCGTAACGGAAGGACACCTGCTCGAAGCGGATCACCGCGTCTCTCCTTCCCGGCGCCGTGCGCTCCTCGGGGCCGCCAACAGGGCCGGGACCAGCCCGAGCAGGACGCACGCCGCCGGCCACAGCGGCAGCGTCGGCGCGGCCAGCGGCACCGCGGGCGGGTCCAGCGCGTCGGGCGCGTACGTCGCCGCGGCGATCATCGCGGCCGCGACCGCCGCGCCCGAGCCCGCGACCAGCCACGCACGGGCGCCCCACGGGTCGGGGCGGTAGCGGGTGCGCGGCGAGCGGCGCCCGCCCAGCCGCAGGCCCGTCAGCGCCGCCGCCAGGCCCAGCAGCAGCACCGGCAGCCCGTAGTCGGCGCCGCTGCCGCTCGCCGCGAGCAGCCCGTACGTCCCCGCGCACACCCCGAGCAGGCCGCCGACGGTCAGCGCGGCGGTGGCCCGGCGTACGGCGCGCGGTACGTCGGCCGTACGCCCGTAGCCGCGCGCGTCCATCGCGGCGGCCAGCGCGACGGACCGCTCCAGCGCGCCCTCCAGCACCGGCAGGCCCACCTGGAGCAGCGCCCGCACCCCGCGGTCGTCCCGGCCGCGCAGCCGGCGGGCGGCGCGCAGCCGCGCCACGTCCGCGACCAGGTGCGGGGCGAAGGTCATCGCCACGACCACCGCGACGCCCGCCTCGTACAGCGCGCCCGGCAGCGACTTCAGCAGCCGGGCGGGGTTCGCGAGGGAATTCGCGGCGCCGAGGCAGATCAGCAGCGTCGCGAGCTTCAGGCCGTCGCGCAGCGCGAAGACCACCGCCTCGGCGGTCACCCGCCCGCCCAGCCGCACGCCCTGCGCCCAGCCCGGCAGCGGGACCTCGGGGAGCGTGACGAGGGTGTGCGTGCCCGGGATCGGCGAGCCGAGCACGACCGCGAAGACGACGCGGATCGCGACGACGAGCAGGCCGAGGCGGAGGAAGGTCCCGTAGGAGCGGGCCCAGGGGGCGTTGTCCGTGCGGGCGGCGGCGACGACGTAGGCGGTCACCGCCGTGACCAGGGCGAGGAGCAGCACGTTCGTGGTGCGGCTCGCCGCGGTGGCCAGGCCCAGGGCCCAGATCCACCAGGCCCCGGCGTGCAGGGTGTCCCGCCGGGCGGGCATCGCGCCGGGCGCGGGGGTCCGGGGCGGCCGGCTTGCGCTGCCGGGGGCGTGCTGCCGGATCTTCCCGCCGGGGGCGGATTCCCCGGGGCGCGCCTCGTTCTGCTGGGCGGGGATCTGCCCTGCGCCTGTGGCCGGGCGCGCGGTTCTCCCACCGCGCGCTTCGGGTGCGGCTGCCGCCGTCTGCGCACGACGGTCGGTGCCGGGCTCGCACCCCTGCGGGGCGCGGTCCTCCGGGCGGGGCGACGCGGTCATCGGCGGCGGCGGAATTGCCAGACGGCGGCCAGGGCCAGGGCGGCGACGGCGGCGGCGCCCGCGAGGAGGCCGAGGGAGGGGCCGGAGTGGGTGGAGGTGGGGGACGCGGACGTGGAGGTGACCTCGTCGCCGCAGCCCGCGGCGGGGTAGCCGGTGATGGCGCACAGGACGCCGGCGGAGTTGTAGCGCAGGGGCTTGGCCACGGCGGCGAGCGCGTCCGCGGAGGAGGCGGAGGTGGGGACCTGCGCGCAGGCGGTGCGGGGCGGCGGCGGGGTCGTGCCGCGGTCGGGGGCGTCCGCGCCGGTGCCCGGGTCGATGACCAGGGCGACGCGCTTGCGCCCGTCGACCGGGGGCGTGCCCGCGCAGATCGCCGCGAAGTCCGCGGCGCCGCGCGGCTGGACGGCCTTGGCGGCGGCGTCCTTGCTCACCGCGAAGCGCCACCCCTCCACGCTGCCGTCGGCGGGCACGTGCATGGCCGGGCCGGTCTGCGCGTACGTCCAGGTCGCGCCCGAGCGCAGCCAGTAGGACCAGTAGCGGTAGCCGGCGGCGTGCGCGGGCGCGGCGAGGCCGAGCACCAGCAGCGCCGCGGTCGCCGCGGCCGCGGCGGGCAGCGCGACGAGACGCCGCAGCGCGGCGGTGCGGGCGGCGGGACGGCGCCGCGCGGTGGTGCGTGCCGGGAGGGTGGCCGGGTGGCGTGTCGCATTCGGCGGGAGGGCGGGCCGATCGTGTATCGCGCCCGCGGGGCCGGTGGACTGGCCGGGTGCCGCGTTCGCGGGGTGGGTGGAGCCGTTGCGTGTCGCTTCTGCGGGGCCGGTGGACGGGGCGCGTGTCGCATTCGGCGGGAGGGCGGCCCGGCCCGGCGCCGCGCCCGTGGCGCGGGCGGACCGGCCAGGTGTCGCTTCCGCGGCGGGCCGCGCCGGGGAGTGGGGCGTCACGGCTGCCGTCGCTTGCGGCCGCTGAGGAGGAGGCCGAAGCCGGCGCTCGCGACGAAGACGACGCCGACGACGATCCAGGTCGTGGCGCTGGACGACAGGCCGTCGTCCTTCTTCTCGTCGGCGTGCGTCTCGGCGCCGGTCGCGCGCTTGGTCGGGGCCGGGCCGAGGGCGATGAGCTGGGGGAGCGGGTCGTCGGCGCCGGAGGCCCGGGGGGCGTGCGCGGCGTTCGCGGCGAGGACCAGCTGTGCGAGGGCGGCGGGGTTGCCCTTGGCCCAGGACGCGGAGTTGGCGGCCAGCCAGGCGTACGTCTGCTCGGCCTGCGTCTCGTGGCCGCTGTTCGCGAGGCCCACGACGGCGTCGGCGGTGGTGCCGTAGTCCGGGACGGGCGTCGTCGAGCCGGGCGTGACGGCCGTGAGGTGGCCGCCGCCCTTGGTGACCTGGGCGGAGAGCCAGGTGCCGGCGGCCGTCGCGGTGGCCAGCGGGTCGAGCGAGGCGTAGGCGTCCGGGTCGGCGGCGCAGTCGGGGGTGGTGGGCGTCGCGGTGGCGGTGGCGGTGACCTGCCATCCGGCCAGGCGCGCGTCGGCCAGGCCGCGCAGCGCGTCGGCGGTGGCCTTCGCGTTCGGGACGAGCTTGCCGTCGGTGCCGGGGTAGCCGAAGGCGCCGCGGTCGGCGGGCGCGGCCGAGCAGCCGAACTGGAAGCCGCGCAGCGCGTCGTAGGGCGACTTGCCCTTGGCGTTGGGCTTGCGGGCGGCGTCCGCGCCGATTCCGGCGATGACGACGGCGGTGGAGTCGGGGTCGGAGGGGCCGCCGGGGTTGTACGACCAGCCCCCGTCGGCGTTCTGCACACCGGCCAGCCAGTCCAGCCCGCGCTTGACCGCGGGCGAGCCCGCGCCACCGGTGCCGCTCAGCTGGAGCGCCTGGAGGGCTATGCCGGTGGCGTTGGTGTCCTCGGTCTTCGGGTCGCAGGGCTTGGCCGTGTCCGCGCGGTAGGAGGGCCAGCCGCCGTCCGCGCACTGCTGGGCGAGCAGCCAGGAGGTGGCCCGGCCGTTGACGAAGTAGCCGCTCATGGACACGGCTATCTCCGCGAAGCCCTGCCGCCACACCCCGTCGTACGTCGGGTCGCCCGCGCCGTAGAGGTCCGCGCGGGTGACGGACGGGGTGCTCGGCGCGGCGGGCGGCGTGGTGTCCGCGAGCGCGGCGGGCGCGGCCAGGGCGGTGAGCGTCGAGGCGGCGGTCACCAGCAGGGCGGCGCGGCGGCGCAGGGACATGGGGGTGGGGCCTTTCCGGGACGGGGGATCCCTCACCCTAACGTGCGACCGCCCGCCGGCCGTGGCGGGCTCCGGCGACGGGCGGGCGCCGGAGGTGTCAGCCGGCGGCCGAGCCGCGCTTGATCGCCTGGAGGAAGCGGGCCAGCGCGCCGGGCGTCGTGGCCAGCACGACGCCCGGATCGTCGCTCTCCCGTATCAGCACCGTGCCACCCGCCGTGGCGGCGACCTCCACACAATCGGCCGCGTCGTTCGAGTACGTGGATTTCTGCCAGGCGGTGGTTTGCGGGGTCATCGGCTGCCTTCGGATGTCAGAGGTCTCGGGCGACGGCGTGGATGAAGTCCCGCGACCGGGACTCGTCGAGCGCTGCCGCGGCGAGACGCTGGTGGATGACGCGGTAGTTGGCCAGGTGCGGCGCGGCGTGCAGGAAGGTCGCGCCGAGCGAGGAGTCCATCTCCACCGTGTCGAGGGCGGGCACGGTGCCGCACACGTACAGGTGCACGTGTCCTGAGCTGAAGTACGCCTGAGTGGCGAAGGGCACGACCCGGATGCTTATCCGCGGCAGGTGGCTCAGCTCCACCAGGTGGTCGAGCTGCGCCCGGGCGATCTTGGTGCCGCCGTAGCCCATCCGCAGCGCCGCTTCGTGGATCACCGCCTCGTACGGCGCCGCCGAATCCCGGTAGAGGACACTGCTGCGCTCCAGCCGGTGGGCGATACGGGCCTCCAACTCGGTCTGCGGCAACGGCAGGACCGTGTTGCTGAACATCGTGCGGGTGTATTCCTCGGTCTGGAACACCCCGGGGATGTGGGTGATCTGGACGGCGCGCATCGCGGTGCCGTGGAACTCCAGCTCGGCGATGTCCAGGATCGGGGCCGGCACGACCCCCCGGTAGGCCTCCCACCAGCCCTTGCGGCCGATGCCGTTGGCCATCACGACCAGCGCGTCGACGAGGGCCTCGTCACCGCACTGGTAGAACGACGCGAGGCGCCGCAACCGCTCCTCGCTGACGCCTAGCCGTCCGGCCTCGATGTGGCTGACCTTGGCCGGGTCGGTGCCGAGCAGACGGGCGGTGTCGCGGGCGGTGATTCCGGCTGCCTCGCGCATTTTCCGTAGCTCCGCACCGAGGCGCTCCTGACGGGCGGTTGCGGTGCTTCTGAGCGGCATGGTGTCCCTTCTTGACTCTGGTTCGAGTGTGCCGTTCCGCTCACGCCGGGTCCAGATCGTTTCTGGAAATTTCGGCGACAAGGTTGCAGAGGGGCAGTATTGCCCCATAAGGTCCGGCGGTACATATGTGCTCTGACAGTCAACTCCCTTATTGCGTAGGGGTGTTGACGGGGTACGGGGTTGTGGTGGTCTTTTCGCGCGGTACGCGCCCCGGCGGGTGCCGCGAGGCCCCCGGATGGCCGAGGAACATCAGTCGGACGGCGTCGGGCCGGGCGGGCGCAAGGTTGACGCGGAGGCGGAGCCGGGGCCCAACCGACCGGC
The DNA here is from genome assembly GCF_044333285.1 of Streptomyces sp. NPDC021020. Taxonomy (NCBI): domain Bacteria; kingdom Bacillati; phylum Actinomycetota; class Actinomycetes; order Kitasatosporales; family Streptomycetaceae; genus Streptomyces; species Streptomyces sp. NPDC021020. The sequence goes on from NZ_JBIRQQ010000003.1 coordinate 786,037, forward strand.
GGAGTGCGGCGGTTGCCGCCCCCGATCCTGGTGCCCGCAGCACCAGCAGGAAGCCCACTCTTCACGGCGGACGCCAACCGACCGAGGGTGAAAGGGAGTTCACTCCCTCCGAAAGGCACGTACCTTGTCGCACACAGCCACCCCGCCCGCCAGGTCCGTGCTGGTCACCGGAGCGACCGGCGGCCTCGGATTCGCCGTCGCCCAGCGGCTCGCCGCCGAGGGCTGGACGGTCCACGCGGCCCACCGAGCCCCCCAGGACGCGCCGCGGCTGGCCGAACTGCCCGGCGACGTACGCCCCGTCGTCCTCGACGTCACCGACGACGCGAGCGTGCGCGCCGCCGCAGAACAGGTCGGCGGCCGCCTCGACGGGCTGGTCAACAGCGCCGGTCTGATCGTGCAGGGCTTCTGGGAGCAGGTGCCGGGCGACGCGCTGCGCCGGCAGTTCGACGTCAACGTCCTCGGGCTGATGGCCGTCACCCGCGCAGTGCTGCCCGCCGTCCGGGCGGGCGGCGGGCGGATCGTCAACATCGGCGCCCTCAGCTCGCTCGTCGCCCTCCCCTTCTTCGGCCCGATCGCCGCCTCCAAGGCTGCCCTGGCCTCGCTCACCGACTCGCTGCGGATCGAACTGCGGCACCAGGGCGTGCGCGTGGCCCTCGTGGAACCCGGCGCGATGCGGACCGGGATCTTCGACCGCGCCGTCCGCTCCGGGCAGGCGGACGGCCTCGCGGGCGGGCCCGACGTCGAACGGTTCTACGCCCGGGCGGTGCAGGCCGCGGCCGCGTCCGTCGCCGCGAGCACGCTGCACCCGGTGGACGCCGCCGTCGACGCCGTCCGGCACGCCCTCACCGCGCGCCGCCCCCGTACCCGCTACCTCGTGGGGCCGGACGCCCGCACCGTCCGCGTCGCCCGCCGGCTGCCCACCGGCGTCCGCGACCGCGCGCTGCTGTCCGCGCTGAAGCTCACGCCCGCGTCCTTCGGCGGCTGAGCGGCCGCGCGCCGCCGCCGGCGCGGCCGCCGGGCTCGCCGGTGCGGCCGCGGGACTACGCCGATGCGCCCGCCGGACCCGTGCGTTCCGCATGGCCATGAGGTGACAACGGTGACTTCTCCGCCCGCCCGCCGATATGTAAATCTCGTGTCCGTCACCGCCACAAGGGGGATCGATGGACAACCGCTACGAGGTTTTCTGCCTCGCGGACCGGCATTTCTACGAAAGCCTCGACCGGCTTCCCATGGCCGTGTCCGGCGATTCCGCTTCGGCATCCGGCGCGGTGGCCGGCGCGGTGTCCGGCGCGGTCTCGGGAGAGGGGCCGGTCCGGACGCCGGTCGCCGCCTTCGAGACCGCGCAGCGCGACGTGCCGGACGGCTGGCGCACGGTCCGGGTCGGGGACTGGCTGCACCTCGACCCGGGCCCCGGCGCCGGCGCCGAGGGGGGCGGACGCCCCATGCAGGGCTGGAAGATCCATGTCTCCGCCGGCCTCGGCAACGCCGACAAGGTGGCCGCCAAGGTCTGGGACCACTGCGTTCCCCGCAGCATTCCGTTTAAATTCGTTCCCAGCCCGCAGCTGCTGCACCTGCGCAATTCGAAATACGCCGGCCGCGACACCAGCGGAAAGTTCGTCACCATTTACCCGGACGGCGAACCGCAGTTGCGCGAGATCCTCGAAGAACTCGGCGAACTGCTCGACGGCGAGCCCGGCCCGTACATCCTCACCGACCTGCGCTGGCGCGAGGGCCCGCTCTATGTGCGCTACGGGGCCTTCGCCAAGCGCTTCTGCGTCGGCGAGCACGGCACGCTGGTCTCCGCGATCGAGGACGCCGAGGGCCGGCTCGTCCCCGACAGCCGCGCGCCCGCCTTCCACGTACCGGAGTGGGTGACGCTGCCGGACTTCCTGCGCCCGCACCTGGAGGCGCGCAACGCCACGACCGTCGGCGAACTGCCCTACCGCATCGAGAAGGCGCTGCACTTCTCCAACGGCGGCGGCGTCTACACCGCGACCGACACCCGCACCGGCGAGAAGGTCGTCCTCAAGGAGGGCCGCCCGCACGCCGGGCTCGCCTCCGACGGCGCGGACGCCGTCACCCGCCTGGAGCGCGAACGCGACGTGCTGCGCGCGCTCGGCGGAACGGGCGTCGCACCCGAGGCACGCGACTGGTTCACCCTCGGCGACCACCGCTTCCTGGTCATGGAATTCCTCGAAGGCAAGCCGCTCAACAGCTACTTCGGCCACCGCCACCCGCTGCTCACACCCGAGCCCGACCCGGAGGCCGTCGCTGACTACACGCGCTGGGCGCTGCGGATCCACGAGGGTGTCGAACGGGCCGTCGCCGCGGTCCACGCGCGCGGCCTCGTCGTCAACGACCTGCACATGTACAACATCATGGTCGGCCCCGACGACGAGTCCGTCCGCCTCCTGGACTTCGAGGCGGCGACCGACGCCGGTGACGGGCGCGGCCAGTCCGTCGCCCACCCCGGCTTCATGGCGCCCCCCGACCGCCGCGGCCCGGCCGTCGACCGCTACGCCCTCGCCTGCCTGCGCCTGGCCCTCTTCCTGCCCGTCACCACCCTCCTGCCCGTCGACCGTGCGAAGGCGGCCCATCTGGCGGAGGTGATCGCCGGCCAATTCCCGGTGCCGCACGAGTGGTTGGCGGAGGCGGTGCACGAGATCACCCGCGACGAGCGTCCGGGGGAGGACACGGCCGCGGCCCGGCCGACCTCAACCGGCCCTGCCGGTACGGCAGTCGGCGGCACGGGCGACTACCTCCCCGTCGACGTCGCAGACTGGCCCGCCGCCCGCGACGCGATGGCGCACGCGATCCTCGCGTCGGCGACCCCCCAGCGCGACGACCGGCTCTTCCCGGGGGACATCGCGCAGTTCGGCGACGGCGGCGGCCTCGGGATCGCGCACGGCGCCGCCGGCGTCCTGCTCGCCTTCGCCGAGACCGGGCTGCCCCGCTACCCCGAGGGCGAGCGCTGGCTCCTGGACCGCACCGCGCAACCCCCGAACGGCACCCCGCTCGGCCTCTACGACGGCGTCGCCGGGATCGCGTACGCCCTCGACCGGCTCGGCCACACCGACCGCGCGCTCGAACTCGTCCACACCCTGCTCGCCGAGAAGTGGCAGCACCTCGCCTCCGACCTCTACGGCGGCCTCGCCGGCCTCGGCCTGGTCCTGGACAGCCTCGCCCGCAGCACCGGCGACATCTCGCTGCGCGACCGCGCCCTGGAAGCCGCCGGCATCGTCGCCGCCCGGCTCTCCGGCGGCACCCCGCGCGCCGGGCTCATGCACGGGGCGACCGGCGCCGCGCTGCTCTTCGTCCGCCTCTACGAGCGCACCGGCGCGCGCGGCCTGCTCGTGCACGCCGCCCGCGCGCTCTCCCTCGACCTCGACCGCTGCGTGCACACCGCCGCGGGGGGCCTCGACGTCGACGAGGGCTGGCGCACCATGCCCTACCTCGGCGACGGCAGCGCGGGCATCGGCATGGTCCTGGACGACCTGCTGCCGCTCGCCCGGCACGCCGGGACCCTCACGCCCGACGACGCCGTCCGCTTCGAGCAGGCCCGCACCGACATCGTGCGCGCCGCCACCCTGCGGCTGTACGCCCAGCCCGGCCTCTTCGCCGGCCGGGCCGGCACGCTGCTGCACCTCGCGCGCACGCGTACGCCCGTGCCCGCGGGGGCGCTCGCCGAACAGACCGGCGCGCTCGGCTGGTACGGCATGCCGTACGGCGGCGGGCTCGCCTTCCCCGGCAACCAGATGATGCGGCTGTCCATGGACCTCGGCACCGGCACCGCCGGCTGCCTGCTGGCCCTGGGCGCCGCGACCGGCGGCGCCCCCGCCGCGGGGTTGCCCTTCCTCCCGCCCCTCACGGGCGGCTCCTGAACCGGGCCCGGCCACCCACGGCCGGGACCGCGCACCACCCATCCACGCACGACCGACGAAGGGACATGTCATGGCGCTCCTCGACCTGCAGAACATGGAGACCGAGAACCACAGCGGCGGGGCCGCGAGCTCTCTGAGCCTGCTGAGCTGCATCAGCTCCGTGAGCTTCCTGATCTGCCTGTAGCCCCCGCGGCGGCGGCCCCGGGCGGCGGCCCCAACCGCCCCCCGGGGCCGACCCCTTGCCCCGACGGCGCCCCGGGCTGCCACCCGCCAGCGGCGGGCTGAGCGCGTTTTCGCCACGGGCTGCCCCCGGGGGTGCATTGCGCGATCCTCCGCGCGTCGTGGCTGGTCGCGCAGTTCCCCGCGCCCCTGGTTTGTCGCCCTGCGCGGCATGCGCGAGCCCCTGCGGGGCTGGCCTTGCGGGCGAGGGCGAGCGTTTTTCAGGGGCGCGAGGAACTGCGCGACCAGCCACGACGGCGGGAAGATCGCGAACGTCACAGCAGGGGCAGCCCGTCGCGAAAGGGGCGCGGGGAACTGCGCGAGCAACCACCCACCGGCAGAAGGTCGTGCGGGGCACCGCGAGAGGCACACCGGAACGCCTGAAGGGAGAGGTCATGGGACTCGTCGCAGAGGCCGCACGGCGGGACGGGGGGCGGGTCACCGCCCTGGGAGTGCTGGGGCTCGCGTCCGCCGCGGGGGCGGTGGGACTGCCCGCCGCGCTGGGCCACGCCCTGGACCTCCTGCTGCGCGGCGAATCCGCGACCCCCTGGGTCGCCCTGTGCGCGGCCCTCGTCGCCGCCCAGGCGGCCACCGCGGCGGCCGAAGACCTGCTCACGGGCGTGACGACGGCGCGAGCCACCGCGTTCGTGCGCGGCCGCGCCCTGCGGCACATGCTCGCCGCGGGCCCGAGCGCGGCCGCCCGGCAGGGCGAGGGCGACCTCGTCACGCGGCTGGTCGGCAACGCCGCCGACGCCGCCGGCACCCCCGCGGCCGCCGCCGCCCTGCCCGCGGCCCTCGCCGCACCGGTCGGCGGCATCGTCGCGCTGGGCCTCACGGACCTGTGGCTCGCCGTGGTCTTCCTCGCGGGCGCCCCGCTCCTGACCCTGCTCGTCCACCGTTTCGCCCGCGCGTCGCAATCCTGCGTCACCGGCTACCAGGAGACGCAGGGCCGGATCGCGACGCTGCTCGTCGAGGCGCTCGGCGGGGCCCGTACCATCGCCGCGGCCCGGACCGAACGCCGCGAGGCGGCCCGCGTACTCGCACCGCTGCCCGAACTGGGCCTGCACGGGCGGAAGATGTGGCAGGTGCAGGGCCGGGCCACGGCGCAGGCCATGGTGCTGGTGCCGCTGCTCCAGATCGCGGTGCTCGCGGTCGGTGGCGTCCGCCTCGCGCAGGGCGCGATCAGCCCCGGCGACCTCCTCGCGGCGGGCCGCTACGTCCTGCTGGCCACCGGAATCGGCGTCGTGGTCGGCCAGTTGGGCGCGCTGGTACGCGGCCGGGCCGCGGCGGCGCGGGTCGCGGACGTGCTGGCCGAACCCGTACCGGCCTACGGGGAGCGGACGTTGCCCCCGCAGGGACCGGGCACGCTCGAACTGCGGGACGTGCGCGCGTGCCGCGGCGGCGAGACCGTACTGGACGGGCTGAACCTGACCGTGCCGGGCGGCAGTTGCGTCGCCGTGGTGGGACGCTCGGGCGCGGGCAAGTCCGTACTCGCCGCGCTCGCCGGGCGGTTGGCGGATCCGGACGGCGGCACCGTACTGCTCGACGGCTGCCCGCTGCCGGATCTCGCCGAGCACGAGCTGCGCGACGCCGTCGGCTACGCCTTCGAACGCCCCGTGCTCTTCGGGGAGACGATCGCGGACGCCGTAGCCTTCGGGCCCCGCCCCCTCCCGGCCGAGCACGTCGTACGGGCCGCGCGCGCCGCGGAGGCGGACGGCTTCGTGACGCTGCTCCCCGCCGGTTACGCGACCCCCCGCGAGGACGCGCCCTTCTCCGGCGGGGAGTACCAACGCCTCGGCCTGGCACGGGCGTTCGCCCACCCCGGACGGCTGCTCATCCTGGACGACGCGACGTCCAGCCTCGACACCGTCACCGAACTGCGCGTCGCCCGCGCCCTCTTCCACGACCACCCGCACCGCACCCGCCTGCTCACCACCCACCGCGCCACCACCGCGGCCCGCGCCGACCTCGTCGCCTGGCTCGAAGCGGGCCGCCTGCGCGCCCTGGCGCCCCACACCGCCCTCTGGCCCGATCCCGCCTACCGCACCCTCTTCGGAGCGTCCGATGCGTAGCGCCTCCCGCGCGGGGCAAGGGGGCGGCCCCCATGAGCCGCAGCCCGCGCCCGCACGCCGACGCGGCGGCACCCCGCCGTACGGGCCGCCCGCGGCCGATGACGTGGCCGGTGTGCCCGGTGCCGCCCCGCCCGAGCCGCACGCCGGCGGCGGCCCGTGCGGCGGTGCGTCGGGGAGGGGCGTCGGGGGCCGTGAGGCGCCCGCCCGGCCGCCCGAGCCGTACGCCGATGGCGGCTCGGGGCCGGGCGGGGGGATGCGGTTGCGGGACGCCTTCCGGGGGCGGAGCCGGGTCGTCGCGGTGCTGCTGGCGTGGTCCGTGCTGGAGGCCGGGCAGACGTTCCTGCTCGGCTACGCGCTCGCCCGCGCGATGGACGACGGCTTCCTGCGCGGGCGCGAGGGCACCGGGCTGTGGTGGCTGGCGCTCGCCGCCGCCGGGGTGCCCGCGGGGGCGTACGGGACCGCGCGGGTCTTCGGCGGGGTCGCCGCGCTCGTCGAGCCGCTGCGGGACCGGCTGGTGAGCGGGGTCGTACGGCGCGGGCTGCGCGACGCCGTACGGGCGGCCGGGGGCGGCGGGCGCAGCGCGGACTCCGCGGTCGTCTCGCGGCTCACCCACCAGGTGGAGATCGCGCGGGACGCCTTCGGCGGCATCGTCATGGTGCTGCGCTCCTTCGCGTTCACCGCGGCGGGCGCGCTGGCCGGCATGATCGCGCTGGCGCCCGTCCTGCTGCTCGTGGTGCTCCCGCCGCTGGTGGCGGGCGTCGCCCTGTTCGTGGCGGCGCTGCGCCCGCTGGCCCGGCGGCAGGACCGCTACCTCACGGCGGACGAGGCGGTCGCGCAGGAGTGCGGGGCGCTCGCCGCGGGGCTGCGGGACGTCACGGCGTGCGGCGCGCGCGGGCCCGTCGCCGCGCGGGCGGACGAGCGGATCGGGGCCGCGCTGGAGGCCGCCCGCTCGCTGGCCCGCTTCGGGGTGGTACGCACCGCGGCCCTCACGGTCGGCGGCCAGCTCCCCCTGGTCCTGCTGCTGCTGACGGCGCCCTGGCTGCTGTCCTCGCACCGCATCACCCCGGGCGCGCTGCTCGGCGCCTTCGCCTACCTGACGCAGTCCCTCCAGCCCGCCCTCCAGAACCTCGTCCACACCCTCGGCGCCGCCGGCACCCGCCTGGGCGTCATCCTGACGCGCCTGACCCCACCGGAGGACGCCGGGCCGTCCGGCCCCGCGTCGGAGCCGCGCAGCCGTACCGGGTCGGACGGGCCCGCGTCCGACGGGCAGCGACCGGGGCGCGGTGGCGGAGTTCCCGCGCTCGGGGTCGCTGTCGAGCTGCGGGGTGTCAGTTTCGCGTACGGGCCGGGGGCCGTGCCGGTGCTGGACGCGGTGGACCTGGCCGTCGGGGACGGGGAGCACCTGGCTGTCGTCGGGCCCAGCGGGGCGGGGAAGTCGACGTTCGCGGGGGTGGTCGCGGGTGTGCTGGCGGTCGGGGCGGGGGAGGTGCGGGTTCGCGGGGAGGTGGTGCTCGTGCCGCAGGAGGCGTACGTCTTCCGCGGCACGGTGGCCGAAAACGTCGGCTATCTGCTGCCGGGCGAGCCGGGGGAGCGGGCCGTCGCGGAGGCCGTCGCGGCCGTGGGGGCCGGGGAGCTGGTCGCGGCGCTGGGGGGGCCGGGCGGCCGGGTCGATCCGGCCGCCCTGTCCGCCGGGGAGCGGCAACTGCTCGCGCTCGCCCGGACGTACGCGGCCCCCGGCCGCATCGTGCTGCTCGACGAGGCGACCTGCCATCTGGACGCGGACGCCGAGGCCCGCGCGGAGCGGGCGTTCGCGGCGCGGCCGGGAACGACCCTTGTCGTCGTCGCCCACCGGATCAGCTCCGCGCGCCGCGCCGCCCGCACACTCGTGCTCGACGGCGCGCACACCGCGTGCGCCCCGCACACCGAGCTGCTCGCGCTCTCGCCGCTCTACCGCGACCTCGCCGCCGCCTGGACCCCGGCCCCGGAGCCGGGCCCGCTCACACCCACCCCGCGAAGCGGGAGATCCTGATCGCGTCCACCCGGTTGCGCGCCCCCGTCTTGCGGGTGATGGCCGCGAGGTAGTTGCGCACCGTGCCGTTGCACAGGTGCAGGCTGCGCGCGATCTCCGTCACGGACGCCCCCTCCGCGCTGAGCGACAGCACACTCAGCTCGCGCGGTGTCAGCGGCATGTCCGCTGCTTGCAGGAATTCCACCGCCAGCGACTCGTCGACGAACCGTTTCCCCTCCGCGACGCGGCGTATCGCCGCCGGTAAGCGGTCCGCGGAGCGGTCCTTGTTGACGAAGCCGAGTGCGTCCGCCGCGTACGCGCGCCGCAGGCTGCCCGGCTTGCCGCTGCTGGTCAGCACGATGACCGCGCTGCACACGCCGTCGCCGCCGTCCGCGCCGTCCGCGCGCCTGCGCACTCCCGCGCCTGCGCCCGCGCCCGCGTAGCGGTCGGCGTGCCGGCGCCAGCCGGGGCAGTCCGCGTCCACCACGCACACCTGTGAGCCGGGACATCGCCCCGGCTCACCCATCTGGTGCCATCCCACGTCGGTCACCTCGAAATCCGGCTCGTTGCCCAGCAGCGCCGCAAGCGCGGACCGCATCAGGCTGGTGTCATGGGCCACCAGAACGCGTATCAACTCGGCCTTCCCCTTGTCTCGGCGCATACCGGTCGCCAAGGGCGGGACCGGAAGAGAGCGGTCCATTCCTACCCTGGCGAGTTGTCCGGGAGGACCCTGATTCACGTCAATCGGAGGTGGACAGGGGTGAATGTGATGCTTTCGGGGGGCGCGCGCCATCGAGCGTTTCGCGCCACCCGTGTGGGTGACGCCGCCGCCGTGTCGCACCGCCCGTCGCGTCGCTCCGGCGCCCGTGCTACTCCGCCGGGACCAGCCGGCACACCGTCCGGATGTCCGTCTGCACCTGACCCACCGCCGCGCGGTCGGTCAGCCAGCTGACCAGCGCCGCGTGCCAGGTGTGCTCGACCACCCGGACGGCCGAGAGGCACTCCGCGCTCGGCTCCCCGGTCAGCCGCATCGCGTCCAGGATGATCGCCCGGGTCAGCACCGACACCGTGTCGACGTCCTCGCGCACCGACCGGTCGGCGAAGATCACCGCCCGCACCATCGCCTCCGCGAGCAGCGGCTCGCGCTGGAGCGCGCGGAAGGCCCGCAGGAGCGTTTCGGCCACCCGCTCGCCCGGCGTCGCGGCGGCCGGCGGACGGTCCAGCAGCGTGCCGTGCAGCCGCCCGAGCTGGTCCTGCATGACCGCGACCAGCAGATGGATCTTGGACGGGAAGTAGCGGTAGAGCGTGCCGAGCGCGACCCCGGACTCCTCGGCGACCTCGCGCATCTGGACCGCGTCGAAGCCGCCCCCGGCGGCGAGCCGGGTGCTGGCCTCCAGGATGCGCCGCCGCCGGGCCTCCTGCCGTACGGTCAAACGCGACAGGCTCGATACGCCGGTCGCACCGGTCGCACCGGTCGTACTGGTCCTGCCGGTCTCGCCGGGCACACCGCCGGTCACGCGGTCCATGGGCACGTCCGTCCGTCACGCAGGTGGCCCCGCGGGCACCGGGACGGGCCCGCGGGGGCCGTCCGGTTGCCGGGTGATCCACCCTCTGTACCATCGAGTCTGAAACTTGTTCTAGATTAGCGCGACCGGTTACGCTCCCGCTCAATCGCTGCGAAGGGGGCCGGAGTGACGGCAGATTCCAGACCGCTGCGGATCGCGCTGCTGAGCTACAAGGGCAACCCGTACTGCGGCGGCCAGGGCGTCTACGTACGGCATCTGTCCCGCGAGCTGGCGGCGCTCGGCCACAGCGTCGAGGTCATCGGCGCCCAGCCCTACCCCGTCCTCGACGCGGTCGGCGCGGGCGTGACCCTCACCGAGCTGCCCAGCCTCGACCTCTACCGCCAGCCCGACCCCTTCCGTACGCCCTCGCGCGGCGAGTACCGGGACTGGGTCGACGCGCTGGAGGTCGCCACCATGTGGACCGGCGGCTTCCCCGAGCCGCTCACCTTCAGCCTGCGGGCCCGCCGCCATCTCGCCGCCCGCCGCGCCGACTTCGACGTCGTCCACGACAACCAGACGCTCGGCTACGGGCTGCTGGGCCTGCGGATGCCGCTCGTCACCACGATCCACCACCCCATCACCGTCGACCGGCGGCTGGAACTGGCCGCCGCGCAGGACTGGCGGCGGCGGGTGTCCGTACGCCGCTGGTACGGCTTCACCCGCATGCAGAAGCGGGTGGCCCGTCGGCTCCCGTCCGTGCTCACCGTCTCCGGCTCGTCCAGCGCCGAGATCACCGCGGACCTCGGCGTACGCCCCGAGCGGGTGCACACCGTGCCGATCGGCGCGGACACCGCGCTCTTCAGCCCCGACCCGGCGGTGCCCGAGGTGCCCGGCCGGATCGTCACGACCTCCAGCGCCGACGTGCCCCTCAAGGGCCTGGTCTTCCTCGTCGAGGCGCTCGCGAAGGTCCGGGCGGCGCACCCGGACGCGCATCTGGTCGTCGTCGGCAAGCGGCCCGAGGCCGGGCCGGTCGCCGAGGCGATCGGGCGCTACGGGCTCGAAGGGGCGGTGGACTTCGTCAAGGGCATAAGCGACGCGGAGCTGGTCGACCTCCTCCGCAGCGCCCAGGTCGCGTGCGTGCCGTCGCTCTACGAGGGCTTCTCGCTCCCCGCCGCGGAGGCGATGGCGACCGGTACGGCCCTGGTCGCCACCACGGGCGGCGCCGTCCCCGAGGTCGCCGGGCCCGACGGCGAGACCTGCCTCGCGGTCCCGCCGGGCGACGCGCCCGCACTCTCCGCGGCCCTCGACCGCGCCCTCGCCGACCCCGCCCTCCGCCACCGCCTCGCGGCCGCGGGCCGCGCCCGCGTCCTGACCCACTTCACCTGGGCCCGCGCGGCCGCGCAGACGGCCGACCTCTACCGCGAGGCGATCGCGGCGCACGGGGCCGTTGCGCAGGAGGGCAACCCCCAGGGGCGCGTGGGGGCACCTCCCAGGCGAAGCTCTGGGGGAGAACGGAGCGGGCAACCCGCCGCCGTGGCGCACGTCGCCACCGACCCGGAGGGGCAGACGGGTCCGATCCGGACCACCGGCCCGCGGGTGGTTGCTCGCGCAGTTCCCCGCGCCCCTGGGGGCCCGGGCCCGAACGGAAACGTCAACGCACCCGGAACGGGGAGCACCTCATGCTGACCGTGGACTTCACCCGCTTCCCCGTCGCCGAAGGCGACCGCGTGCTGGACCTCGGCTGCGGCGGCGGCCGGCACGCCTTCGAGTGCTACCGCCGCGGCGCCCGCGTCGTCGCACTGGACCGCAACGGCGACGAGATCCGCGAGGTCGCGAAGTGGTTCGCGGCGATGCGCGAGGCCGGCGAGGCCCCCGCGGGGGCGAGCGCGACGGCCATGGAGGGCGACGCCCACCACCTCCCCTTCCCCGACGACAGCTTCGACGTCGTGATCATCTCCGAGGTGATGGAGCACATTCCGGACGACAAGGGCGTGCTCGCCGAGATGGTGCGGGTGCTGCGGCCCGGCGGCCGCATCGCGGTGACCGTGCCGCGCTACGGGCCGGAGAAGGTCTGCTGGGCGCTCTCCGACGCTTACCACGAGGTCGAGGGCGGCCACATCCGCATCTACAAGGCCGACGAGCTGCTGGAGCGGATGCGCGAGGCGGGCCTGCGCCCGTACGGCACGCACCACGCGCACGGCCTGCACGCGCCGTACTGGTGGATCAAGTGCGCGGTCGGCGTCGACAACGACAAGGCGCTGCCGGTGAAGCTCTACCACAAGCTGCTGGTGTGGGACATCGTGAAGAAGCCGCTGGCCACCCGGCTGGCCGAGCAGGCGCTCAACCCGCTCATCGGCAAGAGCTTCGTGGCGTACGCGACCAAGCCGCAACTGCCGCAACTGCCGGACACGGCCGCGGTGTTCGACGAGTCGCTGGACGCTCCCGCGTGACCAGGGCCGGGCGGTGGCGCGGCACCGAACGGCTGGTGCTGCCCGGCGTGCTCACCGCCGAGCAGGCCGAGCGGACGGTGGACGCGGTGCTCGCGGCGCAGCGGCCGGACGGGGCGATCCCGTGGTTCCCCGGCCACCACCTCGACCCGTGGGACCACATCGAGGCGGCGATGGCGCTGGACGCGGCGGGCGAACGGGACGCGGCGGAGGCCGCGTACACCTGGCTCGCCCGCCACCAGCAGCCGGACGGCGGGTGGTTCGCCGCCTACCAGGACGGCGACCCGGCCCGCCCGGTGGACCGGGCCCGTGAGTCCAACTTCTGCGCGTACGTCGCCGTCGGCGTCTGGCACCACTACCTGTCCACCGGCGACGACGCGTTCGCCGACCGGATGTGGCCGGTGGTCGCGGCCGCGGTGGAGTTCGTGCTCGCGCTCCAGCAGCCCGGCGGGCAGATCGGCTGGAAGCGGGAGGCCGTGGAGGACGGCGGCGCGATCGTCACCGACGCGCTGCTGACCGGGAGTTCGTCGGTGCACCAGGCGCTGCGCTGCGCGCTGGCCCTGGCCGAGCACCGCGAGGAGCCGCAGCCGGACTGGGAGTTGGCGACCGGCGCGCTGGGCCACGCGATCCGCCGGCACCCCGAGCGCTTCCTCGACAAGTCCCACTACTCGATGGACTGGTACTACCCGGTGCTGTCCGGCGCGCTGCGCGGCCCGCGCGCCCTGGCCCGTATCGAGGAGGGCTGGTCCCGCTTCGTGGTGCCCGGACTGGGGGTGCGCTGCGTGCTGCCCAACCCGTGGGTGACGGGCGGGGAGAGCGCCGAACTGGCCCTGGCGCTCTGGGCGGTGGGGGAGTCGGACCGCGCGGTGCGGATACTCGCCGACATCCAGCACCTGCGGGCGGACGACGGCCTGTACTGGACCGGCTACGTCTTCGACGACGACGCCTTCTGGCCCGTGGAGCGCACCACTTGGACGGCGGGCGCGCTGCTGTTGGCGGTGGCCGCACTCGGGGGGGACGAGGCGACCACCGCCGTCTTCGGGGCGGAGCGGCTGCCGAACGGCCTTGCGCCCGGCTGCTGTCCGCCTCGCATTCGATGAATCACCCGGCGCCCGCTACCGGTTGACCCGGCCGGCCACCGCCTGGGCGATGGCCAGGTAGACCACGGCGGGCAGACCGTAGTTGAGGACCGTGCGCCAATTGGCGTTGTCCGGGGTGAAGAGGTCCCTCGACCAGGTCGCCAGCCAGTTCGCCGAGTGGTGGACCCAGTTCACCAGGTCGTTGCCCCGGTTGGCGTCGAAGACGAAGAAGATGATCCACAGCACGAGGATCAGCGCAGCGATGTCTGCGGCGATGAGGATGATCGCCGCGGCGGGGTTTCCGCCGTAACGTCTGTACATGACGGCCGTCTTGCCGCGTTCGGACGTTCGAAACCCGGCCGGGGCGCGCACGACACGGCGGCCGGCCACCCCGGTGCGGGGTGGCCGGCCGCCGTGCCGTGCCTGAGGAGATACGGTTCAGCCGCGCTGGATGCCGCTGCTGTCCTGGAGGACGCCGCGGCGCCCGTCCTGGGTCTGCGCGATGAGCTGCGCACCGCGCTGGTCGACGGCGAGGTACCAGGTGCCCGGGGTCAGTTCGGCGATCTGCGCGCCGGAGCCGTCCTCGGCGTACAGCGGGCGCGGCACCGGCACCGCGAACCAGAAGGCGCTGAAGTCGGCGGCCGCGGCGGTCGGCTGCGGGGCCTGCGGCGCGGCGGGCTGCGCGCCGCCCGGGTAGCCGTAGCCGGCCTGCTGCTGGCCGAGGCCCGGGTCGACGGACTGCGCGCCGCCGGGGTAGCCGTAGCCGGCCTGCTGCGGGGTGGCGCCGTAGGAGGGGCCGCCCACCGCGTAGGGCTGCTGCGCGGCCGGGGCGGGCGCGCTCGCCAGCGGGGCCTTGAGCGCCGGGAGGCGGTCCGACAGCGGCGCGACGACCGCGAGGACCAGGCCGAAGACCAGGCTCAGCCAGGCGCCCGCACCCTTGTCGTAGGGGCCGAAGTCGGTGAACAGCACGGCCCACACGGCGGTCCAGCCGGAGAAGAGCGACAGCGCCACCCCCCACTGCTTGAACGACAGCCCCAGCACCTGCTTGCCGTTGAACTGCGGCGCGCGGGAGGCGAACACGGCGCCTGCGGCGGCGACGGCCGTCAGCGTGACCGAGGGCAGGGTCGGGAAGAAGTCCGAGTGCCACAGGTTCTTTGACCCGGACCCGTACTGCGAGTCGATGCTGATGTACGGCAGGAAGGAAGCGATGAGCAGCAGCGCCGCTGCTCCGATCACCGCGCCGTCTCCTCGGGTCAGGGAGCGGATGTTCACGTCAGGGTCCTGTCCTTTGTCGGTACTGCTTCTGCTGGTGAATGTCGTGCTCTCGCATCCGCCGCGGGTGCGGCATGTGCGCCCTGGCACCGTCGAGTTCGGGGAGGTGCCCCATGGTACGGGGACGATCTTGACCGGGTGGCCCCCGTATGAGCATTGGTGCACGATCCATACCGGACTGCTACAGCCCTGTCACCTCTTCCCTTCCAGGAAGGCGGTGAGCCCGTCGGCGATCCCCTCGGCGGCCTTCTGCCGCCACGCCGGGTCGGTCATCTCCGCGGCGTCGTGCGCGTTGCGCATGTTGCCGCACTCGATGAAGACCTTCGGCACGGTCGTGAGGTTGAGCCCGCCGAGGTCGTCGCGGACCGTCAGGCCCTTGCCGCCGAGGTAGTTGGCGAGCGGCTCGCCGGTCACGGTGTGGAAGTGCGACCGCAGGGTGGTCGCCAGCCGCAGCGACGGCGCCGCGACGGCCCGGGTGTCCGCCGCCCCCTTGTGCAGGGACTTGGGCGCGATCACATGGAAGCCGAACTTGTCGGCCGGCGCCCCGTCGGCGTGGATGGACAGGGCGGCGTCGGCGTGCGCCGCGTTCCCCGTCCGGGCCCGCTCGTCGACGCAGGGGCCGTACGGGCGGTCGCCGTCGTAGGTGAGGACGACCTTCGCGCCGCGCGCCTCCAGCAGGGCCTTCGCCCGGTGGGCGACGTCCAGGGTGTACGTCGCCTCGGGGTAGCCCGCGTTCGTCGCGGTGCCGGTGGTGTCGCACGCCTTGCGGTTAGTGCCGATGTCGACGAGCTTGCCGATCTCGGCGGTGTGCGTGGCGTTGCCGAGGTTGTGTCCGGGGTCGAGCACGACGGTGCGGCCGGTCAGTTCCCTGCGGGGCGTCGCCGACGCCGTGCCGGGAGTCGCGGAGGCGTCACCGTGCGCGACCGCCGCGGGGGTCGTACGACCGGCGGCGGGCGCCGCTCCCGGCCCGCGGCCGTCCGCCGAACCGGCGTCCGTACCGCGGTGCGCGTCGTACACGAACCAGCCCCCGGCCAGGGCCGCGACCACCACGACTGCCGTGACGGCCAGCGACCTGCTCCGAGTGCCCCCGTGTGACTCGTTGCTGAACACGCCCGCGACTCTATCGGCCCGGCTCGCCGCCTCGCACCGCCCCCGCACAACGGGCACCCGGCGCGACAAGGGCGCTACCATACGTCGCCGGTGCGGCCGGCGCGTCAGCGGGCGGTGGCGCCGCCGGTCACTCTGCGCAGCAGCCGCAGCGAGCCCGTCACCGACTCCTCGGCGAATTCGCCGGACTCCAGCGCGCGCAGATAGACGCGGTAGGGCGCCTGGCCGCCGTCCGCCGGGTCGGGGAAGACATCGTGGATCGCGAGCAGTCCGCCGGGCGCGACGTGCGGCGCCCAGCCCTCGTAGTCGGCGCCGGCGTGCTCGTCGGTGTGGCCGCCGTCGATGAAGACCAGGCTGAAGGGCCGCCCCCACAGCGCCGCGACCTGCGGCGACCTTCCGACGACAGCGACGACGTGGTCTTCGAGACCCGCCGAGTGCAGGGTGCGGCGGAAGTGCGGGACGGTGTCCATCAGCCCGGTGTGCGGGTCGACCAGCGCCGGGTCGTGGTATTCCCAGCCCGGCTGCTGCTCCTCGCTGCCGCGGTGGTGGTCGACGGTCACCACGACCGTGCCCGCCTGCCGGGCCGCGTCCGCGAGCAGGATCGTCGAGCGCCCGCAGTAGGTGCCGATCTCCAGGACGGGCAGCGCCAGCCGCGCGGCCGCACCGCGCGCCGCCGCGTGGAGGGCGAGGCCCTCGTCCGCGGGCATGAACCCCTTGGCGGCCTCGAACGCCGCGAGCACGCCAGGTGCCGTCTCCGTCGCCTCTGTCACGCCGTCATCCTACGAAGCCGCTGGTGGCCGGGTTGCGGCGGGCGCGGCCGTAACGATTCGCCGGAAAACCGGCCGGACGTACGGCGTACGGTCCCCGGGCCGCCCGCCGTAGCCGCCCGCGGGCCGCGGGACGTAGGCGCCCGGGGCCATGGTCGTAGTCCCAAGTCCCGATGCGGAGAAGGCCTCCGGCCGGGGAGCATGGAGTCCATGAGTGAAACCCTCGGAGAGCGCACCACCCCGGCCGACCGCACCACGCGCAGGACGGCACCCGCCTGGGCCGTGCTGCTCGCGGTGTGCGCCGGGCAATTCCTCGTCGTCCTCGACGTGTCGGTGGTCAACGTCGCGCTGCCGTCGATGCGCAACTCGCTCGGGCTCGGCGAAAGCGCGCAGCAGTGGGTCGTCAACGGATACGCGCTCACCTTCGCGGGCTTCATGCTGCTCGGCGGGCGCGCCGCCGACCTGCTGGGCCGCAAGGCCACCTTCGTGACCGGGCTCGGCCTCTTCACCGCCGCGAGCCTGGCGGGCGGGCTCGCGCAGAGCCCCGGGATGCTGATCACCGCGCGGGCGGTGCAGGGCCTCGGCTCGGCGGTGCTCGCCCCCGTCACGCTGTCCATCCTCACCACCTCCTTCCCCGAAGGCCCCGAGCGGACCCGGGCGATAGCCACCTGGACCGCGGTCGGCGCGGGCGGCGGCGCGGCGGGCGGCCTCGTCGGCGGCGCGCTCACCGACTGGCTGTCGTGGCGCTGGGTGCTGCTGGTCAATGTGCCCATCGGCGCGCTGGTGCTGGTCTGCGCGGTGCTGTGCCTCACCGAGAGCCGCGGCCAGGCCGTCCGCCGACTGGACATCCCCGGCGCCGTGCTCGTCACCGGCGGCGTCGCCGCGCTCGCGTACGGCATCGCGGAGACCGAGTCGCACGGCTGGACCTCGGCGCGCTCGCTGGGCCCGCTCGTCGGCGGCCTCGTGGTGCTCGCGCTCTTCACGGCGGTGGAGGCGCGGACCGCCGAACCCCTCATCCACCTGCGGCTGTTCACCATCCGCTCGGTGTCCTCGTCGAACACCCTGCTCTTCGTGTCCGGCGCCGCGACCTTCTCGACGTGGTATTTCCTGTCCCTCTACATGCAGCAGGTGCTGCACTACAGCCCGATCCGCACGGGCCTGGCCTTCCTGCCGCACACCGTCGCGATCGTCGCCGGGTCCAAGCTCGCCCCGCGCCTCATGGCCCGCTTCGACGCGCGGCTGCTGGTCGCCGTCGGCGGCGTGGTCTCGGCGGCGGGCCTGGCCTGGCAGAGCCGGGTGAGCGCCGACAGCACCTTCCTGAACATCATCCTCGGGCCCGGCATCCTCACGATGTTCGGCGCGGGCCTGATGATGACACCGGTCGCGGCCGCGGCGATGTCCGGCGTCGGCCGTACCGACCAGGGCCTGGTGTCGGGCCTGCTCAACACCTCCCGGCAGCTGGGCGGCGCGCTGGGCCTGACGATCCTCGCGACGATCGCCGCCTCCCGCATCAGCTCCCGCGGCCACGCGGGCGCGAGCGCGGCGGTCGCGCTGTCGTCCGGCTACGGCCTGGCCTTCCTGGTGAGCGCGGCCTTCCTGGTCGCGGCGAGCGCGCTCGCGGTGCTGCTGCCGAAGCCGCAGCCCCAGGTGGCCAAGGCGTAGTAGCTCCGGGGAGCCGTACGGGGCGGGCGCCGCCGGTCAGAGCCAGCCGTTCTGGCGGGCGGCGCGCACCGCCTCCATACGGTTGCGGCTGCCGGTCTTGCCGATCGCCGCGGACAGGTAGTTGCGGACGGTGGACTCCGACAGGAAGAGCTTCCCGGCGATGTCGGCGACGGTCGCGCCGTCCGCCGCCGCGTTGAGCACGTCCCGCTCGCGCGCCGTCAGCGGGCTCGCCCCCGCGCTGAGCGCGGCCGCGGCCAGCGCCGGGTCGATGACGCGCTCCCCGCGCAGCACCCGCCGGATCGCCCCGGCCAGCTCCTCCACGGGCCCGTCCTTGACGAGGAAGCCCGCCGCCCCCGCCTCCATCGCCCGCCGCAGATACCCCGGCCGCCCGAACGTCGTGAGGATCAGCACCCGGCACTCCGGCAGCTTCTCCCGCAGCTCCGCCGCCGCGTCCAGCCCGCTCATCCCCGGCATCTCGATGTCGAGCAGCGCCACGTCCGGCCGTACGTCCAGCGCCTCGGCCACCACCCGGTCCCCGGCCCCGACCTGTGCGACGACCTCCAGGTCGTCCTCCAGGTCGAGCAGCAGCGCCAGCGCTCCCCGCATCATCCCCTGGTCCTCCGCGAGCAGCACCCGCACGGACCGCGCCCCATCCTCCGTCACCCCGCCACTTTACGGCCCGCCCCGCCCAGGCCCGCGCGGGAGCGCCCCCCGTCCTTCTCCCTGGCCACGGCGGCGGCGGACACGAGCGTCGCGGCGGCGAGGCCGCCCCACAGCGCGGCCGGGCCGTGCGGGGCGAGGGCGGTGATGACGGCGGGGGAGACGGCGAGGCCGAAGCCCGTGGAGAGCTGGAAGCGGGCGAGGGCGCGGCCCAGGACGGGCGCCGGGGCGAGCGCGGTGACCAGGGCGGTGGCGCTGCCCGCGTAGACGATCTCGCCGAGCGTGCAGAGCACGGACACCGCGGCGACGGCGGGGACGGCCCGCCCGCCGCCCAGCGGGACGGCCGCGAGGAAGCCGAGGTAGGACGCGGCCAGCAGCACCCCGGAGGCGGCCAGCACGCTCCGCCGGGGGAAGCGGGACAGCGCGGCGGTGACCGGCACCTGCAAGGTGACGACCAGTACCGTGTTGGCCACGAAGACGGCCCCCGGCCACACCGCGGACGCGTGCAGCTGCGTCGTCAGGACCAGCGGGAGCGCGACCTCGGGCACATTGAGGCAGAAGACGTAGACCACGTTGGCGGCGAGCAGCGCGCGCATCCGCGGCGCGGGCTCGGCCTCCCGCCTCTCGGCCGGGGCGGCGGCCGCCGCGTCCGCGTGCACACGGACCGACCACGCCAGGGCCACCGCGGCGAGGTAGGCGAGCGCGGTCACCGCGGCGAGCCCCCGCAGCGCCCCGGCGCCGCCCGCCATGCACGCGGTGGCCAGCAGCGCCCCGACGCCGAGGCCCGCGTTGCGCAGGGCGCGGGCCCCGGCAAGGGCGGTGTCCCGCTCGCGCCCGCGGGAGACCGTCGCCACGAGCGCGGCATGGGCGGCGGGCCAGGCCTGGTTGCCGACGCCGAGGAAGAGCGCGGCCGCCGCGAAGAGTGGGACGTGCCCCGCCGGGGCGGCCAGCAGCAGCGCCACGCCCAGCACCCGCACCAGCATCGACGCCGCCACGACGGCGCTGCGCGCGCCGCGGTCCAGCCACCGGCCCACCACGGGCGTGCACCCCAGGCCGACGACGATGCCGGCCGTCATCGCTGCGCCGGTGACCGGGGCGGAAAGACCCAGCACCGCCGTGCCGTAGAGCAGCAGGAAGGGTCGCAGCAGGCCGGTGCCGAGCGCGTCCACGGCCAGGGCGGCGGCGTAGCGGGGGCCGCCCGAGGCGCGGACGAGGGCGCGGGGCCGGATCGCGGTGGTGGTTGCCATGGCGCCGACGCTGCGTCCGGCCGCGGGGGCGGGGCACGCGGGTTGACGCGTATCGTCAATCGGCGCCACCGCCCGGTCGGGCGCGCGGTGATGATGGGGGCATGCTGAGGATCGACATCGGCGGCGTGCCGTCCGAGCGGGTGCGGTTCGCCGCCTCCCCGCTGGCCGAGCTGACCGCGATGCTGCACATACTGGCCGAGCCCGGCCACCATCCGCAGTTCGCCGGGTGGGCCGCGGACGTCTGGACGGGGCTGCGGCCGGAGCTGGCCGAGCGGCTGCGGGAGGCGGAGTTCCTCTGGCGCTACACGCAGGCCGACTTCCTGATCCCGTCGCGGCCCCGGCCGACGCTGGCCGAAGAACTGGACGACGTCGACCGGATCGACGACGAGAGGTACGTGACCGCCGCGCTCGTCACCACCTGCGGCAGCAACCGCATCCACTTCCGCGGGGCGTCCCCGCTCACCGACACGGCGGCGCGCGAACGGGCCCTGGACGTGGCCCAGGCCCGCGGCGCGCTCCAGGAGGCCTTCGCGGAACGGCTGCTGGCCGACCCCGCCGCGGTACGGGCGCGGGTGCGCCGCACGCTGGAGGAATGCGCCGGGGCCTTCTTCGACGACGCCTGGGCGGGCGCCGCGGTGCAGCTCGCCACCGACCTGCGGCTGAAGAACGAACTGCTCAGGCGCCAGGGCCTCGGGGCGGCACTCGCCTCGGTCTCCGGCGCGGTCACCCTGGCGCCGGACGGCGACTGCATCGTCGTGGACAAGGTCCAGGACAAGGCGACCGCCGCCCACGGCGCCGGGGTCACCCTCATCCCCAGCGTCTTCAGCCGCCCCCACCTGGTGGCCGTCCACGCCCCCGGCTGGCACCCGGTGCTGCAATACCCCGTCGCGGAGCCCCGCCCGCCCGAGCCCGTCCCCGTGGAGACGGTCACCCGCCGCCTGGAGGCCCTCGCCCACCCCGTACGCCTCCGCCTGCTGCGCACCCTGGCCCGCGGCCCCCACACCACCAGCGAGCTGGCCCACTTCTGGGAGCTGTCACCCCCGGAGGTCTCCCGCCACCTCGCCGTCCTCCGCCGCGCGGGCCTCCTCACCTCCCACCGCCACGGCCGCTACGTCCGCTACACCCTCAACCTCCCCGACCTGACGGCGCTGGGCAGCGACCTGCTGTCGGCGGTGCTGCGCTGAAACGGGGGGCCGCGGGGCTGTGGATAACTTTGGTAGATCTCGTCTACGTAGCTAGAATCTATGTAGACAGGATCTACCAAGGTGGGATCCAGAAAGGAGGCGGGCGCCATGGCGGACAGCTTTGTCGGGCGGCGGCAGGAACTGGCGATGCTGCGCAAGCGGCTGGACCGGGCGGCCGCGTCCGGGAGCGGGGTGGCGGTCGCGCTGCGCGGGCGGCGGCAGGTCGGGAAGTCGCGGCTGGCGCAGGAGTTCTGTGACCGCGTGGAGGTGCCCTACGCCTTCTTCACCGCGACGAAGGGGGCCTCGCCGGTCGAGGCGGTGGGGGCCTTCCTCGGCGAACTGCGGGAGTCCGGGCTGCCCACCGATCCGGAGCTGGTGCCCGGGGCGGACGGGAATCCGGTGCCGGGAAGCTGGCCGGACGCCTTCCGGGTACTGGCCTCCGTGCTGCCGGACCGGCCGTGCGTGGTCGTCGTCGACGAGCTGCCGTGGCTCACCGAGCAGGACGACCTCTTCGACGGCGCCCTCCAGACCGCGTGGGACCGGCTGCTGTCCCAACGCCCCGTCCTGCTGCTGCTCCTCGGCAGCGACCTGCACATGATGGAGCGCCTCACGGCGTACGACCGGCCCTTCTACGGGCGCTCCGACACCATGGTCCTCGGCCCGCTGAACCCGGCCGAGACCGGCAAGGCGCTCGGGCTGGAACCGGCCGACGCGGTCGACGCGCACCTGGTCTCCGGCGGCCTGCCCGGCATCCTGCGGATCTGGCCGCATGCCACGCCCGCGCTGGAATTCATCGAGGACGAGTGCGCGGACCCGGCCTCGGCGCTGTTCGGCGTGCCCGAGGCCGCGCTGCTGGCGGAATTCCCCGCGCCCGACCAGGCCCGCCGGGTGCTGGAGGCCGTCGGGAGCGGCGACCGCACGCACGCCAACATCGCCGCCGCCGCGGGCGGCCGCGCCGGGCCGCTCGCCTCCGGCGCGCTCTCGCCGCTGCTGCACCGCCTCGTCACGGAGAAGCGGGTGCTGGCGGTGGACGCGCCGCTGTCCACCGCCAGCGGCAAGCCCGCGCTCTACCGCGTCGCCGACAGCAACCTGCGGCTCTACCTCGCCGCGCTGCGCTCCGCGCAGGAGCAGTCCCGCCGGGGCCGCGCCGACTCGGCGTTCGACGTGGTGCGCCGCCGCTGGTCCGCCTGGCGCGGCCGGGCGGTGGAGCCGCTGGTCAGGGAGTCGCTGGAGCTGGCCGCGGGCGCGGGTGAGCTGCCCTGGCCGGACACCGCGGCGGTCGGCGGCTGGTGGAACCGCCGCTTCGACCCCGAGGTCGACCTCGTGGGCGCCGACCGCGCGCCCGTCGCGGGAGCGGTGCGCTTCGCCGGATCGGTCAAGTGGCTCGCCACCCCCTTCGACGTCCACGACCTCATGGCCCTTCTGCAGGCCGCCCCGCAGATCCCCGGCTTCACCCCGGGCACGACCGGCCTCGTGGTCGTCTCCCGCTCCGGCGCCGCGCTGCCCGAGGGCGCGGTGGACGTCGTGTGGTCGGCCGCGGACGTCGTCGGCGCGTGGCCCGCCGGGTGAGCCGATAGCCTCACCTGCCATGACGGACGGAGCAGAGGGCGGCGCCGAGGCGCCGGGGATCATGGAGCTGGGCTTTCCCGGGGAGCTGCGGGACCAGCTGGTCGCCGCGGTGCTGGACGGCAGCAAGACGTCCACGACCGGGGTCGTCGCCGACTACGCGCACGAGGGGGAGGAGCTGCCGCGGGTCGGGGAGCGGTCGGTGGTGCTGGACTCCGCCGGGCGCGGGGTCGCCGTCGTCGAGGTCACCGAGGTGCGGGTGGTGCCGCTCGGGGAGGTGGACCTCGCGCACGCCGTGGACGAGGGGGAGGGGTACACCACCGTGGAGCAGTGGCGGCGCGGGCACGAGGCCTTCTGGCACAGCGACGAGATGCGCGAGGCCCTGGACGACCCGCACTTCACGGTCGACGACAGCACGCCGGTGGTGCTGGAGCGCTTCCGCGTCGTGGCCGACCTGCGCACGCCGGACGCCGGGGCGTAGACGAGCCGGTCCCGTACCTCCGCGAGCCTGGTCCAGCCCCCTGCGGCCCGGTCCAGCCGCGAGCGCGGACCCGGCCCCGTACGCCGGACCCGGCGGCCCGGTACGCCGCGCTGCGGGCTCAGCCCGCCGTGTCCTCGCCGGTCGGCAGCACCGCCGTCACGCGGAAGCCGCCGGACGGGGACGGGCCGGTCGTCAGGGAGCCGCCCGCCGACGCGAGGCGTTCGGTCAGGCCGCGCAGGCCCGTGCCCGTACGGGGCAGGGTCGCCGTCGTCCCGGCGGCGGGGCGGGGCGGGGTGGCGGGGGCGGGGCCGCAGCCGTCGTCGGTGATCGTCAGGCGGGCCTGCCCGTCCGCCGCGTGCAGCTCTATACGGGCCCGCGCCGCGCCGCTGTGCCGTACGACGTTCGTGACGCCCTCGCGTACCACCCAGCCCAGCAGCGCCTCGGTCTGCGGCGGCAGCGGCGGGCCGGACTCCTGCACCACGACCTCGATGTCGGAGGCGGCCAGCGCCGAGCGCGCGCGGTCCAGCTCGGTCGCGAGGCTGCCCTCGCGGTAGCCCGTGACGGCCTCGCGGATCTCGGTGAGGGCCTGCCGCCCGACCGCCTCGATGTCGCCGACCTGCGTCAGCGCCGCCTCCATGTTGCGCGGCGCGAGCCGCCGCGCGGCCTCCGCCTTGACCACGACGACCGACAGCGTGTGCCCCAGCAGGTCGTGCAGGTCGCGCGAGAAGCGCAGCCGCTCCTCCGCGACGGCGTTGCGCGCCAGCTCCTGCCGGGTGGCCTTGAGCTTCGCCACCGCCTGGAAGAGCGTGATGATCAGCGACACGACGAAGCCGGACAGGAAGGTCCCGTACGCCAGGCTGGTGGTGCTCCAGAAGCCCTCGTGGTGCAGGCTCGACACCACGCCCGCCGAGGCGCTGAGCAGCGTCAGCGAGGCCCCCAGGAAGCGGCGGCTGCGCGAGACGCAGCCCGCGCCCAGGGACGTCAGCACGAACAGCAGCAGGAAGTTGCCGCCGTAGCCGATCGCCAGCGCGAGCATGACCGCGCCGAGCGCGCCGAGCAGCTGGTACGGCACCCGGCCGCGCCGCCACCGCTCGCTGAAGGACGAGCGGACAGTGGCCACGTACAGCACGCAGAAGAGCAGCAGCCCGCTCCCGGCGAGCCACGGCAGGGCCACCTCGCCCTTGAGGATGTCCGCGCCGGGGCCGATCACCATCAGCAGCCACGGGATGAGCGCCCCGCCGTCGGGTGCCTTGAGGTGCTCGATCTCCTGCTCGAAGTCCTCCGGGCCGCGCCGCCACCACATGCGGCGGCACGCCTTGCCCTCGGCCTCGGCGTCCGCTTCCGCCGTGCCTGCCGGTTTCGTCCGTGTCCTCGTCATGGTGGTTCCCGTCCCCCGTCGTGTGCGCTGCTGCCCTGCGTCCGCCGGGGGAGGCGGCACGGGCCCGTACGGTCGTACGGTCATACGGTCCGGGCGCTCCGCCGGTAGGAGAACACAGCGTAACCGGCGAAAACGACCAGCCAAAGGGCCAGCACCGCCGCCGTACCGGGGCCGGGGGCGTGCCGGTCCAGCACGCTCCAGCCCAGGTCGCCGAAGCGGGCGGTCGGTGTCCAGCGGGATATCGCGGCCAGCCAGCCGGGGAAGACGTCGGTCGGCAGCCACAGCCCGCCGATCACCGAGAGCCCCATCATGGTGACCATGCTCACGACACCGGCGGTCTGCGCGGTGAGCCCGTAGCCGTTGCCGAGCCCCAGCAGGGTGAAGGGGATCGTGCCCAGCCACATCAGCACCGCCGCCGCGGCCCACTGCCACGCCGCGAGCCGCACACCGTTGACGAGCGCGCCCGCGGTGAAGACGGACACGATCGCCGGGAGCACCGTCACCCCGGCGGTCAGCGCCCGCGCCAGCACCACCTGGAGCGGGGACAGCGGGGTCACCCGCAGCTGCCGCAGCCAGCCGCGCGCCTTGTCGTCCGCGACGCCCGGACCCACGGCGAGGGCCGCGCCCATCGCCCCGTACGCGGCCATGCCGATCATCGAGTAGCGGGCGTAGTCCATGGTGTCCTCGGCGGATTCGCCGGTGCCGAGGTTGGTGAAGAGCAGGTACATCAGCAGCGGGGTCGCGACCCCGACGACGACGAAGCCGGTGTCGCGCAGCGTGCGGCGGACCTCCAGGCGGATGTAGGCGAGCATCATCGGACGGCCTCCTCGTACGGAGCCGCGGCGGGCTCACGGCTCTCGGTGTCGTGCGCGGTCAGGGTGAGGAAGGCCTCCTCCAGGCTCGCGGGCGTCACGCTCAGCCCGCGCAGCCGTCCGGCGGCGGCCAGTGCGAGGACGGTCGCGTCGGAGTCGGCGCTGCGCAGCACCGCGCGGTCGCCGCGCACCTCCAGCGACAGCACGCCCGGCAGCGTGCGCAGCCCCGCCGTGCCGCCGCCCGCGAGGTCGAAGGCCACGAGCGTCGCGCCGACCCGCCGCTTGATCTCCTCGCCGGTGCCGTCGGCGACGGTGCGGCCCTGGTCGAGGACGACGACGCGGTCCGCGTTGCCGTCCGCCTCCTCCAGGTAGTGCGTCGAGAACAGCACCGTGTTGCCGCGCGCCGCGTAGCCGCGCATCGAGCGCCAGAACGCGCGCCGGGCCTCCACGTCCAGTGCCGCGGTCGGCTCGTCCAGCACCAGCAGTTCGGGCCCGCCCGCGACCGCGAGCGCGAACCGCAGCCGCTGCGCCTGCCCGCCGGAGAGCCGGTCCGCCCGCCGTCCCGCCAGCTCCCCGATCCCGGCCAGCTCCAGGGCCTCGCCCACCGGCAGCGGCCGCGGGTAGGTGGCGGCGACGAAGCTCACCAGCTCCCGTACGGTCGCCCGCGGCACGGGGCTGCCCGCCTGGAGCATCGCCCCCACCCGGCCCGCCCGCACGGCCTCCTGCGGGGTCCCGCCGAAGACCCGCACCTCCCCGTCGTCCGGGCGGTCCAGCCCCAGCAGCAGGGCGATCGTCGTCGACTTCCCGGCGCCGTTGCGCCCGAGCAGCGCGCACGTCCCGCCCGCGGTGAGCGCCAGATCGAGCCCGGCGACGGCCTCGACGCTCCCGAATCTCTTCCGTACTGCGCGGAATCGCGCGGCATCTGTCATGCAACTGACGCTACGGGCGGAGGGGTTGGCGCAGGCAGCGCCGAATGTCCCCGGGGCCCCGGTACAAATGTCCTGCCGTGCCGCCGCCGCGGCCCCCCCTCAGTGGGTCGCGGCGGCGGCTGTCGGCCGGTTACGGCCGCTGCTTGGCCTTGTCGACGATCGCCCAGCTGTCGAGGTAGGTGAACTGGTCCACGCTCGGGCCGGGCACGTCGACGGTCGAGTCGATCCACGTTCCCGAGTCGTCCGAGCCACTCGCGTCGCCCGTGGCGGCCATGGAGCCGTCGAGGCGGTAACCGAGGTACTCGTAGGTCTCCGGATCGAAGACGAACTCGCCGAGGCCGCTCTTGCCAGGCTCATGGCCAGGGGTGGCGTAGGTGATACCCACACCCGTACGGCCCTTGGCGTCCTTCTGGTCCGGCACCACCTTCACGCCCGGAGCCATGGCGAGCGCCTCGTAGATCGCCGGTCGCAGGCCCTCGGGCAGCATCGGTTCCGACCGGAGCATCCCGGTCAGCGCGTCCTCGACCAGGAACCACTGCACCTTGCCGAGCTTGCCGAGCGGGTCGCTCCCCGCGTCCGGCACCCCGCCCGGGACGAGCGCGAGGATCAGCTTCTCGGGGTCGGTCGGCAGCGCCTCCAGCGCTTCCCAGTCCTCCCGCGGCCATGCGGTCTGGCCCCCCTTCAGCGGCTGCACCCACCGGCCTTTGCCGACCTCCATGACCCAGGAGGGCTTCGAGCCGTCCACCGACCTCCAGTTCTCGTCGACGTACGTCTTGGTGGCGCCGGTGTCCCGGTCGGTCTGCTTCCGGATCTCCTTGGTGTAGATGAACTGGTCGTCCCGTGGGGCGACCGCCTGCTCGTGCTGCCGGGCGTAGACGGCCGCCCCGTGGAGCACGGTCTGTGCCGCGACGTTCCCCAGGGACGGGGAAGCGCCCGCCGGCCGCCCCCCGCCGCCGGTCTGCCCGGCGACCAGGACGCCGCCGGCGACCGCGGCCGCGACCACGCCGGTCAGGGCGATACGCAGGACGGGGCGGCGGCGGATCACGACCCGGGCGGGCTCGTCCTCCGCGACCGCCACGGCCAGCAGCCGCGCCCGCACCCGCTCCCGGGCGGCGTCGCCGAGCGGGGGCGCCCCCGCGTCGTAGTCCCTCAGTTCTCGCAGTTCGTCGATGTCACGCATGGGTGTCTGCCTCTCGGAAAGCTGTCGGATCGGACCCGCCCAGTGCTTCGCGCAGTTTGCTGCGAGCCCTGCTCAGCCGGGATCTGACGGTGCCGACCGGGACCCCGAGGGCCTCGGCCGCTTCCTCGTAGCCGAGGTCGCCCCAGGCCACCAGCAGGACGACGTCCCGGTGCCGGGCGGACAGCCCGGCCAGGGCCGCCGCCAGCTCCCGGCGCACCTCCGTCGCACCGGCCCTGGCGACCGCGCGGTCCGCGACCGGCTCCTCGTCCGGCACCGGCTCCGGGACCCGCGCCAGCGCCTTGAAGCGCCGCGCCTCGGCTCTGCGGTGCCGGCCGATGAGGTTGGTCGCGATGCCGAACAGCCAGGGACGGGCGCCGGCACGCGCAGGGTCGTAGGTCCGGCGCTGCCGGAAGGCGGTCATGAACGTCTCCGCCATCAGATCCTCCGCTGCCTCGGGGCCGATCCGCCGGGCCACGTAGCGGTGCACGTCGTCGGCGTACCGGTCGAAGAGCGCGGCGAAATGCTCGGGCTCGTCCCGGGACCGCGCGATCACTCGGGCGTCGCTGTCCTCGCGATCCTCCTCACGGGTGCGGACGCCCGGGGACTCGACGGCCATCGGGGCTCCTTTCGTTCGTTCGAACGCTTCGAAGGCTTGGGTTCGTTCGGGTTCTTCACCCCTCCTTCGCCGGGGGGCCGCATCGGGTTCCATCCCGCGTGGCGCCCCTGGCGCGAGGCCCCCGACGCGCCCTTCGTACGGAGCCCCCGACACGCCCCGAGGAAAATCCCCGCTCCCGTGTCGATTCCACCCCACGCTGTTCGACGTATCTGTGTGGGGCATCGGCTCCACGCGACGCAGTACGACGACGCACGACGAGGAAAGGCGAGGTCAACGCCATGGGACAGCTGCTGAGGGTCATGAATTTCTGCGTCTCGCGGGACGGCTTCGCGGCCGCGGAGAACCAGAGTCTGGAGTTGCCGTTCGGGCTGCCGCATCCCGAGCGGCTGTTCAGCTGGGCCGGGGCGACGGCGAGCTGGCCGAACCGGTCGGAGCCCGGGGGGACGCGGGGGCTGGACGACTATTTCACGCGGGATTTCCTGAACAACATCGGCGCCGAGATCATGGGGCGCAACAAGTTCGGCCCGCAGCGCGGGCCGTGGGAGGACTACGAGTGGCAGGGCTGGTGGGGTGACGAACCGCCGTTCCGTACGCCGGTGTTCGTCATGACGCACCACCCGCGGCCGTCGTTCTCGCTCTCCGACACGACCTTCCACTTCGTCGACGCCGACCCGGCGACCGTCCTCGCGCAGGCGCGCGAGGCGGCGGACGGCAAGGACGTACGGCTCGGCGGCGGCGTCACGACGGTCCGCGAATTCCTGGACGCCGACCTCGTCGACTCGCTGCACGTGGCGGTCGCGCCGCTGGAGCTGGGCGAGGGGCTGCCGTTGTGGGAGTCCCCGAAGGATCTGGAGGACCGCTTCCACCTGGAGGTGATCCCGAGCCCGAGCGGCATCGTGCACCACCTGTTCTGGCGCCGCTGACGTAGGTACGTGGCCCGGGGCCCCGCGAGGCCCGGGTCCCGGCCGCCTGCCCCTGCGAAACCTCCGCCCCGACAGGGCCCCCGGCGGGAGAATCGGGGCCGGAGGTGATGCGGGGTGGCGGACAGGGTGCCCGGCGAGTACGGGAGCGGCCGGGGCCGCGGGTACGGGCTGCGGGCCGGGCGGGACGTGGAGGTCCGCGCGGCCGCGGGCGGCTTCGCGGTCGGGGCGGCCGAGCGCGTCACCCTGCACGCGGCCCCGCGCCCGCCCGCGCAACTGCCGCACCAGGTCGGGGTCGTGCCCGCGGTGGCGCAGTCCTTCCAGGCGCGGCCGGAATCCGCCGAGCTGCGGGCGCCCGGGCCCTGCCACGTCCTGACGGGCCTGGGCGGCGTCGGCAAGACGCAGCTCGCCGCGGCGCACGCGCACCGGGCGTGGGACGCCCGCGAGGTGGACGTCCTGGTGTGGGTCACGGCGGCGGGCCGCCCCGCGATCGTCGCCTCCTACGCGCAGGCCGCCGCCGAGCTGTGCGGGGCGGACCCTTCGGAGCCCGAGCAGGCCGCCGCCGCTTTCCTCGCCTGGCTGCGGGCCAAACCGCACCGCTGGCTCGTCTTGCTGGACGACGTCGCCGACCCGGCGGACCTCAAGGGCCTGTGGCCGCCGGACAGCCCGACCGGCCGCACGCTCGTCACGACCCGCCGCCGGGACTCAGCCCTGACCGGTACGGGCCGCCGCCGTATCGACGTCGGCCCCTTCACGCCGGACGAGGCGAGCGCCTACCTCGCCGGGGTCCTCGCGGCGCACGACCGTACCGAGCCCGCCGTCGAACTTGCCGCCCTCGCTGAGGAGTTGGGCCGCCTGCCGCTCGCCCTGTCGCAGGCGGCGGCCTACCTCGCGGACCAGGCGCTCACCGTCGCCGCCTACCGCGCCCTGCTCGCCGACCGCACCCGCACCCTCGCGCACGCCCTCCCCGCGCCGGACGCCCTGCCCGACGACCAGCGCATCCCCGTCGCGGCGGCGTGGTCCCTGTCCGCGGACCTCGCCGACGCCTCCGAACCCCGCGGTTTGGCCCGCCCGTTGCTCGCCCTGGCCGCGATGCTGGACCCGAACGGCATCCCCGCGGACGTCCTGACCGCCCCGGCCGCCCGCGCCTTCCTCGCCCGCAAGGGCCGTCGCGTACGGGGCCGCACCCGGCGGGTGAGCGCGGAGCAGGTCCACGAGGCGCTGCGCGTGCTGCACCGGCTGAGCCTCGCCGACCACACCCCGGAGGAGCCGCAACGGGCGCTCCACGTCCACGCGTTGGTGCAGCGGACGACCCGCGACGCGCTCACCCCGAGGCGGTTCGCCGCCTGCGCGCGGGCCGCGGCGGACGCGCTGGCCGAGGCGTGGCCGGACCAGCCCGATTTCGCCCTCGCTCAGGCCCTGCGCGCGAACGCTGCCGTGCTCATCGCCCTGAGCGAACCCACCGGATGCCTCTACCGGCGGAGCGGCGCCCATCTGCTGCTGTTCCGTTACGGCGCGAGCCTGGCGGGCGCCTTGCAGGCTGCCGAAGCCCAGGAGTTTTACCGCGCGTTCACCGAGGCGACCACCCGTCACCTGGGGCGCGGCCACTGGTGCACGCTCATTGCCCGGCGCGGCGCCGCCGAGGCGCGGGGACTGGCGGGCGACGCGGCGGGAGCGGCGGCGGCGTACACCGAGCTGCTGCAGGACCAGATGCGGGCTTTCGGCCCTCACGACGTCGGCACTCTCAACGTCAGGCTCAGCGTGGCCCGCTGGCAGGGCCTTTCCGGCGACACGGAAGGGGCCGTGGCGGCGTTCGGCGCGCTGCTGGAGGACATGCTGCGCGTCCACGGCCCCGACCACGCGGACACCCTCGCCACCCGGCACGGCCTGGCCCAGTACCACGGCCAATCCGGCGACGCGGAGGGCGCGGTGGCGGCGTTCGGCGCCCTGCTGGACGACGCGCTGCGCATCCTCGGCCCGGACGACCAGCGCACCCTCACCACGCGCCACAACCTCGCCTCGTCGCGTGGCAGAGCGGGCGACGCGGAAGGGGCCGTGGCGGCGTACACCGCGCTGCTCGACGACATGTTGCGGGTGCTCGGCCCCGACGACCCCCACACGCTCCACACCCGCGGCAACCTGGCCAACTGGCTCGGCGATTCCGGGGACACGGCGGCGGCGGTCGCGGGGTACACCGCGCTGGTCGACGACATGGCGCGGGTGCTGGGGCCGGACCACCCGGACACCCGAATCGCCCGCCGTTCGGCGGAGGCCTGGCGCAAGGCCGACAGAGAGGGCTGACGCCGGGCCGGGCCTGAAGTGCCGCGTGTTCGGTGAACCTTCTGCCCCGGGCTCAGGCCTCCGGCGGCCGTAGCAGGAGCTGCGGGGAGGGCGCGAAGCCGAGCCGTTCGTACAGCGGTACGGCCCGGCGGCCGGAGTGGACGGTGACGCGCGCGGCGCCGTAGCGCTCCGCGTGCTCCGCCGCGGCCGACACGAGCGCCGAGCCGATGCCCCGGCCGCGCATCTCGGGCACGACGAACACGCTCTGGACGTCCCCCGACATCCGGACCACCGCGCCGGGCCGCGGCACGCGGGGCGCGAACGCGATCCAGGCCATACCGACGACCCCGGCCTCGGGCATCCGGGCCACGAACGCCACATGCGTGGCCTCGCACGTGGCCCACCACCGGGCGAGTTGCCCGGCGAACGCGTCCACCGAGGGCCGCTCCGGCTCCACCCCGCGGGTGTCCAGCCACAACAGCCGGGCCAGGGCGGGCACATCGTCCGGGTGAGCCTGTTCGATCCGCACGCCCGAAGCGTAGCCCCGGCGTGGGGACTTGGCGGAAGGCCGTTCCCACCGCACCCGAACCGTCACGTGCCCGGTACAACTTCCGTGCGCGTTCACGATCCCGCCACGCACCCGCACGTAACCTCCACGGGGGCGTTGCCCGGCGTTTACCGTCCTCCGCGGTGATCGCGACCCCGCGATCCGTACCGCTTCCGGGGAGGGACCCCTATGACATCCACCAGCACCCCGCGCCGCGCACTGCGCCGCGCCGCCGTACCCCTGGCCGCCATCGCGGTGGCCGTGGGCGTCGCCGCCGCGACGGCGACCCCGGCCGCCGCGAACAACAGCTACAACGGCCGCGCGTACATCTACGGCGCGGGCGACCCGTCCGACGACCTCAACGACGAGGGCGTCGTCAACGAGAGCACCAACAGGCTGTCGAACGTGACCTGCCTGTGGCAGAGCATCCTCTACGTGGGCGGCTACCTGCCCGCGTCCGGCATCGACGGCTCCTTCGGCCCCAACACCTACAAGGCCACCAGGGCCTGGCAGACCGACAACGGCCTGGCTTCGGACGGCTCGGCGGGCAAGGCCACCTTCAAGAAGGCGGGCACGAAGTTCTTCTGGAACTACACCGAGGCCGACGGTGGCGTCTGGATCGGTGAGTACGTCAAGGGCAACAAGGTCCTGATGGTCTGGCGGGACATCGACAAGGGCAACTGGACCATCGGCTCGCCCACCACCAACGCGATCTGGTCGTCCAGCTACAACAGCCGCACCTGCTGACGCTTCTCCCCGTGGCCGCCGCGTCCCCGACCCGGCGGCCACGGGCCGTACCCGTTCACGCGGTCGGGTAGCGGCCCGCCTTGACGTCGCTGATGAACGCGGTCCAGGCCGCCGGGGCGAAGGTAAGGGCGGGGCCCTCGGGATCCTTGGAGTCCCGGACCGGGATGACGGAGAGGCCGTCGGCGACCTCGACGCAATCGCCGCCTGCGCCGCTGCTGTAGGTGCTTTTCCGCCAAGTAGCACCTGTCGGATCGATCATGCTGCGTAGTCCTCCAGAGCGCCGCGGATCATGTCCGCCGACTGCTCACGCGGGAGTGCGGCGGCCTGAAGCAGATCATATGTCAGGCGTGCACTTTCCACGTCAGCTGCACCTTCCTTGAGGGCTCTGGTCAGCAAGCCTTCCACGTAC
The DNA here is from genome assembly GCF_044333285.1 of Streptomyces sp. NPDC021020. NCBI lineage: Bacteria > Bacillati > Actinomycetota > Actinomycetes > Kitasatosporales > Streptomycetaceae > Streptomyces > Streptomyces sp. NPDC021020. Next base: position 819,012 of record NZ_JBIRQQ010000003.1, read on the forward strand.
AGCGCGTCGGGGCGGTCCTGGTACGACCAGAGGACGAAGGCGCCGTCCATGGCTGGGTGGGTTCCCGCCGCAAACGGCAGAATCTGAATTGTGACGTTCGGGCTCGCGGACTCTTTCAGTAGCCGCTCCAGTTGCGGGACCATCACCGCTGGTCCACCGATAGGGCGGCGAAGAACGGCCTCATCCAGGATGGCCCAGAGGTGCGGCGGATTCTCACTCTCGAAGATCGCGCGCCGGGCCATCCGGGCGGCTACCAGCGCCTCGATTCGGTCGTGCGTTGCCCGAGGCTGGGCGGACTGGATGAGTGCGCGGGCGTAATCCTCCGTCTGCAACAGGCCGGGTACGACCTGACTTTGGAACGTCCGGATGCGCATCGCCCGCGCTTCCTCCCGGGCCGCGCCCTGGAACCAGTCCGGCAGCGCTTCCGCCAGGACCCGGCGGAGGATGCGGGCGAACCGCTTGCCAGTGCCAAGCGCGGCGTCCACCTCGTTGGCGAAGGGCGTGGACGGCGTCCGGCGGCCCTTCTCAACGTTGCAGAGCTGCTGGTACGAGTACGAGGTCTGCGAGGCCAGTTCGCGGCCCGAGATTCCCTGCGCGTCCCGCGCGAGGCGCAACTCCTCGCCGAAGTAGCCGAGCCAGGACCCAGGGCTGCCGCCTTCGTCGCTGTCCGTGGTGCTCATGGTGCTGTCCTTTCCCCCGTATCCGGTTGGTGCTGAATACGCGTCCCGTCTGTTACCGACCGTAGACAGGTCCCAACCTAGAGATACATCCCCGGTCATGGGGGCGAAATGCGGAGAAAGGCGACTGCTGATGGCAACAACGAGCGCCGGGCCGACGCCGGTGCCACCGGCCACGATTCCGGCCCCCTCCCCGGCGGAGCCGGTCGTGTGGAGCTGGCCGCCGACGCCGAAGGCGGTACCGCTCGCGCGGCGGGCCTTGCGGGAGACGCTCGCCGCGTGGGGGATGGCGGCGCTCGCCGACGACGCCGAGCTGGTCCTCGCCGAGCTGCTCGGCAACGCCGTCGAGCACGCCCGCGGCGAGAGCGGGCCCGTCGAGGCGCGGTGCAGCCTCCTGCCGCGAGCGACCGGGGTGCGGGTGGAGGTCTGGGACGGGGACGCCTTCCGCGTACCCGTGCTCGGCGCGGGAGTTGAGGACGCGGCGCGCGGGCGCGGGCTGCAGCTCGTGGACGCGCTCACGCAGCGGATGTGGGGCGTGGCCTCGCGCGAGGACGTGCCCGGCAAGGTGGTGTGGGCGCACGTCGGCGGCGAGGCCGAGCACAGCGCGCCCTACTGCGACGCCGTCGCGTTGCTCGGGGCGCGGCTCGCCGCGCGGGTGCTCGCGTTCGGCGAGGACGTGGCCTGCGACCTCGTCGCCCGCAGGCTGCTGTGCGCGCTGGAGCGCGGGCACGACGACGACCACGTCGGGCTCGTCTACGACCACCTCCACGGGCCGGACGCCGGGGCGGTGTGGGCGCCGTGGAAGGGGGAGACGCGGCCGCGCGAGGTCGGCGTACGGGCGGACTGCACCGGCAAAGGCTGCGCGCTCTTCGCGGCGCACCCCGGGCGTCACACGTGGGAGTGGGGCGCCTGAAGGGCTCACCACGGCACCTCCGCCCCGTGGCGGTCCAGGAAGCGCAGGCCCGGCGTGCCGGAGTGCGCTTCGAGGACGTCGACCAGCAAGGGGACGCTCTCCTCCGGGAGGAGGGGCGCGTCCGGGCCGCCGAGGCGGGTGCGGTTGTGGCCGGGGTCGAGGAGGAGCTTGGTGCGGCCGTCGTCGGCGTGGCGCGTGGCGTAGCTGCGCATCAGCTGGTTGAGCGCGGCCTTGCTCGCCTTGTACAGCTCGTACCCGGGCTCGGTGTTGAGGCTGACGCTGCCCTGCTCGGAGGACATGACGGCGACCGTGCCGCCGGGCACGACCAACGGGTGCAGCGCCTCCAGGGCACGCAGCGGGCTCAGCGCGTTGGTCACCATCACCTCGGTGAACATCGCGGTGGGCACCTCGCCGATGGGCAGGTCGCCGCGGTCGACCGCCGCGTTGACGAAGAGCAGGTCGAGCGCGCGGCCGGTCAGCCGTTCGCGCAGCGCCGCCAGCTCGTGCGGGCTGGTCATCTCCAGCGTCTCGACCTCCACCCGGCCCTCCCGGGCGCGGGTGACGTCCCGCAGCTCCGCGCTGTCGCGGCGGACGGTGGCGACGACGTGCCAGCCGCGGCGGGCCAGTTCGTCGGTGAGGACGAGGCCGAGCCCGCGGGAGGCTCCGATGACGAGGGCCTGGCGTGTGGCGGTGGTGGACAACGCGTACTCCTTCGGATGGCGGCGGGAGGATGACTCTAGACGAGACGGTGCGTCTAGGCAAAGCCAAAGACGCCCCGCCGGATAAGGTGGCCGCATGCCCGACGCCAGCCCTCCGCCCGCCCGCAGGCCGCGCTCCGGCCCCCGGCGGGACGAGGCCGCGCGGCTCGCGGTCCTGCACGCCGCGGACGACCTGCTCGTCGAACTCGGCTTCGGCGCGCTGACCGTCGAGGCGATCGCGCGCCGTGCGGGCGTCGCCAAGCAGACGATCTACCGCTGGTGGCCGTCGAAGGGCGAGATCCTGCTCGACACCCTCGTCGAGGACAGCGCCAAACGCCTCCCCGTCCCGGTGGACACGCCCACCGCGGACGCCGTCCGCGGCTACCTGCGCGCCCTCGCCCGCTTCCTCGCCGACGACCCGGCGGGCAAGGTCCTGCTCGCACTCCTCGCCGAGGCGCAGCACGACCCCGGAACGGCCGAGCGCCTGCGGACGCGCTACCTCGCCCCTCGCCGGGAGGCGGAGCGCGCCCTGCTCGCCCGCGCGATCGAGGCCGGGGCGTTCGCGCCCGCCCCCGCACTCGGGCCCGACGCCCTCCTCGACGCGCTCACCGGCCCGCTCGTCTACCGCGCCCTGACCGGCGCCTCCGTCCCGGAGGACGTGGCGGACGCGCTGGCGGACGCCCTGCTCGGGCCCGCCGCGCGCTGACCGTACGCGGGGAGCGGCGCTTGCGGCGGCGCCGGGTGCCGTGCCCGTGGCGCGCGATCACGCGAGAGCCCGCGCCTCCGTGCCGCGCCGCAGGCGCAAGGCCCCGCCCCGGGACGGGGCACGCGTCACGCGCCCCGGCGCCGCAGCTGCGTACGGCGGCCCCGGGCGCCGGGGCGGCGAGGTGCGTCCCCGGCGCCGCCCCCGTGGCGCGCGGTCACGCGGGGACCCGCGCCGCGCCGCAGGCGCAAGGCCCCGCCCCGGGACGGGCCCCCGCCCGCGTTCTCACGCTCCCGCCGGAGGCAGCAGCTTCGCCACCACCCCGGGCAGCAGCGCCCGCTCCTCCGCCGTCAGGGTCGCCGTCAACTCGGTGATGCGGGCGGCGACGGCCGCGGCCGCGCGGTCGGTGAGGGCGCGGCCCTCGGGGGTGAGGGCGACGAGGACGGCGCGGCCGTCGTGCGGGGAGGGCTCGCGGCGGACGAGGCCGCGCTTCTCCGCGCGGGAGACCAGGCCCGTCATGGAGGACTTGTCCAGGCCGAGGTGGCGCGCGAGCTCCAGCATGCCGGGGCGGCGGTCGCGCAGGATGCCCAGCAGCCGCGCCTGGACGACCGACAGCTCGTACCGCGCCGCGACCCGCGCCAGCTCCGCCTGCACCACGAACGACAGCTGCACCAGCGCGTCCATCGTGCGCAGCGCCTCCGGATCGCCGTCCGTGCCGGCGTCCGCGGGCAGCACTTCCGAGCCGGCCGGTATCACTTCCGCGGGCATCGCGGCCTCCCTCGCTTGACGTAGTACGTGGCGCAAACTACCGTCGGGGTAGTACGTGGCACAAACCATACTCCGCCCCCGGGAGGGCCGCCCCATGCACGCCGCCGTCGTCCACGCCTTCGACACCCCGCCCCGCTACGACGCGATCGACACCCCGCGCCCGCGCGGCGACCACGAGATCCTGGTCGACGTCCTCGCCGCCGGACTGCACCCGCGCGTGCGGTCCGCCGCCGACGGCAGCCACTACACCTCCGACGGCGTCCTCCCGCTGATCCCCGGTATCGACGCGGTCGGCCGCACCGAGGAGGGCGAGCTGCTGTATTTCGTCGCCTCCGACGACGCGCCCGGCACCATGGCCGAGCAGGCCGTCGTCGACCGGCGGCGGGCCGTCGCCCTGCCGCCCGGTACGGACCCGGTCGCGGTGGCCGCCGCGATGAACCCCGGCATGTCCTCGTGGATCGCGCTGCGCCGCCGCGCCGCCCTCGCCCCCGGCGCGCACGTCCTGGTGCTGGGCGCGACCGGCAACGCCGGAATGCTCGCCGTCCAGATCGCCCGGCACCTCGGCGCCGCCCGCGTGGTCGCCGCGGGCCGCGACCCCGAACGGCTCGCGCTGCTGCCCGGCCTCGGCGCCGACGCGGCCGTCTCCCTCACGGACGGGGAGGAGGCGCTCGCCCGGGAGGCCGCCGACGCCGACGTCGTCCTCGACTACGTGTGGGGCCCGCCCACCGAGGCCGCCCTGCGGACCGTCCTGACCGCCCGGCGGGACCGCGCGAAGCCGCTCGCCTGGGTCCAGATCGGCTCGGTCGCCGGGCCCGACATCACGCTGCCCTCGGCCTACCTGCGCGCCGCGAACGTCTCGCTGCTGGGCAGCGGCCAGGGCTCGGTCAGCACCGCCGGAATCGTCGCCGAACTCCCCGCGCTCGCCGCCCACATCACCTCCGGCGCGCTCGCGATCACCCCGGTGGCCGTACCGCTCGCCGACGTCGAAGCCGCGTGGACGACCCCCGTCCCGCCCGGCCACCGCGTCGTCCTGACGCCGTGAGCCGGTCACGGCTCAGAGCCGGACCACCATCAGCGAGACGTCGTCCTCCGAGCCGTCCGGCCTGGCCATCGCCGTCAGCAGGCCGTCCGCCAGCTCCTCGGGCGTGAGGCTGCGCAGTTCGCGGACGGCGGAGACGAGCCGGTCCAGGCCGACATCGATGTCCTCGTCCCGCCGCTCGATCAGGCCGTCGGTGTACATCACCAGCAGATCGCCCCGCCGGTACTCGACGGTCGCCTGCGGGCGCGGGACGTGCTCCAGCCGTACGCCCAGCGGCGGGTCGGTCGCCTGGTCCAGGAAGCAGAAGGAGCCGTCGGTGCTCATCAGCACCGTGGGCGGGTGGCCCGCGTTGCTGTACGTGAGCACCCTGCTCTCCGGGAAGACCTGGCACGCGAAGGTCGTCGAGGACATCGCGCCGGGCAGCGCCCGCGCGTACAGGCCCAGCGTCTCCAGCGCGCCGCTCGGCCCGTCCGCGCTGCGCATCGCCGCGCTCAGCGCGCTGCGCAACATGCCCATGACGCTCGCCGCGTCCACGCCGTGGCCGACGACGTCCCCCACCGTCAGACCGAGCCGCCCGTCCGGCAGGTCCACCACGTCGTACCAGTCGCCGCACGCGTTCAGCTCGCGCATCGCGGGGCGGTAGCGCACCGCGATCTCCGGGTGGGCCTCCAGGTCGGGGGTGGAGAGCATCGCGCGCTGGAGGGTCAGCGCCAGGTCGCGGGTGCGGCTGGTCGCCTCCTGGAGCCGCGCGTTGGCCTGCTGCAGCTCGTGGGCCCGGGTGAACAGCTCCGCGCGCGGCGCCTTCATCAGCTCGCCGTCCGCGACCGGCTCGGCGCCCTCGCGCTCCCAGCGCACGAAGGACGTGACGTCGTCGATGCGGTGGATGATCAGGTCCACCTGCCCCTCCGGACCGACGATCGGGCGGTTGGTGACGTTCCACCAGCGCGGTTCGAACTCGCCGGGGCGCTCGGGGTGCGGAATCGCGAAGCGGTGCAGCAGCAGCATGTTGCTCTCGCCGGTCTGCCGGGCCAGCTCCAGGCCGTGGCGCTGGGCCTCGGCGCCCTGGGACGCCGGCTCGTCCGGGTCGGGCGGATAGGCGTCGAAGAAGCTGCATCCGGTCAGCTCGCCGGCGGTGCGGCCGGTGGCCTCGGTGTAGGCGCTGTTGCAGGTGACGATCCTGAGGTCGGGGTCGAGGACGACGCAGGCGGCCGGGACCGCGGCGAAGAGGGCTGCGTAGTCAAGGGTCCCGGCGGCGGGGTGCGGGCGGTGGCCGCTCCCGCCGCCCGCACCGCCGGAGCCGCACACCTCGCGGCCGCCCGCGCGCCCCGCGTCCGTACCGCCACCGCCCCCGCCGCCGCCCTCGCGCCCCGCGTCCGTACCGCCGCCGCCACTCCCGTGTCCGCCCGCCACCGCGCCGCCTCCGCCCGCTCCCGTCCGGCGGCCCAGTCAACCCGCGGGCCCCGCCCGGCCCGTGCACGCGTCCCGCGACGCGCCCATACGGCCCCCGTCCAGCGCAGTGCCCCGCGCCGGGCGGTGGCGCCCACCTGCGGATACGTGCGTGGGTCGGACGGGGCTCTTGCCACGTGTGGGACGACGCCCTTACCGTCCTTGTTCCGAAGCAGTTGTGGGAGCGCTCCCATACAGATCGAATCGCATCGAACCACGATCGAATCGCGTCGAAAGGAGCCCGCCCGCACCGCGCTTGCTCGGTCCCCCCACCTCCGTGCCTGTCATCGAAGGGACAAGCATGAAGTCGCTACAGCAAGCTCTCCGCTCCACGCGCAGAACCGCCGTCGCCGCGCTCGCGGCGCTCGGCATCGGCGTCGGCGGCCTGGTCACCCTGGCCTCCGCCCCGGCCGCGCACGCCGACACCCAGATCTGCGACCAGTACGGGTCGACGACCGCGGGCAAGTACGTCGTGCAGAACAACCGCTGGGGCACCACCGAGGCCCAGTGCATCAACGTCACCAGCAACGGCTTCCAGGTCACCACGGCCGACGGCTCGGTGGCGACCAACGGCGCGCCGAAGTCGTACCCGTCGATCTACAACGGCTGCCACTACAAGAACTGCTCGCCCGGCACCAACCTGCCCGCGCAGCTCAGCGGCATCAGCAGCGCGCCCACGAGCATCTCGTACGGCTACGTCGGCAACGCGGTCTTCGACGCGGCCTACGACATCTGGCTGGACCCGACCGCGAAGACCGACGGCGTCAACAAGACCGAGATCATGGTGTGGTTCAACCACGTCGGCCCGGTCCAGCCGGTGGGCTCCAAGGTCGGCACCGCCAACGTCGGCGGCCGCAGCTGGGACGTCTGGACGGGCAACAACGGCGGCAACGACGTGATCTCCTTCGTCGCGCCCTCGGCGATCGACAGCTGGAGCTTCGACGTCAAGGACTTCGCGAACGAGACGATCAGCCGCGGGCTGGCCCAGAGCAACTGGTACCTCACCAGCGTCCAGGCCGGGTTCGAGCCCTGGCAGAACGGCGCGGGCCTGTCCGTCAACTCCTTCTCGTCCTCGGTCAACACCGGCGGCAGCTCGACCAACGGCGGTACGTCGAGCGGCACCACCAACGGCGGTACGTCGAGCGGTACGTCCAACGGCGGCACCACCGCGGGTACGACCAACGGCGGCAGCACCGGCGGTACGGGCTCGTCGGCCTGCAAGGTGACCTACGCGGCGCAGACCTGGTCCGGCGGCTTCACCGCCAACGTCACGATCGCCAACACCGGCTCCAGCGCGGTCAGCAGCTGGAAGCTCGGCTTCACCCTGCCCTCGGGCCAGACCGTCACCAGCGCCTGGAACGCCACGGTGAGCCCGTCCTCCGGCGCCGTCACGGCCAGCAGCATGGCCTACAACGGCTCCATCCCGGCGGGCGGTTCGCAGTCCTTCGGCTTCCAGGGCACCGCGACGGGCAGCACGGCGTCCCCCACCGCCTTCACCCTGAACGGCACCCCCTGCTCCTGACCTGCTCCTGATCCGTTCCCGACCCGGCGGCTCCTTCCTTCCCGACCGAAGCCGCCGCACCCGCGCCGCCCGTCCCCGTGACGGGCGGCGCCCGTGCGTGACGAAGCCCCGGCCGGTCGCCGCGTGCGACCTGCCGGGGCTTCGCGGGGCCTACGGCGTCACCCGGTGGTGCAGGGGGCGCCGTTCAGGGTGAAGGCCGTGGGGGGCGGATTGGCGCCGGTGTAGGTGGCGTTGAAGCCGAGGGTGGTGGACGCGCCGGGCTGGAGGGTGCGCGCCCAGTCCGGGGCGGCCGCGGTGACCCGGGCGCCGGTCTGGGTCCAGGTGGCGTTCCAGCCGGTGGTGATCTGCTGGGTGCCGGGCCAGGTGTAGCCGAGCGTCCAGCCGGTGGCGGGCGCGGCGGCGGTGTTGGTGACCGTGACCGTGCCGGTGAAGCCGCCGCCCCAGTCGTTCACGCTGTAGGCGACCTTGCAGGACGCCGTGCCGCTGCCCGCGGGCCGTACCGTGACCAGGGCCGCAGTGTAGGCGGCGAGGTCCTGGGCGGTGGCGGTGCCGCCCTGCCCGGTGGTGATGCCCGTGCCGGGGGGCGCCAGGACGGAGGTGGCCGGGGCGCCCGCGGCGGGGGTGAAGCCGGTGTACGACAGGTTCACGGCGTAGGTGGCGGACGGGTCGTCGTTGACCAGCATCACCTTGACCGAGCCGTCCGCGGACGTCACCGCGTAGGCCTGGAGCAGCGGATCGCTGGAGGTCGCCTTGACCACCTTGTCGCCGGGGCGCAGGAACGCGCCGGTGAGCTTGAGGCCGTAGTACGCCGGGAAGGGCGTGTCGGCGGCCGGTTCGCAGACCCGCTCGCCGCCGATCGTGCCGCAACTGGCGTCGGACAGCACGCCGTAGTCGCCGTACTGCGTCGTCCCGTACAGCTCGGAGCCGTTGTCGCCGGAGGTGACCATGCCGTTGTGGAGCTGCCACCAGTCCACGTTGGCCACGCCGTTGGAGATCCAGCCCGCGTAGTCCTGGATCAGGTGCAGCGCGTTGACCTGGCCGGTCGTCTGCTTGCCGGGGTTGGACGAGACGGAGTTGGTCTCCGTCAGCATGATCGGGACGTCGGGGGTGCCGGAGTGGGCGGCGAACTGCGCGCGCAGCCCGGCGGTGATGTCCGGGATCTGCCCGGCGTCGGCGAGCAGCCCGGCGTCCGTGGGGCCGGGCGGGGTGACGTTGCTCGGGTTCTGCGGATACCAGTGGACGTCGGCGAAGTCGGGCGCGCTGCCGAGGGTGGAGAGCACCGTCTCGTTCCACGGCTGCGGGCTGCCGGGCGCGGTGATGCCGTCGGGCCAGCTGCCCGGCGCGGTCAGCACGACGCCGACCTGGATCGTCGGGTCGACGGCCTTCATCGCCGCGATGTACTGCGCGGCGACCTGCGCGTAGACGGCCGGACCGCAGGTGTCGGGCTGGGTGGCCGGCGGGAAGGTGGCGCCGCAGTGCTCGTCGGGCTCCCAGTAGGCGTTGTAGGTGTCGTTGCCGTAGATCTCGTTGCCGATCTCCCAGTACTTGACGCCGTAGTGGTGCTCGACGTTGGCGTACCGCACCCAGTCGGCGGCGACCTGCGCGCCGGTCTCCTGGGGGGAGCGGGTCTTCCCGACCGTGTCGCCGGTGCCGTAGTTGACGGTGATCATCGGCTGGGTGCCGGCCGCGTCGGCGACGGACATGAACTGGTCGAAGTCGCGGGCCTGCTGCTGCCCGGACAGGACGTCGGTGTTGGTCTTCCAGTCGTAGGAGTCCGACGAGGTGCCGCCGGGGAAGCGCATCACGCCGACCCCGGCGTCCTTGACGAGCCCCGGCACCGCGGGGTCGGTCAGGGCGGAGTCGTAGGTGGACGCGTTGAGGCCGACGGCGGTGGACGGCACTGTTGCCAGGACGCTGCCGGTGTCGACGCTCACGGAGGCGGTGGCGGACGCCGCCGGGGCGGCGGCAGCGCGGGCGGTATGGCCCGCCGGTGCCGCAGCGGCCGGTACGCCGGCCACCAGCAGCGCCGCCGGTAGGGCCAGTACGGCCGCGGCCCGCCGCAGCAGGCCTGCGGATGTGGGGGGAGTGCGCAAGGGAAGTCTCCTCGTGACCTTGTGCCCTGTGGGGAGGGCGGACGAAGCTTGCCGGTTGCACTGCTGGGGGCGCCGCTGCGGGAGCGCTCCCACGGGTCACGATGGCCGCCCGGCCGAGGGCCCGTCAAGCACGCCGTGATCGCCCGGTGCTGCACGCCCGTTGACGGGAAGGGCTGTCGGCTGGCTCCATGGGAGCGCTCCCATTCGTCCATCCCCTCACACCCGTGGAGAAATCCTTGTCCCCCCGCACCCACCGCCGCGGCAGACTCGTCCGGCTGCTGGTCGCCTGCCTGCTCACCCTTCCGGCAGCCGCCGTGCTGGCCCCCGGCGCCGCCCACGCCGCGGACCCGCCGCCCACCACCGTCTACCAGGCCGAGGACGCCGCCCTCGACGGCGTGACCGTGGGCACCTCCGTCCCCGGCTACCAGGGCACCGGATACGCGGAGGGCTTCGACACCGCCTCCGACAGCGTCACCTTCACCGTGCCGGACAGCCCCGGCGGCCTCTACAGCCTGTCGGTGCGCTACGACGGCCCGTACGGCGACAAGAAGGCCAACCTCCTGGTCAACGACGCCGGGGTCGGCGAGATCTCGCTCCCCGGCACCACCGACTGGACGGACGCGGCCGCGGGCAACGTCCTGCTCAAGGCCGGCACCAACACGGTGACCGTCGTGGACGACTGGGGGTGGTACCTGATCGACTCGATCTCGCTCACCCCGGCCCCGCCCCGCCCGCCGCACCAGGTGACCGGCGAGCTGACCGACCCGCAGGCCACACCCGAGGCGAAGTCGCTCATGAAGTACCTGGCCGCGCACTACGGCCAGGACATCCTCAGCGGCCAGCAGGGCGCCGCCGACGAGAGCTGGGTGGAGGACAACGTCGGCAAGGCCCCGGCGATCGAGGGCCTGGACATGATGGACTACTCGCCCAGCCGGGTCGAGCGCGGCACCACGTCCACCGAGACGGAGAACGCCCTCGCCTGGGACGCCCGCGGCGGCATCGTCACCTTCTGCTGGCATTGGAACGCCCCCTCCGGCCTCATCGACCAGCCGGGCAAGGAGTGGTGGCGGGGCTTCTACACCGACTCGACCACCTTCGACCTCCAGGCGGCACTGGCCGATCCGTCCGGCACGGACTACCAGCTGCTGCTGCGCGACATCGACGCCATCGCCGTGCAGCTCGGCCGCCTCCAGGACGCCGGGGTGCCGGTGATCTGGCGGCCGCTGCACGAGGCCGAGGGCGGCTGGTTCTGGTGGGGCGCGAAGGGCCCGGAGCCCGCCAAGGCGCTCTACCGGCTGATGCACGACCGGCTGACCCGGGTCGACGGCATCCACAACCTGATCTGGCAGTGGAATTCGGTGGATCCGGCCTGGTATCCGGGTGACGACGTGGTCGACATGGTCAGCGCCGACTCCTACCCGCAGGCCGGCGACCACGGGCCGGTGGCCCTGACGTACGACCACGAGCTGTCGCTCACCGGCGACACCAAGGTCGCCGCCCTGGCCGAGGTGGGCACGATCCCCGACCCCGACCTGCTGCGCGCCTACCAGGCCCAGTGGTCGTACTTCGTCGCCTGGTCGGGCTCCGAGCAGGACCCGGCGAGCAACGACCTCGACTTCCTCAAGCGCGTCTACGCCGATCCGTACGTCGTGACGCTCGACGAGCTGGGCGACGTCAAGCACTACGGGGACTGCACGGCCGCCTACACCGTCACCGCGGACTGGGGCAACGCCTTCGTCGCGAACGTCACCGTCACCGCCGGGCCGAGGGACATCGACGGCTGGGAGGTCAGCTGGGACTACGGCGGCGGCCAGCGGGCCGGCGGCGGCTGGAGCGCGACCGTCGCCCAGCACGGCACCAGGGTCACCGCCACCAACGCCGACTACGACGGCCACCTTGCCGCGGGCGGCGCGACCACCTTCGGCTTCCTGGGCAGCTACAGCGGCGGCAACCCGCCGCCGACGCTGACCTGCACCGCCCGCTGAACACGGCCGCCGCGTACGGTGCGGGCCCGCGCTGGAGCGGGCCGTACCGGACGCGGCGGTCACGGGCTTCCCGCGGAAAGGGAATTCAGCCGTTCCGCGGGTGAATTCGCGGCCTAGTAAGGGCCGTTGACGTTGTCGATCGAGCCGTACACGTGGTAGGCGTAATTGCACGCCGCGGTGATGTTCGCGACCGGGTCGTAGATGTTCGTCGAGGTGCCCGGCACGTGGTAGGCGTCGAACGTCGGCTGGATCACCTGGAGAAGGCCGATGGACGGGGTGCCGGCCGCGGCGTTGGAGTCCCAGAGGTTGATGGCATTGGGGTTGCCGGAGGACTCGCGGATGATGTTGCGGTAGATGCCGTCGTAGGAGCCGGGAATTCCCTGCTGCTTCATGATGGCCAGCGAGTGGTTGATCCAGCCGTCCAGGTTGTCCGGGTAGGCGGTGGCGGTGCTCGCCGTCTGCGCGGTGGCCGTGGTGGACGTGGTGGACGTCTTCTCGGCGGCCGGGGCGGCCGTGGTCGCCTTGGCTGCCGGGGCCTTGGCCGCGGGGGCCTTCGCGTGCGGGGCGTGCGGGAGCTGGAGCACCTGGCCCGGGTGGATGATGTACGGGCTGTGGATGTGGTTGCGGGCGGCTATGCCCTTCCAGCCGCCGGTCACCTTGTGGTGCCGGGCGATGCCGATCAGGGTGTCGCCCTTCTTGACCGTGTACGTGCGCTTGGCGGCTTTGTGCTCGGCCTTCTGCTTCGCGGTGACGGTCGACTTGGCGGGGGCCTTCTCCGGGGTGGCGGCGCTCGCCGTGCCGGTGACGATCCCGCAGGAGAGCGCGGCGAACGTTCCGACGACGACGGCTCCGCGCACGGAGACCAGACGCTTTGCGAGCGAGCGGTTACGGGCGTGCTTCGGCATGGTGCGGACCTCGTTCCAGTTATTACCTGTCCGCAGACGCCGGCCCCCGCCGATGCCAATCCGACCCGCAATTGGTTTGCGGTGCGCTGCGGCGAGCACATTGGTATCAGCTGGAATTTGACGCGACAATTACCTGGTGTTCTAAGCGGCCTAGTAGAAAGCGGGGGCGGCGGGCGCCGCCGTACCGTGCGGAATGGCCTGGGGGAGGGGCCGGTATTCCACTAAGCGGGGTAGTAAGTGATGTGCGTCCTGTGATGCGCGTCACGTTCCCGCGGGTTCCCGTTCCGCGGCTTTATCGCATGAATAAGTCCTTAAGTTCCTGAAGAACTCATTTACGCCTTAACCGGTAAAACGGACAAGTCGGCCGTCTTTTGGTGCGGCCACCGGGCGGGCCGGGCGTCCCTATCCTGGTGCTGCTCTGGGAAAAGGGGAGGGAGCGCGCGGTGACGCTGCAGGAGGGGGACCCGTCGGCCATCGGCGGCTATCGGCTGGAGCGCAGGCTGGGCGCCGGGGGCATGGGCGTGGTCTACCTCGGCCGCTCGGTGTCCGGGCGGCGGCTCGCGATCAAGGTCATCCGGCCCGAACTGGTCACCGACGAGGGCTTCCGCGTCCGCTTCCGGCGCGAGGTCGAGGCGGCGCGGCAGGTCAGCGGGGCCTTCACCGCGCCCGTGGTGGACGCCGACCCGGACGCCGGGCAGCCCTGGCTCGCCACCCTCTTCGTGCCCGGCCCCACGCTGCACGAGCACGTCGCGTCCGCGGGCCCGCTCGCCGTGGCGGCCCTGCACCGGCTGGCCGCCGGGCTCGCCGAGGCGCTGCGCGACATCCACCGCGCGGGCCTCGTCCACCGCGACCTCAAACCGGGCAACGTCCTGCTCGCCGACGACGGCCCGCGCGTCATCGACTTCGGCATCGCCCGCGCCGTCGCCGCCGCCCCCCTCACCACCACCGGCGTCGTCATCGGTACGCCCGGCTACATGGCCCCCGAGCAACTGCGCACCGGCGGCACCGGCCCCGAGGGCGACGTCTTCGCACTCGGCTGCGTGCTGGCCTTCGCCGCCACCGGCCGCGGCCCCTTCGACGGGATGAGCGCGGACGGCGTCGGCTACCGGGTCGTCCACGAGGAGCCCGACCTGACGGGGTTGCCCGGCGCGCTGCGCCCGCTCGTCGCGGCGTGCCTGGTGAAGGAGGCCGGCGAGCGGCCGACGGCGCGGGAGCTGCTCGCGTCCTTGTCGGCCCCCACGGGCGGGCCGCCTGCTGCCTCGGGGGCCGTGCCCGAAGCCCCCGGGTCGGCGCCCGTACCTCCCGGGCCGGCGCCCGTACCTCCTGGGCCCGCGCCCGTACCTCCTGGGCCCGCTTTCGTACCGGCGCCCGCCGACACCCCGACCCGCCCGGACGCCCCGGCCCCCGCGGACGCGCCGACCCGCCCGGACGCGGCCCCCGCGGCCCCACCCGTACCACCCGCCCCATATAGGGGACCCGCCCCCGGCGCCCCGGCCGCGCGGCCGGGGAAGCGGAAGCGCACCGCGGTCGTCGTCGGCGGCGCCGTCCTCGCCCTCACGGCGGCCGTGACCGTACCCCTCCTCGTCCTGCACGACCACGGCGGCGGCCACGCCTCGGCCGACAGCCCCGGCAAGGGCGCGGCCTCCTCGCAGCCGAAGTCCTCGGGCCCGTCCTCCGCCGCCGCTGTCCCCTTCTCCTGCGGCGGGGCCCAGGGCCGCGTCCGGGGGGACGGCTCGAACCTGGTCGCGTCGCTCATGAACCGGTGGGTGCAGGGCTTCCAGGCGCGGTGCCCCGGCGCCACGGCCGACTACCTGCCCACGGGCCCGGCCGCGGGCCTCGCGAGCTTCCTGTCCGGACAGGCGGACTTCGCGGTGGACGACGCCCCGCTCGACCGCAAGAGCGCCGACCAGTCGACCCTGCGCTGCGACAGCGCCGGCAGCGGCAGCGGCGGGCGTGCCGTCGACCTGCCGCTCGCCGCCACCCAGGTGGCGGTCGTCTACAACGTGCCCGGCGTGAAGGACCTGGTCCTGGACGCGCTCACGCTCGCGAAGATCTTCGACGGCCGCATCACCCGCTGGAACGACGCGGCGATCGGCAAGCTCAACCCGGACGCCACGCTCCCCGCAACCGCCGTCCGCGCCGTCCACCGCGCCGACGACAGCAGCTCGACCCGGGTCCTGACCGCCTACCTCCACGACACCGCCGGAACCGCCTGGCCCTACACCCCCGACACCGCGTGGCCGGGGAAGAGCGGGGTGGGGAGCATGGGCGCGCTCGCCCAGGAGCACGAGGTCGGGACGGTGGCGGGTTCGATCGGCTACCTCAACGCCGGGACCACCGACTCCCTCGCCACCGCGCGGCTCGCGACCGGCGTCGGCGACCCCGTGGGCGTCGGCCCCACCACCGCGACCGCCTTCGCCGCGCACGCGGCCGTGGGCGGCGGCCCCGGCGGCGACCTCGTCCTCACCCCCGGCGGCGGCCCCGCGCCGGGCGCCTACCCGCTCACCGCCGTCAGCTACGCCGTGGTCTGCTCGAAGGGCACCTCCGCCGAATCCCTCGCCGTGCTCCGGGCCTTCCTGGCGTACGCGACGGGCGCGCAGGGCAGGCAGGACGCCACCGCCCTCGGCTACGGCCCGATGCCGGACGCGCTCGTGGCCCAGGTGCAGAAAGCCGTCGCCGCCCTGGACTGACGCCGTCGCCTGCGGTTCGCGTCTGACAAGTCGCGTCTGCCCGGCGGGGGTTGGTACGGCCTAGGCTGCACTGTCATGCACATAGGACCCCACAGATCCGCTGCCCCGTCCGCCTCCGCCGCCACCCGCGCCTCCGCCCCCGCGCTCGCCGCCGTCGTGCTGGCCGCGGCCGCCGTGAGCGGCTGCTCGTCCGACTCGGGCGGTGGCTCGGCGACGGAGAAGGCGCTGCGGCAGCTGCCGAAGAGCGCCGCGTCCAAGCAGGTGACCTACGTCGACCAGACCCGCGTACACAAGCTGAGCGCGTCCGACAAGAAGCGCTACATGGTGGTCGCGAACCCGGCCGCCTCACTGCTGAACAGCTTCGCGGGCCCGCCGTGGGGCGACACGCTCAAGCCCGAGCAGATCACGAGCGAGGTCGACTCCGGCGAACTCGGCGTCTGGAAGGGCGACTTCGACTCCGCGGCCGTGATCGCGAAGCTCAAGGCGGCCGGCTACAAGGCGACGAAGAAGGACGGCAAGGACGTCCTGACGTACGAGGGCACCGGCGACAGCCACAGCGGCGAACTGACGATCCTGGTCACCGACGACGAGGTGCGCTACTCCGGGAACACGAAGACCTTCCGGGCCGTCGACCCGGACAAGGGCGACTCGCTCGCGGGCTCGGAGCAGTACGGGCGCGCCGCGGACTGCCTCGGCGACGTCTACCGCGCCGACTTCAACACGCTCAACACGAAGGAAGCGGTGCAGCTGACCGTGCTCGGCCAGGTGGACGACGGCGGCAAGAACACCGAGGTGATGTGCGTGGTCACCAAGGACCAGGACACCGCCGACGACGTCGCGGGCCGGCTGAAGGCGGCCGCCGCGAAGAAGCCGGATGTCTACGGCGGCACCAAGGTGACGGTCACCGAGGGCGACCTCCCGTACGTCCGGGTGGTCGTCCCCGACCGCGGCGAGCAGCGCCCGGGCCGCATCCTCGTGTCCAACATCGACCTGTGGCTGGCCCTCCCGGACGAGGACTGAGCGCCGCCCCGGACCCGGACGGGGCGTGGGTGCCTGCGTGACCCGGCGCGGGGGAGCACGGGCCACGCAGGCGGGGCCTCCGGCGGCACGGCGAACCGCCGGCGACCCGGCTCAACTGCCGCGCCGGGCACCGGAATTCCAGGTCCGGGGCCGGGTGCGGCTCGCGCGGTGGGCGGCGCCGCAGCCCTGTGCGTCACGGCACCACACCAGCTCCAACGGGCCCCGGTCGTCGGCGCGTTCGCGTACCGCCCACTCGGTGGTGGTCCGCCCGCAGTGGTCGCAGTGGCGCGGTGCGCCGGGTGCCACCGGAGGTGCGCCCCGGCGCGCGCCGGCCCCCGGGGCCGTCTCGTGATCAGGCATGTACCCAGAGTCGTGGAGCGGGGCGAACGGGGGTAGTACCGTCGTGGGTTCCCGAGGCGGTAACCCCCGTGGACGAGGGCCCGGTCGGGCTTCCACGAGCCCGACGACCACGAGGAAGCGCCGAGGACACCGTGAGCCCCTCGCCCATCCCCTCCCGCGTCCTGGCCAGGCCGGAACTCCGGCACGCCCTGCGCGAGCACGACTTCGCGGCCGCCTTCCGGCTGCTGAAGCAGTACGCGGGCCTGTCCCAGAACAAGATCGCCCTCGCGTGCGGCCTCACGCCCGGCAAGGTCTCGACGATCATGTCCGGCAGCACCCGCATCACCTCCATCGAGGTACTGCGGCGGATCGCCGACGGCCTGCGCGTCCCCGGCGATCTGCTCGGCCTGGCCTCCCGCCCCTGGGAGCGCGCCCGCACACCGCAGTCGGCGCCCGACCCCGAGGTGCCGCTGCGCGTCGACACCCCGTGGCAGGCCGCCGCGACCGTCGACCTGGCGGCCCGGCTCACCCGCGCGGACCTCGCGATGGACCGCCGGGCGCTGGCCCGCGCACTCGCCGCCACCGCGATGAGCGGACCCCTCCTGCTGGACTCGCTGGAGGGCTGGATGCACCCCGGCGAGACGGGCCGCCGCCGCGTCCGCCCCGGGCGCCTCGGCCTGCGCGACATCGGCCAACTGGAGGAAACCGCACGGGCGTTCCGCGCCTGGAACCACGACTACGGCGGCGGCCTGCGGCGTCGTGCGGTCCTCGGCCAGCTCTCCGAGGTGACCGCCCTGCTCGGCGAGCACCAGGCCCCGGCCGTCGAGGAGCGCCTCTACCGGGTGCTC
Source organism: Streptomyces sp. NPDC021020 (assembly GCF_044333285.1). NCBI lineage: Bacteria > Bacillati > Actinomycetota > Actinomycetes > Kitasatosporales > Streptomycetaceae > Streptomyces > Streptomyces sp. NPDC021020. Next base: position 836,658 of record NZ_JBIRQQ010000003.1, read on the forward strand.
GCGCTGCTGGCCGGCACCGCGGCGGGCATGGCCTGGGACTCCGGCCTCCAGCGCCGAGCCCAGGACTACTACCGGCTCAGCCTGCGCGCCGCGCACGCCGGCGGCGACCGGCTGTGGGGCGCCAACGTGCTGGCCGGCATGGCCCGCCAACTCCTCTACGCCGGAAGGCCGTCGGACGCGCTGGAGCTGATCCGGCTCGCGCAGGACGGCTCCCGCGAGGTCGCGGGCGCGCGGCTGCGCGCCATGCTGCACACCCGCGAGGCCTGGGCGCTCGCCGCGATGGGCCGCACCGCCGCCTTCACCCGCGCCACCGAGCAGGCCCGGCACGCCCTCGGCGCGGCGGCCGGCAGCGGCCAGGAGCCGTACTGGATCGACTACTTCGACGAGGCGGAACTCGCCGGCACCACCGGCGGCAGGCACCTCGAACTCGCCCGCAAGGACCCGCATCTGCACGCCGAGCAGGCGGGCGAGGAGATCCGGCACGCCCTCGCCACCCGCGGCGAGGGCGCCGGGCGGGCCGTCGCCCTCGACCGACTGGGCCTCGCCGAGACCTACTTCCTGCTCGGCGACCTGCACGCCGCCGTCGCCGAGACGCACGCCGCCGTGGACGCCGCGGCCGGCGTGCGCTCGGGCCGGGTGCGCGAGGGCGCGGAGTGGCTCTACGCCTACACCGTCGAGCACGGGCACGCGGCGCCCGTACGGGAGGCGCGCGCTAGGCTCCGCGAGCAACTGGCCGAGTGAGGCGAGTGAGTTGAGCGGGCTGAGCGGGCTGAGCGGGCCGGTCCGACTGAACCGGCCGAGCCGAGTGAACCGACCGGGCCGACCGGGCCCACCGAGGGGGAGCGAACGCCATGACGACACGCGCCGTGACGCTGGCCGTGACCGGGCACATAGACCTCACACCACCGTCCGTCCCGCTCGTACGGGCCGCTCTCGACGCACTCCTCGCCCCGTACGCCGGGACGGAGTTGACGGGCGTGTCGTGCATCGCGGCCGGCGCCGACACCGTCTTCGCCGAGGCCGTGCTCGCCGCGGGCGGACGGCTCGTCGTCATCGTCCCCTCCCGCGACTACCGCGCCGCCAAGGTCGCCCCCGAGCACGCCGCGCGCTTCGACCGGCTGCTCGGCGCCGCCGCCGAGGTCGAGGTCATGGACCACGCCACCGCGGACCGGCGCGCGTACGAGACCGCCAACCGCGCGCTGCTGCACCGCGCCGAGCGGCTGGTCGCGGTGTGGAACGGCGAGCCCCCCACCGGCCGGGGCGGCGGCACGGCCGACACCGTCCAGGAGGCGCGGGAGCTGGGCATACCCGTGGACGTGGTCTGGCCGCGGGGTGCTTCCCGCGGATAGCCGTGCCCCGGGGGGCCTGGCGGGCGGTCGGGAGCCTGGTAGTCGGTGCCTCCCGCGCGTAGCCGCGCCCCGGGCCCGGGCCCCTGCGTGGCAGACCGGCAAGTACGGTCGGACGGCGGTGCGTTGCCGCTGGTACATGCTGCGCGGGCGGCCCTCACGCCGGTACGGGCAGCGGCTCCGGTTCGGCGCGGGGGAGCAGCAGCGGGGTCGCCAGGACCAGGACGCCCGCCAGCGCGAGCGCCGGCCGCAGGCCGATCAGCGCGCCCAGCACGCCCCACACCGCCGTCAGCAGCGCCGCCGAGGCCTTCGTCGTCACCGCCCAGGCCGACAGGACGCGGGCGACCCGGTCCGGGGCGGGGCGCTGCAGGCGGGTCGTGGCGTAGACGGGGTTGAAGACCGCGCAGCAGAAGATCATCCCCAGCTCCACGCCGATGACCAGCAGCAGCCCGCCCGCCCCCGGCCCGACGAAGGCCAGGCCGAGCGGCCACAGCGCGCGCAGCGTGCCGGACGCGACCAGCACCCGGTGCTGCCCGAAGCGCGTCACGAACCACCGGGCCAGCCGCGAGCCCAGCAGGCCCGCGAGCGAGGGCGCGGCGAAGGCCAGCCCGTACTCCCACGGCGTGAAGCCGAGGCGGCCCAGCATCAGCACGGCCAGCAGCGGCTCGGTGGCCATGACCAGGCCGTTGAAGAGGGCGGCGCAGAAGAGCAGCGGCCGCAGCGCCGGGTCGGCGAGGATGAAGCGCCAGCCGTCGAGCAGGTCGCGCGCCCGTGTCCGCGGGATCTTCCCGCGCTCGGGGCGCGGCTCCCGCTCACCGCCGCGCCCGCCGCTCGCCCGGATGCCGAGCGCGGACAGCAGGTAGCTCGCCGCGTCGGCGACCACCGTCGCCACCGGCCCGAGCAGCCCGATCGCCATGCCGCCCAGCGGCGGCCCGACGATCGTGGTCGACCATGCCGTCGACTCGAAGCGCGCGTTGGCGGTGAGCAGGTGCTCCGGCGGCAGCAGCGTCTTGAGGTACGCGCCCGAGGCGGCGCGGAAGGCGATGTCCGCGGCGGCGACCACGACCGACACCGCCAGCAGCTGCACGAAGGTGAGCGCCCCGAGCGCGTACGCCACCGGGATCGTCAGCAGCGCCGCGCACCGCGCCAGGTCCAGCGCCACCAGCACCGGCCGCTTGCGGCGGAATTCCACCCACGGCCCCAGCGGCACCGCCACCGCCGCCCCGACCGCCGCGCCCGTCGCGGACAGCGCGGCGACCTCGGCGGGCCCGGCGTGCAGCACCCGGACGGCGATGAGCGGAAAGGCGCCGAAGGCCAGCCACGTCCCGAGCGCGCTCGTCCCGTACGCCCCCCACAGCCACCCGAACCGCCGCCCCAACCGCTCCCCGCCCGCCCTACGTGCCACGTCCACCCGTCCGCCTCCCCGTCTCCACCTGCGGCGCGCGGCTTGTTGCGGCCGCGGGCCGTTCCTGTCCGTGCGTGGCGCGCGGCTTGTCGAGGCCGCGGGCCGTGCCTGTCCGTGCGTGGCGGGCGGGCCCGCCGCGGCAGCCTGTGTGAGCACCCACCGCGGCCGGTCCGTATCCGTCCGCTGGCCCCGCGTCAGCGGACCCGTACCGGCGGCCCGGCGCCAGCGGACCCGTACCGCCCCCGCGCCAGCGGACCCGTACCGGCGGCCCGGCGCCAGCGAACCCGTACCGCCCCCGCGTCAGCGGACCCGTACCGCCCGCGCGCCAGCGGACCCGCACCGGCGGCCCGCGGCCGCCGACCCCCACCGGCCCCGCGCCAGCGGACCCGCATCGGTGCAGGTCCGCGGTGCGCAGCATCCAAGCGGGCGCGGGCGGCGGGGCGCAAACAACCGGCGGGCCGCCGGGGCACAACGCACGGTTGTGTCCCTAGGCTGGCGGGATGGACCTCGACACCGTGCGGACCTTCGTCGCCGCCGCCGACGCGGGACGCTTCCAGGAGGCCGCCGCGGAGCTGTCGCTCACCCAGCAGGCCGTCTCCAAGCGCATCGCCGCCCTGGAGCGCGGCCTCGGCGTGCGGCTGTTCACCCGCACCCCGCGCGGCGCCGAACTCACCGTCGACGGCCAGGCGTTCCTGCCGCACGCGCGCGAGCTGCTGTGCGCCGCCGAGCGCGCGGCCGCGTCCGTACGCCCCGGCAGCCGCCCGCTGCGCGTCGACGTCCTCGCCTCCCGCAGCGCCGCGTCCAGCGCGATGCGCGACTTCCACCGGGCTCACCCGGGGACCGAGCTGGACGTGGTGACGCTGTTCGAGATCGAGGCGGCTGTCGCCGCGATCCGCTCCGGCACGCTCGACGCGTCCTTCCGCGCCGTCACCGCGCCCGGCCGCCCGCTCCCCGAGGACATCGCGTACGCCCGCGTGCTGGACGAGCCGCTCCAGCTGTTCACCGGCCCCGCCCACGCCCTCGCGACCGCCGGCTCCGTGCGGCTCGCCGACCTCGCCGGGCACCGCATCTGGATGCCCGGCGTCGTCCCCGGCACCGAATGGGCCGCGTACTACGACGACCTGGTCGCCGAGTTCGGCCTCACGATCGAGGCGACCGGCCCCAACTTCGGCTCCGACGCCCTGCTGGAGACCGTCGCCGACACCCCCGCGCTGGCGACCTTCATGGGCGGCCTGACCCGCCTCGTACGGCCCGAGGGCCGCGGCCTGCGCTGCATCCCCGTCACCGACCCGACGCCGGTCTACCCGCACGCCCTCCTCTGGCACCGGGACAACCCGCACCCCGCCCTGCCGCTGCTGCGCGCCCACCTGGCGGCCACGACCCCGGGGTACGGCGCCCCGGGGACGTGGACCCCGCCGTGGACGGCGGCGGGCTGACGCCGCTCGCCGCCGTGGGGCCTACCCCAGCTGTCCCGACCGGGCCGCCTCGACACGGCGCGGTGCGAAGTCCACGCCGTGGGCGTCCGGCACGTCGTAAGGGGACTGCCAGAAATCCGGGACGAACGCGTCGCCGTCCTCGTGGCAGAGGTGGCACGCGGCGCACCACTCGACGAGCCACCCGTACGCGACGGCCCGGACCCCGTCGAAGACCTCGTCCAGCGGCTCGTCCACCCGGTACCAGCGGTGCAGCTCCCGCGCCCCGCACCCGGGGCAGGCCCCGCCGAGGTCGGATGCGCGCGGCTCCGCGTCGAACACCGCCCGCCAGCCGCCCTCCACCTCCGGCGGCACGAGCCGCCACCCGCCGGGCCCGGCGAGCGCGCGACCGTCCCTCTCGAACAGGCCCAGCTCCGCGCCCTCCGCACCCCCGAGCACGCGGCACTCGCCCGTCACCAGATCCACCCGGACCGGCCCGATCCCGACCACCATCCGCGACGGATCCCCCGTCTCGACGTAGGCACGCTCCTGGAACCCGAAGTAGGCACCCCCGTCCACCACGGCGACCATGCCGTCGACCGGCACCAGATCCACCGCGGAGTTCAGCGGATCCTTGTCGACATACGCGCGGGCCAGCTCGGCGGCCTTGTCGATGCTGATCACGTGTCGGGACACGTTCCCTTCCAGGAAGCGCCGGGCGCCGGGTGTGCTAGTAGTCCCCGATTTCCTCGTCGCAGCCCATGAACCGACACTCACCGGTCCCAAGGTCCACGACAACCGGATTGTTTCCCAGGAGATGAGCGTGGTAGTCCCCTGTGTCCAGGAAGGCGATGGTGCTGTACGGCACCACGGCCAGATTTCCGTCGACGGAGACGCTATCGGACATCAGGCGCATGGTGGCGGGATTCCACCCGATGTCACTGCGCTCCAGGAAATCGAGAGCTTTCCCCAGTGCCGCTTCCAGAGTCGTCATGTACGGGAGCGTATTGGCCCGTTGCTCCGCGGGGTGCGGCTTCCCGGCCGCACCCCGCGTCGGGGGCGTCAGCGCCAGCCGAGGGCCGGGGCGACCTGCGTGAGGATGCTCTCCAGCACGTGGGCGTTGTAGTCGACGCCGAGCTGGTTGGGCACGGTGAGCAGCAGCGTGTCGGCCTCCGCGATCGCCTCGTCCTCGGCGAGCTGCTTCACCAGCGCGTCCGGCTCGGCGGCGTACGTACGGCCGAAGACCGCGCGGGTCTGCGCGTCGATGTAGCCGACGTGGTCGGCGCTGTCGCCGTCCCGCCCGAAGTAGGCACGGTCCCGGTCGTCGGTGAGGGCGAAGATGCTGCGCGAGACGGAGACGCGCGGCTCGCGCTCCCAGCCCGCCTCGGCCCACGCCTCGCGGTACGCGCGGATCTGCGCGGCCTGCTGGACGTGGAAGGGCGCGCCGCCCTCGTCGTTCTTGAGGGTCGAGCTCATCAGGTTCATGCCGAGCCCGGCGGCCCAGACCGCGGTGGAGTTGGATCCCGCGCCCCACCACAGGCGGTCCCGCAGCCCCTCCGAGTGCGGCTCGACGCGCAGCAGCCCGGGCGGGTTGGGGAACATCGGCCGCGGGTTGGGCTGCGCGAAGCCCTTGCCGTGCAGCACCTCCAGCAGCACCTCGGTGTGCTTGCGGGCCATGTCGGCCTCGGTCTCACCTTCGCCGGGCCCGTACCCGAAGTAGCGCCACCCGTCGACGACCTGCTCCGGTGAGCCGCGGCTCACGCCGAGCTGGAGCCGCCCGCCGGAGATGAGGTCCGCGGCGCCGGCGTCCTCGGCCATGTAGAGGGGGTTCTCGTAGCGCATGTCGATGACGCCCGTGCCGATCTCGATCCGCGACGTCCTGGCGCCGATCGCGGCCAGCAGCGGGAACGGCGAGGCCAGCTGCCGGGCGAAGTGGTGCACCCGGAAGTACGCCCCGTCGGCCCCGAGCTCCTCCGCGGCCACGGCGAGGTCGACGGCCTGGAGCAGCGCGTCCGAGGCGGTCCGCGTCACGGAGTGGGGGGTGTCGGACCAGTGCCCGAAGGAGAGGAAGCCGATGCGTTTCATGAGCGGGACAACACCTCCGCCAGTTGGTTGATTCCTCAATCACCAAGCCCTGCCGGGCCCGCGTCCCCCCGCCCCGGCCGGCAACGGCGGAGGGCCGGCAGACGAGCGGGGCAGCAGGCCGGGCCCAGGCGCCGGAACCCTCTGACCAGCATAAACGCAGGTCGCATCGGGTGCGCGTTGTTCCGGCGGCGTCCAGGGGCGGTCGCCGGAACCCGGAGGAGAGCAGTCGGATTCGACCGGGATCGATCCCGGCCAGGAGTTCGTGCAGCTGACGAGCCCCTTGCGCCACGCGGTCGTCAGCGTCCCGCGACAGGTCCTCGCACAACCTGATCGCGTTGTCCCGGTCGTCGGAGAAGATGCCGAATACGTCGACGGCTGCGGTGTGAATCCCCTCCCACGACTTCCCGGCAAAGTACCAGCGGGGCGCCCTGCGCATGATCGCCAGGACCTCCCGGTGATCTCCGCCGGAAGCCGGTGGAGTCGAACACCTTGCGGCGGCCGTTCTCGCCGGTGAACGGCGCGGTCCGGCCCCGGTCGCGATGGCCCACCTCATGCGCGCCCCCCCGGCGGAGCTGCGACGACGCGCCGCTGGACCCGCGGTTCATACCCCGGGGTGCCGAGCTGCTCTCTGGAGTTCGTCGAGCCACTCCAGATACCACTCGGCAAAGCGCGTACGACTTCGCCGCCTGTGCCACAACGGAGCAAGCGGCTCATCCACGCATCTCGCGTCGAACCAGAGGTTGCCGCGCTCCTCGCCGGTGACGACCAGCCAGGTGTAGTAGCCGCACCCTTCGTGGCTCAGCCGTACGGCCCCGGCGGTCATCGCCGGGTGGAGCTCGTCCTCGGCCGCGCGGAATGCCGAGGCGACCCGATGGACCTCCTCGTCGTCGCTCTGGCCGGCCGCAATCGCCGCGTTCTCCAGGATCTGCAGCTGCTCGGTCCACCGGGCGCGCTCCTCGTCACTCGGAAACGGACGAGCAAGCTGCTGTTGCTCCGCCGGGTCCTCTGCCTCCCACTCCGGCCAGCCCCACGGACCCTCATGGCAGGCGAGCGAGGCCAGTCCGTAGCCCGGACCGAAGCCTCCCGCGCCGACTTCCAGGAGGAAGCCGTGGTATTCCTCGGGGAAAGCGACCCCGAACTGCCGCTCAGCGGAGGAGACCTCGTAGTGCTTCGTTACGTTTGGTGATCTTGCCTGGTGGTGGGCATGTCCTTTGCATGAAGCTTGTCGAGGTTGAGCGTCTGCGTGGTGAGTTAGCGGAGTTTGTGGGTGATGTGTTCGGCTCGGTGTCGCGGCGTGATCAGCGGCGGTGGGGCGAGTGCTACATGCGTGGGC
>NZ_JBIRQQ010000004.1:0-770860 GCF_044333285.1 Streptomyces sp. NPDC021020
CGCGTGTTTGTATTAGAACAAACAAACCCCCGCCCGGGGGGGGGGGGGTTTTCTGGGGCCCCCCCCGCCCCCCGGGGGGGGGGGCCCCCCCCCCCGGGGGGGGCCCCCCCCCCCCCCGGGGCCCCCCCCCCGCCGTTGACCCCGTGTCAGAGGGCGGCGCCGAACCCCACCTTGCGGGCGGCCGGCTCGCCGATCTCGACGTAGGCCAGCCGGTCGGCGGGGACGAGCACCTTGCGCCCGTGCTCGTCGACGAGGCTGAGCAGCTTCGCGTCGCCGGCGAGCGCGCCGGCGACGGCCTGCTCGACCTCTTCCACCGACTGCGCGCTCTCGATGACGATCTCGCGCGGCGCGTGCAGCACGCCGATCTTGACCTCCACGGCTTGGTTACCTCCGATGGTCTGGCGGTGTGCGCGGTTGGTCGCGCCGTTACGCTGCTCAGCGTAGCCCGGCCGGACGGTGTGCGATCAGCGCCTCGTGCACGCCGTGAGCGAACACCCGCCCGGCGGCCGGGCGGGGCGCCGCGCGGGGCTCAGGACTGCGGGCCGCCCTCGGGGAGGTGGTGGCCCTCCGCGCCGTGCAGCGGGAAGCCGGCGATGCCGCGCCAGGCCAGCGACGTCAGCAGCTGCACCGCGGTGTCCCGTGGCACCTCGCTGCGGCTGGCCAGCCAGTAGCGCGCCACCACCTGGGAGACACCGCCCAGCCCGACCGCCAGCAGCATGGACTGCTCGCGCGCGAGCCCGGTGTCCTCCGCGATGACCTCGCTGATCGCCTCGGCGCACTGCAGCGAGACCTTGTCGACCCGCTCCCGGACCGCCGGCTCGTTCGTCAGGTCGGACTCGAAGACCAGCCGGAAGGCGCCGCCCTCGTCCTCGACGTAGGCGAAATACGCGTCCATCGTCGCCTCGACGCGCTTCTTGTTGTCCGTCGTGGACTCCAGCGCGCCGCGCACCGACTGCAGCAGTGACTCGCAGTGCTGGTCCAGCAGCGCGAGATACAGCTCCAGCTTGCCCGGGAAGTGCTGGTAGAGCACCGGTTTGCTGACGCCGGCCCGCTCGGCGATGTCGTCCATCGCGGCCGAGTGGTAACCCTGTGCGACGAAAACCTCCTGGGCCGCGCCCAGCAGCTGCTCGCGTCGGGCCCTGCGGGGCAGGCGGGTGCCGCGCGGCCGTGCCTGAGTCTGCTCGATGGCTGTCACGCCGCCTCCCAATTCTGCGGAACGAACGGATGAACGAAACGGATGAACGAAGGAACGTAGGCTGCGCTGGCCATCGTACTTTTGGGTAACGAGAGTGCGCGCCGTACGACGGCACATTCTCACGTACTGGAACCGCGCCGGCCGCGCCCGGTGACCGGACGCGCACGGATCACCGGCGGCCCTCGTCCTCGTCCTCGTCCATCGCGACCACCCGGCGCTGCTCGGCGGTGTCCGCGGGATTGGCCTCGCCGTCCCGGTCCGCGGGCCGGGAGGTGACCGGCTCGTCGCGGTGCTGGAGCAGGTCGGCGCGCTGCTCGGCGCTGTCGGCCTCCGGGACCTCCAGCTCCAGTTCGCCGTGCGCGTCCGCCACGGCCTCGCTGTCGTCCTGGTCGGCCTCCTGCTCGATCCGTGCGATCCGGGGGATCTCGTCGGACATGACGCCCTCCTTCGTCGCTCTCCGGACTCTCCGGCTCCCGCCGGCACGTCCCCGGGCGCGTCCGCGGTCCGTCCCGGGCGCGTACCCGCGGCACTCCGTGCGCCCCGCCCGGCTCCCTGCCCGGCTCCTTCTTGGAGCCTAGGAGCACGAGGGCGCGTGCGCAGTGCGGGCGCGCGCCCCCCGGCCGGGCGGCGGCGCGCTCACCCGTCGGCTACCCATTCGCGGCGCGGCAACCGTCCGGCGGCCGGTTCTGTTCGCTTGTGTGCGGACGAACACACGACCGTTCACGTGATCGTCTCGTAACATCGGTCCATGGCCTCGACGGACTACTCCCGAACCGGCGCCCCTCCGGCGTCCGTACCCCCTGCGGGCCCCGTGCTCGCGGACGGGGAGACGTCCAGGACCGTGCGCCTCCCCGGCCTCAGCCTGCTCGTCCGTTCCCGCGAACCCGCGGGGGACCGCCCCCGCGACGCCGGGACCGCGGAACCCGCGCTGTTCGTGCACGGCCTCGGCGGCTCGTCGCAGAACTGGTCCGCGCTCATGGCCTCGCTCGACGACATCCTCGACGTCCAGGCGCCGGACCTGCCGGGTTTCGGCCATTCCCCGCCGCCCGACGACGGCAACTACTCGATCGCCGCGCACGCCCGGGCCGTCGTACGGCTGCTGGACGCGGAGGGCCGCGGGCCCGTGCACCTCTTCGGCAACTCGATGGGCGGCGCCGTCGCCGTCAAGGTCGCCGCCGCCCGGCCCGACCTCGTCCGCACCCTCACGCTGGTCTCGCCCGCGCTCCCCGAGCTGCGCGTGCAGCCCACCGCGCTGCCCACCGCGCTCGCCGCCCTGCCCGGCACCCCCGCGCTCTACCTGCGGGCCACCCGCCGCTGGTCCGCGGAGCGCCGCACCCAGGCGCTGCTGGCGCTGTGCTACGCCGACCCCTCCGTCGTCGGCCCCGCCGAGCGCGCCGCCGCGGCGGCCGAGTACCAGCGCCGCATCGACCTGCCGTATTTCTGGGACGTGACGATCCGCTCCACCCGCGGCATCGTCAACGCGTACACGCTGGGCGGCCAGCACGCCCTGTGGCGGCAGGCCGAGCGCGTCCTCGCCCCGACGCTGCTGGTCTACGGCGTACGCGACAAGCTCGTGTCCTACCGCATGGCACGCCGCGCCTACCGGACCTTCCGCGACCCGCGGCTGCTGACCATCCCCGGCAGCGGGCACGTCGCGATGATGGAGCACCCGCGGCTCGTCGACCGGGCCTTCCGCGACCTCCGCCGGGAAATCGCCGCCCGGCCCCACGGGGGCGGCGCCGCGGGTAGCGTCTCGGCGACGATGGGCGCGCCTGGCGCGCCGGGTGCGGTAGGGACGGCGGACGCGCCGGGTGCGGCGGGGGCCGCGGACGCGCCGGGTGCCTCCGGCACGCCGGGTACGACGACGGGCATGAGCACTGCGGCGAGCGGGAGCTGATCGAGGGCGTGGGCAAACACAGCGCGCGGGACGGCCAGGACGGCCGCGACGACCGCATCGCGCAGACCGGCGGCTTCCCGCAGGAGGGTTTTCCGCGGACGGGGGGCGCTCCTTCGGCGGCGGGTGGTTTTCCGCGGACGGGGGGCTCTCCGGAGGCGGGGGGCGCCCCCGGGACGGGTGCTTTTCCGCCGGTGGGCGGTGCTCCGGCGGCGGGTGGTTCTCCGCGGGCGGGGGGTTCCTCGGCGGCGGGTGGCTTCCCGCCGGTGGGCGGGTCTTCGCAGGCGGATGCCTTTCCGCGGGCGGGCGGCGCCCCTTCGGAGGCGGGTGGTTTTCCGCGGGCCGGGGGCTCTCCGGAGGCGGGTGGTCTTCCGCGGGCGGGGGGTGTTCCGGGCGTGGGGGGTTCGCTCGCGGGGCCCGGGACCTTCGCGCCTCCCGGTACCGCGCTGGGTACGCCGGGCAGCGGGCGTCGGCGGCGCACACCCGTCGGGCCGTACACCGAGCCGTTCGACCCCTTCGTCGACTCCGGTGCCTTCGCCACCGTGCGCCCTCGGCGCCCCGACGCCCGGCCCCCGCACCACCACCCCGAGCACCCCGAACACGCGGCCTGGGGCGCGCCCGACACCTGGGCCGACGACACCGTACGGCGCCGCGACCTGCCCTTCGACCCCGTCGAGGAATGGGCCGAGGGCTGGGCCGCGCAGGACGCCGCCACCGCCGCGGAGCTGCGCGGGCCGCGCGTCCACCCGGCAGGCCCCGGCGTGCCGCGGCCCCGGCAGGAGTTCCTGGACGCCTTCGAGCCGCCCGCCGCGGTCCCCGCGCCCGCCGCCGAGCCGGGACCCGTCCTCCCCGCGGAAAGCGCCGGGACCGCGCCTCGCCGCAGACCCGGCCGGGCGTGGACGATCACGGGCATCACCGGGATCGCCGCCGCGGCCGTCGTGACCGTCGCCGCCGTCACGACCGGCAACCCGCTCTCGGGCCTCGGGCGCAAGTACGCCGGGCCCGACCCCACCAGCGCGGACGTCCCCGCGCCGACGACCACGCCCTCGCACGCCGGCGCACCCGGCACCGGCGCGGCGCCCGCCGCGTCGGCCACCCCCACCGCGCCGCTGCTCACCTACGCCCAGCAGATGGACCGGCAATACCCGCTGGCCGCCGACCTCAAGCTCTCCGGCGCCTTCGACACCGTCCCCGGCCACCAGGCCGCGCCCGGCAAGGGCAAGGTCATGACCTTCCGGGTCGACGTCGAACGCGGCCTGCCGCTGGACGCGCAGCTCTTCAGCGACACCGTCTTCCGCACCCTCAACGACGACCGCAGCTGGGGCCACGGCGGCACGATGACCTTCGAGCGGGTCGCCACCGGCGACGCGGACATCGTCGTGACGCTGGCCAGCCCCGGCACGACGGCGAAGTGGTGCGCGAAGTCGGGGCTCGACACGACGATCGACAACGTGTCGTGCGATGCGGCGTCGACGCCGCGGACGATGATCAACGCGTACCGCTGGGCGCAGGGGGCGGACACGTTCGGGCCGGAGCTGATGCATGCGTATCGGCAGATGCTCATCAACCACGAGGTGGGGCACCGTCTGGGGCACCACCACGTGGGGTGCCCCACGGCGGGGGCGCCGGCGCCCGTGATGATGCAGCAGACGAAGTTCCTGTCGCTGAACGGCGGCCCGACGTGCAAGCCGAACGCCTGGCCTTACCCGTAGCCGCCCCGGGGCGGTGGGTTGCGGTTCGCCGCGCGACCTTCCCTTGGTGGGGGCTGGTCGCGCAGTTCCTCGCGCCCCTTCGCGGCGGCCCGGCGGGTGGGTCGGGTGCCACTCCGGGGGTACCTCCTCGGAATGCGCCTTTGACCTCTCCCCGAGCGTGACGGGGCCTGCGTGCGCATTCCTCCGGGGGCACCCCCGGATCGTCCCCCTCCCGGCGTCTCGTCGGCGGCTTCCTGCCGGTGGGGGAGATGTCCCAGGGACTGCGGTTCGCCGCCGACGGTGAGTCACCCCCACAGGGAGGCGTGCACCCGCCCACTATCTGCACGGGTGGTGCGGGTGGGAAACACCCCGCGCCGTTAGGCGCGGGCACCTCCGCGGCGGGGAAGCCGCAAGCCCACCGCAGGGAAGGGCGTCAACGCCCGGCGTTGGGAGAGGTTACGCCCGTTCACCCCTTTTGATGGCGTCGCGGACAACCGTCCGCCGCCATGCCGGGACGGCGCAATACGGTCGTCGCGCCGGGCGGGACACGGACCCGCCGGGCGCGACGGACGAGAAGGGCCGGACCCGTGCGGATTGGATTACTTACCGAGGGTGGCTACCCGTACGCAAGAGGTGAGGGAAGCGCCTGGTGCGACCGCCTCGTACGCGGCCTGCCCCGCCACGACTTCGACGTGTACACCCTGAGCCGCTCCCCGCGGACCGAGGCGGCCGGGCAGGTCGAGATGCCGCCCCACGTCCGCCGGCTGCGGCTGGAGCGGCTGTGGGGTCCGCCGACCGCGGAGGCGCCCGGCGGCGGGCGAGCGGTGCGGGGCGCCTTCCGGAGTGGGTTCCGCGAGCTCGCGGAGGCGTTGGCGGGGGCCGCCGGGGGGAGTCCGGGGCGGCGGGCGGACCGTTTCGCCTGCGGGCTGTACGCCCTCGCGGACCTCGCCCAGGAGCGCCCCGGCGCGCTCCCCGCGCTGCTGCGGGGGGACGACGCGCTCGCCGAGCTGGAGGCGGCGTGCCGGGCGCCCGGCGTGCGCCCGCTGCTGGGGGACATCGTGGTGACGGAGCTGCTGACCGTCGTCGACGAGCTGGAGCGCCAGCTGCGTCCGCTGTCCGCGCAGTGGTACGGCCCCGCCGAACTGGGCGCGGTGGACGTGTGCCACGCGGTGTCCGGCGGGCCCGCCGCGCTGCCGGGTCTGCTGGCCAAACGGTTCTGCGGTACGCCGTTCATCGTCACCGAGTACACCGTCCGCGCGCGCGAGGCGCTGCTCGCGCACCGGGCGGCCGGGCTGCCCCCGGCCGTACGGGCGCTGCTCGGCGACCTGCACCGGCTGCTGTCCGGCGAGGCCTACCGGCAGGCCGCGCTCGTCACGCCCGGGTCGGCGCACGTGCGGCGCTGGCAGGAGCGGTGCGGGGCGCCGCGGGAGCGGATGCGGACGATCCACCCCGGGATCGACGCGGGGCGCTTCGCGCGGGCCGGGGCGGCGGCGGAGGCCGCGGCCAACGCGGAGGAGCAGGCCGTGCACGCGGACCCCACGGTCGCGTGGGTGGGCCGGGCCGACCCCGCGAAGGACCTCATCGCGCTGCTGCACGCCTTCGACGCGATACGCCGCGAGGAGCCGCGGGCGCGGCTGCGGATATTCCACGCCCGGGCGGTGGACGAGCGTGCCGCGGGCTACCTCGGCCACTGCCGCACGCTCGCCGCGCAGCTCTTCCCGGACGAGGCGGCGGACGCGCACGCGGTCGGGGAGAGCCCGGTGAGCTTCGAGGAGATCGGCTCGCCGGGTGCGCCGGAGGCCGCGGACGCGTACGCAGCGGGTGACGTCGTCGTGCTGTCGAGCTGCGCGGAGGGCTTTCCGCTGAGCCTGGTGGAGGCGATGTTCTGCGGGCGGCCGACCGTGTCGACGGACGTCGGCGCGGTGCGCGAGGTCATCGGCGGGACGGGGCTCGTGGTGCCGCCGCGGAATCCGAAGGCGCTCGCCGAGGCGGCCCTCGGCCTGCTGCGCGGACCCGAGCGCGCCGCCCGGCTCGGCGCCGCGGCCCGCGAGAGGGCGCTCGCGCTCTTCACGGTCGGCGCGTCCGTGGACGCCTTCCGCGAGAGCTACCTCGGGGTGGTGGCCCACCACCCCGCGCGCCGCCCGCCCCTCCTCGACGCCAAGGGCGCGCCGCGCCCCTTCACCACCCCCGCGGAATTCCTCGCCCCCAGCCGCCTGGCCCCCACCCCGGCCCACCCCGCGTGGGCCCCGCTCCCCGAAACGGCCCGCCCATGACCGCCCACTCCGCCCCGATACCGCCCCACGACAACGACCTCGACTTCGCCCGCCTGTTCGCCCGCGCCGTCGTCCGCCCACGCCCGGCCGAGCCCCCCGAAAAGCCCCGCCCCGACACGGAGGACGTGACGCCTTCCGCTGCACCCGCGCCCGTCGCGCGGCCTTCGGGCGCTGAGGACGGCCGCGTGCCTGCCGGGACGTCCGTCACCACTCCCGCGCGCGGTGCGGACGGCGCTGCCGCGGAGCCCGGGAGCCCCGCCCCGCGCGGACCCGGGGGGAACGGGGGGCGCGCGGTGGGGGCGCGGGCGGCTCGCGGGGGTGGTGAATCGATTACGCACGCGCCGCGGGGGGACGGCGCCCCCGCCGTGCCCCGGCGCCGGGGCCCCGCCGATCCCGTGCGCGCGGTGATGCACCGGCACCGGGCCATGCTCGCGGGCGCCGTCGACGCGTGGGAGATCGCCGCCGGGCTGGAGGCGTACGGCGTCAGCGACGGGGAGGCCCGCAGGCTGCGGCACCGGGACGTCTTCGGCCTCGCCGAGGAGCTGTACGCCCGGGTGCCGCACGCGGCGCGGGTGGTGGAGCCGCCGCAGCGTCCGGCGGCGGGCAGCGTCCGGCTGCGCGGACGGGACGTCGCTGCGCACCTGCTGCCGGGCGCGGGCTGCGTCCTGGCCGCGGGGCTGCCCGCCGCGGCGGGGCCGGTCGCGGCGCTGGCCGCCGTCGCGCTGTGGGCGGCGCTGCGCCGCGGGCCGCTGCGCGTCGCGTACGGCGCGGGCGCCGCCGTATGGGCGTACGGGCTGCTCGCCTTCGCGCCGTACGGCCCGCCGGCCGTCGCCGCGCTCGCCGGGCGCGGAGCGTTCGACGCGGGGGCGGGCACGGCGGCGTTCGCCGCGCTGGCGCTGAGCCTGCTGCCGGCGGCGCTGCTGGCGCGCTGGTTCGCGGTCGCCGCCCGCGCCCAGCTCGCGCCGAGCCACGGCCTCGCCGAATTCGCCGACGCCGTACGCCCCCGGCTCGCCGCGGCCCTCGCCGGATACGCCGCCGCGCTGACCGGCCTGCTGCTGCTCGCCGCCGCCATGGCCGGGTCGGCGCCGCTCGCCGGGCCCGCGGCGCTCGGCATGCTGCTCTTCACCGCCCGGCTGCTGGCCGTCCACGGCCACCCCGGGCCCGCGGCGGCCGGCCTCGCCGCGGCCTGCGCGGCCGAGGCCCTGACCCTCGTCCTCGCCGCCGCCCCCACCCACACCGCACCCCCCGGCGGCACGGCGGAGGCCGCGGTCTGCGGCGCCGCCGCCCTCGTCCTCGCCGCCCAGGCCTTCCGCCTGCTCGCCCGCGCGGCGGCCCACCGCCCGTGACTGACCCCGCCACAACCCACCAGGAGACCCCCATGATCACCCACCCCCCCCGCCCAGCCCCCCCAACCCCGATCCCCACCCCCTGGCCCCCCGGTGGGAGCGCCGCTACCCGTACGGCCCCGTCCGCGCCCACCTGCCCCGCCCCCGGCGGGGGCGCCGCCCCCGCCCACCGTGCCCCCGCGCGCGGCGCGGCCCACCCCGCGCGTACGGCCCCGGCCTCCGCCGCGCCCGCCCGCCACGCTGGCGGCGCCGTCCTCGCCCGCCGTGCCCTCGCGCGCGGCGCGGCCCACCCCGCCCGTACCGCCGCGCCCGGCGGCGTCGCGGTCCCGGCGCGTACGCCCGCGGCGGCGGTCGCCGCCACCGGCCCCCGCGCGGCGAGCGCGGGGCACCTCGCGCGTACGGCCCCGGCCGCGCCCACCCGCCCCGCCCCCGCCCCAGCCCCCGACGCGAGCGCCGTCCCCACCCGAGGCGCGGCTCACCCCGCGCGTACGGCCCCGGCCTCCGCCACGGCACGCCCTGGCCGTACGTCCCCCACTCCCGCCGACCCCGCCGGCGCGGCTCCCTCCGCGCCTACGGCCCCGGCCCCCGCCGCGCCCACCCGCCACGCTGGCGGCGGCGCCCCCTCCCACCGTGCCCTCGAGCGCGGCGCGGCCCACCCCACACGTACCGCCGCGCCCGGCGGCGTCGTGGTCCCGGCGCGTACGCCCGCGGCGGCGGTCGCCGCCACCGGCCCCCGCGCGACGAGCGCGGCTCCCTCCGCGCCTACGGCCCCGGCCCCCGCCGCGCCCATCCGCCACGCTGGCGGCGGCGCCCCCTCCCACCGTGCCCCCGCGCGCGGCGCGGCCCACCCCGCGCGTACCGCCGCGCCCGGCGGCGTCGCGGTCCCGGCGCGTACGCCCGCAGCGGCGGTCGCCGCCACCGGCCCCCGCGCGGGGAGCGCGGCTCACCCCGCTCGCAGGGGCACCCGGCTTGTCGGGGGCGCGGCCCGTCGCTGCGGGCAGGGAGGTCTTCGATGAGAGTGCTACTGCTCGGGGCCGACGGGTTTTTGGGGCGGCATGTCGCGGAGCGGCTGCTCGCGGATCCGGCGGTGCAGCTCACCGCGCTGGGGCGCAGTGATGACGCCGATGTCAGGTTCGATCTGTCGAGCGGGGCGCCGGGGGTGCTCGCGCGGTTTCTGGATGCGGTGCATCCGGGGGTGGTCGTCAATTGCGCCGGGGCGACGCGCGGGGGGGCGCGGGAGTTGACGCGGCAGAACACCGTCGCCGTCGCGACCGTGTGCGAGGCGATGCGGCGCAGCGGGATCGGGGCGCGGCTGGTGCAGGTGGGGTGCGGGTCGGAGTACGGGCCGTCGCCCGCCGGGTCGTCGACCGGGGAGGACGCGGCGCCGCGGCCCGGCGGGCCGTACGGGGTGAGCAAGCTCGCCGCGACGGAGCTGGTGCTGGGCTCGGGCCTGGACGCCGTGGTGCTGCGGGTGTTCAGCCCCGTGGGGCCGGGGACGCCGACCGGTGCCCCGCTCGGGCGGATCGCCGAGGCGCTGCGCCGCGCGATGCAGAGCGGCGAGCCCGAGCTGCGGCTCGGCGGGCTCGCGGTGCAGCGCGACTTCGTCGACGCGCGGGACGTCGCCCGCGCGGTGCACGCCGCGTCGCTGTCGGCGGCGCAGGGCGTGGTGAACATCGGCAGCGGCCGCGCGGTCCGGATGCGCGACATGGCCGCGGCCCTGGCGCACGTCGCGGGCTACGAGGGCGCGGTGCGCGAGCTGGACGAGCCGCCGGCGGGCGGCGCCGCGGCGCCGCCGTACCCGGACGGCTGCGGCCTGTGGCAGCAGGCCGACGTCCGCACCGCCCGCGACCGGCTCGGCTGGCGGCCGCGGATCGGCCTGGAGGAGTCGCTGGCCGACGTGTGGATGGAGGCGGCATGCCGCGTCTGACCAGGCCGGCCCGCGCCGCGGCCACGGGGACCCGGCTCGCCGTGCCGGGCCTCGTGCACCCGCTCATGGCCCCGGCCGAGTGGGCCGAGCTCGCGCGGCCGGGGGCCGATCTGCGCTGGGCCGCGTTCGACGTGAGCCGCGGGCCGGGGAGCCGGCCGGATCCGCTGTACGGGGAGGTGACCGCGCGCGTCCGTGAGAACGGCGTCCCACTCCTCGGGACGCTGGACGCCGCGTACGGCGACCGGCCCTTCGGTGAGCTGGTGTCCGACGCGTCCCGCTACCTCGACTGGTACCAGGTCGACGGCTTCTACCTGGACCGCGCGCCCACCGGCCGCGACCACGCCGCCGACTGCCGGTGGGCGGTGACGACGCTGCGCGCGCTGCTCGGCCGCGAGCCGGCGGCGGGCGCGGACCGCTCCGGAGGCTCCGGGATCATCGTGCTCGGGCACGGTGTCCACCCGCACCCCGGCTACGCCGAATTCGCCGACCAGCTCGTCACGTTCACCGGCCCCTGGGACCGTTACCGCTGGTCGGAGGCCCCGCAGTGGACCGCGGCGCACCCGCCGTCCACCTTCGTCCACCTCGTGCACTCCGTGCCCGGCCTGCATCTGGACGGCGCCCTGCGCATCGCCCGCTGGCAGGGCGCGGCCACCGTGTGCCTGACCGACCGCGGCGACCGCGGCGGCACCGACCCGTGGTCCGGCCTGCCCGGGTACTGGGACCGGCTGGTGCGCGCGGCCGCCGAGGCGGGCTCCGGGACGGGCACGGAAGGGGGTGCGGACCGGCCGCCGCCCACCATGTGACCGTAGGACGTCTCGGCCTGCGGACCGGGTGTCTTGGAATGAAGACCGGCGTGGCAGTGTTGCAGGGATGCGTGTGCGAACACGCGCCCCTACCGTCTGAGACCGACCAACCGTATTGCTGAGGTCCCTGTGTCGCTGCCACCCCTGGTCGAGCCGGCCGCCGAGCTCACCGTTGACGAGGTCCGCAGATATTCGCGTCACCTGATCATCCCCGATGTGGGCATGGACGGGCAGAAGCGCCTCAAGAACGCCAAGGTGCTGATCGTGGGCGCCGGCGGTCTGGGCTCGCCCGCCCTGATGTACCTCGCCGCCGCCGGTGTCGGCACGCTCGGCATCGTGGAGTTCGACGAGGTCGACGAGTCGAACCTGCAACGCCAGATCATCCACAGCCAGTCCGACATCGGCCGCTCCAAGGCCGAGTCCGCCCGCGACTCCGTCCAGGGCATCAACCCGTACGTGAACGTCGTGCTGCACGAGACCCGGCTCGAGTCGGACAACGTGATGGAGATCTTCTCCCAGTACGACCTGATCGTCGACGGCACCGACAACTTCGCGACCCGCTACCTGGTCAACGACGCGTGCGTGCTGCTCGGCAAGCCGTACGTGTGGGGCTCGATCTACCGCTTCGACGGCCAGGCCTCGGTGTTCTGGTCCGAGCATGGCCCCTGCTACCGCTGCCTCTACCCGGAGCCCCCGCCGCCGGGCATGGTCCCGTCGTGCGCCGAGGGCGGCGTCCTCGGCGTGCTGTGCGCGTCGATCGGCTCGATCCAGGTCAACGAGGCGATCAAGCTGCTCGCAGGCATCGGCGAGCCGCTCCTCGGCCGGCTGATGATCTACGACGCCCTGGAGATGACCTACCGTACGGTCAAGGTCCGCAAGGACCCGGACTGCGCGGTGTGCGGCACCAACCCCACGGTGACCGAGCTCATCGACTACGAGGCCTTCTGCGGTGTCGTCTCCGAGGAGGCGCAGGCCGCGGCGGCCGGCTCGACGATCACTCCCAAGCAGCTCAAGGAGTGGATCGACGACGGCGAGAACATCGAGATCATCGATGTGCGCGAGCCGAACGAGTACGAGATCGTCTCGATCCCGGGCGCGAAGCTGATCCCCAAGAACGAGTTCCTGATGGGCAGCGCCCTGGAGACGCTGCCGCAGGACAAGCGGATCGTGCTGCACTGCAAGACGGGCGTGCGCAGCGCCGAGGTGCTGGCGGTCCTGAAGTCCGCGGGCTTCTCCGACGCCGTGCACGTCGGCGGCGGCGTGGTCGGCTGGGTCAACACGGTGGAGCCGCACAAGCCGATTTACTGACCGGCTCCACTGAGCGGCGCGCACGCGCGGTACATCGCAGACGGACGGCGGGGCCGGCACCCTTCGAGGGTGCCGGCCCCGCCGTCGTCGTACGGAGTGCGTGCCGTCAGCGGTTGACGGCCTGGATCTCCCGGACGGTCACCTGCGGCACCGGGTCGTTGGTGACCCGGCCGTCGGGCAGGTCGCCGCCCGCGCCGCCCGAGCCCGTCCAGCTCACCTTCCAGTTGACCGTGACCCGCAGCGGGTACGGGCTGGCACCGACCGTCGAGCGGCGGTAGGTCATGCCGCACGGCGGTGTCGCCTTGGGATTGCCGTTGTAGGCCGCGCCGACCGTGCCGTCCGCGGCGACCGGGCACAGGCCGGAGGCGGGGTAGCGGGTGGCGTCCTTCTCACCGGGGTCGATCTCGACCGGCTGCGGCACCGCCTGTGTCTCGGCCCACAGCTGCGCGCCGCCGCCGAGGTCGACGTACGCGCGTACGCGCACGGGGCTGTAGTTCTGCGTGAGGTGCACCCACGTCGGCAGGTTGACGGTCTGCGTCTGCGCGGGGCTCGTCACCACGGTGACGCCGGGCACCCGGGTGCGCGCGTACGCGAGCTGGGACAGCATGTCGACGCTGATGACGTTCGGGGTGCCGGCCGGCGGCATCTTGCCGTTGTCGACCCAGAAGGGCAGCGTGCCGTTGCAGTCCATCGTGCGCGGGTCGTTGCCCATGGCCTTGTTGGGGATCGGCCCCCAGAACTGGCCCTTGCCCTGCTTGTCGAGGTTGAAGTCCTTGTAGCCGTCGCCCCCGCCGTCCCAGGTGTAGCCCTCCTCGTAGTGCTTCTGCAGCTCGTTCATGGCCTCCAGCGCGTAATTCGCCTGGCCGGGGACATTGGTGTTCGCGACCTGCTTGAGGATGTTCGCCTTGAACGTCTTCGGGTCGCCGACCGGGCCGATCCAGCACGGCGGCGGCGACCACGTCACGTTCGACGACGCCATCGGCTTGCTGCCCGGGCCCGTCTGCTTGCCCGACGGGTACGCGTACTGCACCCCCGCCGAGAGGCCGCCGTCGCCGTCGCTGCCGCCGGACGTGGACTTCGACGGGCCGGTGTACGCGAAACCCGGGCCCGCCGCGGCCAGCACCAGCACTCCGGCGACCACGAATCCGCGGCATATTGCCACGGGAATCCTCACTGCATGCACTGCTTCGCCCCTTCCGTCACGGCGAGTCCCTGCACCTGCCAGAACGGGTGGGCCGTCGCGACCTTGACCACGACCAGGGAATAGCCCAGGTAGTTGCGGGGGTCGTCACCGGTCACGCGCACCTTCCCGGTGGCGATCTCCTTGCTGTAGAGCTTCGACTGGTCCTCGCACAGCGTGATGCCCACCGACGTGGCCTTCGCGCCGCCGCTGCCCTGCGTGAAGGCGGGCAGGTAGAAGCGGTCGGTGCCGCTGAGCGTGAGCTTGGCGCTGACGTTCGCCTGCACGTACTCCTTGCCGTGCGCCAGCGCGGTGTTCGCCGCGTGCGCGTACATCGGCGGGTCCTGGAGGTTCTGCTTCACCACCGCGTGGTCGACCGACTGGAGGTAGTTGGCGGCGGCCGTGAGCGCGGCGTGCTGCGCCGTGTCGGCCGGCATCGTCCAGTCGAAGACGACCTTCACGTCCGCGGGCAGCGCCACCGCCGGGTCGATCGTCAGCGGCGCCCCGGCCTTCGCCGCGGACGAGGCCGTGGGCGACACCGAGGCGGAAGTGGTGGTGGGGGCGCCGCCCGGCGCGATGGTCGCGGAGTCGTCCGACCCCGAACCGCCGCCGCACCCGGCGACCCCGACCGCGGCGGCCGCGCTCATGGCGGCCACCGCACAGGCTGTCAGCGCCCTCTGCGCTCGCATACGTTCGGCTCCCCGTCCGGCCGTCCCGACACGGGACCGCGGCGTACGGCGCGAACGCCTACCACCAACTGGTCCCCGATTCCAGGGAACTCACCGTACAGAAAGCGGAAGCGCCAAACGAGGGCTCCGGTGTGCGGATTCGGTCACGGCCGTGTCTCGAACCCACCCCTTCCGAGCGGCCGCGCTCACAACTCCCCGCGCCGGGAGAGCTGGGTGAAGGACAGCCAGCCCGGCAGCACGGGCAGCCAGAACGTCAGCAAACGGAAGAACAGCACCGCCGGGGTCGCCACCTCCTTGGGCAGGCCCGCCGCGATCAGACCACCGGTCAGGGCCAGTTCGACCGCGCCCACGCCGCCCGGCGTCGGCGCGGCCGAGCCCAGCGCGTTGCCGGCGAGGAAGACAACCGCGATCGCCGCGTAGCTCAGGCTCCCGCCGAAGGCGCGCACACAGCCGTCCAGGCAGACCACGAAGGTCACGGTGACCATCAGCGTGCCGCCCAGGCCCGTCGCGAGCTTGCCGGGGCGCTGGAGGACGTCCAGCATGCGCGGCACCACACCCGCGAAGAGCGCCCGCACCCGCGTCGAGACGAACTTGCGCAGCGCCGGCACCGCCGTGACCACCAGCACCAGCACGCCCGCCGTCAGCAGCCCCGCCATGACCGTACGGGACGGCGACAGCGACGGCGTCTTCTCGGTGCCCGTGATGAAGCCGAAGGTCATCAGCAGCATCACGTGCATGCCGAGGCCCACCAGTTGCGAGGCGCCCACGCTCGCCACCGCCAGGCCCGGCCGCACCCCGGCCTTCTGCAGGTAGCGGGTGTTGAGCGCCACACCGCCGACCGCGGCCGGCGCCACCAGCTTCACGAACGACCCGGCGATCTGCGCCTGCACCGTCCGCAGCAGCGACAGCCGCTCGGGGACGAAACCGGCCAGCGCGCACGCCGCCGCCACATAGCTCGCCGCCGAGCCCGCCACCGCCACCAGCGCCCAGCGCCAGTCCGCGTGCGCGATGGCCTGGCCGATCGGCACCGAGCTGAGCTGCGACAGCAGGAAGTACGCCGCGAAGGCCCCGGCGATGACGGTGATCAGCGTGCGCGGCTTGATGCGCTCGAGACGCACCGGCTCCACCGGCGCCTGCGGGCGGATCAGCAGCACCTGCTGCCGGATCCGCGACAGCAGGTCCTCCTCGCGGGCCTCCTCCAGTGCGATCTCTATGGCCCGCTTCTCCGCCTTGCGCTCCGCCTTCGAGACCGCCTTGTCGTCCTTGCCGTCCCGCTCCTCGGCCTCGGCCTCCCCGACGTCGGCCCGTACGGCGCCGCGGCGGCCCGCCGCCTCCTGGTGCTCCTGGGCCCGCCGCTGGTCGCGGGCCTCCTTCTCGCGCGCCGACGCCGCGAGCACCGCCTCCCGCTCGCGCTGCGCCCGCTCCCGGGCGAGCTGCTTGAGCTGGGCGCGGGTGGCACGGCTGAGCGCGATCGGCTGGAGCAGCGGCAGCGCGCTCGCCACCGCGTCCGGCCCGAGCACGGCGACCGCGGAGGCCACCGCGCGCTCCGGGCCGACCCGCAGCGCCATCGTCGTCAGCAGCTGCGCGACGTCCATCCGCAGCACGATGTCGCCGGCCGCGATCTCACCGCCCCGCAGGTCGGTCAGGAAGACCCGGCCCGACCGGTCCACCAGCAGCGACTCGCCCACCAGCCGGCGGTGCGCGATGCGCCGCGACTGGAGCGCGCGCACCTGCGTCCACGCCTCGCGCAGCAGCGTGTCGGTGATCTCCTCGTCGGCCAGCGCGTCCAGCCGCCGGCCGCCGATGTGCTCGTAGACCAGCATCACCGCGTCAGGACCCAGCTCGGAGGTCGCGATGAGCTTGGGCGCGTTCGCGCCCGCGGCGATCGCCGCGTACGCCAGCAGGGCCTCCTGCTCCAGGGCCTGCCGCAGCGACAGCAGGCTGCGCCGCTCGTTGATGCCGCCGACCAGGGACAGCCGGCGCCAGGCGCGGTAGAAGAAGCCCTGCGCCTGCTGCTCGCGGTCCACCACCGTGACGTCCAGCGGCGGGCCGTCCTCCAGCGTCACCAGGTAGCCGCGGCCGCGTTCGGCGTCGGCCGTCCCCGGCCCGTCCTGCCGCACCCGGCGGGCGGTCTGCGGGCTGAAGCCCACCCGGCGCAGCCCGGCGAGCAGCTGGCGGCCGGTCGGCCGGACGTTCGGCGAGCCGACCGCGTAGACCGTGCCGTAGCCGATCGTCCAGCCGATCAGCACCGTCACGGCGATCGAGAACGGTGTCGTGTAGCCGCCGACCAGCACCGCGAAGGCGTCCAGCAGCAGCACGAACCACAGCGCCACCCGCCAGCGCGGGCGGCGCGCCATGCCCACCGCCGTCACATAGGCGATGACCGGCGCCAGATACCCGTGCACGGGGTCGGTCATGCCGGTGCCGGAGGGTGAATTGTGGGTGAGCGCGTCGCGGATCGGGCCGGGCGCGGAATTCGTCACCCACAGGTCGGTGGCCAGCGCGGTGCCGTGCGCCAGCACCGCGGCCAGCACGCCGTCGGCGATCCGCAGCCCGTCCCGCTTGGCCAGCCGCTCGATCGCGAACGCCACCGGCACGATCAGCACGGCGATGCTCGCCGTCAGCCCCGCGAACGACGACAGCACGTCGGGCGCGTGGTCCGTGCCCTTCGTGATGTCCGTCTCCAGGCCCGTCGTGGTCGCGTGCGCGAACCCCGCGACGGCCAGCACGACGGCGATGCCCAGCAGTCCGAGCAGGAAGCGTACGAGGTCGGCCGGCCGGTGCACGCGCGCGGCGAGCAGCGGCTCGTCGACGGCGACGGGGGCGGGGTAGGGCTCGGGGACGATGCTGTGCCCGTGCTCGCCGGGGGACGGGCAGCCGTCGCCCGGGCCCGCGGGGAGCGTGTCGCCGGGTCCGGTGGGTTCGGCGGGTCCCTCGGGGGAGGGGCGGCCGTCGCCCTGGCCCGCGGGGGGCGTGTCGCCGGGGCCGCCGGTCGGGCGGGGGGAGCCGTCGTTCCCGCCGCCGTTACCTTCCCCGCCGCTGCCGCCGCTACCGCCGCTCTCGCCGCGGGCCGGGTCGGGGGGTGTGCCCCCGGCGTCCGGCCGCTCGCCGTCGCGGCTGCCGCCCCCCGCGCCGGAGGCGCCGTGGCCGGGTCGGGCGCGGTGGCCGTCGGCACCGGCGCGCGGCCTGGCGCCGCCGCCGTTCCCGGGTGCGGGCAGCGCTTTACGGGCGCGGGAGGCCGCTCCGGCCTCGTCCGCGCCCGGCTGATCCGCTTCGGTCTCTTCTTGATCTCGTATCACCAGTCACCGCCGGGACGATGGTGGCATGAGCACCGTACGGATGACACCGGAACCCCCCGGTGTCGGTGGTCTGCGGCAGGATGGGGCGGATGAGCGAGGAGCACGAGGAAAGCGCCGCGCACGCGGAGGAAGCCGCGGACGGGCCCGGTGAGTACGCGGACCGGGTGCTCGACACCGTCGACCTGATCCCGCCCGGCCGCGTCATGAGCTACGGCGACGTCGCCGAGTGGCTCGGCGAGGGCGGCCCCCGGCAGGTCGGCCGGGTGCTCTCGCTGTACGGCAGCGGGGTGCCCTGGTGGCGCGTCGTCCGCGCCGACGGCGTCCTGCTCCCGGGCCACGAGCTGCGCGCCCTGGACGCCTACCGCGCCGAGGGCACCCCCCTGCGCACCGCGGGCCCCGCGACCGAGGGCCACACCCCGCGCATCGACATGCGCCGCGCGCGCTGGGACGGGCGCACGCCCGGCGCGGACGGCGGCTGACGGCCGAAAACTCATGCCCCCCAGCTTCGGCCATCCGTGGCCCGACCACGGCATCGCCCCGCCGGGCACCCGCACGTGGCGCGGCGGCGCGGGGCGAGCGTTTTTAGGGGCGCGGGGAACTGCGCGCGCAACCGTCCACGGTCTGTTGGTCCGGGGACGGCCGAACCACCCCTCCGGGGCGGTGAGGCGCGCGGGGCGAGTGTTTTTGGGGGCGCGGGGAACTGCGCGCGCAACCGTCCACGGTCTGTTGGTCCGGAGACGGCCGGACCACCCCTCCGGGGCGGTGGGGCGCGTGGGGCGAGCGTTTTTAGGGGCGCGGGGAACTGCGCGAGCAACCGCCCGCGGTCTGTTGGTCCGGAGACGGCCGGACCACCCCTCCGGGGCGGCGACACGCGCCGGTCGCATCGTGGCGAGGGCCCCCGCAGGACCTCGCCCCCCGCACGGCGGCGTGTCCGCCCGGCGGACGGCGTAGCGTCGGGGGACGGCGCCCCGGGCCCGTACGACGCCCGCACCGGCGCACCGGCGTACCCACCGGCGCGCCCGCGCGCCCCCGCACCACCGACCACCACGAAACCGGCGAACCACGTGATCCTGTCTCCTCCTCCCGCCTCCGCGGCCTCCGCGGCGACCGCGGCGACCGGCTACCGGTTGCTGCGGACCCCGCCGGAGCCCGTACGGCCCCCTGTGCTGGACGCGGACCAGCGGGCGGTGGTTGAGCACGGGGACGGTCCGCTGCTGGTGCTCGCCGGGCCCGGCACGGGCAAGACGACGACGCTCGTGGAGTCCGTGCTCGCCCGGGTGCGCGCCGGGACCGCGCCGGACCGCGTCCTCGTCCTGACCTTCGGCCGCCGCGCCGCCGTCGACCTGCGCGACCGGATGGCCGCGCGCGGCCTCGCCGGGCTGCACGCGAGCACCTTCCACTCCTTCTGCTACGCCCTGGTCCGGGAGGAGCAGAGCCCCGAGGCCTTCGAGGAACCCGTCCGGCTGCTGTCCGGGCCCGAGCAGGACCTGCTGGTCCGCGAGCTGCTCGCCGGGCAGCCGGCGCTGGAGCGGGAGGGCCTGGGCCGCGTGCGCTGGCCCGCGGACCTGCGGGCCGCCCTCACCACGCGCGGCTTCGCCGACGAGGTGCGCGCGGTGCTGGCCCGCACCCGCGAGCTGGGCCTCGGCCCGGACGCGCTCGCCGCCTTCGCGACCCGTATCGGCCGCCCCGACTGGACCGCTGCGGCGGCCTTTCTGGACGAATACCTGGAGGTCACGGAGCTGGGCGGGATGGTCGACTACGCCGAGCTCGTCCACCGCGCGGTGCTGCTGGCCCGGCGCCCCGAGGTGTACGAGCGGCTGTCGCGCCGCTACGACGCGGTGTACGTCGACGAGTACCAGGACACGGACCCGGCGCAGGTGCGGCTGCTGCGGGCGCTCGCGGGGCAGGGGCGCACGCTGGTCGCGTTCGGCGACCCGGACCAGTCCGTCTACGCCTTCCGCGGCGCCGACGTGAACGGCATCCTCGGCTTCCCCGAGCACTTCCCGCGGCGCGACGGGCGCCCCGCGCCGGTCCAGGTGCTGCGCGCCTCGCGGCGGGCGCGGGCCGGGCTGCTGGCGGCGACCCGGCAGATTGCCGCGCGTATGCCGCTGCCCCGGCTGCCCGCCGCCGCGGTACGCGCCCACCGCGCGCCGGCCGCGCTCGCGCCGGGCGGCACGGTGGCCGTCCGCACGTACCCGACGCCGGGCGCCGAGGTCGAGTCCGTCGCGGACACGCTGCGGCGCGCGCATCTGGAGGACGGGCTGCCGTGGCACGACATGGCCGTCCTGACCCGCTCCACCGCCGCCCTCGCCCCCCTCCGCCGCGCCCTCACCTCGGCCGGCGTCCCCATCGACCTCCCCCCCTCCACCACCCCCCTCCACACCGACCCCGCCCTGACCCCCCTCCTCCTGTCCCTCCGCCTCACCGCCACCTCCCTCCTCCCCGGAGACGCGCGGGGTGCCGTCCGGCCCGAGGACGCGCCGGGTGTGCCGGTCGACGTCCTGCCCGAGGACGCCCCGGGTGCCGTCCGGCACGTGGATGCGCTGGGTGACGCGATGCCCGGGGAGGCAGCGGGCGCGCCGGGTGCCGTCCGGCACGTGGATGCGCTGGGTGACGCGATGCCCGGGGAGGCAGCGGGCGCGCCGGGTGACGTCCGGCACGTGGACGCGCCGGGTGAGGACATCGCCACGCCGGTGGCCTCTCCCGCGCCGGCGGCGGAGGCTCCGGGCCACGGAGCGCCCCGGGGCGACGCGCTGCTCGGGGGCGCGCCGGGTACGAGACTTTCCGCGCCGGTGGCCCCTTCCGCGCCGGCGGCGGAGGCCGAGGGCGGAGCGCCCGGGGGCGACCCCCTGCCCGAGGGCTTGCTGCCCGGGGGCGCCTCAGGCGCGAAAACCGCCGCGCCGGGGACCCCTCTCGCACCGGCCGCGGAGGCCTCGGGCCGCGGGGCGCCCGCGGCCGCGCCGGGTGACGTCCCGCCCCCGGACGCGCCGGGTCAGAACACCTCCGCGCCGCGCAGCCAAGCCGTCGAGAGCCGTGCGCGGAGGAACGCCGGGGACCCGGCGGGAACGGCGCCCGGCACCGGCTGCGTACCGCCCTCCGCGGCAGCGGCGCCCAGCACCGGCTGCGTACCGCCCCCGGCGGAAGGGTCACCCGGTACGGGATCTGTACCGCCCTCCGCGGCAGCGGCGCCCGGCGCCGACTCCGTACCGCCCCCCGCGGCAGCGGACCTGGCGGCAGCGGACTCCGCGCAGGCGGGTCGCCCGGAGACGCCGCGCAGCGTACGGGTCGGGGTCGAGGACGCGCTCACGCTGCTGGGCTCGCCGCTCGGGGGGATGGACGCCGGGGATCTGCGGCGGTTGGGGCGGGCGCTGCGGGAGGAGGAGCGGGCGGCCGGGGTCGCCGTACCGCGGCCGTCGGACGAGCTGATCGCGGAGGCGCTCAGCGAGCCGGAGCGGCTCGCCGCGCACGACGCCTCGTACGCCCGCGCCCCCCGGCGCCTCGCCGCGCTGCTGGGGCGGGCCCGCGCCGTGCTCGCGGCGGGCGGCACCGCCGAGGACGCGCTGTGGGCGCTGTGGGACGGCACCCCGTGGGCGGCCCGCCTGGAGCGGGCCGCCCTGCGCGGCGGCGCCGCGGGCCGCAACGCCGACCGCGACCTGGACGCGGTGTGCGCGCTGTTCGAGTCCGCGGCCCGCGCGGAGGAGCGCACGGGCGGCCGCGGCGCCCTGAACTTCCTGGAGGAGCTGTCCCACCACGACATCGCCGCCGACACCCTGAGCGGCCGCACGGTCCGCCCGGACGCGGTGCGGCTCATGACCGCGCACCGCGCGAAGGGCCTGGAGTGGCGGCTCGTGGTGGTCGCGGGCGTGCAGGAGGGCGTGTGGCCCGACCTGCGCCGCCGCGGCTCGCTGCTGGAGGCCGACCGGATCGGCCGCGACGGCATCGCCCCGCCGCTGAGCCAGGGCGCGCTGCTCGCGGAGGAGCGGCGGCTGTTCTACGTCGCCGCGACCCGCGCGTCGGAGCGGCTGCTCGTGACGGCGGTGCGGTCCGCCGCGGACGACGGCGACCAGCCGTCCCGCTTCCTCGCCGAGCTGGGCGTGCCGCCGCAGGACGTGACGCACCGGCCGCGCCGCCCGCTCGCGGTGGCCGCGCTGGTCGCGGAGCTGCGGGCGACCGCCGTCGACCCGGCGGCCTCCCCGGCGCTGCGGGACGCCGCCGCCCGCCGCCTGGCCCGGCTCGCGGCGCTGAACGACGACGGCCACCCGCTGGTCCCGGCCGCGCACCCGGGCCGCTGGTGGGGCCTGTACGAGCCGACCGCCTCGGCCGTACCGCTGCGCGACCGCGACCAGCCGGTCGCGCTGTCCGGCAGCGCGCTGGACCAGCTCGCCAACACCTGCGCGCTGCAGTGGTTCCTGGGCCGCGAGGTCAAGGCGGAGCCGCCCGCGACGGCGGCGCAGGGCTTCGGCAACGTCGTGCACGTACTGGCCGACGAGGTCGCGTCCGGCCGCGCGCCCGCGGACCTGGACGTGCTGATGGCCCGGCTGGACAACGTGTGGGACGCGCTCGCCTTCGACGCCCCCTGGAAATCCCGGCAGGAGAAGGACAACGCCCGCGCGGCCCTGGAGCGCTTCCTGCGCTGGCACGTCACGGAGCGCGGCCGCACCCCCGTCGCCTCCGAGCACGACTTCGACGTCACCCTTGCCGCGGGCGACGCGCAGGTGCGGATCCGCGGCAGCATGGACCGGGTCGAGACGGACGCCCAGGGCGCGGCCTATGTCGTCGACTTCAAGACCGGCCGCGCCAAGCCGACCGCCGCCGAGGTGGCCCGCCACCCGCAGCTGGCCGTCTACCAGCTGGCCGTACGGGAGGGCGCCGTCGACCCGCTGTTCGGCGGCGACACCCCGCCCGCGGGCGGCGCCGAACTCGTCCAGCTGCGGCTGGGCGCGTCCCGCCGCGACGGCGGCGAGACCGCACCCGTGGTGCAGCGGCAGGAGCCGCTCGCGGGGGAGTGGGCCGAGGAGCTGCTGGCCACGGCCGCGGCCCGGGTGCTGGACGAGCGCTTCACCCCGGCCGCCGGCCAGCACTGCGCGCACTGCGCCTTCCGCGCCTCCTGCACCGCCCGCCCCGAGGGGCGGCACATCGTCGAATGACGGGCTCTTGACCGGACGATGACCGGCACATGGCCGTGCCGTGGCGGACAAGTGCGGGCAACGTACGGGAAAGGGCGCGGCTTTGCGTGTCAGTGGCGACCGCTATGGTTTTCCTGTGCCACCCGGGGTGGGGAAGCGCGCCCGTGCGGGCGTTGCCGGCACTGGGATCGAGGGGGTACGGCTCATGCCGGCCACACGAACGTTCATCGCGGCGCTCTGCGCCGTCGCGGCGGGGGGCGCCGCACTCACCGGATGCGGCGGTGACAAGGGGGACGACGCGGCCCCGCTGATGAAGCCCGTCGTGACGACGTCGGCGCCGACGAAGGCCGCCGACCCGTTCGCGGACCAGACGGCGGACGAGGTCCTCAAGCGCGCCGAGCAGGACATGCGCGACTCCGGCGCCATGACGTACGAGCTGTCCGGCAGTGACGAGGACAGCGGGCAGATGCACATCAAGGGCACCCTGACGACGACGGACAAGTGCGCGCTCGCCGTGGACATGGGCGAGGGCAAGGTCCAGCTGATCTTCACCGGCGGCGACTACACGTACATGAAGGGCGACAACACCTTCTGGACGACGAACGCCGACGCCGAGTCCGCGCGGGTGATCGGCGACAAGTGGGTGAAGATCCCCTCGGCCGAGTTCGACTCGGACGACGAGGACAACTTCAAGACCATGTGCGACCTCAACGGCATGATGGACACGCTCAGCGAGGACGACGGGGACGACTCCAGCAGGCTCGACAAGGGCCGGACGGCCACGGTGGGCGGCCAGCAGGTCTTCCAGCTCATCGAGACCGACGGCGCGGACAAGACGACCATATCCGTCACGACGGGCGACAACCCCGTCATCCTGCGGGCGGAGGGCACCAACGAGGGCCAGCCGATGCTCATGGTCTTCTCCGACTTCGGCAAGCAGCCGAACGTGACGGCGCCGCCGCCCTCCATGACCCTCGACCCGAGCAAGGTCGGCGGTCCGGGCGGCCTGCACATCTGACCAGCCGGACGGGCCTGCCGCGGTGCCCCCTGCGCGGGGTATCGCAGCAGGCCGGCGCCGTCCGGTGTCGGCGGCTCCGGATAGCCTCCACGGGTGGCGACCCGCATCGAATCGCCCGAGCAGCTGAAGGAGCTGCTGGGCATCCCGTTCACCCCGGAGCAGACGGCGTGCATCGTCGCGCCCCTCGCCCCGGGCGTGATCGTGGCCGGCGCGGGCTCCGGCAAGACCACGGTCATGGCCGCCCGGGTGGTCTGGCTCGTCGGTACGGGCCAGGTCGCGCCCGAAGAGGTGCTGGGCCTGACCTTCACCAACAAGGCGGCCGGCGAACTGGCCGAGCGCGTCCGCAGGGCGCTCGCCCAGGCAGGCGTGACGGACGGCGACGCCCCCGGCGGGCGCGAGCCGTACGACCCCGGGGCCGAACCGGGGGCCGAGCACCCCGGCGAGCCGCAGATCTCGACCTACCACGCCTTCGCCGGGCAGCTGCTCAAGGACCACGGCATGCGCATCGGCCTGGAGCCGACCGCCCGGCTGCTGGCCGACGCCACCCGCTACCAGCTGGCCGCACAGGTGCTGCGGGCCGCTCCCGGGCCCTACCCGGCGCTCACCAAGGGCCTGCCCACGCTCGTCGGGGATCTGCTGGCGCTCGCCGGTGAGCTGGCCGAGCACCTGGTGCCGCCCGAGCGGCTGCGCGACCACGACGAGCGGCTGGCGGCGGAGCTGGCAGAGCTCGACCCCGCCCGCCGCGGCTGGGCCTGGGTCAAGGACGTCCGCCAGGCGGTCGCCGCCCGCCGCGACCTCGCCGGGCTGGCCGCCGCCTACCGCGAGGGCAAGCGGCAGCGCGACCTGCTGGACTTCGGCGACCAGATCGCGCTGTCCGCGACGCTCGCGCAGACCCGCCCCGAGGTCGGCGCCGCGCTGCGCGGGCAGTACCGCGTGGTGCTGCTCGACGAGTACCAGGACACCTCCGTCGCCCAGCGGCTGCTGCTCGCCGGGCTCTTCGGCGGCGGCACGGGCCACGCCGTCACCGCCGTCGGCGACCCCTGCCAGGCCATCTACGGCTGGCGCGGCGCGAGCGTCGCCAACCTCGACGACTTCCCGGAGCACTTCCCGTACGCCGACGGGCGCCCCGCCGACCGCTACTCGCTCAGCGAGAACCGCCGCTCCGGCGGCCGGCTGCTGGACCTGGCCAACACCCTCGCCGCCGAGCTGCGCGCCCGCCACGAGGGCGTCGAGGCGCTGCGCCCCGCGCCCGGCGCCGAGCACGACGGGCTGGTGCGCTGCGCCCTGCTGCCCACCCAGGCGGAGGAGACGGCCTGGCTCGCCGACTCCGTCGCCCACCTGGTGCGCACCGGCACACCCCCCGGCGGCATCGCCGTGCTGTGCCGCACCGCCGCGCACTTCCCGGAGATCCACGCGGCGCTCGTGGCCCGCGAGGTGCCGGTCGAGGTCGTGGGCCTGTCCGGGCTGCTGCACCTGCCGGAGGTCGCCGACCTGGTCGCGGTGTGCGAGGTGCTGCACGACCCGACGGCCAACGCGTCGCTGGTGCGGCTGCTGACCGGGCCGCGCTGGCGGATCGGCCCGCGCGACCTGGCGCTGCTCGGCCGCCGCGCCCGGCTGCTGGTCCGCCACGGCGCGGACGCGGGCGAGGAGGGGCGGGACCGGCTGGCCGCCGCCGTGGAGGGCGTCGACCCGGCCGAGGTCGTGTCGCTCGCCGACGCGCTGGAGACCTTCGCCGACCTCCCGGGCCCCGACGACGGCCTGCCCTTCTCCGCCGAGGCCCGGGTGCGCTTCGCGCGGCTCGCGACCGAGATCCGCGAGCTGCGCCGCTCGCTGGCCGATCCGCTGATGGACGTGCTGCACCGGGTGCTGGGCGTCACCGGCCTGGAGGTCGAGCTGTCGGCCTCCCCGCACGCCCTTGCCGCCCGCCGCCGCGAGACGCTCACCCGCTTCCTGGACGTCGCGGCCGGTTTCGCGGCCCTGGACGGCGAGGCGACGCTGCTGGCCTTCCTGGGCTTCCTGCGCACCGCCGCCGAGTACGAGAAGGGCCTGGACAGCTCGCTGCCGGGCGGCGAGAACACCGTCAAGGTGCTGACCGCGCACAAGTCCAAGGGGCTGGAATGGGACGTGGTGGTGGTGCCGGGCCTGGTCGACCGGGGCTTCCCGAGCACCCGCGGGCGCGAGCTGTGGCCGGTCAACGCCAAGGTGCTGCCGCACGGGCTGCGCGGCGACGCCGCCACGCTGCCGGACGTCCAGGAGTGGACGCGCGCCGGGCTCGACGGCTTCAAGGAGGCCATGAAGGAGCACCAGCGCGTCGAGGAGCTGCGGCTCGGCTACGTCACCTTCACCCGGCCCCGCTCCCTGCTGCTGGGCTCGGGCCACTGGTGGGGGCCGACGCAGAAGTCCCCCTTCGGGCCCTCCGCCTTCCTCCAGGCCCTGCGCGAGCACTGCGAGGCCGGGTACGGCGAGATCGAGGCCTGGGCCGACGAGCCGGAGCAGGGCGCCGCCAACCCCGCACTCGAACAGGTCGCCGAGCCCGCCTGGCCGCTGCCCC
Source organism: Streptomyces sp. NPDC021020 (assembly GCF_044333285.1). Taxonomy (NCBI): domain Bacteria; kingdom Bacillati; phylum Actinomycetota; class Actinomycetes; order Kitasatosporales; family Streptomycetaceae; genus Streptomyces; species Streptomyces sp. NPDC021020. The sequence goes on from NZ_JBIRQQ010000004.1 coordinate 26,301, forward strand.
TGGACGCGCAGGCGCTGCACCGCCGCCGCGGGGCGGCCCGCCGGGTGCTCGCGTACGCGGCGGGGGAGGAGGGCGCGCAGGCGTACGCCGGCGGGCCGGGCGCGATCCCCGGGGCGCGGGAGGCCGCCGACGCCGACGCGGCGGACGGGGACGGCGCGGGCACGGACCCGGCGGGCGGGGACGGGCTGGACGCGGCCGAGGCGCGGCTCGTCGCGTCCTGGGACCGCGACCTGGAGGCGCTGGCCGACGAACTGCGCCGCTCCCGCGCCACCGTGCGGGACGTCCCGCTGCCCGCCACGCTCACCGCGAGCCAGCTCATGCTGCTGGCCACCGACCCCGACACGCTGGCCCGCGAGCTGGCCCGCCCGCTGCCGCACCCGCCCGCGCCCGCCGCCCGCCGCGGCACCCGCTTCCACGCCTGGGTCCAATCCCGCTTCGACGCCCGCCCGCTCTTCGGGCCCGAGGACCTGCCCGGCATCGAGGGCGGCGACGAGATCGCCGACGAGGCCGACCTGACGGCCCTCAAGGAGGCCTTCCTGCGCAGCCCCTACGCCGACCGCACCCCCTACCGGGTCGAGGTGCCGGTGCACCTCACGCTGGGCGGCCGGGTCGTGCGGGGCCGGATCGACGCGGTATACCGCCACGCCGTGGCAACGGGCGGGCCGGAAGGCGCGGACGCGCACCAGGAACCCGGCCCGGACCCGTACACGTACGAGATCGTCGACTGGAAGACCGGCCGAGACCCGGCCGCGACCGCCGACCCGATGCAGCTGGCGGTCTACCGGCTGGCCTGGGCGGAGATGCTGGGGGTGCCGCCCGAGCGGGTGTCCGCGGCCTTCCTCTTCGTGCGCAGCGGCGAGATCGTGCGCCCGGCCGCGCTGCCCGGCCGCACCGCGCTGGAACGGCTGCTGGCCGGGGAATGACCGGGCAGGACCGGGAGGACGGTGGCCGCCGGGAGGTCCCGTTCCGCGGGCGCACCGCGAGCCGGGCTACGCTGCATAGGGCGCGCTCCACCTCGGACGACGTGGCGAATCCGTACCGTCACCGGGAATTTCCCTGGCCGCCGGTAGTTGGCATCTGCCGGACGACAAGGTGGTGCGCCGGTGTACGTACCCACGCTCGACGGGGAGATGGAAACGACCTTGACCGGACTTGACGCGAAGGACCGCCCGCTCGCTCTCACCTACACGGGGGTGGACCGCGCCGCGCACCACCGGACGGACGAGGCATGGCTCGCCGCGGCGTGGAGCCATCCGACGACCCGGGTCTTCGTGGTCTCCGGCGGGCAGGTGCTGGTCGAGGACGGCCCCGACGGCCGCACCGACCTGGTCATGACCCCGGCGTTCGACGCGCCGGAGACCGAGATGCACCGCTACTTCCTCGGGATCGCGCCGGACGGCGTGCGCTACTTCGCCCTCCAGAAGGACGCGCTGCCGGGCCGGATGGACGGCGCGGCCCGGCCCGCCGGGCTGCGCGAGGTCGGCGGGCTGCTCGCGCCGCTGGAGGCGGGCCTCATGGTGCACGCGGTGGCGCTGGAGAACTGGCAGCGCATGCACCGCTTCTGCTCCCGCTGCGGCGAGCGCACCGTCATCGCCGCCGCGGGCCACATCCGGCGCTGCCCCGCGTGCCTGACCGAGCACTACCCGCGCACCGACCCCGCGGTGATCATGCTCGTCACGGACGACCAGGACCGCGCGCTGCTGGGCCGCCAGCTGCACTGGCCCGAAGGCCGCTTCTCGACGCTGGCCGGCTTCGTCGAGCCCGGCGAGTCGATCGAGGCGGCGGTGCGCCGCGAGGTCGCCGAGGAGGTCGGCGTCACGGTCGGCGACGACGTCACGTACATGGCGAGCCAGCCGTGGCCCTTCCCGTCCAGCCTGATGCTCGGCTTCTTCGCACGCGCCGTCTCCTCGGAGATCAACGTCGACGGCGAGGAGATCCACGAGGCCCGCTGGTTCTCCCGCGAGGACCTGCGCGCGGCCTTCTCCTCCGGCGAGGTGCTGCCGCCGTTCGGGATCTCGATCGCCGCCCGGCTCATCGAGGAGTGGTACGGCGCCCCGCTGCCCCGCCCGTGAGCGCGGGGGGCGGGGGCGGGGCGGCGGGAGCCGGGCGGGGCGGGCGCCGGCTCAGACGCCCAGGGCCTGCTTGACCTGGGCCAGGCTCGGGTTGGTCATGACGACCTCGGCGCCGGAGGACGGCACGACCTGGACGGTGGGCACGGTCTGGTTGCCGCCGTTCGCCTCCTCGACGAACTTCGCCGACTCCGGATGCTCCTCGATGTTGATCTCGGTGTAGGCGATGCCCTCGCGGTCCAGCTGGGACTTCAGTCGGCGGCAGTAGCCGCACCAGCTGGTGCTGTACATGGTCACGGTGCCCGGCATCGGTGGTCGCTCCTCGTCGCGAGAGATTCTGGCAACCCTCTAACGTCCGGCCCCCGGCCGGCATTCCGGAACACCGTCCGCCCGCCGCGTCGCACCAGGTCCGCGGGCCGGACCGGGTTCCTGGCACGCCCGGTTCGGGTGGGGGCTGTGGATAACTTTCCCGGGCTGTCCGCCGGACCTGGCAGAGTGGCGGTGTGACTGCGACAACCCACGACACGCTCTTCCCCTCGGCGCCGGAGTCGGCGGACGCGGTGCTCGACGGCCTCGACCCCGAGCAGCGCGCGGTGGCGACCGCGCTGCGCGGCCCCGTGTGCGTGCTGGCCGGTGCCGGCACGGGCAAGACCCGGGCGATCACCCACCGGATCGCCTACGGGGTGCGGGCCGGCATCCTCCAGCCGGCGAGCGTGCTCGCGGTCACCTTCACCGCGCGGGCGGCCGGCGAGATGCGCGGCCGGCTGCGGCAGCTCGGCGCGGGCGGCGTCCAGGCCCGCACCTTCCACTCCGCGGCCCTGCGCCAGCTCCAGTACTTCTGGCCGCGCGCCATCGGCGGCGAGATGCCCCGGCTGCTGGAGCGCAAGGTCCAGCTGGTCGCCGAGGCGGGAGCGCGCAGCCGCATCCGGCTGGACCGCAACGAGCTGCGGGACGTGACCAGCGAGATCGAGTGGTGCAAGGTCACCCAGACCGTGCCCGAGGACTACCCGGCCGTCGCCGCCAAGACGGGGCGGGACGTACCGCGCGATCCCGCCGAGGTCGCCCGGATCTACTCCACGTACGAGCAGCTCAAGCGCGACCGCGGCATGATCGACTTCGAGGACGTGCTGCTGCTGACCGTCGGCGTGCTCCAGGACCGGCCGGACGTCGCCGACACCGTCCGCTCGCAGTACCAGCACTTCGTGGTGGACGAGTACCAGGACGTCAGCCCGCTCCAGCAGCGGCTGCTCGACCTGTGGCTCGGCGGCCGGGAGACGCTGTGCGTGGTCGGCGACGCGTCGCAGACCATCTACTCCTTCACCGGCGCCACCCCCGACCACCTGCTCGGCTTCCGCTCCCGCTACCCGGACGCCACGGTCGTCAAGCTGGTGCGGGACTACCGCTCGACGCCCCAGGTGGTGGCCCTGGCCAACGGGCTGCTCGGCCAGGCCCGCGGGCAGGCCGCCGCGCACCGCCTGGAGCTGGTCTCGCAGCGCGAGGCGGGCCCCGAGCCCTCCTACACCGAATACACCGACGAGCCTGCCGAGGCCGCCGGCGCCGCCAAGCGGATCCGCGAGCTGATGGATTCCGGAGTGCGGGCCAGCGAGATCGCGGTGCTCTTCCGGATCAACGCCCAGTCCGAGGTCTACGAGCAGGCGCTCGCCGACGCCGGGGTGCCCTACCAGCTGCGCGGCGCCGAGCGCTTCTTCGAGCGGCCCGAGGTGCGCGAGGCGGGCATGCTGCTGCGCGGCGCCGCCCGCGCGTCCGCCGATCCGGAGGAGACCGCGGCAGGCGTGGCGGACCAGGTGCGGGCGGTGCTCAGCTCCCGCGGCTGGGCCTCGGAGCCGCCCGCCGGCTCCGGCGCGGTGCGGGACCGCTGGGAGTCGCTGGCCGCGCTGGTGCGCCTCGCGGAGGACTTCGCGACCGCCCGCCCCGCCGCGACGCTCGCCGACTTCGTGGCCGAGCTTGACGAGCGGGCGGGGGTGCAGCACGCCCCGACCGTGGAGGGCGTCACGCTCGCCTCGCTGCACGCGGCCAAGGGCCTGGAGTGGGACGCCGTCTTCGTCGTGGGCCTGACCGAGGGCACCTTGCCCATCACCTACGCCAAGACCGACGAGCAGGTCGAGGAGGAGCGCCGGCTGCTCTACGTCGGCGTCACCCGCGCCCGCGAGCACCTGTCGCTGTCCTGGGCGCTGTCCCGCTCGCCCGGCGGCCGCGGCACCCGCAAGCCCTCCCGCTTCCTGGACGGGCTGCGGCCCGGCTCCGCGCCGCGCGGCGCCCGCACCGCGGGCGGCGGCGCGGGCGGGGCGGAGCGCGGCTCCGGCGGGCGCAAGCGGCGCGGCGGCCCGGTGCTGTGCCGGGTGTGCGGGCGCACCCTGTCGGACGCCCGCGAGATCAAGCTGATGCGCTGCGAGGACTGCCCGTCGGATCTGGACGAGGCCCTCTTCGAGCGGCTGCGTGCCTGGCGCTCGGAACAGGCCAAGGCGCTCGGCCAGCCGGCCTACTGCGTCTTCACCGACCGCACGCTGCTGGCGATCGCCGAGGTCAGGCCGGAGGACGCCGGAGGCCTCGCGGTCATCCCCGGCGTGGGGGCCCGCAAGCTCGACAAGTTCGGGGCCGACGTGCTCGCGCTGTGCGCGGGGGAGCCCGTGCAGGAATCTTCCGAGGAATCCGAAGAAGGAGCCGAAAAATAGTTTGCGCATCCCGCGGAGGTCCCCATAGCCTTCACGAGCGCGGTTGAGAACGGCTCTTCCAAGAGCCCGCCCGACCGTGATGTAATACGCAAGAACGGTCCATCAGCCTTACGAGACGCCGAGAGGAGGCGAGCCAGATGTCCACGCAGATTCTGATCACGAAACTGACCGATCGTCCGGTCGCCACCTGCCTCCTCGGCATGCCCTCGGCTGCCACCGGTCTGATGTCCTCCGTGCTCCCCGCGGCCGCCCCGGCTGCGCGGCTGCGCAGTGAGCGACCGACCGAGGCGTCCGCGGTAGCGGCAGCGCAGGCGAAGGCGTATGCCTTCGGCTCCGCGGCAGCGGCGGCGGGCGCCGGCACCAGGACCGTCATCGGCGCAGCAGGCGCCCATGGCTTTGGCAATGGACAGCAGAAGACGCAGCAGTACGGCAAGTGGGCCTTCCGCGGGCTCGAACCCTGGAGTGATCCAGCCTGACATCGCATCAGGTCGGCACCTCAGGGCCGCGGAATCCCAGACCGGGATCCGCGGCCCTTCTGTTTTCCGTCGCAGAACGAACGGCTGTCGCCCGCGACAGACACAACAGCACACCGGCCGACCGGCCGGCCCGAAAGACGAGGAACGAACACACCGTGCACACCGCCCAGCACGCACCGTCCGGACCCGCCCCCGACCCGAGCCGCCCGCCCGCACAGCCCCCGGAGACCACCTTGCTTCCCCTCACCGAGCTCGACGACGAGATCGAGCGCCTCGGCGTGCCCGTCCCGTGCCGCACCTACGACCCGGAGGTCTTCTTCGCCGAGTCCCCGGCCGACGTGGAGTACGCCAAGTCCCTCTGCCAGACCTGTCCGGTCCGCGAGGCCTGCCTCGCCGGCGCCAAGGACCGCCGTGAGCCCTGGGGTGTCTGGGGCGGCGAGCTGTTCATCCAGGGTGTCGTCGTGCCCCGCAAGCGTCCGCGTGGCCGTCCGCGCAAGAACGCGGTCGCGGTATGAACACGCGCAGGTTCACCACCCCGGGGACGATCGACCGTCCCGCCACCCACGATCCGATGAATCAGGCCCCGATGACTTCCAGCCGCCTCGAACAGACCGCTCGTACCCCCGACGCGATGGCGTCGCACCAGAACAGGAACCACCACATGCAACTCATGCCTGAAGCCCTGGCCCGTGCCCATATGCAACAGCGGATGTCGGAGGCCGAGCAAGAACGCAGGGCCTCCCACCTGCTGGCCGCCCGGCGGCTCCAGCGGCGCGCCGAGCGCGCCTCGCTGCGGGCCCGGCGGGCGCTGGCCCTGGCCGTGATGCAGTAACGGCCGCACCGCCTGGCACCACCCAGCACCACTCAGCACCACCTGGCACCAACGACACCGCGGGGCCGGTCCGAAAGGACCGGCCCCGCGGTGCGTGGTGCCGACGAACAGTGCGGGGGAGGAGGTATCGTCACCCGGTGGATCACAAGAACGACCAGACCACCACCACCTGCGCGCGCTGCGGGGCCACGCGCGAGGGACTGCCGCTGACCTGGACGTGCTCCGTCGAGAACGGCCGCCGCGTCTACTTCTGCGACGACTGCGCCCGCCGCCATCTGCGCAGCATCGAGAGCCGGCTCGACTCCTCCTGGTGGTGACCGCAGCGCCCGCCGCCCGCCCTCACCCGGACGCGGCGCCGTCGCCCGGCGCGGACTTCCCGGTATCCCCGGCATCCCCGGGGTCGAAGCCCGGCAGCCACTCCTGCAGCTCCGCCCGCAACCGCACCGTGGCCCCCAGCTGGCACAGCACACCCACCGTGCTCAGCGTCACCCGGTGGATCAGCAGATACGACGGCGGCAGGTTCAGCTGCTTGCCCAGCTGGTGCGCGGGCGAGCGGGGATCGGCGATCCTGGCCGCCTGCGCGCGCATCCACGCCCGGTCGAAGGAGAATTCCTCGCGCCCGGCCGGCTCGATGATCGGCTTGAGGTAGTCGAGCACCGCGTCGGAGTCGAGCGTGATCGTCGGCTTGACGAAGCCCTCCTCGCGCAGCATCGCGTGCACCTCCTCCGCCTCGCCCTCCAGCGCCAGCCGCAGCGCGGTGCCGATCGGCAGCGGCAGCCCCTCGGGCAGCCGGTCGACCGTGCCGAAGTCCAGCACGCCCAGCCGCCAGCCCGACACCGGGCCCTCGTCCGTCAGCAGCCGGAAGTTGCCCGGGTGCGGATCGGCGTGCAGCAGGCCCGTGCGCGCCGGTCCCGCGAAGAGGAAGTGCGCCAGCAGCTGGCCCGCCCGGTCGCGCATCTCCTGGCTGCCGCCGGAGATCACCTCCGACAGCGGCACCCCGTCCATCCACTCGGTGACCAGCACCTGGTCGGCCTGGTGCACCACATCGGGCACCACCACGTCCGGATCCCCGGCGAACTCCACCGCGTGGGTGTGCTGCGCCGCCGCCTCCAGGGCGTAGTCCAGCTCCTCGGCGACCCGCTCGCGCAGCTCGGCCAGCAGCGGCTTGACGTCCATGCCCGGCACCAGCGGCCCGAACAGCCGCGCCACCCGGCCCAGCTGCGACAGGTCCGAGAGCAGCGCCGCCCCCGCGCCCGGATACTGCACCTTCACCGCGACCTTGCGGCCGTCGCCCCACACCGCGCGGTGCACCTGCCCGATCGACGCGGCCGCGGCCGGCGTGTCCTCGAACTCGGCGAACAGCGAGCGCCAGTCCGCGCCCAGCCGCTCGGCCAGCACCCGGTGCACGGTGCGGGCCGGCAACGGCGGGGCCGCCTCCTGGAGCTTGGTCAGCGCCGCGCGGTAGGGGCTCGCGACGTCCTCGGGCAGCGCCGACTCGAAGACCGAGAGGGCCTGGCCGAACTTCATGGCCCCGCCCTTCAGCTCGCCCAGCACCTTGAACAACTGCTCCGCGGTGCGCTCCTGCAACTCGACGGCCACCTCGTCGGCCGGCCTGCCCCCGAGCCGCTTTCCGAGCCCGAGCGTGGCCCGCCCGGCGAATCCCAGGGGCAGTGCAGCCAGCTTCGCGGTGCGGGTCACAGCCTTGCGCGGAAGATCGGACATGCGCGCCTCATTTCGCGTCGGTCACCTCGCCATTGTGCCTGGCCCCACCGGCTGCCCGGTCAAGAGCGGGTCAGGATACGCACGCCGTCACTCTGCGTGTCCACCCCGAGGAGGCGTCCTGTGGCACCGGTTGCGGTTGGGCAAAGCGTGTTCGACCGTTCCTGGCGACGCCTAGAGTGCCGGACAGGTCCGTAGCAGAAGCGGCCTGACCGAGAGGGGGCGAGTCGCGCGTGGGCGTACCCGACGACGACCGGCTCGAGAACGTGTGCCGAACGGACATGGGGAAGATCGAGGCCGACGTGGCGGACGTCCGGGCGGCGCTGAAGAAGGTCCACGACGTGATGGGCGCCAAGACATGGGTGGGGGCCACGGCGGACACCTGGGCCTCCGACTTCAACGGGCGCATGTCGTCGTTGGGCCGGCTCTTCGACAGCTTCCCGGCGGAGGAGCAGCGGCTGATCGCCAAGGCCCAGAAGGACCAGGCGGCCAGTGACCGGAAATACCACGGGCACGCGTGAGGTCCCGGACACCACACGGTCCGCGTCACCCGGCGGAGTGACCGGACGCCGACAATGGGGGGAAGGCAATGAGTGATTTCGCAGGGGTGGATCCCCATCGGTTGCGAGTCCTGGCGGATCGGCTGAAAGATCTCGCGGACGTACTCACCCGGGTCGCACCGGCCACACGCACCAGATTCGACGAGTGGGGCGGCACGCTCAACATCGGCCAGCTCCACCAGCAGGCGTCCCAGGTGGGGGACGACGCCGCGAAGATGGGTCTGCGCGCCGACGAGGCCCTGAACCTTCTGCACCAGCCGGACGGGGCCGCCTTCTGCACCCCGGACGGGAACTGGGTCAACATCCCCTGGGACACCAAGGACATCAACACGGCGCAGGAGGCCCAGCAGGAGGCCGCCGAGCTCAAGAACGCGCTGGACCACCCCGACGACGCCGCGTCCCGGCAGACCATCGCCGAGATCGGGCAGTCGCTCGACGACCACCAGGGCGACACGGCCTACATGACCGCCTTCATGCAGGCCGGGGGCATCGCCGACTCGACGCAGGTGGCCAACGCGCTGCTGGACAAGGACGGCGCGAAGAAGGGCCTCCCCCTGAGCAAGGAGTCGCAGCGGACGCTGGCGCAGTTCGGCAGGGCTACCCAGGTGATGTCCACCCTGGCGGTGAAGGGGGACTACCCCCGGCCCGCCCCGAACTACCTCGCGCCGCTGGTCGACCCGCCCGACAGCGCGGTCTGGGCCACGGGCATGCTCTTCGCGTACGGCCCGCCCGGCAACACCTGGGACCCGACGGTGCTGTCCGACGTGGGCACGCGCATGCTGACGTGGCGGGCGAAGCAGGAGGCGGGACCCGGCGGCCTGCGGCCCGGCTACACCCCGCAAGCCGGCGGTAGCTCGTGGTACGGCTACGGTGCCAGCCCGTACAGCGGGCCGCAGCCCGACACCTGGTACCAGGACATCGGCCTCGACCCCTCGATGAGCGACCCCGACCACGGCAAGGCGCTGACCGACGCGGTCATGGCCAACGATCCCTCCCTGGCCGTCATGCGAGCCCTGGCGCAGAACGCGCAGGCGTCCCGCGACCTGCTCACCAAGCCTGACGGCGTCGGCCTGAAGAACGCCCAGCAGCTCGTCGACCACACGTGGCAGACGCCCGGCCCGCACGGCGACATCGACGAGTCCGGGCCGGTCGGCACCGTCCTCACCTTCGCCGCCACCGACCGCAGCCCCGCCCACATCGACCAGTCGGGGCAGGCGGCCGACAACATCCTCACGGCCGCCGCGAAGGAGAAGGACATCTTCTTCGACATGAACAAGACCGAGCACGAGCAGGGCTACCGGCAGGACTACCCGGACTACCCCAAGGCCACCTCGATGGCGCTGGCCGGCATCACCGGCACATGGGCGCAGGACCTCGGCAGTACGATCAAGACCGCCGACTCCTCCTCCCACACGCACGGCTACGACCCGCAGCTGCACCGCCTGGGGTCGAACTCCACCGACCTGGAGAACGTGATGCAGCTGTTCGTCAAGGGCAACCCGGACGCCGCCGCGATGTTCGACACGACCCTGCACGAGCAGGTGTCCGAGGCGGCCGCCGGGCCGGACCCCGACCACGCCCTCCTCACCATCGGCAACACCGCCGGGCTGTTCACCAAGGCGAAGGTCGCCGTCAACTACACGCAGGCGCAGCAGATCGACGAGGACCACAAGCGCAATCTCGCCCTCCTCAACACGGCGGGCCTGCTCTTCGGCTTCGTCCCCGCTCCGCCGGGCACGGCGCCGAAGGTGCTGACCAAGGGGCTCAAGTACTCGCAGAACCTCGCCACGATCGGCCGGACGATCGCGGCACCCACCCAGGACCCCTTCGGCACCGGCAACGCGGCATCCCAGGAAGCGCTCAACAAGGACCAGGCACGCGACCAGTACAAGTCCTTCTCCCCGGCCGTGGTGCAGGGCCTCATCCGGTCCGGCCGGATGAAACCGCCGGCCGGGGACCCTTCCTGGTACGACCCGGCGACGAAGACCGTGTCGACGGACGCGAACTCGGTGAACAGCTTCAACACCTGGCTGGGCGAGCAGCACGTCCCGGACGCCTACATCGGCCAGTTCCAGGACGGGTTCGACACCCAGGAGGGGGACGTCAGTGGCTCGTAGCCGCAAAGGGCGGGCCGGCCGGGCCGCGGCGCTCGGCGCGGTGGTCGCCGGGCTGGTGCTCGGGGGGTGCTCCGGGGGCGGGCACAAGGGAGCCGAGGGGCTGCCCGACCCGGCGGCGGGGACGGTGGCGGCCTTCGACCTGGACGGCCTCGGGGGCGGCTTCCCGTTGCAGCGCGACGTCAGCGACCTCCCGTACGGCAGCCATGTCGCCGCCGGGCGGGGCGGTGCGGGCTATGTGGCGCACCGGACGGCGTCCGACGGCTCCACGGAGATCCTGCGTCTGACGTCCCAGGGGGAGGTCAGCCGGTTCGCCTCCCTCGGGCCCGGGCCCACCGTCTTCGGGCTCACCGCCCTCCCGGACGGCAGCCTGGCGGTGGGGCGCGGGGCGACCCTGCTGCGCGTGACCGGGAAAGGGGCCCCCGCCGCACTGCCCGCCGACCACCGCTTCACCGGCCCGGTGCCGATCGGGGCGCGGCCCGACGGCTCGCTCGTCGTCCTGGACGCCGGGCAGGTCTGGTCGGTACGCGACGGGCACACCTCCGCCCTGACCGACGCCGCCGGGGCGGACGGGCTGGGCCCCGGCGCCGTGGACGGGGCGGGAACGGCGTACGTCGTCCCGGCCGGGAAGAACCGGCTCGACGCCGTGCGCGTCGTCCCCCCGGCCGGGGGGACGCACGCCCTGCGCGTGACCGGGCACCTGCCGGGCGGCTCCGCACCGGTCTCCGGGCTCGAGGTCTACACCCTCGCCGGGGCGGCCGACGGCTTCTACGCCACCGCCGGCACCCCCGACGGCACGGCCACCTACCTGATCCGCGTCCACGGCACCGCGGCGGACGTGCTCGCGGCGTTCGGGGCGCCCGCCGAGGCCGCGACGTGCGCGGCGGGGCACCACTACCCCGCGCTCGGCAATCCGTGCGTCATGCCCTACTTCGCCCTCCCGCTCGGCGACCGCGTGCTGCTGGTCGGCCAGAGCGACGGCCGGGCCGCGGGTCCCGCCCTCGCCGTGCGCGCCGCACCCTCTCCGGGGGCGTAAAGACGCAGGTGGACGACCTGCCTCCGAGGGGGTCCGGCGAAGGAAGTCGTTCAATATGCGTAAGAAGCGAGGTGATTCCTGAGGCAACCGGTCGGGAAACGGGACTTCCCGGACGGACAGCGGGTACGGTCGACAGCGTGTCGGCCGATCCAGCGCGCAATACCGCCAGCCAGCCCGCCCGCGGCCACCGGACGAGCTCGGTGGAAGTCCGCCGCAGCGCCCGGCGGCGCCGGACCGTGTCCGCCTACCGCGACGGCGACCGCACCGTCGTGCTGATCCCGGCCCGGATGTCGACGGCCGAGGAGCAGCGCTGGGTGGCCGTGATGCTGGAGAAGCTGGCCGCGCAGGAGAGCCGCCGCACGCCCGGCGACGCGGAGCTGGCCGCCCGCGCGGAACGGCTCTCGGGCCAGTACCTCAACGGCCGCGCCGTGCCCGACACGGTGCGCTGGGTCACCAACCAGAACTCCCGCTGGGGCTCCTGCACGCCGTCCGAGGGCACCATCCGGCTGTCGCACCGGCTCCAGGGCATGCCGGAGTACGTCATCGACTACGTCCTGCTGCACGAGCTGGCGCATCTGCTGGTGCCCGGACACGGCCCGGCCTTCTGGAAGCTGCTGGACAGCTATCCGCGCACCGAGCGGGCCCGCGGTTTCCTGGAGGGCGTGGCGGACCGCGAGGCCAGGGGCGGCCGGGACGAGGGGGACGAGCTCCGGGCCCCGAAGGCCATGGGGGAATAGCCGCCCCCGGCGCGACCGGTTAGCCTGTCGCAACGTACACGCACGCCAGACGGGATGGGGGCCGGTCGATCCATGGCCAGGGAATTCCAGCGCGGTCACAAGGCCAAGATCAGCGATCTGACCTCGGGGACGGATCTGTACGTCGGTGTCTCGATCGCCGCGCCGGGCCTGACCTTCGACATCAGCTGCTTCGGTCTGGACGCCAAGGAAGAGCTGTCGGACGACCGCTACTTCGTCTTCTTCAACCAGCCGAAGTCGCCCGAGGAATCGATCCAGCTGCTCGGCCCGCAGTCCGGTGACACCGAGTCCTTCCGGGTCACGCTCGACCGCATACCCCCCGCGGTGCACAAGCTCAGCTTCACCGCGACCATCGACGGCGACGGCCGGATGTCGCAGATCGGCCCCGGCTACCTGCGGCTCGTCGCGGGCGGCGAGGAGGTCGTGCGGTATTCGTTCACCGGCGCGGAATTCTCCACCGAGCGCGCCGTGATGCTCGCCGACATCTACCTCAAGGACGTGTGGCGCTTCGCCGCGGTCGGCCAGGGCTTCGACGGCGGGCTCGCCGCGCTGCTGCAGAACTTCGGCGGCGAGGTCGCCGAGGAGCAGCCGGCCGCGCCCGAGCCCTCCGCGGCCCCCGGCTTCGCCCCGCCCCCCGCCGCGCCCGCCCCCGCCCCGGGCTTCGCCCCGCCCCCGGCGGCCCAGGCCCCGCCCGCCTTCGGCACCCCGCCCCCGGCCCCCGCGCCCCCCGCGTTCGGCACCCCGCCGCCCGCCCCGGCCCCCGCGCCGCCCGCCTTCGGCACCCCGCCCGGCGACGTCCACCAGGCGCCCACCATGGTCGCCCCGCTCGGCCGGCCCACCGCACCGCCCTTCGGCCAGGTCCCGCCCCCCGGGCCCACCCCGGGCGCGCCCGGCGGCTTCCCCGGCCAGAGCGCACCGCCCGGCCCGCCCGGATACGCCCAGCCGCCCGGCCCGCCCGCCGGATACGGCCAGCAGCCCCCGCCCGGCTACGCGCAGCCGCCCTTCGGCGGCCAGCAGCCCGCCTTCGGCCAGCCCCCGGCCGCCGGCTACGGCCAGCCGCCCGTTCCCACGCAGGGCGCGGGCATGGCCGTCGTCATGCAGAAGTACCGCGAGCTGCCCACCGGGCAGCGCTGGACGGCGCAGAATCCGAAGATGATGCGTGCCGACCTCGCCCAGGGCGGCGGCCAGGCCGTGCTCGCCCGGCAGGGCAGCATGGTGCTCTACCAGGGCAAGGTCGACTTCGCCTACAAGGGCGCGGGCTTCACCGGCCGGATCGTCGGCAACATGACCGGCCAGGAGATGCAGCTCATGCGCTGCACCGGCAACGGCCAGGTCTTCTTCGCCGAGAACGCCGCCTACCTGCATCCGATAGAGCTGCAGAACGACGCCATCTGCGTCTCCGCGGAGAACGTGCTGGCCTTCGACGAGGGCCTCCAGCACGAGGTGCGCCGGATCGAGGGCCACGGCATCCCCGGCGGCGCGCTGTTCACCATGCTCTTCCAGGGCACGGGCACGGTGATCGTCAAGACCCACGGCACCCCGGTGGTGCTGCCCGTCACCCCGACCACCTACGCCGACAGCAACGCCGTCGTGGCGTGGTCGGCCGGCGCCCAGGTGATCGTCTCCAGCCAGGTGCGGCTGCGCCGGAGCGCCTACCCCGGCCACAGCGGCGAGACCGTGAACCTCCAGTTCCGCGGCGCTCCCGGCAATTTCATCGTCGTCCAGCCCTACGAGGTGTGACCCGCCATGGACCAGCAGATGATCGCGGGCTACGCACCCACCCCGGTGGCGGCCCGGATGGAGAACCACGGTTCGCACATGCTCAAGGTCGCCATGGTGACCGGGCAGGACCTCTTCGCGCGCACCGGCTCCATGGTCGCCTACGAGGGCTATGTGCAGTACGAGCCGAATCCCCCGGCGGTGCGGCAGATGGCCTCGGCCTGGCTGACCGGTGAGAGCACGCCCATCATGAAGTGCAGCGGCGACGGCCTGCTCTACCTGGCCGACTACGGCGCCGACGTGGTGTGCCTGAACCTGAACAACGAGTCGGTGTCGGTCAACGGCACCAACCTGCTCGCCTTCGACGCCCATCTGAGCTGGGGTGTCGAGCGGGTCAAGGGCCTGGCGAAATTCGCCGGGCAGGGCCTGTTCAACGTCGGTGTGTCCGGCAGCGGATGGGTCGCCGTGACCTCCCGCGGCACCCCGATCGTGGTCGACTGCGGCCGCGGCGAGGACGAGACGTACGTCGACCCGGACGCGCTGGTGGCCTGGTCGTCCGGCCTGAAGATGAAGGCCAAGCGGAGCTTCAGGGCCGGCTCGCTCATCGGGCGGGGCAGCGGGGAGGCCTTCCAGATCGCCTTCTCCGGGCAGGGCTTCGTGGTGGTACAGCCGAGCGAGGACAGCACCGACCGCCTGCGGGCGCGGGGCTGAGGGGGAGCGACACATCATGCAGAGTCCGCTGTTCGCGTACACCGAGGTCCAGAACCAGGACCACTACAGCCTGCAGAACTCCTACCTGCTGCGGGTGCGCCTCGACGGCACCACCGGGCCGGACTGCCTGGCGCGCAAGGGGTCGATGGTCGCCTACCAGGGGATGATCGAGTTCGACGGCGAATACCAGTCCCACCAGCAGCGCGGCAACCGCCGCCGTACGGGCGAGGGGCTGGACCTGATGCGCTGCTCCGGCCAGGGCACCGTCTACCTCGCCAACCTCGCGCAGCAGATCCACATCCTCGACGTCGACCACGACGGCCTGACGGTGGACAGCGCCTACGTCCTCGCCCTCGACTCCGGCCTGCACTGGGACGTCATCGCGGTGGACAGCCAGTTCGGCCTGTCCGGCACCGGCCAGTACAACCTGAACATCGCGGGCAACGGCAAGGTCGCCCTCATGACCTCGGGCAAGCCGCTGATGATGCAGGTCACGCCGGACAAGTACGTGTCGTGCGACGCGGACGCCGTCGTCGCCTGGTCCACCGGCCTGCGGGTCCAGATGCAGGCGCAGACCAGCAGCAGCTCGGTGTGGCGCCGCCGCGGCAGCACCGGCGAGGGCTGGGAGCTGAACTTCGTCGGGCAGGGCTACGTCCTGGTGCAGCCCAGCGAGCAGATGCCGCCGCAGCACGCCGAGATCGGCAGCGGCCTGCGCGCGCAGTACGGCATGGGGCAGCAGGGCGCCCGCGGGCAGAACGCCGGCAACATCTGGTCGAACTGACCGGACGGCCGGGAGAAGCCGGGGAGGGCCGGGGAGGGAGCGTGTCGCGCTCCTCCCCGGCCCTCCGGCACGCTCACAGCAGCGCGCGCGTCTCCGCCAGCAGCGTCCGCACCGAGGTGTCGGCGACCTCCGCGACCTCGTCGTAGCCGAACCACCGCAGATCGAGCGACTCGTCGCTCATGACCGGCTCCACGCCCTCGGGGGCCAGCGCCGCGTACTGCACGTCCAGATGCCAGGCGCAGGGCGTCAGGTGCCGGTCCAGCCGCACCGGCCGCGGCGCCAGCAGCCGCAGCCCCGGCAGGCCCGACTCCTCGGTGGCCTCGCGCAGCGCGGCCCGCGCGAGCGTGCCGTCCTCCGGCTCGCAGTGGCCGCCCATCTGCAGCCATATCCTGATCTTTGCGTGCAGCGTCAGCAGCACCCGCTCCCGCGGCGGATCCACCACCAGCGCGCTCGCGGTGATGTGCCCGGCCCTGCACGGCTTCCACAGCCCTTCTTCGCCGTGGGCGGCCAGATGCGCCAGGTAGTCCTTGCGCAGCACGTCCTGCTCGGCGCCGGGCGCCTGCCAGCCCTCCAGGACGGCGACGGCGTCGGCGTACAGGGTGCTCACTTGCCGCTGTCCCCCTTCGCCGGGCCGTCGGCGGGGCCGTCGCCCTCACCGGCGTCCGCGTCGTCGGCGCGGTCCGTGCTGTCGGTGTCGTCGGTGCCGTCCGCCGCCTCGCCGAGCATGCGGTCGAGCTCGGAGAAGTCGATGTCCAGGGACTCGCGGTGCACGAAGCCGTCCGGGTCGTCGAGATCCGCGGCGGTCGGCAGCATGTCCGGGTGCGCCCACAGGCCGTCCCGCCCGTCGACCCCGCGCGCGTCCGTCAGCGACGCCCACAGCCGCGAGGCGTCCCGCAGCCGGCGCGGCCGCAGCTCCAGGCCGATCAGCGTCGCGAAGGTCTGCTCGGCGGGCCCGCCGGTCGCCCGGCGGCGGCGCAGCGTCTCGCGCAGCGCGCCCGCGGACGGCAGGTGCGGGGCCGCGGCGGCGTGCACCACCGCGTCCACCCAGCCCTCGACGAGCGCGAGCGCCGTCTCCAGCCGGGCCAGCGCCGCCTTCTGCTCCGGGGTGTCCTCGGGCTGCAGCATGCCGCCCTGCAGGGCCTCCTGGAGCTGCTCGGGCTGCGTCGGATCCAGCTGGCCGATCGCCTCCTCCAGCCGCGCGGTGTCCACCTTGATGCCCCGCGCGTAGCCCTCGACGGCGCCGAACAGATGGGCCCGCAGCCACGGCACGTGCGCGAAGAGCCGCTGGTGGGCGGCCTCACGCAGGGCGAGATACAGCCGCACCTCCTCCATCGGCACCCCGAGCCCGGCGCCGAACGCCGCCGTGTTGGCCGGCAGCAGGGCCGCCTTGCCCGCGGGGGCGAGGGGCAGCCCGATGTCGGTCGAGCCGACGACCTCGCCGGCCAGGGTGCCGAGTGCCTGCCCGATCTGGGAGCCGAACATCGCCCCGCCCATGGAGCGCATCATGCCGAGCAGCGGCCCGGTCATGGCCTGCATCTCCTCCGGCATGACGTCGCCCATCGCTCCCGCCACGCGCTCGGCGAGCGGGTTCACCAGGTCCTTCCACACCGGGAGCGTGCCCTCGACCCACTCCGCGCGGCTCCAGGCCACGGCGGTGCCGGCGCCCGAGGGCAGCGACGTCACGCCGTCCAGCCACAGGTCGGCCAGCCGCACGGCCTCCTCGACCCACGCGCGGTCGGCGCGGCTGACGGAGGCGTCCTTGACGCCGTCCGCGGTGCCCTGGGCGACGGTCTGCCGGGCGATGTCCCGCGCCATGTCCCAGTTCACCGGGCCGCCGTCGTAGGAGAGCATCTGGCCGAGCTGCTGGAAGGCCGCGCCGAGGTCACCGGGATTCATGGAGCCGAACATCGCGGCGAAGGGGTTGTCGCCGCCCGCGCCGAAGGGATTGGCGCCGAAGGGGCCCGCGCCCCCGAAACCGAACGGATTGCCCGGACCCCCGGCTCCCCCGGTGGCGTCGCCCTCCCCACCGCCCTTGCGCTGCTTGCCTTCGTCGCCGTCCTCGGGCTCCTCCGGAGGGACGCCGAATCCGAATGGGATGTCGCTCACGGGATTCCTCGGATCTGTGTCGTGGTGGGCTGTCGTGGTCGGCCGGGTGTGATGGGCTGTACCTCCAAGCCTAGACACCTGTCCGGCAGGATGGCTGCGTGCGTGGCGGGTACGGGCCGCGTACGCCAAGGCCGCGTACGTAACTGAGACAACCGTGGGAGACGCCCGGTGAGTTCCCCAGATGGACACGTTCGCCCAGAGCGGAGCGCCGCCCGCGGCGGTGCGGGGCCGGTGGTCGCCGTCACCGGCGCCGCGTCCGGCGTCGGGCTTGCGCTGACCCGCCGCCTGACCGAGTCCGACCAGGTCAGGAAGGTGGTGGCGATCGACGAGCGGCGCGGGGAGGTGCCGGGGGCGACCTGGCGGGTGCTGGACGTGCGCGACCCGGCCATCGCCGAGCGGCTGCGCGGCGCGGACGTGGTGGTGCACCTCGCGGTGGACCTCGACCTGGAGTCCGACCCCAAGGCCCGCTCGGCCTTCAACGTGCGCGGCACCCAGACCGTGCTCACCGCCGCCGCGGCGGCCGGGGTGCGCCGGGTCGTGCTGTGCACCTCGGCGATGGTCTACGGGGCCCAGGCCGACAACGACGTGCCGCTCGCCGAGGACGCGCCGCTGCGGGCGACGTCCGAGGCCAGCTTTGTCGACGACCTGCTGGAGATCGAACGGCTGGGCCGCCGCGCCCCCCGCGCGCACCCCGGGCTGAACGTGACGATCCTGCGCCCCGCGGTGCTGGTCGGCGGCACGGACACCGCCCTGACCCGGTATTTCGAGTCGCCGCGGCTGCTGGTCGTCGCGGGCAGCCGCCCCTGCTGGCAGTTCTGCCACGTCGAGGACCTGGTGTCGGCGCTGGAGTACGCGGTGCTGGAGGAGGTCGAGGGGGAGATGGCCGTCGGCTGCGACGGCTGGCTGGAGCAGGAGGAGGTCGAGGAGCTGAGCGGCATCCGGCGCATGGAGCTGCCGCCCGCGATCGCCTTCGGCGCCGCCTCCCGGCTGCACCGGCTGGGGCTGACGCCCTCGCCCGCGGGCGACCTCGCCTACACCATGCACCCGTGGGTGGTCAGCGGCAGCCGGCTGCACGAGGCGGGCTGGCGGCCGCGGTGGACGAACGAGGAGGTGCTCGCCGAACTGCTCAAGGAGGTCGCGGGCCGCAACTCGGTGGCCGGGCGGCGGCTCGGCCGCAAGGACGCCACCACGCTGGGCGCGGCAGGGGCCACGGTCGCGCTGGTCGGCACCGCGGCGCTGGTGCGCCGGGCGCGCAAGCGGCGCGGTATCTGAGCGCGGTATCTGAGCAGGGACGGGACAGGGGGCGGGGCGGGGGAGCGGTGACGGGGGCGGGGTCCGGGGCGGTTTTCCGCGGCGCGGGCGGATGAGGGAGCATGGCCCTTATGACACCCACCGCCCCCACCGACCCCGCCGGGCCGATCCGGCTGCTGGCCGTCCGCGACACCCCGCTGTCGGTGGACGAGGTCTTCGCGGCGGTCGGCGACGACGCGGCGGGCGGCACGACCCTCTTCGTCGGTACGGTGCGCGACCACGACGGCGGCTCCCGCGCGGCCGTGACGGGCCTGACGTACACCGCGCACCCCGGCGCGCAGGACGCGCTGCGCCAGGTCGCGGAGAAGGTCGCGGCGGATTTCCCCGTCACGGCGCTGGCCGCCGTCCACCGGGTGGGCGAGCTGCGGGTCGGCGACCTCGCGGTGATCGTGGCGGTGTCCTGCCCGCACCGCGGCGAGGCGTTCGCGGCCAGCCGCCGGCTCATCGACGACCTCAAGAGCCAGGTGCCCATCTGGAAGCAGCAGACCTTCGCCGACGGCACCGAGGAGTGGGTCGGCGTCTGACCCGCCGCCCCCGCCCGTCCGGCGCCGCGGGCGGTCCGCTGCCAGGGGGAATTCGGGTTGCGTAACCCCGCGCCCCGGCCGAGCGTTGACCTGGTGGGTCGTTAATCTGCTCATAGGTCGGTTATGACGCTTTCGTCATGCGTCGGGTCGGGAGTTCGCCGTGGCGGCACTTGCGTGGTTGGTCATCCCCCTGTTCGGTGTGCTGGTCGCCGTGGTCTGGGCGCGCTGGGCGGCCCGCGGCCGTACCCACGCGGACGGCGCGTCGCTGGCGGGGTACGAGCGTTTCCGTACGGCGATGCAGCCCGGCGAGCTGCCGCCGCTGACGCTCGGCAAGGGCGACACGGACGAGACCGACGCCGAGCCCGTCTGAGGCCCGCGCGGCGACCCTTCCGGGCTCACCCGGGGGGCCGGACCGCGCACCGGTCACGTACTGTCGTTCCATGCCCAGTCGTACCGCGACGCTGATCACCTCGACACTGACGCTGATAGCGCTGCTCGGCGTCGCGCTGCTCGTCCCGACGCCCTACTCGGAGATGTCGCCCGGCCCCACGGTGAACACCCTGGGGACCTACGGCGGCGACACCGTGATCCAGATCTCGGGGCGCAAGACCTACCCCGCGGACGGGCATCTGAACATGACCACCGTCCGGGTCACCGGCGCCGACTACCACATGAACCTGGTCGAGTCGGTCTTCGGCTGGCTGCGGCACGACGACAAGGTCGTCGAGCACGACACGCTCTACCCCAAGGGTCAGACAGCCGAGCAGGCCGACCAGCAGAACGCCGAGGAATTCACGCAGTCGCAGGACAGCGCCAAGGTGGCGGCGCTGAAGGAACTGAACATCCCCGTGCCGTCCCGGGTGGTCGTGGCCGCGGTGGTCAGCGGCGGCGCCTCGCAGGGCGTGCTGCACGCCGGTGACGTGATCAAGGCCGTCGACGGCACCGAGGTCAAGCAGCCGGACGACGTCGCGACGCTGGTCACCAAGCACAAGCCGGGCGAGCCGGTGGTCTTCACGGTCGTCCCCGCGGCGCAGGCCAAGGGCAAGTCGGTGGACGACGTCCCGGGCAAGAAGATCACGGTCACCACCCGGAAGTCCGCCGACACCGGGCCGAGCCGCGCCGTGGTGGGCATCCAGGCCGGGGTCGAACACCTCTTCCCGTTCAGCATCGACATCAAGCTCGCGGACGTCGGCGGCCCGAGCGCGGGGACGATGTTCGCGCTGGGCATCATCGACAAGCTGACCCCGGGCAACATGACCGGCGGCCACTTCGTCGCGGGCACGGGCACGATCGACGACAACGGCACCGTCGGGCCGATCGGCGGCATCAGCCTCAAGACCATCGGCGCCCGCAACAAGGGCGCCCAGTACTTCCTGACGCCCGCGGACAACTGCGGCGAGGCCGCCAAGGACGTCCCCGGCGGCCTCACCCTGGTCAAGATCACAACCCTGGACGACGCGGTGAAGGCGCTGGCGGACATCAAGTCCGGCAACACCAAGGCCCTGCCCAGCTGCACGAAGAGCTGACGGGCCCCGGGGCTACGCCTCGAACGTCGCCGACAGGGCGTCCGCGAGCCCCGGCACCAGGCCGCCGCCGGTCAGCACCTCGGACGGGGTGTCCTTCGACCGCAGCCGCACCGCCGACTCCCGCGCGCCGCCGCGCAGCACCGCGACCGTCATCCGCACCTCCTGCCGCTCGGGGTGCGCGGCCACCCAGGCGGCCAGTGACGCGTCGTCCATGCCCTTCGGGATCGCCGCCTCGGCGGTCGGCGGGAGCATCAGCCGCTCCACGGTCAGGGCGCAGCCGCTGATCACGTCGGGCCAGGCGATGGTAGCCAGGAATTCGTCGAGCGGCGCGCCCTCCGGCAGTTCGTCCTGCTCGATCGGGGTGAGCGCCCCCGCGGCGGTCGCCTCCTGGTCGGCCAGCCCGAGCTGCGCGGCGAGCGCGGGCTCCTGGGCCTTCAGCTCGGCGGTGTCGACGAGGGCGAACAGCCGGGCGGGCTGGTCCCAGCCGAGGCCCGAGGCGTAGTCGTCGATCTCCAGGACGGCACGGGTCAGCGGGTTCGCCGCGAGCGGCGTTCCTTCGGTCGCGTTGTTGGACATGGTGCGTATCCTCCCCCTTCCCCTGCCGGAATCGGGAACCGGCCAAAGCGTGGTGAAGTTGCATGTGTGGGAGTCCGACCCGGGACCAGCGGACAAAAGCCGACATTCGCCACTATTCGAGGTGCACGACCCTTGGTATTCCAGATGCCCGACCGCGGCGGCGCGGGGGCCGCAGGGCACAGCCGGAGCCCCGGGCGCCATTCCCGCGCGGCCGTCGTGCTCATCGTCGTCCTCGGCGTCCTCGCCGTGCTGATGACCGGGCTCGTCACCTTCTCGGGCCTGTGGACCGACCTGCTCTGGTACCGCTCGGTGCACTACTCCTCGGTCTTCTCCACCATGACCCGCACCAAGGCCGCGCTCTTCGCCGGCTTCGGCCTGCTGATGGCCCTCGGCGTCGGCCTGAACATGTACCTCGCCTACCGGCTGCGCCCGCCGCTGAGCGCCATGTCCAGCGAGGAGCAGAGCCTGGACCGCTACCGGATGGGCCTGGCGCCCTACCGGATGTGGGTGCTCGCCGGGATCTGCGGGGCGCTCGGGATCATCGCCGGCAGCGCGGCGGCCACCCAGTGGCGCTCCTGGCTGCTGATGACGCACTCGACGCCCTTCCACACCAAGGACCCGCAGTTCCACAAGGACCTGTCGTTCTACATCTTCCAGCTGCCCTGCTACCGCTTCCTCGTCGGCTTCGGCTTCGCGCTCGTGGTCCTGTCCCTGCTCGCCGCCGCGATGGTGCACTACCTCTACGGCGGGGTGCGCTTCACCTCGCCCGGCGCGCGCGTCACCGGGGCCGCCACCGCGCACCTGGCGGTCCTGCTCGGCCTGTTCGTGTCCCTCAAGGCCGCCGCCTACTGGCTGGACCGCTACGCCCTGGCCGTGCGTTCCGGCGGCCACCGCGCCGCCCGCGGCTGGACGGGCCTGCGGTACGTCGACGCCAACGCGTACCTGCCGGCCAAGACGATCCTGTGCTTCATCGCCGTGATCTGCGCGCTGCTCTTCTTCGCCACCGCGTGGCGGCGGACCTGGACGCTGCCGGCCGTCGGCTTCGGCCTGATGGTGCTCTCCGCGATCCTGATCGGCGGGCTCTACCCGGCCGTCATGCAGAAATTCCAGGTCCTGCCGCACGAGTCCGCCAAGGAGGCGCCGTACGTCCAGAAGAACCTGGACGCGACCCGGGCCGCGTACGGCCTGGCGGACACCCAGGTCACGCAGTATCCCGGCGCGGACACCACCGCCTCGGCGGCCCCCGCCGCCGACGGCAGCCTGCGCAAGGAGGCCGGCGACGCGGCGAGCCCCACGGTGCTGGACCCCAAGGTCGTCTCGCCCGCCTTCCAGAAGCTCCAGCGCGGCAGCTCCGCCTACGAATTCCCCTCCACCCTGGACGTCGACCACTACCAGGACGGCGGCACGGCCAAGGACACGGTCGTCGGCGTGCGCGAGCTCAACAGCGACGGCATACCGCACGGCGACTGGACCGACGACCACCTCGTCTACACCCACGGGTACGGCGTCGTCATCGCCGACGGCAGTACGACCAGCAGCGACGGCACCCCGCTCTTCGGCGGCCAGGATCCCGGCACAGCCGGCCCGTCCGCCGGCTACCAGCAGCGGATCTACTTCGGCGAGCAGACCCGGCAGTACGCCATCGTCGGCGGCGGCACCCCGGAGATGGACTACGCGGACGGCACCAAGGGCGGCGGGACGACCACCACCTACCAGGGCAAGGGCGGGGTCAGCCTGAGCAACCCGCTGACGCGCGCCGCGTACGCGATAAGCCTCGGCGAGCCGCGGATCCTCTCCTCCGACGCCGTCGGCAAAGGCTCGAAGATCCTCTACAACCGCACCCCCAAGGAACGGGTCGCGGCGGTCGCGCCCTGGCTGACGATCGACGGCGACCCCTACCCCACGGTGGTCGGCGGCAAGGTGCTGTGGGTCGTGGACGGCTACACCACGAGCGACGACTACCCCTACGCCAGCCGCACCTACCTCGGCGACGCGACGGCCGACTCGCTCACCGACAGCCGCCGCCAGGTCCTCACCGGCCAGAACGAGGTCAACTACATCCGCAACTCGGTCAAGGCCACCGTCGACGCCTACGACGGCACGGTCACCCTCTACCAGTGGGACGAGCAGGACCCGGTGCTCAAGACCTGGATGAAGGCCTTCCCGCACACCGTCGAGCCCAAGGCCGACATCCCCGCCGGGCTGCTGCCCCACCTGCGCTACCCGCAGGACCTGTTCAAGGTGCAGCGCCAGATGCTCACGACCTACCACGTCACCAAGGCGGCCGACTTCGGCGCGCCCGGCCAGGTGTGGGACGTGCCGGACGACCCGGCGGCCAAGGCCGGCAAGGCGGTGCCGCCGTACTACCTGGATCTGCGGATGCCCGAGAGCCAGACCGCCAAGACGTACTCGCTCACCAGTACCTTCACCCCCGCCAAGGGGGAGAGCATGAGCGCCTTCATGGCCGTCGACGCCGATCCGACCAGCCGCGACTACGGCACGATCCGGCTGCTGCGGATATCCGCCGGCGCGGACGCGGACGGCCCGGCGGCCGTCCAGTCGGCGATCGACGCGGCCGGCCGCTCCGCCCCGGCCGCCGACCAGCTGGCGAGCCTCGGCGCGAACGCCACGGTCGTCCACGGCAATCTGCTGACCATCCCGCTGGACCGCGGGCTGCTCTACGTCGAGCCGGTCTACGCGCGCGCGCCCAAGGCGGACTACCCGCAGCTGGTGAGCGTGGCCGCGGTCTACGGCGACCGCACCAGCTACCGGCCGACGCTCGACCAGGCCCTCGACGACCTCCTCGGACCCGCCGCGGCCAAGGACGCCGCCCCGCCCGGGGCGGACCCCGACGCCACCCTCGACAAGGCGCTGGACGACGCGCAGCACGCCTACGCCGACCGGCAGGCCGCCGAGCGCAAGGGTGACCGGGCCGCCTACGACGCCGCCCAGCGGCGGCTGGACGCGGCGCTGGAGACCGCGCGTACCGCGGAGGAGGCCACGCCGACCCCGCGGGCCCCCACGGCGACCCCGCAGGTCCCCGCAGGGAAAGACTGAACGGGTGAGGCCCGCTCCGTGATACGGTGAGCACACAACGACGCGGGGTGGAGCAGCTCGGTAGCTCGCTGGGCTCATAACCCAGAGGTCGCAGGTTCAAATCCTGTCCCCGCTACCAATCGAGACCCCCTCCGGCTTCCGGCCGGAGGGGGTTTTGTGCGTTACCCGGCAGCTCACGGGCCCGTCAACGCCGGAGGTACGCCCCGGGCCCACGCCGGGTGGGCACGGAGGGTGAACGCCCGTCACGCGGAGGTGGGGTGCTCTGCTAGATTGCCGGGAGGCGATCGACGCGGGGCGGAGTGGCCGGGTCGCGGCCTGCCCCCGCTACGACATGAAGTAGGCCCGAAGTCAAGCGACTTCGGGCCTCTTCGCTTGTTCTGATGAATCCAGGGAAGGAGTGTTTGATCTGACGTCATGTCGGGAAGTCGACAAAACGCTGTAGAGACCGGCGGGTTGGGGTATACCAGGTGTACGCCGTTAGCGGGTGGTGCGACGATGGAACTCATGGGGGATGGTGCAGGACTGCTGAACACTCGTCAGAACCGTGGTCGCCACGGTCCGGCGGGCGAGCCCGTGCTGCCCGCCGCCACTGACCCGTCCGCCCCGGAGGCCCCGGCCCCGGGAGCGCCCGCCGCCGTGCCCGCCGGCCCGGCCGCCCCGGAATCCGCCGAGGGCTCCGTGGAGAGCCCCGCCGCCCTGCTCCCCGCTCCCCGCATCCCCGTGCTGCCCGGCGCGGCGGACGACGACGGCACGCCCTTCGAGCTGCCCGACGAGGACACCCTCGCGCTGCGCGAGGAAGCCGAGATAGAGGCCCGCCACCGGCGCGCCGCCGAGCACGGCGACCCCGGCGCCATGAGCGCGCTCGGCACCCTGCTGCTGCGCCGCGGCGACCTCGACGGCGCGGAGCCGTACCTGCGCGCCGCCGTCCAGCACGGCGACCGCGCCGCCGCCAACAACCTCGGCCTGCTGCTGCACCAGCGCGGCCGCGCCGACGAGGCCGCCGGGTGGTGGCGTATCGCCGCCGTCGCCGGCTCCGCCGCGGCCGCGCACGCCCTCGGGCGGCACTACCGCGAGCGCGGCGACGAGCCCGGCGCCGAATACTGGCTGCGCCAGGCCGCCGAGTCCGGCCATGTGCTGGGCGCCTACGCGCTCGCCGACCTGCTCGACCACCGCCGGGACAGCGCCGCCGAACGGTGGTTCCGGGTCGCCGCCGAGCACGGCCACCGCGAGGCCGCCTACCGGCTCGCGCGCTTCTGCGCCGGCCGCGGCGAGAGCCACGAGGCGGAGCAGTGGTTCCGGCAGGCCGCCGCCCGCCGGCACCGCCGCGCCGCCCTGCGGCTCGGCGGTCTGCTGGAGGAGCGCGGCGAGACCAAGGAGGCTGCGCACTGGTACCTGACCGCCGCGCGCGACGGCGAGGCCAAGGCCGCGTGCGCCCTCGGCTTCCTGCTGCGCGACTCCGGCGACCTCGACCAGGCCGCCACCTGGTGGCGCCGCGCCGCCCAGGCGGGCGACGGCAACGCCGCCAACGCGCTCGGCGCCCTGCACGCCCAGGAGGGCGAGCCGCAGACCGCCGAGCGGTGGTACCGCGCCGCGCTGGAGGCCGGCGACATCAACGGGGCCTACAACCTCGGCCTGCTCTGCGCCGGCCAGGGCCGCGCCCCGCAGGCCGAGCAGTGGTACCGCAAGGCCGCCTACGCCGGGCACCGCGAGGCCGCCAACGCGCTCGCCGTCCTGCTGCTCCAGCACGGCGACGCCGACGGGGCCGAACCGTGGTTCTCCAAGGCCGCGGAAGCCGGCAGCATCGACGCCGCCTTCAACCTCGGCATCCTCTTCGCCGGGCGCGACGAGCCCGCCGCCGCGCGGGTCTGGTACGACCGCGCCGCCGCGGCCGGGCACGCCGGAGCCGCGCTCCAGGTGGCCATCGCCCTCCAGCACGAGGGCGACCACCACGGCGCCGAACGCCACCTGCGGTGCGCCGCGGGCGGCGGCAGCCCCGACGCGGCCTTCCGCCTCGGTGCGCTGCTCGACGCCCGCGCCCGCGAGTTCGAGGGCGCGGAGGCCTTCGGCGACGAGGCCGCGGAGTGGTACGAGCGCGCGGCGCGGCAAGGGCACAGCCGCGCGCAGGTGCGGCTCGGCATGACCGCCGCGCAGTGCGGCGACATCGAGCTGGCCGCGCACTGGTACCGCCTGGCGGCGGAGGCCGGGTCGCGCAACGGCGCCTTCAACCTCGGCCTGCTGCTGGCCCGCGAGGGCAGCGAGCCGGAGGCCGCGCTCTGGTGGACCCGCGCCGCCGACGCGGGCCACGGCCGCGCGGCCCTGCGCCTCGCCCTCCTATCCGCCCGGCACGGCCGCCTCGCCGACGCGCAGACCTGGTGCGCCCGCGCGGTGGCCCTGGGCCCGGCGGCAGTCGCCGAGCGCGCGACCCGCCTGACGGCAGTCCTGACGAGCGAGCTCACCGCTTAGCCCGCGGGGCGCCCCCACGCGCTCCTGGGGCGCCCCACCGCGCAGGCGCGGCCTCCTCCGGCGTCCCCTTCCCGGGAAGGGATTTGCGCTGATCAAATGGCGTGGGCTAAGGTAAAGACACAACGACGCGGGGTGGAGCAGCTCGGTAGCTCGCTGGGCTCATAACCCAGAGGTCGCAGGTTCAAATCCTGTCCCCGCTACCACGGACGAAGGCCCGGAGGCATCTGCCTCCGGGCCTTCGTTTTTTGTTCTGGTTCGGGCAAAGTCCGGGCATATCAGGTGGAGGCGGGCACCCCGGAAGGGAATGCTGAAGAGAGGATGAACTGACGGATCCTCAGGAGGCGCGCGTGTGGCGGTGGCTGCGGAGTCGGGAGGGGCGGGGCCGGGGGGCGGCGGCCGCCGAGGCGGGCGCACGCTGGGCCCTGTGGTGCGAGGCGGCGGAATCCGGGGGGCCCGCGGACGCGGACGCGCTGCTCCGCCGCCTGCTCGCGCTGCCCGCCCAGGGCGAACCGTACGAGCGCGACGCCGCCCTCGCCGCGCTGAGCGCGGCCCCGCCCCGGCTGCTGCTCCGGCTCGACCGCGCCGCCCGCCGCACGGGCACCCCGCAGGCCGCGGGCGGTGACGTACTCGGGCTGCTCCTGCGGTCGTTCGCGCCCGACGGGCGGGTGCGGGAGGCCGCCGTCACGGCCCTGGCCGCCCGTGGCGGGCCCGCGGCCGCCGCGGGCCTGGCACTGCGCAGCGCCGACTGGGTCGAGCCCGTCAGGGCCCGCGCGACGGCCGCGCTGCTCGCCCGCAGCGCCCCCGACGAGGTGGCCGCCGCCGTACGCGTCCTGCTGCGGCTCGCGGGCCGCCGGCGTACGGGCGCCCTGCTCACCGACTACCGCGGGCTGCTGTGCCGCCCCCCGTACCGCCGCGCCCTGCACGCGCTCGCCGTCGACCAGGACGGGCCCGCCCGCCGCTTCGGTCTCGCGCTCGCCCTGGAGGTGGGCGAGTACGCCTGCGGCGAGCTGCTCAGCACCGCGCTGCACGACCACGACCAGGAGTGCCGCACGCTGTGCGCGCAGCGGCTGCTCGACCTCGACCCCGGCCAGGCGGCCCGCCTCCTCCAGGCCCGGGACGCTGCGGTCCGCGAGATAGCGGTCGCCGCGCTGCCCCTGGACGTGCCCGCGACCCGGCTGGTCGCCCCGCTGGCGGACCGCGCGCGCACGGTGCGGGCGACGGCCCGCTGGATGCTGTACGGGCGCGGGGAGCCGCCCTCCGCGGTCTACCGGCGGCAGATCGCCCGCGCGGGCCGTACGACGCCCGCGCGCCATCTCGCCGGCCTCGCCGCCGGGCTCGGGGAGTGCGGCGACGCGGGTGACGTGCCGGTGCTGATGCGGCTCCTGGACCGGCGGCGGCCCGCGCCCGCCGCGGTGCGGCGCGCCGCGGTCCACGCGGTGGGGCGGCTCGCGCCGCGGGCCGAACTCGTCTCCCTCCTCGGACCGTTGGCCCGCGACTCCGACCCCGGGGTCGCCCGGGAGGTCTTCACCGCGTTCGCCGCGCGGGCGGCGGGCGGGATCCCGCCCGAGATCCGTTGGCTCGGCTCCGTCCGCCCCGAACCCGCCGTCCGCCGCGCCGCCGCCCGCCTCTGAGCACGCCCCTGCGCGGGGCGGCAAGCGTTTTAGGGCGCGACTGCGCCGCCGGGCGAGCGGTTCTGGGGGCGCGGGGAACTGCGCGAGCAACCCACCACCGGCCGGTGGTCCGGAACGAACCGAACTGCCCCTCCGGGCCGGTGACTACCCGCGCCACGGATGTGGCTGAGCGCGCAGTTCCCCGCGCCCCTACGGGGGCTTATGCGTTCACGGGCGAGCCGGCGGCAGCCCATACGCGGAGGATGTCGCGGACGGAGACGACGCCCACGGGCGCGGGCCCGTCGAGGACGATGAGGTGGCGGAATCCGCCGCGGACCATCGCGGCGGCCGCCTCCTCCAGCGTCCACTGCGGGCCGGCGAAGACGACGTCGGTCGTCGTGTGGGCGTGGGCGCGCTCCTCGTCGGGGCTCATGCCCGCACCGACCGCGTCGAGGACGTCGCGCTCGGTGAGGATGCCGAGCCCGCAGGCGTCGTTGTCGGCGTCGAGGACGATGGCCGCGCCGACCCGGCGGGCGGACATCAACTGGGCGGCCTGGCGGAGCGTGTGTGCGGGGCCGATGGTGAGAACCACCGTGCTCATCGCGTCGCGGACCAGCATGGGCAGGGCACCTCCTGGCTGTGCGGTGTGCGGTGTGCATGCGCGCCGGACCGGATGCGCTCCTGTGGAAAGCCCGTGAAAGCATTCACAAATTCACAAGCGGCGGCACTTTCATGGTCACACGCAGCACCGGCGGACGGAAGGGGGCGCGCGCGGCCCGCGGCCCGCGCGCGGAGGTGCCCTCCCGGCGCGGGCCCGCGCCTTCGCGCCCGGGTCAGGAGTCGCCCAGGTAGCCCAGCAGCTCGTCGTGCAGCAGCCCGTTGGAGGCCGCCGCGTTGCCGCCGAAGGGGCCCTGCGTACCGGCCAGGGACGTGAAGCTGCCGCCGGCCTCGCGCACGATCACGTCGTTGGCCGCCATGTCCCACAGGCTCAGCTCGGGTTCCGCGCAGATGTCGACGGAGCCCTCGGCCACCATCATGTAGGGCCAGAAGTCGCCGTAGCCGCGGGTGCGCCAGCAGTTGCGGGACAGGTGCAGGAAGTTGTCGAGGCGGCCCAGCTCCTCCCAGCCGGTGAGCGAGGAGTACGCGAAGGACGCGTCCTCCAGGCGGTTCACCTTCGAGACGCGGATGCGGGTCGCGGAGGTCAGGCTGCGCCCGGTGTACGCGCCGCTGCCCGCGGCGGCCCACCAGCGGCGGCCGAGCGCCGGGGCGGAGACCAGGCCGACGACGCCCTCGTCGCCCCCCTCGCCGCGCACCACGAGCGCGATCAGCGTCGCCCACACGGGCACCCCGCGCACGTAGTTCTTGGTGCCGTCGATGGGGTCGACGATCCAGCGGCGCGGGCCCCCGCCGTCGGTGACGCCGTACTCCTCGCCGAGCACCGCGTCGCGCGGACGGGCGCGGGCGAGCTGCCCGCGGATCAGCTCCTCGGCCTCCTTGTCGGCCTCGCTGACCGGCGTCAGGTCCGGCTTGGTCTCGACCTTGAGGTCGAGTGCCCGGAAGCGGGCCATGGTCGCGGCGTCGGCGGCGTCGGCCAGCACATGGGCGAGCCGCAGGTCGTCGGTGTAGTCGGGCATGTGCCGAACAGTAGCGCGGCGGGGTGTGCGGCCGGTCGCCGCTGCGCCGTGCCGCGGGGCCTTGACAGGCCCTGGCGGTGCGTCAATTCTCCCCGTACGGCCTGTCCGTCCGACCCGCCGCCCCCACCGTGGCGGCCCGGAGGCACCGCCTGGAGGCGCCGATGCCTACCGCGCGAGACACACTCATGGACGCTGCCTTCGCCGCGCTCGGCGAACGGCCCTGGGAGGCGGTGCGCATGACCGAGGTCGCGGCCGCGGCCGGGGTGTCCCGGCAGACCCTCTACAACGAGTTCAGCAGCAAGGACGGCCTGGCCAGGGCGCTCGCCCGGCGGGAGGCCGAGGAATTCCTCGCGGGTCTGGACAGCACGCTGGCCGGGGCGCGCTGCGCGGGCGGCGACGCGGGGGAGTGCTTCGCGGCCGCCGCGCGCTGGACGCTGCGCAGCGCCCGCCGCAGCCCGCTGCTGCATGCCGCGCTGACCGGGCCGGGCCGGAGCGGCGTCCCCGTCCCGGGCGCGGGGCTGGTGGCCGCGCTGCACGCCCGTACGGTCGCCGTCCTGGTCGACGGCTGCCCGCGGCTGCTCCCGGAGGACGTCGGCTGGGCGTGCGAGGCGGCGCTGCGGCTCACGCTGTCGTACGTGATCGCGCCGGCCGCGGACGACGAGGAGTCGTGCCTGCGGATCGGCCAGCTGATCCGCGGCCTGCTCGACCCGCCCGCGCGGGGCGGGAGGTGACCGGGCGCGGCGGGGTCAGTGCGAGGTGCTGGAGATCTGCAGGCCGATGACGCCGACGATGACCAGCGAGATCGAGACGAGTTTGAGCGAGGAGACCAGGTCGCCGAGGAAGGCCATGCCGTAGATGGCGGTGCCCGCGGCGCCGATGCCGGTCCACACCGCGTAGGCGGGGCCGACGTCCAGCTTCTTCAGCGACAGCGTCAGCAGCCCGAAGGAACCGAGCGCGAACGCGGCGAAGGCGATGGTCGGCCACAGCCTGGTGAAGCCGTGGGACAGCTTCAGGCAGACCGCGAAGCCGGTCTCCATGAGACCCGCGACCACCACCAGGAGCCAGGCCATCCGGCGCCTCCGTTTCGGCTCGTTCGTCGGCTCGTGCACCGCGCGCGGCACACATCCCGTCCGCCCGCGCACGCCTGCTGCTGCCGCTCGTCACACACGCGCGCTGCTGATCATCACACAGCGCGGCCGCGAGTGGAGCGGACTGCCAAACCGTACCGGTCAGTCGCCCTCGCGCCGCTCCCGGGTGGCCAGCAGCCGGCGCAGCGAGTCGAGCCGGGCCGGTTCGGCGTGGCCGGCGGCGACCCAGGCGTCCAGCGCGCAGTCCTTCTCGTCGTGCGAGCAGCCGCGCGGGCAGTCCGCGGTGCCGGGCTCCAGGTCCGGGAAGGCGCCGATGACGCGCGAGGGGTCGATGTGGTGCAGTCCGAAGGAGCGCACGCCGGGTGTGTCGATCACCCATCCGGCCGAGCCCTCGGGCCCCTCGCCGGGCAGCGGAAGCGCGAGCGCGGAGGTGGTGGTGTGCCGGCCGCGGCCGGTCACCGCGTTGACGTGGCCGGTCGTGCGCTGCCGCTCCACCAGCGCGTTGACCAGCGTGGTCTTGCCGACGCCGCTGTGCCCGACGAAGGCGGTGACCCGCCCGGCCAGGCGCTCGCGCACCGCGTCCGCGCCGCCGGTCAGCAGGGTCTCGCGGCTGGTCACGACGTAGTCCAGGTCCAGCGCGCCGTACGTCTCCAGCAGCGGCCCGGCCGGGGCGAGGTCGGACTTGGTGAGCACCAGCAGCGGCCGCAGCCCGGCGTCGAAGGCGGCGACCAGGCAGCGGTCGATCATCCGCGGGCGCGGCTCGGGGTCGGCGAGCGCGGTGACGACGGCCAGCTGGTCGGCGTTGGCGACGACGACCCGCTCGTACGGGTCGTCGTCGTCCGCGGTGCGCCGCAGCACCGAGCGGCGCTCCTCGACCCGGACGATCCGGGCCAGCGTGTCCTTGGCGCCCGACAGGTCGCCGACGACCGCGACCCGGTCGCCGACCACCGCGGACTTGCGGCCCAGCTCGCGCGCCTTCATCGCGGTGATCTCGATGTCGCCGACGAGGACGGTGAGCCGGCCGCGGTCGACGGTGAGCACCATGCCCTCGGCGGCGTCCGCGTGCTGCGGGCGGATGCTCGTCCGCGGGCGGCTGCCCTTGCGGTTGGGACGGACCCTGATGTCGTCCTCGTCCGGGTTCTTGCCGTAGCGCCGCACCGTGTCAGCCCCGCCCCGTCGTACGGTCGCCGGCCGGGGGGCCGGGGTCCGCCGCGCTCTCGGCCTGCGCGGACGCGGCGCCGCCGGTCGCGTCGCCCTCGGCCACGTCGCCGCCGCCGAGCATCGCCGTCCACAGCTCGGGGAAATCCGGGAGCGTCTTGCCGGTCGTCGCCACGTTCTCCACCCGCACCCCGTCCACGGCCAGGCCCAGCACCGCCGCGGCGGTGGCCAGGCGGTGGTCGTCGTAGGTGCGGAAGTCGCCGCCGTGCAGCGGGCGGGGGCGGATGCGCAGGCCGTCGGGGGTCTCGTCGACGTCGCAGCCGAGCGCGCCCAGCTCCTTGGCGAGCGCCGCGAGCCGGTCGGTCTCGTGCAGCCGCAGGTGGGCGATGCCGGTCAGCTCCGACGCGTCCTCGGCGAGTGCCGCGACGGCCGCGATCACCGGGGTCAGCTCGCCGACCGCGCCGAGGTCGGTGGTGATGCCGCGGATCCGCCCGGTGCCGCGGAAGGTCAGGGCGCCGTCGCGCTGCTCGTACGCGCCCCCCATCCGGGTGAAGATCTCCCGCAGCGCGTCACCCGGCTGGGTGGTGCGGCGCGGCCAGCCCGGCACGGTGACCTTGCCGCCGGTCACGAGTGCGGCGGCGAGGAAGGGGGCGGCGTTGGACAGGTCGGGCTCCACGGTGAGGTCGCGGCCGAGCAGGGCGCCCGCGGTGACCCGCCAGACGTTGGGGGCGCCGCCGTCCTCGGGGGTGTCGACCCGGGCGCCGGCCTTGCGCAGCATGTCGACCGTCATCCGGATGTGCGGCACGGAGGGCAGCGTACGGCCGGTGTGCCGCACCTCCAGGCCCTTGTTGAAGCGCGGCCCGGACAGCAGCAGGGCGCTGACGAACTGCGACGAGGACGACGCGTCGACGTCCACGACGCCGCCGGTCAGCGATCCGGCCCCGTACACCGTCAGCGGGAGCGAGCCGCGGCCCTCGTCGTCTATCCGCGCGCCCAGGGCGCGCAGCGCGTCGATCACGCCGTGCAGGGGGCGCTCGTACGCGCGGGCGTCGCCCTCGAAGCGCACGGGGCCGTCGGCGAGCGCGGCGACGGGTGGCAGGAAGCGCATCACCGTCCCGGCGTTGCCGACGTCGACGGTGGCCGGGCCGTACAGCCCGGCGGGGATGATCCGCCAGGCCTCGCCGCCGTCGGGGTTGACGGTCTCGTCGATCTGGACGCCCATGGCGCGCAGCGCCTCCGCCATCAGGACGGTGTCCCGGCTGCGCAGCGGACGGCGCACCCATCCGGGTTCGGCGGAATGCGCGGCGAGCACCAGGGCGCGGTTGGTCACCGACTTCGATCCCGGCACCGTGACGGTCGCGTCAACGGCGCCCGGCGCGGTGGGGGCGGCCCACCAGAGGGGGGAATGCGCGGCGCTGTTGCTCATGAGGCCCAGCGTAGTGGCTCGGGTACGGGGAGATAAGCTGGCGAATCCGTCGAAACCTCCCGGAAACCTGAGGTCATACGGCGGCCATCAGGACCGGAAGGCCTGATTCCGCGATCGCGTACGGTCATCGCCGGTCATCCGCCGATCTGTCGCGCCCTGCCGCGGTGCCGATCCGCCGCACCGGTCACCAGCCGTTCTGCCGCACCGGTCAGCGCATCAGCAGCCAGCGCGCGCCGCCCACCAGCGCGCACACCGCCACGACGTAGAAGAAGAACAGCCACAGCACCGCGGGCGTCCCGGTCAGCCGCGCCAGCTGGTCGGCGTCCGACGAGCCGCTGCGGTCCCGGCGGCGGCTGGCCTGGAGTTCCGCGACCGGCCGGGCGCCGCCCGCGAGCAGGAACCACACCACCAGATACGCGAAGGCCGCCTGCACCTCGGCCTTCGTCAGCCACGACACCAGCAGGAAGAGCGCCCCGGTCAGCACCACGGTCAGTGCCCCGTACGCGTTGCGGATCATGACCAGCATCACCAGCAGCAGCGCCGTCGCACCCCACAGCAGTGCGGTTATGTGACCGGCGGCCAGCAGGGCCGCGCCCGCCAGGCCCAGCAGCGGCGGCGCGGTGTAACCGGCGGCGGCCGTCAGCACCATGCCCGGTCCGTGCGGCTTGCCGCGCGAGACCGTCAACCCGGACGTGTCGGAATGCAGCCGTATGCCGTCGAGCCGCCGCCCCATGAGCAGCGCCACCAGGCCGTGCCCGCCCTCGTGCGCGATCGTCACCGCGTTGCGCGCGACCCGCCACACCCCGCCGGACAGCACCGCGGCCAGCGCCACCGCCGCCGTCGCCCCGACGAGCCAGCGCGGCGGGTCGGTCTGGGTCCCGGTGAGCCGGTCCCACATCTCGCTGATGTCCGCGACGTTCATTCGGTGCCCGTTTCCCCGCCAGCCGGTGGTTCGTCCACTTTTTTCGTACGCCCGTGCGAGTCGGCTCCCGTCGCCGCCCGCGGTCGTGGCAGTGTGTCACTCATGTGCGGTCGATATGCGGCGAGCCGGAAACCCGAAGATCTCACGGGCATCTTCGACGTCCTGAAGTGGGAGCCGACGGAGACTCTCGCCCCGGATTACAACGTGGCGCCCACCAAGGACGTCCCTGTCGTACTGGACCGCCCGGTGAAGGATTCCGGTTCCCCGGATCCGGTACGCCAGCTGCGCGTGCTGCGCTGGGGCCTGGTGCCGTCCTGGGCGAAGAGCCCGGACGTCGGGGTGAAGATGATCAACGCCCGGGCCGAGACGGCGGCCGAGAAGCCCTCCTACCGGCGCGCCCTGGCCGCCCGGCGCTGCCTGATACCCGCCGACGGCTACTACGAGTGGGTCACCGGCGCGGGCGAGCGGCAGCTCGAAGAACAGGGCAAGCGCAAGCGCGCCCGCAAGCAGCCGTATTTCGTCACGCCCGCCGACGGCTCGGTCTTCGCCATGGCCGGACTGTACGAGTTCTGGCGCGACCGCACCCTGCCCGACGACCACCCGCGCGCCTGGTGGACGACCTGCACCGTCATGACGACCGCGGCCGAGACCACCGACCTGGCCGGATACGACGGGCAGGGCCCGCGCGCCCTCGCCGACATCCACCCCCGGATGCCGCTCATGATCACCGAGGACCGCTGGGACGCCTGGCTCGACCCGCGCACCACCGACCCGGACACCCTCCAGGCCCTGCTGGCCCCACCGCCGCCCGGTCTGCTGCGCGCCTATCCGGTCGGCACCGCGGTCAGCAACGTCGCGAACAACGGGCCCGAGCTGCTGCACGAGCTGCCCGCGCCCGAGGAGGAGACGCTCTTCTGATGCCCCCCGCACCACCCGGCCCTGAGCCCGCGCCCGCCGCCCCCGCCCCCGCCCGCGTCCAGGACGTCGACACCCCGGCCGGGCCCGCCCGCATCAGCTGGTACGGCGCCGCCCGGCCGCGCAGCGTGCTCGCCCTCGGCCACGGGGCGGGCGGCGGCATCGGGGCCGCCGACCTGGTCGCGCTGGCCGCCGCGCTGCCCGCCGCGGGGGTCGAGGTCGCCCTCGTCGAGCAGCCCTGGCGGGTCGCCGGCCGCAGGCTCGCCCCCGCGCCCGCCGCCCTGGACGCGGCCTGGACCGCGCTGTGGCCCGCACTCGCCGCCCCCGGCCTGCCCGTCGTCGCCGGTGGCCGCAGCGCGGGCGCCCGAGTGGCCTGCCGCACGGCCGAGGCGCTCGGCGCCGCCGCCGTCCTCGCCCTGGCCTTCCCGCTGCACCCGCCGGGCCGCCCCGACTCCTCCCGCGCCGCCGAGCTGACCGGGGCCGCCGCCGTCCTGCCGCTGCTGACCGTCCAGGGCGGCAAGGACCCCTTCGGCGCACCGGCCGAATTCCCGCCGGGCCACCGCCCCGTGGAGGTGCCCGAGGCCGACCACTCCTTCGCCGTCGCCAAACGCGCCTCCCTCACCCAGGAGGCCGCACTCGCCGTACTGACCGGCGCCGCCGCCGACTGGCTCGCCGGCCTCGGCCACGCCACCGGCCCCACGGGCGGCCGCACCGGCACCCGCGGCGGCCGCGGCTGAGACGTACGACACCCGCCCGGCCGCCGGCGGTGCCGCGCCGGTGGCCGGGAATGGGCGCAGCGGCACCGGCGTTGTGGCAAGCGTCAGAACGTACAAAGCACCGCAGCAGCTTTGGTGAAGTGGCGAGAGAGGCACCCGCATGGTTTCAGCCGCATGCCGGCCCCGGGCCGAGGCCGCCGCGCAGCCGGCGCCCGTCGCGCCCTATGTGAACTGGGCCGACTGGACCACCGGTGGCGAGGGCAAGGACGTTGCCAAGGGCGGATCGGGCGTGACCCTCGCCGGTGCAATATCCTCCGAGACGAGCGTGTCCGCTTTGGGGCTCGCTGGCGTTTCTGAGGAGGTGGGTCCGGTCACCGGCACCGACGACAGCACGGCGGAAACCGCGGGTGCGTCCGGTCAGGAAGCAGCGGAAAGCAGCGCGGAGCGCGCCCAGCGCTTCGAGCGGGACGCCCTCGGGTTCCTGGACCAGATGTACTCGGCCGCGCTGCGGATGACCCGCAATCCGGCCGACGCGGAGGATCTGGTGCAGGAGACGTACGCGAAGGCGTACGCGTCCTTCCACCAGTTCCGCGAGGGCACGAACCTCAAGGCCTGGCTCTACCGCATCCTCACCAACAGCTTCATCAACTCCTACCGCAAGAAGCAGCGCGAGCCGCTGCGCAGCGGCTCGGAGGACATCGAGGACTGGCAGCTGGCGCGCGCCGAGTCGCACATGTCGACCGGCCTGCGCTCCGCGGAGTCGCAGGCGCTCGACCACCTGCCCGACTCCGACGTCAAGGCGGCCCTGCAGGCGATCCCGGAGG
The DNA here is from genome assembly GCF_044333285.1 of Streptomyces sp. NPDC021020. Taxonomy (NCBI): domain Bacteria; kingdom Bacillati; phylum Actinomycetota; class Actinomycetes; order Kitasatosporales; family Streptomycetaceae; genus Streptomyces; species Streptomyces sp. NPDC021020. The sequence continues at coordinate 63,622 of NZ_JBIRQQ010000004.1, forward strand.
AATTCCGCATCGCGGTCTACCTCGCGGACGTCGAGGGCTTTGCGTACAAGGAGATCGCCGACATCATGGGAACGCCCATCGGCACGGTGATGTCCAGGCTGCACCGCGGCCGCCGTCAGCTGCGCGAGCTGCTGGAGGACTACGCACGTGACCGCGGACTGGTCCCGGCGGGCGCGGGAAGCGAGAAGGGCGCGGATTCATGAGTTGCGGCAACGCGCATGAGACGGACTGCTCGGAGGTGCTGGGGCACCTCTACGAATACCTCGACAACGAGATGTCCGAGGACGCGTGCACGAAGTTTCGGCAGCACTTCGAGGAGTGCCATCCGTGTCTGGAGAAGTACGGCCTGGAGCAGGCCGTCAAGAAGCTCGTCAAACGCTGCTGCGGCTCTGACGACGTCCCCACCGACCTCCGGTCGAAGGTCATGATGCGGATCGAGTCGATCCGCGCCGAGGAATCCACCCCGGAGCCCACGGCCTAGCTCCCCCCTGCAGGGGGCTGCCCTTGCGCAGGGCGGCGTGCGTTCCCTGCGGCGCAGGGTGAGCGTTTTTAGGGGCGCGGGGAACTGCGCGACCAGCCACGACGTGCCGTCACGTCGTCACCGGCCCGGAGGGGCAGTTCGGTCCGATCCGGACCACCGGCCGGTGGTGGGTTGCTCGCGCAGTTCACCGCGCCCCTTCGGGCGCGCCCGGCGGCGCAGCCGCACCCTGATAAGCGCCCCCCCTGCGCAAGGGGAGCCCTTCGCTCGTTCGGGGGACAGGGGGGCGTTGCCCCGCGGGGGGACGGGGGACGCGCCTAGCGTGGGGTGGGTCAGGAAGCGCACCCGGCGCGGAGGAGGGGTCGGCGTGGCCCAGCGGCGAGCAGAAAGCTTTCTCCCTCGCGCCGCGACCCTGGTCGCCGCGATGCAGCTCAAGGACCCCTACACCCGCGGGCACGGCGACCGCGTCGGCCAGGCCACCGCGCTGATCGCCGCGGAGCTGCGCCTTGCGGAGGACCTCGTCGCCGACCTGCGGCTCGCCGGCACCCTGCACGACATCGGCAAACTCGCCGTGCCCGGCCGCCTGTTGCGCAAGCCCGGCCCGCTCACGGCCACCGAGCAGGACACCGTACGGCGGCACCCCCGGCACGGCTACGCGCTGGTGTGCGGCAACCAGGTGCCCGCGGTCGCGCGGGTCGCGGTGCTGCACCACCACGAGCGCTTCGACGGCGGCGGCTACCCGCACGGCCTCGCCGGGCACCGCATCCCGTGGCCGGCCCGCATCGTGTCGGTGGCCGACGCGCTCGACGCCATGACCTCCACCCGCAGCTACCGCGCGGCCCGCCCGCTGAGTGCCGCGCTCGCGGAGCTGGGCCGGTGCGCGGGCAGCCAGTTCGACCCTGCGGTGGTCGCCGCGCTCTCCCGGGCGCTGGCGCGTCATCCCTGGCCACCGCCCGTGACCCGCACGGTGTACGGGCGGCCCGCGTACCGCTCGTAGGCCTTTCGGGTGATGGCGACTCGCCCGGGTGCTGGTGGAGCGGTCCGCCTCGGCATGGTTGGATGCCCACGGGTATGGCAAGGAGGCAGGAAGAGCCCGCTGCCGGACGGCGGCGGGGAGCACACGGACGTCGCGCTGAGAGCGCGGCCGAAATGTGCGAGGTTGGTGTGTGGAGCCGCTTGTCCGACGACGTACGGGCGGTACGCGACAGGGCCGCACCCCGCGGGTGCGCGTCCTCCGGGGGACGACGTGATCGTGGTGCGGAAGGCGACGTCCTGGCAGTGATCGGCTGAGCGGGCAGGCGGTAACGGCGTTGAAGATCTTCGGCAGAGTGCGGCACCGGCCGTCGCCCACCTGGCGGCAGGCCACCGACCAGGCGTTCTCACTGATCGACGACGGGCGCTACGAGGACGCGGGCGCGCTGCTGACCCGGGCGGCCGACCTGGAGCCCTGGCTCTCCGAGTCCTGGTACAACCTCGCGCTGCTGCACAAGTTCCGGCACGACTGGGCGCAGGCCCGTATCGCCGGGCTGCGTGCGGTGGCCCTGCTGGACCGGCCGGCGGGCGCGCCCGACTGGTGGAATCTGGGCATCGCCGCGACCGCCCTCCAGGACTGGCCGCTCGCGCGCCGCGCCTGGCAGGCGTACGGCCTGCGGATGCCGGCCGGCACCGCCGCCCGCAGCGGCGAGGAGTCGGCGCGGCTGCCGCTGGGCAGCGCCACGGTGCGGCTGTCGCCGGAGGGCGAGGCCGAGGTGGTGTGGGGCAGGCGGCTCGACCCGTGCCGGGTGGAGGTGCTGTCGATCCCGCTGCCGTCGTCCGGGCGGCGCTGGGGCGAAGTCGTGCTGCACGAGGGGGTCGCGCACGGTGAGCGGGCCACCGCGGGCGGTTCCGGCGGGTCGGTCTACCCGGTGTTCGACGAGATCGAGCTGTGGGCGCCCTCGCCCGTCCCGACGTGGCTGGTGCTGCTCGAAGCGGAGGCCCCGGCGGACCGGGACGCGCTGGAGCGGCTCGCCGCGGAGGCCGGCTACGCCGCCGAGGACTGGTCGTCGTCGGTACGGCTGCTGTGCCGGACGTGCTCCGAGAGCCGGATGCCCACCGACGACGGATCCGCGCGCCGGGACCCGCACGACCACGGGGAGCCCGGCCACCCCGGGCACCTCAGCCACCTGAGCGACTCCGAGAGCGGGTCGCACTGGTCGCAGGAGCGCGAGTGCGGCATCGCCGCGCCGGCCGGGCTGGTGCGCGGCCTGCTCGACAGCTGGGTCGCGGACTCGCCGGCCACCCGCGCCTGGCGCGACCTCGAAGAGGTCTGCTGATCCCTGCGGCGGCGGGCCCTGCGGCCCGCTCCCGTACCCTGGACGGACTAGTGAACCGGCCTGGAAGGCGATAGCAGAACGATGGCGCAGACCGCTGACACCGCCCCTCCGGAGGAGGGGGAGACGTTCGTCGACGACGTGACCGACGGCGCCGCCCGCGAGGAAGCACACCGGGTGCGCGGCACCGCGCGGCCGATCACGGTGGTCGGCAACCCCGTGCTGCACCGCGAGTGCCGGGACGTCACCGACTTCGGCGCGGATCTCCTCGCGCTCGTCGACGACATGTTCGCCAGCCAGCGCGCGGCGGAGGGCGTGGGGCTCGCCGCGAACCAGATCGGCGTGGACCTGAAGGTCTTCGTCTACGACTGCCCGGACGACAACGACGCCCGGCACGTCGGCGTCGTGTGCAACCCCGTCCTGGAAGACCTGCCCGCCGACAAGCGGCACCTCGACGACTCCAACGAGGGGTGCCTGTCGGTGCCGGGCGCGTACATGGAGACGCCGCGCCCGGACTACGCGGTGGTCCGCGGGCAGGACCTGGAGGGCAACCCGATCGTCGTGCGGGGCACCGGCTTCTTCGCCCGGTGCCTCCAGCACGAGACCGACCACCTCTACGGGCGGCTCTACATCGACCGGCTGTCCAAGCGCGACCGCAAGGACGTCATGCGCCAGATGGCGGAGGCGACCCCGAAGTTCGCGACGGTGCCGAACGACTAGGGCCGCCTCCCGGGCGTCCTAGAACTCCTCGTCGAGCGCGACCGTGCCCTCCACCGCCACCTGGTAGGCGGAGGGCCGGCGCTCGAAGAAGTTCGTCAGCTCCTGCACGCCCTGCAGCTCCATGAAGGAGAAGGGGTTGCGGGAGCCGTACAGCGGCGGGAAGCCGAGGCGGGCGAGCCGCTGGTCGGCGACGCACTCCAGGTACTCGCGCATGGAGTCGGTGTTCATGCCCGGCAGCCCGTCACCGCACAGGTCGCGGGCGAACTGCAGCTCCGCCTCGACGGCCTCCCGCAGCATGTCCGTGACCTCGGCCTGCATCCGCTCGTCGAAGAGCGACGGGTCCTCCTTGCGCACCGTGTCGACGACGTCGAAGGCGAAGCTCATGTGCATCGTCTCGTCGCGGAAGACCCAGTTCGTGCCGGTCGCCAGGCCGTGCAGCAGCCCGCGGGAGCGGAACCAGTAGACGTACGCGAAGGCCCCGTAGAAGAACAGGCCCTCGATGCAGGCCGCGAAGCAGATCAGGTTGAGGACGAAGTTGCGGCGGTCCTCGTGCGTCTCCAGGCGGTCGATCTTCTCGGCGCCCTGGCCGTCGAAGTTCGCCATCCAGCGGAAGCAGAACTGCGCCTTCTCGCGGATGGACGGGATCTCCTCGACCGCGTCGAAGGCCGCCGCCCGGTCGGCCGGATCGGGCAGGTAGGTGTCCAGCAGCGTCAGGTAGAACTGGACGTGCACGGCCTCCTCGAAGAGCTGGCGGGACAGGTAGAGCCGCGCCTCGGGGGAGTTGATGTGCTTGTAGAGGGTGAGCACCAGGTTGTTGGAGACGATCGAGTCGCCCGTGGCGAAGAACGCCACCAGCCGCCCGATGAGGTGCTGCTCGCCCGGGGTGAGCTTGGCGAGGTCGGCGACGTCGGAGTGCAGGTCGACCTCCTCCACCGTCCAGGTGTTCTTGATCGCGTCGCGGTAGCGCTCGTAGAAGTCCGGGTAGCGCATCGGACGCAGGGTGAGTTCGAAGCCCGGGTCGAGCAGGTTCTTCACGTTCGCGGTGGTGCTGGTCATTACTGGCAGGCCTCGCAGGACTCGGGGTTTTCCAGGGAGCACGCGATCGCGTCGGCGGTCGCGGCGGGGGACGCGGGAGCGGGTACGGCCGCGGGTGCGGAGCCCTGCGCGGCGCGGGCGATCCGGGTCGCCGGGCGGGAGCGCAGGTAGTACGTGGTCTTCAGGCCTTGCTTCCACGCGTAGGCGTACATCGAGGAGAGCTTGCCGATGGTGGGCGTCTCCAGGAACAGGTTCAGCGACTGGCTCTGGTCCAGGTACGGGGTACGGGCCGCGGCCATGTCGATGAGGGCGCGCTGCGGCAGCTCCCAGGCGGTGCGGTAGAGCTCGCGCACCTCCGCGGGGATCCAGCCGAAGCCCTGGACGCTGCCGGCCGACTCGCGCAGCGCCTCGCGGGTCTGCTCGTCCCACACGCCCAGCCGCTTGAGGTCGGCCACCAGGTAGGAGTTGACCTGGAGGAATTCGCCGGACAGCGTCTCGCGCTTGAAGAGGTTGGACACCTGCGGCTCGATGCATTCGTACGAGCCGGCGATCGAGGCGATGGTCGCGGTCGGGGCGATGGCCAGCAGCAGCGCGTTGCGCATGCCGTGCGCCGCGACGCGCTCGCGCAGCGCCGCCCAGCGCTCGGGCCACGCGGTCTGGAAGCCGTAGTGGTCCGGGTGCAGCACGCCGTCCGCGGCGCGGGTCTCCGCCCACGCGGGCAGCGGCCCGTGCCGCTCGGCCAGGCCGCAGGAGGCCTCGTAGGCGGCGAGCATGACGCGCTCGGCGATCTTCGTGGACAGCGCGCGGGCCTCGGGGGAGGCGAAGGGCAGCCGCAGCTTGAAGAAGACGTCCTGGAGGCCCATCACGCCCAGACCCACCGGCCGCCAGCGGGAGTTGGAGCGGCCCGCCTGCTCGGTCGGGTAGTAGTTGATGTCGACGACCCGGTCCAGGAAGGTCACCGCGGTGTGCACGGTCTCGTCCAGCCGCGCCCAGTCGATGTCCCCCTCGGCGGTGACGAAGGCGCTGAGGTTCACCGAGCCGAGGTTGCACACGGCCGTCTCGGAGTCGTCGGTGACCTCCAGGATCTCCGTGCACAGGTTGGACGAGTGCACGGTACGGCCGGGGCGCGCGGTCTGGTTGGCGGTGCGGTTGGCGGCGTCCTTGAACGTCATCCAGCCCTGGCCGGTCTGCGCCAGGGTGCGCATCATGCGGCCGTACAACTCCCGTGCGGGCAGGGTGCGCTGGGCGAGCCCGGCGGCCTCGGCGGCGCGGTAGGCGGTGTCGAAGTCGTCGCCCCACAGGTCGACGAGCTGCGGTACGTCCACCGGCGAGAACAGCGACCACTGCGCGTCCGCCTCGACCCGGCGCATGAACTCGTCCGGCACCCAGTGCGCCAGGTTCAGGTTGTGCGTACGCCGGGCGTCCTCACCGGTGTTGTCGCGCAGCTCCAGGAATTCCTCGACGTCCGCGTGCCACGTCTCCAGGTAGACCGCCGCGGCGCCCTTGCGGCGGCCGCCCTGGTTCACGGCCGCGACCGAGGCGTCCAGCGTCTTCAGGAAGGGCACGATGCCGTTGGAGTGCCCGTTGGTGCCGCGGATGAGCGAACCGCGGGCGCGGATACGGGAGAAGGGCAGTCCGATGCCGCCCGCGTGCTTCGACAGCCGGGCCACCTGGTGGTAGCGGTCGTAGATCGAGTCCAGCTCGTCGAGCGGCGAGTCCAGCAGGTAGCACGAGGACATCTGCGGGTGCCGCGTACCGGAGTTGAAGAGCGTGGGGGAGCTGGGCAGGTAGTCCAGCGCGCTCATCAGCCGGTAGAGCGCGGCCACTTCGTCCAGCGCCGCGGCGCTCTCGTCCTCGGCCAGCCCCGCGGCCACCCGCAGCAGGAAGTGCTGCGGGGTCTCGACGACCTTGCGGGTCAGCGGGTGCCGCAGCAGGTAGCGGGTGTAGAGGGTGCGCAGGCCGAAGTAGCCGAAGCGGTCGTCGGCGCCCTCGGCGAGCGCCCGCTCGACCAGGGCGTCCAGCCGGGCCGCGTGCCGGGTGACGAAGTCGGCGGTGCGGTCGGCGACCAGGCCCTCGCGGTGCCCCACCGCGATCGAGGCCGTGAAGGACACCGCGCCCTGCGACGCGGCCTCCTCGGCGACCGTCACGGTCAGCAGCCGCGCCGCCAGCCGCGAGTACGCCGGGTCCTCCGAGATCAGCCCGGCCGCCGCCTCGGTGGCCAGCACCCGCAGCTCCGCCGTGTCCGCGGCCGCGCTGCGCCCCCGCAACGCCGCGCCGGCGACCCTGCCGGGGTCGGTGTCGGGAAGGTCGGTACACAGCTCCACGAGGGTACGCAGCAGGTCGGCGCTGTCGGGCGCGCCGGTGGTGGCGGTGGCGGTGGCTGCGGGGGCTTCGGGCGCGATGGTCACGGTGATGCGGTCTCCCACATGAGCGGCGGCGGCCGCGCGGGGAGGGACGGAGGGGGCCGCGGCAGCCCTGCGGGCATGCCGAGCCGCGTCCGCGGAGCCCACTCCACGAGGCCCGGACACAGCGGCGTCACGGTTCGCGGACCGGAACGCCGTCTGCCGGCAGGCGATCGGGCTCCGCTGCGTGGCGCTTGGGCGCGCGGCAGCTCACCGTTGCGGGGCAGCGCCGGATTCGCACCGGCTTCCCCTGCGGGCAGCGGAGTTGAGCATACATCTTGTGCTGCCGCACATGGACGGGGCTAGATGTTGTGTCGCCGGGTACACCAGGGGCGCGAGGAACTGCGCGCTCAGCCACCGACCACGTGCACGTCGTCACCGGCCCGAAGGGGCAGTTCGGTGCGTACCGGACCACCGGCCGGTGGGTGGTTGCTCGCGCAGTTCCCCGCGCCCCTTCGGGCGCAGCCCCTACGCCGGCTCGGGCAGGCCCGGGGTGACCGTCGTGTCCGGCGGCGTCGCGGGGCTCGGGAGCTCCGCGGCGGACTCCGCGGTGTAGTCGCCCGGCGAGGTCTCGTCCACGCCCGCAGGGGCCTTGAAGGCCCGCAGGACGACCGTCAGGACGATCGCGACGCCCGCGTTGAGGACGAAGGCCGTCAGGCCGATGTAACCCTTCTCACCGATCAGCGGGATCATGTCCGCGTTCCCGCCGAAGTGCGACTGCGCCGGGCTGGACTGCTCGTACGCCTTCCATGTGCCGTAGAACATACCCGCCGCCCAGCCGGCGAGCAGCGCCCAGCGGTGGAACCAGCGGGTGAACAGGCCGCCCACTATGGCCGGGACGGTCTGCAGGATCCAGATGCCGCCCAGCAGCTGGAAGTTGATGGCCACCGTCTTGTCCATGGTGAGGACGAAGACCAGCGCGCCGACCTTGACCACGAGCGAGACGGCCTTGGAGACCGCGGTCTCCTGCGCCGGGGTGGCGTCCGGTTTGATGAGGTCCTTGTAGATGTTGCGGGTGAAGAGGTTCGCCGCGGCGATGGACATGATGGCGGCGGGCACGAGCGCCCCGATGCCGATCGCGGCGAAGGCGACGCCCGCGAACCACGACGGGAAGACGTTCTCGAAGAGCTGCGGGATGGCCAGCTGGTTGTTGTACTTCGGGTCGCCCGCGCCGACGCCGTCCGCGATGGCCATGAAGCCGAGCAGCGCCAGCAGGCCGAGCATGAGCGAGTACAGCGGCAGGATCGTGGTGTTGCGGCGGATGGTGTCGCGGCTCTTGCCGGACAGCACGGCGGTGATCGAGTGCGGGTAGAGGAAGAGCGCCATCGCCGAGCCCATCGCCAGCGTGGCGTACGCCCATTGGGCCTTCGGGCCGGTCACCAGGGAGCCGCGGGCGACGCCCTGCTTGTTCGTCACCGCGTAGGCGTCACCGGCCTTGCTGAAGATGTCGTCGAAGCCGCCGAGCTTGTACGGGATGTAGATGATGGCGACCACGATGACGATGTAGATCAGCGCGTCCTTGACGAAGGCGATGAGCGCGGGCGCGCGCAGCCCCGAGGAGTACGTGTACGCGGCGAGCACGCCGAAGGCGATGAGCAGCGGCAGGTCCTTGAGGAACCAGTTGGTGCCGTCGCTGCCGCCGACGCCCATGACGTCCAGGACGGCCTGGATGCCCACCAGTTGCAGCGCGATGTAGGGCATCGTGGCGATGATGCCGGTGATCGCGACGGCCACCGACAGGCTCTTGGAGCCGAACCGCCCGCGGATGAAGTCCGAGGAGGTCACGTAGCCGTGCCGGCGCGAGACCGACCACAGCCGCGGCAGGAAGAGGAAGACCAGCGGGTAGGTGATGATCGTGTAGGGCACCGCGAAGAAGCCCGCGGCGCCGCCCGCGAAGATCGCGGCGGGCACGGCGACGAACGTGTACGCGGTGTACAGGTCGCCGCCGAGCAGGAACCAGGTCACCCAGGTCCCGAAACTCCGCCCGCCCAGGCCCCATTCGTCCAGGTGCAGCGGGTCCGCGGCGCGCCGCCAGCGCGCGGCGAAGAAGCCGAGCACGGTGACGGCCAGGAAGAAGAAGACGAAGACGCCGAGCGCGACGCCGTTGACGCCGTCCTTCACGCGTCCTCACCGCCCTTGCGCGCCCGCTCCTCGCGGCGTACGAGCACGTACGCGGTGAAGGTCAGCGCGGCCGCCACCGGCACCCAGGCCATCTGGTACCAGTAGAAGAACGGGATGCCGATGAAGGCCGGCGTCGTACGGGCGTAGGAGTCCACCCACAGCAGGGCGACGAACGGTGCGAGCAGGCACAGCGCGGCGACGACCCGGGTGGGGGTGACGACCGGTGGCCGTGGGTCCGGTGGTGCTGGTGACATGTGCTGGTGCTCCCGTCCCCTAGAGCGGCTGTAATGGCCAGGAAATCTAGGGGAGGCTAGCGGCGGCAGTCACTACCCGTGCACGGATCAGTTCCCAGGTCAGCCGCGCGGGTGACCGGAAAGCACCGGTAGGGGTACCCGGATCAGTCGGTGGGGCGGCTGAGGCGGGCCACGAACTTGTACCGGTCGCCGCGGTAGACCGACCGCACCCACTCGACCGGCTCGCCCGTGGTGTCGATCGAGTGCCGGGAGAGCATGAGCATCGGCAGGCCCACGTCGGTGCCCAGCAGCCCGGCCTCGCGCGGGGTCGCCAGCGACGTCTCGATGGTCTCCTCGGCCTCGGCGAGCCGGACGTCGTAGACCTCGGCCAGCGCGGTGTAGAGCGAGGTGTACTTGGCCAGGCTGCGGCGCAGCGCGGGGAAGCGCTTGGCGGACAGGTGGGTGGTCTCGATGGCCATCGGCTCGGAGTTGGCGAGCCGCAGCCGCTCGATGCGCAGCACGCGCCCGCCGGCCTTCATGTCCAGCAGCCCGGCGAGCCGGTCGTCGGCGGTGATGTAGCCGATGTCCAGCAGCTGGGAGGTGGGTTCGAGGCCCTGGGCGCGCATGTCCTCGGTGTACGAGGTCAGTTGCAGCGCCTGGGAGACCTTGGGCTTGGCCACGAAGGTGCCCTTGCCCTGGATACGCTCCAGTCGGCCCTCGACGACAAGCTCCTGGAGGGCCTGCCGGACGGTGGTGCGGGAGGTGTCGAACTCGGTGGCAAGGGTGCGTTCGGGCGGGACGGGGGTGCCCGGTGGCATGGTCTGGGTGATGTCCAGCAGATGGCGCTTGAGCCGGTAGTACTTGGGCACCCGCGCGGTACGGCCGGCGGTGCCGCCCGTCGTCGTCTCCGCACTGGTGACCGCGTCGCTCTCCATGACGTCTGCTCCCGACTGCGCTCGTGCTGCCGTGGTCCGGCTCCTCCGTTGATCGCGGCTCACATGGTGGCACGCGCGGCTCCGCGGGAGAGAGGCGGCGGGGTCCTGGTCCCCCTCAGGTGTCGGTCCGATAACAGACCCGACGGGTGTTCTTATACACCCTTGACACCCCTAAAGGTCTAGGCCAAGCTCCCGGTACTGGTCTAAACCATTAACGACCAAATCCCAGACCCACGAGCAAGTATCGGCCTCCGCGTCCTGCGCGGAGTCCGGCATTTCGGGCGGTGGGGGGAGTTTCGGGCATCCTGAGGAGGGTGGCGTGAAGCGCAAGCTCATCGCGGCGATCGGCGTCGCGACCATGATCGTCGGTATCGCGGCATGTGGATCGGACAAGAAGGACGACGACAAGAAGGCGTCGTCGGGGGGCGACAAGGCGGCGAGCGCGTCGTCGATCACCGTCTGGCTGACGGTGGACGCCCAGCACAACTGGCCGGAACTCATCAAGACGGCTGACGACGCCCTCACCGCGAAGCACCCGGGTCTGAAGGTCAAGCACGAGTACTACGCCTGGCCGGACAAGAATGCCAAGCTGGACGCCGTGCTCGCCACCGACAAGGCGCCCGACGTCGTGGAGATGGGCAACTCCGAGATGGTGCCCTACATGGCCGAAGGCGCGTTCGCCGAGGTCGACCCGTCGAAGTTCGACAACTCCGCGCAGTGGCTGGACGCCCTCAAGCAGTCCGTCACCTACGACGGCAAGACCTACGGCGTGCCGTACTACGCCGCCGCCCGTATCGCGACGTGGCGCAAGGACATCGCCGCCGCGTCCGGCATCAAGGCCGCCCCGAAGAACTGGACCGAGCTGACCGCGGACCTGGACAAGATCCAGTCCAAGCAGGGTCCGAAGTTCAACGCCTGGTACCAGCCCTCGCGTGACTGGTACGCGGCCATGTCCTTCGTCTACGACGCCGGCGGCGCCATCGCCGCCAACGAGGGCGGCCAGTGGAAGGGCTCGCTGGAGAGCCCGCAGGCCATCCAGGGCCTCACCGCCTGGAAGGACGCCATGGGCAAGTACATGCACGGCGACCTCACCAAGGACGAGTCGGACCGCTACATCGTCTACGGCCAGGGCAAGTCCGACCTGATCTTCGCCCCCGGCTGGGAGGGGCCGTCCGCGGCCGACCCGAAGTTCGACAAGACCGGCGGCAAGCTCAAGGACAACCTCGAGAACTTCGTCATGCCCGGCCCGTCCGGCAAGAACCTGCCGGTCTTCCTCGGCGGCTCGGACCTGGCGATCCCGACGAAGTCGAAGAACGCCGACCTGGCGGCCGAGTGGATCAACGACTTCACGAACACCGCGGGCCAGAAGGTCCTGATGAGCAAGGGCAACCTGCCGAACAACAACACGCAGCTGGAGACGCTCAAGAGCGACCCGGCCTCCGCGGTCACCGCGACCGCCGCCGGCTCCAGCTGGTTCGTGCCCACCGCGCCCGGCTGGGGCACCGTGGAGAAGGCGCAGACCCTGCAGACCATGCTGCAGAACATCGCCACCGGCAAGGCCTCCGTCCAGGACGCGGCCAAGACGGCTGACGAGGCCATGGACAAGGTCCTCAACGTCAAGAACTGACCGTCCTCACAACGTAGACCAGGACCGCTGAGGAGCACGTGATGAGTGCCGCCGAGACCACCACCACCAAGGTGCCGCCGCCACGGCGGCACTCATCACCTCCCGGGCGCGGCCCCGGGAGACGCCGCGCCGCACGCGGTAGCCGGATCCGCGTCAGCCGGGCGCTCACCCCCTGGCTGCTGCTGGCGCCCTGCATCCTCGTGCTCGTGCTGGTGCTGGGCTACCCGCTGATCAAGCTGGGCATCCTGTCCTTCCAGGACTACAAGAAGCCCCAGCTGTGGGGCTTCAAACCCGCCACCTGGGTGGGCTTCGACAACTACTCGGCGATCCTCAAGGACAGCGAGTTCTGGGACGTCGTCGTCCGCACCATCGTCTTCGCCGGTGTCGCGGTCATCCTGACCATGGTCCTGGGCATGCTGATCGCGCTGCTGCTGCAGCGCGTGTCCGGCTGGGTGCGGACCCTGGTGAACATCGCGCTCGTCGCGAGCTGGGCGATGCCGGTCGTCGTCGCGGTCACCGTCTTCAAGTGGATGTTCGACAGCGACTACGGCGTCGTGAACTGGGTGCTGACCGAGCTGCCGGGCGTCGACTACACCGGGCACAACTGGTTCGCCTCCGGCCCCGAGGGCCTGACGGTGATCATGCTCCAGGTGGTGTGGGGCGCGATCCCGTTCGTCGTGATCACCCTGGGCGCCGGTCTCACCCAGGTCCCCAAGGAGCTGGAGGAGGCGGCCCGGCTCGACGGCGCCGCGGCCTTCGGGGTCTTCCGCTACGTGACCTTCCCGATCATCAAGCCGCTGGTCGTCATGATGACCACGCTCTCGGTCATCTGGGACATGGGTGTCTTCGCCCAGGTCTGGCTGATGCGCGGCGGCCACCCCGAGCCGGAGTTCCAGCTGCTGACCACCTACTCGTACGAAAAGGCCTTCGGCGTCAACGACTACGCCTCCGGCTCCGCCATCGCGCTGCTGACCGTGCTGCTGCTGCTCGGTGTGGTCGCGGTCTACATGCGGCAGATGCTGAAGATCGGAGAGGTGGAATGAGCGCCCTGACCTCGCGGCCGAGCGCCGCCCCGGTGATCACGGCCACCGCGGCCGAGCGCCGCAAGCGCAAGGCCAAGATCGGCTGGAACGTCGTCGGCCTGCTGGTCTTCGTGGTGATCGTCTTCCCGGTCTACTGGATGATCAACACGGCCTTCAAGCCGGCCAAGGACGCGATCGACCCCAAGCCGCACTTCTTCCCCTTCCCGGTGTCGCTGGAGAACTTCCGGCGCGCGCTGGACATCAGCGACTTCTGGGGACCGGTCGAGCGCAGCCTCATCGTCAGCGCCTCCACCGTCGTGGTCGGCGCGGTCATCGGCCTGCTCGCGGCACTCGCGATCTCCCGCTTCGCCTTCCGCGGCCGCAAGGCCGTCATCGTCGGCATCCTGACCGTGCAGATGGTCCCGCTCGTCGCGATGATCATCCCGGTGTTCCTGCTGCTCAACCAGATCCACCAGATCGACAAGCTCAGCGGCCTGGTGCTGACGTACCTGACCTTCATCCTGCCCTTCACGGTCTGGACGCTGCGCGGCTTCATCGTCAACATCCCCAAGGAGCTCGAAGAGGCCGCGATGGTCGACGGGTGCAGCCGCACCGGCGCCTTCATCCGGGTCGTCTTCCCGCTGCTCGCCCCGGGCCTGGTCGCGACCTCCATCTACGGCTTCATCCAGGCGTGGAACGAATTCCTCTACGCCCTGCTGGTGATGAGCCAGGAGCACGAGACGGCCACGGTCTGGCTCGGCACCTTCACCACCCAGCACGGCACCGAGTACGCGCCGATGATGGCCGGCTCCACCATGATGGGCATCCCCGTGGTGATCCTCTTCCTGCTCGTGCAGCGCAAGATGGCCGCCGGCCTCACCGCCGGGGCGGTGAAGGGATGACCGCCGCCGTCACCGGTACGGACACGCCCGCTCCCTCGCTCGTACGCGACGCGCTGACCGTCCTGCAACCGGGCTTCGAGGGCACCGAGGCCCCCGAGTGGCTGCTGCGGCAGCTCGCCGAAGGACTCGGCGCGGTCGCGCTGTTCGCCCGCAACATCGAGTCGCCCGCGCAGCTGGCCGCGCTCACCGCCCAGCTGCGCGCGGTACGGCCGGACGTGCTCGTCGCGGCCGACGAGGAGGGCGGCGACGTCACCCGGCTGGAGGCGCGCGGCGGCTCGTCCTTCCCGGGCAACCTCGCGCTCGGCGCCGTCGACGACGTCAAGCTCACCCGGGCGGTCGCCGCCGAGCTGGGCCGCCGGCTCGCCGAATGCGGGGTCAACCTCAACTGGGCGCCCTCCGCCGACGTCAACTCCGACCCGGACAACCCGGTCATCGGCGTGCGCTCCTTCGGCGCCGACCCCGACCTGGTCGCCCGCAACACCGCCGCCTACGTCGAGGGCCTCCAGTCCGCGGGCGTGGCCGCGTGCGTCAAGCACTTCCCCGGCCACGGCGACACCGCGGTCGACTCGCACCACGACATGCCGCGGATCGACGTCGACGTGGCGACCCTGCACTCCCGCGAGCTGGTGCCCTTCCGCGCCGCGCTCGCCGCCGGCAGCAAGGTGGTGATGAGCGCGCACATCCTCGTGCCCGCCCTCGACCCCGAGCTGCCCGCGACCCTCAGCCCCGCCGCGCTCACCGGCCTGCTGCGCGCGCCCCGCGAGCGCGGCGGCCTCGGCCACGGCGGCCTCATCGTCACCGACGGCATGGAGATGCAGGCCATCGCCGCGACGTACGGGATCGAGCGCGGCACCGTCCTGGCGCTGGTCGCCGGCGCCGACGCGATCTGCGTCGGCGGCGGCCTCGCCGACGAGGAGACCGTACTCGCGCTGCGCGACGCGATCGTGGCGGCCGTCGAGTCCGGCGAGCTGCCCCGCGAGCGGCTCGCCGACGCGGCCGAGCGGGTCCGCGACCTCGCCGCGTGGGCGGCGGCGCAGCGGCCGGGCGCAGCGGAGGGGACCGCACCCGGCAGCACCGCGGCCGCCCCCGGCGAGGCCTTCGGCACCGCCTCCGAGGTCGGCCTGGAGGCCGCCCGCCGCGCCCTGCGGATCACCCGCACCGACGCCTTCGCGCCGCTGGAGTCCGCCCCCTACGTCGCCGCCTTCACGCCGGTGGCCAACATCGCGGTCGGCGAGGACACCCCGTGGGGCGTCGCCGCCGAGCTCGAACGGCTGCTGCCGGGCACGGAGACGGGCACGTACCGCGCCGCGGAGGAGGCGGAGGCCGCACCGGAGGCCCCCGAGGCCCCCGCCCCCGAGGCCCCCGAGGTCGCCGCGCAGGTCCTGGCGGCGGCGGGGGAGCGGCGGATCGTCGCCGTCGTCCGCGACGTCCACCGGCACGCGTGGATGTCCGAGGCGCTGGCCGGCGTCGTCGCCGCCCGCCCCGACACGGTGGTCGTCGAGATGGGCGTCCCCCAGGCCCCGCCCGCGGGAGCGCTCCATCTCGCGACCCACGGCGCGGCCCGCGTCTGCGGTGAGGCTGCCGCCGAGGCGATCGTCAGCGCCCGCTGACCCCTTCGCGGGGGCGCGCCCCCACCCCGTACGCCGGGCCCGGCCGTAACCCTTGAGCCGAGCCCGGCGTCCGGCATTGAGCCTGCCCATGCGGCGCGGGGCACACCAGGGGCGCGGGGAACTGCGCGAGCAACCCACCACCGGCCGGTGGTCCGGATCGGACCGAAGAGACCCTTTGGGTCGGTGACGACCCGCGCCCCGGTGGGGGCTGAGCGCGCAGTTCCCCGCGCCCCTGGCGTACCGCCCTGCGCGGCAGGGGCTACAGCCCCTGCCAGTGCGGCTTCGCCGCGAAGGTCGCGCGGAAGTACGGCGCAAGCTTCAGCTTGGAGGCGGCCGCCTCGTCGACGACCACGGTCGCGTGCGGGTGGAGCTGGAGCGCGGACGCGGGGACCACCGAGGCGACCGGGCCCTCCACGCTCTGCGCCACCGCCTCCGCCTTGCCCTCGCCGGTGGCGAGGAGCACGAGGTGGCGGGCCTCCAGGATCGTGCCGATGCCCTGCGTGATGACGTGGTGCGGGACCTGCTCGATCTCGCCGTCGAAGAAGCGCGCGTTGTCGACCCGGGTCTGCTCGGTGAGCGTCTTGATACGGGTGCGGGAGGCCAGCGACGAGCACGGCTCGTTGAAGCCGATGTGCCCGTCCGTGCCGATCCCCAGCAGCTGGAGGTCGACCCCGCCCGCGGCGGCGAGAGCCGCGTCGTACGCCTCGCACGCGCCCTGGACGTCCTCCGCGCTGCCGTCCGGGCCCATGAAGGACTCCGGGGACAGCCCGAGCGGCTCCACGACCTCGCGCAGCACCACGGAGCGGTACGACTCGGGGTGGCCGGCCGGCAGGCCCACGTACTCGTCCAGCTGGCAGATCCGGGTGCGGGAGACATCCACCGCGCCGCCGCGGACCTTGGCCGCGAGCGCCTGGTAGACGGGCAGCGGGGTGGAGCCGGTGGCGACCCCGAGCAGCGCGTCGGACTTGCGGCGGATGAGCGCGGCGATGGTCTCCGCGATCACTTCGCCGCCTGCCGCCGCGTCCGGGACGATGACAACTTCCACGCTGGGCCTGCCGTTTCTGGAGCGGTGAGTGTGGTATAGACCAATCTACCAGGTGTCCCCCCCGCAGGCCGAGGGGCACCTGCGCCCGCATCTCCGCGCGCGGGCCGCCGCCTCCTGTGGTCGACTGTTGGAGTGCTCCCCGGCGGGATGGAGGCGGGTGGACATGACGGACGGCACGGCGCCCCCGGGCCCGGCACGCGGCGCGGACCGGCCCGGCGCGATCATGGCGGCGGAGATCGCCGAGCAGCCCGCGGTGCTGCGGCGCATCCTCGACCGCGCGGTCCCGGAGATCACCGCGACCGCCCGCGCCGTCGCGGCCCGCAGCCCCCGCTTCGTGCTGCTCAGCGCGCGCGGCACCTCCGACCACGCGGCCCTCTACGCGAAGTACCTCGTCGAGGTGGAACTGGGCCTGCCGTGCGGCCTCGCCTCGATGTCCACGATCACCGCGTACGGGGCCCGGCCGCGGCTCGCCGACGTGCTCGTGGTGGCCGTCAGCCAGTCGGGCGGGTCGCCCGACCTGAGCGCCACGACGCAGGCCGCCCGGGAGGCGGGGGCGATCACCCTGGCCCTCACCAACAACCCCGACTCGCCGCTCGCCGAGGTCGCCGAATTCCACATCGACCTCCAGGCGGGCCCGGAGCGGGCCCTCCCGGCGACCAAGACGTACACGGCGGAGCTGCTGGCCCTTTACTTCTTCGTCACCGCCCTGGGCGGCCAGGACGGCCTCCCCGCCGCCCAGGCCCTCCCGGAGCTGGCCGAGCGCGTCCTCGCCCGCGGCGACGAGGTGTACGACCTCGCGGGCCGCTACCGCTTCGCCGAGCGCATGGTGATCACCAGCCGCGGCTACGGCTACCCCACGGCCAAGGAGGCCGCCCTCAAACTCATGGAGACCAGCTACGTTCCCGCCCTCTCCTACTCCGGGGCGGACCTGCTGCACGGGCCGCTGGCCATGGTCGACAACATCTCGCCGGTCATCGCGATCGTGACGGAGGGCCGCGGCGGCCAGGCGCTCCAGCCCGTCCTGGACCGCCTCCGCAGCCGTGGGGCCGACCTCGTCGTGGTCGGCCCCGAATCCGCGACCCGCGCGGCCTCGGGAGGCTTCGCCCTCCCCACCCAGCACCTCCAGGAGGCCCTGCAGCCCGTCCTGGAGATCCTCCCCCTCCAGCGCCTCGCCTACGAGATCGCAATGGCCCGCGGCCAGAACCCCGACTCCCCGCGAGCGATCGCGAAAATAACGGAGACCCGTTGACCCCCCTGTTGCGCAGGGCCTACGCATGCCGCGCCGGGCACCCCCAGGGGCGCGGGGAACTGCGCGAGCAACCACCCACCGGCCGGTGGTCCGGGAACGACAGCAACTGCCCCTCCGGGCCGGTGACTACCCGCGCCACGTACGTGGCTGAGCGCGCAGTTCCCCGCGCCCCTGAAAAGGCCCGCCCCGCAGGGGCCGAGGGCCGGGTTGCCCGGCGGGGCAAAGGAGGGGCCGGGTCTGCGCGGAGGCCCGGAGGACAACTTCGGGCCGCGGTGCAGAGAGGACCCTCAGCCTCATCGCACCGCAGCCCGGAGCTTGCGCCGGCGGCCGTGGCCGGCGGGGTGTGCGGTCCCCGCGGACCCGTTAGGCACCGACAGCGAGGCGGGGGCGTAGTCAGGGCAGAGAACGCCCCGCCTCGTTCCGCGCTCCTGTGCGGGGAGCCCGGACGTCGTGTTCTGGCGCCCATTGTGGACTAGACCAATAGCCCCTGTAAATGGGTCGGCACCGATTTCGTGCCGCGCCTGAACAAAGTGTGCCCGCAAAACCCGCCGGGCGCACCCCCGCCGGGCCTGCGGGTACGCTCGCAGGCGTGCCCTCCATGAACGACCTCGTACGCGAGCACACCGCACTGGACGCCTCCGACCTGGAATGGCTGCATCTGCTGGTGTCCGAATGGCAGCTGCTGTCCGACCTGTCCTTCGCGGACCTCGTGCTGTGGGTGCCCACCCGGGACGGCACGCGGTACGTCTCGGTCGCGCAGATGCGGCCCAACACCGGCCCGACGTCGTACCAGGACGACATGGTCGGCCACCTCGTGCCGCGCGGCCGCCGCCCGCTGCTGGACGCCGCGCTGGACGAGGGGCGGATCGTCCGCGAGGGCGACCCGGAGTGGCGCGAGGAGGTGCCCGTACGGGTCGAGTCCATCCCCGTACGGCGCGACGGCCGGGTGCTGGGCGTGATCGCCCGCAACACCAACCTGCTGACCGTCCGTACCCCGAGCCGGCTGGAGCTCACCTACCTGCAGAGCGCCAGCGACCTCGCCCAGATGATCGCGGCCGGCTCCTTCCCCTTCCCGGCCGAGCAGATCGACATGGACGCCTCACCGCGGGCCGGCGACGGGCTCATCCGGCTGGACGCCGACGGCACCGTGCAGTACGCGAGCCCCAACGCGCTGTCCGCCTACCACCGGCTCGGGCTGGCCGCCGACCTGGTCGGCCACCACCTGGGCAAGACCACCGCCGAGCTGGCCCCGCAGTCGGACGGGCCGGTGGACGAAGCGCTCGTCACGATGGCCAGCGGCTGGGCGCCCCGGGAGTTCGAGGTCGAGGGAGGTGACGGCGTCATCCAGTTGCGCGCGATCCCGCTCAAACCCAAGGGCGTACGCACCGGTTCGCTGGTGCTGCTCCGCGACGTCACCGAACTGCGGCGGCGCGAGCGCGAGTTGATGACCAAGGACGCGACCATCCGGGAGATCCACCACCGGGTGAAGAACAATCTCCAGACGGTGGCCGCGCTGCTGCGGCTCCAGGCCCGCCGGATGGACTCGGCGAGCGCCCGCTCGGCGCTGGAGGAGGCGGTGCGCCGGGTCGGCTCGATCGCCATCGTGCACGAGACGCTGTCCCAGACCCTGGACGAGCGTGTGGAGTTCGACGAGATCGCCGACCGTGTGCTGGCGATGGTCGCCGAGATCTCCCCGGGCCGGGTGACCGCCCGCCGCTCCGGCCGCTTCGGCGTGCTGACCGCGCGGACGGCCACCCCGCTGTCGATGGTGCTCACCGAGCTGCTGCAGAACGCCCTCGAACACGGCTTCGGGCCGGGCGAGTCGGGCTCGGTAGACATCACCGCGACCCGCGGCCGGGAGCTGATCACCATCACCGTCCAGGACGACGGCCGCGGCCTGCCGCCAGGCTTCGACGCGCAGCAGACCGGCAACCTGGGCCTCCAGATCGTCCGTACGCTCGTCGTCGGCGAACTGGGCGGCACCTTCGACATGGTGCCCGCGCCCGACCGCGGCACCCGGGTCATCCTCGAACTCCCGCTTGCCGGTTGACCGTTCACTCTTTCCGGTGATCCGGCCGCGGTGGTTCCACCGCGGTGTCCGTGCACGCGAAAGCCCCCCGTACCGCCATTGGTACGGGGGGCTTCCGGATGCTGTGTGCTGCGCGTGGGACAGGTGCTGCGCGCTGCGGCTCGGTTGGAAGGTGCGCGTGTCAGGCGCTGGCGTTGCGGGCCCGGTTGCGGGCGGCGCGGCGCTTCATCGCGCGACGCTCGTCCTCGCTGAGGCCACCCCAGACACCGGCGTCCTGACCACTTTCGAGCGCCCACTGCAGGCACTGCTCCATGACGGGGCAGCGGCGGCAGACGGCCTTGGCTTCCTCGATCTGCAGCAGCGCAGGACCGGTGTTGCCGATAGGGAAGAAGAGCTCAGGGTCTTCCTCGCGGCAAACGGCGCGGTGACGCCAGTCCATGGCTGCTCCAACTCCTCGTGTGACAAGCTCGTTGCTTGTGAATGTGAACGCTTTCACGAATCCCTTCACAGGGAACGGGACGCCACCCAGTCTTCACTGGTGCAGTCCCGCTGGTGTGAGGTCTCAGATTCGGGCTCTCAAGGGGGCCGGTTGGTCGGCCGTCCCGATCGCCATGTAGAGACTCGCAAACCTGGGCTGGAGATACAACCCCTTCAAGGAAGTTTTTTTTGATTCCTCGGTGTCGCGTCGATCACAGCCGTACTTCCATGGGGTGCGGGGCAGCCTAAACGTTCGAGTAAAAGGACTTTAGGCTCTTCGACTTACACAATCACACGCAGTGCACGGCGTACGCCTGTGAAGGTCGCACTCGTACGCAGCCCCAGGTGGTCACCGTCCACCTGGAAGGGCAGTGGAGCCTGCGATTGCAAGGTGAAGTCGGTCAGATCGTGCAGGGTGACCGCGTGCTTGCCCCGCGGGCCGCGGTCCGGCGTGGAGCGGAGCAACTGTGCCGCGTACCGCGTTCCCGACAATGCGGACATCTTGCGAATGCCCAGCAGGTCAAGCGCGGTGTCGAAAGATGCGTCGGGAGATGCGTAAATAGGCCGATTGCCCAGATATGTCCACGGTGCGGCATTGCAGACTATCGCCGTCGACAGTCCGGGCAGCGGCTCCTCGTCCGGCCGCTCCAGCGTGATCGTTCCGCTCCTGCGGTTCGGGTCGGCGACGAACTGCCGCGCCACCTGCCGCAGATACAGCGCATGCGTCGAACGCTTGCCCAGCTCCCGCTGCTGCTCCACCCGCCCCACCACGCCGGCGTCGAAGCCCAGGCCCGCGCAGAAGGTGAACCAGCGGTCCGGCACCCCTTCGTCCTCCGTCCCCGGCGTGCCGCTCACCAGCCCCAGGCCGACCGTGCGCGACGATCCGGCACGCAGCGCGTCCAGCAGCGCGCCGGTCGCCTCCACGGCGTCGTTGGGCAGCCCCAGCGCGCGGGCGAAGACGTTGGTGGAGCCGCCGGGCACCACCGCGAGCTGCGGCAGCGCGTCCGGGTCGGGCCCGTGGTGCAGCAGCCCGTTCACGACCTCGTTGACGGTGCCGTCGCCGCCGAGCGAGACCACCAGCTCGGTCTGGCCGCCCTCCACCGCGCGGCGCGCGAGGTCGCGCGCGTGGCCGCGGTATTCGGTCGTGGCGACCTCCAGCTTCAGGTCGCTGGCCAATGCGGTGCTGATCACGTCGCGCACCCGAGCGCTGGTGGTGGTTGCTGCCGGGTTGACGACGAGAAGTGCACGCATGGTCGATAGCGTACCTACGGTTTTTCGGCGCGGGCTACGCTGAGTGGTGTGAGCCAGACCCCCCAGGACCCCTCGCCCGAGCTCGACGCCGCCGCTGTGGCGGAGGACACGGAGGGCGCCGCCGCGCCCGCCACGGAAGAGGCCGCAGAGGCTGTACCGGCCGCGCCCACGCCCGGCGGGCGCGCCCGGCTGTTCGGCGCCGCCGCCATCGCGGGCCTCGAAGGGCTCGTCATCGCCGTGTGGGGCGTCACCATGTTCTTCACCGGCAGCGACCACGCCGTCCTGGCCGGGCTCACCGTCCTGGTCTTCGCGGCGATCCCGCTCTCCGCGGCGTACGGGCTGCGCCGGTCCCGCCGCTGGAGCCGCGGCCCGGCGCTCATCATGCAGCTGCTGGCGCTCCCGGTGGCGTGGACCATGCTCCACTCCTCCGGAGGGGTGGTGGCGGGCGGCGTCGCCCTGGGCCTCCTGGCCCTCGCGGGCCTCGTCCTCCTGGCCCACCCGGCCACCACCGACGCGCTCGGCATCCGCCGCCTCAACACGTAGGAGCTCGCGCTCGGCGCAGGACCCCAGGGGCGCGGGGAACTGCGCGACCAGCCCGCCACCGGCCGGTGGTCCGGTACGGACCGTACTGCCCCTTCGGGCCGGTGACGACGTGCACCACAGTGGTGGGTTGCTCGCGCAGTTCCCCGCGCCCCTGACAAGCACCGCCCTGCGCAGCAGCTACTCGTCGATGAGGAGCTTGTCGCGCAGTTGCGCGAGCGTGCGCGCGAGGAGGCGGGAGACGTGCATCTGGGAGATGCCGACCTCCTGCGCGATCTGCGACTGCGTCATGTTGCCGAAGAACCGCAGCAGCAGAATCGTCTTCTCCCGCGGCGGCAGCTGCTCCAGCAGAGGTTTGAGGGACTCGCGGTATTCGACGCCCTCCAGGGCCTCGTCCTCGGAGCCGAGGGTGTCGGCGACGGCCGGGGACTCGTCGTCGGTGTCGGGGACGTCGAGGGAGAGCGTGCTGTACGCGTTCGCGGACTCCAGGCCCTCCAGGACCTCTTCCTCGGAGATCTTGAGGTGCTCGGCGAGTTCGTGGACGGTGGGGGCGCGGCCGTGCCGCTGGGAGAGTTCGCCGGTCGCCGTGGTGAGGGCGAGGCGCAGCTCCTGGAGGCGGCGGGGGACGCGTACGGCCCAGCCCTTGTCGCGGAAGTGCCGCTTGATCTCGCCGACGACCGTGGGCGTCGCGTACGTGGAGAATTCCACGCCGCGGTCGACGTCGAAGCGGTCCACCGACTTGATCAGGCCGATCGTGGCGACCTGGGTGAGGTCGTCGAGGGGCTCGCCGCGGTTGCGGAAGCGGCGTGCGAGGTGCTCGACCAGCGGCAGGTGCATGCGGACGAGCTGGTTGCGCAGCTCGGCCCGCTCGGGAGAGCCCTCCGGGAGCTTGCTCAGCTCGACGAAGAGGGCCCGCGCCCCGGACCGGTCCTGCGGATCGTGCTCCCGCTCCTGCGGGTCGTGCGCGTGCTCCTGGTCCATCGTCGTCGCCTGCTCCGCCGCGTCTTCATCCACGTCGTTGTCGTCTGCGCGATCGACGGGGTGGGGCCTGGCGCCCTCGCCCGCCGTGTGCCGCCGCTGCTGCCCGGCCGGGGCCGCGCGGTCCGGGGCCTGGGCGGGCAGCGCGGCCCGGCCGCGCGCCGCGGGCACGTCGCGCTCCGCGGGTGTGCCGGGGTTCTCGTCCCGGGACAGCTCAGCACTCATCGCGATATCCCCGTCTTCCCCGTCGATTCCTGCACGGTTGTACCGTCACCGGCCCGCAGCTGGACCGGGGACACGCTGACCTGGGCGGTGCGGGCGGCGGGGCCGCCGCCGCGCCCGCCGGTGTCACGACAGCCCTGGAACGGCGCCGCGCTTCTTGTGCAGACTGATGCTGACCGTCTTGTCGTCCGCGACGGTGGAGTCCACCTCGCCGGCCAGTGCGGAGAGCACCGTCCAGGCGAAGGTGTCGCGCTCCGGTGCCCGCCCGTCGGTCGTGGGGGCCGCGACGGTCACCCACAGCGAATCCCCGACGAGCCGGAAGACACAGCTCAGCACGCTGCCGGGGACCGCCTGCTGGAGCAGGATCGCGCACGCCTCGTCCACCGCGATCCGCAGGTCCTCGATCTCGTCGAGGGTGAAGTCCAGCCGTGCCGCCAGTCCGGCCGTGGCCGTCCGCAACACCGACAGATACGCCCCTGCCGCGGGCAGCCGGACCTCGACGAAGTCCTTCGACCCGGGGTCGCCTGCGCTCTGGGACACCCTCACCTCCACGGTGGCACACAGTGATTGCTCTGGTTCGCAGCGACGCTATCGCGATCCGCGCCCCGCTGTCGCCCGGACGGAGGACGGTCGCCGCCATGGGTGAACCGGTCCGCGGGTGGCGCGGGGTGCGGGCGCGATACCGCGCTGTCACCCATGGTAAGCGCAAGGGTACGGACGGTCCGTCAGGGGTGGGGGTCTCAATTCGCATACGGGTTCGCCGGGTTCGCCGGGCCGCCGGGTGCCTGTGCGGCCAGCGCCGCGAGGGCCGGGCCGGTCAGCCGCTGCACCGTCCACTCGTCCTGCGGGCGGGCGCCGACCGCGCGGTAGACGGCGAGCGCCTTCTCGTTCCAGTCGAGCACCGCCCACTCGAAGCGCGGCCAGCCGCGCTCCACGCAGATCGCCGCGAGTGCGGCCAGCAGCGCCTTGCCGTGCCCGGCGCCGCGCGCCTGCGGCCGTACGTACAGATCCTCCAGGTAGAGGCCGGGAGTGCCGGTCCAGGTGGAGAAGTTGCGGAACCACAGGGCGAAGCCGACCGGCTCGCCGCTCGCGTCGTCCGCGGCGACGAGCGCGTGGGCCACCGGGTCGGGCCCGAAGAGGGCCTCCCGCAGTTGCTCCTCGGTGGCCCGGGCCTCTTCCAACGCCTTCTCGTACGCGGCGAGTTCACGGACCAGGGCATGCAGGACGGGCACATCGGCGGGCGTCGCGGCGCGGATCATGCCCCAAGGTTACGGTCGCCTCGTGCGGGAGGCGTAAGGGGCGCGGCAGGAGCACGTCACCCGGTGATCACCGCGGCGATACGGGTCCCCGGCGGGAAGGCGCCCTCGCCCGCGAGGGTCAGGACGCCGTGCAGCATCTTCGCGACGTAGACGGGTTCGGGGGTGAGGCCGTGCCGGTCGGCGAAGTCGGCGGCGAAACCGGCCAGTTCTGGGGTGCTGCGGGCGAAGCCCCCGTGGTGGAAGCGCGGTTCCAGCCGCCAGTGCCCGCGGCGGCCGCCGTACGCGGCCTGCTGGAGGCGCAGCACCTCCGCGTCGAGGAAGTCGCCGCGCAGCACCGGGAATCCGACGGCCTCCGTACCCTCCAGCCCGGCGGCCAGCCCCGCGAGCGTGCCGCCCGTCCCGCACGCGACGGCCACCACGTCGGCGGCGCCGCGCAGTTCCCGGCCCAGCTCCTCGCAGCCCCGCACCGCGGCGGCGTTGGAGCCGCCCTCCGGCAGGACGTAGGCGCGGCCGTGGCGGGCCAGCAGCGCGGCCAGCACCTCGGGGGAGTCCTTGCGGCGGTAGGTGGCGCGGTCGGTGAAGTCCAGCTCCATGCCGTCGGCGGCGGCGCGCGCGAGCGACGGGTTGAGGTCGCGGCCGGCCAGCTCCTCGCCGCGGACCACGCCGACCGTGCGCAGCCCCAGCAGGCGCCCGGCGGCGGCGACCGCCCGCAGGTGGTTGGAGTAGGCCCCGCCGAAGGTGAGCAGCGTGTCGTGGCCCTGTTCCAGGGCGGCGGCGAGGTTGGGCCGCAGCTTGCGGAACTTGTTGCCGGGCAGCGCCGGGTGCACCAGGTCGTCGCGCTTGAGCAGCAGCCGCAGGCCCCGCCGGGACAGCCGCTCGTCCGCGACCTCGGTCAGCGGCGAGGGCGGCCGCGGGTCCAGTGGCGAGGGCGGCGGGACCGGCGGGGGAGGCGGGGGAGGGGCGGGGGCGTCCACCCGGACATTGTCCCCCGCGTGTCACCCGCACGTGTGACACGCGTAGCGCGGGCCGGGCCGTCCGGCGGCGGCCGGAAGCGGCTGTCCAAGGGCCGGGATTTCGCCCCCGCGGCTCCCAGAAGCAGGTTTGGCGGGTGCATCCTTGGTCGGGTGTACCACATAGTCCAGGAACCACCCACCGACCGGTCCCTCGACGCCACTGCGCCCAGTGACTCGGCCGACGCTCTCACCGCGATGGTGCGGGGGCTGATGCCCTCGCTCACCCCCGCCGCCGCCCGGATCGCCACGCTGATCGTGGAGGATCCGGCGCAGGTGGCCCGCAGCACCATCTCCGAACTCAGCGCGCTGGCCGGCACGAGCGAGTCGTCGATCGTCAGAACCGCCCGCGCCCTCGGCTTCGCCGGCTACCCGGAGCTGCGGCTCGCGCTCGCGGTGTCCGCGGCCAAGCAGGAGCCGCGTTCGACGCTCAGTTCGGGCATCAGCCCGGACGACTCGGCGGCCACCGTCATCGGCAAGCTCGTCCACACCGAGACCCAGGCCGTCCGCGAGACGGCGACCCAGCTCGACCCCGAGGCACTGGACGGCGCCGTGCGCGCCGTGTGCGGCGGCGGGCAGCTGCACATCGCGGGCGTCGGCGCCTCCGGGCTCGTCGCCCAGGACCTCCAGCAGAAGCTGGCCCGTATCGGCCGGGCCTGCCACGCCCACACCGACTCCCAGTCGGCGCTGACCAGCGCGGTGCTGCTGGGCGTCGGCGACGTCTTCCTCGCCGTGTCGCACTCGGGGGAGAGCCGCGACGTCCTGGAGCCGCTGCGGCGGGCCGCCGCCGAGGGCGCGACCACCGTGGTCATCACCAACCACCCGCTGTCGACGGCCGCCAGGACCGCCGACCACGTCCTGGTCTCGGCGGGCCGCGAGACGACCTTCCGGCCGGGCGCGATGGCCTCGCGCATCAGCCAGCTGGTCGTCGTCGACTGCCTGTTCGTGTGCGTGGCGCAGCGTACGTACGAGAAGTCCTCGCGCGCCCTGCACCTGACGCACGAGGCCCTGGAGTCCGACCGCCCGGTGTGAGCGCGGGCCGGATCCCACCCGCGGTCCCCCGCGCCCCCCATCGGCGCGGGGAACCGCGAGGCGTCAGCCGGCGGGGACGAGGTCCACGTCGGCGGCGTTCACGAAGGCGACCCGGTGGTTGTAGACGATCTCGTACACCTTGGTCTGCCCGAGGAAGTCGTGCTGGTCGTACGGCGCCGAACCGTCGTAGTAGATGGCGAAGTAGGAGTCGGTGCGCACCGCGGGGCCCGCGGCGACGTAGGACTGGCCCGCCGGGATCGTGTACTTGGCGCGGGCGAGCTGCGGGCGCGGGGCGGTGCCGCCCTCGAAGGCGACGAAGTCCGCGGGGTAGGCGGACGCCTCGGGGTAGGCCGTGGTGTAGACGGGCACCGAGGCCAGTCCGGGCTTGGGCACGATGCGCGCGGCCTTGACCGGCACGGTCGCCGGGTGCGCGGCGGAGTCCTGGAGCCACGCCTTCGTGCCGCCCCACCAGATCGCCGTCCAGCCGGGCACCCGGCCGGCGACGACGTACTGCTCACCGGCGGGCGCCTTGTCGCCCCAGTCGTTCATGGCCGTCGTCCCGGCCGAGCCGTCCGGGTGCAGATAGGGGTCGGCGACCAGCGGGGCGGTGGTGCTGGGCGCGGTGTGCAGCGGTACGAACGACGCGGCCTGGCCGTTCGCGGCCACCGGGCAGTCGAAGCTGCGGTAGGGGCCGGGGAACTGCTTGTAGCCCTGCACGTCGTCGCAGTAGGTCGTCGACTGGAGGTTGTGCGCGTAGCCGGGCTTGATGGCGACGGTGTCGCTGCCGGCCGGGGCGGTCGCCCTGATGGGTGCGCCCAGCAGGTCGAAGAAGTGCTCCCAGTCCCAGCCGGGGCCCGGGTCCCAGTGCTGGGTGGCGATGCCCGCCTCGGTGCCGCCGGGGATGTTGTCGTGGCCGAGGATGTGCGCGCGGTCCAGCGGGATGTCGTACTTCGCGGCGAGGTAGCGCACCAGCGAGGCGGTCGAGCGGTAGAGGTCCTCGCTGAACCAGGTGGCGCCGTGGGTGGCCCACGCCTCCTGCTCGATGCCGATGGAGTGCTGGTAGAAGGAGCGGTTGGCGCTGTCCCAGGCGATGTCCTTGGTGGGGATCATCTGGGTGACGTGGCCGTCGCCGGACCGTACGACGTAGTGCGCGCCGGCCGCGTAGGTCGGGTCGCGGAAGAGGTCGAGGGTGCCGTCGTAGGTCTCGTCGGTGCTGTGCAGGGTGATGTAGCGGATGTCGAGGTCGCCGTTCGGGCGGTCGGCGAGGTCGTGGCTGCCGTAGTCGGCGAGGTCGGACGGGTCGAGCAGGGTGTACGCGCCGGGGATGACGTCGCAGTGCAGCGACTTCGGGCACTCGGCGGGGGTGCTGCTCTTCGGCGGCGTCACCTCTTTCAGGCCGAGCTTGCGGACGTCCGAGCGGTTCGGGTGCAGGTGGCGGACGGGTGCGAGGGTGATCAGCTGGCCGTCGTCCGTGGTGCGGGAGGCGCCGGCGGCCATCGTGGACCACACCCCGTCGGCAAAGGCCTGCGCGACGGTGTCCTCGGTGGACTGGCTGTAGCGGGCCGCGGCGGCGTACCAGCCGTCGGTGGTGCGCGGCAGCCGCCCGTGGCCGTAGCCGCGGGCGTAGGAGGCCAGCAGCGCGGCGCCGCCGCGGATGTTCTGCGCCTCGTCGCCGGTGACGGCCGCGGTGTCCGCGTGCAGCAGCGCGGCGGCGGCGCCCGCGGTGTGCTCGGCGGGGGCGGTGAGCAGGTCGGCGTAGCGCGGGGACTGGGTGCTCAGGCCGTCGTCGTCGAGGGTGGCGGCGGTGAGGTTCGTGAGGTTCATCGGGCCGTAGCCCGCCTCGGCGTTGGGCTGGCCGGAGTGCGCCTCCCAGCGTGTCTCGTAGTACGACACGGCCTCCAGGACGGGCAGCGGGACACCGAACTCCCGGGCCGCCGCCGTGAACTCCGCCTGCCGGCCGGTCTGCGGGTCGGCCGCCCCGGCGGTGGCCGCGCCGCCCGCGGCGGCGCTCGTGAGCCCGCCGAGCAGCGCCAGTGCGGCGGCCAGCGTCAGGGCGCGGGTGTGGCGGGCGGTGCGGTGCGGGTGGCGCGGCATTCAGGCTCCCTCGCGGTGCGGGCGTGGCGTGAGCGGTGGAGAGGTACGTGCAGTGCGCAGCCTGACGAGCCGGAGTGGAAACGAGCAACACCCGGAACGTAAATCCTGAAAGTTTTTGCCAGCTCCTGGTGGGGGCGGTGGGGAGCGGCGGAGGCCGCCGGCCGTGGGCGGGCCCCTGCACCGGGGCGCGGCGTCGAGCGGGGAGGCGGGACGCCGGCGGCCCGGCGGTGGCGGCCGGTCCGCCCCGTACGGAGGGCGGACCGGCCACGTACGGCACCCCCGCCCGCCGGTACGGGGAGCCGGCGCGCGGGGGTGCTCGGGGTGTCCGGTGTCACTCCGGACGGCCTTAAGACTGCGCCGTCCCGGATTCTGTGACAGCTTCCGGTATGTGACGCTCGTCACATACCGGGAACCGGTGCCTCAGCGGCGGGCGACGCCCTCCGCGCGGGCGGCGGCCGCGACCGCCGCCGTCACCGCGGGTGCCACCCGCGGGTCGAAGGGCGAGGGGATGACGCACTCCGCGCTCAGTTCGGCCCCGACCACGCCGGCCAGCGCCTCGGCGGCGGCGAGCTTCATGCCCTCGGTGATGGCCGAGGCCCGCACCTGGAGGGCGCCGGCGAAGATGCCGGGGAAGGCCAGCACGTTGTTGATCTGGTTGGGGAAGTCGCTGCGCCCGGTCGCGACGACGGCGGCGTGCCGGCGCGCCACGTCCGGGTGGACCTCCGGCGTCGGGTTGGCCATCGCGAAGACGAAGGCGCCCGGCGCCATGCTCGCCACGGCCCGCTCGGCGACCGTGCCGCCCGAGACGCCGATGAAGACGTCCGCGCCCGCGAGCGCCTCCTCCAGCGAGCCCGCCAGCCCCGCGCGGTTCGTATACGACGCCAGCTCCCGCTTGACCGGGTTGAGGTCGTCCCGGCCGGCGTGGACCACACCTTTGCGGTCCGCCACCGCGACGTCCCCGACGCCCGCTTCGAGCAGGATGCGCGCGATCGCCACGCCCGCCGCCCCGGCGCCGGAGATGACGGCCCGCAGGTCGCCGAGCCGCCGCCCCGTCAGCTTCGCGGCGTTGCGCAGCGCGGCGAGCGTGACGACGGCGGTGCCGTGCTGGTCGTCGTGGAAGACCGGGACGTCCAGCCGCTCCTTGAGCCGCCGTTCGATCTCGAAGCAGCGCGGCGCCGAGATGTCCTCCAGATTCACCCCGCCGAAGGACGGGGCGAGCCGGACCACGGTCTCCACGATCTCGTCGACGTCCGTGCAGTCCAGCGCGATCGGCACCGCGTCGACCCCGCCGAACTGCTTGAAGAGGATCGCCTTGCCCTCCATGACCGGCAGCGACGCGCGCGGCCCGATGTCGCCCAGGCCCAGCACCGCGGTGCCGTCGGTGACCACCGCCACCGTCTGCGACGTCCAGGTGTAGTCGTGCACCAGTTCCGGCTGCTCCGCGATGGCCGTGCAGACCTCGGCCACCCCGGGCGTGTAGGCGAGCGACAGGTCGGCGGCGTCCCGCACCGGCACCGTGGAGGCGATCTCCATCTTGCCGCCGCGGTGCAGCGCGAAGACCGGATCGAGCGGGATGTCCTCCGCGTCGCCGCCGGTATCGCCGTCCGTCCTCGGATTGACGGTCTCGATTGCCACGTGTTGACCCCTTTGTCAGTGGTTGAGGGAAATACTCCTCCCGCACACGGCGGGCGCGCGCGGGAGAGAGGTGGGCCGGCGTCCTGCCCACAGCGAACGAGTGAGCGAATCGGCGGACTGGGGACGCCTGGTGCGCCGCACGCGCACCGGCCCCGGATGAGGGGTGAGAATCCGTTCTACCGGATGACTGTTACCGCGAGCCGCAACCACCGTGTGGACGTGCGGCCCTGACGGGCACGGCCCCCTCGTGGTCCTGCCGTGGTGTGCCGGCCCGAGAGGAGCCCGGGGATCGCCCGTTATGCGATTTTGACACAACGGGGACCCCGAGCGGCGCAGTCCGGATGGCAAGATGCACAGATCACACACGGTGGCGACACCCGAAGGCGTGTGCCAGCCCCGAGCACCACCACTCACCTCTTCAGGAGGACGCAGCGATGACGGCACGCATGTCCCGGCGTACCACCGCCCTGTCCCGGCTCAGTGCGGTCGCCGCCGTCGCGGTGGCCGGCGCCCTGGTCCTGACCGGGTGCGGCGACCAGACCAAGGACGACTCGCCCGCGGCGGGCAGCAGCCCCTCCACGGCCGCCGCCGGCGCCACGACCAGCGCGACTCCGGACTCGCTGTTCGCCAAGCTGCCGCAGAAGTACCAGTCCTCGAAGGTCATCCAGGTCGGCACGGACGCCTCGTACGCCCCGATGGAGCAGACGAAGGACGGCCAGATCGTCGGCATCGACCCGGATCTCGGGGCGGCGCTCGGCGAGAAGCTCGGGGTGACGTTCAAGTTCACCAACGGCAAGTTCGACGGGCTCATCACGTCGCTCCAGACCGGCCGTTCGGACATCGTGATGTCCGCTATGAGCGACACCAAGGCCCGCCAGCAGGGTCTGGACGACAAGGGCAAGAAGATCGGCACCGGCGTCGACTTCGTCGACTACTACAACTCCGGTTCCTCGCTGCTGGTGCAGAAGGGCAACCCGAAGGGCGTCAAGGCGCTCGCCGACCTGTGCGGCATGACCGTGGCCGTGCAGCGCGGCACGATCTACGAGGACGCCTTCAAGAAGCAGAAGACCGCGTGCGGCGCCAAGGGCCTGACCATCCAGGCCTTCGACACCGACGCCGAGGCGCAGACCCGGGTCAAGGCCGGCGGCGCGGTCGCCGACCTCAACGACACCCCGGTGGCCGCCTACATCGCCCAGACCTCCAGCAACGGCGCCGACTTCGAGGTGGCGGGCGACCCCTTCGACGCCGGGCCCTTCGGTATCGCGGTGAGCAAGGACGACCCCCAGCTGCGGGACGCCCTGAAGGCGGCCATGGACGCGATCGTCGCGGACGGCACGTACAAGAAGATCCTGGACAAGTGGAACGCCTCCACCGGCGCGATCCCGGCCGTCGCGATCAACGGCGGCTCGTGACGTGAGCGGGACGTCCGCCGGCCGCGTCCCCGAGGACGCGGCCGGCCCCTCCACGGAACCCCCGCCCGCCCCCGCGCCCGCCGGGGTGCCGTACGAGGCCATCCGGGCCGTTCCGGTACGCCATTACGGGCGCTGGGTCGCCGCCGTCGTCGTGGTGGCGGTGCTGGGCGCGCTGGCGTACGGCTTCTCGCAGGGCAAGATCATCTGGCACACGGTCGGGATCAAGCTCCTCGACCACACGGTGCTCACCGGCGTCTGGCACACCGTGCTGATCTCGGTGTGCGCGATGGCCATGGGCCTGGTGCTCGGCGTGCTGTTCGCCGTGATGCGGCTGTCGAAGAACCCGGTGACCGGCGCGGTCGCGTGGCTGTACATCTGGTTCTTCCGCGGCACCCCGGTCTACGTGCAGCTGCTCATGTGGTTCAACCTCTCGTTGATCTTCCACACGATCAACCTGATGCCGCTGTACAAGAACGACACCGTCGCCGTCATGACCCCCTTCGTGGCCGCCCTGCTGGGCCTCGGCCTCAACGAGGGCGCGTACATGGCCGAGATCGTCCGGGCCGGCATCCAGTCGGTCGACGAGGGCCAGACGGAGGCCGCGCACGCGCTGGGCATGACCGGGCCGCGCACGATGGCCCGGATCGTGCTCCCGCAGGCCATGCGGGTGATCATCCCGCCGACCGGCAACGAGTTCATCAACATGCTCAAGACGTCGTCGCTGGTGTCGGTCGTGCAGTACGGGGAATTGCTGCGCGCCACGTCCGACATCGGTATCAGCTCCAACGCGATCATGGAGATGTTCTTCGTCGCGTCCGTCTGGTACCTGGTGCTGACCAGCGTCTTCAGTGTCGGCCAGTTCTACCTGGAGCGGCGCTTCGCGCGCGGCTCGCTGCGCTCGCTGCCGCTGACCCCGTGGCAGAAGGTCAGGGCCAACCTGGCCGGCATGGCCACCCTGCGCCGACCGAAGGTGGGCTGACCCATGAGCACCCCCAGCCTCGACAAGTCCGCGCCCCCCGCCTCCGGGGTGGAGCCGATGGTGCGGGCCGAGAGCGTCCACAAGTCCTTCGGCGCCGCGCACATCCTCAAGGGCATCGACCTCCAGGTCGCCCCCGGCGAGGTGTGCTGCCTCATCGGCCCCTCCGGCTCCGGCAAGTCCACCTTCCTGCGCTGCATCAACCACCTGGAGAAGATCAACGCCGGGCGGCTGTACGTGGACGGTGTCCTCGTCGGCTACCGGCAGCGCGGCGACCGGCTCCACGAGCTGCGCGACCGCGAGGTGTCCGCCGGGCGGCGCGGCATCGGCATGGTCTTCCAGCGCTTCAACCTCTTCCCGCACATGACGGCGCTGGAGAACGTCATGGAGGGCCCCGTCCAGGTCAAGCGCGAGTCCCGGGCGGCCGCCCGGGAGCGGGCCGGGGCGCTGCTGGAGCGGGTCGGCCTGGCCGACAAGGCCGCGAACTACCCCGCGCAGCTGTCCGGCGGCCAGCAGCAGCGGGTGGCCATCGCCCGGGCGCTGGCCATGGAGCCCAAGCTCATGCTCTTCGACGAGCCCACCTCGGCGCTCGACCCGGAGCTGGTCGGCGACGTCCTGGACGTGATGCGCGGCCTCGCCGACGAGGGCATGACCATGATCGTCGTGACCCATGAGATGGGCTTCGCGCGCGAGGCCGGCGACTCGCTCGTCTTCATGGACGACGGTGTCGTGGTCGAGTCCGGCCGCCCGCGCGAGGTGCTGGCCGATCCGCAGCACGAGCGGACCAGGGCGTTCCTCTCCAAGGTGCTCTAGCGGCCGTCGGGGGCCGCCTGCTCCGTACGCCTGCGCCGGACGGGTGGCCCCGGGCGTGTCGCCCGGCGTAATAGCCTGGAAGCCCACCGGGCTGTTACGCGGCCCGGCGGCACCGTCGAGGACCGAGGACCGAGGGACCAAGAGGACCACCGTGGATCTGGCCTACTACGCCGACCTGGCCGTGCGCCTGGTCAACACCGAGCAGCCGCTGCGCGGCGAGGACGCGCTCACCTCGGTCGACGCCGTACGCGAGCTGCTCGGCCCCGGCACCCACGCCGCCTCCCGGGCGGTGGAGGCCGACGTGGCGCGGCTGCGTACGGTACGCATCCGGCTGCGCGGTGTGTTCGAGGCCGCCGACGAGGGGGACGAGGTCCGGGCCGTGGACCTGCTCAACGCGCTGATGCTGGAATTCCCGGTCAGCCCGCAGATCTCCGGCCACGACACCCTGGACGACGAGACCGGCCGGCCCGACTGGCACATGCACCTCGCCGACCAGGCCGTCAACGCCACCGCGGGCTACTCGGCGACCGCCTGCATGGGCCTGGCCTTCCAGCTCACGACGCTGGGCGTGGACCGGCTCGGCGTCTGCGAGGCGGCGCCCTGCCGCAACGCCTATGTCGACACGTCGACGAACCGGTCCCGCCGCTACTGCTCGGACCGCTGCGCGACCCGCGCCAACGTCGCCGCCTACCGGGCCCGCAAGCGCCTGGAGAGCGAGCGGTCGGGGCGCAGCGGCCGCACGCACGACGCGGCCCAGGAGGCCACCCCCGCGACCGACCGCTGAAGCTCGCGCGGCGGCCGGAACCGCCCGCGGGCCCGCGCCGTCACCAGGTCGTCCGGCACCACGCCGAACTCCCGGCTGTCGTTCTCCACGAAGGTGTTGTCGCCGCGTACCCACCAGCCGCCCTCGCGCCGCTCCACGGCCCGCTTCACGATCAGCAGGTCCTGCTGCAGCGGATGCCGCATGATCACGACGTCACCCTCGCGTACCAGCTCGGCACCGCTGCTGATCTTCTGCACCAGCAGCCAGTCGCCGTTCAGCAGCGTGGGCGCCATCGACGGACCCGTGACCTCGACCAGCTGCCACGACAGCCTGGCCCCCTGCTCCCGCATTACCGCCTCCCGGCTCGTTCCTCCACCAGCCCCAGGGTGTCACCAGACTTTTGGCCTAAGCCACCTGGGGCACCCGAGAAAACGACTCCTCCAGGGAGTAATGTCCCACCTGAAAGACGATCACGAGGAAGGACAGCCATGTTCACTCGCCTGTTCGCGCCCAAGGTGAAGGTAAGCGCGCACTGCGACCTCCCCTGCGGCGTGTACGACCCGGCCCAGGCCCGCATCGAGGCCGAGTCCGTCAAGGCGGTCCAGGAGAAGTACCAGGGCAACGAGGACGCGGACTTCCGTACCCGCGCCGTCCTCATCAAGGAGCAGCGCGCGGAGCTCGCCAAGCACCACGTCTCGGTGCTCTGGAGCGACTACTTCAAGGCCCCGCACTTCGAGAAGTACCCCCAGCTGCACCAGCTGGTGAACGACACCCTCAAGGCCCTCAGCGCCGCCAAGGCCTCCAACGACCCGGCGACGGGCCAGAAGGCCCTGGACCTGATCGCCGAGATCGACAAGATCTTCTGGGAGACCAAGAAGGCCTGACCCGGGCCGGTTCTCCGGGCCGCCCGGTGTACGCGGCCCACTCGGCGTCGCCTGTTCGGTGCTTTACGAGCCCGAATCGGCGACGCTGAGTAGTTTCTCCCTTACTCTCTGTGGTGGCAATCTGCCGTCCGATTCTGCTTCCACCTCAGGAGAGAAGTGTTCAGGAGCAAGACGTGGCTGGGGGTGCTGGCCGCGCTGTGCGCGGCCGGCGCCCTGATGCCGCCCCAGCAGGCCACCGCCGCGGCGGGTGAGGGCAAGCTGACGGTCAACCTCTTCCGCGACTTCGCCGCCAAGGGCAACCGCGACGACAACATCCAGGTCCCGCTGGGGCCCGGTCTGGTGCGGCTGTGCGAGGAACGCCGCAGCCGTACCTGCCGGGAGTACCCGATCGGCCGCGACGGCACGGTGACCATCGACACCACCGGCTGGAGCCGTTCCAACGGCCAGTACAAGGTGGAACTGCTGGACTGGCCGGACAAGTACGACCCGCAGACCGGGCAGGGCTTCCTGAGCCCGGCGCTCGCGGGCCCGGGGCTGTCCTCGCACCTGGCCTTCGTGGACCTCACCGAGGGCAAGGACGCCACGCTCGACTTCGGCGTCTGGAATCCCGAGGACTACTGCCAGGACAACCCCGACCTGGTGACGCCCTGCCAGCAGGCGGCCACCAAGCCCGGGCAGAAGACCCTGGTGACCTTCCCGTACGACTCGCGCGGCGACACCAAGGGCAACCCGAGCAACCCGCGCCGCCTGACCTCCGTCGCCCAGACCGGCGCGCTGTACGGGCTGGCCTACCGCAAGAAGGACCGGCGGATCTTCTCCGGCGCCTATGCCAAGCGGCACACCGAGTACGGCCCCGGCGGCTCCGGCGCGATCTACGTCACCGACCGCGACACCGGCGCCACCACGCTCTTCACCACGGTGCCGAACGCGGGCACCACCCCGCACAACCAGGGCAACCGCCTCGACGCCCCCTTCGCGGCGGTCGTGGGCCAGGAGTCGCTGGGCGACGTCGAGATCTCCGGCGACGGCTCGCGGCTCTACGTCGTCAACATGAAGGACCGCAAGCTCTACACGTACGACGCCACCCAGCCCACCGCCGCCGCGCCGCTCGGCGCGCCCGTCGACATCCCGGACTCGGCGTGCGCCGACCCGGACGACTGGCGGCCCATGGGCCTGGGCTGGCGCGACGGCGTGCTGTACGCGGGCGGGGTGTGCTCGGCGCAGTCCAGCCAGAACGTGTCCGACCTCAAGGCCGTGGTGTGGCAGTTCAACCCGGCGACGGGCACCTTCCTGGGCGCCCCGCTGGTGGACCAGCCGCTGAACTTCCCCCGTGACCCGGCCACCGTCCCCGTCCCCGGCAACTGGAACCCGTGGACGAGGGACGACCTCACGCAGTTCCCGATCGCCCCGGGGACGGGTGCCTGGGCCTACCCGCAGCCGATGCTCAGCGACATCGAGGTCGAGCGGGACGGCTCGCTCGTCCTCGGCTTCCGCGACCGCACCGGCGACCAGCACGGGCTGGAGATCTACAGCCCCAACCCCAACGCCCGCCCGGACAAGCTGGAGACCAACGCCACCGGCGGCGACATCGTCAAGGTCTGCCGCAGCACCGACGGCGACTACGTGTGGGAGGGCGGCCCCGGCTGCCCCCGCAGCGGCAACGAGTTCTACACCGGCGACTACTACTACACCGGGCAATACCACCAGGAGACCGCGCAGGGCGCCCTCGCGCTGCCGCTCGGCAACGGCCGTATCGCCAGCACCATGCTCGACCCGGCCCGCGAGCTGTTCGCCGGCGGCGTCGGCTGGTTCGACCGGGAGACCGGCAGCCGCGGCAACGACCCCTCGCAGCAGGGCTTCGGCGTCGTCTACGCCGACGACGGCGGCTTCGGCAAGGCCAACGGCCTGGGCGACCTGGAGCTGCTGTGCGACGAACCGCCGGTGCAGATCGGCAACCGGGTCTGGTACGACGACGGCGGCGGCACCCAGGGCAGCCAGGAGACGCACGGCATCCCCGGGGTCACCGTGACCCTGCGCGACAGCAGCGGCCGGGTCGTCGCCACCAAGCGCACCGACGCCAAGGGCGAGTACTACTTCGACCAGCGCGACGGGCTGCGCCCGGAGACCGCGTACACGCTCACCTTCGACAAGTCGACCGCCGACGTGTCGGCCATCCCCGACGGCCCGCTCGACCCGGGCGAGCTGTGGTGGACCCGCGAGGGGCGGCCCGGCGACGACGTCAACTCCGACGCCGTGCCGACCGACGACAACGAGGAGTCGAACACGGCTGTCGCGACCGTGACGACCGGCCCGCCCGGTACGGTCGACCACTCGATCGACGCGGGGCTGTGGATGGGCACCTGATCCACCGGAACCCACCGCGGGGAGGGTCCGGGCGCCGGGCCCTCCCCGCGGGCGCGTGCGGGCTCAGCCGAACAGCGAGGACCCCAGCGGGCGGGCCGCCGAGAAGCCGGGCAGGACGAGGAAGCTCCCCGAGGCCGTCGCGGTGGCGAAGGCCATCAGCGCGTCCCCGTCGTCCAGCCGCGCCTGCGTCCGCGTGAAGGTGCGCAGCTCGCGCTGGAAGGACACGAACAGCAGGCCCTGGTCCGCGGGGG
Organism: Streptomyces sp. NPDC021020; assembly: GCF_044333285.1. Lineage (NCBI taxonomy): Bacteria > Bacillati > Actinomycetota > Actinomycetes > Kitasatosporales > Streptomycetaceae > Streptomyces > Streptomyces sp. NPDC021020. The sequence continues at coordinate 101,300 of NZ_JBIRQQ010000004.1, forward strand.
AGTTGGCGTAGCTGTAGCCGCGCCGCAGCATCAGCCCGCTGCCCGTCTCGGCCGGGTGCGCCCGCCGTACGTGCGCCATCGCCGGGACGAGGTACGCGCCCGACGCCGACTTCGCCCCCAGGTCCACCGCCGCGTCCGGGCCGCCGCCGGACAGCGGCGCCCCGGACGCCCGCCGCCGCCCGACCGCCCGCTCCTGCGCCGGGACGCCCAGCGCCAGGAAGCCGGGCACGTCCAGCCGCATCCGGCGGACCACCGCGACCGTCCCGTCCCTGACCGGTCCGGGCGCCGGCAGCCACACCTCGCGCGCCAGCTCCTGCGGGGTGCGCGGCACGGAGACGCCGTCGAGGAAGCCCAGCAGGTTGCGCACCGCTCCCGGCGCGGCCGCGGGCGGCCGGAAGCCGTACTGCGACCACCGCGGGCGTACCGAGCGGGCCGTGAGCAGGGCGCGCAGCGACAGGCCCGCGAGCGCGACCGCCTGCGGGTCGGTCGCGCAGATCTGGAGCATCAGGTCGCCCCCGCGGTCCGATTCCGCGACGGCCTCCCGGGCGAACACGGGCAGCGCCTCGGCGCCCGGGAGGCGCTCGCCTGCCATCCGTACCAGCCGCGGGCCGGCCCCGGCCGTCACCGTCAGATCGCCCGGCGGCAGCCCCGCGAGGAGCGGGTCGGCGCCCGCGAGCAGCCCGCCGATCCGTCCGCCCAGCTCCGCCAGCACCGACCGTGCGGCCGCCCGGCCGCCGGGCAGGTCATACACCGCCATCTCCAGGTGCGGTTGCGGCTGCGCGGGCCGGTCGACCCCGGCCTGCCGGGCGCCCTGCGCGGCGACCGCGCCCGCGCCCCCGGCGCCGGGGCCAGGGGCGGCCGCCGGGGCGGGGCCGGACGTGCACCCGGAGAGCAGGGCGGGGGCCAACACGGCGGCGCCGCCCAGCAGATGGCGCCGCCGCAGGGCGGGTCGCGGATCCGGCGCTCCCGCCATGTCAGCACTCTCGGTAGTCACCCGGACACTCTAAGGTGCTCTCCGAGGGGGCCGGCACCCGGGCCGCCCCGCCCGAGGGAGAACCAGCCGTGCCCCCAGCCTTCCCGTTCCGCCGCCGCGGCCGCCGCCGCCCGCCCGCCCGCCTGGCCTCCCTGGCCCTCGCCGCCGCGCTGATCGCGCTGGGCGGCGGCTGCGGGCCCGCGGGCCCGGACGCCAAGGACGCGGGCGGCGCGGACGTCGTCCGCGTCCCCGCCCAGGCGCCCACCATCCAGGCCGCGGTGGACCGCGCCCGGCCCGGCGGACTCGTCCTGGTGTCCCCCGGCGTCTACCACGAGACGGTGCGGATCCGCACCGAACGGGTGGTCCTGCGCGGCACCGACCGCAACCGGGTCGTCATCGACGGCCAGGGCCGCCGCAACAACGGCGTCGTCGTCACCGCGCGCGGCGTCTCCGTCGAGAACCTCACCGTACGCAACCACCTGCTCAACGGCGTGCTGGTGACCGGGATGACGGACGGCGCCGACGGCATCGCCCGCGGCAGCGACGGCTACACCCGCCTCGACCCGGCCCGTTTCCCGCCGCTGACCGGCTTCCGGGTCCGCTACGTCACCGCGCACGCCAACGGCCTCTACGGCATCTACGCCTTCAACGCCCGCGACGGCGTCCTGGAGGACAACCACGCCTCCGGCAGCGCCGACTCCGGTCTCTACGTCGGCCAGTGCAAGCCCTGCCGCATCCTCGTGCGCGGCAACGTCGCCGAGTACAACGCCGTGGGCTACGAGGGCACCAACGCGAGCGGCGACATGTGGGTGCTCGGCAACCGCTTCACCCGCAACCGGGTCGGGATGACCGTCGACTCCGAGTACCTGGAGGCCTACGTGCCGCAGAGCGGGGCGACGGTCGCGGGCAACCTGGTCGCCGACAACACCGAGGCGGCCACGCCCGAGCAGGCGGACGGCGGCTTCGGGATCGGCATCGGGATCGCGGGCGGCACGGACAACGACATCCGCCGCAACCTGGTCACCGGCAACTCCCGCGCCGGCATCGTGCTCGCCTCCACCGAGGACCTCCCCCCGCTGCGCAACCGCGTCACCGCCAACACCGCCACCGGCAACGGCGTCGACATCGCCTACCAGGCCTCCCAGCGGGCCCCCGGCCAGGGCAACTGCCTCCAGGGCAACACCGCGCACCGCACCCTGCCCGCCGCCCTGGCCGCGACCGCCCCCTGCCCGCGGGGCAACGCCCGCTCCGCCGGGGCCGTCCCGCGCCTCACCCCCGCCCCCGCCGGCATCCCCTTCCTGGACGTCGCCCCGCCGCCCGCCCAGCCCCAGATGCCGCACGCCGCGACCGCCCCCGCGGCGCCCGCCACCGGCCTGCCCGGGGCCGTCCACCCGGAGAGCGTGCCGCTGCCCGGCCCCGGACTGCTGGCGGCGGGCAGCCGTACCGGCGCCGCCGGGGCCCCGCGGGAGGCCGGCCGATGAGCCGCAGCCACCGCGCCCGTACGGCCCTCGCGGCGGTGCTCGGCGCCGCCCTGCTCCCGCTCGCCGCCTGTACGCACTCCGGCGGCCGCCCGCAGCCGGCGCCGCTGACCGGGCAGCAGGCGGAGGCGCTCGCGCTCACCCGCTTCACCAACTACCGGGCCGGCACCGCGCACGTCACCGCGACCGTCCCGCTGCCCGGCAGCCGGGTCGTCCTCGACGCCCGCCTGGACTGGCGCGCCCACACCGGATACGGCCTGCTCCGTGACGCGACCCCCGGCGCGGCCCGGCACTGGCAGCACCTGCTGCGCTGGGACCGCACCACCGTCGCCGCGCACTTCGACTGGCCGGGCAAGGCCCCGGCGAAGCCGCCCGCGGACGGCTGGAGCCCCGAACGCCCCCTGGACCCGCACACCTCGACCGTCGACACCGCCCTCGCCCTCCTCCTCGGCCTGGCCGCCGACCGCCCCGACAACGCCCAGCTCCTCGTCCGCAGCGGAGCGGCCAGGATCGGCGCCGCGACGGTGGGCGGACGGCCCGTCACCGAATACGCCGGCCCCTCGGCCCCCGGCGCCCCGTCGTCCACCGGTCCGGGCACCCCCTCCGCCGCCGCGGGCGGCCGCACCCGCTACTGGATCGACTCGGCCGGCCTGCTGCGCCGCTTCGCCGCCCGGCTGCCCGGGTCCCCGGGCTGGACGACCGCCGACCTCACCGCCCCCTACCCGGCGGCGGATCCGGCCGGGGCGGCTGCCGCCACCGGGTGAACGTGCGTTAGCGTGCGGGCATGTTTGCTGTGTATGCCGCGCGCATCGACAAGGAGCAGCCGCTCTCCGGGCTGGAGTCGGGCGAGAGGCCCGAGCCGGAGCAGCGGCAGGGGTGGACGACCGTACGGGTCAGGGCCGCGTCGCTCAACCACCACGACCTGTGGTCGCTGCGGGGGGTGGGGCTGGGCGAGGAGAGCCTGCCGATGATCCTCGGCTGCGACGCCGCCGGGATCGACGAGGACGGCAACGAGGTCGTCGTGCACTCCGTCATCGGGCAGACCGGGCACGGCGTCGGACCCCGCGAGCGGCGCTCGCTGCTGACGGAGAAATACCAGGGCACCTTCGCCGAGCTGGTGAGCGTGCCGGCGTGGAACGTGCTGCCCAAGCCCGCCGACCTGAGCTTCGAGGAGGCGGCGTGCCTGCCCACCGCGTGGCTGACGGCCTACCGGATGCTCTTCACCAACGCCGGGGTGCGCCCCGGGGACGCGGTGCTCGTGCAGGGAGCGGGGGGCGGGGTGGCGACGGCCGCGATCGTGCTCGCGCGTGCCGCAGGCTTGAGAGTCTACGCAACGAGCCGTGACGCGGGGAAGAGGCAGCGGGCCCTGGAGCTCGGGGCGCACGCCGTCGTGGAGCCCGGTACGCGGCTGCCGGAGCGGGTGGACGCCGTCATCGAGACAGTGGGCGCCGCCACCTGGTCGCACTCCGTCACGTCGCTGCGCCCCGGCGGCACGCTGGTCATCTCCGGCGCCACCAGCGGGCCCAACCCGCCCGCCGCGGAGCTGAACCGCATCTTCTTCCTGGAGCTGAAGGTCGTCGGCTCGACCATGGGCTCCAAGGACGAGCTGGCCGACCTGCTCAGCTTCTGCGCGCTCACCGGCGTACGCCCCGTCGTCGACAGCGTGCTGCCGATGGACCGGGCGCGCGAGGGCTTCGAGCGGCTGGCGAGCGGCGACGTCTTCGGGAAGATCGTGCTCACCAACCGCTGACGCCCGCCCGGCCGTTCAGGGCTGCTTCCCGCCCCCGTGCAGCGTCGCCGCGATACGGGCCGCCGCCGCCTTCAGGTGGCGGCGGACCTCGCGCAGCTGCGGGTCCGTCACCCCGTGGTCGCGGGCGGTGTCGCGCACGTCGTCGCGGAAGCGGTCGAGCAGCCGCTCCAGGTCGCGCACCGGGTTGTCGGACGGGGGAGCGTCGTCGGCGTCGTCCGTACCGGCGCCGGTGCCCGCGTCCGTACCCGTATCCGTACCCGCGCCCGTACCGGCGCCCGGGATGCCGAACCTGCCCAGCTCGCGGCTCAGTTCGGCCAGGCCCTCGCGCAGGCCGGACTGCCAGTCGCCGGTGCGGGTGTGCTCCTGGACCTGGCTCTGCACCTGGTGCGCGATGCGCTGGAATTCGTCGCGGGCGCTGTCCATCGCGTCCCGCGCGGCCTTCGCCTGGCTGCGCGCCGCGCGCGCCTCCTCCCTGGCCCGGCGGCTCTCCTCGCGCGCCTGCTTGGCCTGCTCCTTCCACTCCCTGGTCGCCTCGCGGTACGGATATCCCGTGTCCGCCGGCTTGGTCCTGGCCTGCTGGGCGGCGGCCCGCACCTCGCGGCGCAGATCGCCCGCCGCGCCGCGGACGTCCTCGCGGATCTCGGCGGCCAGCGTGGAGACCGACGCGCGGATCTCCGCCTCCAGGCCGGCGATCTCGTCGGCCCGCGCGGCCAGTTCGGCCCGGCCCTCGTCGGTGAGGGCGTAGACCTTGCGGCCGCCCTCGGTGGAGTGCGTGACCAGGCCCTCCTTCTCCAGCTTGGCCAGCCGCGGGTAGACCGTGCCGGCCGAGGGGGCGTACAGGCCGTGGAAGCGCTCCTCCAGCAGCCGGATGACCTCGTAGCCGTGCCGCGGCGACTCGTCGAGGAGCTTGAGCAGGTACAGCCGCAGCCGGCCGTGGGCGAAGACAGGCGCCATGGTGATCAGTGGTCCTTCCGGAACGAGGGCGCGTCCTCCAGGGGCGGCCTGCGCAGCAGGGCGATGGCCCCCGAGACGGTGGTGGCGCGCAGCCGGGTGCCGCCGTCGCCGACCCGGCCGGTGATGCGCTTGGTCCCCCACATGCCGCTGACCTCCAGCTCGTCGAAGGCGCAGGAGACCTTGCCGCTCGTGGTGTTCGCCTCGACGTCGGCGTCGCCGGGCCCGGGGATGCGGATGGCGATCTCGCCGGAGACCGTCGTGAGGTGGACGTCCGCGCCGGCCGCGGGGTCGAGGTCCAGCACCATGGAGCCGCTGACCGAGTCCGCGTGGACGCCGGGGCCGCTGCCCTCGACGACGGTGAGGTCGCCGCTGACGGTGTTGACCCGCAGGTCGCCGGACAGCGACTGCGCCTCGACGTTGCCCGCCACGGTGTGCGCCTTCACCGGGCCGGTGAGGCCGACCAGGGTGGTGTCGCCGTTGACGCCCTGCACCACGGTGGAGCCGCTGATGCCGGAGATCACCGCCCCCGCGGTCACCACGCCCACCTCCACCGAGGTCTGCTGCGGCACCGCGAGCGAGATCACCGCGCGCCGCCGCCAGCCGTGCCGGTCGCGCCACTTGAGGAAGCCCTTCCAGTTCAGGTCCTCGTACGCGACGGTCAGGGTGCGGCCCTTCTGCGTCACGATCAGCGGCGGTCCCACCAGCTCGGTGATCTCCATCCGGGCGGGGCCCTCGCCGGTGCCCACGACGTTGACGGCGCCGCCGACGATGCGGACGCAAAGCGTGTCGAGGGCGCCCTCGAACTCGAACGTGCCGGGTTCGCTGACGGTGCGGTCGGTCATCGTGTGCCTCCTGGCTGGGGGCAGGACGCGGTATATCGCGTCTGCTCTGAGTAACACGATATATCGCGTCCCGCGCCTGTCAAGGAGCCGGCCCCCGCAGGCCGGGGCCGGAACCGCCGGCTCAGGCGTCCGCGTCGTCCTCCTCGTCATGGCGCGCGAGCCAGGTCGCGAGCCGCTCGACCGGAACCTCGAACTCCGGGTTGAGGTCGACGAACTCGCGGAGGCGGTCGGCCAGCCATTCCAGCGTGACCTCCTCCTCTCCGCGCCGGTCGGCGAGTTCCTCGATGCCGCGGTCGGTGAAGTACAAGATCTGCTCCAGAACAGGGGTGGGACGGTCACAGGACGGGGAAGAACTGCGGAGAACGGGGACGGACAGGACGTACAACCGCAAGGATAGGAGCAGCCCCGGAGGGGGACGCGAGCGACGGCGTGAGGGGGACGGGGTGACACCGCACAGCGCCGATTCCGACCCGTCCGACGCCGCAGACCCGGCCGATCACCTCGTCCCGCTCGCCCGCAGGGCCACCGTCCGCATCCACGGGGCCGCGGCCGGGCACCCGCTCTACGGCAGCGGCTTCTTCGTGGCGCCCCAGTGGGTGCTGACCTGCGCCCATGTGGTGAGCCGGGCACCGGGGGAGCCCGCGGGAGCGGGCGGCGCGCCCGAGGAGGCGGTGGCCGGGGAGCCCGTCGAAGCCGCGGAGGCCAAGGTCACGGTCGGCTGGGGCGACCGGATGCTCGACGGCGTCGTGGAGTGGGCCGAGCCCGCCGTGTGGGAGGGCCGCGGCTCCTGGCCGGCGCCCGACCTGGCGCTGGTGCGGCTGCTGGACCCGGTCGACCACCCGTGCGTGTACCTCAGCGAGCGCACCCCGCGCACCTACCCCGCCGGCCTCGTCGCGTACCTCGGCTACACCGAGCTGACCGGCGACGTGGAGGCGGTCGACGGCCGCTGCACGGTCCGCGGCCAGCTCGGCAGCATGCTGCGGCTCGGCGACGACGAGATCCCGCACGGCGTCTCCGGCGGCCCGATCCTGGACCTGGTGCGCGGCGAGGTCATCGGCGTCGTCAAGGCGCAGCGCACCGCGCACCAGGACGGCGGGCTCGCCGTCCCCGTCCAGCAGTTACGGCGGCTGCCCGGCGCCGAGCGGGGCCCTGCCGCGGACCGGAGCCGGCCGGAGCCGTCCGCCGACCTCTACCAGCGGGTGACGTCCGCGCACGACCTCTACCACGCCGACCGGCACAACTCCGTCAACCGCGGCGCCGACACCTGGACGGACGTCCACCGCGAGATCGACGCGTGCGCCGGCCGGGCCCTCACCCCGGGGCTGCGCACCAAGCTGCTCGGCCTGCTCGCCCAGCTCCCGCCGCCCACCGACGCCGAGACCCTGCGCAAGATCGTCGAGGACTCCCGCGGCACCTCCTTCGAGGTCGACCTCGCCCCCCGCTCCTGGCGGGACGGCCTCGGCCTGCTCTACGAACTGCGCCGCGGCACCACCGAGATGAAGGCCGTGCTGCGCTACGCGGTGCTCGCCGCGACCGCCGACCGGCTCGGCGAGCTCGACGACCCCGCCGAGCCCGCGGTGTGGGAGTGGGCCGAGGGCCACGCCGGGGAGGCCGCCCTGGACCGGGTCTTCCGCTACGCGCTCGGCGAGGAGCGGCGGGCGCGGGCGGGCTCCCGCGGCAGCACGGGCGTCGACCTCACACCCGAGCAGTGGAGCGGGCCCGAGGCGATCCTCCAGCTCTTCCCGGACGGCTGGGCGCCGGGCCGCTTCGACTGGCGGGTCACCGTGATGCACCCGGAGGGCCGGGTGCAGGTCGTCGAGGAGGGCTTCCGCACCGAGCTGGCCGCGCTGCCCGGCACCCTGCGCCAGCCGCTGCGCGAGGCCTTCCGCCGCTGCGACTCCGCCCGCGTCCTGGCCCCGCTGCAGCTCGCGGTGCCCGGCGACTTCATCGCGCTCGCCGCCGCCGACTGGCCGTTCGGCCCCGGCGGCGGCACGCTGACCCCCGACCGGCCGGTCGTGATCCGGCGCACCGACACGCCCGCCGAGGACGCCGGGCAGGCCGCCCGCCGGGCCGCCCGCTGGAGCGCGCTCACCACCCAGCGGCCCCGCCCCGACGTGCTGGACTGCGACGAGGGTGTCCCGGGCGAGCTGCCCGACGAGGACGCGCTGCGGGCCCGGCCGAACGACACGCTGCCGGTCCTGTGCCGCAGCGCGGACACCGCGCACGACGCCCTCAACCGGGTCTTCCTCAGCGGCTACGGCGTCGCGCTGTGGCGCCACGAGCCGGTGGGCGAGGACATGCTGTGCGCGGACTTCCACCGCGGGGTGGCCCACACGGTACGGGTCGCGCGCACCGCGGGCCGGCTGCCGGCCGCGCTCGCCGACCTGCGGGCCAAGGTGGCGCGCAAGGTGCCGGAGAGCTACTGGGCGACCGGGCTGACGATGCTGTGCACGGATCCCACCCGCCCCCTGCCGGGGGCGGACGACCTATTGGAGGCACCGTGACGACGGAGGCGAGGTACCGGGGTGAGTGAGACGGCCGACACCGCAGGTGTGGCGGAGGCGGCGCCGGGGGGCCAGGCCGGCGACTGGCTCATCTACCGCGGCACCGGCGAACCCCACACCCGCATCGACGCGCTGCCCGACCCCCCGCCCTGGCGGGACTTCGACGGCGGCCCGCTCGTCGCGCCCGGCCCCGGCCCGGACAGCTCGTCGGCACGCCGCCTCGGCGCCTTCCGGCACATGGCCGAGATGCACCGCCCCAGCCCCGAGGAGCTGGAGATGGTCAACGCGGCGCTGTACCTGCGCCGCCCGCTGCTGGTGACCGGCAGCCCCGGCTCGGGCAAGAGCACCCTCGCGCACGCCGTCGCGCACGAGCTGGGCCTCGGCCGGGTACTGCACTGGCCGATCGTCAGCCGCAGCGCCCTCCAGGACGGCCTCTACCGCTACGACGCCATCGCCCGCCTCCAGGACACCCAGATCGCCGCCAACTCCGGGACGGCCCCGCCCGGCGGTATCGGCAGCTACATCCGGCTCGGCCCGCTCGGCACCGCGCTGCTGCCGACCAGGAAGCCGCGCGTCCTGCTCATAGACGAGCTGGACAAGAGCGACATCGACCTGCCGAACGACCTGCTCAACGTCATGGAGGAGGGCGAGTACGGCATCCCGGAACTGGAGCGGCTCGCCGAGCGCGAACCGCACGTCGACGTCATGACCGACGACGGCGCCAAGGTCACCGTGAGCGAGGGCAGGGTCCGCTGCCACGCCTTCCCGTTCGTGATCCTCACCAGCAACGGGGAGCGGGACTTCCCGGCGCCGCTGCTGCGCCGCTGCATCCACCTGGAGCTGGACCGCCCCGACCACCACCGGCTGTCCACCGTGGTGCGCGCCCACCTCGGCGACGAGGCGGCCGAACTCGGCGAGGAGCTGGTCACCCGCTTCCTGGAGCGCTCCCGCAGCGAGCTGCTGGCCACCGACCAGCTGCTCAACGCGATCTACCTCACCCACCATGCCGCGCCCCCCACCCGCTCCCGGCTCGCGGACATGCTCATCCAGCGGCTCGACCGGCCCAGGTGAGGCTCCCGTGGACGCCGAGCACAAGACCCCCGCGCCGCCCGGCCCCGCCGACCCCGGCCGGGACGGCCCGCCCGACCCGCTCGCCGAGCTGGTCGGCCGGCTGAGCGGCGCCGGTCTGGCCCCGGGCGAGGACGAGCTGGCCGACGCCCTGTGGCTGGCCCGCTGGTCGCAGCCCACCGCGCGCGAACCCGTCCCGCAGCCCGGACCCGCCGGGCGGCCGCCGGCCGGCGGCCGCAGCGCCGGCACCCCCGGCGACCTGCCGCAGGTGCCCGCCGACGGCAGCGACGGCGCAGGAAGCCGGCTCGCGCCCCCGGAGGACGAGCCGCCCGCCGTCCTGCAGCTCTACCCGGGCGGCGGCGACACCGGCCGCGCCAAGGCCGGCCCGGCGGGCGTCGCCGTCGCCGTGCCCGAGGCGCCCGCGCTGCCCCGGCTGCTCGAACTCCAGGCCGCACTGCGCCCGTTGCAGCGCTACCACACCCCGGCCCGCCCGCTGCGCAGCGTGCTCGACGAATCCGCGACCGCCGAGCGCACCGCCCGGGCCGGCGGCCTGCTGCTGCCCGTCTTCCGCCCGGTGCGGCGCGGCAACGCGACCATGCAACTGCTGATGGACGCGTCCTCGTCGATGTACGTGTGGGAGCGGATGCTGCGCGACCTCGGCGGCGTCTTCGAACGTCTCGGCGCCTTCCACGAGGTGCAGGTCCGCTATCTGCACGCCGGGCCCGAGGGCAGCCCCGCCGTCAGCCGGCACTTCGACCCCGAGCCCGCGGAACGGCGCTCCGCCGAGCAGCTCGGCGACCCCACGGGACGCCGGATCACCCTGCTGGTCAGCGACTGCGTGGGCCCGCTGTGGCGCTCCGGCCAGGCGCACCGGCTGCTGCACCGGCTCGCCGCGTACGGGCCCGTCGCCGTGCTCCAGCCGCTGCCGACCCGGCTGTGGGCCCGCACCCGGCTGCCGGTGTCCTACGGGGTGCTGCACCGCGCCGAAGGGCCGCTGCCCGCGGCCGCGCTGCGCTTCTCGGCCGGCGCCGGGGGCTTCACCACCCCGCCCGCGGGCGACGCGCTGCCCGTGCCCGTACTGCCGCCCACCGCCCAGGCGCTCGGCGCGTGGGCGCGGCTGCTGGCCGGGACGGGCGCCGGGGAGGTGCCCGCCGCGGTCGGCTGGGTGCGCTCCGACCAGCCCGCGAGCCCCGGCCGCCCGCGCCGCGCCGTGCCCGCGCCCGGCCCGCTCGTCGAGACCTTCCGCTCCTCCGCCTCGCCCGCCGCCTCGCACCTGGCCGTCTACCTCTCGGCGGCGCCGCTCTTCCTGCCCGTCATGCAGATCGTCCAGCGCACCATGCTGCCGCTGTCCGGCCCCGCCGAACTGGCCGAGGTACTGCTCAGCGGGCTGGTGGCGCGTACCGACGGCGACGACCACCGGTGGTACGAGTTCACGCCCGGCGTACGCGACGAGCTGCTGCTGCCGCTCGGCAGGGACGAGGCCGCCCTGGTGCTCAAGCACTGCTCGGCGTACGTCGAGCAGCGCTTCGGCCGCGGCGGTCCCAACTTCCTCGCGATGGCCGTCGACCAGCTCACGGACGGGCCCGCCGACCCGGTCGCCGACGCCACCGTGGCCGCCGCCGCGCGCGCGGCCGCGCTCGCCGAGGGCGGCACCGCCGGAGCCGACGGCTCCCAGCCCTTCGCCGAGGTGGCCGCGCGGGTGCTGGAGCGCTTCGTCGCGCCGGACGGCACGGACGCCCCGGACGGCACCGGCGGCGGCGCTCCCGCCGGCGGGCCCGCGGCCGCGGGCCGTACCGGCGGCGTCGCGGCCGCGCTGGCCGAGGCCAGGAAGCTGGTCGCGGCCTTCCTGGCCCAGGACCGGGTGCAGAAGCTGATCGACGCGGTGGGGCTGCTGCGCACCGCGACCCGGCAGGAGCGCCGGCACGCCACCGACCCCGAGCTGTGGAGCGAGTTCGCCGAGCAGCTCATCCGGCTGTGGCGGCTGCGCCGCAGCCCCGCGCTGCTGCGCGAGGCGCAGGAGGCCTCCGAGGTCGCCGCCGCGCACCCCGGCTCCGTCCGCGCCCGCGAGATACGCGCCTGGGTGCTGCGCGCGTCCGCCGACGACCGCACCGCGGTCGGCGACGTCCGCGGCGCGCTGGAGCACCTGCGCCGCGCCGACCGCGAGCTGACCGCCGTGTGCGCCGCGCCGGGCCTGGACGCGGGCGGGGTGCTGCGCGCCACCCTGGAGCGGGTCCAGGTGCTGGAGAGCCAGTGGGAGCTGAGCGGCGACACCGCGCTGCTGGAGGAGACCGTCGGCATGCTGGAGGCGTTCGCCGACGCCTGGCCGCCCGCCGAGGCCCGCCCCAGCGAACTGACCATGGCCCACGGCCGCGCGCTGCTGCGGCTGGCCGGCGCCGCGCCGGACCGGGAGCACGAGCAGGTGTGCGCGCAGCAGGCCGCACGGTCCTTCGCGGCGGCGCTGGCGGAGCTGGAGCAGGCGGGCGCGGGCGGCTCCGGCGGTACGCAGGGTGCGGGCGCCGCTGCCTCGGCCGGTCCGGCCGGTGGCTCCGGTGGTACGCAGGGTGCGGGCGCCGCTGCCTCGGCCGGCTCGGCCGGTGGCTCCGGTGGTACGCAGGGTGCGGGCCCGGCGCCCGAGCAGGTCATCCGCGTGCTGCTCGCGCTCGTCGACGCGCTGCTCGCGGCCGGCGGCCGGCTGCCCGAGGCGCAGCGGCACGTCGACCGGGCGCTCGGGCTGACCCGCGACCGGCTGCAACGCGCCGCGATCCACGCCCGGGCGGGCCGGATCCGCGCCGCCCGCTACGCCGAGGGCGGCCCGCCCGGCGAACTGGAGGCCGCCGCGGGCCGCTTCGCCGAGGCCTGCCGGCTCACCCCGCGCGACCGGCCCGAATACAGCGGCCTGGTCGCCGAGTGGGGCGCCGTCCTGCTGGACCGCTCCGGGCTCCCCGGCGGCGAGACCTTCGTCAACACCGCCGTGCAGGTGCTGCGCGAATGCCGCACCGAGACCCCGGAGAGCGATCCGCGGCTGCCGTGGCGGCTGCTGATGCTCGGCCGGGCGCTCGTGCTCCGCTACACCGCGGAGGGCGACCTCGTCGACCTGCGGGAGGCGGAGTGGGTGCTCGGCCGCGCCGCGCAACCCGCCGTCGAGCCCGCCCAGATCGCCGGTATCGCCTTCGAGTTGGGGCAGGTGCACCGGCTGGCCCACGGGTACACCGGGCGGGCCGAACGCCTCGACCTCGCCGACGACGCCTACCGGCGCGCCGCCGAGGCCGCGGCGTCCGCGGCGTCCGCCGCCGCCGATCCGCTGCCCATGGTGCGGCTGTCCGCGCAGGCGCATCATTGGCGTGGAGCGGTCAACGAGGCCGCGCACCGCAGGCGGGCCGCGACGGACGCCTACCGCTCCGCGGCGGCCTGGTGGCGCAGGCTGCCCGACGAGGGCGGCGCGGCCGGCCGGCGGTCCGCGGAACGGCTCGCGGCCCTGAGCAACGACGTCTGACACCGACTCGACCCCCGACGGAGGGCCGCGATGCACACCGACCCGCACGACTCCGACCCGCACGCCCCCGACCCCGCCCCCGACGTCCTCGCCCTCGACCTGGAGTCCCTGCGCACGGTCGACCACCCCGTGCTCGCCGCCCTGGTGGAGGACCTGCGCGAGCGCGTCGCCGCCTCCGACGGCGGGGCGCTGTGGGGGTTCGACAACGCGGGAAGCGGAGACGACGGGTTCTCCCGCGCGACCGCCTGACGCGAGGTGACCGCGCCCCGGCGGACCTGTCCGGCCACCTGGGCCCCACCGCGCTCCCCGAAGCACCTCCGGCGCACCCGGCCCGCCCGGGAACGCCCTTAACAGGACGGTCGTCGCTTCCTTACGGCCAAAAGCGGAGGCGGGCGTTTGCGGCGGGCGGCCCGGCGGGAATCACCGCGGGGCCAACGGGGGGCCGACCGGGACGGGGAGGCGGAGAGTGGCGCACCAGGCGACGGGGAAAGAGCCGCGGGCCGGCGACACGGGCGGGCCGCGCCCGACGCCCGTACCGATACGGCAGTTCATCCTCAAGACGCACAGCCGGTGCAACCTCGCCTGCACCTACTGCTACCTCTACGCCGGCCCCGACCACGGCTGGCGCGACCGCCCCCGGCAGCCCACCGAGGGCGTCGTGCGGCGCACCGCGGAACGCATCGCCGAGCACGCCGCCGCGCACGGGCTCCGGGAGGTCGCCGTCGTCCTGCACGGCGGCGAACCGCTGCTGGCGGGCGCCGAACGGCTGGCCGCCGACGTCGAGCTCGTCCGGCGCACGGTCCCGGCGACCGTCCACGCCGTCGTCCAGACCAACGCCACGCTGCTGACCGCGGACGCCGTCCGCACCCTCGCCGCCGCGCGGATAGGCGTCGGCGTCAGCCTCGACGGCGGGCGCGCGGCCCACAACGCCGCGCGGGTTGACCACGCCGGGCGGCCCGGCTGGCCCGCCGCGTCCGCCGGGCTGCGGCTGCTCGCCCGGACCGCGCCCGAGGCGTACGCCGGTGTGCTGAGCGTCGTGGACCTGCGGTACGACCCGGTCGAGGTCTACGAGTCGCTGCTGGACTTCGCACCGCCCGCGATCGACCTGCTGCTGCCGCACGGCAACTGGTCCGCCCCGCCCCCGGGCCTTCCCGCGCCGCCCGGCGACCCCGCCCCGTACGGCCGCTGGCTGACCGCCGTCTTCGACCGCTGGTGGCAGGCCGACCGGCGCCGCACCCGGGTGCGGCTGTTCGAGGAGTGCGTCGCGCTGCTGCTCGGGGTGCCCGCCGCCATCGAACGCCTGGGGCTCCAGCCCTTCACCGCGGTCGTCGTCGAGACCGACGGCAGCATCGAGCAGGTCGACTCGCTCAAGTCCGCGTACGAGGGCGCCGCGGCCACCGGCACGGACGTCTTCCGGCACAGCTTCGACGACGTCCTCGCCCACCCCGGCGTCGCCGCCCGCCAGGCGGGCCTGGCCGCCCTCGGCCCGGCCTGCCGGGCCTGCGCGCTGGTGACCGTCTGCGGAGGCGGCCACTACGCCCACCGCTACCTGGCCGGCGAGGGCTTCCGCAACCCTTCCGTCTACTGCGCCGACCTCGCGTTCCTGATCCGCCACATCGGCGCCCGGCTCGCCGCCGCGGCGGGCGCCGGATCCGGCGGCCACGCCCCCCGGGAGACAGTCCGGTGAACGTACCCGATGCCCTGCTCCGCAGCCTCGGCACCACCGGCGGCGACACCGCCGCGCTGGAGCTGCTCGTGGACCGGCAGCGCCGCCGCCGGAGGCTGATGCTGCGCGCGCTGCTCGACACCGTCGCCGAAGCCCCGCCGGCGGTGCTGCCGCCCGCCGCCGCGGCCCGCGTCCTGGCCGACTGGCGGCTGCTGGCCGCCGCCGAGCAGGCCGACCCGGCCGCCGCCCGCCGCGTCGTCGACTACCCGCTGACCGGCGCCTGGGCCGAGCGCACCCTGCGCGCGCTGACCGTGCCGGAAGCGGCCGCGGCGGAGCCGGGCCCCTCACCCGCCGCCCTGCTCGCCCACCTCGGGGCGCTCGCCGTCGCCGCCGCCGCGCTCGCCGGGCTGCGCTTCACCGCCGACGTGGCGGTGCACGGCGGCCGGCTGGTGCTGCCCACGCTGGGGAGCTGCACCGTCGGCGACGGACCCGCTGCCGTACGGGTGACGGGCGAGGGCAGCCGGCTGTGGCTGCGCCCCGCGCCCGCGGACGGCCGGGACGCCCCCGCCGGGCACGGGCGGGTGGAGGTACGGCGGGGCCCGGACGGCGTGTGGCGCTCGGCCGCCGCGGCCTGGCGGCCGATCAGGACGCTGTGGAGCCCGGCGGGGCGGCCCGTCACGGTCGACGACTCCGACCCGTACCGCGCCGAGGAGCACACCTCGAACCCGTACGGCATGTCCGTCGCGAGCCTCCTGGACGCGGGCCAGCACGCCCGCTGGCGCACCGCCTGGCAGGACGCCCGGCCGTGGCTGCGGCTGGGCGGCGGCGGCCGCGCCCTGGAGGCCGACCTGCTGCTCGACTGCCTGGTGCCGCTGGCGGGCTCGCCCACCGCGCGCTCCAGCGCCACCCGGGGCGACGCCTTCGGCGCGGTGCTCAGCAGCGTCCCGCACAGCGGCCTGCAGCTGGCCGGCACGATCGTCCACGAACTCCAGCACACCAAGCTGCTGGCGCTGTCCGCGGCGACAGCCCTGCACACCGCGGGCGAGGAGGCCCGCTACTGGGCCCCCTGGCGGCCCGACCCCCGGCCGTTCGACGGGCTCTTCCAGGGCGCGTACGCCCATCTCGCCCTCGCCGACTTCCACCAGCGCGTCGCGCTGAGCGGCGCGCCGCCCGCCGTCCGGGACGCCGCGTGGGCCGACCACAGCCGCTGCCGCCAGCAGGTGGAGGCCGCGCTGCCGCAGCTGCTCGGCTCCAGCCGGCTCACCCCGCAGGGCCGCACCCTGGTCACGTCGATGGCCGCGCACCACGCCCGGCTCAAGGAGACGACCCCGCCGGACGGCTATCTGGCGAGGGCCACCTCCTACGTCGAGACCGCCCGGGTCATGTGGCGCCGCAAGGCGTCCTGACGGTGCGGACCCGGCCGCCGGTGCCAGGCCGCCACCGGGGCGGTGACCGAAGGGTGGTCCGAAGTGACCGGAACGTCCGCGAAGCGGCATGACGTCGCGTCAACGGGGGATCAATCAGTGTAGTTTCTGGCCCAGGCCGCCTGTCGGCCCGTCAGAACGGCGCATGCAGCACACGAGGGAGACGGTCCAATGCCCGGAGGGCGCAGCACCGCGGCGGCACCCGCACGCGGACCGGTGACGATCAGCTTCGCCGGCTACAACCGTGCCTGGGCCTCCTGGATCTCCAGCAGGCTGGAGCGGCACGGCGTACGGGCCGTGCCACAGCGGCTCGACATCACCCCGGAGAGCAGCATCGAGGAGGCCCTGAGCGACCTGCTGCTGTCCGAGGGCCGAGTGCTGATCGTGCTGTCGGAGTGGTATTTCCGCCTGGGCCCGCGCACCCACGACGAGTGGAACACCGCGTTGCGCCGGGTCGTCCCGCCGAACAGCGAGCGCTTCGCCGCGGTGTCGGTCACCTCCGCCGCGCTGCCCAGCGCCGTCGCCGCCCTCGGCGCCGCCGACCTGTGGAATCTGGGCGCCCTGGAGGCGGAGCGCAGGCTGCTGGCCCGGCTCGGCATCACCCCCGTGCGGGGCACCGCGGGCGACACCCTCGGCGGCATCCGCGGCCCGCGCTTCCCGCTGGAGCAGCCCGAGGTCTACGGCGGGGTGCCGCGCCGCAACACCCGCTTCACCGGCCGCGAGGAGGTCCTCGGCGCGCTGCACTCCAGCTTCCAGCAGGCCGCCCCCGGCGCCGCCGTCGTCACCCTCTACGGCCTGTCCGGCGTCGGCAAGACGCATATCGCGACCGAGTACGTCCACCGCTTCCAGACCGAGTACGACGCGGTGTGGTGGGTGCGGGCCGCCGAGCGCGCCACGCTGCGCGAGAAGCTGGCCGGGCTCGCGCCCGCGCTCGGCCTGGTCACCGGGCGCGAGTACGGCGAGCGGCTGCGCGCGGTACGCGACGCGCTGCGCCGAGGCGAGCCGTACGGGCGCTGGCTGGTCGTCCTGGACGGCGCCGACCAGCCCGACGACGTCTACGACCTGGTCCCGTCCGGCCCCGGCCATGTGCTCATCACCTCGCAGAACCGCGAGTGGGGCGAGCACAACAGCTCGCTCATCGAGGTGCCGGTCTACGACCGGGTCGAGTCGGTGGCCTTCGTGTGCCGCCGGGCGCCGCGGCTCGACGAGGCCGAGGCCGACCGGCTCGCCGACGCCCTCGGCGACCTCGCGCTCGCGCTGGACCAGAACGCGGGCGCGCTCAACGACTCCAACACCCCCGTGGACGAGTACATCGAGCTGCTGCGCCGCGGCGCCGACGTCGAACCGGGCCTGAAGGTCGCCGCCGACTTCCAGATGACCTACTACACGGCCTTCTCGATACTGCTCAACCGGCTGCGCGAGGACAAGCCCGAGACCGTCGACCTGCTGCGGCTGTGCGTCTTCTTCGCTCCCGGCCCGATCCCGGTGCGGCTGCTGCGCGAGATGCAGATCCGCGACGTACCGGAGAAGCTCGCCGGGCTGCTCGGCGACTCGGTGCTGTGGAACAACGCGATCGACAAGCTCGCGCAGTGGTCCGTCATCCAGGTCGACCCGCAGGAGACCGCGGCCGAGGAGGGCGTCGGGACCAACGAGATCGTGCAGATGCACCGGCTGGTGCACCAGGCCGTACGCGCGGAGATGCCGCAGGACGAGCAGAGCGACTACTCCCGCGTCGTCCGCAAGATCCTCGCGGCCGCCGACCCGGCCCGCCCGTCCGACTCCCGGCTGTGGCCGCGCTACGCCGAGATCGTGCCGCACCTGGAGGCGTCCGGCGCGCTCGCGAGCACCAACCCCGAGATCCAGGTCATGGTGCTCAACTGCCTGCACTACCTCTACCTGTCGGGTGAGTACCGCACCGGCCTGCAGATCGCCGAGGTCGCCGCCGAGGAATGGCCGCGGCTGCTGCCCGCCGGCCACCGCAAGCTGTGGGACCTGGTCCACGACCAGACCAACCTGATGCGCGCCACCGGCGACATCCGCGCGACCGAGGCCATCGACCGCGACGCGTACGACCGGCTGCGCCAGGAGCGCGGCGACCGCGACCTGCTGGTGCTGCGCGCCGCCGGGAACCTGTCCGCCGACCTGCGCAGCCTCGCGCGGTACGACGAGGCCCTGCGGCTGCTGGAGTTCGCCCGCGACGGCTACCGCGAGCTGGTCGGGGTGCGCGACGCGCGCACCCTCAACGTGCAGAACAACATCGCGCTCACCTACCGGCTGCTGGGCCGCTACGACGAGGCCCTGCGGCTGGACCAGGAGACCATGGAGGCGCGCCGCGAGCTGCTGCGCGACCGGCACAACTGGACGCTGTCGTCGGAGAACCACTTCGCGCAGGACCTGCGCCTGCTGGGCCGCTACGAGCAGGCCACGTCCGTCCAGGAGCGCAACTGCGAGGTCCACCGGACCGTCCTCGGCGCCGACAACCCGCAGACGCTGCGCGCCGAGCACAACCTCTCGCTGTGCTACTACCGCGGCGGCGACCGGCCGCGCGCGGCCGCGCTGATGGCGGGGCTGCTGGAGCGCTGCCAGCGGGTCTTCGGCGACACCGGTCCGCTCACGCTGCGGGTCGCCGCCAGCTACTCGGCCTTCGAACGCGAGCACGGGGATCTGGACCGGGCGCGCGAGCTGGGCGAATTCGTGCTCCGCGAGCACCGGGCCCAGTTCGGCGAGGAGCACCCCTACACCGCGGGACTCCTCGGCAACCACGGGCTGATCCTGCGGGCGGCGGGCGAACGCCAGCAGTCCCAACTGGAGATCGAGACCGCGCTCGTCACGATGACCGCCGCGGTCGGCCCCGACCACCCCTGGACGCTCGGCTGCGCCCTGAACGCCACCGCCGCCCGCAACTTCGCCGGCGACCCCGAGGGCGCCGCGGAGCTGAGCCGGACGACCGCGGACCGCGCCACCGCGGCGCTCGGCAAGGACCACCCGCTGACGCTGTCCTGCCGGATCGCGCTGGCCACCGACCTGCGCAACCTGCGGCGGCGGCCCGAGGCGGACAAGGCCGAGGAGGAGGCCCTGGCCATCCTGTCCGGCACCCTCGGCGCGCAGCACCCGCACACCGTGGCGGCCCGCTCCCGTACCCGCCCCTACTGGGACTTCGAACCGCTCACCACCTGACGGCCGAGGACGCCCGCGGACGCCCGAAACGGCGGGTGGCCCGTACCGGAGAACCGGTACGGGCCACCCGCCGTTTCGGCAGTGCCGGGGTCAGATCTCGAAGACCTCGTTGACCAGCTCCTCCTGCTGCGCCTGGTGGCGCTTGGCGGAGCCGACCGCCGGGGAGGAGGACGCCGGGCGCGAGACGCGGCGGAGCCGGTCCGCGTTGTCGGGAGCCGCACCGAGCAGCAGGTCGAGGTGGTCGATCAGGTTGAGCGCGATGAAGGGCCACGCGCCCTGGTTCGCCGGCTCGTCCTGCGCCCACACGAACTTCTGCGCCTTCGTGTAGGGCGCGATGGCCGCCTGGATCTCCACACCGGGCAGCGGGTACAGCCGCTCGATGCGGATGAAGGCCACGTCGTCCGCACCGCGCTTGGCCCGCTCCGCGACGAGGTCGTAGTAGACCTTGCCGGAGCAGAAGACGACCTTGCGGACGGCCTCGGCGTCGACCGAGTGGTCACCGATGACCGGCTGGAAGGTGCCGGTGGTGAAGTCCTCGGCCTTCGACGCGGCCGCCTTCAGCCGGAGCATCGACTTCGGGGTGAAGACGATCAGCGGCTTGTGGTGCGGGTTGTGCACCTGCCAGCGCAGCAGGTGGAAGTACTGCGCCGGGGTGGTCGGGACGGCCACCGTCATGTTGTTCTGGGCGCACAGCTGGAGGAAGCGCTCGATACGGGCGGACGAGTGGTCCGGGCCCTGGCCCTCGTAGCCGTGCGGCAGCAGCAGCACCACACCGGAGGTCTGGCCCCACTTCTGCTCCGCCGAGGAGATGAACTCGTCGACGATGGTCGCCGCGCCGTTGACGAAGTCGCCGAACTGCGCCTCCCACATCACCAGCGCGTCCGGGCGGGCCAGCGAGTAGCCGTACTCGAAGCCCATCGCCGCGTACTCGCTGAGCAGCGAGTCGTAGACGTTGTAGCGGGCCTGGTCCTCGGACAGGTAGAGCAGCGGGGTGTAGTCCTCGCCGGTCTCCCGGTCGATGATGACCGCGTGCCGCTGGCCGAAGGTGCCGCGCCGCGAGTCCTGGCCGGCGAGCCGGACGGGGGTGCCGTCCAGCAGCAGCGAGCCGATCGCCAGCGTCTCGCCCATGCCCCAGTCGATCGTGCCGTCCTCGACCATGGCCGCGCGGCGCTGGAGCTGCGGCAGCAGCCGCGGGTGGACGGTGACGTGCTCGGGGATGTTGACCTGCGAGGCCGCGATGCGCTTGACGACCTCGGAGGACACCGCGGTCGGCACCGACACCGGGAACTGCGACTGGCCGCCGGACTGCTCCTGCTCGGCCGGCGCGGCGGTCGCCTCGCGGACCTCGGTGAAGACCTTCTCCAGCTGGCCCTGGTAGTCCTGCAGCGCCTGCTCGGCCTCTTCCAGGGTGATGTCGCCGCGACCGATGAGCGACTCGGTGTAGAGCTTGCGCACCGAGCGCTTCTTGTCGATCAGGTCGTACATCAGCGGCTGGGTGAAGGCCGGGTTGTCGGACTCGTTGTGACCGCGCCGCCGGTAGCAGATCAGGTCGATCACGACGTCCTTGTTGAACGCCTGGCGGTACTCGAAGGCCAGCCGCGCCACGCGGACCACGGCCTCCGGGTCGTCGCCGTTGACGTGGAAGATCGGCGCCTCGATCATGCGGGCCACGTCGGTGGCGTACATCGACGAGCGGGCCGACTCCGGGGCGGCGGTGAAGCCGACCTGGTTGTTGATCACCACGTGCACGGTGCCGCCGGTGCGGTAGCCGCGCAGCTGCGACATGTTGAGCGTCTCGGCGACGACGCCCTGGCCGGCGAAGGCCGCGTCGCCGTGCAGCGCGATGGGCAGCACGGTGAAGTCGGTGCCGGCCTTGTTGATGATGTCCTGCTTGGCGCGGGCGATGCCCTCCAGGACCGGGTCGACCGCCTCCAGGTGGGAGGGGTTCGCGGCCAGCGAGACCTTGATCTGCTCGCCGTCCAGGCCGGTGAAGGTGCCGTTGGCGCCCAGGTGGTACTTGACGTCGCCGGAGCCGTGCATCGACTTCGGGTCGAGGTTGCCCTCGAACTCGCGGAAGATCTGCGCGTACGACTTGCCGACGATGTTCGCCAGCACGTTGAGCCGGCCGCGGTGCGCCATGCCGATGACGGCCTCGTCCAGCCGCGACTCGGCGGCGGCGTCGATGACCGCGTCCAGCAGCGGGATGACGGACTCGCCGCCCTCCAGCGAGAAGCGCTTCTGGCCGACGTACTTCGTCTGCAGGAAGGTCTCGAAGGCCTCCGCGGCGTTCAGTCGGCGCAGGATGCGCAGCTGCTCCTCGCGCTCGGGCTTGGCGTGCGGGCGCTCGATGCGGTCCTGGATCCACTTGCGCTGCTTGGGGTCCTGGATGTGCATGAACTCGATGCCGACCGTGCGGCAGTACGAGTCGCGCAGCACGCCGAGGATGTCGCGCAGCTTCATGAGCGACTTGCCCGCGAAGCCGCCGACCGCGAACTCCCGCTCCAGGTCCCACAGCGTGAGGCCGTGCTCCAGGATGTCGAGGTCGGGGTGCTTGCGCTGGCGGTACTCCAGCGGGTCGGTGTCGGCCATGACGTGGCCGCGGACCCGGTAGGAGTGGATCAGCTCGAAGACCCGCGCGGCCTTGGTGACGTCGTCGTCGTGCGCGGTGTCGATGTCCGTGCGCCAGCGGACCGGCTCGTACGGGATGCGCAGCGACGCGAAGATGTCGTCGAAGAAGTCGTTCTCGCCGAGCAGCAGCTGGCTGACGATCCGCAGGAACTCGCCGGAGGCGGCGCCCTGGATCACCCGGTGGTCGTACGTGCTGGTCAGCGTCATGACCTTGGAGATGCCGAGCTTGTTCAGGGTGTCCTGCGAGGTGCCCTGGAATTCCGCCGGGTAGTCCATCGAGCCGACGCCGAGGATCATCGACTGGCCGGGCATCAGGCGCGGCACGGAGTGCACGGTGCCGAGGCCGCCGGGGTTGGTCAGCGAGGCCGTGACGCCCTGGAAGTCGTCCATCGTGAGCTTGCCCGTGCGGGCGCGGCGGACGATGTCCTCGTAGGCCTGCCAGAACTCGAAGAAGTTCAGCGTCTCGGCCTTCTTGATGGCCGCGACGACGAGCTGGCGGTCGCCGTTCGGCTTGACCAGGTCGATGGCCAGGCCCAGGTTGACGTGGTCGGGCTTGACCAGGGTGGGCTTGCCGTCCTTCTCCGCGAAGGAGTGGTTCATCGACGGCATCGCCTTGAGCGCCTGCACCATGGCGTAGCCGATGACGTGCGTGAAGGAGATCTTCCCGCCGCGGGCGCGCTTGAGGTGGTTGTTGATGACGATGCGGTTGTCGAACAGCAGCTTCACCGGGATGGCCCGCACCGAGGTGGCGGTGGGCAGCTCCAGCGACGCGCTCATGTTCTTCGCCACAGCCGCGGCGGGGCCGCGCAGCGTCAGGAACTCCGGCCCGGCGGCGTCGGCCGGGGCCGCGGGGGCGGCCTTCGCGGGCTTCGCGGCGGCGGGCTTCGCGGCGGCCGGCGCCGGAGCCGGCGCGGCGGGGGCCGCGGGCTGCACGGGGGCCGGAGCCGGAGCCGGGGGCTGCGCGGGCGCGGCGGCGGCCGGGGCCGGCGGCGCCGCGGGGACGGCGGCGGGCGCCGGAGCGGCGTTCGCACGGGCCGCGGCGCCCGAGGCGCCGCCCTGGCCGGCGGGGGCCGCCGGAGCGGCCGAACCGTCCGGCCGGTAGTCGGCGAAGAAGTCCCACCAGGCTCGGTCTACCGAGTTCGGGTCCTGGAGGTACTGCTGGTAGATCTCATCGACCAGCCACTCGTTGGGGCCGAAACCCCCTGCGGGGCCCTCGCCCTGCGCTTCGTGGTCGGTCGTGACACTAGAGCTATTGGGGGACTGTGGCGACACGGCGGCAACCGCCCTCTTCCGCTTCACAAGATGGTGGACAGCGGAAATAAAGGCTACGCCTACCTGGCCCTGCGTCGCAGGCCCGGGGGCCAGTCGTCGTGTACGTCACACCGAAAATCTGGTTTCGGAGGCGTTCATGGCGGGAAATTGGTCCCTCTTGAGGGTTGTCCGACCGGATGTGGCCGCTGTGCCCGGGATGAACGTCGCATGAACTGCGGGCGCCGCCGGAGCGAGCACGTCAAGGCGCTGCCGTGCCTCTCCCCGGAAGGGTGACATGGATCCGGCAACCGCGGGGCGATTCGGCCACCTGGATCCGGCCGCCGTGCAGGTCGACCGCCCAGCGCGCGATGGCGAGCCCCAGCCCCGTACCCCCGTCGCCGCCCGGCTGGGAGCCGCGGTGGAAGCGCTCGAAGACGCGGACCCGGTCCGCCTCCGCGATGCCCGGGCCCTCGTCCACGACGTCCAGCTCCAGCGACCCCGGCGCCGCCCCGGCCCGCGCCCGTACGGTCACCCGGCCGCCCGGCGGGCTGTGCTTGACGGCGTTGTCCACGAGGTTGGCCACCACCTGGTGCAGCCGCTCCCCGTCGGCGTACGCCACCAGGCCCGGCGGTGCGACGTCCAGGTGCAGCGGCACGTCCGCACGGGCCCGGGAGCGCGAGCCGCCCGAGCCCATGCCCAGGCTCGCGGTCTTCAGCACCGCCGACAGGTACGGCCACACCTCGAACCGCTTGGCGTCCAGCCGCACCGCGCCGCTGTCCAGCCGCGACAGGTCCAGCAGCTGGCTGACCAGCTTGCCGAGCCGCTCGGTCTGCTGGAGCATCAGCCGCATCGTCTCCGGGTCGGCGGCCGACACGCCGTCCACGACGTTCTCCAGCACCGCGCGCAGCGCCGCGATGGGCGTGCGCAGCTCGTGCGAGACATTCGCCACCAGCTCCTTGCGGTGCCGGTCGGCGGCGGCGAGGTCGGCGGCCATCCGGTTGAACGTCTCGGCCAGCTCGCCGACCTCGTCCCGGCGTGTCCGGGCGACCCGGCGGCTGTAGTCGCCGCCCGCCATGGCACGCGCGACCGCGGTCATCTCGCGCAGCGGCGCGGTCAGGTTGTCGGCGACGATCTGGGTGATCAGCAGCGAGGCGATGATCGAGAAGATCGTGATGACCCGCAGCCCGGTGGCCGAGTGGATCGCCAGGAACACCAGCCCGGTGGTGATCAGCACCGACACCAGCACCAGCGCCGCGAGCGCGGCCTTGATCGAGCGGAAGGGGTCCCAGGGCCGCAGCGCCTCCCACGCCTGCCGCCACCAGCGCCCCAGCAGGCCGCCCCGCCCGGCGCGCGCGGCCCTCCCGCGGCTCGTCACGCTCTCGCCGCGACTCACGCCGGCGGCGTCTCCAGCGCGTACCCCACGCCGTGCACGGTACGGATCCGGTCCGCGCCGATCTTGCGGCGCAGCGCCTTGACGTGGCTGTCGACGGTACGGGTGCCGGACGCGTCGGCCCAGTCCCACACCTCGGCCAGCAGCTGCTCGCGCGACAGCACCGCCTTGGGCTGCTGGGCCAGGCACACCAGCAGCTCGAACTCGGTCGGGGTCAGGTGCACGTCCGCGCCCGCGACCCGGACCCGGCGCTGCGCGTGGTCGATCTCCAGGTCGCCGAGGTGGATCGCGGCGCCGCGCGGGTTGTGCGCGGCCGTCGCCGCGCGCTCCATCCGGCGCAGCAGCACATGCACCCGGGCGGCCAGCTCGCGCATCGAGAAGGGCTTGGTCATGTAGTCGTCGGCGCCCACCCCGAGGCCGACGAGCATGTCGGTCTCCTCGTCCCGCGCGGTGAGCATCAGCACCGGCACCGGCCGGTCCGCCTGCACCCGGCGGCACACCTCGTGGCCGTCGTAGCCGGGCAGCATCACGTCCAGCACCAGCAGGTCCGGCTGCCAGGAGCGGGCGGCCTCGACCGCCGCCGGGCCGTCGCCCGCGGTGCGCACCTGGAAGCCCTCGGCTTGCAGGCGGGCCGCGATGGCCTGCGTTATCGTCTGGTCGTCCTCGACCACCAGCACCCGGCGCTGCGCGCCGGTCGTCTGCGTGCCGTCCACAATCCGCCCCATTAATCGTCCTGGCTACCCGGCAGCGTACGGGGCGGGGCGCCGCCGTGACCATCACACCAGCGCTGAGCTAAGCCGCCCGGTGTGCCAGGTGCACGACATCCGGCACCCCGCGGGCCACCGGAATCTCCAGGGTGCGAACCCGTTCGAATCCTGCCGACCGCAGCGCGTCCTCGAACGCGGCCGACGGCTGCGCCGACCACACTGCGAGGACGCCGCCGGGTGTCAGCCGGTTCCGGCATACGTCGAGGCCGCTGGGACTGTAGAGACTGCCGTTGTTCTCCGTGACTGTCCAGTCCGGCCCGTTGTCGATGTCCAGGCACAGCGCGTCGTACGGCTCCCCGCCGCCGCGCAGGTGGGCGAGCAGGTCGTCCAGGACCAGCACCACCCGCGGGTCGTCGAGCGCGCCCGCGGAGTACGCCCCGAGCGGCCCGTCGCGGTGCCATGCCACGACCGCCTCCTCGCGCTCCACCACCGCGATCCGCCCCCAGTCCGCCTCCGCGGCCCTGGCCAGCGAGAACCCGACCCCGAGCCCGCCGAGCAGCACGCCCGGCGCCGCCCGGGGCCCCAGCGCCTCCCGGGCGGCGTCCACCAGCAGCCGCTCGGAGCGCCCGTCGGAGGTGTCCATCAGGAAGCAGCCGTTCGCGATGATCTCGTACGTCCCCGCGCCGCCGCGGTGCCGCAGCGCCAGCTCCCCGGCGACCCCGTCCCGTCGGTCCAGCACGGTCACCGTCTCGTCCTCAAGCATCCGTCCACCCTAGGGTGTGTCCGGCTCCAGGCCCGCCAGCGCCGGGGGCAGCGGCTCCAGGTGCAGTACGCCCAGCCGCTGGGTGGCGCGGGTCAGGGCGACGTACAGCTCCGCCGTGCCGCGCGGACCGTCCGCGAGGATCCGCTCGGGCGCGACCACGAGCACCGCGTCGTACTCCAGGCCCTTGGTCCGCGACGGCGGCACCGCGCCCGGCACGTCCGGCGGGCCGATCACCACGCTGGTGCCCTCCCGGCCCGCCTCCGCCCGCACGAAGGCCTCGACCGCGCCGGGCAGCTCCGCCGCCGTGACCTGCCGCGCCCACGGCCGCACCCCGCATGACCGCACCGACTCCGGCGGCCGCACGCCCGGCGCGAA
The DNA here is from genome assembly GCF_044333285.1 of Streptomyces sp. NPDC021020. NCBI lineage: Bacteria > Bacillati > Actinomycetota > Actinomycetes > Kitasatosporales > Streptomycetaceae > Streptomyces > Streptomyces sp. NPDC021020. The sequence continues at coordinate 127,743 of NZ_JBIRQQ010000004.1, forward strand.
CTCGCCCAGCAGCGCGCCCGCCACCGCCATGATCTCGGCCGGCGTGCGGTAGTTCACCGTCAGCGAGCGGTAGAGCCACCGCCCCGGCACGTACGGCTCCAGCGCCGCCTCCCACGAGACCGCGCCCGCCGCCGAGCGCCGCTGCGCCAGGTCGCCGACCACCGTGAAGGACTTCAGCGGGCAGCGCCGCATCAGCACCCGCCACTCCATCGCCGACAGCTCCTGCGCCTCGTCGACCACCACATGGCGGTAGGTCCACTCCCGGTCCGCGGCCGCGCGCTCGGCCAGATCCCGGGTGTCGACCTCCTCGAACCGCGTCGCCAGACCCGCGGCGCGCACCAGGTCCTGCGCGAGCAGATGGTCCTCGTCGTCCATCAGGTCGTCACGGCGGTCCACGCCCATGGTCTCCAGCACGGACGCCGCGTACTCCGCCTCCTCCCGCCGGGCCTCCTCCGCCGCCCGCGCCGCGGCCCGCTCCGCCGCCGGATCCTTCCCCAGCAGGTCGACCAGCTCGTCCAGCAGCGGCACGTCCGCCACCGTCCAGGCGTCACCCGCGGCCCGCAGCCACGCCGGGTCCGCGCCCGCCGCGCGCAGCCGCTCCGCCGACCCGTACAGCTCCGCCAGCAGCGCTTCCGGGGTCAGCACCGGCCACAGCGCGTCCAGCGCGGCCAGGAACGCGTCGTCGTCCCGCAGCTCCTTGAGCATGTCCGCCCGCAGCCGCTCCCACAGCGCGCGGTCCGAGCGGTCCAGCCACTCACGGGTCGCCTTCCCGACCGCGCGCTCCGACAGCGCCCACGTCACGACCTCCCGGAAGACCTCCCGGGCCTCGTTGTGCGGCCGCCCGCTGTCCCGCGCCTCCTCCCGCGCCCACTGCGCGACCGCCGCGTCCAGCCGCACCGTCACGCCCCCCAGCTCCACCGGCAGCGGCTCCTCCGGCACCCGCTGGCGGTCCGCGACCGCCGCCGCCAGCACCTCCAGGGCCGCCAGCGAGCCCTTGGTGACCGCGACACCCGGCTCCGCCTCCTCGGCGGTCACCGCCAGGCCCGGCACCAGGTCGCCGGTCGTCATGAACACCACGTCCGTCTCGCCCAGCGACGGCAGCACCCGCCCGATGTGCTCCAGGAAGGCCGGGTTCGGCCCCACCACCAGCACACCCTGCCGCTCCATCCGCTCGCGCTGCGTGTAGAGCAGGTACGCCACCCGGTGCAGCGCCACCACCGTCTTGCCGGTGCCGGGACCGCCCTCGATGACCAGCACGCCCGGGTGGTCCAGCCGGATGATCCGGTCCTGCTCGGCCTGGATCGTCGCGACGATGTCCCGCATCCCCGCCCCGCGCGGCGCGTTCACCGCCGCGAGCAGCGCCGCGTCCGCGCCGCCCACCCCCTCCGCGCCGCCCAGCGCCTCGTCGGTGAACCCCGTCAGCTGCCGCCCCCGGGCGTGGAACTGGCGCCGCCGCAGCATGCCCTCCGGGCTCGCCGCCGTCGCCGTGTAGAACGCGCGGGCCGCCGGCGCGCGCCAGTCGAGCAGCACGGGCTCATGGGCCTCCCCGTCGTCGAAGAGGCCGAGCCGCCCGATGTACGAGGCCGCCCCCTCCGCGGCGTCCAGCCGCCCGAAGCACAGCCCGTTGTCCGCGACGTCCAGCCGCCGCACCTCGCGGGCCAGCCCGCGCACCGCCACGTCCCGCTCCACGGCCGTCCCGCCGTGCTCCTTGAGCGCCGCGTCGTGCTCCGCCTCGACCCGCGCGCGCCGCGCGTCCAGCCGCGCGTAGAGCGCTTTGACGTAGCCGCGCTCCCCGCGCAATTCCTCGTCGTACCCCTGAGCCGCCGTCACGTACGTCCCGTCCACCTCGCCGAATCCACCCACGGCGGAGCATTCTGCGACAAGGCGGGGGCCTTGCGGCAAGCCCCCCACTCCGCTATACGTTTATTAACGGCGGGAGTCCCGCCTACCCCTCGCGATGCCGGCTTTCCCGCCGCGGGGGTGCCCGCGCCTGGCGGCGCGGGGTGTTTCCCACCCCCAGCCACCCGTGCAGGTAGTAGCAAAAGTTGCGGTCTTCCTGTGGGGCGCATTCGCCGTCGGGGGCGAACCCATGGGGTGGGCCGAGGAGGGAGTGCGGGTGGAGCGTCGGCTCGCGGTTCCCCTGTGGGGGTGCACCACCGGCGGGGGCGACCCGCAGTCCCTCACACGCTCACCCCCACCGGCAGGCAGCCGCCCACGAGACGCCGGGAGGGGGTCGGTGCGGGGTGCCCCCGCAGGAATGCGCACGCAGGACCCGCCACCTACGGCATGAGGTCGGACGCGCATTCCGAGGAGGTGCCCCGTGGCGGCCCCCGACCCCACCCACCGCACGGAGTGCGCGATGCCCCGCCGGGTACACCGGGGGCGCGAGGAACTGCGCGATCAGCCCCCACGCAGGGAAGGTCGCGCGCCCCACCTCACACCGCAGCCCGCGGCGCCTTCTCCCCGTGGACGGCCACGTACGTGGACGCCAGCCACGGCGCCAGGTCCGTGAGGAGAAACGCGAGGTCCGACGGCGCCCCGGACGGAGCAAGCGCCAGGGACGCCGCCCGGCGCATCTGCTCACCCCGCGCGGGGTAGTAGCCCGCGAACGCCGCGGCCTGCTCCCGCAGGGAGCTGGTCCAGCCGCCCCACCGCGGCATCACGAGCGTGAACCCCGTCCGCACGACCCGCCGGGCCACGCCCCGGCACAGAGCGCGACGCTCGGCGTCGGACGAGGCGTCGGCGAAGGCCTCCACCCACCCCGGAAGCGCCAGCGCAAGATCCCCGTTGGTCTCCCGGGCGAGCAGCCCGTCCGGCCGGTACGACGGCAGGAAGGCCGCCAGATCCTCCCCGAGCAGCGGAGTGCACAGGCACGCCACGAAGAACCCGAGGTCGTACCGCTCCAGCTCGCTCAGCAGCGTTTCCGCGTCGAAGAGCAGCAGCCCGACGCCGTCGACGACGGCGAAGTCGTCGTCGAGCGCGCGGGAGAGCGCGTCCCCGGCGGCGCGGTCCGCCGCGGTGGGCGGCTCGTGGAGGACCACCACGAGGTCGAGGTCCGAGATCCCGGTGCGGGCCGTCCCGCGCGGGATGCTGCCGTAGACGTACGCGCTGTGCAGCCGCCCGCCGGGGAAGGCAGCGGGGACCCGCGCGCGTACCGCGTCCAGCAGCGGCGCGTACTCCGGCTGCACCCGCGCGAGCGAGCCCTCGCGCAGGATCGTCCCGTCGGGCCCGAGGCCCGTTCCCCGGCCGGGGGGCTGTTCGTCCATGCGGACCACGCTAAGCCACCCCGCAAGCCGTTTTCCCAGCTCACAGCGTCGTCACTCGCCCGGCGCAGCCGATCGCCCAGAGCGAACACCCGGACGGGAACACCGGCGGCCCCCCGCGCATTGAGCCTCATGTACTCAACTTGCTTGCCCAAGGAGCGATCATGCCGATTGAGTCTGTTCCTTCCAACCCCGCCAAGCCGTCGCTGACTCTGCCGGTCCTGCCCCTGGACGGGGAGGTCGTGCTGCCCGGCATGGTCGTGCCGCTCGACCTCACCGACTCCGAGGTACGCGCCGCCGTGGAGGCGGCGCAGTCCGCGCACCCGGCGGGCGCGACGGGCAAGCCGCGGGTGCTGCTCGTGCCGCGGATCGACGGGGCGTACGCCGCCGTCGGGACGCTGGGCACCGTGGAGCAGGTCGGGCGGCTGTCCGACGGCGACCCCGGCGCGGTCATCAAGGGCCGCACCCGGGTGCGGATCGGCGCGGGCACGACCGGGCCGGGCGCCGCGCTGTGGGTCGAGGGCACGGTCGTCGACGAGCCGGTGCCCGCCGAGTCGCCGGGCACGGTGGCCGAGCTGATGAAGGAGTACAAGGCGCTGGCCACGAGCTGGCTGCGCAAGCGCGGCGCCTGGCAGGTCGTGGACCGCGTCCAGCAGATCGACGACGTGGGCCAGCTCGCCGACAACTCCGGCTACAGCCCCTTCCTGACCGCCGAGCAGCGCGTGGAGCTGCTGGAGACGGTGGATCCGGTGGCGCGGCTGAAGCTGGCCGTGCGGTGGCTGCGCGACCACCTGGCCGAGCAGGACGTCGCGGAGACGATCCGCAAGGACGTCCAGGAGGGCATGGAGAAGCAGCAGCGCGAGTTCCTGCTGCGCCAGCAGCTGGAGGCGGTCCGCAAGGAGCTGTCGGAGCTGAACGGCGAGCCGGACGACGAGGCCGGCGACTACCGGGCCCGCGTCGAGGCCGCCGACCTGCCCGAGAGCGTGCGCGAGGCGGCGCTGAAGGAGGTCGAGAAGCTGGAGCGGTCCTCCGACGCCTCGCCCGAGGGCAGCTGGATCCGCACCTGGCTGGACACCGTCCTGGAACTGCCGTGGAAGGTCACGACCGAGGACACCTACGACGTCGCGGGCGCGCGGGCGGTGCTGGACGCCGACCACGCCGGGCTGGACGACGTCAAGGAGCGCATCACCGAATACCTCGCGGTGCGCAAGCGCCGGGCCGACCGGGGCCTCGGCGTCGTCGGGGGCCGCCGCGGAGGCGCGGTGCTGGCCCTGGTGGGTCCGCCGGGGACCGGAAAGACGTCGCTCGGCGAATCCGTCGCCCGCGCCATGGGGCGGAAGTTCGTCCGGGTCGCGCTCGGCGGCGTCCGCGACGAGGCGGAGATCCGCGGCCACCGCCGTACGTACGTGGGGGCGCTGCCCGGCCGGATCGTACGGGCGGTCAAGGAGGCCGGGTCGATGAACCCGGTGGTGCTGCTCGACGAGATCGACAAGGTCGGCTCCGACTACCGCGGCGACCCGGCCGCGGCGCTGCTGGAGGTCCTGGACCCGGCGCAGAACCACACCTTCCGCGACCACTACCTGGAAGTCGAGCTGGACCTGTCCGACGTGGTCTTCCTGGCCACCGCGAACGTCCTGGAGTCCATCCCCGAGCCACTGCTCGACCGCATGGAGCTGGTGCGGCTGGACGGCTACACCGAGGACGAGAAGGTCGTCATCGCCCGCGACCACCTGCTGCCCCGGCAGCTGGAGCGCGCGGGCCTGGAGGCCGACGAGGTGGCGCTGACGGAGGAGAGCCTGCGCAGGCTCGCCGGCGAGTACACCCGCGAGGCCGGCGTGCGGAACCTGGAGCGCACGGTCGCCCGCATCCTGCGGAAGATCGCCGCGCGGCACGAGCTGGGCGAGCAGGAGCTGCCGTACGAGGTGGGCCCGGACGACCTGCGCGGCCTCATCGGGCGCCCGCACCACGTGCCGGAGTCCGCGCAGGATCCGCAGGAGCGGCGCACCGCAGTGCCGGGCGTGGCGACGGGCCTGGCCGTCACGGGCGCGGGCGGTGACGTGCTCTACATCGAGGCGTCGCTCGCCGACCCGGAGACCGGCGGGTCGGGGCTGCAGCTCACCGGGCAGCTGGGCGAGGTCATGAAGGAGTCGGCGCAGATCGCGCTGTCCTTCCTGCGCTCGCACGGCGCCGAGCTGGAGCTGCCGGTCGGCGACCTGAAGGAGCGCGGGGTGCACCTGCACGTCCCCGCGGGCGCGGTGCCCAAGGACGGCCCGAGCGCCGGTGTGACGATGACGACCGCGCTGGCCTCGCTGCTGTCGGGGCGCCGGGTGCGGACGGACGTGGCCATGACCGGCGAGGTGTCGCTGACCGGCCGGGTCCTGCCCATCGGCGGGGTCAAGCAGAAGCTGCTGGCCGCGCACCGCGCCGGGGTCACCACCGTGGTGATCCCCAAGCGCAACGAGCCCGACCTGGACGACGTGCCGGCCGAGATCCTGGACGCCCTCGACGTCCACCCGGTCAGCGACGTCCGGCAGGTGCTGGCGCTCGCCCTGGAGGCGGCCGCAACGGACGTCCGCGGGGTGCCCGTGGCCGCCTGACGGACCGTCGGAGCGCGTGAACGCCGTGTGGCCCTTTCCCCCCGCGCGGGGGAAAGGGCCACACGGCTGCGCGACGCGGCTCAGCCCTTGGCGTAGGCCTTCAGGCGGTCCAGGGCGCCGTTGAACTTGTTCTGGTCGCCGGGGAAGGTGCCGGCGTCGGCCCACTGCCAGAAGCTCTGGTAGCCCCAGCCGGCCGGCAGGGTGCCGAGCGAGCTGGAGTAGCGGGCGAGCCACAGCGCGTTGTGCGCCGCGAAGGCGCCGCTGTTGCCCGTGCAGGTCGTCCACCAGTTGGTGGACGTGTAGATCGTCGGGTAGCGGCCGGTCTTGGCGTGGTATTCGTTCGAGAACGACGTGATCCAGCTAACCATGCCGCTCGCGGACTTGCCGTAGCAGGTGGCGCCGTACGGGTTGTACTCCAGGTCCAGCGCGCCGGGCAGCGTCTTGCCGTCCGCCGACCAGCCGCCGCCGTGCGCCACGAAGTAGTCGGCCTGCGCCGCGCCGCTCGACACGTCGGGCAGCGCGAAGTGGTAGGAGCCGCGGACCATGCCGACGTCGTAGGAGCCGTTGTACTGCTGCGCGAAGTAGGGGTTGGTGTACGAGGTGCCCTCGGTCGCCTTGACGTACGCGAACTTCGCGCCCTTGGACCAGGCGCCCGACCAGCTGACGTCGCCCTGGTAACTGGAGACGTCCATGCCCGCGGTCTGGGTGACCTTGGTGGTGACCACGACCTTGGAGTCGCCCGCGGCGTCGGCGCCCTCGTGGATCTTGATCTGCGAGCCCAGCCAGTCCAGGTCCGGGTGGGTCATGTGGTCGGGACCCGCCGCCCGGGCCGTCCCGGGGGCGGCGAGGACCAGCGCGAGCGTCGAGGCGAGGAGTCCGGTGAACAAGGTGAGCCTGGCCCGGACCGAGCCGTTGCCGTGCACGACGGAGAGATCTCCGTGGGACATGCGTGCCTCCAGGTGGGGTCCTGTGACCGCCGTTGGTCTACTCCTGCGAAATACTTGACGTGCTGCGGAAAAACCGGGTGTGAAGACAACTTTCAGGCGTGGAAAGCGGGAATGCTGTGACCGACGCGCGCAATGCGGCAGATGCGACGGGAGCGGACGCGTCGGCGGAGGCCCTCGAACGCGAGCTGACGGTGCTCTTCCGGCGGGCCCGCGCGGCCTCGGGCGAGCTCGCCCGCGCCGTCCACCCCGACCTCGAACCCGCGGCCTACGGGCTGCTCGTCCGGCTCCAGGAAGCGGAACCCGAACGGGCCACCGACCTCGCCTCCTACTTCGGCGTCGGCAAGGCGACGATGAGCAGGCAGCTGCGGGCACTTGAGGCGCTCGGGCTGGTCGCCCGCGAGCCCGACCCCGCGGACGGGCGGGCCTACCTCATGAGCCTCACCCCCGAGGGCCGCGCCCGCTTCACCCGCGTCCGCGACGCCCGCCGCGCGGTGTACCTCCGCCAGCTCGCGGCCTGGGCCCCGTCCGACCGCGCGGACCTCGCCCGCCTCCTGCACGCCCTGAACGAATCCACGGCGGACATCCTCTGAGTAGTCCCCCATCCGGGGGCGCCTCCCCGGCGGAGCCTGGGGGAGAACTGCGCGCTCAGCCCCCACCGGCGGACGGTCCCGCGGCAAGGGGACCACACCCCGCGGGGGGCTCAGAGTTCAAGCAAGAGCGCCGTCGCGTCGTCGAAGGGCTTGCCGCGGGGGACGGCGGAGCCGTCGGGGTCGGCGGATTCGGCCGCGCGGACGCGGGCCAGGAGGGATTCGGGGCCGCGCTCGCGCAGGAGGGCGAAGGTCGCCGCCCAGTCGTCGAGGTCGAAGACCTCGACCGCGCGCGCGGCCCCGTCGCTGAGCGCGGCCACCGCGCGCACCGCGGCGAGCGGCGTGCGCCCAGTCACCGCCTTCCCGGCGACAGCCGGATCCGCGGCGGCGGTCCAGAAGCCGCCCGGCAGATTCCGCAGCGGAGCGACCCGGCGGCCCGCGGCGCGCAGCCGGTCGATCCGGTCGTCGAGGACGGCGGTCACCTTGCCGTCGGTGTCCTCCAGGAGCAGCACGGAGTCCGAGAGGACGAGATGCTCCAGCTCCGCCGCCCCCCACCGCACCGCCACGACGGTGGCTTGCGGCGTCAGGGGGTGAGAAAGGTCACACGTGCCACGGTGGGCATCCGCCGTCACGCGGATCGCCTCGGACAGACACTCCGCAAGCGTCAGATCCTGCCGCGAAACGGACAGCTCCAGCAGGTGACCGCCGAGACGTGCGGTGAACCAGGGAACGGAGTGCACGCAGTTCCCGTTGTCGGGCGGCGGGGTGACCCCGTCCAGCAGCACCAGCGCCCCGCCGTGGCCTCCGGCGGGCATCGCGGCCGCCACGAAATCCTCGTTGGGCGCCCCGGTCGTCCCCGGCGCGGTCGCCGTCTCGATTCGCATGCCCCCAGTGTGCGCGAGGCGCGTACGCGTCCCCCGGCAGGGCGCGGGCGGCGGTCCGGCGTGCCCGGAAGGCAAACCGCGGCGGTACGTCCCCGGGCGGGCGGCGGGCCCGTGCAGGATGCAGCGACCCGCCCGTGTGCCCGGCAGGCAAACCGCCCCGGCTCCGGCGCGGGCGGCGGCGAAGCGGAAGCGGACGCGGCGTCAGGCCGCCCCCGCGAAGGGAGGGGCATCCTGGCAGAGACGGGGGCCGCCGCGCCAGTACGGCCCGGTAACAGGAGGGGCTGGTGGGCAACTCGGGTTGGGCGCCGGGTTGTCCGCTGTGACACCCGTGCGATTCACTCGTTCGGGTGTCCGGAGGAGGGAGGCGTGGCTCCCCTCCTGGCGGGACTGCAAGGGTCGGAACAGCCCCTGCATATTCCCTGGGGAATCCCCCGCCGGCGATACGTGATTGCGAGCCCGAAGTGCGTAGACGACGTCAGTTGCGTGAACGGCGGGTCAGGCAGCGCATGCTCGCCGCCCTGCTGGTGTGCGCGGGCACGGTGCTGGCCGCCGCGGCGCCCGGGGTCGCCCTCGGCGTCGGCGACCTGACGTCGGCGCAGGACCAGGCCGGCGCCGCCCGGCTCGCCCAGCGCACCACCGTGCTGGCGCAGGACCTCGGGGACGAGCGGGACGACCTGGCCGCCCTCGTCGCCGCCGGGAAGGCGGGCACCGCCGTGCCCGCGCAGGACGGCACCCGCACCGACCGCCAGACGCGCGACGTGCTCGCCGCGGGCCCCGACGAGGAGCTGCGGGCCGCGCTCGGCACGCTGCCCGGCGTGCGCCGCACCGCCCTGGCCGCGCAGGCGGGCGGGGCGGGCGTCCAGGCGGTCGTGACGGCCTACCAGCCGCTGCTGGACGTCCTGGCGCGGCAGGCCGCGGGCCCCGCGGCCGCCGCCCTCACCCGCGCCGCCGACGCGGCCGCCCTCCAGCGCGGGCTGCTCGCGGGCGCCCTCACCGCGGGCGGCGGGCAGCCCGAGCTGGTGGCCGCGGCGCAGGCCGCCCGGCTCCAGGAGCGCGCCGGGATCGCCGACTTCCGGGCCACCGCCGACCGCCCGCTGCGCGACCGCTACGACAGCACGGTCACCGGGCAGGGCGCCGCGCAGGCCGACTCCGACACCACCGCCCTGCTCGGCTCCGCAGAACTCACCGGCTCCGACCGGGCGTTGGGCGCCGACAAGGTCCGCGCCGACCTCACCGCCCGGCTCGCGCTGATCCGTAGCGTCGAGGCCTCCGCGGCCACCGACCGGGCCGCCGCGGCCGCCGCCCACCGCAACCGCACGGTCACCGTGCTGGAGCTGCGGATCGCGCTGGCCGCCGGGTGCCTGGTGCTGCTGGTCGGCGTGCTCGTCGCGCTCTTCCGCAGCCTGACCCGGCCGCTCGCGGCCCTGCATGTGTGGGCCCGCGCGGACGCCGCGAGCGGGCGCGGCGCGCAGGTCGTCGGGCAGGACGAGTTCGCCGCCGTGGCCCGCCGCGCCAACGCCCTGACGCACGAGGCGCAGGCGCTCCGCGCCCGTACCGCCGACCTCGGCAACGAGCTGACGGCGCAGCGCGGCACCACGCAGAGCACCCGCGGCGCGCTGGCGGGGGCGGTCGCCGAGAAGGACGCGCTGCGCCGGGCCCACGACGAGATGGTCACCCATGTCGCCGACCTCAACCGGGAGTTGACGGCGGCGGCGACGCGGGACGCCGCGCACATGTCCCATGTCAGCCTCTCCCTGCGGACCTTGGGCCTGGTGGAGCGCCAACTCGCGCTCATCGAGAGCATGGAGGACCAGGAGCAGGACCCGGACCGGCTCGGCACGCTCTTCCAGCTCGACCACCTCGCGACGCGCATGCGCCGCAACAGCGAGACCCTGCTGGTCCTCGGCGGCACCGAGCACAGCCACGGCGCCACCGCCAGCCCCGTGCCGCTCGTCGACGTGGTGCGCGGCGCCATCTCGGAGATCGAGCGTTACGAGCGGGTCCGCATCCAGGTGCTGCCCGGCGCGCGCGTCGCGGGCCGGGCGGCGGACGACGTGGCCCATCTGGTCGCCGAACTCCTCGACAACGCCACCGGGTTCTCCGCGCCGGAGACCGAAGTCCTGCTGTCCGGACGGCTGCTGGAGACCGGCGAGGTCGCCGTGGCGGTCGAGGACGCCGGGATCGGTGTGCCCGCCGAGCGCCTCGCCGAACTCAACGCGCTGCTCGCCGACCCCGATCCGGCGCCGCCCGGCGCGGTGGCGGGCATGGGCCTGTACGTGGTGTCGCGGCTCGCCCGCAGGCACGGCGTCCAGGTGCGGCTGCACGCGCTGCCGTCCGGCGGCACCCGGGCCGTGGTGCTGCTGCCGGGCCTGATCGTCCCGCCGGTGGGCCCGGACGAGGCGCCCGTCGTGCCGCTGGAGACCGCGGTCAACGGCCTCGGCGGCGGCGACCCGCGCCGCCACCCCTTCCCGGCCCCGCACGCCCCCTTCCCGGCCCCGCAGCCCCCCGTCCCGCAGCCGTACGCCCCGCAGGCCCCGGCCCCGGCGCCGGCCCCGTACGTCCCGGCCCAAGTGCCCTATCCGGACAGTCCGTTCACCGCCGCTCCCGGCGAGCCGACGCCCCCGTACCCGCCCCGTATGGCCCCCGCCCGCCCTGCTCCCGCCCAGGGGGCCCCTGCCGCCCCGCAGCCGGCCTCGCCCGAGCACGCGCAGGCCGCGCCCCCGGCGGCCCCCGCGGCGCCCATAACCGGCCCGCACGGGCTTCCGCAGCGTGTGCCGCGCGGCGCGGGCGGGGCGGTGCGGCCGGTGGCCGTACCGCCCCCCGCGCCGGTCGACGCGGACCAACTGCGGCGCAGGCTCGCCGGGTTGCAGCGCGGGTTGCAGGCCGGCCGCGCCGACGCCGTACGCGAGGCCGACGCCGTACGCGAGCGCGGCGCGGCGCCCGGCCAGGGCCCGCAGCAGCCGCAGCAGGGCCACCAGGGGCCCACAGACGACACCGCAGGATCCGTTGAGGAGGCGACCCGTTGAGCGTGGTCGACACGATGACCGGGGCCCTCAGCCATGAGGCCCGCAACTTCCGCTGGCTGCTGCGGAATCTGGTCCAGGAGGTGCACGGCATCCGCTCCGTCGCGGTCGTGTCCTCCGACGGCCTGCTGCTGTGCGGCTCCGAGCCGGACAGCGAGCGGCCGGGCCCGGACGACCCGCCGCCCGCGCACCCGGGCCTGGCCGGCAGCGGCCGGATGGACCTGGCCGCGGTGGTGTCCGGGCTCGCCTCCCTCACCGTCGGCGCCGCCCAGCTCATGGACGGCGGGCGGGTCCGGCAGACCACCGTCGCGATGTCCGGCGGGGTGCTGGTCGTGATGTCGATCAGCGACGGCTCGCTGCTCGGCGCGCACGCCACCGCCGACTGCGATCTGAGCGTCGTCGCCTACGAGATGGCGCTCTTCGTCGGCCGCGCCGGCCATGTCCTGACGCCCGCGCTGCGCAGCGAGCTGCGCCAGTCGGGCGGCGGGGGCGCGCGCTGATGGCGGCGGCCGCCTGGGGGCCGCCCCCGCTCGTGCACGTGCCGCCGCAGCCGGGCCACGCCCCGCTGCCGTACCGCACACCGCACCTCGCGCGCGCCGATCGCGCCGACCGCAGGTCACACAGGGTGCGCCCGTACGCTCTGACCGGCCGCCCGGCACTCGCCGGCAATGCCGGGGGCCCGATGCTCGGCGATCTCGCCGGGCAGGGAAGAATTCGCGTGTACGGTACCGGTCACGGGTCCGTACGCCCCGACCGCGCGCTGCTCGAAAGGGTGCTCAGTGGACTACGCAGGCTCTGACCGCCAGAACGGCCTGCACACCTGGCCGGTTGAGCAGGACCGCGCGCCGGTCTCCACCAAGATCGTGGTGGCCGGCGGCTTCGGCGTGGGCAAGACCACCTTCGTGGGCGCGGTGTCGGAGATCACCCCGCTGACCACCGAGGCGGTCATGACGCAGGCCAGCGAGGGACTGGACGACCTGGGGTCCACCCCCGACAAGGTCACCACGACCGTCGCCATGGACTTCGGCCGCATCACGCTGGAGGAGGACCTCGTCCTCTACGTCTTCGGCACCCCCGGCCAGCAGCGCTTCTGGTTCATGTGGGACGACCTGGTGCGCGGCGCGATAGGCGCGATCGTGCTCGCCGACACCCGCAGGCTGGCCGACTGCTTCCCGGCGCTCGACTACTTCGACGGCACCGGGCTGCCGTACACCGTCGCCGTCAACCAGTTCGAGGGCACGTACGCCTACACCTCGGAGGACGTGCGCGAGGCGCTCGCGGTGCCGTCGCACATCCCGGTGCAGATCATCGACGCGCGCGAGCGCCGCTCCGTCGTCGACGCGCTGCTCTCCCTCGTCACGCACGCCCTCGCCGACCAGCCGCTCTAGCTCCGGCCGTAGGAAGCCTGACGTCACGTCACTTCTGCGGTGTGGCAGAGGCCTTCACGGGCGGTGCGTCCTTGCCGGCCTTCGGCGCCTTCGCCGTCTTCGGTGACGCCTTGTCAGGCGCCGGGATCTTCACGGCGGGCACCTTGCGCGGCTTGTAGTGCGCGAGCGGCTGCGCGCCCATGTCCGGGCGGACGGCGCCCAGGACGGGGTTGGCGCCGATCGGGGAGACCTTCACGTAACTGCCGGTGTGCGGTGCCTGCACGACCAGGCCGTTGCCGATGTAGAGGGCCACATGGGTGGCCTTCGGGAAGTAGATGACCAGGTCGCCCGGCCGCAGCAGCGACAGCGGCACGCGCGGCAGCTTCGCCCACTGCTCCTCGGCGGTGCGCGGGATCGGCAGGCCCGCGTGCCCCCAGGCCTGCGAGGTCAGGCCCGAGCAGTCGAAGGAGTCCGGGCCCACCGCGCCCCACACGTACGGCTTGCCGAGCTGCGCGAAGGCGTAGGCGATGGCGGCGTCGCCCTTCGCGGAGGGCGCGCGTACGGCCGCGTCCTTGCCGAGCGGCTTGGAGTCCATGAACTCCTGCTGCGCCTTGTCCGCGCCCTGCTCCTCCAGCGCCTCCAGCTCGCTGATCTGGACTCCGCTGAGCCCGGCGAGCAGCGACTCGACCTGCCGCAGGTTCGTCTCGATCTCGGTCTTCTTCGCCGCCTGCGTGTTCTGCGCGGTCTGGGCGGCGTCCAGGGCCTTCTGCGCCTGCGCGTTGAGCCCGGCCAGCCGGTCCTGCTCGGCGGCCAGGGCGTCGACGGCCGCCTGCTGGGTGTCGACGGTGCGCTGCGCGAGGTGCAGGTTGCCGAAGAAGTCCTGCGGGTCCTCGCCGCCCAGCATGGCCATGTACGGCGACAAGCCGCCGGTGCGGTAGAGCTCCCGGGCCAGCAGGCCGACCTGGTCCTTGCCCGCGGCGACGTCGGCGCGGGCGGTGGCGAGCTGCCCGTCGAGCGAGCGGGCCTTGGCGCGCTGCTGGTCGGCGGTGGCCTTGGCCTGGTTGTACGACTCGGTGGCCGCCTCCGACTGCTGGTAGAGGGTCTGCAACTGCGTCAGGAGCTGCGGCAGCGAGTCGGGGTCGGCGGTGGTGCCGGGGGTGGGCAGCGAGCCCAGGGTGGCGGTGGGCGGGGTGCCGGGGACGGCCGGGGGAGTGGTGGCGGGCGGCGGTTCGTACGGGCGGGCGGCCGCGGACTGCGCCGCGGGCAGCGACAGCGCCGCCAAGGCGAGCAGCGCGCTGCACACGGCCGCGGAGCGCCGCCAGGACCTGGTGTTGCGAGCCACCGGCATGTACCTGTCCTCCTGTATGACGGTCCCTCGTGAGCGTGTCATAGGTTGTCATATCTTCAGCTGCCGGAACGTGTCATTCCGCCCCGGGGAGTCGCCCGGTTCCGCAGCACTGCCTCATCGCTTGCCCCTCGCTTCCCCGGCGGCCCCCGTCCGCTCCGCTGATCTTCCCCGACTGTTCACGTCCGTTCACATCGCCCCGTGTCCTTCCACGACCCTGCCCGCGCCCGCGGTTCCGCACCCGCAGCGACACACCGGGCACCCCGTAAAACGTTCGAACCCCCACCCCCGGCGGCAGGCCGCGAGGGGTGGGGGTTCGGGGGAGGCGTGGGGGGATGGGGCGTACGGCCCGGTCACCGCCCTCGGGACCGGGCCGTACGCGTCTGGGGGGCCGCCGCGGGGCGGCCCGGGTGTCAGCCGAAGTAGCTGTCGAAGTTCTTGGAGAACTCCGCGTTGTTGAAGCGGTCCCAGTTGATCGACCAGGTCATGAGGCCGCGCAGGGCGGGCCACTGGCCGTGGGTGGTGTAGCCGCCGCAGCTGGTCTTCCTGGTCAGGCAGTCCAGGGCCTGGTCGACCGCGGCGGGCGCGGTCCAGCCGTTGCCCGCGGTGGTCGAGGCGGGCAGGCCGATGGCCACCTGGGAGGGCGCGAGGGCCGGGAACATGTTGGCGGTGTTGCCGGCCACCGGGAAGCCGGTGAGCAGCATGTCCGTCATGGCGATGTGGAAGTCCGCGCCGCCCATGGTGTGGTACTGGTTGTCCAGGCCCATGATCGGACCGGAGTTGTAGTCCTGGACGTGCAGCAGCGTCAGGTCGTTCCGCATCGCGTAGATCACCGGCAGGTACGCGCCCGCCCGCGGGTCCTGGCCGCCGAACGGGCCGGAGCCGTAGAACTGGTAGCCGAGCTGGACGAAGAAGGTCTCCGGCGCCATCGTCAGCACGAAGCCGCTGCCGTAGCGGGCCTTGAGGGTCTTCAGCGCCGAGATCAGGTTGACGATCACCGGGGTGGTCGGGTTCTTGAAGTCGGTGTCGCCGGTGTTGAGCGACAGCGAGTGGCCCTCGAAGTCGATGTCGATGCCGTCCAGGCCCCACTGGTCGACGATCGCGGCGACGGACGAGACAAAGGCGTCGCGGGCGGCCGTCGTGGTGAGCTGGACCTCGCCGTTGGCGCCGCCGATCGACAGCAGCACCTTCTTGCCCGCGGCCTGCTTGGCCTTGATCGCCGCCTTGAAGTCGGCGTCCGACTCGACCGAGGGGCATTCGGCGACCGAGCAGCGGTTGAAGTGGATCTGCCCGGAGGTCGGCGAGCTGGTCTCGCCGAAGGCCAGGTCGATGATGTCCCAGCTGTCGGGCACGTCCGCGAGGCGGGTGTAGCCCGAGCCGTTGGCGAAGGTCTCGTGCAGATAGCCGACCAGCGCGTGCGTGGGCAGGCTCCCGTTGCCCGGCGGGGTGGTGGGCGGGGTCGTCGGGGGTGTCGTGGGCGGCGTGGTCGGAGGTGTGGTCGGGGGCGTCGTCGGCGGGGTGGTGGGCGGGGTGGTCGGCGGCGTGGTGGTGCCGCCGCCGGGGCCCTGGAGCGAGATGTCGTCCGCGAGGTAGGCGGGCTGGCCGTACCAGCCGTGCACGAAGACGCTCGCGCTGGTCTGCGTGGCCGCGGTCGTGAAGGACACGCTCAGCTGCGTGTAGCCGCCGCCGCTGCCGGGTGTCCAGGTGCTCGTGCCGCCGTCCACGCCGATGTAGACGTAGGAGCCGTTGACCTGCGCGGTCAGCGTGTACGTGGTGTTCGGCGCGACGCTCACGGTCTGCTTGCACTGTCCGGTGGCGGACGCGGAGGGCGTCGCCTTCAGCGCGTACGAGCCGCTGTGCGCCTGCCCGGTGACGGCGGAGGCGCCGGCGTCGCACGTCCAGCCGGTCAGGCTGCCGGACTCGAAGCCGCCGTTGGCCAGGAACTCCCCGGCGCTCGCGGACGGGGCGAGGGCGACCAGGCCGCCGACGGCCAGGGCGCCGGCGAGCGCGGCCGACGCCGCTGCCAGGGGTCTCTTCCTGCTGAGCGTGCTGAGCATGGGGGGATGCTCCTTCGCGGGTGCGGTGCGGGGGAGTGTGCCGTGCGGTTGCCCGTGGGCCTACCGCGCAGCAAACAGGTTTAGACCAATCGTGTCAATGGTCCGGACCAAATCCCCCGGCTCGTCAGCCGCGCCGCGACCAGGGCCACTTGGGCCCCGGGGCCGGCTTGCCCTCGGGGTCGTAGCGGAAGACCCACGGCGTCCGGTTCTCCCCCTTGACACCGGGGACGCGGTGGTAGACGTACCGGTGCCCCTCCACGGGCACGACGTACTCCTTCGGCGGCTGCCCCGTCATCCCCACGACGACCTCGATGACCCGCCCGTCGAGCGGCCCCCCGCTGAACTCCGTCTCCTCATGCCTCACCCGGCCACCCTCCCACGGGGCCGCCCGCCCCCGCGCAAGGCGCCGCCCGAACGTGCATCCGGGCCGCGGGGCCATAAGGTGGGGCGGTGGCTTACCGGAGAATGGACGTCGAGGCCCGCCGCGCGCAGTTGCTGGCCGCGGCCGTCGACCTGTTCGGCCACCGGCGGCCGGAGGACGTCTCGATCGACGACGTCGCCGCCGCCGCGGGCGTGTCCCGCCCGCTGGTCTACCGCTACTTCCCCGGCGGGAAGCAGCAGATCTACGAGGCCGCGGTGCTCGGCGCCGCCGACGAGCTGATCGGGCGCTTCGCGGTCGCCGCCGAGGGCCCGCCCACCGAGCGGCTGTCCGCCGCGCTCGACCGCTACCTCGCGTACGTCGAGGAGCACGCCCCCGCGTACGGCGCCCTGCTGGGCGGCGGCAGCGTCGCCGAGACGAGCCGTACGAGCGCGATCGTGGACGGCGTGCGGCGCCGCGCCGCGGAGCAGGTGCTGCACCACCTCGGCGTGACGCGGCCGGGCCCGCGGCTGGCGATGATGGTGCGGTCGTGGATCGCCTCGGTCGAGGCGGTGTCCCTGATGTGGATCGACGAGGGCCGCGAGCCGTCCCGCACCGAGCTGCGCGACTGGCTGGTCGACCACTTCACCGGCCTCCTCCTGGTCACCGCGACCACCGACCCGGAAACCGCCCGCGCCGCCGCCTCCGCCCTCCCCCAGGAGACCCCCACCAGCCCGGCCGGCACCCTCCTCACCCGCCTGACCACCCTCACCCCCGCCGCGGCCCACCTCTTCGACAAGGCGTGACCGCGGCGGGACCCGTCATGCGGAGGTCAGCCCCGAGGCCTTCCAGATGCGGCGGCTGGGGCCGCGGATGAGGCCGATCTCGTCGAAGAAGTCCATCAGGCGCTTCGCGGACTGGCGCATCACGTCCTGGCGGTGGGGGCTGGTGCGGGCGGCGGTGACGGCTTCCTTCACGTCGAGGCCCACCTCGGCGTAGACCTGGGGGCTGATGAGGGAGCGGGCGATGACGCGGGCGGCCTGGGCGGAGGTGAGGCGGGTGGCCTCGATCTCCCAGCGCGGGGCGGTGACCATCTGCCGCCGCAGCTCCTCGCGGGCGTAGCGGATGTGCCGCGCCTCCTCCACGACGTGGATGCGGGTGATGCCGCGGGTGAGGGTCTGGACGCGCTCGTCCGGGAAGGTCAGCCGCTGCATCCAGTCCAGGATCTCCTCGGCCAGCAGCGTGCCGGTGAAGGAACCGGGCGTCGTGGAGACGGTCTTGAGGACGCGCCCGAGCTGCTGGTCGAAGCGGCTCGGCCGGTACGCCGGGGTGCCCAGCTTGGTCACCGCGCGGGCGAACATCTTGGAGTGCCGGCACTCGTCGGCGATCTCAGTGAGCGCGTAGCGGACGTGGCCGCTGGTCGGGTCGAGGTCGTAGGTGTGGCGCAGCAGCAGCTGCATGAGGATCGTCTCGAACCACACGCCGATCGAGCACAGCGACGCGGCCTCGTGCCGGCTCAGCTCCATCCGCTGCTCGTCGCTCATCCGGTGCCACATCGGGGTGTCGTAGAGCGAGAGCAGCTCGGGCGGCCAGAACCAGCGGCCCTCCTCGAAGGGCGCTTCCCAGTCGAGTTCGGTGTCGGGGTCGAAGGAGTGCTTCGCGGACGCCGCAAGCAGGCGTTCCGCGGTCCTCTCGCGGTCGGTCAGTGTGGCGTCCATGCCGAACAGTCCTCCGGTGCACGAGGGTTACCAGCGGTACGGGTCTTATGAGACTCTGTGTCAACAAGCCCGTCAAGACCCCGCGCACGAACGTCCGCGCGGCGCACGGCCCGACTTTCCGCCCGGCACAGGCGATTGGAGCCGCCCCATGTCGACGCAAGGCCGCTACACCACCGAGCCCGCCGAGTGGTCCTGGGAGGTGCCGGCGCAGGGCGCAGCCAGATTCACCTGGGAGTACGACGACGGCCGCGACCGGCTGCTGGCCCTCTACCAGAAGGGCAAGGACAAGCAGTGGGACGGGATGCGCCGGATCGACTGGGATCTGGAGGTCGACCCGCACGACCCGCTGGGCACCCCCGACGAGGCCATGTCGCTCTACGGCTCGCGCTACTGGGACGCGATGGGCGACGCCGACCGCGCCCTGCTGCGCCAGCACTACGCCTCCTGGCAGTTCAGCCAGTTCCTGCACGGCGAGCAGGGCGCCATGGTGTGCGCCGCGCGCATCGTGGAGTCGGCGCCGGACCTCGACGCGAAGTTCTACTCGGCGACCCAGACCATGGACGAGGCCCGGCACGCCGAGATCTACGGGCGCTTCCTGCACGAGAAGATCGGCATGCTCTACCCGATCGACGACAACCTCCAGTCGCTGCTCGGCGACACCCTGCGCGACTCCCGCTGGGACATGCCCTACCTGGGCATGCAGGTGCTCATCGAGGGCCTGGCGCTGGCCGCCTTCGGTATGATCCGCGACACCACCGACAAGCCGCTGCCGAAGCAGATCCTCGCCTACGTCATGCAGGACGAGGCCCGGCACGTCGCCTTCGGGCGGATGGCGCTGCGCGACTACTACAAGCAGCTCACCGACGCCGAACTGCGCGAGCGCGAGGAGTTCGTGATCGAGGGCTGCTACCTGATGCGCGACCGGCTGCGCGGCCTGGAGGTGCTGCGCAACTTCGGCATCCCCGCGGCCGAGGCCGCCGAGCTGACCGAGTCCTCCGACTTCCTGCGGCTCTTCCGCAAGCTGCTCTTCTCGCGGATCGTGCCGTGCGTGAAGGACATCGGCCTGTGGGGCCCGCGGCTGCAGAAGGCCTACGTCGACCTCGGCGTCTTCGAGCTGGGCGACTCCAACCTGGACCTGCTCATGACGCAGGACGAGGAGATCGCCGAGCGGATGGACGCCGAGCGCTTCGCCGCCGAGGAGCAGGCCCGGGTGACCGAAGTAACCGAAACCATCACCCAGGGGGCCGAAGCGTCGTCGTAGGACCGTACGCTTGTCCGATGACCAACGAAGGGCCGATATCGCGGCGCGCCGCCCGCCGGGCCAGGGCACGCCGCCGGCGCCGCAGGAACACGGCTGTCGGCCTGTCGGTCGTGGTCGTCGCCGCGGTGGCGACCGGCTGGGCGGTGCTCGGCCGCGGCGGCAGCCCCGCCGGGGCCGCCGCCACCCCGCAGGCGACGGCCACGAAGGCCCCGTCCGCGACGGCGAAGGCCACGGCCACCGCGGCCGCGCACGAGCCGGCCGGCACGATCACCCTCGCCTTCGCCGGCGACGTCCACTTCACCGAGCGCACCGCGAACCGGCTCGGCGTGGACCCCGCGCTCGGCCCGATGTCGAAGGCGCTGACGGCCGCGGACTTCTCGATGGTCAACCTGGAGACCGCGATCACCACCCGCGGCACCCCGCAGCCGAAGAAGTACCACTTCCGCACCTCGCCGGACGCGCTCGGCGCCCTCCAGCGCTCCGGCATAGACGCCGTGACGATGGCCAACAACCACGCCGTCGACTACGGCCCGCAGGGCCTGACCGACAGCCTCGCGGCCCAGCGCAGCTCGCCGATACCCGTCGTCGGCATCGGCCCCGACGACAAGGCCGCCTACCGCCCGTACGTCACCACGGTCCACGGGGTGCGCCTGGCCGTGGTCGCCGCCAGCCAGGTGCAGGACTACACCAACCAGGCCTTCCGCGCCGGGCCGAACCGCCCCGGCATAGCCTCCGCGCTGGACCGTCCCAAGCTGCTGGCGGCCGTACGGGACGCGCGCAAGCAGGCCGACGTCGTCGTGGTCTACCTGCACTGGGGCACCGAGGGGCAGAGCTGCCCGGGCCCGGAACAGAAGTCGATCGCCGCCGATCTGTCCGAGGCCGGCGCGACCGCCGTCGTCGGCACGCACGCGCACGTCATGCTCGGCTCCGGCATGCTCGGCCCGACCTATGTCGCCTACGGCTTCGGCAACTTCCTCTGGTACGGCTCCTCGCCCTACCCGCACTCCGACCAGACCGGCGTGACGACACTCACCGTCACCGGCGGCAAGGTCGCCAAGGCGGTCTTCACCCCGGCCCTGGTCGACGGCCACGGCGTGCCCGAGCCGCAGACCGGCGCCGCGGGCCGCACGATCACCGACCGCTACGAGGACCTGCGCGGCTGCACGGGCCTGAAGGATCCGCCGAGCTGAATCGTTTCCCCCCAGGTGGAGGGGGCGATACGACGATACGTCCGGATCCTGTAACGACCCCTTGGATGCGTCGTCGTCGCGGAACCGTACCGTGGGCGACCGCATCTATCCGTTCGCGGAGCAGGTGAGGGACGCTGAACCGCGGAAACGGGACGTCGGACGACGAAGTGGGCGGGCGGTCACACAACATGACGGGTTGGCGGACAACGGCCGGGCGGCTGACGCCGGAGCGGATCAAGAGCGCACCGCGCGCCCTGGTGGTCGGGGTGGCGGTCGTGGTGGTCGTGCTCGCCGCCGTGGTGTCGGCGCTGGTCGCGCCGGGCGGCGGCAGCAGCGGCACCGCGGCGGCCGCGTCGGCGGGGGACGGGAAGAACACGGCGGACGGCAAGGGCGGCGACGGCAAGGGCGGCAGCGGCGGCGGCAAGGGCGGCCCGGCCGGGCACTCCACGGCCCCGCACAAGCCGTCGTCGAAGCCGACCACGTCCGCGCCGCCGGTCGCCCCGGTGCCGATCGACATCGTGCACGCGGCCGAGATACCCGGCAAGGCCGTCAACATCACCATCGACGACGGCCCCGACCCCGTATGGACCCCCAAGGTCCTCGCGGTCCTCAAGAAGCACCACGTGCACGCGACCTTCTGCATGATCGGCCCGCAGGCCAAGGCCCATCCCGACCTGGTGCGCCGGGTCGTGGCCGAGGGCCACCGGCTGTGCGACCACACCGTCTCCCACGACGAGTCGATGGACCACAAGCCCGTCGCGTACCAGCAGAAGGAGATCCTGGACGCGCTCGCGATGATCGAGGAGGCGTCCGGCAACGCCCCCGTCCAGTACTACCGGGCCCCCGGCGGCGCCTTCACGCCCGCCAGCCGCCAGATCGCCGCCCAGCACGGCCTGCGGCCGCTCGGCTGGAACGTCGACACCAAGGACTTCTCCCGGCCCGGCGTCGGGACGATCGTGGCGACGGTCAAGTCGGAGATCCCCAACGGCCCGACGATCCTCTTCCACGACGGCGGCGGCGACCGCTCGCAGACCGTGGCCGCCCTCGACCAGTCGCTGACCTGGCTGGCCCAGCAGCACTACGCCTTCAGCTTCCCGAAGGTCCGCTGAGCACTCCGCGGGCCTACGGCCGCGGCGCGGACAGCACCGCCTGCATCACCGCGCGGGCGATCGGCGCCGCGCTGCCGCCGCCGGAGATGTCCGCGCGGGCCGCCTCCGCGTCCTCCACGACCACGGCGACGGCCACGGCCGCCCGGCCCGCGCCCTGCGGCCGGGCGTAGCTGATGAACCACGCGTACGGCGTGCCCTTGTTGCCCACGCCGTGCTGCGCGGTGCCGGTCTTGCCGCCGACCACCGCGCCCGGGATCGCCGCGTTGGTGCCCGTGCCGTCCGTCACGACGGCCTCCATGAGCTGCTGCAACTGCCCGGCCGTCCAGCGCGAGACCGCGCGGTGCAGCCGCTGCGGCTCGGTACGGGCCACCACCGCGCCGGAGTGGTTGGTGACCCGGTCGACCAGGTAGGGGCGCATCAGCTCGCCGCCGTCGCCGACGGCCGCCGCGACCATCGCCATCTGCAAGGGGGTGGCCGTGGTGTCGAACTGCCCGATCGAGGACAGCGCGACCTGGTCCGGGCTCATCCTCGTGTCGAAGTTGCTCTTCGCGACGCCCGGCGGGATGCGCAGCCCCGCGTCGTTGAAGCCGAAGGCCTGCGCCTGCCGCACCATCGCGTCGAGCCCCACGTCGGCGCCGAGCTTGGCGAAGACGGTGTTGCAGGAGACCCGGAAGGCGTCCAGCACGCTCGCGTCCGCGCAGCCGCGGCCCTCGTTGGTGAGCGACCAGGCGGTGCCCGGCAGCCGGTAGGGGTCGGGGGAGTCGGTCGGCGCCGTGAGGTCGGTGACCGCGCCGGACTCCAGCGCCGCCGCGGCCGTGACCACCTTGAAGGCCGAGCCGGGCGGGTAGGTCTGCCGGATCGCCCGGTCCAGCATGGGCTGCGCCGGGTCGTCGTTGAGCTTCTTCCACTGCGCGGCCGCCGCCTCGCCCGTGGCCGACAGCAGCCCGGGGTCGTAGGACGGCGAGGTGACCAGAGCCAGGATCCGGCCCGTCGCCGGGTCGAGGGCGGCCACCGCGCCGCGCCGCCCGGCGAGCCCCGCGTAGGCGGCCTTCTGGGCGGCGGCGTCGATCGTGGTGTGGACGTCGCCGGGGCGCTGCCGGTTGCGGGTGATCTCGTTCCACAGCGGCGCCGAGGCAAGCTGCGGGCTGGTGCCGGACAGCAGCCCGTCCTCGGTGCCCTCCAGCAGCGAGGTGCCGTACGTCTGCGACGCGAAGCCGGTGACGGGCGCGTACAGCGGGCCGTCGCGGTAGGTGCGGGCGTACGCCAGCTGGCCGCCGGTGTCGCGGGCGCCGGTCACGGGTGCGGTGCCCACCAGGATGGAGCCGCGCGGGTGCGCGTAACGGGCGATGGCGATCCGGCGGTTGGCCGGGTCGGCGGCGTAGGAGCCGGACTCGACGACCATCACCCGCACCGCGTTGACCAGCAGCGCCAGCGCGAGCAGCAGGATCAGCAGGGCGCAGCGGCGGATGCAGCGGGTCACAGCGGGGCGTCCTCTCCCGGCGGCGGGCGGCGCGCGCTGTCGCTGAGCCGGATCAGCAGCGCCACGATGATCCAGTTGGTCACGACCGACGAGCCGCCCTGCGCCAGGAAGGGCATCGCCATGCCGGTGAGCGGGATCAGGTCCGTCACCCCGCCGGCGATCACGAAGACCTGGAGCGCCACGATCGCCGCGAGCCCGACCGCGAGCAGCCGCCCGAAGGGGTCGCGCAGCGCCAGCCCGGCCCGCAGGCCGCGCGCCACCAGCAGCGCGTACAGGCCCAGCAGCGCGCACAGCCCGGCGAGGCCCAGCTCCTCGCCGGCGGTCGCGAGGACGAAGTCGGACTTGGCCGCGAAGCCGATCAGCGCGGAGTGCCCCTGGCCGAGCCCGGTGCCCAGCACCGCGCCGTTGCCGAAGGCGTAGAGGGACTGGGCGAGCTGGCCGGGGCCGAGCCCGGCGCGGACGCTCGCGAAGGGGTGCAGCCAGTCCTCGACCCGGCCGTGCACGTGCGGTTCGAGGGAGCCGACCGCGAAGGCGCCCGCCGCGCTCAGCAGCAGCCCCACCGCGACCCAGCCGGTGCGCCCGGTCGCGACGTAGAGCATCACCACGAAAAGCCCGAAGAACAGCAGCGAGGTGCCGAGGTCGCGCTCCAGCACCAGCACCCCGACGCTCAGCAGCCAGATCGCCAGCACCGGCCCCAGCACCCGCCCGGTCGGCAGTTGGAGCCGCCGCAGCCCCAGCACGGTACGGCCGGTGTACGCGAGCGCGGCGCGGTTGGCCGCGAGGTAGGCGGCGAAGAACACCGCGAGCAGCACCTTCGCGAACTCGCCGGGCTGGATGGAGAATCCGGCCACCCGGATCCAGATCCTGGCGCCGTTGACGGCCGGGAAGAAGATCGGCGCGACCATCAGCGCGAGCGCCGCCGTCACCCCCAGGTAGGCGTAGCGGGCCAGCACCCGGTGGTCGTCCAGCGCCAGCACGACCAGCACGAACAGCGTGATGCCCAGCGTCGACCACACCAGCTGCGCGGGCGCGGCGGCCGGCCCGAGCGACGGCTCCAGGTCCAGCCGGTAGATCAGCACCAGGCCCAGCCCGTTGAGCAGCACCGCGATCGGCAGCAGCAGCGGGTCGGCGTACGGGGCCCGGGCGCGTACGGCCACATGCGCGAGGACGGCGAGCAGCGCGAGCCCGGCGCCGTACCCGGCGGCGCCGGGCGGGACCGCGCCCGCGGTCGCGAGGCCCACCTCCGCGTAGCCGTACACCGACACCAGCACCGCCGCGACGGTCAGCGACAGCTCCACCCCGCGCCCGCGCGGCCGCGCCGCGACCCGCTCCGCGGCGGGGGCGGCTTTGGCCGAGGTAGCGCTCATGTCGGCAACCTAGCAAGGCGGGGCCGACATATAGCTCATGTCGCCCGCCGGGCCGCGCCATATGCCCCCGCGCGGGGCAAGCCCCCTCCAGGCTGCGCCTGCGCCGCCGGGTACGCCCCAGGGGCGGGTGCGCTTGCCGCGCCGGGCGAGCGTTTGGGGGCGCGGGGAACTGCGCGGCCAGCCACGACGTGCCGTCACGTCGTCACCGGCCCGAAGGGGCAGTTGCTGTCGTTCCCGGACCACCGGCCGGTGGGTGGTTGCTCGCGCAGTTCCCCGCGCCCCTAAAAACGCTCACCGCCCCGCGCAGCGGAAAGCGCTCGCCCCCGCGCCGGGGAAGGCGCCCTCCCCGCGTGAGGGAAAGACGGTTGCCCCCCCCGCCGGGGGAAGGCGCCCCCCGTAGCGGAAAGCGCTCGCCCCCCCCCGCGCCGGGGAAGGCGCCCCCGCGTGGGGGAAAGACGGTCGCCCCTTCGCCCGGGGAAGGCGCCCCGCGCAGCGGAAAGCGCTCGCCCCCCCGCCCGGGGAAGGCGCCTCGCGCAGCGGGAAGCGCTCGCCCCCCCCGCGCCGGGGAAGGCGCCCCCCCGCGTGGGGGAAAGACGGTCGCCCCGCCCGCGTAGGGTGGCGGGGTGAACGCACAGCCCCATGCCGCCGTCGCGCAGACGCTCGCAGAGCTGCCGTACGCCTCCGCGCTCGTACCGCACAGCGGTGGGCTGGAGGTCGAGGGGGACTACGACACCGTCCACCTCGACGGCCTGCACGCGCCCGAGGGTGCGCGAGCCGCCGGGGCCCGCTTCCTGGAGGCCGCGCTCAGCGACTGCGTGCTGACCGGCACGGATTTGCGCGGGGCGCGGTTCAACGACGCCTGGCTGTCCGGCTGCCGCCTCACCGGCTGCACCCTGGCCGGCGGCCAGTGGCTGGACACCGCCGTGCTCGGCAGCTCGCTGGCAGGCGTCGAGCTGTACGACGCGGTGCTGCGCCGCGTCACGTTCGTGCGCTGCAAGCTCGACTCCGTCAACCTGCGGGCGACCGCGCTGCACGACGTCGTCTTCGAGGACTGCGTGCTGCGCGACGTCGACTTCGGCGAGGCCCGGCTGGAGGGCGTGACCTTCCCCGGCACCCGCGTCGAGCGGGCCCGCTTCGGCCGCGCCGTGCTCAAGGACGCGGACCTGCGCGGCGCCCTGACCATCGACCTGGCCGACGGCTACGAGTCGCTGCGCGGCGCGGTGATCACCCCCGCGCAGCTGCTCGACCTCGCACCCGCCCTCGCCCAGACCCTCGGCCTGACCGTGGCCGAGCCCGCCGTGCCCGCCGGGCGCGCGTCCAGTGCCCGCACCCGGGCCGCAAGCAGAAGGAGCCCCCGCCGATGAGCACCCTCCACGACATCCCGCTGCAGACCCTCGACGGCACCGCGACCACGCTCGCCGAGCACGCCGGCAAGGTCGTGCTGCTCGTCAACGTCGCGTCCCAGTGCGGCCTCACCCCGCAGTACGAGGCGCTGGAGCGGCTGCAGAAGCAGTACGCCGACCGCGGCTTCACGGTCGTCGGCATGCCCTGCAACCAGTTCGGCGCCCAGGAGCCCGGCAGCGCCGAGGAGATCGCGACCTTCTGCTCCACGACCTACGGCGTGAGCTTCCCGCTGCTCGCCAAGGCGGACGTCAACGGTGCGAACCGGCACCCGCTCTACGCCGAGCTGACGCAGCTGGCCGACGCCGAGGGCGAAGCGGGAGATATCACCTGGAATTTCGAGAAGTTCCTGGTCAACGGCTCGGGCGAGGCCGTCGCCCGCTTCCGTCCGCGCGTCGTTCCCGAGGCTGACGAGGTGATTGGGGCGATCGAGGCAAACCTGCCCCGCTGACCCACCGGCCGTGGTGGCGACCACCCGGCTGACCAGCGGCGAAGGTGCCTAGATGCGCGAACGCGCCATGGCAGGATCCGGCCGGTTCCGGGACATTGTCCGGAACCGGCCGTGCTGGTTGTCTGTAATCACCGCCCCGGCAACGAGAAGGGACAGTGGAGTGCATGACTACGGGTTCCGAACCGGCCACCTGTGTGTCGACACGGACCCTGCGCTCTGCGTTCCTTGCCAGGAGCGTTTGGATCGGCAGCTCGCCTTGCTTCCCCGGGTATACGGCGAGCTTGAGGTTGCACTCGTAGGCGCGCAGGACCCCGGCGACAGACTGTCCGGCACTGACCGGCCCGGCATCCCCCTGAACGGGCCGGCAGTCGAGGCACGCGCTGCCATTCGAGACACCTTGGCCTCTTGGGCCGATCTGATGGTCGAGGGCCGCACCGTCCGCCTCCCCCTGCGGACGGTGCCGGCCCTCGCGGCCTTCCTCCGTCGCCACCTCGGCTGGCTCGCCGTGCATCCGGCGGCCGACGACGCGGCGACCGACATCGACACCGTGCTCCAGCGCGCCCTGGCCGTCGCCAGGCCGCACGAAGCCCTCATGGCCGCGACGGCCTCCGTCGGGTCCTGACCCGAGCCCCGACCCAGGCCCACCGGCCGTAGGGAATCATCCCCCCACGAAAATGCACAAAGCACCGCGCGGTCCGCGAATCATCACGGGCCGCGCGGTGCTGTGTCCGCGCTCTCGGCGGTGTGCTCGGAACGGGTGCTCAGACCTGGATGGTGCCGGGGAACCATCCAGCGGGTGCCAGGCCCGGGAACCAGCCCGCGGGGGTGACCGCGGTGACGGAACCGGGGAACCACCCGGCGGGCGAGACCGTGGTGACGGAACCAGGGAACCACCCGGCAGGCGTAACCGTGGTGGTAAGCGTGGTGGAACCGGGGAACCACCCGGCAGGCGTCGCTCCCGGGAACCAGCCGTCGGGCGAGACGGGGCCGGTCTTGGCGATGGGGGCGGGCGCCGGTGCGGGTGCGGAGGAGAAGTCGGCAGCAACAGCCGTGCCGGCAGCCGACGACAGAGCGAGCACCAGTGCTGCTACAGCGGAGACATGGGTCGAACGCCGGATCCGCGACATCGTAATCCTTAGGTGGGCAGAGAGTGTGACGTGCTCACTATGAAGTAGGGACACATGACTTTCCCAATGATGGCAAATGCAACCTGCATCGAACCAGGTGACGCATGTGCGTATATCCGCCATGGCGTGAATGCGCCCGTCCGGTTCGCGTCACCGGAGGCGTGTCAGATCAGACCATGAGCCGCCGCGAGGACTCCCGCCTGGAATCGGCTGTCCGCCTCAAGATAGCGCATGATCTCGGAAACCAAACGGCTCACTGTCCTCAGTGACACCCCGAGTTTCCGGGCGATGCGCTCGTCCGTCAGGCCGTTGGCCAGCAGTCTCATGGTCGTACGGTGCTGCTCGGTCAGCTCGCTGTCGGATTCCGGAGCGGGCGACGTGTTCACGCTGTAAGGGACCGAGCGCAGCCAGCAATCCTCGTACATCGCCACGTACGAACGCACCAGCGCGGGCCCCCGGATCACAATCGCAGGGCCCAGCGGCTCATCCTGATTCGCCAGTACCAAAGCGCTGTGTGTATCCGCCATCAGCAGATCGAAAGGCACCTGCGGGGCGAGCCGGACTTCCACTCCCGCGGCAGTGAGGTCCGACAGGTATTTACGTTGCCTGGGTGCTGAATTAATGCTCTGGCCATAAATGGCGCGGACTTTGACACCGCGCGCGATGAGTTCGCTGTCGGCGGTGAGGGAACTCGCCAGGACCTCGCTGGAGGGCAGCGGGCCGGGGTGCATCCAGCTGGCCGTCTCGGTGATCGTCGCGTCGAAGTCCCGCAGGAACTGGCGCCGCCGGTGGTCCCGGGTCAGCAGCTCGACCTCGATCTCGGCGTTCTCCCGCAGCACCGCGGGGCGGTAGCGCTCCATCAGCGACTCCGCGGCGGAGACCATCGAGGTCAGCTCGTCGCGCTGGCGCCGCAACGACGCCCGCTGCCGGGCCAGCAGCTCGATCAGGGCGGTGTCCGGCTCGACCGCGTCCAGCGCGCCCGACCCGTCGCTCGGGCGTATGAGCCCCAGCTCCTGGAGCTCCTGCCAGCCCGCCTCCGCCTCGGCCTCGGTCAGCCCGAGCGCGGCCACCGCCTTGTCCGGCGCGACGGCCCCCTGGCTGCGCAGTGTCTGATAAAGGGCGAGCCCGATGTCGGCCGCATTCGGCCCACCACCCCTCACCGAATTGGCCACGGATTCCCTCTTTCGTCGCGCGGTGCGCCGAAACGTGCAGCTGCCTGCAAGGTGGCAACCGCACCCTATACCGACTCTAGCAATGGATGGGCCCCTTGCCAGGGGTGAGATCACGGTTCGGACACCCCGGCGTCGCGGTCGCGCCACGTTTCCTGGTAGGAACGAGTGCCGGCCGGGCGAAAGGATGAGCACGATGCGTCACACGGGGCGGCAGGGGCCGCCGGCGGAGACCGCCGACGAACAGCGCAGCGGGCCCGCCGGAGCGGGCGGACCGGGCCGTGCGCAGGTCCCGGTCGTCGTCATCGGGGCCGGGAAGGTCGCGCACGCCGCGCATCTGCGCGAGATGCGCGACCTGCCGCAGCTGATCCGGCCCGCGGCCGTGATCGACCCGGACCCGGCGCACCGCGCGGCACTGATGGCGGGATTCGACCGGGTCGCGGTGTGCACGAGCGCCGAGGAGGCGGTGTGGGCCGGGGCGCAGGCCGCGCTGGTGCTCTCACCGTGGTGGACGCACCGCGACGCGGTGACCGGCTGCCTGGAGGCGGGGCTGCCGGTGCTGTGCGAGAAGCCGGTGAGCCTGGACCTCGCGGAGATCGACGAGCTGATCGCCGCCGAGCGGCGCACCGGTGTGCCCGTCACCGCCGGCTACATGAAGCGGCACGACCCCGTCGTGCAGCTCTTCGTCGAGCACTGCCGGGACAACGCCGCCACCGCCCGCCGGATCAGCGTCGACATCCACGACCCCAACGCCCCGCACCTGGTCGACCACCTCGTGCCGTACCCCGCCCCGCCCTACGGCCCGCAGCCGCCCCCGGCCCGGGAGGCGCTCGCCCGCGCCCTCGGCCCCGGCGCGAGCGGCACCCAGGCCGAGGTCTACGCCCGGGGCCTGGGCGGCTCGCTCATCCACCAGGTCAACATCGTGCACGCCGCGCTGGAGGGAACCGGGCGCACGCTGCACGGGTCGCTGGAGCACAGCGTGCAGTGGGCCGGCGGCAGCGCGGTGAGCTGCCGCTGGCGGCCGGACGACGAGCTGCTCGTCGAGGTCAGCCATCTGCGGCTGCCCGAGCACCACCGCTACCGCGAGACGATCGAATTCACCGGCACCGACTCCGTCGCCACCCTCAGCCTGCCCTCGCCCTACGCCCGCGACGAGGGCGCGACGCTGCACATCGACACCTGGGAGCCGGACACCGGCGCCGCGACCCGCACCACGCACCGCTCCGGGCCCGCCGTGACGGGCTTCCGCGAGCAGTTGCGGGCGTGGACGCGCAGCATCGCCTGGAGCGCCGGGTCGGACGGCGGCCCGCCCGCCCCGCGCCGCGGCATCTGGCCGCTGCCGGGCCTGCGCGAGGTGCGCGCGGACACCCTCGCGGTCCGGGAGGCGGCGCTGCGGCTGACGTGACGGCGCCGGCTCACTCCACCTCGGGCACGATCGCGGTCGGGTCGGGCACGAGCGGCAGGATGTTCGCGATGTACGACTCGACGGCCGCCTCCAGGCCGACGTCCTCGCCGGCCTCCTCCGACATGTACCAGCGGTGCTCCAGCAGCTCGTGGTAGATCTGCGCCGGGTCCAGGCTGCGCCGCAGCTCCACCGGGATGAGCCGCACCGCGGGCCGGAAGACCTGCCGCACCCAGCGGTGCGCCAGCACCTCGGGCCGGGCGCCGAGAGGGTCGCCGGGCGCGTAGTCGTCCTGGGTGGTCATCCAGGACTCCAGGTCGTTGAGCAGGCTGCGGGCCTGGTTCTCCTCGGTGTCCATACCGGTCAGCCGCAGCAGCTGCCGCTGGTGGTGGCCGGCGTCGACGACCTTGGGCAGGAAGGTGATGGTGTCGCCCGCGGGGGAGCGCTGGATCTGCATCTCGGCGACGTCGAAGCCCAGGTCGTTGAGGCGGCGTATCCGGCGGTCGATGTACTGCCGCTTGTCCGCCGGGTAGACGGACTGCCGGGTCAGCTCGTGCCACAGGTCGTTGTAGCGCGAGCAGATGGCCTCGGCGAAGGTCACCGGGTCGACCGCCGGGTGCAGCGAGCCGCCCGCCTCCAGGTCCATCAGTTCACCGGCGATGTTCACGCGGGCCAGGTCGATGTCGTAGTCGCGCTGCCCGGCGCTCAGCTCCGGCTGGATCTGCCCCGTCTCGGCGTCCACCAGGTAGGCGGCGAAGGCGCCCGCGTCCCGCCGGAAGAGGGTGTTGGACAGGGAGCAGTCGCCCCAGGCGAAACCCACCAGGTGCAGCCGCACGAGCAGCACCGCGAGCGCGTCCAGCAGCCGGTTGACGGTGCTGGGCCGCATCGTCGTCTCGAACATCGAGCGGTAGGGCAGCGAGCCGTTCAGATGCCGGGTGACGAGCGCGGGCTCCAGCGGGGTGCCGTCCGCGGCCTCCCGGCCGGTGACGACCGCGATCGGGTCGACCCCGGGTATGCCGAGCCGGTCCAGGTCGCGCAGCAGCCCGTACTCGCGGACCGCCGCCCACTCGCTGACCTCCTTGACCGCGACGACCTCGTCCCCGGCCCGGGCGAAGCGCACCACGTGCCGGGAGATGCCGCGCGGCAGTGCGACGAGCGACTTGTCCGACCACTGCTCCAGCGGCAGATGCCACTCCAGGTCGAGCAGG
Source organism: Streptomyces sp. NPDC021020 (assembly GCF_044333285.1). Taxonomy (NCBI): domain Bacteria; kingdom Bacillati; phylum Actinomycetota; class Actinomycetes; order Kitasatosporales; family Streptomycetaceae; genus Streptomyces; species Streptomyces sp. NPDC021020. The sequence continues at coordinate 159,054 of NZ_JBIRQQ010000004.1, forward strand.
GCGGAAGGGTGGTCGGCGTCGAAGGCCCTGATCTGCAGCGGCATGGCGGCGGCTCGGCTTCCTCGGGAAGGGGACGGGGCGGCGCGGCGCCGCAGCTTCGATGGTGCCATGGGCGACACGCGCGGCCGCGGGCAGGGAATACGGTCGACGCGGACCCGCGAATCGCGGATCATGCCCTCCCATGACCAGAACAGACCTGCCGCCCACCGGCGACGAGCTCACCACGCTCACCACCTTCCTCGACTACACCCGCGACACCGCCCGCGAGAAGTGCGAGGGCGCCAGCGACGAGCACGGCCGCGGCGCCCCGCTGCCCGGCTCCCCGCTCATGACGCTCTCCGGTGTGATCAACCACCTGCGCTGGGTGGAGCACTGGTGGTTCGACGTGATCTTCCTCGGCGGGGAGGACCGCGGCCCCTGGACCGACGAGGACCCCGACCGCGAGTTCACCGCCGACCTCGCCCTCCCCCTCGCCGACGTCCTCGCCGCCTACGCCGCCGACTCCGCCCGCCACCGCGCGACCGCCGCCGCCCACTCCCTCGACGACCTCGCCAAGCGCCCCATCCGCGACGGCAGCCACGTCAACCTCCGCTGGATCCTGATGCACCTCGTCGAGGAGACCGCCCGCCACAACGGCCACCTCGACATCCTCCGCGAGATGGCCGACGGCACGACGGGCCAGTGACCGCCCGCCGCCCGCCGTGCTACGGTCGGCGGCGCCGTGCACCGGCGACGACCAGGGGAGGTGAGACCGATCAGCACAACGACAGGTCGGGCCCGCCCTCTCCTCGCGCATGGCTGAGGGAGCGCCCGCGTACGCGCACCGCGCGTAAGGCATCCCGAAAGGCGTGAGCGCCATGCGTTTCACTTCCCGTCCGGAGTCGTCGGCCGCCGACGGCGTCCGGACCAGGCATTTCCTCCTCGGTGACATCCCCGGCGTCCTGTGGACCCCCGACGGCGCGGGGCCCGGCACCCGGCCGCTCGTGCTCGTCGGGCACGGGGGCGGGCAGCACAAGGAGGCCCCCCTCGTCACCGTCCGGGCGGAGCACTTCGTCCGCGAGTGCGGCTTCGCCGTCGCCGCCGTCGACGTGCCCGGGCACGGGGAGCGGCCCACCGATCAGGAGCTGGACGCGATCGCCTCGGCGAACGGGCAGCGGATCGCGGCGGGCGCGGAGCCGTACCCGCTGATCGCGGACTTCCAGGCGCTGGCCGCCCGGCGCACCGTGCCGGAGTGGCGGGCGGTGCTGGACGCGCTCCAGAGGCTGCCGGACGTCGGGGCGGGGCCGGTGGGCTACTGGGGGGTGTCGCTGGGCTGCGGGCTCGGCGTGCCCTTCGTCGCCGCCGAACCGCGGGTGCGGGCGGCGGTGCTGGGGCTGAGCGGGGCGCGGGCGCTCGCGGAGGCGGCGGGGCGGATCACCGTACCCGTGCGCTTCCTGCTCGCGTGGGACGACGAGCGCGTGCCGCGCGCGCAGGGGCTGGCGCTCTTCGACGCGTTCGGCTCGGCGGACAAGTCCCTGCACGCCCACCCGGGCCCGCACTCCGCGCCGCTCCCGGCGGACGAACCGGCGGACGCGGCCCGCTTCCTGGCCCGCCACCTGGTCTGAGCCCCGCCACCCGGCCGGAACGGCGGGCGGCCCGCCCCCCGGTGGGGAGCGGGCCGCCCGGTCGTGCGGGTGGGTGCTACCAGTCCTTGCCGCCGGAGGACGTCACCGTGACCGAGGCGCTGGCCTTCGGGGAGGTGACCTTCGTACCGTCGGGCGTCAGCCCGGTGGCGGTGGCGGTGTCCGAGACGCAGCCGTTCTCCGCGTCCTGCTCGGTGACCGTGTACGGGGGCGCCGTGCAGGTCATGGACTCGCCGGGGGCGAGCGTCGACTTCGGGCAGCTGATCTCGCCCGCGGTCGGGTCGTCGACCGTGACGTCGTGCAGCGTGGTGCCGCCCGTGTTGGTGACCGTCAGCGTCCAGTGGACGACGTCGCCGGGCCGGGCGGTGTCGTCCTTGCCGCCCGAACCGCCGTCGCCGTAGCCGGAGTTGCCCTTGTGCTCGACCTCGGCCTTCTTCACCAGCTTCAGCGAGCCCGTCTGCGGCTCGGACGTGGTGGTGAGGCGGGCGGAGTCGGTGCCGGAGGCGACCTGCGCGCCCGCGCCGTTGACGGCGGTGGCGTGCGCGGTGTTGTCGACGTGCCCGGCGGCGGCGTCCGCGTCCGTCACCGTGTAGGTGGCGGTGCAGGTCGTGGTGGCCCCGGCCGCCAGCTCGTCCACCGGGCAGGTGGCGGGCGGGAGTCCGGTGCTGCCGCCGAAGGCGTCCTCGGCGATCGCCAGGTCGTGCACCGGCGTGTTGCCGGTGTTGGTGACCTTGAAGGAGTACGTCACGGTGTCGCCCGCGGCGGCCTCCGACGGGCGGACGGACTTGTCGATGCTCAGCCCGGAGCGGTTCACGGTCACCGCCGCGCTGTCCTCGTTCGAGGTGACGGCGGTGCCGTCGTCGGCGCGCGCGGCCGTGGCGCGGGCGGTGTTGGTGATCCGCCCGGCCGTGACGTCCGCGTCGGTAACGGTGTACGCGGCCGTGCACAGGACGCTGTCGCCGGGAGCGATCGGCTCCTCGGGGCAGGACGCGGCGAGCGGGGTGCCGCTGCCGCTGAAGGACGTCTCGACGACGTCCGGGGCAACGAGCGTGGCGGTGCCGGTGTTGGTGAGGGTGAACTCGTAGCCGACCTGGTCACCGGCCGCCCACACCCGGGTGGGCGCGGCGGTCTTGTCCAGGTGCAGCGCGCCCGTACCGGCGGTGGTCAGCTCGGCGCTGCTCTGCCCGGAGTCGACGTCCGCGCCGCCCGGGTCGAGGGCGCCCGCGGTCGCGGTGTTGGCCACCGAGCCCGCGTCGATGTCGGCCTGCGTCACGGTGTAGGTCGCCGTGCAGGTGGTCCCGCTCCCGGAGGCGAGCGTGTCGACCGGGCAGCTGATGTCGAGCGGGCCGCCCGTGCCGCCGAAGAAGTCCTCGGTGATGTGCAGCCCGTGCAGCGCGGTGTTGCCGGTGTTGGTGACGTGGAAGCTGTACGTCACCTGCTGACCGGCGGCGCCGACGGAGGCCGGGGCGACCGACTTGTCCAGCTCCAGGCCCGGGTTGGCGGGCGGTCCCTCCAGCACGACCGAGCTGTCCCCGGACGCGAGCGCCCCGCCGGGGCCGGTGCCGGTGGCGTGCGCGGTGTTGGCGACGCTGCCCTGCGCGATGTCCTCCGCGGTCAGCGTGTACGTCGCGCGGCACACCTCGCGGCCACCCGGCGGCAGCGACGCCTCGGGGCACGTCACGTCGCCCTTCGTGCCGTTGCCGGTGAACCGCGTCTCGTCGATCGCGATGTCGTCCACCGTGGTGTTGCCGGTGTTGAGGACCTCGTAGAAGTACGTCACCACCTGCCCGGCGGTGAAGTCCGCGGGCGCGTCCGGCTCGGCGGACTTCACCAGGCTCAGGCCCCCGGTGCGGGCGGCCTCGACGGTCTGCGCGTCGGTGTCCGTCAGCTCGGTGCCGTCCGGCGTGTAGGCCGAGACCTGGCCGGTGTTGTGGAGGGCGCCCGCGTCGATGTCCTGCTGCGTGACCTCGTAGACGACGGTGCAGGTGACCCTGCCGCCGGGCAGCAGGGTGTGGTCCCGGTCGCCGCAGTCCAGCGGTTCCAGGGAGCCGTGGCCGTCGAAGCCGGGGTCGGTGACCTCCACGCTGTGCAGCGTGGTGTTGCCGGTGTTCTCGACGGTGTACGTGTAGCGGACGGGCTGGCCCGCGTGGTCGACCGTGCCGGGCTCCGCGGTCTTGGTGAGCGTCACGCCCGGCCGCGGGTGGGTGGCCACCTCGGCGTCGGCCGGGCCCGCCTCGACGTGGTCGCCCAGCTCGCTGACGGCGGTGGCGCCCGCGCTGTTGGTGATCTGCCCGGAGTCGATGTCCTCCTGCGTGGCCGTGTACACGGCGGTGCAGTCCGTCACGTCGCCCGGCAGGAGCGTGTCGGTCGGGCACTGGACGGCGGGGAAGCCGCCGGTGCCGGTGAAATACCGGTCGGTGACCTTCACGTCGTGCAGGACGGCCTGGCCGGTGTTGCGCACCTGGAAGTGGTACGTCACCCGGTCGCCCGCCGCGTCGATGTCGGTGGGCTCGGCGCTCTTGGTGATGCTCAGCCCCGGCGTCGGGCGGTAGACCGGGACGGCCGCGGTGTCCTCCGCGTCGGCCGGGGTGCCGAAGGCGTCCTCGCCGTGCGCGTGGGCGGTGTTGACGATGATCCCGTCCGCGGCGTCCGAGGGGGAGATCACGTAGAGGAAGTCGCCGCAGAAGAGCGCGGCGCCCGCGGGCACCGGGCCGCCGCAGTCGAAGTGCGCGCCGAGCCGCGGGTCGTCCACGGTGACGTGCTGGAGCGTGGTGGTGCCGGTGTTGATCACGTGGAAGCGGTAGTGGACGGTGTCGCCCACGGTGCCGCCGGGGCCGTTCACCACCTCCTTGACCAGTTGCAGGTCGGTGTGGCCGACTCCGGCGTTCTTGATCTCGCAGCGGATCTCGCCCGTGCGCACCGCCTGGAAGGTCCAGTCGCCGGGCCCGCCCTGCAGGGGCAGCGGGTGGCCCTCGGCGTCCGTGCAGAAGGCGTCGGAGTGGTAGAACTCCGGGCGCGGCGGCAGGTAGTCGTTCGTCAGATGGTCGAACAGGTGGTACGTCCGGCCGGGCACCACGTCGACCGGCGGGGTGGTGACGCTGTCCTCGCCGTCCTGGGTCGTCGCCGAGGTCAGCAGGTTGCCGTCCTCGTCGAAGACGCCGATCTTGAACTGGTCGCCCGGGTCGTTGCGGCGGTCCACGGTCTTGGTGACCGCCAGCCGGGTCGGGACGCCGAGGCGCGCGCACTGCGCGCCGTCCGCGGGGGCGGGGCTGACCGCGGCGACCGGCCGGGCGTCGCGCGCGTTCAGGTCGACCCGGAAGACCTCGGTGCCGGACGAGGCGTAGAGGTACGTGCCGTCGGTGAAGGTCGCGGTGAAGGCCGTGGCGGGGTAGCCGCCGGTCACCGGGCCGAGGTCGTGGTCCGTCAGGTTGCCGGTGTCGACGAACACCAGGTGGGCGGGCTGCCCGGCGGCGGTGGTGCGGCTGAGCCCGTACAGGCCGGTGCCCGCCGGGCCGTTCTCGATGTACGACCAGTCGCCGGGGACCTGGAGCGCGGAGGTGTCGAACACGCCCTGCCGGAGGACCTGGCCGTACGTACCCGAGCCGGGCGCGAGGTCGACCTCCGCGACGCGGCCGGTGGCGTCCACGACCCACCAGTGCCCCGCGGTGTCGATGTCGCCCGCGACGGGGGAGAGCGGCAGCGTCACGCCGAGGGCCGCGAGGGCGCCGTCCCGGCCGATCCGGTAGACGGTGCCCGAGCCCGCGGCGACGCCGTAGAAGTAGTCGTCGAGGGGGTTGTGGCCCACCGCGTCGAGCGGGACCGAGGTCACCCCGGCGCCGGACACGTCACCGGTGGCGGGATCGACGCGCTGGATCTGGATCAGGGCCCGGTTGAGGATCGGCACGCTGTCGAAGGTGTAGCCCGCGAAGGTGTCCGGGCAGTCCCACGGGGGCAGCGCGGCCACCGCGGCGGAGGCACCGGGGGTGGCGGCGGGGGTGGCCGCGAGGGCGGGGGCGGGGGCGGACAGGGCGAGGCCCTGACCGGCCGTCAGGACGAGCGAGGCGGCCGAGACCGCCACCCACCCGGCCCGGCGCCGCACGCCCCCACCGGGGCGGCCCCGCCCGGCCCGGCCGGTACCGGGACCGTCCGGCCCCTTGACCGGCCACAACTGACGTCTCATCGACTACTCCCTGTACGAACGGTGACGGTTCGTTACGAGAAGAGCAGGGCGGGGGTGGAGGGTGCGGGAGACGGGTGCGGCCCAACCGGTGAATTCCGCGGAATTCCGCCCGAAGGGCGGATCGGGCGGGGCCCGGCGGCGGTCCGGCGCCGCTTGGGGGCGCGGCTCACCCTCGCGGGCGGCTCCCGGGCGTCCGGCTCCCCGGCGTCCGGCCGAACGCCCGCCGGTAGACGTCGATGAAGGCGCTCGGCGAGGACCAGCCGCAGCGCGCGGCGACCGCCGTGACGGGCACGTCCTCGCTGAGCAGCACCAGGGCGTGGTAGAGCCGCAGTTGGGTGCGCCACTGCGGGAAGGTCATGCCCAGCTCGTCCCGGAAGAGCCTGCTCAGGGTGCGCTCCCCGGCGCCGACCGCGGCGCCGAAAGCGGCGAGCGGGCGGCCGTCCGCCGGGTCGCGCCGCAGCAGCGCGCAGACCGCGGCCAGCCGCGGGTCCGACGGCATCGGCAGATGCATCGGCTGCTGGGGCGAGGCGCGCAACTGGTCCAGCAGGACCGCCCGCATCCGCCGCCGCTCGGCCCCCGCGACCGGCTCGTCCTCGCGCGTGTAGGCGAGGATCAGCTCGCGCAGCAGCGGCCCGACCGTCAGGGCCGCGGGCGCGTCCAGCCCGAGCGGGTTGACGGACGCGGGCAGCCCGATGGTGTGCAGGTCCAGGCGCCCGTGCGCCCGGTGCGAGTGCGCGGTCCCCGCCGGGACCCACAGCGCGCGGTTGCCGGGCGCGATCCACGTACCCGCGTCCGTGGTGACGGTCAGCACACCGCGGCCCGCGTAGTGGATCTGGTGCGCGCGGTGCACGTGCGCGTCGATCTCCTCCCCGGCGGTGAGCGGCCGCATCGAGGTGGCGGGCGCGACGGTCGTCTCGGGCGGCGTCACGGACGGGCGGGGGACTTTCGGCACGGGCGGCACTGTACGCGGCGGTGCGGCGGGCCCGGACCCGCAGCAGGCCGCCCGCGCCGAGGTGGCGGTTTTTCGACAGGACTCGGCATTCTGCCGGAAGCGGTGACCTCGCCGCGCGGGCCACGATCGACGTCATGACCACCTCACAGCCTGTCGGCCCGTCCCCGGAAACCCTCGCCCCCGCCCCGCCGCCGGGCTCTCCGCCGCCGGGCTCTCCGCCGTCCGCGGACCGGAAGCAGCGGCGGGCGATCCTGACGCTGTCCGTCGGGCACGCGTGCGTGGACGTCTACCAGGGGGCCGTGTCCGCGCTCGTCCCCTTCTTCGTCGCGGACCGCAACTACACCTACGCCGCCGCGTCCGGTGTGGTGCTCGCCGCGTCGCTGCTCTCCTCGCTCGTGCAGCCCGCGTTCGGCGCGCTCACCGACCGGCGGAGCATGCCGTGGCTGCTGCCGCTGAGCACCGCGCTGTGCGGGATCGGGATCGCGTTCAGCGGCGTCGGCAACTCGTACCCGCTGACGCTGCTGTGCGTCGCGATCGCGGGGGTCGGGATCGCCGCGTACCACCCGGAGTCGGCGCGGGTCGCGCGCATCGCGAGCCGCGGCAGCCACACCGCGATGGGCTGGTTCTCGCTCGGCGGCAACATCGGCTTCGCCCTCGCGCCGCTGCTGGTCACGCCGGTGATCGGGGCGGGCGGCCTGGGCGCGACACCGGTGCTGGTGCTGCCCGCCGCGGTGGGCGCGGTGCTCGCGCTGCTCGCCGTACGCCGCGGGTCCGCCGCCGCGGAGGGGCCCGGGACGCGTACGGCCAAGGCCGACGAGCGCCCCGACGACCGCCGCTCCTTCGTCCGCCTGACGCTCGCGATCGTGTGCCGGTCGGTCGTCTTCGTCGTCCTCGGCAGCTTCATCTCCCTCTACGCGCGCCAGCGCACGGGCGGCGGTACGGCGGCCGGAGCCGCGGCCCTGTTCGTCCTCTACCTCGGCGGTGCGGTGGGCACGGTGCTGGGCAGCGCCCTCGCCGCCCGCTGGACGCGGGTACGGGTCGTGCGCTGGTCGTACGTCGCGAGCATCGCCGCGGTCGCGGGCGTCGTGCTCGTCCCGGGCCCGGCCCTCTACCTCTTCGTCGCCCTCGCCTCCGCGGGCCTCTACGTCCCCTTCTCCCTCCAGGTGACCCTGGGCCAGGACTACCTCCCCTCCCGTGTCGGCACCGCGAGCGGCGTGACGCTGGGCCTGGCGGTCAGCGTCGGCGGCGTGCTGAGCCCGGCGGTGGGCGCGCTGGCCGACGCCACGTCCCTGCGTACGGCCCTGCTCCCGCTGATCGCCCTCCCCGCCCTCGGCTGGCTCCTCACCCGCCCCCTCCCCGAACCGGCGCTGCCCGCGCAGCAGTAGCCGTCGCCCGTCGCCCGGCCCCCGTCACCAGGTGACCGGCAGCTCCTCGACGCCGAAGACCGTGGAGCCCGTGCGGTAGCGCAGGGCGCTCTCCGGGACGGCGAGGCGGAGGGTGGGGAAGCGGCGCAGGAGGGCGGGGAGGGCGGCCTTCAGCTCCATCCGGGCCAGTTGCTGGCCGAGGCACTGGTGGACGCCGAAGCCGAAGGAGAGCTGGGTGACCGGGCGGCGGCGCAGGTCGAGTGCGTCGGGGTCCCGGGGGACGAACGCGGGGTCGCGGTTCGCGGTCAGCGCGGACATCAGGACGTACTCGCCCGCGGCGATCGGCTGGCCGTTGATCTCGACGTCGGCCATGGCCATGCGCGGCACCGGCGCCGGGATGGCGAGGTGGCGCAGCAGCTCCTCGACGGCCGTGGCGGTGACGTCGGGGTCGTCGCGGAGGGCGGCGAGCTGCTCGGGGTTGCGCAGCAGGGCCAGCACGCTCAGCGCGAGCTGGGTCGCCGTGGTCTCGTGCCCGCCGATCAGCAGCGTGGTGCCGAAGCCGATCAGCTCCTCGTCGGTCAGCTCGGCGCCGTGCTTGCGCACCACCGTGCCGAGCACCCCCTCCCCGGGCGCCTCCCGGTGCCGGGCGACGACGTCCGCCAGCGCCTCGTGCAGCTCCGTCGAGGCGGCGAGCACCTCGTCGGCGGAGGTGGTCCCGCTCATGATCACCTGGGAGCAGCGCTGGAACATCGACCGCGTCGAGTACGGGACTTCGAGCAGTTCGCAGATGGCCAGCGACGGGATGGGCAGGGCGAAGTCCGCCACCAGGTCGGCGACCGGCCCCCGTTCGGCCATGGCGTCGAGGTGCTCGTCGATGATCGCCTCCATCGCCGGGCGCAGCCGCTCCACCTGGCGGAGGGTGAAACTGCCGGTGAGCATCCGGCGCAGCCGGGCGTGCTCCGCCCCGCTGTAGGCGAGCAGGAAGCCCGGCTGGTTGTAGAGGGTGCGCGGCTGGTCCGGGTCGATGCCGTTGCCCGTGACCAGGCGGGGGTGGGCGAAGGCGGCCCGTACGTCGTCGTAGCGGGTGACGACGGCGGCCTCGACCTCGCCGAGCACCGGGTGGACGACGCGCATCCGCGGCAGGCCGTCCGTCTCGCGCATCCTGCGCAGGTCCTGCGACGGGTCGAACGGGCAGACGCCGTCGCGTTCCGAGGCCACGAAGGCCACCGAGCGGGGCTGGGTCATGGTGCTTGCTCCTCAGCTGGTGCGCCGGTCCCGGGGGAACCGGTCGTGGGGCGTGGAAACGGCGATCCGGACGGCGGGCCCTCGTCGCGATAGCGGGTGGAGGTGTGGTGCCAGTCGTAGGCGCCGCGGACGGTGGTCTGCAAGACCTCGGTGCAGTAGCGCTGGAGCAGATCGCGGTCGTCGGCCGGGGCCGGGCGTCCGCCCGCCGTGGCGCCGAGCAGCGACCGCTGCGCGCCGGTGAAAAGCTCCAGGGCCTCGGCCCGGCGGCGCACGGCCTCGCCGACCGCCTCCCGGCGGGTCAGGCCGTGGTCGCGTTCCAGGCAGAGCACCAGGTTGTTCTGCTCGCCCAGCGCCGTGTCCTTGCCGAGGGAGACGATGTCGTTGTCGCAGATGACGAAGGTCTTGGCCATCTCGCGCATGACCGACAGATGCGGCAGCGCGTACAGCCGGTCCGGCAGGACGCACGACGACAGCCGCTCGGCGAGGTCGATGACCGGTGCCACGCCGATGGTGTGGCGCCGCACGCGCAGGTACGCGCTCAGCGGCAGGGGAGTGCCGGACTGCCGGCTGCGGGCCTCGTGGACATGGTGGTCGAGGTAGGAGGACCAGTGCGCCGCCGACCGCCGGACCCAGTCCTCGGGCATGCCCTGGCAGCTGCGGCGCCGCATGTCGGCGAAGGCGGCCGCCAGCGGCAGCGGGGACGCCTCGCCGCCGGTGCCCTCCGCGACGAGCCCGACGAGGTGCCGGACCCGCTCGGGCGAGCCGCCCCACTGCTCGTCGAGCGCGTCGTCGAAGAGGAAATACCAGCTCTGCTGGTCAACGCCCAGGTCGAGTTCGCGGCCGGTCGCGTTCGGGTAGAACATGGCCGCGATCAGCGGGAACTGCCCCTTCAGATGGTGGGCCCGCGCGTCCGCGGAGGCCAGGAAGCCGAAAGACTCCGGCCAGCGCAGGTGACGGTCGCGGGCGGCGTCGAAATCCGGGCTGATGCGGTGCGGGAAGGGGACGGGCCCGGGGTCGGAGGTCGTGTCGAGGGCGTCGGGGGCGGGTACGGGGGCGGGGTCAGGAGCCGGGTCGGGGGCGTCGGCGTCGGGGGCGGGTACGGGTACGGGGGCGGGCGGCCCCGGGGCCGCGGACAGGTGCTCTGCCGTCGTGGCCATGCGGTGGCGTACCTCCGGAAGGACGGGGCCGGCTCAGCCGGCCGGCCAGGGCGAGACGCGCATGGGCAGCGCATTGGGCCGGATCAGCGCCTGGACCACCGGCCGGACCCGGTGCCCCGCGGCCGGCCGCAGCCGCCACCGCGAGACGACCGCCCGGACGACCACCAGCATCTCGGTCATCGCGAAGTGGTCGCCGATGCACCGGCGGTTGCCCAGGGCGAACGGCACGTACGCGCCCGGCGGGAGGTCCTTCTCGGTACGCCCGAGCCACCGGTCCGGGTCGAACCGCAGCGGGTCGGGATACCACGCCGGGTCCCGGTGCATCGTCAGCGCGCTGTAGATCAGCTCGGCCCCGCGCGGCAGCGCGACACCGCACACCCGCACCGGCTCCAGCGCGCGCCGCATGAGCAGCCAGCTGGGCTGGTGCAGCCGCAGCACCTCCCGCAGGAAGCGCTCGGTGAAGGGCAGCGTCGCGGCGCCGGGCAGGGCGCCGGCGGGCAGCGCCACGCACTCGGCCCTGATCCGCCCGGCGATGTCGGGCCGCCGGCCCAGCTCGTGCAGCGCCCAGGACAGCGAGGCCGACGTGGTCTCGGCCCCGGCCATGAGCAGGGAGAGCAGCTCGTCGCGGGCCTCGGTGTCCGTCATGCCGTGCGGATTGCCCGGGGTGCCCGCGAACATGACCGACAGCAGGCCGCCGCCGTCCTCCGGGTGCCGCCGGGCCTCCCGGACGGCGGTGTCCGCGAGGTCGCGCAGCGCCGCCGCCGCGGCCAGGTACCTGCGGTGCCCCAGCACGGGCGACGTGGCGACCGGGGCGGGCAGCACGGTGCCCACGAAGACGCCGCGCATCACCGTGGTCAGGTGCGCGGCGACGTGCTCTCCCAACTCGGCGACGGCCGCCGCACCGTCCGGGCGCTCGGTCCCGAAGAGCGTCGCGACCAGCATGACCGTCATCATCCGGCGCATCACCACGTCCATGGCGATCACCTCGCCCGGCTGCCAGGCCGCCACCTGCTCCTCGGCGATGCCGCTCATCGTGGCGACGCACGCGGCGATGCTGTCGCGGTGGAAAGCCGGTTGGAGCGCGCGCCGCTGGCGGAGGTGGAAATCACCTTCGGACGTGATGATTCCGTTTCCGATGAAAGGCCGTGCGACGTCGAAGAGATGCCCTTTGCCGAACTTCCTGCTCTGCTTCAGCAGGACGTCGTGGACGGCCTCCGGTGAATTCAGGACAAAAACCGGCCGGTTGCCGAGGAATATCCGGACGACGGCCCCGTGGGACCTCACCGACTGGAGGAACGCCACCCGCTTGAGGGCCAGTTGGGGCAGGTGACCCAGGAGGGGTATGCGCCCGGGCACGGTGGGCGCCGCGATGGGCACCGCAGCGGGCGGGGTGTCGGAACGCACTGCCCTGCGCCTCCCCGAAGTGCGGACTCGAAGTGCGGACTCGAAGGATTCCCCGCCTTTGGGCAGGTGGACTCGCTCGCGGACTCGTTACGGACTCGTTCATGGCACAACGAGATCGTCTCCGGGTGCCTGGGAGGAGTCAAGGGCAGGAAGGGATTCCGGCCGCAGGGCGCGAATTCCGGCGGGATTCCGGCTGGTGTCGCGGGCCGCGGGCCTTCAGCTTCGACGACCGCCGCCCTAGGATGCGTGCGCCACCGCGGCCCCTGCGCCCCTGCCCTGCCCCCGCCCCTGCCCGCCGCCGGTGCCGCTGCCGTTGCCGTCGTCGTGCCGTCGCCGGAGGAGTGTGCGTCATGAGCCACCCCCTGCCCCCGCCCCGGGGCGAGGCCGTTTCCGTCGCCTGGCCGCCCGACCCGATCCGTACCGCCCGGCTCGTCCTGCGCGCCTCCGAGGCCCGCGACCGCGCCGCCTTCGTCGAGCTGCTGGCCTCCCCGGAGGTCGGCACGTACGTCGGCGGGGCCCAGCCGCGCGCGGAGCTGGAGCGGACGATGCCCGAGGTGCCCGGCAGGCGTACCGGCTTCTTCGTGGCCGAGCTGGACGGCGCGGCGATCGGCATGACCACCCTCGACGTCCGCGACCCCGCCCGCCCCGGCCACATCCGCCCCGAGCGCGGCGAGCACGAACTCGGCTACATGTTCCTGCCCCACGCGTGGGGCCGCGGCTACGCCACCGAGGCGTGCGCGGCGGCCCTCGCCTGGTTCGCCGCGACCCACCCCGGCGAGCCCGTCCTCCTCACCGCCCAGACCGCCAACACCCGCTCCCTGCGCGTCGCGTCGAAGCTCGGCTTCACGGAGTCCGCCCGCTTCCACGAGTTCGGCGCCCAGCAGTGGCTCGGCGTCTGGACCCCGCCCCCGCCGTCCCCGTAGAACCGGTCCGCTCAGCGGGGCTTCAGCATCTCGACCGTCTCGTCGAGCGTCGAGCCTTTGTACCAGGGCATGTTGGAACTGCGCTCGAAGACGTTGTCGCCCCTCGCGTCGACCGGAAGGACGTGGACGCCGCTGCCGAGCGCGAACCCGGCCTTCTTCACCGCGGATTCGACCTCCTTGCGGATCTCGTCGAACCGGAACGCGCTGTACGGCGGCCCGGTGTAATGCATTCCGTCGCAGGCCACGACGAGCTGGCGGACCCCGCCGTCGAAGAGCGCCTGGAGCGATACCTGCGCGTAGCCGCTCCGCGTGCTCAGTGCCTGCTCGAAGTCGCCGATGGCCGCGGGGACGACCAGCAGCGCGCCGTCCGCGTCGGCCGCCGCCTTCTTGAGCGCGTCGCTGTCGGTGCCGGACAGCGGCCCGGCGAGGGTGACGTAGTACGAGGACGTCTCCCACGGGTGGACACCGCCGTCCTCGTCCATGTCGGGGCCCAGCACACATTCGGCGATGCTGCGGGCCCCCCGGCGACTCTGCGCCTTGTCGCGCTCCCCGGTGTCGCCGGGGTCGATCAGCGCGAGCGTGAGCGAAGGCTTCTTGTTCTCGGGCATGGCGAAGGAACCCCTCTGCGGTGGCTGGGCAGGTGCGGACCGCCGGTGAACCGCCCTGTCTGCCGGGACCGGCGCCGCGTGTGACGGCCGTCCCGGCCAGGCTAGTTGGCGCCCCGCGTGCCCCGTGAGCCAACGGCTCGCCGTTCATTCCAACGGCCCAACGCGTCCGTACGGGGAGCGGGCGGGCCCGCGGCCGGGCCGTCCCCGTACCTCCGTGCGAGGAACGCGGGGGCCGGGTGGCGAGCCGGCGGCCGTCAGTGCCCCCCGCACCCCCGTGCGAGGATCGCGGCGTGACCGACCTGCGCTTCCGCCCCGCCGGGACCTCCGACCTGGCCACCCTCGTGCGCCTGCGCGACGACGCCGCCCGCTGGATGCTCGCCCGCGGCGTCACCGGCCAGTGGCGGCCCGGCGAGCTGGACGAGGACCACTTCCGCCGCGTCATGAGCCACGGCGAGGTGTGGCTCGCCGAGTCCGCCGGCCGCCCGGTGGGCGCCTGGGAGGTGTGGTGGGAGGACGAGGCCGCGTGGGGCCCGCAGCCCCCGGTCGCCGGGTACGTCCACCGCCTGATGGTCGACCGCACCGCCGCCCGTCCGGGCACGGGCCGCCACCTGCTGCGCGCCGCCGAGCGCCGCGTGTCCGACGCGGGCCGCCTCCTCGTCCGCCTCGACTGCCTAGCCTCCAACACCCGCCTGACCGCGTACTACACCGCCGAGGGCTACCGGGCGGTGGGCCGGGTCACGGGCAAGCCCCAACCGGGCGCGGAGCCGAAGTCGTTCACTCTCCTGGAGAAGCCCCTGCCCCCCGAGGACCCGGCCCCGACGCGAGCGACGCACCGAAGTCCACTCAGCTCGGCTGCCGGATGACGATGCCGAACATGCCTGCGCTGGGGGCGTCATGGAGAGCAGGTAGCCCCCTGCGAAGGTGAACTTCCGCGCCTCCTCACCCCACTTGATCCACCGGTCCGGCCCGCCGGCGAGCGACCTTGACGGTCCGGTCGACCTGCAGCGACCCCTCCCCGGCACAGGCGGCTTCGTAGGTCTTCCTGGCGCCGGGCGTACGGATCGCGGTCTCCGGAAGCCCGCCCTTCGCCGTCGTCTCCCCGTGCATCACCACCTGCTTGGAGACCGTCAGCCTGGCACCGGCCTCCGCGCGGAGGACCCGCGTGGGAAAGGAGACGGTGGGCCGCACGCTCGGCGAGTGCGAGGCGTCCCCGCCGCCCGATCCGCCGCCGCACGCGGTGAGTACGGCCAGGCCCGCGACTGCGATCGTCCCGGACCACCGGCGTTGCCGGACCTCCATGTGCGGCCCCCAGATTCTCGGATGTCGAGGGTTGTCTGCCACCGGCAGCCCTCGTGAAGCCGGAGCGCAACTTCTCACTTGTATCACTTTGCCCCCTGTGGTCACGGCGCCGTGAAAAGCTCGACCGATCGTGAAAGGGGGGCATGACCCAGAGCAACGAACCGATGGTGGACAACCCGCAGCGGCAAGCCCTGGTGACGCTGAAGACCAACCTGCAACGCGAGATGCACGAGCTGACGAGGCTCTTGCACGGCGCGGAAACCGACACCGGCCCGAAGGGGGCGTGGGTCGGGCCCACGGCGGCGGCCTGGCACACCGAGATCGCCGGGCGGCGCAAGGACCTGGGGATCCAGCTGGCGAAGCTCGTCCCGGAGGTGCAGGCGGCGATCGACCGGTGCCCTCAGCAGGTCACGCAGTCCCAGGCGAAATCGATGCGGGCCGATCTGTGACGTGCCAGAACTCTTCGACCAGGAAGCCCGTTTCGACGCACGAGGGGGAGCATCATGTGGCCCGGCGGAGGTAATCCCAGCGCGCAGTTCTCGGGCATCGACCCGGCGCGGCTGCCCACCACCATCTCGACCCTCGACGCAAACCGCGACCGGCTGCGCTCCAGCGCCACGTCGTACAAGTCGCAGTTCGAGCAGCACGGCCTGGACACCCAGCCGCTGACCAAGCTGCTCGGCATCGCCTCCTGGATCGACGACCAGATGCCGATGCTGCGGCGCCGGCAACACCTCGCAATCGCCGCGGACCAGTACGCGGACATCGGCACGAAGATCGTCTGGATCGACGAGACCAAGGTGACCCCGGGAGCCGCGGCCAAGTCCGCGGCGGACGGCAAGAAGCTCGCCGACGACTTCAAGGACGAGCTGGGCGACGGCGACGTCCCCGACGACCTCTGGGACCAGCTCCAGGCGCAGTCCCACGACGCCGACTTCGTCAATGCCTTCTACAAGGAGCTCGGCCCGGATCAGTTCTACGCCATCACGACGGTGGCGAACGCGCCCGGCGCCGACGGCAAGCCGGACCCCGCACGCCAGCGGCTGGCCTCCGCGACGTTCGGCATGTTCACCCACACGGCGACGGAGGGCATGAACGCCAAGCAGAAGGAGGCCTACTGGAACACATGGCTGGACGACTTCCACGACCCGATCAACGGCTTCCGCCCGGACCAGCTCATGCCCATGCTGTCCGTGGGACCGGCGGACAAGGACTTCCTGCTCGCCCTCGGCAACCGCATCTTCTCCCCGCCCCCGGGCCAGAACGTCGACGAGTGGATGCGCGACGGCCCGTCCCCGGGCGACCCGCTCGCCCAGTTCTACACCGCCATGAGCAACAACCCCGAGGCGGCAGGCGAGTTCATGGCCCAGCACCCGGACCTGATCGACGCGGGCCTCACCGGCGGCCTCAACACCTCCGACGCACGCACGGACGCGTTCGTGGCCATGGTCAAGGCCGGGACGACGGGGCTGCACGCCACCAACGTGAAGCTCTCGGACGAGAACACCGCGATGATCCTCTCGGACAACGCCCGGCATTCGAAGAACGGTGAGCACCCGCTCAGCGAGGTGTCCCTGATGTACTCGGAGATGATCGCCCAGCACTGGGACGACCTCCAGTACGGCGTCACCTCGCCCACGAGGAAGGCGTTCTTCTCGTCGGAAGGCTGGGATCCGAAGGCGTACCGCGAGGCGCAGGATTCCCACCGGCCCGGCATCGAGGCATCCCCCGACCTGTGGCAGCTCTTCGTGCAGGAGTCCATCAGAAACCCTCATGCGGCGGCGAGCGTCAGCACCCTGTTCGATTCGAGCCAGAAGAAGTACGCCAACGACATCTCGAACGCCCAGCGGTCGCACCCCGGTGCCGTCGGCTACATGAGCTTCGAGAAAGGTCTCATGGGCGACTTCTACGCAACGGCGTACTCCAAGACCGCCGAGTCGCTCAAGGACGAGCAGCAGCAGTGGGTCGAGGAAATGAACGCCTCCCGCACGATGCTCGTCGAAACGGCTACCGGACTCGCCTTCGGGGGCCCTCAGGCAACCATCGACGCGGCAAAGGAGAGCGGCCAGGAACTCGCACTCAGCACCCTCCAGGGCTGGATCGCCCAGTCCATGGAATACAAGCCGAACGACGCCCCGGCGGACCTGCTGGCGCAGATCGAGGGGTTGAAGAAGGCGACGGTGGAAGTCAGCTGGGAGGAATCCATGGGCGACCGGGCCAGCGCCATGGTGGCAAAGGGATTTCCGCAGCCGAACCTCAAGCCGGTCAACTTCAACCTCGACGGACAAACGTCGAGAACGTACACGGGAGACCCTTACGGGCGAGACGGGAGGAACACCTTGAAGCCTCCGCCACCTGTCTACATCCACGGAAAGAACGACGACTTCATCCAGGTCATCAAGGACAACAACGGCGAGGTCGACGTCAACAAGATGACGCCCGAGCAACGTCCCCGCCGCCCGGCGGCGGTCAGTGCGACTGGCGGACCACCTGCCAGATGAGAAGCCCCGGTGTGTTCGACCCCAGGAGCTTGACGGTGATCAGGTCGCCGCCCTTGAAGGGGTAGGTCAGCGCCTTTCCGTTGCAGGCGAGAATCCGCTCCGGCTCTTTGTGCGGCTTCTTCGTCTTCGGGTAGAACTCCATGGCCGCGCTCCCGGAACAGGCGGCTTCGAAGACGTACTCCTTGTCGTCGGGTGTCTGTATCCAGGTCTCGGGAAGCCCGCCGCTGGTGCCCTTCTCGCCCCCCTGAAAGACCTCCGTACCAGAGGTCAGCTTTGACTGGACCTGTTTGTGCAGAACAGCCAGCCAGTTCAGGGAACTGGGGGTAGGGCTCGCCGAGTGAGCGGGGTGGCTCCCGCCCGAACCGCCACCGCAGGCGCTGAGCACCGTGAGGGCCGATGCCGCGACCATCGCGACTCGCCAACGCTTCCTGACGTCCATGCGAACCTTCCTCATCGGGGATTCCTTCAGCTCCTTGTGCCTGGTCGGCCGGACGGTGTCACTGCGGGAGCGGGATGACCTGCCAGACCAGGATTCCGGTGGCGTCGTCGGGCCGGAGACTCAGCGAGATCAGGTTGCCGCCCTGGAAGGGGTAGGACAAAGCCTCGCCATTGCAGATGACATGGTGGATCGGCCCGGTGTGCGGCTCTTTGGTGACCACGCCGAGTTGCAGCGATCCCGATCCGGCGCAAGCGGCTTCGAAGACGTAGGCGTTGGCATCGGGGGTGTGTATCCGCGTTTCGGGAAGGCCGCCCTCCGCGCCTGTCTCTCCACGCACCACGATGTGCTCAGAAGGAGTCAGCTCTCCCTGTGCTTTGTTGCTCAGATCCACCGTGGAGGCAGGGGTGGTCGCGGTCAGGCTCGCGGGGTGAGTGGGGTGGCTCTCTCTCGATCCGCCGCCGCAGGCGCACAGGAGGAACGCGAGGGCCGACGCGGCGACCGGTCCGGTCATCCGGTGATTCCGGATTCCCGAATTCCGCCTGCCGTGCGCATTGCCCGACATCGGCCACCTCCCATTTCCTTCCGCTGAGCTTCCTTCAGGCTGTCAGGAAGTCGTGCCACATTGCAATGGCGCCGGGTGAGTCATGACGCACCGAGGCGGGGCCACGGGGGTGTTGCCCCGCAGTCCCGCCTCGTTGGGTGGCTCAACGGTGTGGGCCCTGGGCGAAGCCCAGGAAGTGGGCCCCTGGACTCCTCGGGCGTCTCCGGCAACTGGATCGGGCCGCCGGTCCCTGCCCGGATGGGCCCGGCATGCGGGGCTGAGCGACGGTCACACCCCTTGCCGGTGCGTCGGCTTTACGCCATCCCGGATGAAGGGATAACGACGAATGCTACCCTCCCCCCTTATTCGCCGAGGGGGAGACAACGAGTGAGAAAAATACTGGGTTTCGCGTCCGTACTGGCGCTCTTGACCGGAATTGCCAGTTCCTCGACGACGTCCGCCTACGCCGCTACGGACAGGAGCGGGGCAGAGCGGCTGAGCATCCCGAACAGCAGTCCGTGCCGAGCGGGCCGCACCGTCATGGAAGGCATGGTCACGGGGCCGGGCGGCCAGCTCTACATCATTTTCACCAAGGCGGGCGGGGCGGAGCCGGTCCTGTCCAGGTGGCTGCGCGACGGCACGGCCTGGGACGGTGCCAGCTGGACCTGCGCCGGGGCGCCGACCTCCATGCCCGCGGTCGGCCACGGCAACGACCTCGCCTACAACTCGAACTACCTGGGCAACGGCCCTGCCCTGATTGCCACCCAAGGAAGTCAATCGGCCTACCCGAGCGCGAACGTGGGGATTGTTCACCTGAGCTCGTCGGGGGCTATTGGCGCGAGCGAGGTAGTCCATCTGCCCATCGGCAATATCAGCGGCCTCTGCTACAGCGCGACGGCCGCAGGCGGAGCCGGCAAATACGCCGCCCGCCGCCTGGGCAGCCTGTGGACCCATCCCGGCTCAGGCGCGCTGACGAGCGGATGGACGCTCGTGAAGAGCAACCTGACGATTCACGACAATCGTTCCGACCAGGGCATCGACTGCTCCGAGAACTACATCTGGAACTCCAAGTCCATCAACACGTCGACCCCCGATACCGGGTGGAACTGGGTGTACCAGTACAACTGGTCCGGAGGAAACGTCGAGAGCGATATCGGGATCCCGGGGAACGACCTGACCGACGAGCTCGAAGACATCACCCACGTGGGGAGCGACTTCTTCGTCGGCATCAACCGGAACGGCGGGAGCCCTGACTCGGTGAAGGTCTTCACCGAGTGAGGTCCCTCGGACGCTACGAGGCGGGGCCACGGGGGTGTTGCCCCGTGGCCCCGCCTCGGTCGTTGGTTCAGACGGTGTGCGCCTGGGCGAAGCCCAGGAAGTGGGACCACTCGGCGGGGGAGAAGGCGAGTTGGGGGCCTTCCTTGTCCTTGGAGTCCCGCACGTGGACGGTCCCGGGGCACGTCGCGACCTCGACGCAGTCACCGTCGGGGCTGCTGCTGTGGCTGGACTTGCGCCAGGTGAGCGCGACTTCGACGCAGTTGTCACCCTGGCCGCTGCTGTAGCTGCTCTTGAACCAGGTGAGATTGGTGGTCATAGCTCTCCTCGCAGTCGCAACAGCAGGCCCCTGGACTCCTCGGGGGTGAGGGCCTGCGTGCGCAGTTTTGCATATCGCTGCTGGAGGAGGCTGACCGCTTTCGGGTCGGTGATGAGCTGCCCGGTGGCCTGCCCTTCGGCGTACGCCAGCCATCTGTTGTCGGGGGTTTCCAGAAGCTCGATGGGGCCGCTCACCCCAGGGTGCATCCCTGTGGACAGCGGTAGAACTTGGACCTCGACGTTTCGGCGGTTGCCAACCTCCAGGAGGTGGTCGATCAACTCCGCTGTCGCCTCGCGACCGCCGGTCTGCCGCAGGATCAGATGCTCGTCGAGGATGAAGCTGAAGGCAGTGTTTGGGCGCTCTCTGAGGAGCTTCTGCCGTTCCGCACGCGCGGTCCACTGGTCTTCGATCTCCTCGTTGCTGAGCGGCGGCAGACGCTCCTCGAACAGCGCACGGGCATAGGTCTCCGTCTGGAGCAGGCCCGGAATGAGGCGGCATTCGTACGTGCACAGGTTGATCGCCGTCTGCTCCTGCCGTGCCCACTGCCGGAACCAACTCGCCAAGCCCGGCTGGCGAGCCACGTGCCGCAGCGCCTTCCGCAAGGCGCCCGTACCGCCGAGGTGGGGCTCGGCCCGTTCCGCGAAGTCCGGGTCCGGCATGCGCCGGCCCTGCTCGATGGAGGCCACCGTGTGCTGGGAGAGGCCCACGTGGGCCCCGAGCTCCTCCCGCGAGAGGCCGGAGAATTCGCGTAAAGCCATGACGACGGCGCCGAACGTCTTCAGGCTGTCCGAAGGCTCGGGTTCACCTCCGCCCGCGAACGTACCGCCGGACGTCACGTTGGCCGTCATAGGCCACCTCCCGCACACTGGGCCCCGCAGGGTCACTCCGCTGGAGGACATGCTCACCCTCGGTGACGCGTACTGTCCACAGTTTGTGCGCGTACGCTTGCTCAGCGTACGCGGTGCGGTGCTGGGAATGCGCGGGCTGAGCAGGGCACATTGGGCTCCATGACGACTCACGCAGCTCCCCAACTGCCGTGTGCAGAGGGTGAGTTCAGGCAGCAGTTCAGCTCGACCCGGCGCGGTGCGCGGCTCGCGCGGCAGCTCGCGCTCTGTCAGCTCAGCACGTGGGGGATCCCGCACACGATGGCCGTGTTCGACGCGGCGGAGATCGTCGTGGGGGAGCTGGCGGCGAACGCGGTGACCCACGGGTGCGTGGCCGGGCGGGACTTCGAGGTGATGATGCGGCTGCGCGACGCGACCTTGCGGATCGAGGTGTCCGACACCCGCACCGAGCGTCGGCCCCCGGGCCCGGGCACGCTCGCGCCGCCGCGCGAACTCGCCGAGACCGGGCGCGGGTTGATGCTCGTCGAGGCGCTGGCCGACCGCTGGTCCGTACGGGACCGGGTGCCGGTCGGCAAGACCGTGCGGGCCGAACTCGACATCCCGCTGCCGCCGGTACGGCCGCGTACCCGGGACTGAGCCCCGAGACCGCCGGTGGACCGGTCCGCGCGGGGGCGGAGGGTCCGGGCGGATAGGGTCGGGCGATCGGCCCAAGCTCGTGGTGGGGGAGGCGCAGGCGATGTCCGAGCCGGACCAGCGGCGGATCCGGGAGCTGCGCGCCCGCGCGCAGGCGGTGGGCGGCGGTGTGCGGGAGGGCAGCCCGGCCGACGTCGTACGGCGGGTGCTCGCCGTGCAGGCGCAGGACGCCGTGGCCGCCGCGCTGGGGATCAGGGCGCGCGGGCGCGGGATCACCGCGGAGGCGGTACGGGCGGCGTACGAGGACGAACGCAGCATCTTCCGGGGCTGGTTCGTGCGCGGGACGCTGCACACCGTGCCCGCCGCGGACGCCCGCTGGCTGCTGCGGCTGCTCGCGCCCGGCATCCTCGCCGCGACCACCCGCCGCTACCGCCAACTCGGCCTCGGCGACAAGGTGCTGGCCGCCTCCGACGAACTGCTGGGCCGCACGGCGGCCGCGCAAGGCCCCCTCACCCGGCCCGAGTTGACGCAGGCCCTCGCCCCGCTCGGCATCCCGCCGGAGGGCCAGGCACCATTCCACCTCATCCGGCACGCCGCCCTCACCGGCGTGCTCTGCCACGGCCCGCAGCGTGCGGGCGAGGCCACGTACGTACCCCTCGACGACTGGCTCCCGCCCACCGCGGGACCCGAGGGTGACGACGCCGTCGCCGAGCTCGCCCGCCGCTACCTCGCCGCCTACGCCCCGGCCGCACCGGAGGACTTCGCCACCTGGTCCGGCCTCCCCCTGCCGCGCGCCCGCCGCGCCTGGCAGGCCCTTGCGGCGGAGGGCACCACCACCCCGTACGACGCCGCCCTCACCACGCTCGCCGCCCACCCGCCGGAGCCCCCCACCCCGGACACCCCGGACGTACGCCTCCTCCCCGCCTACGACGGCTACCTCCTCGGCCACCGCACCCGCGCCACCTCCGTCCCGGCCCCCCACCAATCCCGCGTCTGGCCCGGCGGCGGCATCATCCGCCCCACCGCCCTCGCCGACGGCCTCACCCTCGCCACCTGGACCCGCACCTCCGCCAAGCCCTTCATCAACGTCGAGCCCTTCGCCGCCCTCCCACCCGCCATCGCCGAGGCCGTGGCCCGCGAGTCGGCGGCGGTGACGGCGTTCCTGCGGCCCGAGACGTAGGAGCTACGGGCGAAGCGCCGGTGGCTATGGCCGGTTCCGGGCCGCGTTCCAGTCCGCACTGCGGGTAGCATGCGTTACTACATTCCGTAACTGTTGGGGTTCCAGGAGGCGGTCTTCATGGCGCGTGCGTGGGAGGCGGACCCGGCGGCGTTATTTGTCCGGCGACTCGGCAAGTCGGCAGCGGAGACGGGCAATTCGAAGGGAAAGGACGACTGCCCTGACATCTGGCAGCTGTCGAACGGCGACATCGCCGTCATCGGGCGCGACCTCACTTCGGGCTACGCCGGGCGTCTGCCGGACGGCGTGACGCTCGGCGCGGACGAACGCCTGGTCGTCATTCCCGGCGCCATGCTCAGCGCGGCGAAGGCGGACATCCCTGATGCTTGATCTGCACGTCCCCGAGCTGCCCGCCGGACAGGGCGAGCGGCTCACGCGGCTGGAGTACAAGCGGGACTTCCGCGAGCGGCGTGCCGCGATGCGCAACGGCAGCTCGTGGAAACTGGAGCGGCGGCAGCACTTCGAAGAGGTCGACCCCAGCAGAGACGCTCTGAGGCGTGGCGACTGGGCGGAGGCCCTTCGGCTGTTCGAGAGTGAGCGGGAGGACGTTCGTGCGGAGGCGCAGGCGGAGGAAGCGAAGGGGAACGCCTTCCACCGGCTGCGGATCGTGGAGCAGCCGCTGGCGCCGTACATGCAGTGGGAGCTGCACTGGCTCCACTTGAACGCGGAATGCGGTGACCGGATTCGCGTCCTGCCCGCTGCAAGCGTGGCGGCATCGGAAGCAGAGGGCCCGCTACCGGAATTGACGCTCATCGACGGCCGTACGCTCTTCCGGGTCGTCTACTCGGACCAGGGCGCCACCGAGGGCGCCGTCCGCTACACCGACCCGGAAATCGTGCAGCCGTGGGAGAACTACCTGCGCGAGCTCTATGCGGCGGCCGAGGACATCCTGACGTACTTCACGCGGGTGGTCGCACCGCTTCCTCCGCCTCCGGCGGCATGAGCACGGCTGGCGGGGGGACGTCTTCGGAGTCGCACAACGACTTGTCCGGGACGTCGTCACGGGACGTTGTCCAGGCCGGGAGTGTGACGGGCGGTGTCCACTTCCACCAGGACGCCGACGTCCGGCGTACCCCGACTCCGCGGCAACTGCCCGCCGATGTGCATGCGTTTGTGAATCGCACGAGCGAACTCGCCGAGTTGGACGCACTGGTGTCCGAAGGAACGGTCGTATCGCTGCACGTGATCGCCGGTACGGCAGGTGCGGGGAAGACATCACTGGCGTTGCGCTGGGCGCACCGGGTGAAGGAGCGTTTTCCGGACGGGCAGTTGTTCGCGAACCTGCGCGGTTACGACCCTGGGGAGCCGGTCACGGCCGAGCAGGCGCTGCGCGGGTTCTTGCGGGCCCTCGGCGTTCCGGCGGCCGATGTGCCCGGCGATGTGGACGGCGCTGCCGCGCTGTTCCGGTCGCTGCTCGCGGAGCGCCGCGTCCTCGTACTGCTGGACAACGCGGCGACGGCGGCCCAGGTGCGACCGCTGCTGCCGGGCGGCGGGGAGAGCCTGGTGCTGGTGACGAGCCGGAGTCGACTGTCGGGCCTGGCGGTGCGGGACGGGGCTCGGCGGATCACGCTCGGCACACTTCCTGAGCCGGAAGCGGTGGCCCTGCTCCAGGCGGTGACGTCCGGCTACCGCAGCGCCGACGACCTCGACCAGCTCGCCGAACTCTCACGGCTGTGCGCGCGGTTGCCGCTCGCCCTCCGGATAGCGGCCGAACGGGCGGCCAGCCACCCGCACATGGGGCTCGGCGAGCTGATCGCGGACCTGCGGGACGAGTCGGCGCTGTGGGACGCGCTGAGCACCGGCAGCGAGGACGAGGCGGAGGCCGTACGGACCGTCTTCGCGTGGTCCTACCGCGCGCTGCCTGCCCCCGCCGCCCGGCTCTTCCGGCTGCTCGGCATCCACCCGGGAGCCGACTTCGGATTGCACTCCGCCGCCGTTGTTGCCGATCTGAACACGGGGAAGGCCCGGCAGTTGCTCGACGACCTCGTGGGCACCCACCTGCTGGAGCAGACCGCCCCCGACCGCTACCAGTTCCACGACCTGCTGCGCGCCTACGCCACCGACCAGGCCCGGAGCGAGGAGTCCCCCGAGGACCGCGACGCGGCCCTCCACCGTCTCCTCACCTGGTACCTGCACACCGCCGACGCCGCACAGGGCTGGATCTCGCCGAGCGAAGATCACCTGCGGCTGCCCCCTGCCGTGGGTCCGGTGGCCCCGCTGACGTTCGCCGACTACGACGCCGCCGCCGACTGGACCGAGCGCGAACTGCCCACCTACCCACGGCTCGTGGCGGCCGCCGCTGCCGCCGGACACGACCGGTTGGCCTGGCAGCTGGTCGAGACCCTCTGGCAGGCCTGGCCGCCGTCCGCCCCCGTGACCGACTGGCTAAACCTCGGAGCCACGGGCCTGGCGAGCGCCGAGCGCGACCCGGACCCGCTGGCCCGTATCCGCATCCTCATCAGCCTCGGCACGGCCTGCCGGGCCGCCCACCGCCACGCTGACGGCCTGCGCAGCCTCACCACGGCCCTGGAACTGTGCCGCAGCACGGGAAACCGCCTCGACGAGGCCCACGCCCTCAACCTCATCGGGCTGATTCACCTCCGGACCCGCGAACTGGACCGCGCCGCATCCGCGTTCGACACAGCGGCACCCCTCTTCCGTGCGGAGGACCGGCCGCGCTGGGCCGCCACCGCGGTGGCCAACGCCGCGACCACCTACCTGAACACAGGCCGTATCGCCGAGGCCGCGACGGCCACCGAGCAGGCCCTCGCCGCCCACCGAGCCCTCGGCAACCCACGGGGAGCGGGCAACGCCCTCCGGATGCTCGCTGCCATCCGCCTCGAGGAAGGCAACCCCGTAGCGGCCCGCAAAGCGATCGACGACGCCCTGGACATCGCCCTGAGCCTGCGCGACCACACCCGCGAGGCCTACTGGCTCCTGACCCTCGGCGACGTCCAGCGCGCCACCTCCGCCCACGGCGACGCCCTCGCCTCCTTCCAGCGCTCGGCGATGCTGCACCGCAGGCTCGGGGACCGCGGCCGGGAGGCGTTGGCGTGGCGCGGGACCGCGTTGGTGTACGCGGCCACGGGGCGGGGGGAGGATGCGGTGGGCTTTCTGCGGCAGGCGGTCGCGGCTCATCGGGCGCTCGGGGACGCGTGGGAGGAGGCGGTCGACCTCGGCCACCTCGCGGGGCTCGTCGCGGAGGGCGACGCACGCGCGTACCGGGGCCGTGTGGTGGAGCTGATCGCGCCCTACGGCGACCCGCGGGCCGAGGCGCTGCGGGGTGCGGTGGGGGAGTGAAGGTCGCAGTGCGGGGCGGGAGCGCACACGGTTGGGGGGTTTGTGGGGGCAGGTAACGGAATCGGGGGGCGGCGCGGGGCCGGGTCGGGCACAGTCTGAGTATGAGCGGTTACGAAGACAGCGTGCCCGCGTATCTGACGGTCCGGATGTCCGCGCCCGAGGGGCCGATCGCCGCGCTCGCCGACGAGGAGGCGTGGCATGCCCGGGAGCGGTATCCGGATCTGCTCGGGGCGGGCATGGCGGAGTATTTCTGGGCCCGTGAGTTGGAGACGGGCGGGTGGGAATTGTGCGAGTTCGGGGGCAGTTGGCCGCAGCAGGCCCGTGACTCGCTCGGCTCGCAATTCCGGCGGAGGGCCCACCACGCGCGCGAGGAGGGCGACGCCAACGCCCAACGCCGCTGGTACGCGGCGGCGTTGCGGATGGACCGCGAGGTCGTCAACGAGGTGTCCGTGATGGGCGAGCGCTTCCGTATCGTCCGCGCCGCGCATTTCATCCGCTCCGGCCCGGCCGGGCCCGAGCCGCCGCGGCCCACCGACCCGGATCCCGCGGAGGTCGGCGACGGCCACCAGGTGTCCTCGCGCACCAAGGGCTTCGTCATTGATCCGCTGGCCGGCACCGGCATGTCGGACGGCATCCTCAAGCTCGACCTGCTGCCCATGGCGCCCGTTCCCAAGGACGCGCCCGACGAGATGAACGACGAGGCCCGCGCCGCCGTCCACCGCTACCCCGGGGGCGTCCTGCTGCCTGCGGCGTTCGTCATCTCCGTCCGGGTGAACGGGCGTTGGGGATTCCACCAGCCCGGCAACATCTACTCCACCCCGCAGGGCGCCCGCGACGCCCTCGCCTTCTGGCTGCGCGTGATGGCGCCCTTCCAGCAGCGTATGCCGGAGGAGCAGAAGGCGGAGTACGTCGCCGCCGCCGACCGGCTGGACGAGAAGCGGTCCAACGTCGTCACGATCGACGGCCACCGCTTCCGCATCACGCGGGTGGAGCGCCTCGTCCGTATCGGCCCCGACGGGCCCGAGCTGCCCCGGCCCTCCGACTACGACCCCGAGGTGCCGGTGGAGGTGCAGACGCGGCAACTGCGCGAGGAGGGCGTCATCGACGAGGACGGCAACGACCTCAGGCCGCAGAAGCCCGACCCGCGCGCGGACGAGCTGCGTCGGCTGTGGCAGGAGGAGGAAGGCCGCCGGGCGGCGTGGCGCGCGGCCCGCAAGGGCGCGCAAGCGGCCGCCCCGGACCCGACGGTCGCCCCGGATCCCGCCGCGGGCTCCACTCCGGACCCGGACCCGGCCTAACCCCCGGCCGACCCGACCGCTGACGGAGCGGCCGCGCCCCCATGACGCGGCCGCCCCGGCCTGTGTGCCGCTCCGGTGTCCGCCGGGACGTCCTCCGGTCTCACGCCCGTCGCGCGAGCGGGACATCTCTTGACGGATCCCCTGTGAGCGCTAACAATGACAAGGCAGCACACAGATCGGAGAACCATGTCGCAGACCGCGCAGACCACCGGCCGGCCACACCGGGCGCCGACCATGGCGGACGTCGCCAAGGTCGCCGGTGTGTCGCACCAGACCGTCTCGCGCGTGCTGAGCAACCACCCCAATGTACGGGACACCACCCGCGCCGACGTGCTGCGGGCCATCGAGCAGCTCGGCTACCGGCGCAATTCGTCCGCCCGCGCGCTCGTGACCCGGCGCACGCTCACGCTCGGCGTCGTCGCGTGCAACCCCACGCTCTTCGGTCCCGCCAGCACGCTCTTCGGGCTGGAGGAGGCCGCGCGGGACGAGGGGTACATGGCCTCGGCGGTCACGCTGCGGCGCTACACCGCCAAGGCCCTGGAGGAGGCGATCGACCACCTCAGCGACTGGGGGGTGGAGGGCATCGTGGTGATCGTGCCGCACCGCGAGGCGGTGGCCGCGCTCGCCGAACTCCGGCTGCCCTTCCCGGTCGTGACCGTCGAGGGCGGGCACTCGCTGCCGATAGCGGGCGTGTCGGTCGACCAGGAGCTGGGCGCGCGGCTGGTCACCGGCCATCTGCTGAACGCCGGGCACCGCACCGTGTGGCATGTGGCCGGGCCGCCGGACTGGCTGGAGGCCGAGGCGCGCGTCAAGGGGTGGCGGGAGACGCTGGAGGAGGCGGGCGCCGAGGTGCCGCCGCCGCTGGTGGGGGACTGGACGCCGCTGTCCGGCTACCGCGCGGGCCAGGAGCTGGCCGGGCGGGTCGCCGCCGGGACGGCGGGGGCGGGGCGGCGCAACTCCGGCGACGTCACCGCGGTCTTCGTGGCCAACGACCAGATGGCGCTGGGCGTGCTGCGGGCCTTCCGCGAGGCGGGCCTGTCCGTGCCGGGGCAGGTGGCGATCGCGGGCTTCGACGACATCCCGGAGGCGGAGTTCTTCGCGCCGCCGCTCACGACCGTACGGCAGGACTTCGCCGCGGTCGGCCAGGCCAGCATCCGGCTGCTGGTCAACCGCCTTGAGGCGGGCGGCGGTTCGGGCCCCGCGGGCCAGGACGCCGACGCCGGCGTCGAGCGCGTGGTGATCGAGCCCCGGCTGATCGTACGGCGCAGCAGCACGTCGCTGTGACCGCGGCGGCGACCGCGGTGGACGCCCCGCGCCCCGCCGGGCGGGCCGCCTCCCACCGCGTCCCGCCCCCGCGGAGGCCGGACGCCACCCGCACGTCCCGCACCCTGCGCCACTGCCCCGCCCCGCCCGTACGCCCCGCGAACCCGCGCCCCCGCCCCGCGCGGGCGTACCGCCCCCACCGGCGCCCGCGGCGCCCCGCACGGCGCACCACGCTCCAGCGCACCCGCAGCAGCGACCGCACCCCTCCACCGTCGGGAGACCCGCAGATGACGCACACCAGCGCGACCGGCGCGACTACCACGACCGCCACAACACCGCCCGCCGACGCGGTCACCGTCGGCATCGACTTCGGGACGCTCTCCGGGCGTGCCCTGGTCGTCGCCGTCGCGGACGGCCGTGAAATGGGCAGCGCCGTCCACGACTACACGCACGGCGTCGTCGAGTCCGCGCTGCCGGACGGCGGTTCGGCGCTGCCGCCGGACTGGGCGCTGCAGATCCCGCAGGACTGGCGGGACGTGCTGCGCTTCGCGGTGCCGCGCGCGTTGGAGGCGGCCGAGGTGCGGGCCGAGCAAGTGATCGGCGTGGCCGTCGACTTCACGTCCTGCACGGTGCTGCCGACGACCGCCGACGGTACGCCGCTGAGCGAGCTGGCCGCCTTCGCGGGGCGCCCGCACGCGTACCCCAAGCTGTGGAGGCACCACGCGGCGCAGCCGGAGGCCGACCTGGTGGTGCGGCGCGCGGAGCAGACCCGGCAGCCGTGGCTGGCCCGCTACGGCGGCAAGATCTCCAGCGAGTGGCAGTACGCCAAGGCGCTGCAACTCCTGCGCGAGGAACCGGAGATCTACGCTGCCGCGGACCGCTGGATCGAGGCCACCGACTGGATCGTGTGGCAGCTCACCGGTGCGGAGAACCGCAACCTGTGCACGGCGGGCTACAAGGGCATGTACCAGGACGGCGGTTACCCGGACGCGGCCTTCCTCGCCTCGCTCCACCCGGACTTCGCGGACTTCACCGCCAAGCTGGAGCACCCGCTCTCCCCGCCCGGCGGCCGCGCGGGCACGGTGACCGCGGCCGCCGCGGAGCTGACGGGGCTGCGCGAGGGCACGGTCGTGGCGGTCGGCAACGTCGACGCGCACGTCACCAGCGCCGCCGCCCAGGCACTGGAGCCCGGCCACATGCTGGCCATCATGGGCACCTCGACCTGCCACATCATGAACTCCGAGGTCTTCGCCGAGGTCCCGGGCATGTGCGGGGCGGTGGAGGGCGGCGTGGTGCCCGGCCTGTGGGGCTACGAGGCGGGGCAGTCCGGGGTGGGCGACATCCTCGCGTGGGCGGTGCGCACCACGCTGCCGCACGAGTACGCCGCCGAGGCGCGGCGGCGCGGCATCTCGCCGCACGAGCTGCTGACGGAGAAGGCGGCGTCCCAACCGGTGGGCGGGCACGGCCTGATGGCGCTGGACTGGCACAGCGGCAACCGCTCGGTGCTGGTCGACCACCACCTGTCCGGGCTGATCGTCGGCCTCACGCTGGACACCCGGCCCGAGGACGTCTACCGCGCGCTGATCGAGGCGACCGCCTTCGGCACCCGCACGATCGTCGAGACCTTCGAGCAGTCGGGAGTGCCGGTCGCGGAGTTCACCGCGGCGGGCGGGCTGCTGAGGAACGCCTTCCTGATGCAGACGTACTGCGACGTGCTGAACCGGCCGGTCAACGTGCTCGCCTCCGACCAGGGCCCGGCGCTGGGCGCCGCGATCCACGCGGCCGTCGCGGCGGGCGCCTACCCCGGCATCAGGGAGGCCTCGGCCGCCATGGGCCGCATCAAGCGCGAGGCCTACACCCCGGACCCGGCCCGGGCCGCGGCCTACGACCTGCTCTACGCCGAATACCGCACGCTGCACGACCACTTCGGGCGCGGCGGCAGCGCGGTCATGCACCGGCTGCGCGCGCTGCGGACCGCCCGGTGAGGCGGCGCGGACCCCGGCCCGTAGCCGCGTACGGAGGCGGTCCGGGTCGCCGCCGTACGCCTTGGGCGGCGATCGGGCACCGCGCATTGTTAGCGATCACTATTTGTTGTTAGCGCTCACTTTCAGGGCCCAGACACCAGAGACTTCAGAGACGAGGTACTCCGCCATGAGCAGCAGCCCCCCTCCGCCCCCCTCCGGCGAGCCGCTCGCCCGGCTGCGCCGCCAGGTCAGCGAACTGCACCAGGAGCTGGTGCGCTACCAGCTCGTCGTCTGGACCGCCGGAAACGTCTCCGCGCGCGTCCCCGGCTCCGACCACTTCGTGATCAAGCCCAGCGGCGTCGGCTACGACGCGCTCACCGAGCACGACATGGTCGTGTGCGACCTCCAGGGGCGGGTCGTCGAGGGCGAGTTGGCGCCGTCATCGGACACCGCGGCGCACGCGTACGTCTACCGGCACATGCCGGAGGTCGGCGGCGTCGTCCACACCCACTCCACGTACGCGTGCGCGTGGGCGGTGCGCGGCGAGCCCGTGCCGTGCGTCCTGACCGCGATGGCCGACGAGTTCGGCGCCGAGATACCCGTCGGGCCCTTCGCGCTCATCGGTGACGACTCGATCGGCCGCGGCATCGTCGAGACCCTGCGCGGGCACCGCTCGCCCGCGGTGCTGATGCAGAACCACGGCGTCTTCACCGTCGGCAAGGACGCCCGCGCGGCGGTCAAGGCGGCCGTGATGTGCGAGGACGTCGCGCGCACCGTCCACATCTCGCGCCAGCTCGGCGCCCCGCTGCCCATTCCGGCCGCCGACGTCGACCGCCTGTACGACCGCTACCAGAACGTCTACGGCCAGCAGCCCGCCACCCCTGCACCCGCCCCCGAGGGCACCCGCCCCGCCGACCGAGGAGTCACCGCATGACCGCCCCGTCCACGCCGCCGCCCGCCGCCGCGCGTGAGGTCTGGTTCCTCACCGGCAGCCAGGGCCTCTACGGGCCGGGCACGCTCGCGCAGGTCGCCGAGCAGTCCCGGGCCATCGCCGCGCAGCTCGCCGCCATCCCGGGCTCGCCCGCCCGCGTCGTCTGGAAGCCCGTCCTCACCGACGCCGCGGCCATCGTCAGCACGGTCCGCGCGGCCAACGCCGACGACGCCTGCGTCGGCCTGATCGCGTGGATGCACACCTTCTCGCCCGCGAAGATGTGGATCGCCGGGCTCGACCTGCTGCGCAGGCCGCTGCTGCACCTGCACACCCAGGCCAACGTCGAACTGCCCTGGTCCAGCATCGACATGGACTTCATGAACCTCAACCAGGCCGCCCACGGCGACCGCGAGTTCGGTTATGTGCAGGCCCGGCTGGGGGTGGCGCGCAAGACCGTCGCGGGACACGTCACCGACCCGGCGGTGGGGGCGCGCGTCCACGCGTGGATGCGCGCCGCGATCGGCGCCGCGACCCTGCGCACCCTGCGGCTCGCGCGCTTCGGCGACAACATGCGGGACGTCGCCGTCACCGAGGGCGACAAGGTCGAGGCGCAGCTGCGCTTCGGGGTGTCGGTCAACACCTACGGCGTCAACGACCTTGTCGCAGCGGTGGATTCGGCGAGCGACGCGGCGGTCTCCGCGCTGGTCGCGGAATACGCCGACAGCTACCGGCTCGCCCCCGAACTCGCCCCGGGCGGCGGCCGGCACGCCTCGCTGCGCTACGCCGCCCGGATCGAACTCGGCCTGCGCGCCTTCCTCGACGACGGCGGCTTCGGCGCCTTCACCACCAACTTCGAGGATCTGGGCGGTCTGCGGCAGCTCCCGGGACTCGCCGTGCAGCGGCTCATGGCCGACGGCTACGGCTTCGGCGGCGAGGGCGACTGGAAGACGGCGACGCTGCTGGCCACCGTCAAGGCGATGGGCGCGGGCCTCCCCGGCGGCACGAGCTTCATGGAGGACTACACCTACCACCTCGCGCCCGGGCAGCAGCTCATCCTCGGCGCGCACATGCTGGAGGTGTGCCCCAGCATCGCGGCGCGGCAGCCGAGTTGCGAGATCCACCCGCTGGGGATCGGCGGCCGCGAGGACCCCGTACGGCTCGTCTTCGACGCAGCCCCCGGGCCCGCGGTCGTCGTGGGCCTGGCCGACATGGGCGACCGCTTCCGGCTGGTCGCCAACGCGATCGAGATCGTGCCGCCCGTCGAGCCGCTGCCCGCGCTCCCCGTCGCCCGCGCCGTCTGGCGCCCCGAACCCGACCTGCGCACCTCCACCGAGGCCTGGCTCACCGCGGGCGGCCCGCACCACACCGTGCTGTCCACCGCGGTCGGCCCGGAGGAGCTCGCCGACCTCGCGGACATCCTCGCGACCGAACTCCTCCTCATCGACGCCGACACCTCGCTGCGCCGCTTCACCCAGGAAATCCGCTGGAACCAGGCGTACTTCCGGCTGGCGCGGGGCCTGTAGCGGCGCCCGCGGGACGCCCGCGCCCCGGAGAGCCCGTGTGCCCGCGGGGCCTGTAGCGGCGCCCGCGGACACCTGCCCTCTCCGGGGCGCGGGGCGGCAGGCGCCTGCTGTCCCCCCGCGCCCCTTCGGGGGCTCCGCGTGCCGCGCGACGCGCCGATCCCGCGTACCCGCTTGCCTTTTCAATACCCCAGGGGGGTATATTGCTGACTCCAAGATACCCCCCTCCGGTATAGGAGTACGCGATGGACACCCGGCAGAGCACCCCGCGCAAGGCCCCGTACGAGACCCCGCCGGGGGAGCCCCACCCGCGGCGCTGGACGGCGCTCGCGCTCATCGCGCTGGCGCAGTTCATGGTGATCATGGACACCTCGATCATCGGCGTTGCGCTGCCGAAGATGCAGGACGACCTGAAGTTCTCAGCGGAGAACCTGAGTTGGGTCTTCAACGCCTACGTCGTCGCCTTCGGCGGCCTGCTGCTGCTCGGTGGGCGGCTCGCCGACCTGCTGGGCGCCAAAAGGGTCTTCGCCGCCGGATGGGGCGTACTGGCCGCGGGCTCGCTGGTCGCCGGGCTCGCCGGGCAGCCCGGGACCGAACTCGGCGGGCGGGCCCTGCAAGGAGCCGGCGCCGCGCTGATCGCGCCCGCCGCGCTGACGCTGCTCATGACGCTCTTCGGCTCCCGGCCCGGCGAGTTGGGCAAGGCCTTCGCGCTGTACGGCGCGGCGGCGCCGGCCGGCGGCACCGCGGGCGTCTTCCTCGGCGGCGTCATCACCCAGTACGCGGACTGGAGTTGGGTCTTCCTCGTCAACCTCCCGATAGCCGCGCTCGTCCTCGCCCTCACCCCCGCCGTCATGCCCGCCGCGGCCCTGCGCCGCGGATCGGTGGACTGGGCCGGCGCCCTCACCGTCACCGCGGGGCTGGCCACCACGGTCTACGCGGTGGTCCGTGCGCCCGAGACCGGCTGGGGCGCCGCCCGCACCTGGCTGGTGCTCGCCGCGGGACTGCTGCTCGTGGGCGGCTTCGTCGCCCTCCAGGCGCGGCGCCGCGAGCCGCTGATGCGGCTGGGCGTCTGGCGCAGCCCCGGCCTCGCCGGGGCGAACATCGCCCAGCTGCTCATGGCGGCGGCCTGGATCCCGATGTGGTTCTTCCTCAACCTCTACCTGCAACAGGTCCTGGGGCTGGGCGCGTTCGCCTCGGGAGCGGCGCTGCTGCCGATGACCGGAGCCGTCATGGTGATGATGATCGTGCTCGCGCCGCGCCTGGTCGCCCGCTTCGGTCCGGGCCCGCTCGTCGCCACCGGGCTGGCCGCCCTCGCCGCGGGCATGCTGTGGCTGTCCTTCGTCCGCGCGGACGGCACCTACCGGGTGGACGTGCTGCCCGCCTCGCTGCTGGCCGCGCTCGGCATGGCGCTCGCCTTCATCCCGTCGCTGGGCACCGCGCTGGCGGGGGTCCGCCCGGAGGAGGGCGGCCTCGCGGCCGGGATCGTCAACACCAGCTACCAGATCGGCTCGGCCGTCGGGCTCGCCGCGATGACAGCGCTCGCGGCGGCGCACGGCTCCCGGTCCCTGGGCGACGCGGGCGCGCTGACCGGCGGCTACTCCGCCGCCTTCAACGGCGCGGCGGCCGTCGCCGCAGCCGGTGCACTGGTCGCGGCGGCGGGAGTGCGCCGTACCGCCAAGTCCGCCGCGGCGTGAGGCGGTCCGGACGCCGGAGCGGGGCGGGAGGGGTCCACCACCACCCCTGCCGCCCCGCCGCACGCACCCGGTGCGGCGCCAGATGCAGCCCCGAAAACTTTCTGCACGCTCTCTTGACGCCAAATCAGTGAACGCTAACATTCGAGGGGTGGCGGGCCCCCCGCGCACCGGACGCAGCGTCAGGTGCGGAGGCGGACGGGTCCCGTGGGGCGCTTTCGTGCCCGTGGGATGCGAGGGGCATGGCGTACCGCCCCTCCATCGGTGCGACACCGGGTTCGCCGGTGGGAGTACGCGGCGCGCTCACCCCTGGGACGGGGCGGGTCGGGCCGGTGCACGACACGTACGACACGATCAAGATGTGAGCGCTAACAAACAGCAAACGGGCTGCGAGGCCTTTCCGGACGGGATGTTGTCATGGGTGCAGTGCGGTGTGGTCGGGCAGGTCGGACGGCATACGGGGCGGACGCGGCGAGCGCGGCGAGCGCAGCGGACACGGCGGACACAGCGCGCGCGGCGCACACGGCAGGCGGCGGCAGCGGGCGGCGGCGCGCGGTCGTACGGCGCTGCGGGGCCGCCGCCGTCGTGCTGGCGGTGCTGGCCGGCGCGGCCGCGTGCAGCAAGAGCGGCGCGGCCGCGTCCGGCTCGGGCTCGGGCGGCAGCGGCGGTGCGGCGGGCGGGACGGGCAAGGACGCGCCCGCCGTGACGATCCAGGGCGACATCACCTTCAACGACGCGAACCTCGCCAAGCTGGACGCCGCCCTGAAGCAGGCCCTCGCGGGCAAGGACCTGTCGAAGGTGAACGAGGCGATGGTCGTGAACGTCGCCGTCGACTACTGGAACGCCGGCAAGGTCGGCTTCAACAAGGGCGTCAAGGACCTCGGCGTCAAGGGCGTCTACCAGGCTCCCGCGAACGGCCGGCTGGACCAGCAGCTCAGCATCATCCAGACGCTGCGCGGCCAGGGCATCACCGGCCTGAGCGTGTCCGCGATCGACCCCACCGCGATCAAGGCCCCGATCAGCTCGGCGAACAAGGCCGGCATCCCGGTCCTGGCCATCGACTCGCCGCTGCCGAAGGAGGACGGCGCCGCGCTCTACCTCGGCACCCCCAACTACACGGCGGGCCAGAAGGCGGGCGAGGCGATGAAGCAGGCGCTCGGCGGGAAGGGCCAGGTCGTCGTCCTGGTCGGCTCGCTGACCGCGTCCAACGCGGTCGAGCGCATCCAGGGCTTCGAGGACGCCCTCAAGGGCACGGACATCAAGGTCGTGCAGAAGCTCAGCGACAGCATGGACGCCGCCAAGGCCCTGACCAACGCGCAGACCGCGATCCAGACCAACCCGAACGTCAACGGCCTGTACGGCGTCTACTCCTACGACGGCCCGTCCGCCGGGCAGGCCGTCCAGGCCGCGGGCAAGACCGGCAAGGTCAAGGTCATCTCGGACGACAGCGACCCGCAGACGCTGAATTTCATCAAGTCCGGCGTCATCCAGGCGACCGTCCTCCAGCAGCCCTACCAGCAGGGCTACACCGGCGCGTACCTGCTCGCGGCCTTCAAGGTGCTGGGCGTCGACGCGACGCTGGCCCTCGTCAAGCCCTACCTGGAGTCGGACGCTACGACGCTCAGCTCCGGCGTCGGCCTGGTCACGCAGGCCAACCTCGGCGACTACCAGGCCAAGCTCGCCGAACTCGGCATCGGCTGATGGCGGCGGCCCCCTCGGAGACCGGCGCGGCCGCCACCGGGACCGGCGCCGCCGTCTCGCTGCGGGACGTCAGCAAGACGTACGGCCCGGTGAAGGTCCTGGACATCCCGCGGCTCGACCTCGCGCGCGGCCAGATCGTCGCCGTCGTCGGCGAGAACGGCGCGGGCAAGTCGACGCTGATGGGCGTGCTGTCCGGCACGGTCACCCCGACGACCGGCGCGATCGAGATCGCGGGGCGGCCGCTCCAGCCCGGCCGCCCCGACCACGCGCGGGACATGGGCGTGGCCATGGTCGCCCAGGAGTTCCCGCTCGTGGGCCAGTTGAGCGTGGCGGAGAATCTGCTGCTGGGCCGCCGCCCGCAGCGCGCGGCCGCCCGCCCGCTCGGCGCGCTCGTCGTCGACCGCGCGGGCATCCGCGCGGAGGCGCGGGCGCTGCTCGCGGAGGTCGGGGTCGGCGGGGTGGACGTCGACCGGCCGGTGGGCCGCTACCCGGTGCCGGTGCGGCAGATGATCGAGATCGCCAAGGCGTGGGGGCACCGCCCCGTCGTGCTGATCCTGGACGAGCCGACGTCCTCGCTCGGCCCGGTCGAGGCCGAGCGCGTGCTCGCGCTGGCCCGGCAGCACGCGGCGGCCGGGGGAGCGGTGCTCTTCATCGGGCACCGCCTCGACGAGGTGCGCGCGGTCGCCGACCGGGTCGTGGTGCTGCGCAGCGGAAAGCTGGTCGCGGACCTGACCCCGGCGGAGGCCACCGAGGAGCGGATGATCCGCGAGATGGTCGGCACCGAACTGGCCCGCGCCGACCTCGCCCCGCCGCCGTCGGTGGAGCGCGCGGCGACGCTCGCCGTGCGCGGCCTGACCGCGGACGGCCTCGGCCCGGTCGATCTCGACGTGCACGCGGGCGAGATCGTCGGTGTCGCGGGGCTCATGGGCTCGGGCCGCAGCCGGCTGCTGCACACGGTGATGGGCGCGCAGCCGCGTACCGGAGGCACGGTCGCCTTCGAGGGTGCCGACTTCCGGCCCCGGCACCCGGCCGACGCCGTCGAGGCGGGTATCGGGCTGGTGCCGGAGGACCGCAAGGTGCAGGCGCTGCTGCCCGCGCACTCCGTGCGCTGGAACGTCACGCTTGCGACGCTGCGCCGGATCAGCCGCCGCGGGGTGCTGCGCCCCAGGGCCGACAAGCAGCACGCGGCGGGGATCGTCCGGGATCTCGGGGTGCGGCTGCGCACCCAGGAGCAGACCGTCGGCTCGCTGTCGGGGGGCAACCAGCAGAAGGCGGTGTTCGGCCGCTGGCTCGCGGCCGGCCCGCGGCTGCTGCTGCTCGACGAGCCGACGCGCGGGGTGGACGTCGGCGCCAAGGCGGAGATCTACAGCCTCATCGACACCGCCGCGCAGGACGGCCTCGCGGTGCTCGTGGCCTCCTCCGAGCTGGAGGAGCTGCTGTGGATCTGCCACCGCATCGTGGTGATGGCGCACGGCCGGATCGTCGCCGACCTGCCCCGCGACCGGTTCGGCAAGGAAGTGATCATGACCGCGGCGGCCGGGACCCGGCCCGCCCCGGTCCCCGAGGGGAAGGCACGCGCATGACCACCAGCTCCGTACCGGTCAAGGCCCCGGGCGAGGCGGACGAGGGAACACGCCCCTCGCCCGCCCGCCGCCTGCTGGAGACGCCCGAGGTCGGTGTGGTCGCGGCCTGCGTGGTGGTCTTCGTGTCCCTGGCGCTGGACAAGTCGACCTTCGCGGGCGCGGTCAACCTCCAGGGCATGGGCTTCGACCTGGCGCAGTACGGGCTCATCGCGATCGGCGAGTCGCTCGTCATCCTCACCGGCGGGATCGACCTGTCGGTGGGCGCGCTGCTGGGCACCAGCGTGATCCTGATGTCCTGGTTCAACGTGCGGGCGGGCCTGCCGCCGGTCCTGGCGATCCTGGTGACACTGCTGATCTGCGGCGCGGTCGGCCTCGTCCACGGCCTGGCCGTGACCCGGCTGAAGATGGCGCCCTTCGTGGTGACCCTGGTGACGTACACCGTCGCGCAGGGCGTCACGCTCGCGATCACCTCGGGCACCTCCATCACCGGCATCGGCGGGCTGTTCTCCGACCTCGGGCAGACGTACGTGGCCCAGGTGCCGCTGCCGCTCGTCCTCTTCGTGGTCGTCGCGCTGGTGGCCTGGTTCTTCCTGGAACGCACCTACGCCGGGCGGCAGGTCTACGCGGTCGGCGGCAACCCGGAGGCCGCGCGGCTCGCCGGTATCCGCGGCGACCGGCGGATCATCTCGATGTACGTGACCAGTTCGCTGCTGTCGGCCTTCGCCGGGATCCTGGTGCTCGGCCGGATGGGCGTCGGGTCGGCGAGCGGGGTGGGCGTCGGCTGGGAGCTGTCGGCGATCGCCGCGGCCGTGATCGGCGGGGTGAGCCTGGTCGGCGGGCAGGGCCGGATCGTCGGCATCGTCGCGGGCACGGTGCTGCTCGAACTCATCAACAACGGGCTGACGACGCTTCAGATCAACTCCAACTACACCAACATCGTGCTCGGTTGCGTCCTCGGTCTGGCGATCACCGCCGACCGGCTGCGCGCCAGAAGCGTGGCGCGCCGCGGCTGAGCGTCGCCGCGGACCCCCATGCCGCGGCGGAGAGCCGGTCCGGCGCCGGGCCCACCGGCGCCGGACCGCCCTCCGGGCTGCCCGCACGCACCCGGAGGACCGCGCCGGACGGTGGCCATCCGGCGTGCACCACCCACCACCCCCCACACAGAGGAGGACCTCGTGTCCGTACTCGCGAAGATCCGGGTCCGCCGGCGGCTGCGCAGCCTCGCGCTCGCCTTCGGCGCGACCGCCGCACTGGTCGCCGGCGTGCTGGCCGGCACCTCGCCGGCCTCGCAGGCGGCGGGCTCGCTGCCCTGCGACATCTACCAGTCCGGCGGCACCCCGTGCGTCGCGGCGCACAGCACCACCCGGGCCCTGTACGGCTCGTACAACGGCTCGCTCTACCAGGTCCGGCGCGCGTCGGACAACGCCACGCAGAACATCGGCGTGCTGAGCGCGGGCGGCTACGCCAACGCCGCCGCGCAGGATTCCTTCTGCTCCGGCACCACCTGCGTGATCACCGTCATCTACGACCAGTCCGGCCGCGGCAACAACCTCACCCAGGCGCCGCCCGGCGGCTTCAACGGCCCGGCCTCCGGCGGCTACGACAACCTCGCGAGCGCCACCGCCGCCCCTGTCACGGTCGGCGGCCACAAGGCGTACGGCGTCTTCGTCGCCCCCGGCACCGGCTACCGCGACAACCACACCAGCGGCGTCGCGACCGGCGACAACCCCGAGGGCATGTACGCGGTCCTCGACGGCACCCACTACAACGGCGGCTGCTGCTTCGACTACGGCAACGCCGAGACCGACAGCCACGACGACGGCAACGGCACCATGGAGGCCATCTACTTCGGCAACATCAAGGTGTGGGGCTACGGCTCCGGCAACGGCCCCTGGATCATGGCCGACCTGGAGAACGGCCTGTTCTCCGGCGTGAACCAGCACCTCAACTCCGGCGACCCGACCGTCAACTACCGCTTCACCACCGCCCTGATCAAGGGCGGCGCCAACCAGTGGGCGATCCGCGGCGGCAACGCGCAGTCCGGCAGCCTGTCGACCTTCTACAGCGGGGTGCGCCCCAACGTGTCGGGCTACAACCCGATGAAGAAGCAGGGCGCGATCATCCTCGGCATCGGCGGTGACAACAGCGTCGGCGCCCAGGGCACCTTCTACGAGGGCGTGATGACGTCCGGCTACCCCTCGGACGCCACCGAGAACGCCGTCCAGTCCAACATCACCTCGGTCGGCTACACCGCGGGCTCGACCGGCGGCACCGGCGGCCTGACGGTCGGCGCCAGGACCTCGCTGCGCGCCACCACCTCGTGCTGCACCGGCGACTACCTCAAGCACGACGACAGCGACGCGAACGTCGTCATCGCGGGAGTCACGTCGTCGAGTTCGGCGACCGACAAGGGCGACGCGACCTGGATCGTCCGGGCGGGCCTGGCCAACAGTGCGTGTGTGTCCTTCGAGTCCGCCAACAAGTCCGGCCAGTACCTGCGGCACCAGAACTTCAAGCTGCAACTGGCCACGAGCGACGGCAGCGACCTGTTCAAGCAGGACGCCACCTTCTGCGCCCAGAGCGGCATGAACGGGCAGGGCCTGTCCTTCCCGTCCGTCAACTACCCCGACCACTACATCCGCCACTACGACTACACCGTCTACGTCGCCGCCAACGGCGGCTCCAACGCGTGGGATTCCAGCACGTCCTTCGCCGACGACGTGAGCTGGGCCGTGGCCTCCCCCTGGGCGCCCTGACCCGTCCCCGCGGACGGAAAGGCCGTCCCCCCGCGGCCAATGCGGGGGGACGGCCGTACGAAGGGGCGCTGCCGAGAACCTACTTCAGGCTGTCGGCCATCGTGTTGACCAGGGTGCCGGAGGGGTCGTCGTTCTCCAGCGAGAAGGCGAACATGCCCGCGAGGCCCTTGGATTTCGCGTACGCGGCGCGGGCCTGGATCGCCTGCGGGGTGTCACCGGTCCAGAAGTTGGTGCCGTCGTAGATCCAGGCGCTCTCCGTCACCGGATCCCAATGGAGCTGGGAGGCGGCCGGGTTGAGCTCCTTCCAGGCGGCCAGGCCCGCCTCCTGGCTGAGCGCCTTGGCCGCGGTGGGGCCGGTCGCGCTCTGGTAGAGGCCGTAGTCGCTCCCCGCGGGCACGCCCGTCCAGCCGCGCCAGTAGAAGGGGATGCCGAGGACGATCTTCGAGGCCGGGAAGCCGCCGGGGATGCCGTACGCGGGCAGGCCGGCGGTGTAGGCGGTCAGGGCCGTGTCGACGTTGTACTTCGCACTGCCCGGGGCGATCGGGGCCGTCGGGTCGGCGGGGCTGTCGTGCAGCGGGTCCTGGTGGTTGGTCGGGCCGGTCGCGTCCCACGAGCCGTGCATGTCGTAGGTCATCACGTCGGCGTAGTCCAGGTAGGTGCCGATCTTGTCCGTCTCCAGGTACTGGATCTTGTCCTGGCCGCTCGGCAGCGCCGCGGTGAGCAGGAAGTGCTTGCCGACGCTCGCGCCGTAGGTGTCCAGCTGGTTGCGGAACTCCTGGAGCAGCAAGGTGAAGTTGGCCTTGTCGGCGGCCGAGTAGTGGTTGCCGGTGTGGCCGCCGGGCGAGCCCGGGTATTCCCAGTCGATGTCGATGCCGTCGAAGATGCCCGCGCCGGAGGCCGGGCCGCCGGACGGGTCGCCCTGCACGTTCTTCGGCAGGTTGCCCTTCATGAACATGTCGATGCAGGAGGACACGAACGCCTTGCGGGAGGCGTCGGTCGCGGCCGCGTCCGAGAAATACTTGGAGTACGTCCAGCCGCCGAGCGACACGGTGAAGCGCAGGTTCGGGTATTTCGC
Organism: Streptomyces sp. NPDC021020; assembly: GCF_044333285.1. Classification (NCBI taxonomy): domain Bacteria; kingdom Bacillati; phylum Actinomycetota; class Actinomycetes; order Kitasatosporales; family Streptomycetaceae; genus Streptomyces; species Streptomyces sp. NPDC021020. Next base: position 200,680 of record NZ_JBIRQQ010000004.1, read on the forward strand.
CTTGAGGGCGCGCAGCTGGTTGAAGTTGCCCTTGAGCGGCTGCTCGTAGACGTCCGCGGCGCCGTCGACGCTGTCGCCCGCGGCCACGTCCGCCTGGTAGTCGGCGTACGCGTCGCCCGCGCCGTCACCGGCGTTGGGGTCGTCCTCGTTGCCCGCGTCGGACGCCTTGATCGCCTCGAAGCACGTGTGGCTGCTCGGGTTGACGTTCTCGAACGCGTAGGTGACGACGTCGAGTTTGGCCGCCGCGCCGCTCGTGCCGATCTGCTTGGGGTAGTACGCGTTCTCGTAGATGCCCCACTGGTCGAAGTACGCCGAGCTGAACGCGTGCGCGGCCGGGGCCGCGCCCGTCGTCACCGTGACCGGCTGCGACAGGGTCGCCGAGGCGTGCCCGGAGGCGTCGTAGGCCTGCACCGCGAAGGTGTAGGTGGTCTTGGGCAGCAGCGAGCTGACGGCCACCGTGGTGCCCATCGAGGTGGCCACGACCTGGCCGTTCGCGTAGACCTTGTACGCCGCGACGTCGCCGTTCTGCGAGCTGTCGGTCGAGGCGTTCCAGCGCAGCACCGCCGCGTTGCCGGTGACCGTGCCCGCCGCCAGGCCCGTCGGGACGGTGATCTTCCCGTCGCCGGTGGGGCCGCCCGGGGAGGTCGGGGGAGTGGTGGGCGGCGTCGTCGGGGGTGTGGTGGGAGGCGTGGTCGGCGGCGTCGTCGGCGAGGTGGTCGGCGGGGTCGTCTGGCCGCCGCCGGGGCCCGTCAGGCTCAGGTCGTCGGCGTGGTAGGAGCCCTGGCCGTACCAGCCGTGCGTGAAGACGGTCACCGAGGTGGTGCTCGCGCCGGTGGTGAAGTGCGTCGTGAGCTGCTGCCAGCTCGTCGCGTTCGGCGCCCACACGCTGGCGTTGACGCCCGTGCCGGTCGCGCCGAGGTAGACGTAGGAGCCCTGGACCCAGCCGCTCAGGTCGTACGCGGTGCCCGGCTGGACCGCCACCGTCTGCCGGCACTCCGCGGTGTCGGACGCGCTCGCCGCGCCGGTCAGCGCGGACGTGCCGGAGTGCACGGGTGAGCCGGAGACCGAACTGCCGCTGCACGTCCAGCCGTTCAGGGTGCCGGTCTCGAAGCCCGGGTTGGCCAGCAGCTGCTGGTCGGCGGCCGCGGCGTGCCCGGGCACGGTGACCAGCGCGAGCCCGGCGGCGACGAGCGCGGCGGCCGTGGTGGCCGCGGCCCCGCGCCGGGCCCGCCGGGCGCGCGCCGCGGCGGGGGAGGGAGCGGGTCTCGCCTCGTGGGGGGATACGGACATGCCAAGGACCTCCGGAAGGGGTGTGGGGGCCGCCCCCTCCCGGGGGACAGTCCGGGAGGGGGCGTCGCGGGCCGGCGGCGGCCGGCCTCGCGGTTCCGCCGCGCGCGGGAAGGCGGCGCGGCGGGCCGGACGGCACAGAGCCGTACCGCCCGGCGGCCGGACAGTGGTGAGGCGTCCGGCCGTGCGGCCCGGCGGCGGATCACGCCGGACGGGCCGCTGCGGGTCCGGGCGCCGACCGCCCGGGCCCGCGGGGCCGGGGCGTCAGCCGCCCAGGCCGGTCGTGAGGGCGCCGAGGAGGGAGCCGTTGGACGTGTCGCCCGACATCTCCCAGATCATCGCGCCCAGCAGATGGTGCGAGGTGATGTACTGCGCCTTCTTGCCGATCGACCAGGCGTCGTCGAAGGACCACCACTGGCCGCCGCTGCCGGTGTAGCCGTACGTGGCGACCGCCTGCTCGTCGTGGTAGACGGTCAGCCCCGGCACTCCCGCGACGAGGTTGCTGTAGCCGCGGGTGCCGGCCTCCTCCGCGAACTGCCCCGGCGCCGCGCCGTTCGCGGCCTGCCACACGCCGTGCACCCCGCCGTCGGTCACCTGCTGCCAGCCGCGCCCGTAGAAGGGCAGGCCCAGGGTGAGCTTGCGCGGGCTGACCCCGGCGTCGAGGTAGGTCTGGATGGCCTTGTCGGCGCTGAAGTCGTCAGGGACGGGCGAGGTCGGGTCGGCGTACAGGTTGGCCTGGTGGCCGGTGCGGTTGGGCTCCCAGGAGTTGTCGCTGCCCGAGCCGTGGAAGTCGTAGCCCTGGACGTTCTCGATGTCCAGCGACTTCGACACCTGCGGCAGGTCCCAGCCCTGCGCGATCTTGTTGGGGTCGGCCGGGGTGAAGGCGGTCAGCAGCAGGTGGTTGCCGCCGAGCGCGTCGAGCTCGGTGCGGAATTCGGCGAGCAGCGCGGTCAGGTTGGCCTTGTCGTTCGCCGAGTAGTGGTTGCCCGGGTGGCCGTCGGGCGAGCCGGGCCACTCCCAGTCGATGTCGAAGCCGTCGAAGATGCCGGCCGCGACACCGGCGCCGCCCGCGCCCTCGTACGACGGCAGATTGCCCTTGATGTAGGTGTCGATGCAGGACTTCACGAACTTCTTGCGGGAGGCGTCGGTCGCGGCCACGTCCGAGAAGTACTTGGAGTACGTCCAGCCGCCGAGCGACATCACGACCTTCAGGTGCGGGTACTTCGCCTTGAGCTCCTTGAGCTGGTTGAAGTTGCCGCGCAGCGCGCCCCAGCCGTCGTCCGCCTGGCCGTTGACGGACTGGGAGGCCGGGAAGGCCCGCCCGTAGTCGGCCTCCGCGTCACCGGCGCCGTCGCCCTGGCTCGGGTCCTCCGGGTCGGCGGTGGTGCCCTTGGTGACGCCCTGAAGGCACGTCAGGTTGGTCGGATCGACGTTGCCGAAGGCGTAGTTGATGACGTCCAGCTTGGCCGCGGCGCCCGAGGTGTCGAGGTTCTTGACGAAGTACTGGCGCCCGTAGATGCCCCACTGCACGAAGTAACCGACCTTGGCGTAGCCGCCGTTGCCGACCGCCTCCTTGGTGGTGACGGCGACCGCGTTGCTCGCGGGCGAGGCGTTGTCGGCCAGGTCGCGGGCCCGGACGGTGAAGGTGTAGGCGGTGGAGGGCGCGAGGCCGGTCAGGGTCGCGGTGCGGGTGGCGGCCGGGGTGGACACCACCAGCGTGCCGTCCCGGTAGACGTCGTACGCGGCGACCCGGTTGTTGTCGGTCGCGGCGCCCCACGACAGCGCCACGGTGCTGTCGGTGACCGTGCCCGCCGTCAGGCCGCCCGGCGCGGTCGGCGGGACGGTGTCGGTCGACGGGTCGAAGGTGGCCGCCGTGACCGGGGCGCTGACCGCGCCCACGTTGCCGCGGCTGTCCTTGGCGCGCACCGTGAACTGGTACGACGTGGCGGGCGACAGACCCTGCACGGTCGCGCTGGTGGTGCCGCTGGAGGCCACCACCGCGCTGCCCTGGAGCACGTCGTAGGAGGCGATGGGGAAGTCGCCGGTCGCGGCCGCGGTCCAGCCGAGCGTCACCGTGTGGGCGGTGGCGTCGGAGACGGTCACGCCGGTGGGCGCGTGCGGCGGCGTGGCGGGGCTGCCGTCGCACTTGTCGCCGTTGATCAGGCAGCCGGTCGGCGCCGACATCGGGCCCGAGGCGGTGAAGGTGTAGCTGTACGGGTACGTCGAACCGCCCGCCGGGACCTTCGCGTTGTAGTACGCGGGGGAGGCCACGACGTGCTGGCCGGTGACGGTGGAGGTGCCGTAGCTCTCACTGGTGATCTTCACGCCGGCCGGCAGGTCGAACTCCAGCGACCAGGTGCTGATCGCGGCGGAGGTGCCGTTCTTGACGGTGTACGTGCCCGTCCAGGACGAGCCGCTGCCGGTGCTGCTGAACTCCGCGGTGACCGCGCCCGCGGCGTGCGCGGCGGGCGCGGAGATGCCGGCGAGCCCGGCGACGGCCAGCCCGGTGGTCGCCACGAGGGCGGCCAGCCGGCGGCGCAGCCGCGCGAGCGGGCGGCGGGGCGGGGGAGCGCTGAGCGAACGTGGGGGTCTGGGGAATCGCAGTCCGGTGGACACGGCTCTCCTCGGGATGTGGGGGCGCGAGGGCGGCCCCCTCAGGACAGCCGAGATCAGCGGGTACGGCAATGCGCTGGACGAAAATTGGACTGGACCAATTCGGCGCCGAGTGGTGGCTTCGCGCGGGTCATCGCGTCGCAGAGGACTAGACCAACTTTCGTAAATTTACTCTTACTTGACCCGCATCGGGTTGCGGGCGAGGCGCGGGGCGGAGAGGGTCGGAATGTATTGAGGACGACAGTGTGTCTCGTACGTGGGTGTCCGCCATCACGGTTGTGCGATACACCTCTCGCCCGGGATACTCGTCCCCGCAGGTTCTTTCGTCCCATGTCCCGTATGTCGTACGGATGTCGAGGAGCGACCGCCGATGACCGCCGTCCCGCAGCAGGCGCAGACCCCCGACCCGGCGACCCTCGCCCTGGAGATGCTCGCCCCCGGCGGCCTGGAGGATCCCTACCCGCTCTACGCCCGGGCGCTGGAGACGGGCCCGGTCCTCGACGTCGGCGACGGCCTCTTCCTCGTCGCCGGCTACGACGCCGTCAACCGGGCCCTGCGCAACCCCGCCTTCGGCGTCACCGGCGCGCAGTCCTCGCCCGAGGACCACGAGGACCACGACGCGCACGACGCGGTCGGCCTGCTGGCCCGCTCGGTGCTGGAGAACGACCCGCCCGAGCACACCCGTATGCGCGCGCTCATGAACTCCGTCTTCACCCCGCGCCGCATCGCCGCCTACGAGCCGATGGTCGCCGCCGTCACCGGTGAACTCCTGGACGCCTTCGCCGAGTCGGGCGCGGACGGCGCGCCGGTCGACTTCATGACCGCCTTCGCCTCGCCGCTGCCGCTCACCGTCATCTGCGAGATGCTCGGCGTGCCCGCGGCCGACCGGCACCTCTTCCGTACCCTCGCCGCCGACCTCACGATCGCGCTGGAGTTCGTCGCCGACCCCGCGGTGCTGCTCCCCGCCGACGCCGCGGCCGTCCGGCTCGCGGGCTACTTCGGCGAGCTGGTCGCCGAACGCCGGGCGCATCCGCGGGAGTCGGAGGATCTGGTCGGGGCGCTGCTGGCCGCCCGCGACGCCGGTGACGGGCGGCTGTCCGAGGCCGAGCTGCTCGCCAACCTCACCCTGCTGCTCGTCGCCGGCTTCGAGACGACCACCGACCTGCTCGGCAACGGTCTGCGGCTGCTGTTCGACCACCCCGACGTCGCGGCGGACCTGCGCTCCGGCCGGGTCGAGGTCGGGCCCTTCGTCGAGGAGGTGCTGCGCTACGAGTCGCCCGTCCAGGTCACCAGCCGCGTCGTGCACGCGGACGGCCAGGAGCTGGCGGGCGTGCCGCTGCCGCGCGGCGCCCGGCTCGTGCTGCTGATCGGCGCCGCCAACCGCGACCCCGCCCGCTACCCCGACCCCGAGCGCTTCGACCCGACCCGCGCCGTCAGCCGCCCGCTGAGCTTCGGCGCCGGCCCGCACGTCTGCATCGGCAACGGCCTGGCCCGGCTGGAGGCCGCCGTCGCCTTCCCCCTCCTGCTCTCCCGCTTCCCGCACCTCGCCCCGGCCGACCCCCCGCCGACCCGCCGCGACCGCGTCGTCCTGCGCGGCCACGCCACCTTCCCGGTCCGCACGGGGGAAGCGGCGCCCAGGGCCTGACCCCGGAACGCCGCGTTCCCGGCGGGCGCCACGACGCGTCTACGCCAGCCGGGCCAGGGCCGCGCGGACCGGGGCCACGGCGTCCTCCGCGCCTACGCGCCGGGCGAGTTCGGCGGCCCGCGCGGCGTACGAGGGGTCCGTCACGGCCTGGCGGACGGCCGAGCCGAGGGTGTCGGCGGTGAGCGTACGCAGCGGTACGGGGACGGGCGCGACGCCGAGGGCGGTGAGGCGGCGGGACCAGAAGGCCGCGTCGAACTGCACCGGCACCGGCACCGCGGGCACCCCCGCGCGCAGGGCCGCCGCCGTGGTGCCCGCGCCCGCGTGGTGGACGACCGCGGCCGTACGCGGGAAGAGCAGCTCGTGCGGGAGCTCCCCGACGGTGAGCATGTCGCCGCCCGCCGCCTCCCCCGCGTCCAGCCCGCTCCAGCCGCGCTGGATCACCCCGCGCACCCCGGCCGCGCGCAGCGCCCGTACCACCGCCGCGCTCAGCCCCGCCGGGTCCGGCACGGTGGCGCTGCCGAGCCCGACGTAGACGGGGGGCGGCCCGGCCGCGAGGAAGTCCTCGACCTCGTGCGGCAGTCGGGCGTCCGGCGCACCCCGCGGCCACCAGTAGCCGGTGACGGTGAGACCGGCGCGCCAGTCGGCGGGGCGGGGCAGCACATGGCGGCTGAAGCCGTGGAAGACAGGCCAGTCCGCGCGCTCCCGCGCCCGCCGGGCCGCGCCCACGCCGCGCGGCGCCAGCCCCAGCCGCAGCCGCAACTCCCGTGCGGCGTCCCGGAAGACGGTGTCGAGCCCCGCGTTGACGGCCCGCGCCGCCGCACGGTTCACCGTCCCGCCCCACGAGCCCGTCCCGATCACCGGCGGTGCGAACTCCCGGGTGGGCGCCAGCGGTTGCAGATACGCCCCGAGGGTGGGCACCCCGAGCCCCTCGCCGATCACCTGCCCGAGCGGCGCGACCGTCCCGCCCAGCAGCAGCACGTGCGCGCCCTCGGCCGCCGCGAGCAGCGCCCCGGCCATCTCCCCGACCAGCTCGCGCGCCATCGCGAACACCCGCCGCAGCTTCGCCGCGGAATTCCGCGCGGCGTGCAGCCCCTGCCCCGCCTGCGACGCCAGTTCGGCCCGCGGATCCACCGGCAGCCCGTGGAAGCCCACCCCGGCGTCCGCCACGAGCCCCGCGAACCGCTCGTGCGTCACGACCGTCACCTCGTGCCCGGCCGCGGCGAGCCCGTGCCCCAGCCCCGTGTACGGGGCGACGTCCCCCCGCGAACCCGCCGTCATGATGACCACACGCACGGTCACCAGTATGCCGGACGGGCCTCGTATCAGGGCGCCGCGCGGGCCGCCGGGGCGACCACGGCACCGGGCGAGCCGGTGTGCGCGGCCGGGGCGGTGGAGGTCAGCAGGACGGTGACGACCAGGACGGCGGTGAGGCCCGCCAGTTCGGTCAGGACGGTACGGGCGGGGGCGGACACGGCGGACACGGCGGAGTCGCCGGACACGGCGGGCGTGGCCGGGCCGGTGGGCCCGCCGGGTGCGGCGGGCGAGCGGGCGGTGGAGGGCCTGTTCACCGCGGAGCGGGTGCCGTCGCTCGCGGCGGAGGCGGCGTGGGCAGCGGCGGCTGCGGCCGCAGAGCCGCGGGTGTGGCGCAGGGCCGCCGCCGCGAGGACGGCGAGGACGAGGGCGGTCTTCAGCAGCAGCAGGCGGCCGTAGTGCGTGCCGGTGAGGGCGCCGAAGCTGCCGAGCAGACGCCAGGCCTGGTACGTGCCGGTCGCGACCAGCGCGCCCACCGCGGCGAGCGCGAGGCGGGTGAAACGCCGCGCGGCGCGGGCCAGTTCGGGTTCGCGGTGGCGGACCAGCAGCACGGCCAGGGTCGCCACACCGCCCGCCCACACAGCCATCGCCGTGACGTGCAGCGTGGTGACGAGCACGGCGAGCGGCGCGAGCGGCTCGGTCGGGGCGTGGCTGATCTCGCTCCACGTCAGCGCGAGCAGCAGCGCCAGCGGCACCGCACCGGCCGCGCCCGCCCGCCGGTGCCGCAGGATCTGCTCGCCGACCACCGCGGTCAGCGCGAGCAGCATCACCCGGGCGACGAGCGTGTGCCCCACATGGGTGCTCAGCGTCGCCGACAGCAGCGAGCGGTCCCCGACGCGGGCGAGGGACCCGCCCTGCGTGGCCGGCCCGTAGACGAGGAGCTGCGCGACGGCGCCGACCAGCACCGCGGCCCACCCCACGGCCGCCGGCCACCGCACCCCCGCCCAGGAGTTCCCCGGCGCAGGACCGCCGGGCGCGGCGTGCACGACGTCGACCCCGACATGGCGCGCGGTGGCGGTGCTGACGCGGCCCGCGCCGGGGTCTTCCGCGACAGCCCCCGTACCCGTACGCGGCTCCGCGCCGCCGGGGCCGTCCGGGCCGGGCGGCACCCGGGCCCCGGCGGCGCTGCCTGCGGCGGCAGCGCCGACCGGGTCGTCCGTGCCGTCCGCGCCGGTCCGTGCTGCTCGCCCGGGGTCCTCGGCGACGGCCGCCGCGGTTTTCCGCGCCCTGCCGGGGACTTGCGGGGCGTCGGCCGCGGGCGGCGCGGCGCCGCCCGCGCCCGCGCCGGCCGGCGCGTCCTCGTACGCCTGCGGCAGGCAGCACGCGCGGACCGCCGTGAAGCCGACCATCGCGGCGAGGCCCGCGAAGCCGAGCCAGACCGCGGTGTCGAGGGCGGCGTCGGTGAGGCGGTTCGTGCCCGCCGGGGCGGCCGCGGAGTGCGCCGAGGGGGCGCCGACGGAGAAGGTGAGGGCGCCGGTGGTGGTGTGGCCGTCGTCGGTCGCGGTGGTGCGCCAGCTCAGCACGTACGTGCCGGGCCGCGTCTCGGGCGCGAGCCGGACGCTCATCCGGTCGCCGCCCGGCCCGGCGGCGGTCGGCGCGCCCTCGTCGACGCGGCGCCCGCCGGGACCGACGACGCGTACGGAGCTGAGCCGGAGCGCGATCTCCTCCGAGAAGACCAGCGTCACCTGCCGCGGCTCGGCGGAGAGCACCGCCCCGTCGGCGGGCGAGGACCGTACGAGGTCGGCGTGCGCCCCGGCCGTACCGGGCAGCGCGAGCAGCACGAGCAGCGCGGCGCCGGCGAGCGCGGCCCCCGCCGCCAGGCGCCGCAGCACGTTACGCAGGGGCGCCCGCCCGGCCCTCAGTGGCACGACCCGCTCGCGCGGCGCTGCTGCACGACATGGTCGGCGCCGAGCCGGAAGTCGGCGAGGGTCTGCGGGTCGGGGGCGAAGTGCCAGCGCCCGGCGGCCAGTTGCAGGGTGCTGCTGCCCGCCGCACCGGCGTGGGTCCACTCGACACGGAAGGCCTCGGGGCCGGTACGGGAACCGGTGCCGAGCACGTACGGGACACCCAGCGCGGGCCGGCACTGCGTGTTGACGCGGACGAACTCCTCCTGGGGGACGGCCTGTTGCGCGGCGGCCGTCCACAACTGCCAGGCGCCCGCCCAATCCCCGCCGGACAGCCGGCCGAACTCCTGGCGGGCGACGGCGAGTGCCTGCTGCCCGGCAGCGGCGTCCGCGCCGTTCTCGCCGTGCGCGGACCCGCCGGACCGTACGGCCGCCGCCGTGGCGACCGCCGCGGCGGCCACGCCGAGGGCCACCCATCGCTTCGGTACGCGCACCACCGCGCACCCTCCTTCGTCCGTCCGTGGATACGGCCGGGGGCGGGCGCCACACGCACCGGGCGCCCGCCCCCGGGGTCAGGGAGACGGCCTGACAACGGCCGTCCGCGGGCCCTCAGTTGGTGAGGCGGTCGGTGCCGTAGTGCTCGATCAGCGACTCGTTGGCCTTGAGGTCCAGATCGGCCGTGAATTTCAGCGAGTCGCGGATCTGGTCGTTGGTGATCGCCGACGACGGGACCCCGCCGAAGGTGTACGTGAAGGACTGCCCGGGCGCGACCTGGCGCTCCGCGAGCGTGACGTCGTGGAAGCCGAGCCGGGCGATGTAGAACGACGTCCCGTCGCCCCGCGGCACCTCCAGGTAGTCCTGCTGCGGGTGCCCGTAGGCCTGGGTGGAGGTGTAGCTGTGGTCGTCGGAGCCGGACGGCGCCCGGAAGACCAGCACCGCGCAGTCGGTGGAGAGCGTCTGCGAGGAGGTGTTGGTGAAGACGAAGTTCCAGTCGCCGTACCACTGGTTGCCGGCGAAGGTGACCTGTTCCGACAGCCCGACGTTGCTGCTGAACTGCGTGTTCAGCGGCTCGCCGAGGATGGGGTTGGCGCCGCTGAGCGGGTGGTCGACGCCGTTGGCGCAGCGCTCCAGGGAGGAGCTGTACTGCGAGGGCTGGCCGGTCGCGGTGGCCTGCGTCCAGCTGGACGGGCCGGAGCTGACGGCGGTGGTGGTGTTCGGGTCGGCCGAGGCCGTACCGCCACCGGCGAAGGTGGCGAGCCCGGCGAGCAGGGCGACGGTGCCGAGGCCGGCGGTGATGCCGAGCCCGGTGGACTTTCCGCGCATGGTGATTCCGCGCATGGTGTGGACGATCCCTTCGATCGCGAACGAGCAGGCGTGCAGCCCGCGGCGGGCACCGCGGGCCGGTGGGGGCACGGCGGCGCGGTGCGCTGCACCGGTCGCTGTTACCTCGTCGACGCGTACGGCGCTCGGGTGCCGTTTCGGGTGCGGAGCCTGCCGGCGGCGGCCGGCCGTTCCTCCGCACGACACCCGAGCGGGGTTGCCCAGTACGGTGGCACTCACCGTCAGCTGACGCAAGGGTCTGGACCAATCAGGTCTGGACCTTTACGTATCGTGCCTGGTTGCAGGCCTGTCCTGTGGCTCACCTCCGGCCCCGCCGCGGGAAATTGGTCTACACCATAAGACGCGGCAACGCCCCAGGACGGCACCCTGACAACGTCGGTCACCCGGCCGATTGGTCTGCCCGTACGGCCCCTTCGCAGCCCCCCCTCGCAGCGGGGACGCGATCGCGCCACCCGCCGGCCGGCGGATGGCGCGATCCGGGTCCCGCGCGGGGCCCCGTCACTCGTTGCGCGCGTTCTCCGGTCCGGTGACGCGCTTCAGCAGCGGCAGCGTCGCCCCGATCACGGCGAGCGCCGCGGCGATCCCGCCGGCGACCATCGAGTAGTACCCGGCGCCCGGCGGCTGGAGCGCGTAGTCCAGCTGCGCCTTCAGGAAGAGCTGCGCGGCCAGGAATCCGGTGCCGATCGCCACCACCGCGACCGCCAGCAGCGGCACCGTGCTCTCCAGCAGGACGACCTGGCGCAGCGTCCGCAGCCGCACCCCGGTCAGCCGCAGCAGGCTGAAGGGCCGCTTGCGGTCGCCGATCCCGCCCGCCACCGCGACCGCGAGGCTGCACCCGGCGATCGGGAAGCTCACCGCGATGACGACGTCGGCGAGCCGCCGGTAGCTGTCCAGCGCCTGCGACTTCGCGGCGCGGTCCTCGGCGACGGTGTACGGCGGGTCGTCGGCCGGGTAGGCCCGCGCCAGCAGCGTGCGCGCGGTCTCGACGGCGGCCCGCGAGCCGTCCGTGGTGACGGCGACCTGCACGACCGGCAGCGCCCGCAGCTCGTCCGGCGTGGTCGTGGCGGCGGGCCACCTCGACGGCCACGGGCCCCGGTCGCCGAGGCCGTACGAGTCGACCCCGGTGGTGAAGGACGCCGTCCGCGCGCCCGGCGGGCAGGCCCCGTACACCGGCGTCGCGGCCAGCTGGGCGCAGTCCACCAGCCCGCCGCTGAAGGGGACCCTCCGGTCGCCGCCGGTCGGGTCGGCGTGGACGACGAGGACGCCCCCGACGCCGGGCACCGCGCGCAGCGCCGCGAGCACGCTGTCCGGCGGGGTGGCGGCGGTGCCGACGGTGCGGCCGTCGGCGAAGTCCCGGTGGTCGCTCGCCACCGTGTCCCGTACCGTTTTCCCGACGCCCGGCAGCCCGCGTTCGTGCACGATCGCGTCGATGATCCCGACCGCGGTGGTCGTCACGCACAGCGCGAGGACCAGCCCGCTCACCGCCCGGAAGCCCGCCTTGGGGTCGTCCGACAGCCGCCGCCCCGCGACCAGCCCGGCGGGCCGCCGGGCGCGTCCGGCCATCAGCCGCGCGCCCGCCATCGTCAGCCACGGCCCGGCCACCACCAGCCCGCCCAGCACGACCAGGATGCCGGGCAGGAAGGCCCGCACCTGCCCCGTACTGGTCGCCGGCCGGTGGCCGATGAAGCACGCCAGCTCCACCAGCCCCGCCACCAGCGGGATCAGCCGGTAGGCGCGCGGCGGGCGCGGCGTGGTGCGGCGGGTGACACCGAGCGGCGAGATCCGCACCCGGCGCAGCGCCAGCCGCGCCGACACCGCCGCCGCGAGCGGCACCCCCACCGCGACCACCGCGATGTCGGCGGCCGACAGCGACAGGTCGGAGAGGTAGAACGGCGTGCGGGTGAAGTCGACCCGCACCAGCAGCGGCCGCAGCGCCGCGAAGAGGCCGAAGCCCACCGCGACGCCCGCGGCCGCCGCCACCGTCGACTCGACCGTCGAGACCACCGCGATCTGCCGGGGTGTCGCCCCGACCAGCCGCATCGCCGCGAAGCGCTGCTCGCGTGCGGCCGCCGACAGCCGGGTGGCGGTGCCGATGAGCACCAGCACCGGGAAGATCATGGCCGCGGCGACGACCGACAGGACCAGCTTCATGCCGTTGTCGTTGGTGCCCACCGCGCAGCTCGGACCGCTGCAACTGCTCGGCGAGGACGAGGTGATGGCCGTCACCTCGGTCGCGTCGCGCTGCCCGGCCAGCTCGTCCGGGCGGTGCCCGACCACGATGACGAGCGAGCCGGGGCCGGGCAGCGCCGCCTTGCCGATGATCCCGGCGAGCGTGCCCGGGTAGCGGTCGGCGAGCTGCGCGGCCGGGGTGTCGCGCAGCAGCTCGGCCATCGCGGGCGAGGCGTAGAACTCGCCCGGCCCCGGCAGCCGCGGCATGCCCGGCGGTACGGGGGAGTGCGGGCCGGTCGCGGCCACGTCGACCCGGCCCACCAGCTTGCCCTGGAAGCCGTCCGCGCCGATCCGCCACCACAGCGGGTCGGCGCCGGGCTGCGCCTGGGCGGGCACCCGGCCGGTGTTGAGCCAGCCGTTGCGGGCGTTCTGCGTGCCGGTGGCGTTGAGCGCGGCGAGCGTGGCCAGCAGCATGCCGACGCCGAGCGCGACCGCGGCCGCGATCACGGCCAGCCGCAGCAGGGCGTCCCGTCCCGTTCCGAGCGCCATCCGCAGGCCGAGGCGTATCACGTGCGGCTCCCGCCGAGCGCCGGGGTGGTGACGCGGCCGTCGCGCACCATGACCTCGCGGTCGGCGCACGCGGCGACCCGGGCCTCGTGCGTGACGATGACCGCGGTGGTGCCGTTCTCCCGGACGGTGCCGACCAGCAGCTCCATGACCTGCTCGCCGGTCAGCGAGTCCAGTGCGCCGGTCGGCTCGTCGGCGAACAGCACGTCCGGGCTGCCCGCCATCGCGCGGGCCAGCGCGACCCGCTGGGCCTGACCGCCCGACAGCTCCCCGGAACGGCGCCGCTCCAGCCCGTCGAGCCCGAGCCGGGCGAACCAGCCGCGCGCCTCGGCGAGCGCGGGCCCGCGCCGCGTACCGCTCAGCAGCAGCGGCATCGCGACGTTCTCCTCCGCCGTCAGCTCCGGCACCAGCTGGCCGAACTGGAAGAGGAAGCCGAAGCGGTCGCGGCGCAGCTCGCTGCGCTGCGGCTCGCGCATCCGGTCCACCCGGCGGCCGTCGAAGAGCACCTCGCCGGCGTCCGGCACGAGGATCCCGGCCAGGCAGTGCAGCAGCGTCGACTTGCCCGAGCCGCTCGGGCCCATGATCGCCACGATCTCGCCGCGCCCCACGGCCAGGTCCGCGCCGCGCAGCGCGGGCGTCCGCCCGAAGGCCAGCTCGACGCCCCGCGCCTCCAGGAAGCCCGCGCCCCCGTCGCCCCCGCTCATCCCAGCACCTCCTGCGCGAGCGCGGACAGCCGGGCCTGCGTGACGTCGATCCACCGCAGGTCGGCCTCCAGCCGGAACATGCCGTGGTCGGCGAGCAGCTTGTCGACCAGCGGCCCGTTCCGCTTGATCTCGGTGAGCTCGCGCATCCTCCGCACATGCGCGGCCCGCTGGAGGTCCAGGTACGCCGACGCGTCGCGCTCCAGCATCAGCGCGAGCACGACCTTGGTGAACAGCTCCGTCTGCAGGTGCTGCTCGGTCTCCACCGGCTCGGTGAGCCACGTCTCGACCTCCGTGGCCCCCTGGTCGGTGATCACATACCGCTTCCGTTCCGGCCCCGCCCCCGGCTCCGCGGCCCCCACCACCACCTTCCCGTCCCGGGCCAACCGCCCGAGCGTCGAGTACACCTGCCCCAGCAGCAGCGGCTTGCCGGGGCTGAAGTACGTGTCGTAATCCCGCTTGAGGTCGTATCCATGGCTCGACTGCCGTTCCAGGAGCCCGAGGAGTGTCATCGGTACGTTCACACTCGGTGTATACACTGAGTGTGCACACCGGGTCAACGTGACGGTGGACCGCCGATCGGGTTGCGGCGTGTGCGCCGACGGAGGGGCTTCGCGGCACGGCTCGGCCCGGCGGCGGGGTGCGGGGAGGAGGCTCGGCGGGCGGGGAAACGTTCCGCGAGCCGCCGGGTGCGCCCGGCGGGGGTCCCACAGCAGGAAGGACGTCATGCCGCCGTTCGCCACGCAGAAGCCGTTGACCACCCTCGCCCTCACCGCCGGGGCCGCCGCCCTGAGCCTGTTCGGCGCCGTCGCCCCGGCCGGCGCGGCCGCCGCCGGTCCGTCGGGTCAGGCCGCGCCCGCCACCGCGCGGAACGCGTACGTCGACGGGCAGGTCGTGTCCAAGCTGCCGCTCACCATCCGCGCGGCCGCGACCACCGCCTCGGCGGCGCTGGGCAGCTACCCGCCCGGCGCGATCGTCCACATCTCCTGCAAGGTCAACGGCCAGACCGTGGACGGCAACCCGCGCTGGTACAAGCTCCACGACCGCACCGGCTGGCTCGCCGCCCGCTACGTCGTCAACCTCGGCACCGTGCCCTGGTGCTGACCCGGCCCGCGAGCACCGCGAGCACCGCAAGCACCGCGTGACCGCCGCGCACGGCGGCCGTACGTCCCCGTACGGCCGCCGTGCGCGGTCCGCGTACCGGTGGAGGAGGAGCTGAGGAGGGGCGGCGAGTGAACCTGCGCAGAGGGCCCGGCGGGACGGGGGCCGGGCCGCGGCGCTCGGGTGAGCGGGTCGACCGGCTTCACCGCTCCCTGCTGCGGCGCCGGAAGCGGCCGCTGGGCCCGGAGGACGTCGCCGTCGCCGACCTGCCGAAGGTGCGGCTCGCGGTGGGCGCGGCCGCGCTCGGCAACACCATGGAGTGGTTCGACTTCGGCGTCTACGCCTACCTCGCCGACACCCTCGGCAAGGTCTTCTTCCCCTCCAGCTCACCCGGCACCCAGGTCATCTCGACCTTCGCGACCTTCGCCGCCGCCTTCCTCGTACGCCCGCTCGGCGGCCTCGTCTTCGGCCCGCTCGGCGACCGGATCGGCCGGCAGCGGGTGCTGGCGATCACCATGATCATGATGGCCGCGAGCACCCTCGCGGTCGGCCTGCTGCCGACGTACGCGGCCGTGGGCTACCTCGCGCCGGTCCTGCTGCTGCTGTGCCGGCTCGTGCAGGGCTTCTCCACCGGCGGCGAGTACGCGGGCGCGACCACGTACATCGCCGAGTACGCGCCCGACCGGCGGCGCGGCTTCCTCGGCAGCTGGCTCGACTTCGGCACCTTCATCGGCTATTCGATGGGCTCCGGCCTGGTCACCGTGCTGACCGTCACCCTCGGCTCGCAGAGCCTCCAGGACTGGGCCTGGCGCATCCCCTTCCTGGTCGCCGGGCCGCTCGGTGTGACCGGCCTCTACATGCGGCTCAAGCTGGAGGACACCCCGGCCTTCAAGGCGGAGGTCGAGGAGGCGGCCCGGAACGTGCCGGGCGAGGGCAGCCCCGTCGACGAGGCCCGGCAGTCCGGGCGCGGCCGGCTGAAGGACATCTTCACCGGCCACTGGCAGGCCATCATGATCTGCATCGGGCTGGTGCTGCTCTACAACGTCACCAACTACATGGTGACGTCCTACCTGCCGACGTACATGACGTCCACGCTCGACTTCGGCGACACCACCGCGCAGCTGCTCGTGCTCGGCACCATGCTGCTGGTGGTGCTGACCATCACCGCGGTGGGCCGCACGTCCGACCGGTGGGGGCGGCGGCCGGTGTTCATGACCGGCAGCATCGCGCTCATCGCCCTCTCCGCGCCCGCGTTCGTCCTGATCCGGCAGGGCGGCATCCTGCTCCCCGCGGCCGGCTGCGCGATCCTGGGCCTGCTGCTCGCCTCCTTCGCGGGCACCTCGGCGGCGACGCTGCCCGCCCTCTTCCCGACCCGCATCCGCTACGGGGCCCTGTCGATCGCCTTCAACCTCTCCGTCTCCCTCTTCGGCGGCACCACCCCGCTGGTCGCCTCGGCGCTGGTGGAGGCGACCGGCGACGCGATGGTCCCGGCGTACTACCTGATGGTCGCGGGCGTGGTCGGCTGCGTCTCCACGCTCTACCTGCGCGAGACGGCGGGCAAACCGCTGGCCGGCTCCCGCGCGATGGTCGAGACCCCGGGCCAGGCCCGCCGCCTCGTCGCCCGCAGCCGCACGGCGGCGGGCCGCCACGCCCGCGACGTCTGGCTCCGCATCCGCGGCAGACGCCGCCCGCCGGCGTAGGGGACGGTCCGCCGGGGGCCGGCGGCAGGTGGCGCCCACCCAGGGGCGCGAGGAACTGCGCGCCCGGCCCCCGCGGCGGGTGCGCCGAAGGTCGGCGGTATGTGGCACCCACCTGGGGGCGCGGGGAACTGCGCGCCCGGCCCCCGCGGCGGGTGCGTCGAAGCCCCGCGGCACGTGGCACCCGCCCGGGGGCGCGGGGAACTGCGCGCCCAGCCCCCACGGCGGGTGCGCCGAAGCCCCGCGGCACGTGGCACCCGCCCGGGGGCGCGGGGAACTGCGCGCCCAGCCCCCACGGCGGGTGCGCCGAAGCCCCGCGGCACGTGGCCCCCACCTGGGGGCGCGGGGAACTGCGCGCCCAGCCCCCACGGCGGGTGCGCCGAAGCCCCGCGGCACGTGGCCCCCACCTGGGGGCGCGGGGAACTGCGCGCCCAGCCCCCACGGCGGGTGCGCCGGAAGCTCACGGCATGTGGCACCCCCTCAAGGGCGCGGGCTGCGCGCGCAACCGGGTCCCGGCGGACGACCGCCCCGTACCGCCGCCCCCAGCCAGCGCAGCGATACCGCACACATCGTCACCCCCGCGCCCGCGGCCAGCGCGAAGCCGCCGCGGGCGCCCGCCGAGTCGACCGCCCAGCCGGCGGCCGCCGCCGCGGCCGCCGAGCCCGCCGCGCTCGCCGACCCGAGCCAGGAGAACGCCTGGGTCAGGACGCGCGGGTCGGCCGCGGACTCCGCCAGCAGCGAGAAGAGCGCCAGCAGCGGCGGGACCGCGGCGCCGGTCACCACCACGGCGGGTGCGAGCGCGAGGGGCGAGCCGGCGGCGAGCAGCAGGAGTCCGCCGAGCGCCAGCACGGCCGTCACGGCGCGCAGTTGTACGGGCGGCGCGGCCCGCCACCGGCGCAGCCCGTACAGCCACCCGGCCAGCAGGCCGCTGCCGCTGGAGACCGCGAAGAGCGGGGCCGCCGCCCCCGGCGCGCCGTGCTCGACGGCGAAGGCGGTCACCGACACCTGCATCGCGCCGAAATAGACGCCGATGCCGAGGTTGAGGCCGAGGAGGACGAGCAGGCCGCCGCTCAGCAGCGTCCGGCCCGCGCGGGCGTGCGCGGCGCCGTCGGCGGTGTGCGGGGGCGCGCTGCCGCGCCGGGCGGCGAGCAGCAGCCCGCCGCCGACCGTCAGGGCGGTGGCCAGCGCGCTGCCCGCCGCCGGGTGCCCGGCCGCCGCGAGGGTGCTGACCAGCGCGGGCCCCACGAGGTAGGACACCGCGTTGCCGACCGACTCCAGCGCGAAGGCCGCGGGCAGCTCCGCCGCCCGGCTGCCGCGCAGCAGCGCCGCCCAGCGCGCCGCGGACATCGCCGGGAGCTGCGGCACACTCGCCCCGACCGCCGCACCGCCCAGCGCCAGCAGCGGGCGCGGGGCGTCCGCGGAGGCCAGGCCCACGAGCGCGGCCACCGCGGCGGCGTGCCCGAGCAGCGCGGGCGGCAGCACCCGGGTCTGCCCGAACCGGTCGGTGAGCCGGGCGAGTTGGGGCGCCCCGACCGCCTCCGCCACCGCGAAGCCGCCGCTCACCACCCCGGCGGCGGCGAAGGAGCCGGTCCGGTCGTGCACGAGCCAGACGATGCCGAGTCCCGTCATAGCGCCGCCGATCCGTCCCAGCAGCGCGGGCAGGAAGAACGCCGCGGCCCCGGGAGTACGCAGCAGGGCACGGTAGTTCGCCGTCGACACGGCGATTCCCTCTCGCTGCCCGGCGGGACGGCCTCCCGGGTCGCCGGTGCCCGTGCGTACCGACCCGTGGACGACCGCCTGGAACCGTCCAGTGGTGGCGCGGGGTGGGGACACGCGCCCCGCACCGACTCCGTCACCGGGCAGAAGTCCTGTGATCAGTTCACCGGCCCCGGAAACGGGGCCGAGCAGCATCGAAGGGCATGCGCACGGCGAAGTCAACCGCGGCGCCCGCCCCGTACCACCGCGGCGCCCGCCCCGTACCACCGCGCGTCGGCAACTCCCGCTCGGGGAGGACCCGTTACGCCCAGGGGCGACCCTGTGGCACGGACTATTTGGCGGGGGCACGCATCGGCGGAAACAGGGGGTGGCCCCTCCTCCGGCACGAGGACAGCCGCGGCGCGGCTGAATAGCATGCCAGCCCCGCGCGATCGCCGGGCCCCGGCCCGGGAGGTGCGCACGCCGAGAAGGAAGGTCCTCATGAGCAGCCCGACGACGCAGAAACCCGCGACGTACGTCCTGGTGCACGGCTCGTGGCACGACGGGCGGTGCTGGGAGCGGCTGGTGCCGCTGCTGGAGAAGGGCGGGCACCGGGTCCTCGCGCCCTCCCTGACCGGGCACGGCGACAAGGCGCACCTGCTCGGCGAGGACGTCGGCCTGGAGACCCACGCCGACGACATCGCCGGGCTCGTCACCGGCGAGGACCTCACCGGGGTCGTCCTCGTCGGGCACAGCTACGCGGGCATGGTCGTGTCCGCCGTCGCCAACCGGATACCGGAGCGGATCGGGCACCTGGTCTACCTCGACGCGATGGTGCCCGCGGACGGCCAGCGCGCGGTCGACGTGCAGCCCGTGACCCAGAGCCTGATCGACTTCGCCCGCGCCTCCGGCACCGGCTGGCGCATCCCGCCGCCGCCCGAGATGCCGCCCCCCTTCGGGCTGTTCGGCGTCAACGACCCGGCCGACAAGGAGTGGCTGCGCACCTTCGTCTCGGACTCCCCGGCGCTGACCTTCCAGCAGCCGGTGCACTGGGACAACCGCGCCGCGGACGCGATCCCCCGCACCCACATCCACTGCGTCGGCGCCACCCCGGAGGGCGTCGCCCGGCAGCCGGTCCCCGAGGTGCAGCCCAACGGCAGCCCGTCCCAGGTCTGGGAGCTTCCCACCGGCCACGACTGCATGGTCACGATGCCCGCCGAACTCGCCGAGCTCCTCCTCCGGCTCGCCTGACCCGGTACGGGGGCTTCCGTGCGCATGACCGGGAGCCCCGTACCGTGCGCACGGCGGGCGGAAAAGCGGCATGCTGGAGGGAGGACGAATCCGACCAAACCGGTCCCCGCGAGAAGGTCGGGGGACCGGCGGGAAGAGGTGAGCGGTCATGCGTTCCCGCTTCGCACCCGACCGGCAACTGTCCGTGCGGATGGCGGTCGTCCTCCTCCTGCTCGGGCTGGTCTACGTGGCCTTCGTCGCCGCGCTCGTCGCGCTGCTGAAGTCCGTCGTGGTCGTGGTGCTGATCGTCGCCGCGCTGGTCGTCGCCCAGTACTGGTTCTCCGACAAGATCGCGCTGTTCGCCATGCACGCCCGCGCGGTCACCCCCGAGGAGGAGCCCGCGCTGCACGGGGCCGTCGACCGGCTGTGCGCGCTGGCCGACATGCCCAAACCCGTGGTCGCGGTGTCCGGCACCGACCTGCCGAACGCGTTCGCCACCGGGCGCAACGCCGACCACGCGGTGCTGTGCGTGACCAGAGGCCTGCTGCGGCGGCTCGACGCGGGCGAGCTGGAGGGCGTGCTGGCCCACGAGCTGTCCCACGTCGCGCACAAGGACGTCGCCGTCATCACGATCGCGTCCTTCATCGGGGTGCTGGCGGGCCTGCTGGTGCGGTTCGCCTTCTACTCCGAGCTGTTCGGCGGCCGCCGCCAGGACCAGAACACCGCCGCGCTGCTCGCCCTCGTCATGGCCGTGTCCGCGGCCGCGTATCTGCTGGGCTTCCTGCTGACCCGGGCCCTGTCCCGCTACCGCGAGCTGGCCGCCGACCGTTCCGCCGCGCTGCTCACCGGCCGCCCCTCGGAGCTGGCGTCCGCGCTGGTCAAGGTCAGCGGCGACATCGCCCGCATCCCGACGGAGGATCTGCGCACCGCCCGGTCCTTCAACGCCTTCTTCTTCACCCCCGCCCTCCGCGAGGACTCCCCGCTCGCAAGCGTCCTGTCCACCCACCCGAGCCTCCAGCGCCGCCTGGACGCGCTCGGCCGGATCTCCACGGAGCTGGGCCTGCACTCCTGAGCCGCCCCGCGCCCGCGCCTCCCGCGTGGAGCGTTCTCCTGCTCGCGACACTCCGTTAGCGTCTGGTGACGCACCGCGCCCCCGCGGCTGCGCTCCCGACGCGAGAGGTGCCCCGCCACGATGACGGCCCCGGCGAGCGGGCACGGCGGCAGCGGCCCGTTCGTCGCCCTCCAGGAGCCGAACTTCCGGCTCTACGCGGCGGGGCAGTGCGTCAGCCTGGTCGGGACGTGGATGCAGGCCGTGGCCCAGTCCTGGCTGGTGGTGGAGCTGACCGGGTCCGGGACGGTCCTCGGGCTGGTGGTGGCCGCGCAGTTCCTGCCCGTCCTGCTGGGCGGCCCGTACGGCGGGCTGCTCGCCGACCGCGCCGACAAGCGCCGCCTGCTGCTGGGCACCCAGACCGCGCTGGCGCTGCTCGCCGGAACGCTCGGGCTGCTGACCGTCACCCACGCCGTACGGCTGTGGATGGTCGTCCTGCTGGCCGTCGCGCTGGGCACGGTCAACGCGGTCGACAACCCCACCCGCCAGACGTTCGTCCCCGAGATCGTCGGCCCGCGGCTGCTGCGCCCCGCCGTCGCCCTCAACAGCGTGATGACCAATGCGGCCCGCGCCGTGGGCCCGGCCGTCGCGGGCCTCCTGATCGCCTCCGTCGGCGTCGGGGTGTGCTTCCTGGCCAACGCCGCCAGCTACGCCGCCGTACTCGCCGCGCTGCTCGCGATGCGCACCGACCGGCTCCGTCCGGGCCCCGCCGTCACCCGCGCCACCGGCCAGCTGGCCGCCGGGCTCCGCTACGTCCGCGGCACCGCCGGGCTGTGGGCGCCGCTGGCGATGATGGCGCTGATCGGCACGCTGGCGTACGAATTCCAGGTGGTCCTGCCCCTGCTGGCCCGCGAGGGCGGGCACGGCGGGGCGCGTACGTACGGCTTCATGACTTCCGTCATGGGCGCCGGAGCGGTGGCGGGCGGCCTCGCGGTGGCGGCCCGCGGCCGGGTCGGCGTGGCCCCGCTCGTCGTGGCCGCGGGCGGCTTCGCGGCCGCCCTCACCGCGGCCGCCGCGATCCGCTGGCTGCCCCTCGAACTGGCCGCGCTGGCCTGTGTGGGCGCGTCCGGCACGGCCTTCCTCGCCACCGGCAACACCACCCTGCAACTGGTCGCCGACCCGTCCTACCGCGGCCGGGTGATGGCCCTGTGGTCGGTCACCTTCCTCGGCAGCACCCCCGTCGGCGGCCCCCTCGTCGGCCTCGTCGCCGAACACCTCGGCCCCCGCGCGGCCCTCGCCCTCGGCGCCGCCGCCTGCCTGACCGCGACCCTCCTCGGCCTGGCCGCCCTACCTCGCGTCCCACCCCACCACCGCCACCTCGACCCCCGTCCCCCGGGGCTCAGCCGAACCGGCTCTCCCCCCACGGAGTGAGCGCCCACCCGTCGAGGAAGCCGTCGTCCACGCGGACGGCGAGCAGCGCGGCCTCCTCCGCCGCGGCGCCGAGGTGGAAGGTGACGAAGGGCTCCGTACGCTCCCGCGCGGCATAGCCGAGTGTCTTGGGAAGACCCGGGTCCGCGGGACCGAAGACGACGGACGGCGCCCCGAACTCCCCGACGACGTCCAGCAGCGTGCGATCGCTCCCCGCCCAGCCGAGAACCCCCGCGACGAGCCCCGCGTGCTCGCCCGCCGTCAGCGTCCGGTCCAGCCGCAGCCACCCCCGCCGGTACGCGTCCTCGCCGTACTGCGACGCGACGACATGCACGTCCGCCCCGGAGAAGCCCTCCCGCAGCAGCATCGAGGGCGTGAGCCGCGCGTTCGTGTCCGCAAGCCACACCGCCTCCCCGCCCCACGGCTCCCTCGCCGCCAACTCGCCCAGCAGCCGCGCCACCACCCCGAGCCCCCCGTGCTCACCGGGCCGCCGCACGGCCGCGTTGAGCGCCCCGAGCAGCAGCTCACGGGTGCGGGAGGAGGTGTCACGGGGCACGGGAGCAGTGTGCCGCAGGCGCGGGGCGCGCGCCTGCGGATTCGTCACCACCCGCGGTCGTACAGCGCCCGCAGCCAGGGCTCGCGGACGGCGGGCATACGCGCGAGGGTGTGCCGGAAGGCCTGGAGGGACGGCCGGAAGGGCACGCTCGGGTGCGGCGGCAGCGGGTCGTCGCGCTCCTCCCCGACGGGCAGGCCGCCGACCACCGGCAACCGGGTGCGCTCCCGCGGGAGGGCCATGGCGGCCCAGAGCGCGGCCTCGACGGGCAGGGCCACCGCGCCCCCGCGCGGCTGCCACACCTCGCCGGTCTGCGGATGGATCGGTACGAGCAGCAGCTCGGCGTCCGGCTCACCCGCCCCCGGCCCGCCGACGTCCATCCGCAAGGCGCCGTCCCCGCGGCTGGGCCCGCGTGCTTCCGGCCGCAAGGCGCTGCCCGCGCTGCCCGGCCCGTGCGTTCCCGGCCGCGACGCGCCCTCCCGGGCGGGCAGCAGTGCCGCGACGCCCCAGCCCAGCAGCTCGGCGACCGGGCCCGGCGGCACCCCGACCGGCCTGCCGCCGGACGCCGCCACCACATGGGCGAGCGCGGCGCCCGCCGGGATGTCCTCGTAGCCGTTCAGCCCCTGCCACGGCGCCCCTTCGACCGGCAGTTGCGCCCAGTCCAGGACGGGCCGTTCCGGCGGGCCCGGCAGCCGGACGACCGCCTGCGGGAGGAGCCGGACGACCTGCCAGTGCCCGCAGTCGTCGTCCCGCCCGCCGACCGGCAGGCCGCAGCCCAGGCAGGCGAGGTTCGGCCCGTGGCCGCTGTTGATCCCCAGGCAGTAGCCCTCGGTCCGCTCCGCGATCAGCCCGGTGCCGCGCATGTCGCCGGGCGCGAGCAGGACCGTGCCGGGCGGGCCGTCCGACACGGCCCTCACCGGGGCGAAGAGCCCGCGGGCCGCCGCCTCCTCGGCCCCGACCGTCTCCCCCAACCGCCAGGGCGGCCCGTGCGGTTCGGGGTCCACGGCGTAGGTCCCCGCCTCCAGGAGCGCCGGGTGCAGCTCCTCCCAGTGGGTGTCACGCGCATGGACCGGCAGGGCCACCTGCGACACCGCCGCCGTCAGCACCGCGCCGCAACCGGCGCAGCCGAACACCGCCAACCCGCCTCCCCGTTCCGCCCTGTGGCCCCGCATTTCACCAGGCGGCCGACGCGTCGGCAACGGCTTTTACCCCCGCCGCCTGAAGGGCGCGAGCGTGGCGCGGACGAGGTCGGCGGCGCCCCAGTCGGGCTCGAACTGCGCGATGACGGCGAGGTGCTGGCGCAGCTGGAGGACGGGCATGCGGGTACGCCAGTCCCGGTCCAGGCCGGTGAGTTCGGCGTAGAGGTCGAAGAAGCGCGCGGCCTCGGGCGGTGGGGCGGTCGTCCACAGGTGGGCGAGGTCGACCTCGGCCCAGGTGTACGACACGGCGGGGTCGATCAGCGCGGGGCTCCCGTCCGGCGCGGCCATGACGTTCTGCGCCCACAGGTCCCCGTGCGTCAGGCACGCGGGGCCGCCCGGCAGCAGCTCGGGCAGCCGCTCGCACAGCCGCTCCAGCGCCGCCCGGTCCCCGGCGTCCAGCGCCTCCCGGACGCGCGGCTCGTCCAGCCAGCGCAGCAGCCGGTGTTGTGCGAAGAACGCGAACCCGTCGTCCTCCCACGTGTTGACCTGGCGCCGCCGCCCGAGCCAGTTGTCCCGGTGCCACCCGAACCTCGACTGCCGCGTGCTCGTGTGCAGGTGGGCGAGGTCGTGCGCGAACCGCTCCCAGAAGGCCGCGCTGTCCGGCCTGTCCCGCAGCACCGACAGCACCAGCAGCTCCCGCCCGGCGAACACGACCTCCGGCGTGGCGACCCCCGCCTCCCGCAGCGCCCCGAGCCCTTCCGCCTCCGCCCCGAAGGCGTCCCCGCCCTCACCCTCCGCGAACCCCTTGACGAACACCTCCGCCCCGTCCCCCCGCCGCGCCACCCCCGCGACCGCCGCCAGCCCACCCGTGACCGGCTCGACCGAGACGACATCCCCCATCCCGGCGTCGCGCAGTCGCGGGAGCAGCAGCAAAGCGGTATCGATCATGCCCGCGATCATCCCCGCGGCCCCCGGACGGTGGCAACGTCCCGCCTCCCGCGGAGGCGTCCGGCATCCGGCCCGAGCGGCGCGGCTGCCCTCGTACCCTCGACGGATGGAACCGCGAGGCCTTGACGAATGCCCGGTGCACCGTTCCGGGACGAGCCCCGACCACCTGGTCGAACGGCGTCTCGCGCGCGTGCTCGCGTCGTGGCACGTGAACGGCACCGCGCGCCGGTCCGGCCCACTGGACGTGTGGCTGATCGACAGCGAGGAGACGGTCACCCGTGTGACGACGGGATCGGACTGGTGCCTGATCGTGGATACGTCGGCCCCGGCCGAGGGCTACGACATGGGCGAGTCCGGCCGCGTGGAGGTGGCGGCGATCCGCGGTGAGACCCCGTTCGCGCGGCACCTCGGCGAGACGATCCTGGCGGTACGCGAGGAGGCCGACCCGGCAACCGGCAGGACCGCCCTGGAGGTCGCCTTCGCCTCCGGCCGCGTCCGCTGCGAGTCCTGGTCGGGAGAACTCCGACTGTCCGCCGGGTAACCGGGGGAACGCCGAGGAGGCCCGGCCCTGCCTGCGAAGTCCGCGATGGGACCGCCGCGGGTCTCCTGGCGGTCGACGCGGCGAGGACGCCTGCCGTGAGCTGGGACGCCCCGGCGGAGATGCGTGTTCTTCGATTCAGAAACTGTCGCTGTGTTTCCGGCACGCGGCCCGCTGGTGGGGCGATGTCCCGGACGCTCGGCGGCGGGGGATTGCTGCCGCCTACGCGGCCTCAGCAGCACCTGAGCGGGGCCCGCCGACACGACAACGCCCCATCGTCACGGGCACCGTGATCGCAACGTTACCGATCGCCGCATTGACGTCAGAGGTGGGGAACCCTACGTTCCTGCGAGCAGAAACTATCGCAACTTTCCGATCCCCCAGCCTCGGTGGTACCGCACACCTGAAGGGAGCGTGTCCCGAGATGAGGCGCGGTCAGGTCCCGCGCCCCGCAGCAGCGCCGTACGGGCAGCGCGCACTGCCCCGGTGGGATCCGCCGCGTCCGCGCATGGCGCTGCCTACGCGCACGTGCCCACCGGTACGCGTACTACGCCGTCGGCCCCCTCCATGACCCCCCACGCAGGAGACGCCATGCCCAGCCCCCTCTCCCTACGCCACCTACGTCCCCTACGCCGCCCGGCGGCGATCCTCACCGCCGCCCTCCTCGCCGCGGCGGCCGCCCTGACCGCCACCTTGCCCGCCGCCCAGGCCGCCACTCCCGCCCCGCGCGCCCTGCTGGTCGGGCAGAGCAACACCGGCGCCTGGAACGACCTGACCTCGGCCACCGGCGCGGACCCGCAGGGCGGCTCGGTCTACTACAGCGTCCGCGACGGCGGCTTCTCCGGCGCCTGCGGCTCCTCCTGCGAGAGCACCTACGCCTCCTTCCTCGCCGACCGCGGCAAGCAGATCGAGGTCGGCGTGAGCTGGAAGGACAACCCGCCCGGCTGGGACGGGAACGACGCCGACAAGCAGACCGCCGCCCAGCAGGCCACCGCCGCCATCGCCGCGGGCGGCTACGACCAGCAGTTCACCGCGCTGTCCTCCTTCATCGCCGCCCACCCGGCGGCCACCTTCCTCGTCCGGGTGGACTACGAGGTGAGCACCCCGTTCTTCTGCACGGGCGGCACCGACTGCACCTCGTACAAGAACGCCTTCCGCCACGTCGCCCAGCTCCTGCGCGCGCAGAGCGGCGCGGGCAACCGCGTGCAGTTCGTCTACCACCCCGTGCGGGGCCAGTTCGACGCCCTCTACCCGGGCGACGACGTCACCGACTGGGTCGGCGTCAGCGTCTTCAACAACGACCTGTGCCAGCCCTACCGCGAGAACGGCACCACCTACTGGAACGGCACCGAGGACACCGCCGCCCGCACCTGCTCCGGCTACTACGACGACTACGTGAACGGCAACGTCAACGCCATCCCGCACGCCTACCCCGTCGACCTCAACATCCTGCGCATGATGTGGTGGGCCCAGCAGCACGGCAAGCCCATGCTGGTGGCCGAGTCCGGCGTGCAGCGCATGTCCGACGCGCTCGCCTCCGACGGCACCCAGCCCGACGCCGACTTCACCGCCTTCATGCAGCGCCTGAACACCCTGGTCACCTACCGCGGCCCGCTCCCCAACGGCGTCGTCGACGGCGCCCAGACCCACTTCACCGGCACCGGCTACGACCTCTCCCAGGTCATCCGCGCCGTCACGTACATCAACATCGACTGGCGCTACGGCTTCGACGGCCAGACGTCCCCCACCTCCCCGATCGCCCTGCCCCCGAGCAGCGGCTGGTACGTCAACTCCCTCCTGAGCCGATACCCCCAGGGCCGTTCCACCTTCTGCGCGATGCTGTCGTCCGCGGCCTTCGCCACCACCTGCCACTGAGCCCCGGACCCGGGTCCGGACGGTGAGGCGGGGCCACCACCGACAGCGAGGCGGGGCCCCGCCGTACCGGCTTGTCGCGCGCACCCGGCGCGTCCTACAGTCGGAGCACTCCGACGAGACGCTCCCCGGAAGCACGCCGCAGGGCGGGAGCGTCCCACCTCACCGAGGTGCCGGAGGGGCGGCAGCCAACTTTGTCGACCCTTCCTTCCGGAGGACCCCTTCATGAACATCGGTATCGGCCTGCCCGTCGGCGACCCGACCACCCTGCTCACCTGGGCCCGGCGCGCCGACGCCGGGCCCTTCAGCACGCTCGGCCTGCTCGACCGGATCGTCTACGACAACCCCGAACCCCTCGTCGCCCTCGCCGTCCTCGCGGGGGCCACCTCCCGCGTCCGCGTCCAGACCGAGGTGCTGCTCGCCCCGCTGCGCGACACCGCCCTCCTCGCCAAGCAGGCCGCCACCCTGGACCGGATGACCGGCGGCCGCCTGGTCCTCGGCATGGGCGTCGGCGGCCGGGACGACGACCACGCGGCCACGGGCACCGACATCCGCACCCGGGGCCGGCGCCTCGACGAGCAGATGGCCGTCATGCGCCGCCTGTGGTCCGGCGAGCCGTACGGCGAGGGCGCCGGCCCGATCGGCCCCACCCCCGCCCGGCCCGGCGGCCCCGAGGTGCTCTTCGGCGGCTTCCGGCCCGCCGCGCTCGAACGCGCCGCCCGCTGGGGCGACGGCTTCCTCGCCGCCGCGCCGCCCTCCTGGGCGGGCGGCCTGTTCGACACCGTCCGCACCTTCTGGAAGCAGTACGGCCGCGAGGGCGACCCGCGCCTCGTCGCGCAGGTCAACGTCGCCCTCGGCCCGCCGCCGGTGGTCGACGACGCCCGCGCCCGTATGCGCGCGTACTACACCTTCACCGGCACGCCCGACCGCATGACCGCCGGACTCCTCACCACCCCCGCGCAGATCCGCGAGGCGATCACCGGCTTCGCCGACCTCGGTGCCGACGAGGTGATGCTCTACTGCTACGGCCTCGACCCGTCGCAGGTCGACCGCCTCGCCGACGTCCTCTGATCCCGGCAGTCCGGCCCGCCGCCGAACTCCCCTTCAGCCGGCGGCGGGAAGGACCTGCACCAGCCCGACCCAGGACCGCTCGTCCGCCCGGGCGTGGACGGCCCGTATCCTCCAGACCCCGGCGGGCAGGGGGACGGGAGCCTGTTCGGGCCGTCCACCCCCGGGATACCCGCGGCTCAGCTCGACTCCCGTGTCGGCGGAGTTCATGAGCACGGCGGGCCCCTCCGTCACCCACGTGCCGCACTCCTCCCACGGGGTTCCGGGGTCCGTCAGCACCGCTTCGGCGGCGGCTATCAGACCGGCCTCGGAGTCGGCCGCCAGCCAGCGGAGGAAGACCCGCCGCTCGGCGACGAAGCAACTGGCCGCCGGCTCGTCCCCGAGCACCAGCGCCTGAGCCCCGTCCCCTCCCACCCCGATGACCCCGGCCAGCCCCTTCACCCCACAGGCGCGGTCGTAGTCGTCCGGCCCCGCCCCGTCCTCCCTGACGACCCGATCGTCCGTCCACCCACGCCACGCGTCCAGCGCCGACACAGGCACGACGACGAGCGGACCACGCATCGGCTCCACCCAGTCGGTGGCGGAAATGTTCACCCGCCCAGTGTGCCCGCGCCCACTGACATCACACGCCGCGTGAACGCCCCTGCAGCCAATCCGCAACAACGTAACGGTGGCCCCACCGGCCAACGGAGGCCCGGCGGTTGCTGACATGCTCTCCGACATGACCCCGGGGAATACGGCGAGGGCCTGTCGGCCGACGCGTTCCTTTACACCCGCGCCGCGGTCGTCGCGGCCGCCCGCGAGGAGTACGAGCGCGTACTGCGGGACCCCGCCCGTTTCCTGCCCTTCGCCAACGGCTTCGTCTGGGCCGAGGCCCTGCTCCACGTCCCCGACACCGCCTACGAGCGCCTCACCGGCGACGCATGGGACCGCCGCACCCGGTACAGCTACGAGTCGTACTCCAACACGGCCGGCTGGACGAACGCGTAGCGGACCGGGGCGGGACGTCAAACGGCCGAACGCCTGCGGCTCGCCACGCACAGGGAAGCAGTCCCACCGCGCACCGCGTGATCACTCCAGCCCTTCAGACGCCCCCTGCTCGAACGCGCGGCGGCAGCGTTCCACCTGTTCGGCGACCTGTCCCATGAACCAGCACACGATCGCGTAGGGGATGACATGCCCGTCCTGGCTGCGGACGTGGACGGTCGGCTCAAGGCCGGGGTCCTCGTCGGGTATCACCGCCACCATGAAGGCAGCACCAGGCAGATGCGTCGCCGCGCTGGGAATCTCCGCCCAAGCAGCCGGCGCCGGCACGGCCTCGCTCAGCTCCACGCACCAGGCGTCGTCCGGCAAGGCGTAGTGGAACTGGACGGCGTAGTGGCGCCCTGCGTGAACGCGTATCGGCATGTCCGCAGGCTGCCACACCTGCCACGCGCCAGCCACCCGCGCCCCGTGATACTTGGCCGATGGACAACTTCGAGGGCACCGCGACGCTCGAATGGTGGGCCAACCGATCCACATGCTTGGCCCGGCTCGGCGTGCGAGTCACGGCACGCGCCACCGGCAACAATTGGACCTGCGACGCGGTCCTCGAACCGCCCCTGACCGCGGAGGAACGCGAGAACTTCGACTTCCTGACGGCGCTCGACCCGCTCTTCACCCTCCGCTTCGGCGAAGACGGCATGCTGCACGTACATGTGGCCGCAGCAGAAGGCGATGGACGACTCACTCTTGCCGCCTACCAGGCAGAGGCGGCAGAGAGAGCTGGCACCAGACAGCTGCCGTAAGTGACTGTTGATCTATCGATCTTGATGGACGTGGGTTCGACTGAACCAGCTCAGCCGGGTGATCTTGCCGTGTATCGAGCATGGAGTCAGGGCCGCTGGTGCAGCTCGGGGTTGTCGAGATCGTGAGCACGCCAGGAAGCCCTGTTGTCGCTTCTCTGCGCCCTTGCACCCACTGGTTCCAACTCGGCTGCCCTGTCATGTGATTGCCTCGCTCATCGGTTCGGGAATGCCGGGGACCGTCCGGACAGACGACCGAGGTATCCGTCCGACATGAGCGACGTAGAGTGGGCTGTGATCCGGGTCGAGATGCCGGTCCCGGGATGGCTGGAGGGCCGAGGCGGGCAGCCCGAGGGCTATTGCCACCGGCAGCTGGCGGACGCGGTGCGCTACCTGGTAGCGGGCGGCATCGCCTGGCGAGCGATGCCAGCGGATTTTCCCGCGTGGGACCGCGTCTACGCGTTCTTCCGGCGCCGGCGGGACACGGGCCTGGTCGCCGAACTCCACGACCGTCTGCGGGACCGGGTCCGCGTGGCCGCCGGGCGGGATCAGGAGCCGACTGCGGGCATCATCGACACGCAGTCGGTGAAGGCGGCCGCGTCGGTGCCGGCTGCGAGCCGAGGCTTCGCCGGCGGGAAGAACGTGAACGGCCGCAAGAGGCACATCGTGGTGGACACCCTCGGCCTACTGCTGACCGTGGTGGTGACCGCTGGCTCGGTCACCGACCGTGAGGCCGGCGGGACGCTGCTGGCCCGACTTCGCGAGCGGCGCCGGCGCATCACGATCGTGTGGGCTGATGGCGGATACACCAGGACGCCTGGTCGACTTTGCCCGCGACGTCCTGAGCCTCGCTCTGATCGTGTTCAAACGCACCAGCAGTACCGTCGGGTTCACCGTCCTGCCCAAGAGATGGTTGGTCGAGCGGATGTTCGCGTGGCTGATGCACCCACGCCGCCTCGGGCGCGACTACGAGAATCGCACCGAGACCTCGGAGGCGATGATCCGCTGCTCGATGAGCATGGTCATGAGCCGCCGCCTCGCCAAGCGGTCATGCTGATTCAGGACCGCGTTTCGTAGAACGGGCGGTCGGGCGCCCAGTTGCGTGAACACACCGTCACGTCCTCACCCCTGAGGTACGCCAGCGGCCACTCGCCGAACGTCATCGCGTGGAGAGTCCAGGCCGGACTGTCGAACTCATGGACCACGATGCGCCATAGCGACGAGGGGTCCTCCGGAACTCGGAGGAAGACCGCCTCGCCCGTCGCGGCAGACGCCACTGGCATCAACTCTCCGGGCCCCGCCCCAGCCGGCGCGGGCAAAAACTTCGCCATGTCCTCCTCCTGCCACATCTCAAGATCACCTCTGACCTCTTTTCCCATATGGCCGGCGGGGTGGTCCAGATAGAGGAGTCATCGACCACGACGTCCGGCTGCCCAGGGCCGAGAACCTGCCAGCCGATGGCGGTCCCGTCGAGGCCGTCGCACGGTCGGTCCCAGGCCGGTCCACCGAATTTCCCCAGCTCGTGCAGCTTCTCGACCCGACTCCATGATCCGCCGGACACGCCCGAGGCGATGGCACTGGCTGCCGACCGCTTTCCTAACGCAGGGTGGTGCCGGCGGGCCGGTCGAGGAGCGCGAGGTCCGCACGGGTGGGCAGCCCCTCCCAGTCGCCGCGGATGGTGACGGCGAAGGCACCGGTGGCTGAGGCCCGCTGGAGCCTCGCGCTCAGGTCCAGCCCGTCGAGCATCGCGGAGAGGTAGCCGGCGACGAAGGCGTCACCGGCACCGATCACGTCCCTGACCTGGACGTGCCGCGCGGCGACATCGATGGTGCCCTGGGCGTCGGTCGCACTCGCGCCGTCGCCGCCGCGGGTGATCACCACCTCGCGCAGTCCCCGCGCGACCAGGGCGGCCACCGCGCCCTCCTCGTCCAGCGACGGATCGTCGCACACCAGGTGCAGTTCGTCGGCGGACGCGACGAGAACGTCGGCGGTGCGGGCCAGCGGCAGCAGGATCTCCCTGGCCCGCGACGGATCCCACAGTCCGGCGCGGTAGTTGACGTCCAGGCAGACCGAGGCACCCAGTTCCCGGGCGCGGGCCGCCGCGGCGGCGACGGCATCGGCGGCCGAAGGGCTCAGGGCGGGGGTGATGCCGGTCAGGTGGAGGATCCGTATCCCTGGACGCAGCGCGGGAAGCACGTCCTGGGCCTCGATGGCCGATCCGGCCGATCCCGCCCGGTAGTAGGCGACCTTGGCGAGGTCCCCGATGCTGTCCTCGCGCACCAGCAGTCCGGTGGCGCGTCCTTCGGTGTCGGTACGTGTGTGGGTGACGTCGACCCCCTCGGCGCGCAGGGTGCGCAGGACCAGCATGCCGAACGCGTCATCGCCGACACGTCCCACCCAGCTCACCCGATGGCCGAGCCGGGCGAGGCCGATCGCAACGTTGGCCTCCGCGCCGGCGACCGACAGTTCCATGGCCGGCCCGAGCTTGATCGGACCGGTGGCGCGCAGTGCGGCCATGGCCTCCCCGATCGTGACGACGGCGGGGCCCATCGTGCCGGTCATGCCGCGATCCCGTCGGCCAGTGCCGTACGCCAGTGCGCGATCCGGGCGCGCAGCTCGGCCACGTCCCCGCCGCGGGCCGCGTCCCCGATCAGCGGAGATCCGACGCCGACGGCCACCGCGCCCGCGGCGAGGAAGGCGCGCGCCGCTTGCGCGTCGACACCCCCGACGGGGACGAAGGGCACGGTGGGGAAGGGGTCACGCAGACTTTCCAGATAGGAGGGGCCGCCGAGGGAGGCGGGGAAGAGTTTGACGGCGAGCGCTCCGCACTCGTCTGCGGAGTTGATCTCACCGGGTGTCAGGGCACCGATCAGCACGGGCAACCCCAAGGGCATTCCTCGCCGGAGGTCGTCGCCGAGTCCCGGGGTGACGAGGAAGCCCGCTCCCGCGTCGGCGGCGCGGGCGGCGTCGGCGGCGGTGCGGACGGTGCCGGCACCGATATCGGCGCCTGGTCCCAGTTCTCGGCGGGCGCGCTCGATCACCCACAGCGCGTCGGTCGTGGTAAGCGAGACCTCGGCGGCGGTGATGCCCTCCTCCGCGAGGGTGATCACCGTACGTAGCGCGGCTTCGCGATCCGTCCCGCGCACGATGGCGATCGTCTGGTGCGGCAGTTCGGTCAACTTCATACAGGCCCCTTGTGCGATGGGTGCGGTGGGACGCAAGGGGCACCGAAGGCGGCCTGGACGGCCCGAACCCTCGGCGCGACCGGAGCCTTGCGCTTCCGAAAGCCTTCCACTTATATCTGCTTAGCAGCCTAGTTGCCAAGGAAGGTTTGACAGTGACGTCACTCCACCGCCATACCCCTCAGGAACCATCGGCCACCAGCACCGACACCCGCGGCTTCTCACGCCGATCCGCCCTGAAGAGCCTTGCCGCCGCGGGCTTCTTTGCCGCAGTCGGCGACATCTTCCTCGCGGGTCCGGCCAGTGCGGCCACCGCGCCCCCCGTCATCCCGCCCCTGCCCGACACGGTCTCAGGGGTGAACAGACCGACCATCGCGCTCACGTCGGGATGGCGCTACACGACCAGCCCACCGGCGTCGTTCTGGACCCCGGGCACCGACACGACGGGCTGGCAGCAGGTCCAAGTGCCGGGCGAGCCCGCCTTGCAGGGGCAGACCGTGCCGTCCGACGTGGAGTGCGCCTACTCGGCGACCGTCGACGTCCCGGCGGACTTCGCCGGCATGCGGATCATGCTCCGCTTCGACGGCGTGTACAGCTACGCCCGGCTGTGGGTGAACGGGACCCTTGTGCGTACCCACGACGGCGGATTCACCACCTGGTACGCCGACATCACCTCGCTCGTCACGCCCGGCAAGCCGGCCACGGTCACCGTCGGCGTCACCGACCGTCCGACAAGCATCGCCGATCAGTCCGAATACGCCCACCACACCATCGGCGGCATCCTGCGCGACGTGACCCTGGTGGCACTGCCCGTCTCCTGCCTCACCCGGCTGCACGCCGACACCACGTTCGACGCCTCGTACACCAACGCCACGCTCACCGTGACCGCGGCAGCCCAGCTGCCGGCCGGCGCGAGCGGCACGGTGAGCCTGACCCTCACCGATCCCGGCGGGAACCAGGTCCCCCTCTCGCCGTCAACGATCACCCTGACCGACACCGCGTCGCAGGCGGCGGTCGCGATCGCCGTGCCGGCGCCGCTCAAATGGGATGCCGAGCACCCCAACCTCTACCTCCTGCGGGCCACCTACCAGGCGCAGGGACAGACCCAGACGGTGTCCCGGCAGATCGGCTTCCGTCAGGTCAAGGTCCAGGGCAACCAACTCCTGGTCAACGGCGAACCCGTGCACCTGCTCGGCGTCTGCCACCACAGCATCACCGAGGGGCAGGGCCGTTCCACCAACCCGGCGATGGAGGAGCAGGCCCTGCGCCTGTACAAGGAGGCCAACTGCAACTTCATCCGAACCTCGCACTACCCACCGACGCCCTCGATGCTGGAGTGGGCCGACCGGCTCGGCCTCTACGTCGAGGTCGAGGCGCCGGTCTGCTTCCAGGGCGGCACGGTCAACGATCCGGCGTACGCGGACCAGTACATGACGCAATACGCCGAGATGCTGGAGCGTGACCGCAGCCACGCCTGCGTCATCGAGTGGTCGGTCGGCAACGAGAGCGGCACGGGAGTCAACTTCGCCTCCGAGAACGCATACTCCCATCAGACCGACCCCAGCCGGCCCACCGTCTTCGAGGACGCGGGACAGGCCAACGGTGGCACCGAGACCGACATCTACAGCGGTCACTACCCCAACCTGGGCAACGCCAACGGCAACGCGAAACAGCCGATCCAATACGGCGAGTTCGCCCACGTCCCGTGCTACAACGTCGACACGCTGCGAACAGACCCCGGCGTACGCGACTTCTGGGGGCACAGCATCGCCAAGCTCGCCGCCCGGTTCCGGACCACCGAGGGCGTCGTGGGTGGATCCATCTGGGCCGCCATCGACGAGGTGTTCCACCTGCCGTCCGGCCCGGTCGGCTACGGCGAGTGGGGTGTCATCGACCTGTACCGGCGGCGCAAGCCCGAATTCTGGCTGACCAAGAAGGCGTTCTCGCCCGTGCAGATCGCCGACGGTGTGCTGACCGGGCTGACTCCCGGCGGGGCGATCCCGGTACCGGTCCAGAACTGGTTCGACCACAGCAACCTCGGCGAGCTGACCGTCACCTGGCAGATCGGCAGCAGGTCGGGCACCGTCGGTGGAGTGAACGTCCCGGCACGGCAGAGCGGGACGCTGACCATCCCGGCCGGGCCCTGGGCGGCGGGCGATGTCCTCCACCTGACCTTCAACCGCGGCTCGGCACTCGTCGACGAATACCGCCTGTGGCTCAACACCCGTACGTCACCAGCCTTCATCCCGGTCGGCGGCACCGCGCCGACGGTCCAGGAGACCGCGAACAGAATCGTCCTCACCGGCGTCGACGCACCCTTCACGGTGGTGTTCGACAAGTCCACCGCGCGGCTGGTCGAGGCCACTGCAGGCGGCACCCGCGTGCTGACGGGCGGCCCCGACCTGGTGATCTCCCGTACGGTGCCCGGCAGGTGGGCCGGCGCGTCGGCCGCGGTGACCACCAGCGGCGGCCAGGCGGTGGTCACGCTCACCGGGGCGTTCGGGTCGGTGGGCGCCACCTTCCGGATAGCCGTCGACGGCCACGGCCTGCTCACCACGACCTATACGATCACCAATCCGCCCACCGGTCAGGTCAGCGACGTCGGCGTGCGCTACACCCTCGCCGACGGGACCGACACCCTCACCTGGCAGCGAGACGGCCAGTGGACGGCGTACCCCGACGACCACATCGGCCGCGCCACCGGCACCGCCACCAGGTCGCGTGCTTCCGGCACGGACGGCTACCGCGTCCAGCCGACCTGGCCCTGGTCCGAGGACACGCACAGCTACTTCCTCTTCGGCAAGGACGGCGCCGCGCACTGGACCAACGACTTCCGCAGCACCAAGACCAACGTGCGCCTCGCCAAGGCCACCGCCGGAGCGAACGGCCCCGGAGTGCAGATCGAATCCGGGGGAACCGACTCGGTGCGCCTGGCACCCGTCGAACCCCGGGTGGTCGACGACACGTCAGCGCAGGTCGTCTACAGCGGCGCGTGGACGCACGCCGACGCGAACTCGGGTTACACCGGCGGCGACCTGCTCGGCACGGAGTCCTTCACGAACGCCGTCGGGGCCTCGGCGCAGCTGACCTTCACCGGCACCGGCGTCGGGCTCTACTCCGCCAAGGGGAACAACCTCGGCATCGTGAAGATCTCCGTCGACGGCGCGGTGGCGGCGACCGTGGACCTGTACGGCCCCGGCAAGTCTCCGGCCCAACTGGTCTTCCGCAGCGCCCCCCTGGCTTACGGCGAGCACACGGTCAAAGTCGAGTGCACGGGTACGAAGAACCCCGCGTCGAGCGGCACCTACGCGCTCGTCGACGCCTTCCGCGTGGTCAACCCGATCGTCGACGACGCCTCCGGGGGAGTCACCTACACCGGATCGTGGACCCACGCCGACGCCGCCCAGTCCTGGACCGGCGGGGACCTCGGCCGGACCGAGTCGTTCAGCAAGCAGGCAGGGGACACCGCCACCGTGAGCTTCTGGGGCACCGGCGTCCGCGTCATCAGTCCCAAGGGGGGCAACCAGGGCATCGCCGAGATCTCGGTCGACGGCGGCGCCGTCACCCGGGTCGACCTCTACGCCGCGAGCAAGCTCTTTGCACAGAAGGTGTTCGAGCGCACCGGTCTCGCCGAAGGCGGGCACACCGTGACCGTGCGCGTCACCGGCCAGAAGAGCCCGTCGGCGAGCGACGCGTACGTGGCGGTCGACGCCTTCGAAGTCGTGACCTCCGATCCCTTCGCGGCCCACGATCCCGGAGTGGATCTCATCACCAGCGCCAGGATCAACTATCCCGACCTGTCCTGGGGCAACTACGTCGATCCCGCCATCACCCTGTCCGCCGGTTTCAGCGCCACGACCCGTATGCGGCTGCTCGGCTGAAGCCTGGGTGGGAGCTACCGCTCCGCGGCCGGCTCCCACCCAGCAGCGGGGGATGTCCAGGACCTCCCCCGCTGCTTCGGCCACTCATTCGGAGGGGAGCAGCCCGAGATCGTTGCTGGTCTCCGCGAGGTGGTCGGCCATGGCCCGGGTAGCACCCTCGGCATCACCGGCGGCGACGGCGTCGAGGATGCGCTGATGCGCCTCGATCGTCGCCTCCTGCCGGGCACCGCGCTCTTCCCGGCCGCGGTAACTGGCACGGCGGGCGTCGAACAGGGCTCCGTTCATGGCCGCGAGGAGGAAGGAGAAGACCCCGGAGTCGGCCAGTTGGGCCACTGCTTCGTGGAAGGCGAGGTCGCCGGTGATGAACGCGTCACGGTCGCCGGCGGAGTCGCGCATCACCTGCAGAGCCCGCTCGGCTTCCTCGACCGATCCGTGCCCCGCCGCGACCCGCGCGGCCGCGCGCCGGGCGAGTTCGCCTTCGATCACCCGGCGGGTGTCGAGCAGGTCGGGCAGGTCCATGGAGTTCTGGCTGAGGCGGAACGCGAGGATCTGCTCCAGCACGGCGGGCGACGGCGTCGCCACCCGGGCCCGCTTGCCCTGGCTCGAGACAAGGACGCCCCGGGCGACCAGTGTGCGGATGGCCTCACGCACCACGAGCCTGTTCACCCCGTGACGCTCGGCGAGTTCGCCCTCGGCGGGGATCTCGTCGTCCGCGCGTAGCTGTCGCTGCTTGATCTCCTCGACGATCTCCCGCACCACGTGGTCGCTCAGAGTCGTACGCCCGATCGTCATGCGGCAGTGCCCCGTTCATCGGCTGCCTGCGTCCTGACGAAATCGTGGGGCTGTGGGGAGTCGACTTTCACGGCGGCCATGCTGTCACGGCCGGACGGGCGCCGTGCGCGAACCGGTGTACCGAGTGCCGCACACTTACCGCCCACCGCGTTACGGGCGGTGGCAGGAACTGGCGGGGCCGCCCGGCACACCGCCGCGACGCGAGCGGTGTGAACGCTGCGGTCCCCTCTG
This sequence comes from Streptomyces sp. NPDC021020, assembly GCF_044333285.1. Taxonomy (NCBI): domain Bacteria; kingdom Bacillati; phylum Actinomycetota; class Actinomycetes; order Kitasatosporales; family Streptomycetaceae; genus Streptomyces; species Streptomyces sp. NPDC021020. The sequence continues at coordinate 238,345 of NZ_JBIRQQ010000004.1, forward strand.
GCCAGGGCTTTCACGTATGCATCCATCCCGTCGCGCACGTCTGCTCCTCCTCCATGACGATATCAGTGACCGCTCACCTCACTGCTATGCAGACAAACGAGTCAAGATGCTTGACAGCATAGCTGCTAAGTACCAACATCCTGTCGTATCCGCTTGGGCGGGCTCCGTGGCCGCGTCTCTGCCGCCCGGAGCAGCCGGTCCGAGCCGGCCGCTCCCTCCAGGAGCGTGGATCTCAGAACCCGAGGAGGTGTGGCGACGATGCGCGAGCAGATCGTTGCAAAACCCGCAGGCGTGTCCCTTCCGGGGGACCGGGCATGAGCCGACTGCGGAGTTCGACGTGGTGGGACGAGCCCGGCAAAGCCGGATTCATAGCCCGCCACCACATGCGCCAACTCGGCCTCACCCGAGACCAGCTGCGCGACAAGCCGGTCGTGGGCATCTGCAACAGCTGGTCAGAGCTGACACCGTGCAACTCGCACCTGCGGGTACTGGCCGAATCGGTGCGCCGCGGGATCACCGCCGCGGGCGGACTGGCCCTGGAATTCCCGACCATGTCCATCGGCGAACCCCTGATGCGGCCCACGTCGATGATGTTCCGCAACCTCATGAGCATGGACGTCGAGGAGACCATCCGCGCCAATCCGCTGGACGCGGTGGTACTCCTCGGCGGCTGCGACAAGACCCTCCCGGCACAGTTGATGGGAGCGGTCAGCGTCGATCTGCCCGCCATCGCCCTGTCCGGCGGGCCGATGCTCACCGGACGGTTCAGAGGCAGGACGGTCGGCTCCGGCACCGACATCTGGCGCATGAGCGAGGAGTTGCGCGCCGGCCACATCACGCAGTCCGACTTCGAGGAGTTCGAAGGCTGCCTCGCCCGCTCGGCCGGACACTGCATGACCATGGGTACCGCCTCCACCATGGGCTGCGTCACCGAAGCGCTCGGCCTGTCGTTGCCCGGAGCCGCCGCGCTGCCCGCAGTCGACGCCCGCCGCGCCCAGCTCGCCGAACAGTCCGGCGCACGCGCGGTCGAACTCGCCCGTGAGGGACTGCGCCCGTCGGACATCCTCACCCAGGCTGCGTTCACCAATGCCATCGTCGTCAACGCCGCCATCGGCGGCTCGACGAACGCCGTGCTGCACCTGCTGGCAATCGCCGGCCGGGCCGGCGTGCCCGTCAGCCTCGACGACATCGACACGGAGGCCCGGAAGGTGCCGCTGCTCGCCGACCTGATGCCCAGCGGCCGCTTCCTCATGGAGGACTTCGCCTACGCCGGCGGCCTGCCCGCGCTCATGAACGAGCTCGGCGATCTGCTGGACCGCAAGGCACTGACCGTCACCGGACGGCCCCTCGGCGAGAACCTCGAAGGCCACCAGGTGTGGAACCGCGAGGTGATCCGTCCGATCGACGATCCCGTCCAGGCCGCCGGCAGCGGCACGGTCGTGCTGCGCGGGAACCTGGCACCGGGCGGCGCGGTGCTCAAGCAGTCCGCGGCCTCGCCGCACCTGCTCCGTCACCGCGGTCCCGCCCTGGTCTTCGACGGCATCGAGGAGTATCTGCGCGCCGCCGACGACCCGGATCTGCCGGTCGACGCCGACACCGTCCTCGTCGTCCGCAACCTCGGTCCCCGCGGCTACCCGGGCATGCCCGAACTCGGCAACCTGCCCATGCCCGCCAAGCTGCTGGCCGAGGGGGTCACCGACATGGTCCGCATCTCCGACGCGCGGATGAGCGGCACCGCGTACGGCACCGTCATCCTGCACGTGGCACCGGAGTCCTCGGTGGGAGGACCGCTCGCCCTGGTTCAGACCGGCGACACCGTCGAACTCGACGTCGCGGCCCGCAGCCTCCGTATGGATGTCAGCGACGCCGAACTCGCCGAACGCTCAGCAGCCTGGGCCGCCCCGGCCCGGCAGGGCGTCCGAGGCTGGACGAGCCTGTACGTCGAGCGCGTCCTGCAAGCCGACCGGGGCGTCGACCTCGACTTCCTGGTCGGCGGCTCCGGCGACCAGCCCGGAAAGGTGCCCTTCTGATGAGCGGGACCCCGGCCGCGGCCACGGACCTGCTGCGCGGCGTGATGCCGGTCCTCGAAGTGCCCTTCACCGCGCGGGGCGACCTCGACCTCGACAGCTTCGACCGCCTCGTTCGCCACGTGCTGGACACCGGCGTCACCGCTGTCATGTTCCCCGGCTTCGCCAGCGAGTTCCACAAGCTCAGCGACGCCGAACGGGACCTACTCACCGGCCGCCTCCTCGATCTCACCACGGCCCGCCCCGACGTGGCGGCGGTGGTGTCGGTCCCCGACCACGCCACCCGCCTCGCCGTCGAGCGCGCCACCGCGGCCGTCGAGGCCGGAGCCGACGCAGTCAACCTCCTGCCGCCGCATTTCCTCGGCCCCCCCGCCGCGGAGGTCCACCGGCACGCGACGGCGGTCCTGACCGCGGTCGCCCCCACACCGGTGATCCTTCAGTACGCCCCGGCTCAGACCGGATCATCCTTCACCGCGGACGCGCTGCGCCGCCTCGCCGCTGACCACCCGAACCTGGTGGCCGTCAAGATCGAGACGGCACTGCCGGGCCGCTTCGCCGAGGATCTCGCAGCCGGAGCACCCGCGCTGCGCTCCTTCATCGGCTATGCCGGGCTGCAACTGGCCGACGGCCTGCGCCGGGGCATCGACGGGGTACAGCCGGGATGCTCCTTCACCGAGATCTACCAGCAGATCTGGCGGCTGTGGCACGACGGCGACCGGACCGCCGCCCTCCAACTGCACGCCCAGCTGGTTCCCCACCTCGCCTACTGGATGCAGGAAGTCGAGCTGATCATCATGGTCGAAAAGGTCATCTCGGCCCGCCGCGGCCTGATCGACGACCCCCACTGCCGCCATCCCGCCCGCAGCCTGGACGCCCGGGAGATCGACGGCGTCGACCGCTTCCTGGCCGAGTTCGACGTCGTACTGCGGCCCCAGCACGACAGGAGCGGATCATGACTGATCTGACCGGCCACTGCGTACTCATCACCGGTGCCGCGCGGGGTATCGGCGCGGCCGTCGCGGCCTCGGTCGTCGCGGCCGGCGCCCGCGCCGGCCTGGTCGACATCGATGCCGACGGCGTACGCGAGACCGCCCATCGCCTCGGCCCGTCGGCTGCGGCGGCCACTTGCGACATCACTCGTGAGGACCAGGTCGCCGCCGCGGTGCAGGAGCTGAGCGGCCGGCTCGGCCCCTTCACCGGGCTGGTCAACAACGCCGGGCGGAACTCCTACGCCGATCCCGTCGCGATGACGACCGACCAGTGGGACGAGGTGTTCGGCGTCGACCTCAAGGGGGCCTGGCTCACCGCCCGCGCCGTACTGCCGCACATGCTCGGCGCCCGTCACGGCTCGATCGTCAACATCGCCTCCCTGCACGCCACCCTCACCTGCCCCGGGATGTTCCCCTACGCCGCCGCCAAATCCGGCCTGGTGGGCCTCACCCGGAGTCTCGCCCTGGAAGTCGGCCCTCAGGGCGTCCGGGTGAACGCGGTCAGCCCCGGATACATCGAGACCGACCTGCTCGCCGAGTACTTCGCCCAGAGTGAGCCGGACGTCCGCCAGGCCGCGGTCGGCAAACACATCCTCGGCCGGCTCGGCACACCCGACGACGTCGCCGCCGTGGTGGCCTTTCTGCTCTCCGACGCGGCCGGCTTCGTCACCGGCGCCGACTGGTCGGTCGACGGCGGCGTGTCCGCCCGCTTCGCCTGAACCCACCGGCACCGCCGGCCGGGGCACGCTCCGTCAGCCCCAGGACGGCCGGCGATGCCCCCATGCCTCCTCCCGTTCCCGAATACCTCGCTCACCCCATGGAGAAACAAATGTTCAGCGCCCGGAACCGAAGAATGGTCATATCCGCCGCCGTCGCGACGGCCGTACTCGCCGGGGTGGCGGCCTGCTCCAGCGGGCAGGACCCGGTGAAGGCGGACGCGCCCGTGTCCCGGGTCAGCGGGAAGATCTCGATCACGTACCTGCAGAAGCAGGGAGACCAGGAGTACTTCATCGGAGAGGCGGCGGGCGCCAAGGCCAGGGCCGCGCAGCTCGGCGTCGACCTGAGGGTGGTCAACCTCGGCAACGACGCGAACAAGACCGTCAGCGAGGTGCAGTCGGCCGTCGCTCAGAAGGCCGACGGCGTCATCATCGTCGTACCCGACCCCGCCGTCGGCCCGCAGGTCGTACAGACCACCCGCGAGGCGAAGATCCCCCTGCTGACCTCGGACGACCAGATCTGTGCCAACGGCCCTGACCCGGCGTCCTGTGACAAGGCGAACCTGGTGCCGCGGATCGGTTTCTCGGGCGCCCAGATGGGCGGCGAGGTCGGCAAGCGCGCCGCCGAGGAGTACAGGAAGGCCGGCTGGAAGGCGGCCGACACCCGGATCGTCTCGGCCTGGAAACCGGATGTGACGGTGTGCGGTGACCGCGTCAACGCGGCCAAGAAGGCATTCGACGCCGGCGCGGGCGCACAGGTGAAGAGCATCGACGTGCCGACCGACAACACCCCCACCGGCGCCCAGGACAAGATCGCCGCGACGATCACCGCGAACGCGGGCGTCAAGCACTGGGTGGTGTGGGGCTGCAACGACGAGAACGTACAAGGCGGCGTCACCGCCCTGCAGAACGCCGGCATCAGCCCGAGCAACGTGATCGGAGTGGGTCTGGGCGCCTACCTGGCCTGCAAGGACTGGAGCGGCGGCAAGCCGTCGGGGATGAAGGCCGCGCTGTTCATCAACGGCAAGGACGTCGGCGCGCTCGCGGTGCAGACCATGTACGACAAGCTCAAGAACGGCAAGGCCTTCCCCGCCGAGGCGTTCGCCCCCACCACCATGGTCGACGCCACCACCTGGAAGTCCGCCGGCGCGACCTGTAGCTGACCCGCCCCGCCCCGAGACCGCCGGTGCGGCATGGCGCCATCCCCCAGCGAATGCCGCACCGGCCGCCCCCCGTCGTCCGGAGGGCCCCACCGTCCGTCCACGCGCCCACCTCAGCGAGGCATGAGATGACCACTCCCGCCGAAAAACCGCCGCCCGCTTCCCCTGCCACCCCACTCGGCAGCGGAGCCGCCGTTCAGGACATCGTGAAGCGCTTCGGCCCCGTCGCAGCCCTCGGCGGAGTCACCCTCGACTTCCCGCCCGGCCAGGTGACCGCCCTGATGGGGGAGAACGGAGCCGGGAAGTCCACCCTGCTCAAAGTCCTCACCGGCGACCACCAGCCGACCGGGGGGCAGGTGCTGCTGGACGGCCGGCCGCTCGCGCTGGCCTCGCCGATCGACGCCCGCAAGGCCGGGATCCGGATCATCCCGCAGGAACCCGAGATCATCCCGCACGTCTCGGTCGCCGAGAACGTCTACGCCGGCTCCCTTCCCCGCAAGGCCGGCCGCCGCCTGGACCGCGCCGCACTGCGCTCGCGGACCACCGCGGATCTGAAGCGCTTCGGCTTCGACAAAGTGCTGGACCCGGACCTTCCCGGCTCCCGGCTCACCCCGGCGCAGCGCCAACTGGTGGAGATCCTCCGGGCGTTGATCGGCGACGCGAAGGTCATCGCCTTCGACGAGCCGACCTCCTCACTCGCCGAGCACGAGGTCGCCGCGCTGTTCGCACTGATCGATCGGCTGCGCGACTCCGGCGTGGCGGTCATCTACGTCTCGCACCGGATGAAGGAGATCTTCCAACTCGCCGACCGCGTCGCCGTCCTGCGTGACGGCACCCTCGCGGGCGTGCTGGACGTCGCGGCCACCACCGAGGCCGAGCTCGTCCGGCTCATGGTCGGCCGCGACCTGAGTGCCATGTTCACCCGGCCCCACGTCGCCACCGACCGCCTGGTCCTCGATGTCCAGGACGTCACCACCGACGACGTCCGCAACATCGACCTGCGGGTCCACGCGGGCGAAGTCGTCGGCCTGGCCGGCCTGATCGGCGCCGGGCGCTCGGAACTGGCCCTCGCTCTGGCCGGAGACCTTCCGATCCGTAGCGGCACCGTCACCCTCGACGGCGAACGGCTGCCCTCCGGCAAGCCCGGAGCGGTCATCCGCGCCGGGCTCGGCCTCGCCCCCGAAGAACGCAAGGCCCAGGCCCTGTTCATGCACCGCTCGGTCCGTGACAACACGTCCGTCGCCGTCCTGGACCGACTGCGCCGCTTCCGCTTCGTCAAGCGTGCGGCCGAACGTGAACTCGCCCAGCACTACACCGACCGGCTCCGGGTGCGCACTCCCTCCATCGAGCACGAGGTGCGCAAACTCTCCGGCGGCAACCAGCAAAAGGTCGTCCTGGCCCGCTGGCTGGCCCGCAAACCCAAAGTGCTCATCCTCGACGAGCCCACCCGCGGCGTGGACGTCGGCGCCAAGGCGGAGATCTACCGGATCATCGCCGACCTCGCCGAGGAAGGCGTCGCCGTGCTGGTCATCTCCTCCGAACTCCCCGAGGTACTCGGCCTCGCCGACCGGATCGTCGTCATGCAGAACGGGCGGATCACCGGAGAACTCAGCCACCAGGAGGCCACCGAGGAGGCCATCCTCACCCTCGCCATGGCCGACGACATCGCCGCGCCCGTCAGCGCCCTTGGAGCATCCGCATGACCACCACCACACCGCCGGCCCTCAAGAGCAGCGGCCCGCACCCCGGCCTGTCCGCCCAACGCTCACTCCTGAGCACCGTCAACGGGCAGAACCTGAGCCTGATCGGCGCCCTCACCGTCGTCCTGGTCCTCTTCGGCGTCCTCAACGACAACTACCTCAGCATGTCCAACATGCAGGTGATCGCCGAAGCCGCCACCATCACCGGCCTGCTCGCCGTCGTCCAGACCGTCGTCATCATCTGCGGAGGCCTGGACATCTCCGTCGGCTCCCAGGCCGGCGTCGCCTCCGTCATCAGCGCCATGGCCTTCACCAGCGCCGGCTCCAACGCCCTCGCCGGCATGGCCGCGGCCGTCGGCGTCGGCCTGCTCGTCGGCATCCTCAACGGCCTGATCATCGTCTACGGCCGCGTCAACCCCACCATCGCGACCCTCGCCGGCCTCGCCGCCTACAAGGGCCTGGCCCAGCTGATCTCCGACGGCCGCGCGCAGGGCTACGTCCTCAACGACGACGTCTTCGTCTTCCTCAGCCGCGGCAAGATCGCCGGTCTCCCCGTCATGGTCTGGATCCTGATCGTCACCGCCATCGCCGTTCACCTGCTGCTCAAATACACCGACATAGGCCGCAACATCTACGCCATCGGCGGCAACGACACCGCCGCCCGACTCGCCGGCATCAACATCAACAAGTACCTCGTCGCCGTCTACGCCCTGACCGGAGTCGTCGCAGCCGTCGCGGGCATCCTGCTCACCGCACGCACCGGCTCCGGCCAGCCCACCTCCGGCAGTGAAGGACTCGAACTCAAAGCCATCACCGCCGCGGCCCTGGGCGGCTGCGCCCTCAAGGGCGGCAAGGGCGGCATCGGCGGCACCCTCCTGGCAGTCGCGTTGCTCGGCTGCCTCGAAAACGGCCTCACGGTCCAGGGCATCAACTCCTTCTGGCAGAACGTCGCCCAGGGCGCGCTCCTGGTCATCGCCGTCGTCATCCAGCAGCGCCGCACCGGCGAACGCCCCGTCGGCCTCCCCACCTGACCCACCTCTGACCAACACCCCAAGATCGGAACCTCCTTCACCGAGAACGCGTCGCCCCCTGCGCAGCTCACGGAGGAGGCCCCCGACACGCCCCGCAGACGAAAGCCGGGCGCGTCTGTCCACGGGCTTGTCCAACGGGACGACGCGGCTGTTCGGTGCCGTGACGTCGGCGGCGTTACGCCGGGCCCGTGCCGATCACCGGGCGGCGGAGCAGCGGGCTTACCTCGGGCTGGCGGACCGGCTCGCGGTCACGGTCGGGCACTGGCGTTACGCCGGGCGCGGCTACTCCCCGGAGGGGGCTCTCCTTGCCGCCTCGGTACGGCCGGGTGGTGGTTCCGATGGCGCGTGAACGTACCGGGGAGCTGCTGACCGTGCGGGACGTCCTCGCCGAACGCGGCGGCATCTCCCGGCGCACCTTCTACCGCTGGCGTGAGCTGGGGCTCGCCCCGGCGTGCATCCGGCTGCCGAACAATGAGTTGCGGGTGCGGCGGTCGGTGCTGAACGCCTGGCTGGACGAGCGGGCGGAGGGCGCGGCGTGAAGTCGTACAAGGTCTCCGTCTGGAAGATCAGCGTCAACCAGTCGGCGAAGAAGCCGACGTACCTCGTCCGCTGGTCGGTGGAGAAGGTGCCGTTCCATGAGGTGTTCAAGACCCAGGCGCTCGCGGACCGCTTCCGGGCGAAGCTGCTCGGTGCGGTGGAGAAGGGCGAGCCGTTCGACACGGTGGCCGGCCTGCCCGACTCGATGCGGGGCGGCATGGCGGCGCTGTCGTTCTTCGACCTGGCCGTGAAGTACGTCGATCACCGGTGGGCGGACGCTTCGGCCAAGCATCGCGACAGCATGACGGACGCGTTGGCGTTGGTGGTGCCGGTGCTCGTCAATCCGCTGCGGGGCCGTCCCCCGGACGCAGCGCTTCGTAAGGCGCTCCGGTCGTACGTGCTGCCTGTGCCGCGGCGGGAGCGGGAGCGTCCGGAGGACGTGGCGGCGGCCGTGCGGTGGATGCAGCGGGCGTCGCTGCCGGTCGGCGAGTTGAACGAGCTGGCCCGGGTTCATGAGTTGGTGGAAGCGCTGGGGCGCAAGCTCGACGGCACGCCAGCGGCGACGCAGACGTACCGGCGCCGCCGGGCGGTCGTCTTCAACGCGCTGGAGTACGCGGTGGAGCTGGAGTTGCTGTCAGCGAACCCGCTGGCACGGGTCCGGCGCAAGCGAGGCAAGCGGGCCTTGCAGGAGGTTGACCGGCGGGTGGTGGTCCAACCCGCGGCAGGCGTGGGAGCTGCTGACTGCGGTCACGTACGTCGGTCGCTTCGACCGGGCCAGCGGGCGCCGGCTGCGAGCGTTCTTCGCCTGCCTCTACTACGCCGCGCTGCGGCCGGGTGAGGCGCTGGGCCTGCGCTTGACGGACTGCACCTTGCCGGAGACGGGCTGGGGACGGATCGAACTCGCCGAGACGCGGCCCTCGGCGGGCAAGACGTGGACGGACTCCGGGCAGGCACACGACCGGCGCGGCCTCAAGCAGCGGGAGAAGGGCGAGGTGCGGGTGGTGCCGATCCCGCCTCCGCTCGTGCGGCTGCTCCAGGAGCACGTGAAGGAGTTCGGCACGGCGGATGACGGGCGGCTGTTCCAGAGCGAATACGGGAACGTTGTGGCGGCCTCGTCGTACTCCCGGATCTGGAAGCTGGCGCGGGAGTTGGCTCTCCTGCCCGGCCAGGTCGCCTCGGTGATGGCGGCCCGGCCCTACGACCTGCGTCACGCCGGCGTATCCCAGTGGCTCAACTCAGGCGTGCCCGCACCGGAGGTGGCTGCTCGTGCGGGGCACTCGGTAGACGTACTGCTGAAGATCTACGCGAAATGCATCGACGGCCAGGAAGCCGAGATGAACGAAAGAATCTTGCGGGGGCTCGGAGAGGAGGAAGCCGAAGCGCCGATGGCGTAGTCCCTCTGTCCCTTGAGTTGGGAACCCCCGGGATGGCCCGGGGGTTCCTTCATGTTCCGGGCTGGTGTGAAACTCGTCTTGATTGGTTGAGACGACATCTCGAACATGTCCCCATGAGTGGATTAGGAGACCTCCTCGGTCAAACAGTCAGCGCGCTGTTGGGAACGCTCGTCGGTGGGGCCATTACCTTCTTTGTCACGCGATGGCAGCTGACCAAAGCGGTGACGGCGGAAGCGGCGCTCGCGGCGCAGCAGCGCCTTGCTGATGCGGAGCTGGCTCGCAGCGAGCGCGAGGGGAACGCCGCTCGACTGCTCCTTGAGAGGCTGGCAGACCTCTACGCCTACCTGCCTTCCCTGCCCGACGTCTCCGAGAACGAGCCGACTTTGAGCCGGCAGTCTCGCGACCGTTGTTCAACGGCTATGGAGTCCGTACGCCGGGGCATGCACACGGAGCTTTTCTCGATCCGCGACCACGAGGTTCGTGATCGTTATCGAACGTTAGTGAAGCTGGCCTATGACGTCGGCTGGCGAGGTATTGGTCGCCCGCGTAGGGAACGGCAGATACGTGATGTCCGGACCTATCTTCGGTACGTGCAAGCGACGCTTGAGTCGATGATCGATGGAGCCAGCCTGCCGAGTGCGATCGGCGAACCTGATCTTCAACGGAGGGATGGCGACACCTGGCCGTCGGGGCAAGTGCAGCTGTGGTCGGATCCTGCAGACGGGAGTTGAGAATCCGTGCGCTGACCTGCTGCGAAGGGGCTCAAGATCATTACGTCGTCATTACGTGATCACTGGCAAACGGCTGCCGTGAGCCGCATCCGGCTGCGTACATGCGAAGACCCCGCTGCCAGCGTTCGGGCTGGTGGCGGGGTCTGTTGGCACCTACTGCGAGGTGCCCCCGGCAGGATTCGAACCTGCGCACACGGCTCCGGAGGCCGTTGCTCTATCCCCTGAGCTACGGGGGCGACGAGAAGAACACTACCAGGAAGGAGGGGGTGGGTCGGACCGGGTTTGTGGGGGGCGGGGGTGTGGTGGGGAGGGGGTGGGGAGAGGTGGGAGGGGGAGAAATGGGCAAAACGCGGACGCATCAGGAGTCGCGCGCCTACGCTTCGGGGTGTGGCGGGAGCGACCGGCCGGGTGCTTGTTGTGGATGACAACAAGGTGATCCGGCAGTTGATCAGGGTCAACCTGGAGCTGGAGGGCTTCGAGGTCGTGACCGCGGCTGATGGTGCCGAGTGCCTGGAGATAGTGCACAGCGTGCGGCCCGACGTCGTGACGCTGGACGTCGTCATGCCGCGGCTGGACGGGGTGCGGACCGCCGCGCGGTTGCGGGCGGACGCGGATCCGTGGACGCGGGGGGTCGGGATCGTCATGGTCAGCGGCGGCAACGCGCCGGAAGGCGTCGGGGCGCCGGGCGGGGCGGACGCCTTCGTCGCCAAGCCCTTCGAGCCTGCTGAGCTTGTCGAGACGGTACGGCGGCTGGTCCGGCGGTCGCCGGGCGCCCCCGGCGGTACGGGGGAGGCCGGGGAGCCGCGGGGACAAGCCGCTGCCGCGCCCGGCGGTGGGTGAGCGTCCCCCGGGGGTGGGGGCTGCTCACGGGCGGTGGGCGGTCCGCGCCGGGGGAGGGGTGGGCCGTGGGGAACGGGGGAGGTGAGCTGGGGGAAAACCGGTCGGCGGTGGTGGGGGGTTCTCGCCTACGCTTACCTCCGTGACCCCCGCCGAGCTGTCGTGGACCGTGCTGACCACGGTCCGGCGTGCCGTCGCGGCGGACGAACTGCGCGTGGACGTGCCCGAGAAGGTCGTCGTGCAGCGGCCGCCGCGGCCCGGGTGCGGTGACTACGCCACCAACGTCGCCCTCCAGCTCGCCGGCGCCGCCGGGCGCAGCCCCTACGAGGTCGCCGCCATCCTCGCGCCCCGCCTCGCCCGCGAACCGGGCATCGCCCAGGTCGAGATCGCCGGGGCGGGCTTCCTCAACATCACCCTCAGCGCGCGGGCCTACGCCGACGTCGTACGGCAGGTGCGCGAGCAGGGGGCGGCCTACGGGCGGGGCGACGGCCTCGCCGGCCAGTACGTCACCGTCGCCCCGGCGGAGGAACGCGGGGGCCCACCCGCCCTGCGTGCCCGTGTCGTCGCGGAAGCCGTCAACGCGCTCCTGCGCGCCGCTGGGGCCCAGCCCGGCAGCCCCCCCGAGTCCCTGCGCGTCACCGAGCCCGACGCGGCCCCCGCATCCGCGCCCGGAGCCACTGCCTCCCGTGAGGGCCCCGCGCCGGGTGCGGCGCCCGCACTCGCGCCCGGAGCCGCCGCCCGCGGGAGCATCGCCACCGGCGCGACGCCCGCGCCCGGAGCCACCGCCCCCCGCGGCACCCTCGCCCCCGACGCGGCCGCCGCCCCCCGCGCCACCCCCGCCCCCCGCCAAGCCCTCGGCCCCGACGAGCTGCGGTGGGCCCTTCTGCGGCCCCCCGCGGAGGACGTGCCGCGGCTCGACCCCAGCGCCCTGCTCGCCCAGCGCGAAGCGAATCCGCTCTTTCGGGTGCGCTACGCGCACGCCCGTACCCGCGCCGTGCTGCGGAACGCCCACGACCTGGGCGTACGTATCGAGAGCCCAGCGAGCGACGACCCGTACCGGCACCCCGCCGAGACGGAGCTGCTCGGGCTCGTCGCCGACTTTCCGCGGGTCGTCGAGACCGCCGCCCGCCGCCGCGCGCCCGATCGGCTCGCTCGGCATCTGGAGCGGCTGGCCGACGCCTATCTGCGCTTCCAGGACGAGTGCCCCGTGCTGCCGAAGGGGGACGAGAAACCCTCGGCCGTCCACGCTGCCCGGGTCCGCCTCGCCGACGCGACCGGCATCGTGCTCGCCGACGGCCTGCACCTGCTCGGCATCAGCGCACCCCATCACCTCTGAGTCACAGGAAACCGAGAGACCAGTGAGCCGTTCCGCACATCCCGCCGGGCCCCGCCACGCCGACGTGCTGCCCGAAGGGCACTACGCCGCCCCGCCCGCGGACCTGAACCACCTCGAACCGCAGGTGTGGTCCCGCACCGTCACCCGTAACGCCGACGGCGCGGTCGAGGTCGGCGGCCTCGACGTCCGCGACCTCGCCGCCGAGTACGGCACGCCCGCCTACATCCTCGACGAGGCGGACTTCCGGGCCCGCTGCCGCGCCTGGCGGGCCGCCTTCGGGACGGAGGCGGACGTCTTCTACGCCGGGAAGGCATTCCTCTCCCGCGCTGTCGTGCGCTGGCTGCACGAGGAGGGGCTGAACCTCGACGTGTGCTCCGGCGGCGAGCTGGCCGTGGCGCTCGACGCCGGCATGCCCGCCGACCGCATTGCGATGCACGGCAACAACAAGACCCGTCCCGAGATCGACCGGGCGGTCGCCGCCGGGGTCGGCCGGATCGTCGTGGACTCCTTCGAGGAGATCGTCCGGGTCGCCGCCGCCGCCGAGCGGCACGGGCGGCGGCAGCGGGTGCAGATCCGCGTCACGGTCGGCGTCGAGGCGCACACCCACGAATTCATCGCGACCGCGCACGAGGACCAGAAGTTCGGCCTCCCGCTGGCGAGCGGGCAGGCCGCGGAGGCGGTGCGCCGGGTGCTGAAGCTGGAGAGCCTGGAGCTCGTCGGCCTGCACAGCCACATCGGGTCGCAGATCTTCGACATGTCCGGCTTCGAGGTCGCCGCCCGCCGTGTCGTCGGGCTGCTCGCCGAGATCCGCGACGAGCACGGCGTGCAGCTCCCGGAGATCGACCTCGGCGGCGGCCTCGGCATCGCCTACACGCCCGCCGACGACCCGGCCGAGCCGCACCAGATCGCCAAGGCGCTCGCCGACATCGTCACCCGCGAGTGCGAGGCGGCCGGGCTGGAGCGCCCGCGGCTGTCGGTCGAGCCGGGCCGGGCGATCGTCGGCCCGACCGCCTTCACGCTGTACGAGGTGGGCACCGTCAAGCCGCTGGAGGCCCTGCGCACGTACGTCAGCGTCGACGGCGGCATGTCGGACAACATCCGTACCGCGCTCTACGACGCCGAGTACAGCGTGGCGCTCGTCTCGCGGCGCAGCGACGCCGCGCCGATGCTCAGCCGGGTCGTCGGCAAGCACTGCGAGAGCGGCGACATCGTCGTCAAGGACGCCTTCCTGCCCGCCGACCTCACGCCCGGCGACCTCGTGGCGGTGCCGGCCACCGGCGCGTACTGCCGCTCGATGGCCAGCAACTACAACCACGCGCTGAGGCCGCCGGTCGTCGCGGTCGCCGAGGGGCAGGGGCGGGTGATCGTCCGCCGGGAGACGGAGGAGGACCTGCTGCGTCTCGACGTCGGCTGAACGAGGCGCGGCCGCCGGCTGAACGAGGCGCACACGCAAGGCCCGTGAAGAGGATCTGCGGTGCGGGCCGGGCGTGCGGGGCGAAAATCCGTGCGCCCGTCCGCCCCTACCGCAAATCTCACGGTCCGCCCGGACGGTCTCGCATTCCGGACGGGGCGTGGCTTCTCCCTACCGGTGGGTGAGACTGGTGGCCTCCACGCCGTACGGTCCGGGCCCGGACCGTACGGAGGCGGGGACGACACGGGAAACCACCCGGGAAACCGTACGAGAGACGAGGTCGGATGATGCGTACGCGTCCGCTGAAGGTGGCGCTGCTGGGCTGCGGTGTGGTCGGCTCCGAGGTCACGCGCATCATCACGACGCAGACGGCCGACCTCGCCGCCCGCATCGGCGCGCCGATCGAGCTGGCCGGCATCGCCGTGCGCCGCCCCAACCGGGTGCGCGCCGGGGTGCCCGCCGAGCTGCTCACCACCGACGCCACGGCGCTCGTCAAACGCGGCGACATCGACGTCGTCGTCGAGGTCATCGGCGGTATCGAGCCGGTCCGCACCCTCATCACGACCGCCTTCGAGCACGGCGCCTCCGTCGTCTCGGCCAACAAGGCGCTGCTCGCCGCGGACGGCGCGAGCCTGCACGCCAAGGCCGCCGAGCACAGCGTGGACCTCTACTACGAGGCCGCCGTCGCGGGCGCCATCCCGCTGATCCGGCCGCTGCGCGAGTCGCTCGCGGGCGACAAGGTCAACCGGGTGCTCGGCATCGTCAACGGCACCACGAACTTCATCCTCGACAAGATGGACAGCACCGGCGCCGGCTACAGCGAGGCGCTGGACGAGGCCACCGCGCTCGGCTACGCGGAGGCCGACCCCACCGCCGACGTCGAGGGCTTCGACGCGGCGGCCAAGGCGGCGATCCTGTCCGGGATCGCCTTCCACACCCGGGTCACCATCGACGACGTCCACCGCGAGGGCCTGACCGAGGTCACCGCGGCGGACATCGCCTCGGCGAAGAAGATGGGCTGCACCGTCAAGCTGCTGGCCATCTGCGAGCGCGCCGCCGACGGCCGCTCCGTCACCGCCAGGGTGCACCCGGCGATGATCCCCCTCAGCCACCCCCTGGCGTCCGTCCGCGGCGCCTACAACGCCGTCTTCGTCGAGGCGGAGGCAGCGGGGCAGCTGATGTTCTACGGTCCCGGCGCCGGCGGTGCACCCACCGCCTCCGCCGTACTCGGCGACCTGGTGGCCGCCTGCCGCAACAAGCTGGCAGGGACCACGGGAGCCGGCGAGTCCGCGTACACGCAACTGCCGGTGAGCCCGATGGGCGATGTGGTCACCCGCTACCACATCAGCCTTGACGTGGCGGACAAACCGGGCGTCCTCGCACAGGTCGCCACGGTGTTCGCCGAGCACGACGTGTCCATCGACACGGTGCGGCAGCAGGGCAGGAGCCAGAGCGGCGGCGACACCAACGACGGTGCCGCGGCCGAGCAGGCCGGTGCCGTACGGCGTGCGGGCGGCGAGGCGTCGCTCGTCGTCGTCACCCACCGCGCACCGGACGCAGCGCTGTCGGCGACGGTCGAGAGCCTGCGGAAACTCGACACCGTACGCGGCGTCGCCAGCATCATGCGTGTGGAAGGGGAGTAGCCCGCTATGAACGCAACCATCGACCAGCCCCGAATGTCCGGCACCCACCAGTGGCGCGGCATCATCGAGGAATACCGCGACCGGCTCCCGGTCACCGCGGACACCCCGGTGGTCACGCTGCTGGAGGGTGGCACCCCGCTCGTCCCGGCCCAGCTGCTGTCGGAGCGGACCGGGTGTGACGTGTACCTCAAGGTCGAGGGCGCGAACCCGACCGGGTCCTTCAAGGACCGCGGCATGACCATGGCCATGTCCAAGGCCAAGGAGGACGGCGCCCAGGCCGTCATCTGCGCCTCCACCGGCAACACCTCCGCCTCCGCCGCCGCCTACGCGGTACGCGCCGGCATGGTGTGCGCGGTGCTCGTGCCGCAGGGCAAGATCGCGCTCGGCAAGATGGGCCAGGCGCTCGTCCACGGCAGCCGCATCCTCCAGGTCGACGGCAACTTCGACGACTGCCTCGACCTCGCGCGGGACCTGAGCGAGAAGTACCCGGTCGCGCTCGTCAACTCCGTCAACCCGGTGCGCATCGAGGGCCAGAAGACCGCGGCCTTCGAGATCGTCGACGCGCTCGGCGACGCCCCCGACCTGCACCTGTTGCCGGTCGGCAACGCCGGCAACATCACGGCCTACTGGCGCGGATACAAGGAGTACGCCGCCGACGGCGTCTCCACCCGCACCCCGCGCATGTGGGGCTTCCAGGCGGCGGGCTCGGCCCCGATCGTCAACGGCGCGCCGGTGCGCTCCCCGCAGACCATCGCGACCGCGATCCGGATCGGCAACCCCGCCTCCTGGCAGTACGCGGAGGCCGCGCGCGACGAGTCCGGCGGCGCGATCGAGGCGGTGACGGACCGACAGATCCTGTCCGCGTACCGCCTGCTGGCGGCGAAGGAGGGCGTCTTCGTCGAGCCCGCCTCGGCGGCGTCGGTCGCGGGCCTGCTCAAGGCGGCGGAGGAGGGCAAGGTGGATCCGGGCCAGCGCATCGTCTGCACGGTCACCGGAAACGGCCTCAAGGACCCGGACTGGGCCGTCGCCGGCGCCCCGGCCCCCCTGACCGTCCCCGTCAACGCGGACGCTGCTGCGCAGAGCCTCGGCTTGGCGTAGGGGCTCGCCCCGCCAGGGGCGCGGGGAACTGCGCGCGCAACCACCCACCAGCCGGTGGTCCGGTACGGACCGTACTGCCCCTTAGGGCCGGTGACGACGTGACGGCACGTTCTGGCTGGCCGCGCAGTTCCCCGCGCCCCTAAAAGCGCCCGCCCCGCGGGCGAAACGCGCCGCCCCGCGCGGCGGGGAAACCCGATGGGGCGCAGGGGGCGCCCGAGAAGCCCCGCCGGCGAGGCGACACGCATCGCGCGCTGTACGTGCGCCCTATGTCGCAGGAGAACCTTCCTTCGATAAGCTGGGACCCAGCGGCACCGCAGCGTGCCCCGTATCCGGCGGATGCCAACCCCGCATCGCCACTCCCGCCCCGCCGCCCGGCAATGACGCCGCGCCCGGAGGGCGAACCGCACAAGGAGATTCGTCGAACGATGGCCGGTCCCGCGTTCCGCGCTGCCGCAGTACGAGTGCGCGTCCCCGCGACCAGCGCGAACCTGGGACCCGGGTTCGACGCCTTCGGGCTGGCTCTCGGGCTCTACGACGACGTCGTGGTACGGGTCGCGGACTCGGGGCTGCACGTCGACATCGCCGGCGAGGGCGCCGACACGCTCGCGCGCGACGAGAAACACCTGGTCGTCCGCTCGCTGCGGACCGCTTTCGACCTGCTCGGCGGCCAGCCGCGCGGCCTGGAGGTGGTGTGCGCCAACCGCATCCCGCACGGCCGCGGCCTCGGCTCGTCCTCCGCCGCGATCTGCGCGGGCATCATCGCCGCGCGGGCGGTGACGATAGGCGGCGCGTCCGCGCTGGACGACACCGCGCTGCTGGAGCTGGCGACCGAGATCGAGGGGCACCCGGACAACGTCGCGGCGTGTCTGCTCGGCGGTTTCACCGTGGCCTGGAGCGAGGGCGGCGCGGCGCGGGCGATCCGGATGGACCCGGCGCAGTCACTGGTCCCGGTGGTCTTCGTGCCCGCCGACCCGGTGCTGACGGAGACCGCGCGCGGGCTGCTGCCGCGTACCGTCCCGCATGTGGACGCGGCGGCCAACGCCGGGCGCGCCGCACTGCTCGTCGAGGCGCTGACCAGGCGTCCCGAGCTGCTGCTGCCGGCCACCGAGGACCGGTTGCACCAGGAGTACCGCACCCCGGCGATGCCGGAAACGCTCTCGCTGGTGAACCGTCTGCGGGGCGAGGGCGTCCCTGCTGTCGTGTCGGGTGCGGGGCCGACGGTCCTGGCGCTCACCGACGAGGGGGCCGCCGACAAGGTCTCCCGGCACGCGGGCGAGGGATGGGCGGCGCACCGCCTGTCGCTGGACGCTGCCGGGGCGTGTGTACTGCCGCTCGCCGGGGGGCAGTGACACGATTGCCGGGCGTGAGAGGGGGAATGTTTGTTGGATCCGGTAGTGTTAATCTCAAGCCTGCATTCGGAGCCCGCTGGGCAGGATGCACCGTGTCCCTTCCGTGGGACCGCTTTTCTTCCGGGAGCCTCCCACACCGCATAGGGCACGGTCCGAGCAGTCGGATTCCTGACCCGGGCGATGCTGAGCACGCTCCGGATATTCGGTACGAGTTCCCTCCGTGCCGAAGGCACGTACGTATTTCTGCCGCCATCAGGCGGACCACCGCCCCGGTTCTGGACAGCGGGAACGCCCAGATCCGGACAGCACGACCGGTCGCCGAGCCAGACAGGCCGACGTCCGCTCCAGGGAAGGACCCTTCGTGAGCGACACCACCGATCTGATGGGCGTGCGCGCAGATGACACTGTCGCCTCGTCCGATGCCGCCGCGTCCGGGGGCGGTGCTGCCACGGCCAGCCCGTCGCGCCGCCGCCGGACCGGGACCGGCCTGGACGGCATGGTGCTGGCCGAACTGCAGCAGCTCGCCTCCGGGCTCGGCATCAAGGGCACCGCGCGGATGCGCAAGAGCCAGCTGATCGAGACCATCAAGGAGCGTCAGGCCGGCGGCGGAGCCGCCCAGGCCCCCGCCCCCGCGGCCGGTGACGGCGCGGCGGAGAAGCCCAAGCGGCGCGCGACGTCCAAGGCGCGTCTGGAGCAGACCGGCGACGACACCGCCGCGGCGCCCGCGGCCGGCACCCGTGCCGCGACCACGACGGCCACCGCCGCGCCCGAGCAGCGCGAGCAGCGGCAGGACTCCCAGCAGATCGAGATCCCCGGCCAGCCGGCCGGTGAGCAGGCCAAGGCCGCGAAGAGCGAGCAGAAGGCCGACCAGCGGGCGGAGAAGGCCGAGCAGGCCGCCGACACCGCCGAGGGCCGCGCCGACACCAAGGGCGAGGCCCGGCAGGGCGACGGCAAGCAGGGCGGCGACGACCGCCAGGAGCGCCGCCGCGGCGACCGCCGGGAGCGGCAGCGGGACCGCCAGCGCAACCGCGAGGACGGCGGCCAGGGCGGCGGTCAGGGCGGCGGCCGGCAGCAGCAGGGCCAGGGCGGCGGCGGCCAGAGCCAGCAGCAGGGCCAGGGCGGCGGCCAGGGCGGCAACGTCCAGGACGACGACGAGTTCGGTGACGGCCGCGGCCGTCGCCGGGGCCGCTACCGCGACCGCAGAGGGCGCGGCAACCGCCGCGAGGAGTTCGGCGGCGGCGGCGAGCCGCAGGTCGCCGACGACGATGTGCTGATCCCGGTCGCGGGCATCCTCGACATCCTCGACAACTACGCCTTCATCCGCACCTCCGGCTACCTGCCGGGCCCGAACGACGTGTACGTGTCGCTCGCCCAGGTGCGCAAGAACGGGCTGCGCAAGGGCGACCACGTCACCGGTGCGGTCCGGCAGCCCAAGGACGGCGAGCGGCGCGAGAAGTTCAACGCGCTGGTGCGGCTGGACTCGGCGAACGGCATGGCGGCCGACTCGGGCCGCGGCCGTCCGGAGTTCAACAAGCTCACCCCGCTCTACCCGCAGGACCGGCTGCACCTGGAGACGGACCCGGGCGTGCTGACGACCCGGATCATCGACCTGGTCTCGCCGATCGGCAAGGGCCAGCGCGGTCTGATCGTGGCCCCGCCGAAGACCGGCAAGACCATGATCATGCAGGCCATCGCGAACGCGATCACCACCAACAGCCCCGAGTGCCACCTGATGGTGGTCCTGGTGGACGAGCGTCCCGAAGAGGTCACCGACATGCAGCGGTCGGTCAAGGGCGAGGTCATCTCCTCGACCTTCGACCGCCCGGCCGAGGACCACACCACGGTCGCCGAGCTGGCCATCGAGCGCGCCAAGCGCCTGGTGGAGCTGGGCCACGACGTCGTCGTGCTGCTGGACTCGATCACCCGGCTCGGCCGCGCCTACAACCTGGCCGCGCCCGCCTCGGGCCGCATCCTGTCCGGTGGTGTGGACTCCACCGCGCTCTACCCGCCGAAGCGGTTCTTCGGCGCCGCCCGCAACATCGAGGACGGCGGCTCGCTGACCATCCTGGCCACCGCGCTGGTCGAGACCGGCTCGCGGATGGACGAGGTGATCTTCGAGGAGTTCAAGGGCACCGGCAACATGGAGCTCAAGCTCGACCGCAAGCTCTCCGACAAGCGCATCTTCCCCGCGGTGGACGTCGACGCGTCCAGCACCCGCAAGGAGGAGATCCTGCTCGGCGGCGAGGAGCTGGCCATCGTCTGGAAGCTGCGCCGGGTGCTGCACGCCCTGGACCAGCAGCAGGCGATCGAGCTGCTGCTGGACAAGATGAAGCAGACGAAGTCCAACGCGGAGTTCCTGATGCAGATCGCGAAGACCACCCCGGGCCAGAACAACGACTGACCCGCGGCCGTCGCGCACCGGGCCCCGCCCGCCGGATTCCCGGCGGGCGGGGCCTTTTGCGTTCGCGCAATTGGCGGCGGGGCCGTGACGGCCGGTCATATGCTCGGCGGGCGGCGGCAGACGGGCCCGCGGCGGCTCGACCCGCCCTCGCGCCCGTCGCGCCGCGACCACGCTGCCCGACGACAGGAGTCGCGGATGTTACCTGCCCGTACGAGCACCGGCCACCGGCTGCGGCGCCGCGCGCTGCCCGCCGCCCTGGCCGCGCTCGGCGCGCTCGCCGCCGGTGCGCTCGCGTCCGCCCCGGCCCGCGCCGACACCGCCCCGCCCCCGGCGGCCGCCGCACCGGCCAAGGCCCACGCGGACGCGCTGCTCAAGCGCGCGATACGCGCCCGCGAAGCCGCCGCCACCGCCGAATCCGCCAAATCCGCCACCGCACCGGCCGCGCGGGCCGCCGAGGGCGCGACGCCCGACGCGGTCGGCCCGCACGTCATCGGCGGCACGCCCACCGGGGCCGGTGACGCGCCCTGGATGGTCCAGCTCTGGTACGACGACGACAACGGCACCCCGAACACCACCTCCGACGACGACGCGTTCTTCTGCGGCGGCAGCGTCGTGTCGGCCTGGAAGGTCCTGACGGCCGCGCACTGCGTGCAGGGCTACGACCTGCCCGACTACGCCGTCCTGGTCACCGGCACGAACCAGCTGCCCACGGTCGACGCGAACGGCGTCCTCGACCTGCACGGCGGCACCGAGAACTTCGTGGCCCGCGCCTGGTCGCACCCGTCCTTCTCCAAGGCCACCGCGGTCGACGACGTCGGCGTGCTGACCCTCTACCAGCCCACGAACGCCACCGCGCTGCCGATCGCGGCCACGGGCGACACCGCGTCGTACGCGGCCGGCACGCCCGCGACGCTCTACGGCTGGGGCCAGACGTCCTCGACCGACACCGACCTGGCCCAGACGCTGAAGAAGGCCACCCTGCCGGTCACCGCGAACAGCGCGTGCACGGCCGCCTACGGGAGCACCTTCGTGCCGTCCGTCATGGTCTGCGCGGGCACCCCGTCCGCCGGCGGCGACGCCGGGACGACGGCGGGCTGCTTCGGCGACTCCGGCGGGCCGCTGGTCGTCGCCGGGCGGATCGTCGGGGTGATGTCCTGGGTCGTCGACGAGTGCGTCACCAAGGGCTCCTACAGCGTCTTCAGCCGCGTCTCCGCGCTGGCCGGGACGATCCTGCCGCGGATGGACGACGCGGACCCGACGGGGGACGGACACGCCGACCTGATCGCCGTCGACAGCGGCGGCGCGGGCTGGCTGTACGCGGGACAGGGCACCGGCCTGGCCGCCCGCCAGCCGTGGGGGAGCTTCTCGACCACCACGCTGCTGCGGCAGGCCGACCTCGACGGGGACGGCGCCCAGGACCTGGTGACGCGCGGGACGGACCGCCACCTCTACTCCACCCTCGTCGGGCAGCAGCCGCAGATGATCGGCAGCGGCGACTGGACGCTCATGGCCTCGGTCGTCCTGCCCGGCGACCTCGACGGCGACGGCGACCCCGACCTCGTCGGCACCGACACCAGCGGCAACGCCTGGTTCTACCCGGGCAACGGCCAGGGCCGCCTCGGCTCGCGCACCCTCATCGGCACCGGCTGGCAGATCTACGCCGGCGCCGTCTACGGCAAGGGCGACCTGACCGGCGACGGCCTGCCCGACGTGGTCGCGCGCGACACCTCCGGCGTCCTGTGGCTCTACCCCGGCACCGGCAAGGCCCCCGCCGTCTGGGGGACCCGCGTCAGGGTCGGCACGGGGTGGAACATCTTCGACGCCTTCGCCGCGGTCGGCGACGTCGACGGGGACGGTCACGCCGACCTGCTGACCCGCGACGGCGGCGGGCAGGAGTACATCTACCACGGCACCGGCTCGGTGGCGTCGCCGTACCTGACCCGGGTCAAGATCGGCCCCGGCTGGGGCGGCTACACCCTGTTCGGCTGAGGCCACGGCCGGCCACCGGCGTCACCCGCCGGTTGCGCAGCGTCGTCGAAAAATCGCCCGCGTGCCCCCTGACCTGGGGGTACGCGGGTGGTGCCGGATTCCTGCGGATGCCGACCCCCGAGGGTGCGGCGCACGATGGAGGAATGTCCGGTACAGGCGGCCCCAGGCCTCCGGCCGGCGCCTCGCCCCTGGGGGCGGGAAAGCGCCGGCGGCGCGGGCTGCGGATCACCGCGTGGGTCGCGGCGGGCGTGGTGCTCGCGGGAGCCGGCGGCGCCGGGTACGTCTACACCCGGCTCAACGGCAACATCCACAGCGTCGACATCGACTCCGCCCTCGGCGACGACCGGCCGGTCAAGCTCGGCAACGGCGCGATGGACATCCTGGTCCTCGGCTCGGACTCCCGCTCCGGCGCCAACCGTGAGTACGGCCACGACGGCGGCTCGGCCCGCTCGGACACCGCGATGGTCGTGCACCTGGCCAAGGGCCACAAGCGCGCGACCGTCGTCAGCATCCCGCGCGACACCCTCGTCCACCGCCCCGCGTGCGACCGGCCCAAGGGCGGCACCGCCCCGGCCGCGAAGCAGGCGATGTTCAACAGCGCCTACGCCGTCGGCGGCCCGGCCTGCGCCGTCAAGACCGTCGAGAAGCTCACCGGCCTGCGGATGGACCACTACCTGGAGGTCGACTTCACCGGCTTCAAGAACCTGGTGAACGCCCTCGGCGGGGTCCCGCTCACCACCACGCAGGCCATCCGCGACCCCAAGAGCCATCTGGACCTCGACGCCGGCGCCCACACCCTGGACGGCGACCAGGCGCTCGGCCTGGTCCGCACCCGGCACGGCATAGCCGACGGCAGCGACCTGGGCCGTATCCAACTGCAGCAGGCCTTCATGAAGGCCCTCATGGACCGCGTACGGGGCCTGGGGCTGCTCACCAGCCCCACCAAGCTGTTCTCGGTCGCCGACACCGCCACGAGCGCCGTGACGACCGACACGGGCCTCGGCTCGGTCGGCAAGCTCATGAGCCTGGCGCAGAGCGTGCGCGGCCTGCACTCCGGGCAGATCCACATGGTGACGCTGCCCGTACGCTTCGTGCCCACCGATCGCAACCGGGTGGAGCCCATCCCCGCGAAGGCCGCCGTGGTGTGGGCCGCGCTGCGCGCCGACAAGCCCGTGCCGGCGTCCGCGCTGACCGGCTCGGCCGCCGACCGGACCGACGCCGGCAAGGTCGTCGGGCCCGACAGCGGGCAGCCCACCCCGGAAAAGCGCTGACCTGCGGGAAGGCCTGATCGTCAGGGCCGGGAATGATCCGGGGGCGGACCTGGTTTTGGGAGATGCGGCCAGTGCTGGCAGACTGGTCCGCTGGCCCCGGTTCACGCTGACGCAAACCCGCCAAGCGACCCGGTGCCCTCCCGACACCAAGGAGCATCCAGTGAAGCGCGACATCCACCCCGAGTATGTCGAGACCCAGGTGACCTGCACCTGCGGCGCCTCGTTCACCACCCGGAGCACCGAGACCAGCGGCCAGATCCGCGCCGAGGTCTGCTCCGAGTGCCACCCGTTCTACACGGGCAAGCAGAAGATCCTCGACACCGGTGGCCGGGTGGCCCGCTTCGAGGCCCGCTTCGGCAAGGCCGCCGCGGCCGGCAAGAAGAAGTAGCGACCCGCAAGCGCCGGATTCCGGTCGCCCCAGCCAGGGCGACCGGACCGGCGCTTTGTCGTCCCACTGACTCTTTCCGGCTCCTTTCCGGACTCTTCCACGCAGGGATTGATGATGTTCGAGGCGGTCGAGGATCTGATCGGCGAGCACGCCGACCTCGAAAGGCAGCTTGCCGACCCCGCGGTGCACGCCGACCAGGCGAACGCCCGCAAGCTCACCAAGCGCTACGCGGAGCTGACACCCATCGTCAGCACCTACCGCGCGTGGCGGCAGACCGGCGAGGACATCGAGACGGCGCGGGAGCTGGCCGCCGACGACCCGGAGTTCGCCGCCGAGGTCAAGGAGCTCGACAAGGAGCAGGGCGTGCTCACCGAGCGGCTGCGGCTGCTGCTGGTGCCGCGCGACCCGAGCGACGACAAGGACGTCATCCTGGAGGTCAAGGCGGGCGAGGGCGGCGAGGAGTCCGCGCTGTTCGCCGGCGACCTGCTGCGGATGTACCTGCGCTACGCCGAGCGCGTCGGCTGGAAGACCGAGATCCTCGACTCCAACCCCTCCGACCTCGGCGGCTACAAGGACGTCCAGGTGGCCGTGAAGGCCAAGGCGTCCCACGAGCCCGGCCAGGGCGTGTGGGCCCGCCTGAAGTACGAGGGCGGCGTGCACCGCGTCCAGCGGGTGCCGGCCACTGAGTCGCAGGGCCGTATCCACACCTCGGCGGCGGGCGTGCTGGTCACCCCGGAGGCCGAGGACGTCGAGGTCGAGATCGGCCCCAACGACCTGCGGATCGACGTCTACCGCTCCTCCGGGCCCGGCGGGCAGTCCGTCAACACCACCGACTCCGCGGTGCGCATCACCCACCTGCCCTCGGGCCTGGTCGTCTCCTGCCAGAACGAGAAGAGCCAGCTGCAGAACAAGGAGTCGGCGATGCGCATCCTGCGCTCCCGGCTGCTGGCCGCCGCCCAGGAGGAGGCCGAGCGCGAGGCGTCCGACGCCCGCCGCAGCCAGGTGCGCACCGTCGACCGCTCCGAGCGCATCCGCACGTACAACTTCCCGGAGAACCGCATCTCCGACCACCGGGTCGGCTTCAAGGCCTACAACCTCGACCAGGTCCTCGACGGCGACCTCGACGCGATCCTGCAGGCCTGCGTCGACGCCGACTCCGCCGCCAAGCTGGCCGCGGCCGGCGACACGAACTGAGGGGCGGGCACGGTGAACCTGCTGCTCGCCGAGGTCGCGCAGGCGGCCCAGCGGCTCGCCGACGCCGGAGTGCCCTCGCCGCGCTTCGACGCCGAGGAGCTGGCCGCGTACATCCACGGCGTCAAGCGGGGCGAGCTGCACCGCGTCGCCGACAGCGAGTTCGACGCGCGCTACTGGGAGGCCGTCGCGCGCCGCGAGGCCCGCGAACCGCTCCAGCACATCACCGGCCGCGCCTTCTTCCGCTATCTGGAACTCCAGGTCGGCCCGGGGGTGTTCGTGCCGCGCCCGGAGACCGAGTCGGTCGTCGGCTGGGCGATAGACGCGGTCCGCGCCATGGACGTCGCCGAACCCCTCATCGTCGACCTGTGCACCGGCTCGGGCGCCATCGCGCTCGCCCTCGCACAGGAGGTGCCGCGCTCGCGCGTGCACGCCGTGGAACTGTCCGAGCAGGCCCTGGACTACGCCCGCAGGAACACCGCGGGCAGCAAGGTCGACCTGCGGCACGGGGACGCGCTGAGCGCCTTCCCCGACCTCAACGGCCAGGTCGACCTGGTCATCTCCAACCCCCCCTACATCCCGCTCACCGAATGGGAGCACGTCGCGCCCGAGGCCCGCGACCACGACCCGGAGCTGGCGCTCTTCTCCGGTGAGGACGGCCTCGACACCATCCGCGGCATCGAGCGCACCGCGCACCGGCTGCTGCGCCCCGGCGGCGTCGTCGTGATCGAGCACGCCGACTCCCAGGGCGGCCAGGTGCCGTGGATCTTCAAGGAGGACGCGGGCTGGGCGGACGCGGCCGACCACCCCGATCTCAACAACCGCCCGCGCTTCACCTCTGCCCGCAAGGCGCGGCCGTGACCGGCCGCCCCGCCCCCTGCACCGCGGCGCGGGCCCGTACGGCAGCACAGCAATCTTCGGAGGTCATCCCATGGCACGGCGATACGACTGCGCGGACGCAACCGACCGGGCGACCGGCATGCGCGAAGCCATCTCGGCGGTCAAGCGCGGCGAACTCGTCGTGCTGCCGACCGACACCGTCTACGGCATCGGCGCCGACGCCTTCGACGCCGAGGCGGTCGGCGACCTGCTGGAGGCCAAGGGCCGCGGCCGCAACATGCCCTCGCCGGTGCTCGTCGGCTCGCCCAACACGCTGCACGGCATCGTCACCGACTTCTCCGAGCAGGCCTGGGAGCTCGTCGACGCCTTCTGGCCCGGCGCGCTGACGATCGTCACCAAGCACCAGCCGTCGCTGGCCTGGGACCTCGGCGACACCCGCGGCACCGTCGGGGTGCGCATGCCGCTGCACCCGATCGCGATCGAACTGCTCACCGCCACCGGCCCGATGGCGGTCTCCAGCGCCAACCTCACCGGCATGCCCTCGCCGCAGGACTGCGACGCCGCCCAGGGCATGCTCGGCGACTCCGTCGCCGTCTACCTCGACGCCGGCCCCACCCCGGCCGCCGTCCCGTCGTCGATCGTGGACGTCACCGGCCGGGTGCCGGTGCTGCTGCGGGCCGGGGCGATCAGCGCGGAGGAGCTGCGCAAGGTCGTACCCGACCTGGAGGAGCGCCGTTGACCACGCCGCCCGACGCCCGCGGCATACGCGGGCACCCGGGGTACGCGCCGGCCGCCCTCCCGGGCGCCGGGGCGGACGTCTTCCGCATCCTGCACGTCTGCACCGGCAACGTGTGCCGCTCGCCGATGGCCGAGCGGCTGACCCGGCTCGGCCTGGTCCGCCGCCTCGGCGACGGCGCCGCCGGGATGCTCGTGGAGTCCGCGGGCACCTGGGGGCACGAGGGCGCCCCGATGGAGGCGCACGCCGCCGCCGTACTCGCCGAGTACGGCGCCGACCCGTCCGGTTTCACCGGCCGGGAGCTGCTCGACGACCACGTCATCGACGCCGACCTGGTCCTCACCGCGACCCGCGACCACCGCTCCCAGGTGATCTCCATGGGCCACGCGGCGGGCCTGCGCACCTTCACGCTCAAGGAGTTCACCCGCCTGGTGCGGGCCATAGACGTCGCCACGCTCCCCGAGGGCAGCGTCACCGAGCGGGCCAGGGCGCTGGTGCGGGCCGCCGCCGCGCTGCGCGGCTGGCTGCTCGCCCCGAGCCCGGACGCCGACGAGGTCAGCGACCCGTACGGCGCCCCCATCTCGTACTTCCGCAGCATCGGCGCGGAGATCCACGACGCCCTGGAGCCGACCGTGACCGCGCTGACCGGCGTCGCCGCGACCGTGCAGACATGAGGGCGCAGCCGCGGCACGGGCAGGGACACGGCAGGTGAATGCGACCGTACGGTCACAGCCCGCGGCGGCCGCAACCCCGCGCGCAGCCTGTGAGTCTCAGCAGGTGTTCGCCGACCCGGCCCGGCCCCCACTAGGGTGTGACGCTGTGAGGTACCACCCCCGGACGTGTGCGCAGCACCGCTACGCCCCCGAAACCGTCGGAGGCGGCTCGTGCGCGAGTATCTGCTGACCCTCTTCACGGCCGCCGCCGTCACGTATCTGCTGACCGGCCCGGTACGGAAGTTCGCCATCGCCGCCGGCGCGATGCCGCCCATCAGGGCACGTGACGTGCACCGCGAGCCCACCCCGCGGCTCGGCGGCATCGCGATGTTCGGCGGCCTGTGCGCGGGCCTGCTCATGGCCGCCCACCTCACGAACATCGGCGACGTCTTCTCGCAGTCCAACGAGCCGCGCGCGCTGCTGTCCGGGGCCGGGCTGATCTGGCTGCTCGGCGTGCTCGACGACAAGTGGGGCGTGGACGCGCTCATCAAGCTCGGTGTGCAGATGATCGCCGCCGGCGTCATGGTCCTCCAGGGCCTGACCATCCTGTGGCTGCCGGTGCCCGGCTTCGGCGCGGTCGCGCTGACCCCCGTGCAGTCCACGCTGCTCACGGTCGCGCTGGTCGTCATCACCATCAACGCGGTCAATTTCGTCGACGGCCTCGACGGCCTCGCGGCGGGCATGGTGTGCATCGCCTCCGTCGCGTTCTTCATGTACGCCTACCGCCTCTGGTACGGCTACGGCATCGAGGCCGCGGCCCCCGCGACGCTCTTCAGCGCGGTGCTCATCGGGATGTGCCTGGGCTTCCTGCCGCACAACATCCACCCGGCGCGGATCTTCATGGGCGACTCCGGCTCGATGCTCATCGGCCTCGTCTTCGCGTCCGCGGCGATCTCCATCACCGGCCAGGTCGACCCCGACGCGCTGAAGTCCTCCGCCGGGACGTCGACCCGCGAGGTCGTGCACTTCATGGTGCCGGTCTACATGCCGCTGCTGCTGCCGCTGACGATGATCGCGATCCCGGCCGCCGACCTGGTGCTCGCCGTGGTGCGGCGCACCTGGCGCGGCCAGTCGCCCTTCGCCGCCGACCGCGGCCACCTGCACCACCGGCTGCTGGAGATCGGCCACTCGCACAGCCGGGCCGTGCTCATCATGTACTTCTGGTCCGCGCTGTTCGCCTTCGGCGCGGTCGCCTTCTCCGTCAACGACTCCAGCCTGGGCATCGTGCTGGCGATCGTCGCGCTCAGCGCGGTCGGCCTGGTCGTGCTGCTGCTGCCGCGCTTCAAGCCCGCCGCCCCGGACTGGGCGGAGAGTGTCGTGCCGCCGCGCTACCGGCGCCGCCGGCGCCGGCTCGCCGCGGGCGCGGCCGCCGCGGAGCGCGAGATGCACGCGCCGGAGCGCCCGGCGCTGCACGGCTCGACGGCGATCGGCGCCCGCGACCGGCTCTCCGACCGGCGCGCGGGCCGCGGTTCCGACCGGCACTCCGGCGGCGGCTCCGACCGGCACCCGGTCGCGGAGACCCGGCGCTGAGACGCGGTACTGAGACGCAAGTCACCCAAATCGGACGGCGTGTCGCCACCACACTCTTGTGACAGGCAGCACATGTCCATGGTAAAGACCGCATCAAATACTTTGTGATAGCGTTCACGAAAGCAGGGAAGGCGTCGTTGGACCGCATGCGCGGTCAACCGGCGTGAGGCGCCCCCTCACTCCCTGACTACGCTCGTCTCCGACGACATCCGCTTGCCCCAACTCCCGCCGGAGGAGCCGTCACCATGCTGCAGAATGACGCCCGAGTCCTCAGGGGAGCCGCGCTGGTCGCCGCCCCCGTCGGAGCTGCCGCCACCATCCTGAGCGCCGTGTTCGCCGGCGAAAAGGGCCTGGTGGGCGGCCTGGTCGCCGTCGCGGTGGTGGCGGTCTTCTTCGCCTTCGGCTCGTGGGCCCTGATGACCATGACCGCGGAGCGCCCGCAGATCGCGATGGCCGCCGGCATGCTCGTCTACGCCGTGCAGATCCTGATGATCGGGATCTTCGTCGTGGCCTTCAAGGACACCTCGCTCTTCAACGGCAAGGCCTTCGGCCTGAGTCTGCTGGCGACCGCGCTCTCGTGGGTCGGCGGTCAGGTCAAGCAGAGCCTCACCTCGCGGATGCTGTACGTCGATCCCGTCCCGTCCGTCACGTCCGCTCCGCCGGCCGAATGACGCGGCTGGCCGGGAGCGCTGTCATGGGCGTGGCCAAGGGCCGGGTAAAGAGGCTGCAATTCCATCTGCTATCGTCCGGAAACGCATCTGGACGTGGAGGCCCCTCACACTCGTGGAGGGTGCTGCCCCCACGCCCATCGGTGTACTCGGATCCGGTGCCGCGGACGCGGCGCGGAACACGGGTTCCCGGTCTTCGATGCGGGCTCCCAGCGGACAGTGGTGACTTCGCCACGCCTTGTCCGCAGTGCCGACCAGCGGCCTCACCAGCCGCGCTGACACACAAGGTTGCCGTTACTTATGCGTCACGACGAAGGAGTCACGGGTGAGTGCCCACACGCTGCTCGCTGAGGCAGGCTGTCACATCAAGCAGGACTGCGGGTTTCCTGCTCCGGGCCTCCACTCGTTCGACTTCAAGCCGATCTTCAGCATCGGCAGCTTCGACTTCACCAAGCCGATGCTGCTCGCGATCATCTGCATGCTCCTGGTGGTGGGGTTCTTCTGGGCGGCTTTCAACAAGCCCAAGCTGGTCCCCGGCAAGCTCCAGCTGGTCGGCGAGATCGGCTACACGTTCGTGGCCCGCAGCATCGCCCGCGAGGTGATCGGCAAGAAGGGCGACAAGTTCGTCCCGTTCCTCACGTCGATCTTCTTCTTCGTGTGGTTCATGAACATCATGTCGATCATCCCGCTCGCGCAGTTCCCGCCGGCCTCGCGGTTCGCGTTCCCGGTCGCTCTCGCGGCGCTGGTCTACATCACGTACATGTACCTGACGTTCAAGACGCACGGCTTCAAGGGCGGCGTCAAGAACCTGGTGTGGATCTCGGGCCTGCCCAAGCCGCTGATCCCGCTGATCGTGCTCCTGGAGTTCATCCAGAACTGCATCACCCGCCCGTTCACCCTCGCGGTCCGGCTGTGGGCGAACATGTTCGCCGGCCACATGCTGATCGTCATGTTCAGCGTCGCGAGCTGGTACCTGCTGACGCCGACCTGGCTGACGGCGGTCTCCGGCGGATCCTTCGGACTGGCCATCTTCATGACGGCCTTCGAGGTGCTGATCCAGTTCCTGCAGGCCTACATCTTCACGCTGCTGGCCTCGATCTACATCCAGGGAGCGCTCGAAGAGGGCCACTGACGCCCGCTTCGCGCCTCACGCACCACCCCACCACAGACCTCCGCTGGGAAGCCCCCCAACGGACCGCATCAAAAAGGAAGACAGGGAAATGTCTGCCGACCTCGTTAACCTCGCCGCTGCCACGACTCCCGGCCGCCTCGGCGCGGTCGCCTACGGTCTCGCCGCCATCGGCCCCGGCGTGGGCATCGGTCTGGTCTTCGGCCACTCCATCGAGGCCATGGCCCGCCAGCCCGAGGCCATGCCGATCATCCGCACCAACATGTTCCTCGGCTTCGCCCTCTGCGAGGTGCTCGCGCTCCTCGGTCTGGTCGTCCCCTTCATCTTCCAGAGCTGAATCCGGCACCGGACCGTAAAGCCACTCGACGAAAGGTTCAGACATGATGACCTTCCTTGCGGAGGAGGGGGCGCAGAACCCGCTCATCCCCGACACCGCGGAACTGGTTATCGGCCTGCTCTGCTTCTTCATCGTCTTCGGCCTCCTTGGCAGGAAGCTGCTGCCGAACATCCAGAAGACCCTGGCGGAGCGGCATGACGCCATCGAGGGTGGCCTGGAGCGGGCGGAGAAGGCTCAGGCCGAGGCCAACCGCACGCTGGAGGAGTACAAGGCGCAGCTCGCCGAGGCCCGCCACGAGGCGGCCCGGATCACCGAGCAGGCGCGGGAGCAGGGCGCGACGATCATCGCGGAGATGCGCGAGGAGGGGCAGCGGCAGCGGGACGCCATCGTCGCCGCCGGCCACGCCCAGATCGAGGCGGACCGCCGCCAGGTCACGGTGACCCTCCGCCAGGAGGTCGGCCGGATCGCGACCGACCTGGCCGGCAAGCTGGTCGGCGAGTCCCTGGAGGACTCCGCCCGGCAGAGCCGCACCATCGACCGCTTCCTCGACAGCCTCGACGGCTCCGCCGCAGAGGCCGAGGCGGCCCGATGAACGGCGCGAGCCGCGAAGCGCTGGCCGCGGCACGGGAGCGGCTGGACGCACTGACCGACAGCGCGTCGGTCGACGCGACCCGGCTGGCCGACGAGCTGGCGGCCGTGACCTCGCTGCTGCACCGCGAGTCGACGCTGCGCCGTGCCCTGACCGACCCGGCGCAGTCCGGCGAGGCCAAGGCCCAGCTGGCGACGCGACTGCTCGGCAGCAAGCTCGGCGCGGACAGCACCGACCTGGTCGCCGGCATGGTGCGGTCGCGCTGGTCGCAGTCCCGCGACCTGGTGGACGCGCTGGAGGAGCTGGCCGACACCGCCGACCTCACGGCGGCGGAGCAGGACCGCAGCCTCGACGACGTCGAGGACGAGCTGTTCCGCTTCGGCCGGATCGCCGCCGGCAGCACCGAGCTGCGGGCCGCCCTCGGCGGCCGGGCCGGCACGGACGCCGCCAAGAGCGAGCTGCTGCACCGGCTGCTCGGCGGCCGTGCGAAGCCGGTCACGGAACGGCTGGTCACCAGGCTGGTCACCGCGCCGCGAGGACGTAGCCTGGAGGGCGGGATCGAATCCCTGTCCAAGCTGGCCGCGGCCCGCCGCGGCCGGACGGTCGCCGAGGTGGTCTCGGCGGTCCCGCTGAGCGAGGTGCAGAAGCGCCGCCTCGGGGACGCACTGGCCAGGATCTACGGCCGCCCCGTGCACCTGAACCTGGACGTGGACCCCGCGGTCCTCGGCGGGGTCCGGGTACGGGTCGGCGACGAGGTCATCAACGGCTCGATCGCGGACCGCCTGGACGAGGCGTCCCGCAGGATGGCCGCAGGCTGACCACCGCCCGCGCACGCGCAGACAAGCACCACAGACAAGCACTGACGGCCCGCGTTGGGCCGACGCCCCCAAGAAGACTTCGGGCCCAACAAGGAGAGCAGGGAACCCAGATGGCGGAGCTCACGATCCGGCCGGAGGAGATCCGGGACGCGCTGGAGACCTTTGTCCAGTCGTACCAGCCGGACGCGGCCTCGCGCGAGGAGGTCGGTACGGTCAGCGTTGCCGGAGACGGCATCGCGAAGGTCGAGGGCCTGCCCTCGGCGATGGCGAACGAACTGCTGCGGTTCGAGGACGGCACGCTCGGCCTCGCGCTGAACCTGGAGGAGCGCGAGATCGGCGCGATCGTCCTCGGCGAGTTCGACGGCATCGAGGAGGGCCAGTCGGTGCACCGCACCGGCGAGGTGCTCTCCGTCGCGGTCGGCGAGGGCTACCTGGGCCGCGTCGTCGACCCGCTCGGCAACCCGATCGACGGTCTCGGCGAGATCGCGACCGAGGGCCGCCGGGCGCTCGAACTCCAGGCCCCCACCGTCATGCAGCGCAAGTCGGTGCACGAGCCCATGCAGACCGGCCTGAAGGCCGTCGACTCGATGACCCCGATCGGCCGCGGCCAGCGCCAGCTGATCATCGGCGACCGCCAGACCGGCAAGTCCGCCCTGGCCATCGACACCATCATCAACCAGCGCGACAACTGGCGCAGCGGCGACCCGGACAAGCAGGTCCGCTGCATCTACGTCGCCATCGGCCAGAAGGGCTCCACCATCGCGGGCGTGCGCGCCTCGCTGGAGGAGGCCGGCGCGCTGGAGTACACGACCATCGTGGCCGCCCCCGCGTCCGACCCGGCCGGCTTCAAGTACCTGGCGCCGTACACCGGTTCGGCCATCGGCCAGCACTGGATGTACGAGGGCAAGCACGTCCTCATCGTCTTCGACGACCTGAGCAAGCAGGCCGACGCCTACCGCGCCGTGTCGCTGCTGCTGCGCCGCCCGCCGGGCCGCGAGGCCTACCCCGGCGACGTCTTCTACCTGCACTCCCGCCTGCTGGAGCGCTGCGCGAAGCTCTCCGACGACCTGGGCGCCGGCTCGATGACCGGGCTGCCGATCGTCGAGACGAAGGCCAACGACGTCTCGGCGTTCATCCCGACCAACGTCATCTCCATCACCGACGGCCAGTGCTTCCTGGAGTCCGACCTCTTCAACGCCGGCCAGCGGCCCGCGCTGAACGTCGGTATCTCGGTCTCCCGCGTCGGTGGCTCCGCGCAGATCAAGGCCATGAAGTCGGTGGCCGGCCGGCTCCGCGTGGACCTCGCCCAGTTCCGCGAGCTGGAGGCCTTCGCGGCCTTCGGTTCCGACCTGGACGCGGCCTCCAAGGCGCAGCTCGGGCGCGGCCAGCGCATGGTCGAGCTGCTCAAGCAGGGCCAGTACAGCCCGTACGCCGTCGAGGACCAGGTCGTCTCGATCTGGGCCGGCACCACCGGCAAGCTGGACGACGTCCCCGTCGTGGACATCCGCCGCTTCGAGCGCGAGCTGCTCGACTACCTGCACCGCGAGCACAAGTCGCTGCTCACGGGCATCGTCGAGACCGGCAAGCTGGAGGACGGCACCATCGACGCGCTCACCGAAGCGGTCGCCGCCTTCAAGAAGCAGTTCGAGACGTCCTCGGGCGCGCTGCTGGTCGAGGGCTGATCGCATGGGCGCACAGATTCGGGTCTACAAGCGCCGGATCAAGTCCGTCACCGCCACGAAGAAGATCACCAAGGCGATGGAGATGATCGCCGCCTCGCGCATCGTCAAGGCGCAGCGCCAGGTGGCCGCATCCTCTCCGTACGCGGATGAACTGACCCGTGCGGTGACGGCCGTCGCGACCGGCTCCAACACCAAGCACCCGCTGACCACCGAACCCGAGAACGCGACCCGCGCCGCGGTCCTGCTCGTCACGAGCGACCGCGGCCTGGCCGGCGGCTACTCGTCCAACGCCATCAAGGCCGCGGACCGGCTGACGGAGAAGCTGCGCGCCGAGGGCAAGGAGGTCGACCACTACCTGGTCGGCCGCAAGTCCGTGGCGTACTACAGCTTCCGCGACCGCAAGGTCGCGCAGTCCTGGACCGGGTTCTCGGACAGCCCGCAGTACGCCGACGCCAAGGCGGTGGCGACGCCGCTGATCGAGTCCGTGCTCAAGGACTCGGCCGAGGGCGGGATCGACGAGATCCACATCGTCTTCACCGAGTTCGTCTCGATGATGACGCAGACCCCGGTCGACCGGCGGCTGCTGCCGCTGGCGGTCTCCCAGGAGGCCGCCCAGCTGGACAAGCAGCCGCAGGCGATGGCGCAGTACGAGTTCGAGCCGTCCGCGGAGGGCGTGCTGGACGCGCTGCTGCCGCGGTACGTCGAGAGCCGCATCTACAACGCCCTGCTGCAGGCCGCCGCCTCCGAGCACGCGGCCCGCCGCCGGGCGATGAAGTCGGCGACCGACAACGCGGAAGACCTCATCAAGTCGCTCACGCGGCTTGCGAACGCGGCCCGACAGGCCGACATCACCCAGGAAATCAGCGAGATCGTCGGTGGCGCGAGCGCCCTGGCCGACGCGAACGCGGGGAGTGACTGACCACATGACCACGACTGTTGAAACCACCGCCACCGGCCGGGTGGCGCGGGTCATCGGCCCGGTCGTCGACGTGGAGTTCCCCGTCGACGCCATGCCGGAGATCTACAACGCGCTGCACGTCGACGTCGCCGACCCGACGCAGGAGGGCGCGACCAAGACGCTGACCCTGGAGGTCGCGCAGCACCTGGGCGACGGCCTGGTCCGCGCCATCTCCATGCAGCCCACCGACGGCCTGGTCCGCCAGGCCCCGGTGACCGACACCGGCAACGGCATCACGGTGCCCGTCGGCGACGTCACCAAGGGCCGCGTCTTCAACACCCTGGGCGCGATCCTCAACGAGCCGGAGGCCGAGTCCGAGGTCACCGAGCGCTGGCCGATCCACCGCAAGGCCCCGGCCTTCGACCAGCTCGAGTCCAAGACCGAGATGTTCGAGACCGGCCTGAAGGTCGTCGACCTGCTGACCCCGTACGTCAAGGGCGGCAAGATCGGCCTGTTCGGCGGCGCGGGCGTCGGCAAGACCGTGCTCATCCAGGAAATGATCATGCGTGTGGCGAAGCTGCACGAGGGCGTTTCCGTCTTCGCGGGCGTCGGCGAGCGCACCCGTGAGGGCAACGACCTGATCGCGGAGATGGCCGAGTCCAACGTCCTCCCGCAGACCGCGCTGGTCTTCGGCCAGATGGACGAGCCGCCGGGCACCCGGCTGCGGGTCGCGCTGGCGGGTCTGACCATGGCGGAGTACTTCCGCGATGTGCAGAACCAGGACGTGCTGTTCTTCATCGACAACATCTTCCGGTTCACCCAGGCCGGTTCCGAGGTCTCCACGCTGCTCGGCCGTATGCCGTCCGCGGTGGGTTACCAGCCGAACCTGGCCGACGAGATGGGCCAGCTCCAGGAGCGGATCACCTCGACCCGCGGTCACTCGATCACCTCGATGCAGGCGATCTACGTCCCCGCGGACGACCTGACCGACCCGGCGCCGGCCACCACCTTCGCCCACCTCGACGCGACGACCGTGCTCTCGCGGCCGATCTCGGAGAAGGGCATCTACCCCGCGGTGGACCCGCTGGACTCCACGTCCCGCATCCTGGACCCGCGCTACATCGCGCAGGACCACTACGACTGCGCCATGCGCGTCAAGGGCATCCTGCAGAAGTACAAGGACCTCCAGGACATCATCTCGATCCTCGGTATCGACGAGCTGGGCGAAGAGGACAAGCTCACCGTCTCCCGTGCCCGCCGCATCGAGCGCTTCCTGTCGCAGAACACCCACGCGGCGAAGCAGTTCACCGGCGTGGACGGTTCGGACGTGTCGCTCGACGAGTCGGTGGCGGCGTTCAACGCCATCGCCGACGGTGAGTACGACCACTTCCCGGAGCAGGCCTTCTTCATGTGCGGTGGCCTGGACGACCTCAAGGCCAACGCCAAGAAGCTCGGCGTCAGCTGACCCGGGGCCGTGCGGGGGGCGGACCGGCTCCGCCCCCCGCACGCAGCCCTTATTCTTTGTCTTACGCACCCCCGCCCGCCGGTGGGTGCCGACCCGAGGAGCCGTCTTGGCCGAAATTCACGTCGAGGTGGTGGCCGCGGACCGCAGCATCTGGTCCGGCGAGGCCGCCATGGTCATCGCCCGTACCCTCTCCGGCGACATCGGCATCATGCCGTCGCACGAGCCGGTGCTCGGGGTGCTGCACTCCGGTCCGGTGACGATCCGGACCACCGAGGGCGGCACCGTGGTCGCCGCGGTGCACGGCGGTTTCCTCTCCTTCGCGGACAACAAGCTCTCCGTCCTCGCCGAGGTCGCCGAGCTGGCCGAGGAGATCGACGTCGCCCGCGCCGAGCGGGCGCTGGAGCGCTCCAAGGCGGACACCGACGCGGCCGCCCAGCGGCGCGCGGAGGTGCGGCTCGCCGCCGCGGCGGGCGCACACTAGGTGAACACCCCGCGGTGCGGCCGGCCAGGCCGGTGCCGCCGCGGGAGCAGGACGAGCAGGACCACGGTGCCGCGGGCCGCCCCCCAGGGGGCGGCCCGCGGCCCCCGTACAGCAAGGGCAGACGCCGCACGGACCCGTACCGGGCCGGGCGGCGACGTATCCAGCAGACCCAGGAGAGGAGGCCGGTGACATGATCCTCTCCGTGGAGGTGATCGGCGCGGTCGTGGCCGCGCTGCTGCTCGGGCTCTTCGTCTTCGGGCTGCGCCGCCGGCTGATCCAGCGCTCCGGGGGCACCTTCGACTGCAGCCTGCGGCTCGCCCTCCCCGGGGGCGCCGAGCCCAGCGGGAAGGGCTGGCTCTACGGGGTGGCCCGCTACAACGGCGACCGCGTCGAGTGGTTCCGGGTCTTCTCCTACGCGCCGCGCCCGCGCCAGGTGCTGGAGCGGCACGCGATCGAGGTCGAGGGCCGCCGCCAGCCGCAGGGCACCGAGGAGCTGGCGCTGCTGTCGGACGCGGTGGTGCTGGCGTGCGAGCACCAGGGCACCCGGCTGGAGATGGCGATGAGCGACGACGCCCTGACCGGCTTCCTGGCCTGGCTGGAGGCCGCCCCGCCCGGCCAGCGCGTCAACGTCGCCTGAGCCCCGCGGTCAGCGGTTCTCGCCGGGCACCCACAGCACGTCGCCGCGCTCCTTGTTCGCCGTCCTGGCCAGGATGAAGAGCAGGTCGGAGAGCCGGTTGAGATACGTCGCGGTGAGCGCGTTCATGCTGTCGCCGTGCTCGGCCAGCGCCGCCCACGTCGAGCGCTCCGCACGGCGTACGACCGTGCAGGCGTGGTGCAGCAGGGCCGCGCCCGGGGTGCCGCCGGGGAGGATGAAGCTGCGCAGCTTCTCCAGCTCGGCGAGGTAGCTGTCGCAGTCGGCCTCCAGCCGGTCGACGTACCCCTGCTCGACCCGCAGCGGCGGGTACTTCGGATCCGGGACGACGGGCGTGGCGAGATCCGCGCCGACGTCGAACAGGTCGTTCTGCACCCGGACCAGGACGGCCGCGACGTCCTCCGGGAGGGCGCCGAGGGCCAGCGCGGTGCCGATGACGGCGTTCGCCTCGTTGGTGTCGGCGTAGGCGGAGATCCGGGTGTCGGTCTTGGCGGTGCGGCTCATGTCGCCGAGCGCGGTCGTGCCGTCGTCGCCGGTGCGGGTGTAGATGCGGGTGAGGTTGACCATGACCCGAGCGTAGAGCGTGCCGCCGCGGCCCCGGCAGGTGCCGCAGGTCACGGCGTGTGCGACCAAGGACACACCGTGACGCGGCCGACATCCTGCTGCGCGCCGCCCGCGGGCGGCGCTAGGGTCCGACGCAATACCGAGAGGCCCCAGGGAAAGGTGCGTGTGCTGTGGCGAAGAAGCTCGCCGTCGTCGGAGCCGGACTGATGGGCGCGGGCATCGCGCAGGTGGCCGCGCAGGCCGGCTACGAGGTGACGCTGCGGGACCTGACCGAGCAGGCGCTGACCCGCGGCACGGACGGCATCAAGGCGTCCTTCGACCGCTTCGTCGCCAAGGGCAAGCTGGAGGCGGCCGACGCCGCGGCGGCGCTCGCGCGGATCACCACCACCACCGATCTGGAGGCGGCCGCGGGCGCCGACCTGGTGGTGGAGGCGGTCTTCGAGAAGATCGAGGTCAAGCAGGAGATCTTCCGCGAGCTGGACCGCGTCACCGGGCCGGAGACGGTGCTGGCCTCCAACACCTCCGCGATTCCCATCACCAAGATCGCCGCCGCCACCGCGCACCCCGAGCGGGTCGTCGGCACGCACTTCTTCTCGCCCGTGCCGATGATGCAGCTGTGCGAGCTGGTGCGCGGCTACAAGACCAGCGACGAGACGCTGGCCCGCGCCCGGGAGTTCGCCGAGGGCGTCGGCAAGACCTGCATCGTCGTCAACCGGGACGTCGCGGGCTTCGTCACCACCCGGCTGATCTCCGCGCTCGTCGTCGAGGCCGTCAAGCTCTACGAATCCGGGGTCGCGACCGCCGAGGACATCGACACCGCCTGCAAACTCGGCTTCGGCCACGCGATGGGCCCGCTCGCCACGACCGACCTGACCGGCGTGGACATCCTGCTGCACGCCACCGGCAACATCTACGCCGAGTCGCAGGACGAGAAGTTCGCGCCGCCGGAGATCATGCGGCGCATGGTGGACGCCGGCGACCTGGGCCGCAAGAGCGGTCAGGGGTTCTACCCGCACTGACCGTGCTGACGGCATCCGCCCGGATCACCCACAGGAGTGAATTCGGTATCGGTTCGCTCACAGAGGGCAACTTCTGTTTGCGACAGGCCGTCAGTTGTGTGAAGACATACGGACCAGCCTGTTTGCCGGTGCCGAACTCCCCGGGAGAGTGATCATGCACATCAGGGGCGACCACGCCAAGCTGGTCGTCGGGGGCCGCCTCGACGTCCGCAGCGCGGCGGACGCCCGCACGGCCCTGCACACCGCGGTCGACTCCGGCCGCGGCGACCTCGTACTCGACCTGACCGAGCTGGACTCGTGGGACGCGACCGGGCTCGGCGTCATCATGGGCGCCCACCGCAGGGCCGGCCGGGCCAACCGCCGCCTTGTGCTGCGCAACGTGCCCCCGCAGATGCAGCGGCTGCTGGTCGCGACCCGACTCCACCGCATCCTCGCGATCGAGGCAGTTGCCCCGCGGGGCGAGCGCCTCTAGCCGCGCCGGGCGCGCTTTGCGTTGCCGCGCCGGGTACGCCAGGGGCGCGGGGAACTGCGCGAGCAACCACCCACCGGCCGGTGGTCCGGTACGGACCGAACTGCCCCTTCGGGCCGGTGACGACGTGACGGCACGTCGTGGCTGGCCGCGCAGTTCCCCGCGCCCCTAGAGCGCTCGCCCCGCGCGGTAGGCGCACCCTCGGGCGCTCAAAAGGCGGCGTAGCCGCCCTGCGCTTCAGCGAAACCGTTTCTGCCTCTAGAGTTTGGGTCCGACGACCCCCCGCCCGGCGCGCCCCGCGCGCCCCCGCCGAGGACCCTGAGGACCGCTGAGGACATGGACGAGCACAACGTCGAGCCCGACCGCCCGGGGCAGGACGAGCCCTTCGACGCCTTCGGGGTACGCAAGGGCCTCGGCAGGGGCGGCGGCGCCGGTGACCGCGGCGCGCTCGTGCCCTACCAGCAGCAGCCACCCGCGCCCCGCGACGCCTTCGGGGAGAGCGCCGACCCGAGCGCCTTCGAGGGGCTGCGTCCCGCGGAGCCGTCGTACGCCGACTTCCCGGCGTACCCCGAACTCCCCGGCGCGGCCGCCGAGGACGCCACCGAGCTGCTGCCCAAGGCCGTACGCGCGGCCCGCGAGCCGCTGGAGCTGATGGCCGCCACCCGTACCCCCAGCGGCGGCAGCGCCCGCGTCCGGCGCGTCACCACCGCGGACTACCTGCTCACCGTCAACCCCATCGACGGCACCGAGGTCGTGCGCTGCCCGCCCGGCGAGCGCCGCACCCCCGTACTGCGCACCCGCGACGAGCGCGCCGCGCACCTCACCGCCGCCCGCCCCGCGCCGCCGCCCGGGCCGCCCGCGCCCGAACTGCCGCTGCTGGAAAGGGACGACGAGCGCGAACGCGTCATCCGGCTGCTGTCCCGCGGCCGCTCCGTCCGCGTCACCGGCCCCTCCGGCGCCGGGTGCACGGCGCTGCTCGAAGCGGTCGCCAAGGCCTGCGCGGACCTCGCGCCCGAGGGCGTGCTGTGGCTGACGGGCTACCACCGCACCGTCGGTGACGTCCTGCAAGACCTGCACGACACGGTCTACACCGGCGGCGACCACCGCCCCGACCGGGCCGAACTTCCCGGCCTGCTGCGGGAGTTCGGTGCCGTCGTGGTCATCGACGACGTGGAGTTCGGCGGCGCCGCGCTCGCCGAGCTGCTCGCGGCCGCGCCCGAATGCGCCTTTCTGATCTCCTCGCCGCCCGAGGCGCCCGCGCCCGCCGCCGAGTCCGGCGTCGAGGAGGTCTACCTCGCGGGTCTTTCCCGCACCGCGTGCGTCGACCTGCTCGCGCTCGCCGCCGGTCGCACCCTCGACGAGGACGAGACCGCCTGGGCCGCCGACCTGTGGTTCGAGTCCGAGGGCCTGCCGCTGCGCTTCGTCCAGGCCGGCGCCCTGCTGCGGCAGCGCGACGCGCTGCGCTTCCCCGCCGAGCCGGACTGGGACGACTCCGTGTGGGAGAACGGCACGCCCGCCGCCCCCGGCGCCGCGCTGCCCGACCTCAGCGGCTTCGGCGACGCCCCCGGCATACCCGCGCTCACGCCGCCCGCCCGCATACCCGCGGCCGACGTGCCGCTGCCCTCCCTCGCCGAGAGCGCCTCGCCCGCGGGCCTGCTCGCCTCCCGGCTCAGCGAGGCCGCCCGCGAGGCCCTCGCCTTCGCCGTCGCCCTCGACGGGGAGATACCGCACGCCTCGCACCTGCCCGCGCTCGTCGGCGACACCCACGGCGACGCCGCCCTCGGCGAGATGACCGCCGTCGGGCTCGCCGTCCCCGTCGCCTCGCACTACCGGCTCGCCGCCGGGGTCACCCGCCAGCTCGCCGCCGTCTTCACCGCCGAGGGCGAGCTGAGCGAGGTCCAGGCGCACACCGCCGCCCTCCACTACGCCTGGTGGAGCGGCCACCCCTCCGTCACCCCGGCGAGCGCCGCCGCCGAGGCCGAGGCGATCCTCGCCGCGATGGCCGCCTGCCGCCACAACGGCAACCCCGGTGCCGCCGTCCTCCTCGCCCGCACCGTGGCCCCCGCCTTCGCCGCCGCCCTGCACTGGAGCGCCTGGGAGCGCGCCCTGCGGCTCGGCCAGGAGGCCGCGCGGCTCACCGGCGAACTGGCCGAAGAGGCGTACTTCCATCACGAGCTGGGCGTGCTGGCCCTCTGCAACGGGGAGTACGACCGCGCCCGCGCCGAGCTGGAGGCCTCCATCGGGATGCGGGGTGTCCTCGCGGACCGCCAGGGGTCCGTCGTGGGCCGCCGCACCCTCGCGCTCGTCGAGGACGTCTCGCCCACCCCGCCGCCCTCCCTGGAACTCCCGCCCGCCGCGGCGGCGTTCGAGGACGCGCCGCCCGCCGCCGCGGAGACCACGCCGCTCGCCGTCATCAAGCCGGCCCCCGCGCCGGGCCCCAAGCGGCTCGCCGTCGTCGGCACCCGCCGCAACCTCGTCGCCGCCGGCACGGGAGTCCTCCTCGCGGCGGTCCTCGGCACGGTGGTCACGCTGGGCGCGACGTCCGGCTCCGCCGGTTCCGACCAGGACCCCCAGGTCAAGCCCCTGGAAACCACGCAGCCCGACGACCCGGACACCACCCAGCCGGCGTCTCCGCCGGCTTCCCCGTCGACCACGCCGGCGAGCCCGTCGACGTCCCCGACCCCCACGACGCCGTCGACGTCCCCGACCTCGACGCCTACGCGGGGGACGACGAGCCCGCCGGCGTCCCACAGGTCCTCGGCGCCGCCGTCGTCCCCGTCCTCCCCGACGACCGGTTCGTCGCATTCGGCCTCGGCGTCTCCGTCCACGAGCCACACCACGTCACCGAGTGCGACGCCCACTACGACGTCGCCTTCGCCGACGGACACGCCCACGACGCCCGAAAGCTGACGGACGGGGTGCGCCCCGTCAGGGGCGCGGGGAACTGCGCGTTCAGCCCTCCACCGGCCGGTGGTCCGGTACGGACCGTACTGCCCCTTCGGGCCGGTGACGACGTGACGGCACGTCGTGGCTGGTCGCGCAGTTCCCCGCGCCCCTAAAAACGCTTGCCCGGCGCGGCATGCGCGACCTCCCCGCGCCCCCGGCGCACCCGGCGCGGCAGCGCAGACGCGCACCCCGCGCGGCAGCGCGAACGCTCACCCCCTCGCGAAGGGGAGCCCCCGCCGGGGTGGGCGGCAAGCTCAAGGTTCGGCTCAGAAGAGCCGAAGCTTGTCGTCCTCGATGCCGCGCATCGCGTCGTAGTCGAGGACGACACACTCAAGGCCCCGGTCGGTCGCGAGGACCCTCGCCTGCGGCTTGATCTCCTGCGCCGCGAAGACGCCCTTCACGGGCGCAAGGTGCGGGTCGCGGTTCAGGAGCTCCAGGTAGCGGGTGAGCTGCTCGACGCCGTCGATGTCGCCGCGGCGCTTGAGCTCGACCGCGACCGTCCCGCCGGAGGCGTCGCGGCAGAGGATGTCGACGGGGCCGATCGCGGTGGGGTACTCGCGGCGGATGAGGGTGTAGCCCTCACCGAGGATCTCGATGCGGTCGGCGAGGAGCTCCTGGAGGTGCGCCTCGACGCCGTCCTTGATGAGGCCGGGGTCGACGCCGAGCTCGTGCGAGGAGTCGTGCAGCACCTCTTCTATGGTGATGACCAGTTGCTCGCCCGCCTTGTTGACGACCGTCCAGACGCCGTCCTCGCCCTCCTTGAGGGTGCAGGGCGGGGACATCCAGTTGAGGGGCTTGTAGGCCCGGTCGTCGGCGTGCACGGACAGGCTGCCGTCCGCCTTGACGAGGAGCAGGCGGGTGGCGGACGGCAGGTGGGCGGAGAGCCGTCCCGCGTAGTCGACGGAGCAGCGGGCGATCACGAGGCGCATGGTGGGCCACGCTACTAAAGACCGCCCCGCGTCCGCGATTCGGAGCCCCCGCGGGAGCCTCCGCAGGAGCCCCGGCGGGGCACCCGCGGACACCTCCGGGCCCGCCGCAGGCGTCTGGCACGTGACAGGGGCGAGCCGCACCGTACGAGTTCGGCCGACTACGCGCCGGGGCCGAAAATTGGCCGGTTGTGGGTGCTACCTCCTGGTGCGCGCAGCCGTCGAACCCTACGGTGGGACCCCGGAGGCGAGGTGGGGGCAATGCCGCCGCCGGACCTCCGGTTCCCGTCCGTACGGCCCCGTGCGTTCACGGGGTCACGAGAGGAGTACCCATGTCGCTCGACGTCTCTCCGGCCCTCCTCGAACAGGCCGAGCGAGGCGAGGTCGACGATAAGGAATTCGTCGACTGCGTCAGGACGTCCCTTCCCTACGCGTGGGAGCTGGTCAGCTCGCTGGTGGCACAGCTCAAGGTGGACGGCGGCGAGTTCGCCGACAACCTTGTGCCGCCGCCCAGCGAGCAGGAGCGCGGCCAATTGCTGCGCGCCCTGGCCAGTGACGCGATACGAGGGGCGCTGCAGCGGCACTTCGGGGTGCGCCTGGCCTTCCAGAACTGCCACCGGGTGGCGGTCTTCCCGCTCGACGCGGTGGACGGACCCGGTTACGCCGACTTCACCTCGGTCCGCTCGCAGGTGCTGAACCAGTCCCCGGAACTGCGCGACTGCTGACCCGCGCTCGGCGGCGGCGTGCTTCCGTAACGGGCCGAGGGCATGTGAGATCAGGCCAGTTCCGGGAGGACGTCGGCGCCGAGGCGGGCCACGTTCTGCAGTGTGGTGTCGAGGTCCCCCGAGCCCTCGACGAGCAGGGCGAAGCGGGTGATGCCGGTGCGTGCGGCGGTCGCCGCGAGGCGGTCGGCGCACAGCCGCGGCGGGCCCACCGGGTGCAGGGCGCACAGCAGGTCGGTGTAGCCGAGCGGGTCGCGCATGGTCCGCGGGCCGCCGTCCACGGTGCGGTGCGCGGACAGGCCCCGCTGGAGCCAGCCCGGCATGGCCTTGCGCAGCGCCTCGGCGGCGTCGGCGCGGGTGTCGGCGATCTGCGCGACGCCCGCGGAGACGTGCCCGGCGGCCGCGACGGCCTCCGGCGGATGGCCCGCCTCCAGGGCCGAGCGCCGCCACAGCGCGACCATCGCCGCCTTGTCGTCGTCCCCGCAGTGCATGCCGAGCAGCATGGGCAGGCAGCGCTGCGCCGCCAGCCGCACGGTGCCCGGCGACGTACAGGCCACCACCACCTCCGGCCCC
This sequence comes from Streptomyces sp. NPDC021020, assembly GCF_044333285.1. Classification (NCBI taxonomy): domain Bacteria; kingdom Bacillati; phylum Actinomycetota; class Actinomycetes; order Kitasatosporales; family Streptomycetaceae; genus Streptomyces; species Streptomyces sp. NPDC021020. Next base: position 283,301 of record NZ_JBIRQQ010000004.1, read on the forward strand.
CGCGGCTCCTCCAGCTCGTCGGCGCGCGGCACCACGGCCACCTCGCGGAAGGCGTAGCGCGGCCCGTTTCCGGCCACCGCGGGCTCGCGCAGCCAGCGCAGCAGCAGGTCGAGGGATTCGGGGAAGCCGCTGTCGTACGCGGCCCGGCCGGCGCCGAAGACCTCCAGGTCGATCCACGGGCCGCCGCGCCCCACGCCGAGGGTGAAGCGCCCGCCGGAGGCGAGGTGCAGCAGCGCGGCCTGCTCGCCGAGCGCGACCGGGTGCGCGGTCGGCAGCACGCTCACCGCGGTCCCGACGGACAGCCGCCGGGTCCTGCCGAGCAGCAGCGCGGCGAGGGTCACGGCGGACGGGCACACCCCGTACGGTACGAAGTGGTGCTCGGCCAGCCACACCGCGTCGAGTCCCGCCGCCTCGGCGGCCTCGGCCGTCGATATCGCCCGGTGCAGCGGCTCGGCCTGGCCCTGCCCGGGAAACTGCGCCGCGAGTACGAACGTCCCCAGTCGCATCGCCGCTCCTCCCTCGCCTTCGGCGGCGGCACGGGCCTGCTGGGGCGCTTCGCGCGGCCCGCCGGATGGACGCCGGGACCGTCCTGTCCCGACTTCCTGACTAACGTCTGGCACGTGCCAAAGGCACGGCTTCCGGCGGCGATTTCATGATTTTCGGCAGCGGGGCGGCGGATCCACTCCTTCGGGTGGCCGTGTACCTGCCGCGTTTCGGGCCGTGGGGCGCCCGGCGCGTACCCTGGATGCCGTCCGCGTAGCCAGCAGATGGCGAGGTGTCCCGTGTCGCCGCGACGCAACCGCCCGCACGGCGCCCAGCGCCCCGCGGAGCGCAGCCAGGAGTCCGGGGTCGGTGGTGCCGGCACCGTGGAGTGGCAGGGGGAGGAGTGGGTGGTGCGGCCGATCGCCGGTGCGGCGTCCGCCAAGCACTACCGCTGCCCCGGCTGCGACCAGGAGATCCCGCCCGGCGTCGGGCATGTGGTGGCCTGGCGTGAGTACGACGGGCTGGACGACCGGCGGCACTGGCACCGCGCGTGCTGGAACGCGCGGGACCGCCGCACCAGCAAGGTGCAGCGGTCCCGTAACGCGCCCCGGTACTGACCCCCGGGGAGGGGCTGGTCTCAGGCGTCGCGCTGGCGCAGCACGACGTAGCCGCCGATCAGGGCCGCCAGGACCCACAGCGCCATGATGCCGAGACCGCCCCACGGCCCGTAGGACAGCGTCTCGTCGGTGTTCGGCACGACGCGGACGATCTGCTGGCCGGCCTGGTCGGGGAAGTAGTGCGCGACCGACTTCACCTTCGGCACCGCCGACAGGATCGGCGAGACCAGGAAGAAGAACGGCATCAGGATGCCCAGGCCCAGCATCGGGCTGCGCAGCATCGCCGCGGCGCCCACGCACAGCAGCACCAGCAGCGTCGAGTAGAGCCCGGCGCCGACGATCGCGCGCAGCACGCCCGGGTCGCCGATGCTCGCCTTGTGCGAGCCCAGCAGCGACTGGCCGAGGAAGAACACCACGAAGCTGGTGGCCATCGACACCACGAGGGCCAAGCCGCCCGCGACCGCGACCTTGCTGGTGTAGAAGGCGCTGCGCTGGGGCACCGCGGCGAGCGAGGTACGGATCATGCCGGTGCTGTACTCGCTGGCGATGACCAGCACGCCGAAGACGATCAGCGCGAGCTGGCCGAGCTGCATCCCGGCGAAGCCGGTCGCGGTCGGGTCGAAGGTCGCCTGGTCGTGCGACGACAGCGAATTCCAGGTGTTGTTGAACACCAGGCAGATGATCGCGCCGAGGGCGACGGTCACCAGGAAGGAGAGGACCAGCGTCCAGATCGTCGAGCGGACCGAGCGGATCTTCGTCCACTCCGAGAGCAGGACGGCGGAAGGCGCAGCCATGTCAGCGTCCCTTTCCGGAGTCGGAGTTGCGCCACTGGGAGCCCCACTGCTGCCCTGCGGCCTGGGCTCCCTGCTGTGCTCCCGGCTGTCCTTCCGGTTGTCCTTCCGGTTGCTGGGGCGGCGGGGCCGCGGCCGGCTGCCCGGGCTGGACAGGCGGCACCGATCCGCCCGGCGTCACGGCGCCGTGCGCGTGGTATTCGACCGACTCGGCGGTCAACTGCATGAAAGCTTCCTCCAACGACGCCCGCTGCGGGCTCAGTTCGTGCAGCACCACCTGGTGCTCGGCGGCCAGTTCACCGAGCTGCGCGGCCTCGGCCCCGGTGACCTCGAAGGAACCGTCCGGGCCGGTCGCGGTGGCGTGCCCGGCCTCCGCCAGCAGGTCCTTGAGGCGCTCGGGCTGCGGGGTGCGCACCCGGACGTAGGAGCGGGAGTTGCGCTCGATGAAGTCCGCCATCGAGGTGTCCGCGAGCAGCCGGCCGCGCCCGATGACGATGAGGTGCTCGGCGGTCAGCGCCATCTCGCTCATCAGATGGCTGGAGACGAAGACCGTACGGCCCTGCGCCGCGAGCCCCTTCATCAGGTTCCGGATCCAGTGGATGCCCTCCGGGTCGAGCCCGTTGACCGGCTCGTCGAACATCAGGATCTCCGGGTCGCCCAGCAGCGCCGCCGCGATGCCCAGCCGCTGCCCCATACCGAGGGAGAAGCCCTTGGAGCGCTTGCGGGCGACCGCGGTGAGGCCCACCGTCTCCAGCACCTCGTTCACCCGGCGGGTGGGGATGCGGTTGGACTGCGCGATGCACAGCAGATGGTTGTACGCGGTGCGCCCGCCGTGGATCGACTTCGCGTCCAGCAGCGCCCCGATGTGCTTGAGGGGTTCACTGAGCTGTGCGTAGTGCTTGCCGTCGATCCGGACGTCGCCGCTGGTCGGCGCGTCCAGGCCCAGCAGCATCCGCATCGTGGTGGACTTGCCCGCTCCGTTGGGCCCGAGGAAGCCGGTCACCACGCCGGGCCGCACGGTGAAGGTCAGATGGTCGACTGCGGTCTTGTCCCCGTACCGCTTCGTGAGCCCCTGCAACTCAATCATGGCCCGAGGCTAGCAAGATACGCCGGAGCCCCCGCACCGTTTGGGCGCGGGGGCTCCGAAATAGGGGTTGCCATCGGGGTTCCGGCGTGCCGGGCGAACGGGGGAGCCGCCCGCCTGCCGGATAACGGCCCGGTCAGCGGGACTGCTGCGCCGGGACGCTGCGGGAGATCGGCTCGTCGTCCGGGGTGGTCGCCGCGGCGACCGCCGCACCGGTGAGCGTCGCCAGCATCTCGCGCACGTTGGTCAGCTGCGCGTTGATGCTGTCGCGGCGGTTGGTGAGCGCCGCCAGCTCGCGCTCGGACTCGCTGCGGATCCGGTCGGCCTTCGCGTTGGCGTCCGCGACGATGTCCTCGGACTGCCGCTGCGCGGTCTCCACCGTCTGGCGGGCGCGGCGCTCGGCGTCGGTACGCAGCTTCTCGGCCTCCAGGCGCAGCTGCTCGGCGCGGTGCTCGATCTCCGCCAGCCGCTTCTCCGCCTTCGCCTGACGCGACGCCAGGTCGCGCTCGGACTGCTCGCGGCGCTTGGCCAGGTTGGTCTCGAAGTCCGCGGCGGCCTGGGCGGCCTTGGCGCGGGTCTCCTCGAACAGCGCGTCGGCCTCCTCCCGCTTGGCCTGCGCGTCCTTCTGCGCGTCGCCGCGCAGGTTGGCGGCGTCGCCCTTGGCCTTCTCGACGATCCGCGCGCCCTCGTCCTCCGCCTTGGACTTGCGGTCGGACGCGAACGCCTCGGCGTCGTTGCGCACCTGGGCGGCGGCCGACTCGGCCAGCTCGCGGTGCTGCTCGGCGGCCCGGCGGGCCTCCTCCCGGAGGTCCTTGGCCTCCTCCTCGGCGAGCCGCAGGATCTTCTCGACCCGGGCACCGAGACCGGCGTAGGACGGCTCGGCGTCGTTCACCTGAGCCGCGGCGTTCTGGGTCTCCAGATGGAGTTCCTCGATGCGCTTCTCCAGTGCGGTGATCCGGGTCAGCGCGCTGTCACGGTCGGCGACGAGCTTGGTGATGCGGTCGTCCACCTGTCCGCGGTCGTATCCGCGACGCACGAGCTCGAAGCCGAAGGGAGAGGAAGTGTCGCTCATGGGGTTCCTGTCGATGATTCAGACCGGTGAGGTGATAGAGGGAATCCTAGGGGGCTTTGCGGCGTGTCACCGAGCCATTGCGTATTCGGCATGGAGAATGTGCGCTCAATCGAGTGGCTGATCGTCGCTGCGCTTGCCACCTGACCTGGCAGGACCGGTGGACGCTCCAGCCGAGACCGTACTCTTCGGCGATTTGCCCGCGCCACCCGGAGCCTCGAACTGCTCCAGCGCGGCCAGCACGTCCTGCACCCGGCCGATCTCCGCGTTGATGTCCTCGCGGCGGCGCGACAGCGTCTCCAGCTCGCGGCGGCCCTGCTCGACGATGTGCGCGGCCTCGGCGCGCGCGTCGGCCCTGACCCGCTCGGCCTCGCGCTCGGTCTCCGCCTTCTTCTGCTCGGCCTCCTTGAGCAGGCCCTCGACCTTCTTCACCGCGGCGATCCGGACCTTGCTGGCCTCGGACGTCGCGGTCGACTTGATCTCGGCGGCCTTCTGCTCGGCCTCCCGCAGCTGCTCGGTCGCCGCGGCCACCAGCTTGTCGACCCGCTCGCCGACCACCCGCATCGCCTCGGCGGCCTCCTTGCGGGAGCGGTCGTGCAGCGCCTCCACCTCGGACTCGACCCGCTGCCGCAGCTCGTCGGTGCGCTCGCGGATCGTCGTGGCGTCCCGGCGGGCCTCGCCGAGCAGCGTGTCGGCGTCCGTACGGGCCCGCTCGACCATGCCGTTGCCCTCGGCGGTCGCCTCGCCCACCAGCCGCTCGGCCTCCGCGCGGGCGGCCGCGACCAGGGTGTCCGCCTGCTCCTCGGCGGCCTCGGCGAGCCGCCGGGCCTCCGCCTGCGCCTTGCCGACCAGGGTGTCCGCCTGCTCCGCGGCCTCGCTGCGGCGCTTGTTGGCCGCCTCCCGGGCCTCGTCCAGGATGCGCTGCGAGCCGGCCCGCGACTCCTCCGCGGTCTGCTCGGCCTCCGCCAGGCCCGCGCGGGCCTTCGCGCCGAGCCGCTCGGCCTCCTCGCGCGCCTTGCCGACCAGCGTGTCGGCCTGGTTGGCGGCGTCGGTACGCATCCGGTTGGCGTCCTCGCGGGCCTCGGCGCGCAGCCGGTCGGCCTCCTCGATCGCCTCCGAGACCGTACGGTCGGCCAGCGACCTGGCCGCCTCCGACTCCTCCTGCGCCACCGCACGCAGCCGCGCGGCGTCCTCCGCGGCGCGCTCGCGCTCGGAGTTGGCGTCGGCGTGCAGCCGGTCCGCCTCGCCCTGCGCCTCGGTGCGCATCCGCTCGGCCGCGTGCTCGGCGGCCGAGCGCAGCCCGGCGATCTCCTGCTCGGCCTCCTGGTGCAGGTTCGCGACCGCGTCCCGTACCTGCTGGGCGGTCTGCTCGGCCGCCGCGACCAGCTCGGTGGCCCGCTGCTCGGCCTCGGCCGCCAGCCGGTCGGCCTCCGCCGCCGCGTCCTCGACCCGCTTGCGGGCCGCCGCGAGCAGCTCCTCGCTCTCCTCGCGGGCCCGCGCCCGCTCCTGCTCGGCCTCGGCCCGCGCGGTCGACAGGTGCTCCTCGGCCGCCCGGCGCCGCCGGGCCGCCTCCTCCTGCGCCCCGGCCAGCGCCTCGGCGGCCTCGGCGCCCAGCCGCTCGGCCGCCGCGGACGCCTCGGCCCGCAGCCGGTCGGCGGTCTCCTGCGCCTCGCCGCGCATGCGCTCGGCCTCCGCGGCCGCGTCGGCCTGCACCCGCAGGGCGACGTTCTCGCCCTCGGCCCGGGTCTGCGCCGCGTCCGCCGCCGCCTCGTCCCGCAGCCGTACGGCCTCGGCCTCGGCCTGCTCGACGAGGGTGCGCACCCGCTCGGCGGTCTCCTGGCGGACCCGCTCGGCGTCCTCGGCGGCCTCCGCGCGCAGCCGGTCGGCGTCGGCGCTGGCCTCCCGCAGGTTCTTCTCGGCGGCCCCGACCCGGGTCTCGGCCTCGGCGCGCAGCCGGACGAGGTCGGCCTCGGCCTCCTCGCGCATCCGGGCCACGACGGTCTCGCCCTCGGCCCGCTGCTCGGCGGCGGCCTGCTCGGCGGCCTCCCGGACCGCCGCGCCCTGCCGCTCGGCCTCGGCCCGCAGCTCGTCGGCCTCGGCGCGGGCGGTGCGCAGCGCCTCCTCGGCCTTGGTGTTCAGCGCCGACGCCCGCTCCACGGACTCGGTGCGCATCCGCTCGGCCTCGCCGGCCGCGCTCTGCCGCTGCTCGTCGCCGTCCGCCTTGGCCTTGGCCAGCAGCTCCTCGGCCTTGCTGGCGGCCTCCTCGATCTGCCCGACGGCCTCGCGGCGCGCCTCGCCGCGGATCCGCTCGCCCTCGGCGACCGCCTCGGCGCGCAGCTGCTCGGCCTCGCCGCGCAGCCGGCGGGCCTCCTCCTGCAGCTCGACGGTGCGGGCGCGGTACTCCTTGGTGTCGTCCTGGGCGGCGCCGCGCAGCTCCTGCGCCGAGGACTCCGCCTCGCCGCGGACCCGGTCCGCCTCGGCCTGCGCCTCCTTGCGGATGCGCTCGGCCTCCTCGCTCGCGCCCTTGGTGGTCGAGCGGGCGTCCTCCGACGCCTTGGTCAGGATCTCCTCGGCCGAGCGGGCGGCCTGCGCGAGCTGCGCCGCCGCGTCCTCGGCGGCCGCCGCGCGGGCGGTCTCCTGCGCCTCGGTACGGATCCGCTCGGCCTCGGCGCGTGCGTCGGCGACGGTCTGCTCGGCGTCCGCCTTGGCGGTCTCGGCCTCCTTGGTCGCCTCGCTCACCATGCGGGCGATCTCGGCCTTGGCCGTCCGGGTGCGCTGCTCCATCTCGGCCTCGGCGGCCGCCAGCCGCTTGGCGGCGCCCGCGGCGGCCTCCTCGCGCAGCTTGTCCGCCTCCGCGGTCGCCGCCCGCAGCCGCTCGTCGGCCTCCCGGACCCGCTCCTCGGCGAGCCGGGACAGCTCGGCGGCGCGCTGCCGGGCCTCGTCGGACTCGCTGCGGCTGCTGGTGCGCAGCTGCTCGGCCTCGGCGGTGGCCTCCTGGGCCTGCGCGGACGCGGCGGTCAGCAGCCGCTCGGCGTCCGTACGCGCCCGCCGCAGCACCTGCTCGGCCTCGGCGCGCGCGGCCTGGGCGTCGGAGGTGAGCCGGTCCCTGGTCTGCTCGGCGACCCGGGTGGCCTCGGCGCGGGCGGCGGCCAGCGCCGCCTCGGACTCCGCGCGGGTCTCGTCCAGCAGCCGGCGGGCCTGCGCCTCGCTGCGGGCGCGCAGCTGCTCGGCCCACGCGACGTTCTCGTTGACATGGCCCTCGACGCTGGCCCGCCGCTCGGCCAGCTCCTCGTCGAGCTGGCGGCGCCGGGCGATGGCCTCGGCGTGCCACTCGGCCTCGAAGCGGCCCTGGTGCTCGGCCTGCTCCTGCAGGAGGCGCTGGGTCTGGGCGCGGGCCTCGCGCAGCTCGCGCTCGGCGTCCGCGCGCAGCTGGTCCGCCTGGATCTGGGCGTTGCGCAGCAGCTGGTCGGCCTGGTGGCCGATGTTGTCGTAGGCGGGGCGGGAGGCCAGCATCCGGCGGGCCTCGTGCAGCTTGGCACGCAGCACCTCGACCTGGTAGCCGAGGTCGTCGGCGTGATCGACCGCCTTGCCCCGCTCGGTCCGCAGCCGCTCCATCTCGGCCTCGAACTGAGAGAGGTGGTCGTCAGCCCGGTAGCTGTCGTTGCCCCGCACTCCGCGGTCCCATCGGTCTCCTGGCGTTCTCACCCGCCAACCGGGTGAGCTTCCTCGCGGCCCCGGGTGAATCGGGGCCACACAAGGAATGGTGTCAGATCAACGGCGCGGAGCGGGAGCGTACCCAGACCCCACCCCGGTCGGCCCGGCCACTCTACCGGGCAGCACGGGGATAAGGTCAGTGGTCCTCGACAGGTTCAGCGGTCGGCGGAGGGCGGGTCGCCGGCCGCGGAGGAGTGGCCTCCGGCGGCGGTCACCAGTTCGGTGAGGACGCCGTGGCAGTCCTTGGGGTGCAGGAAGGTGATCCTGGAGTCCATGGAACCGCGCCGCGGCTCGTCGTAGAGCACCCGTACGCCCTTGTCTCGGACGGCCTCGGAGTCCGTGTCGACGTCCGCGGTGCCGAAGGCGATGTGGTGGACGCCCTCGCCGTTCTTGGCGAGCCACTTGCCGACCGCGCTGTCCTCCCGGGTCGGCTCCAGCAGCTGGAGGTAGGAGGCGCCACCGTCGTCCGTACCGTTGATCCTGAGCATGGCCTCGCGTACGCCCTGCTCGTCGTTGACCTCGGTGTGGAAGACCTCGAAGCCGTAGGTGGAGCGGTAGAACTCGACGGTCGCGTCGAGGTCGGTGCAGGCGATCCCGATGTGGTCGATACGAGTCAGCATGGAACCAGTGCACCGTACGGCCCGCGATTACACAACGTGCGCGCTGTCACACGTTCTGCCGGGTGACGCGGGGTCTACCGGTCAGTACATTGACGCTAACCCTCGTTAACCTCTCTTCTGTGGAAGGGACCCGCACCATGACAGCCACGACCAGCAGGACCAGCAGCACCCGCTCGGTGATCGTCGCAGGTGCCCGTACGCCCATGGGCCGGCTGCTCGGCAGCCTGCGCGGCTTCTCCGGGTCCGACCTCGGCGGCATCGCGATCAAGGCCGCCCTGGAGCGGGCCGGCGTGAGCGGCGACCAGGTGCAGTACGTGATCATGGGGCAGGTGCTCCAGGCCGGCGCCGGCCAGATCCCCGCCCGGCAGGCCGCGGTCAAGGGCGGCATCCCCATGTCGGTGCCCGCGCTCACCGTGAACAAGGTGTGCCTGTCCGGGCTGGACGCGATCGCGCTCGCCGACCAGCTGATCAGGGCCGGCGAGTTCGACATCGTGGTGGCCGGCGGCCAGGAGTCCATGACCAACGCCCCGCACCTGCTGCCCGGCTCCCGCGCGGGCCACAAGTACGGCGCCCTGGAGATGCTCGACTCGATGGCCCACGACGGCCTCACCGACGCCTTCGAGAACATCGCGATGGGCGAGTCCACCGAGCACCACAACACCCGGCTCGGCATCGCCCGCGCCGACCAGGACGCCTTCGGCGCGCTCTCCCACCAGCGGGCCGCCGCCGCGCAGAAGAACGGCCTCTTCGACGCCGAGATCACCCCCGTGGAGATCCCGCAGCGCAAGGGCGACCCGGTCGTCTTCGGCAAGGACGAGGGCATCCGCCCGGAGACCACCGCCGAGTCGCTCTCCCGGCTGCGCCCCTCCTTCGCCGCCGACGGCACGATCACCGCGAGCACCGCCTCGCAGATCTCCGACGGCGCCGCGGCCGTCGTCGTCATGAGCCGCGCCAAGGCCGAGGAGCTGGGCCTGTCCTGGATCGCCGAGATCGGCGCCCACGGCAACGTCGCCGGACCCGACAACTCGCTCCACTCCCAGCCCTCGAACGCCATCGCGCACGCCCTGGGCAAGGAGGGGCTGACCGTCGGCGACCTGGACCTCATCGAGATCAACGAGGCCTTCGCGGCCGTCGCCGTACAGTCCATGAAGGACCTGGGCGTGACACCTGAAAAGGTGAACGTGAACGGCGGGGCCATCGCGCTCGGCCACCCGATCGGCATGTCCGGGGCCCGTATCGTGCTGCACCTGGCACTGGAGCTCGGCCGCCGCGGCGGCGGCACCGGCGCCGCGGCCCTGTGCGGGGGCGGCGGGCAGGGCGACGCGCTGATCCTGCACGTGCCCGCGAACTGACGTTACGGAGGAGCGCCGCGATGGTGGATGTCGGGGAGCTGGTCGAGCAGGCCCGGGCCGGGCGGCCGCGGGCCGTCGCACGGCTGATCTCGCTGGTCGAGGGGGCCTCCCCGCAGCTGCGCGAGGTGATGGCCGCGCTCGCGCCGCTCACTGGCGGGGCCTACGTGGTGGGCCTGACCGGCTCGCCCGGCGTCGGCAAGTCCACCACCACCTCGGCCCTGGTGACCGCCTACCGCAAGGCGGGCCGCCGGGTCGGGGTGCTCGCGGTCGACCCGTCCTCGCCCTTCTCCGGCGGCGCGCTGCTCGGGGACCGGGTGCGGATGTCGGAGCACGCCTCCGACCCCGGCGTCTACATCCGCTCCATGGCCACCCGCGGCCACCTCGGCGGCCTGGCCTGGGCCGCCCCGCAGGCCATCCGCGTGCTGGACGCCGCCGGCTGCGACGTGATCCTCGTCGAGACCGTCGGCGTCGGGCAGTCCGAGGTCGAGATCGCCGCGCAGGCCGACACCTCCGTGGTGCTGCTCGCCCCCGGCATGGGCGACGGCATCCAGGCCGCCAAGGCCGGCATCCTGGAGATCGGCGACGTCTACGTCGTCAACAAGGCCGACCGCGACGGCGCCGACGCCACCGCCCGCGAGCTCAACCACATGCTCGGCCTCGGCGAATCCCGCGCCCCCGGCGACTGGCGCCCGCCGATCGTCAAGACCGTCGCCGCCCGCGCCGAGGGAGTCGACGAGGTCGTCGAGGCCCTCGACAAGCACCGCGCGTGGATGGAGGAGCACGACGTCCTGGCCACCCGCCGGGCCGCCCGCGCCGCCCGCGAGATCGAGACCATCGCCGTCACCGCCCTGCGCGCCCGCCTCAGCGCCCCCGGCTCCTCCCATGACCTCCCGGCCCTCGCCCACCGCGTCACCGAGGGCACCCTCGACCCGTACACGGCGGCGGACACCCTGATCGCGGGTCTGACCGGCGAGTAGCCGGCCCCGTTCACGCCGGACCGAGCCGGGCGCGCAGGACCGCCGCGGACTCCAGGCACCAGGCGCGGGTCTCGCGTTCGAGGGCGAGGCCGCGGCGGCAGGTGAGGTAGGGGCCGATGGTGGGGGATTCGCGGAGGAAGTCGGGCTCGGGGACGTCGCCGCGGATGAGGGACAGGAGGTCCTCGTAGCCGGCGATGCGGGCGAGGGAGGACTCCGCGCGCGCGTCGAGCTGGGCGATGACGTGGGCGGTGTCGACGTGGTCCGCGGTCTGGACCATCACCAGCAGGTCGTCGCGGATGAAGGTCGGCTTGGAGTCGGCGGCGACGAAGCGCTCCAGCTCCGCGAGGCCCTCCGCGGTGACGGTGAAGACCCGCTTGTTGGGGCGGCTGGTCTGGACGACCTCGCGCCCCGCGACCAGGCCCTCCGCCTCCAGCTTGGACAGCTCCGCGTAGAGCTGCTGGGGCAGCGCGTGCCAGAAGTTGGCGACGCCGATGCCGAACGCCTTGGCCAGCTGGTAGCCGCTGAACTCGTTGTCGAGCAGTGCCGCGAGCACAGCGTGCCGCAGTGCCATCGTCAGCTCCCTCCCGCCCGCGCGGGGCACGGATGACCCGCTCAGCTTACTCAAGGATTGTAGTATTCGCCTTTGTGAATACGGGTGTTCAGGACCTGCGCGGCCGCAGCGCCAGCCCCAGCGGCCGGGCCAGCACCACCGCGGGGGCCAGCAGCGCCGCCCCGCCCAGCAGCAGGCCCGCCGTGTCGCCCGCCAGGCCCGTACCGAGCCGGTCGGTGCACACGTGCGCCGCCCACAGCGACAGGTACGCCCCCGGCAGGAACGCGCCCAGCAGCCGCAGGTGGTGGCCCAGCACCCCGGGGCGCCAGCCCAGCCGGCGGCGCAGCAGCGTGGACGTCGCCAGCAGCCCCGCGGTGCACGCCACCGCGTAGCCCGCCGCCATGCCGGTGACCGCCCAGCGGGCCGGCAGCAGCGCGTACGAGGCCGCCGCCAGCGAGGCGTTGACGGCCGCGATCAGGACGTTGAGGAAGAACGGGGTCCGGGTGTCGCCGAGCGCGTAGAAGCCGCGGGCCAGCAGGTACTGGCCGGCGAACGCGGGCAGGCCGAGCGCGAAGGCGGTGAGCATCCAGCCGATCGCGCCCGCGTCCGCGTCCGTCGTCGCGCCGTGCTGGAAGACCACGCCGGTGATCTGCGGGGCGAGCGTCACGAAGGCGAGCGCCGCCGGGACGACCGCGACGCCCGACGCGTTGAGCCCGCGCGTCAGGTCCGCGCCGATCGCCGCGTGGTCGCCGTCCGCCGCGGCCCGGCTCATCCGCGGCAGCAGCGCGGTCACCAGCGACACCGTCACGATGCCCTGCGGGACGACCCACAGGCTGTACGCGTTGCTGTACGCGGCATAGCCCACGCCCGTACCGTGCCCCGCGGCCAGCGCGTGCTCGCCCGCGGACGTCGACAGCCGGGTCACCACCCAGTACGCGCCCTGGTTGACCAGCACCAGCAGCAGCGTCCACACCGCCGCCCGCATCGGCTGCGTCAGGCCCGCGCCGCGCCAGTCGAACCGCGGGTGCCAGCGGAAGCCCGACGCGCGCAGCGACGGCAGCAGGCCCAGCGCCTGCACCGCGATGCCCGCGGTGCTGCCCAGGCCCAGCACCAGCGCGTCCCGGTCGTCGATGCCGCCGCGCGCGGTGCCCAGGTAGAGGCCGAACACCGCGATGACCACGAGGTTGTTGAGCACCGGCGTCCACATCATCGCCGCGAAGCGGTTGCGGGCGCCCAGCACCTGGCCGAGCAGCGTGAAGACGCCGTAGCAGAGGATCTGCGGCAGGCAGTAGCGGGCGAGCGACACCGTCAGGTCGCGCTGCGCCCCGTCGAAGTCCGGCGCGTACGCGGACACCAGCAGTGGCGCGGCGAGGACCGCGAGCGCGGTCACGGCGAGCAGGCCCACCGCGCACAGGGTGAGCAGCCGGTCGGTGTACGCCTGGCCGCCGTCCGCGTGCTCCTTCGCCGCGCGCACCAACTCCGGGATGAAGACGGACTGGAGGGCGCCGCCGATCATCAGCGCGTACACGATGTTCGGGACGGTGTTGGCGACGCTGAAGGCGTCGCCCGCCGCCGCGGTGCCGACGGCCGCGGTGATGACCGCGAGCCGCAGGAACCCGGTGGCCCGGGAGACCAGGGAGCCCGCCATCATCGCCCGGCCGCTGCGGGCGAGCGAGGTCTTTGCGTGCCTCGTGCGGGGGCGGGTTGCCGCTGGCGCCAACCCGTACCCCTGTTCTTTGCGCTCGCGCGCGGGACGGGGGGTACGGGCCTCGCGTGCCACTGGGCGATGGCGGCCTTCCGGGCGGTGCGCCCGGGCCCCTGCGGATGTCTGTCGCGTACGACGACGCTCCTGTCCTGCGCGCAGTTCCCCGCGCCTCCTCTCGCTCCGGGGTGCCACTTGCGGTGGCGCCCGCGACCTTGCCGCCGGTGGTGGGCTGGTCGCGCAGTTCCTCGCGCCCCTTTCGCCGCGGGGTGCCACTTGCGGTGGCGCCCGCGACCTTGCCGCCGGTGGGGGGTTGCTCGCGCAGTTCCTCGCGCCCCCAAGACGCCCGCCCTGCGTGCTGAGGGCAAGCCATCAGGGGCGCGGGGAACTGCGCGACCGGCCACGACGAAAGGTGCGCCCCGCCACCGGCACGAGGTGGAAGCCCGGTCCGGTGTGGGCCACCGGCCGTACGCGGTGCGACCCGCGCGGGTGCGAGGTCCGACGTCAGTCTGGGGGGCGGGCGGGGCCCGGGACAGAGCCGGGGGGTGTCGGGAATCTCTCGGTCACAAAGACCCCTCCGCAGGCGTGGGAAGTCGTGAGCGGGCCGGTCCCGGGCCGCCGTACGGGGAGGACCGCGTCGTGACGATGACCACCCACCAGCACGTACCGAAGGCCAAGGTCCCCGCCGGGGAAGGGAACGCGCTCCGGTTGGAGACGATCGGTGCCGACCTGCACGGCGCGTTCCTGCGGCGGCCCGGCGGCCACACGGCGAGCTTCCTGCAGACGCCGGCCTGGGGGCGGGTCAAGGCGGGGTGGCGGTCGGAGAGCCTGGGGTGGTTCGACGGGGACGGGCGGCTGCTCGGCACCGCGCTGGTGCTCTACCGCCAGCTGCCGGGCCTGCGGCGCCTGTTCGCGTACCTGCCGGAGGGCCCGGGGGTGGACTGGGCCGACCCGCAGCTGGAGCGGTGGCTGGACCCGCTCGCGGACCACCTGCGGGAGGCGGGCGCCTTCGCCGTACGGATGGGGCCGCCGCTGGCCTACCGGCGGTGGTCGGCGCGGACGCTGAAGGACGCGGCGGGGCCGGGGAGGCGGGTGGGCGACATCCTGCCGGACCTCGTCGAGCCGCTGGGCGCCGCCGTCGCCGACCGGCTGCGCGAGTCGGGCTGGCGGCGCTGCGGCGAGGACGGTCAAGGCGGCGACGCGCAGCCGCGGCTGGTCTTCGAGGTGCCGCTGGCCGGGCGGGGCCTGGACGACCTGTGGACGGGCCTGAACCAGGAGTGGCGCCGCAACGTCAAGAAGGCGGGCAAGAGCGGGGTGCGCACCGACGTGGAGGGCCCGCAGACGCTGCCGGACTTCCACGCGCTGCTGCGCGTCACCGAGCGCCGCGACGGCTTCGACCTGGGCCGCGACCTCGACTACTACCAGCGGCAGTACGCCGAGTTGAACGCCGGGCAGCCGGGCAGCATGCGGCTCTACACCGCCCGCCACGAGGGCGAGCTGCTGGCCGCGCACACCCTGCTGACCTCACCGGACGGCGTCCGCGTCTGGTACCAGACGGGCGCCTCCGCCGACCACCGCCGCGAGGTGCGGCCGAGCAACGCGCTGCAGTGGCGGATGCTGTGCGACGCGCTGCTCGCGGGCGCCGCGGTCTACGACATGCGCGGGATCCCGGACGACCTGGACCCGGCGTCGCGCGCGCACGGCCTGCTGCGCTGGAAGCTGGGCACCGGCGGTGAGGCCGTCGAGACGGTGGGGGAGTGGGAACTGCCGCTCCAGGGCGCGGTCAACAAGGCCCTGCACCGCGCGATGCACGCCTACCTCACCCGCCGCTGAGACCCGCCGCCGAGCCCCGCCGCCGCTCCCGGCGCGAACCCGGCGCGAACCCGGCGCGACCCCGTACCGTACGGGGAATCCCCGCAGGTCAGCGGCGGGCGACGCGCGTCACGCGGTGAGCATCACCGGCGCCTGGCGGGTGCGCCGCACCGCGCGCAGGACGAGCAGCACGCACACCGTGCCGCCCGCGCCGGAACCGGCGATCACGGCGTAGGGCGGGGCCCATTCGGCGAGCGCGCCGCCGACGGTGATGCCGAGGCCCTGGAGGGTCATCAGGCCCGCGCCGAGCAGCGTCATGGCCTGGCCGCGGGTGTGGTCGGGCACATCGGTGACGAACCACTTGTCCATGCCGAGCGCGTACGCCGCGCTGAGCCCGGTGAGCAGCAGCAGGACGAGCGCCAGCGGCAGCGACGGGTCGAGCGCGAAGAAGACCAGCGGGACGAGCGAGATGCCGGCCAGCGGCAGGACGATACGGTCCCGGGTCGCGGGCGACAGCAGCGTGCCGGCCAGGATCTCGCTGGCCGCGGTGCCCGCGGGCATCGCGGCGAGGAAGAGGCCGTAGCCCACCGAGCCCGCCCCGACGTCCTCGGCGAAGGGCGCCGCCAGGCCCTCCGCGACGATGAAGAACATCGGCGGTATCCACCACATCAGCAGCAGCGCCCGGATGCGCGGGTCGGCCATCAGGCGCCCGGTGGAGCGCAGCGACTCGCGCAGCAGCTGCCCGCTGCGCGTGACGCGGGCGGGGCGGTCGCGGGTGCCGAGCCGCAGCAGCAGCGCCGATCCGGCGAAGGTCGCGGCGGTCACCAGCAGCGCGGAGCGCGGGGTGAGCCACACCAGTAGGAGGCCGCCGACGCCGAAGCCGACGATCTGCGAGCCCTGCGCGACGATCCGCACCAGCGAGCGGCCGAGCACGTACCGCTCGCCCTGGAGGATGTCGGCCAGGCTCGCGGCGCGGGTGCCGGTGAACAGCGGCGCGACGAGCGACATGACCACCCGCAGCGCGAAGAGCACGGCGATGGGCGTGCCGGGTATCGCGGTGGCCGCGACGCAGGCGCAGGACAGCACGTCGCAGGTGACCAGGACCCGGCGTGCGGGGTAGCGGTCGGCGATGCCGGACAGCAGCAGCCCGCTCAGCGCGTAGGGCAGGTAGGTCAGGGCGAAGACGAGGGCGGACAGCACGGCCGAGCCGGTCTCGGCGTAGACGAGGACGGCGAGTGCGACCTCGGCGAGCACCCCGCCGAGCATGGACAGCACGTGCGCGGCGAAGATCGGGCGGAATTCGCGGACCTGGAAGACAGCTCCGTAGCCGACGGCGTCGGCCGCGGTTTCCGCCGCGTTCTCCTTGTCGCCGCCGGGGGTGTTGGCGGTGTTCCGCGGGGAGTCCGCGTTTTCCGCGCGGGTTTCCGCGCGTTCTTCTCCGGCCGGCGAAGCGGGGTCGACCCCGCGTGGCGGGTGCTCGCTGTCCGTTGTCATGCCATCACCCTGGAGCCACACGGACCCCACGTGTAGTCTTTCGCGTACAGGCGAATCTTGGGGGTCATGATGTCGCTTCGCATGCGATTTGCGGCTGAGGACCTGCTCAAGTGCCGTTTCGCGATCTCGCCGCTGCGCGAGACGCAGGGCGCGGTGCGTACGCTCTCCCGTCCCGACCGGCACGGCCACCACCTGCCGTGGCTGCGTCAGGTGCGGGCCGCCGCGGCCGGGCTCGACCTCGCGCCGCTGTGGCTGCTCGCGCCCGAGCAGGGCTTCGGCCCGGATTTCCTCCAGCCCGTCCCGGACCTGCCGCTCGCCTCGCTCGACGAGGAGCTGGACCGGGTGCGGGCCACCCCGCCGGCCACCGCCCGGCGGCAGCTCGCCGCCGCCCTCGCCCAGACCCCGGGCGCTGCGGACACCCGCAGGGGCCGCGCGATGCTCAACGACCCCGCGGGCACCGTGCAGCAGCTCGCGGGGCTCTACGAGCACGTCTGGGCGGCGCTGCTGGCCCCGCACTGGCCGCGGCTGCGGGCGGTGCTGGAGGCCGATGTCGCCTACCACGCCCGGCGGCTCGCGGACGGGGGCATGCAGCGCCTGTTCACCGGGCTGCACCCCAGACTGCACTGGTCGGACGGCGCCCTCACCACCCCGGGCACCGCGGGGCCCGTGCCGGAGCCCGGCGGGCGCGGCCTGGTGCTGGTGCCCAGCGTCTTCTTCTGGCCCGAGGCGGGCAGCGCCTTCGACCCGCCCTGGCAGCCCGTCGTCGTCTACCCCGCGCGCGGCATCGGCGGCCTGTGGGCGCCCGGCGGGCCGACCGCGTCCGACACCCTGGTGCGGCTGCTGGGCGCCAACCGGGCGGCGATACTCAGCGGCCTGGACGCCCCCAGCACCACCACCGCGCTGGCGCACCGGCACGTGATGGCCATGTCGTCGGTGTCCGCGCACCTCGCGGTGCTGCGCGACGCGGGCCTGCTGACCTCCCGCCGCTACGGCCACCAGGTGCTCTACGAGCGCACCCCGCTGGGCATCGCGCTGGCCACCGGCGGGCTGCTCTGACCTGCCCGTCCGGGCGCCGCGGGGGCCGGAAGCACCGCGTCCGCCCAGCAGACGCACAGCTTCCGCACGTGACGCAATCGTGACCGCGGTGCTACGGGAAGATGTCCGGATCTTGCCGCCGCCCGGCCAGATACCGATCGGCGGCGACCACTTCGGCGGCGACCACCCCAGGCGCGACCACCCCAGCGCCGACCGCCTCGGCGGCGCCGGGCGCTCAGGCGCCCACGGTCTCCGAGCGCCCGCGCGCGGCCACCGCCGCGCCGACCGCGTCCTCCGACTCGCGGGCCAGCGTGCGCTCGGCGAAGAAGCCGCCGGTCGGCAGCACCGACAGCAGGAGCAGCCAGCCCGCGCGCTTCCAGCCCCAGCGGGTGCTGCGCCACGCCAGCGCCCAGAAGACGACGTAGAGGATGAAGAGGATGCCGTGCACCATGCCCATGACCGGCACCGCGTTGAAGTCCGTGGCGCGCTTGAGCACCGAGCAGACGAGCAGCAGCAGGAAGGAGACCGCCTCGGGGGCGGATACCAGGCGCAGCCTGCGCAGCGCGCCGGCGGTCTTCAGGTCCACGGGGTCCACGGGGTACCTCACTGTCGTACGGGGCGGGCCACTCCGCCGGTCGGGACGATCGCGGGCCGATCTTGTGATCGCGTTCACAAGACCTCTCCATTATCAACCCCCGGCGTCGGCGACCTGCCCCTGGGGTAGGAAACCGCACGGCGGGCGGTAGCGTCCCTGTCCACGACAGCGTTCGTGATGAGTGCACGACACCGAACACCCAACGGGGACCGAGGGACGATGAGTATCGACTGGGACCGCCGGCACTGCGCGCGCAAGGGCCACATCACCTACGCGCCGGACGAGCTGCGGCTCCGCGGCCGGCTGCACGCCGGCACCGCGGTCGGCGAGGTGTGGCGCTGCCTGCGCTGCGGCGACTTCGTGCTCGGCGAGCCGCACGGCTCGGGCCCCGCCGACCAGGCCCCGCTGGTGCCGCGCGGCCGGGCGCTGCGCGACCTGTTCATCCTGCGCTTCCTCGCCGTCGAACGGATCCTGCGCGGGCTGCTGATCGTGATCGCCGCGTGGGCGGTGTGGAAGTTCAGCAACTCCCAGGACGCGGTCCGCAAGCTCTTCGAGGACGACCTCACGGCCTTCAAGCCCGTCGCCGACCACTTCCACTACGACCTCGACCACTCGCCGGTCGTCGACTCCATCCGGAAGTTCTTCGACTACAAGAAGTCGACGCTGCAGGTCGTCGCGGCCGCGCTGCTCGGATACGCGCTCATCGAGATCGTCGAGGGCTTCGGCCTGTGGTGGGCCAAGCGCTGGGCGGAGTACCTGACGGTCGTCGCGACCGCCGCCTTCCTGCCGCTGGAGGTCTACGAGCTGACGGAGAAGGTCAGCTACTTCAAGATCGGCACCCTGGCGCTCAACGTCCTCGCCGTCCTCTACATCCTGCTCGGCAAGCGGCTGTTCGGCCTGCGCGGCGGCCACAAGGCCTTCGAGGCCGCCCGCCGCAGCGCCTCGCTGCTGGAGGTCCAGGAGGCCGCCGGCGCCGGTGACGAGCCCGAGCCGCTGCCCGTACGCCCGCGTACGGCAAGCGGGACGGGCTGAGCCGCGATGGCCGTCTTCCGGCTCCAGAGCACCCGCGTCCTCGCCGTCGACCTGGCCGGCGACGCGGTCAAGGCCAAGAAGGGCGCCATGGTCGCCTACGAGGGTGAGGTCACGTTCAAGAAGATGACCGGCGGCGGCGAGGGCCTGCGGGGCCTGGTCACCCGGCGCGTCACCGGCGAGGCGATGGCCGTCATGGAGGTCAGGGGCCAGGGCACGGTGTACTTCGCCGACCGGGCCACCGAGATCAACCTCGTCCGCCTGACCGGCGAGAAGCTGCACGTCGAGGCGAGCAACCTGCTGGTCACCGAGCCGTCGCTGCGCACCGGCACCACCTTCACCGGGCTGCGCGGCGCCTCGCAGGGCAACGGCCTGTTCACCACCACCGTCGAGGGCAGCGGGCAGGCCGCGATCATGTCCGACGGCCCCGCGATCGTGCTGCGCGTCACCCCCGGCATCCCGCTGGTCGTCGACCCGCAGGCATACGTCGCCCACACCGGCGAGCTGCGCCAGCAACTGCGCAGCTACGTGTCGTTGCGCACCCTCGTCGGCGAGGGCTCGGGGGAAAGCTTCCGCATCCACTTCGAGGGCGACGGCCTGGTCTACGTCCAGCCCAGCGAGCGCACCGCGATCGGGGGGCAGGTCTGATGCCCTTCACCCGGATCAACTCCAAGCTCGTCGAGGCGCGCATCGTCCCCGGGCAGCGGATGTTCAGCCAGCGCGGCGCGATGCTCGCCTACCGCGGCGCCGTCAGCTTCACCCCCAGCATCACCGGCGGGCAGGGCGGTGTGATGGGCATGATCGGCCGCCGCGTCACGAACGAGGCCACCCCGCTCATGACGGTGGAAGGGGACGGCACCGTGCTCTTCGGCCACGGCGGCCACCACATCCACTCCGTCGACCTCACCGGGGAGACGCTCTACGTCGAGGCCGACCGGCTGCTCGCCTTCGACGGCTCCCTCGTCCAGGGCACCATGTTCATGGGCTCCCAGGGCGGTGTCATGGGCGTGATACGGGGCCAGGCCACCGGCCAGGGGCTGTTCACCACGACGCTCCAGGGCAAGGGCTCGGTCGCGGTCATGGCGCACGGCGGCGTCTTCGAGCTGCACGTCACGCCCGGTCGGCCCGTCCACGTCGACCCGCAGGCGTACGTCGCGCACCGCGGCGACCTGCAGAACAAGCTGGTGACCGCGATCGGCTGGCGCGAGATGGTCGGCCGCGGCTCCGGCGAGGCCTTCCAGCTCGAACTGAGCGGCCAGGGCACGGTCTACGTCCAGGCCTCGGAGGAGAAGCTGTGAGCCACCCCGTCCAGGGCCCCGTCGTCTTCGACGCCTACACGCTGCCCAGCAACGACAACGTCAACCCGTACGCCTTCAGCGTCGACCTCGACGGCCAGTGGTTCCTGCAGAAGGGGAAGATGATCGCCTACTACGGGCAGATCGACTTCCACGCCATCGGCCACGGCCCGCTCGACCGGCTCGTCGCCGCGAACTTCCACTCACCGCTGCACGCCGCCGCGTGGGTCGTCGCCCAGGGCCGCGGCAAGATGCTGCTCGCCGACCGGGCGTACGACATCAACTCCTACGACCTCGACAACGGCAACCTCACCATCCGCTCCGGCAACCTGCTGGCCTTCCAGCCCGGACTGGTCCTCAAGCAGTCGATCATCCCCGGCTTCCTGACGCTGCTCGGCACCGGCAAGTTCGTCGCCGCCTCCAACGGCGCGGTGCATTTCGTCGAGCCGCCGATCCGGGTCGACCCGCAGGCCCTCGTCGGCTGGGCCGACTGCCCGAGCCCCTGCCACCACTACGACCACGCCTACATGCGCGGCGTGATCGGCGGCATCCGCGCGCTCACCGGAATCGGCGGCGCGTCGGGCGAGGAGCACCAGTTCGAGTTCAGCGGCGCGGGCCAGGTGCTGCTCCAGTCCACCGAGGAGCTGCTGCCCGGCCAGGACACCGGAGGCGTCCCGGCGAGCGCCGGCCCCGGAGTGCCCGGCGCGGCCCGCCCCGGGAGCTGACGGCTGCCGCTGCGTACGGTGACGGCACCGCTACCCGGGTGAACGTACGCGATTCAACGGACGGTAGAATTCGCCCATGACGACGGAGACCGCGGACAGCGCGACGACCTGGCTCAGCGAGGAGGAGCAGCGCGCCTGGCGCATCCACCTCGATGTCAGCCGGCTGCTCATGTACCAGCTGGAGCGCGACCTGCACCCCTTCGGCCTGACCAACAACGACTACGAGATCCTCGTCAACCTCTCCGAGGCCGACGACCACCGGATGCGGATGAGCGACCTCGCCAAGTCCACGCTGCAGAGCAAGAGCAGGCTCTCGCACCAGATCACGCGCATGGAGGCCGCCGGCTACGTCCGGCGGGAGAACTGCGAGTCGGACCGGCGGGGCCTCTACGCGGTGCTCACCGAGCAGGGCTGGGAGACCATGCGGGAGGTCGCGCCGCGGCATGTCGCCTCGGTGCGCGAGCACTTCATCGACCTCATCCCGCCGGACGGGCTCGCGGCCTACCACGCCGCCCTCGCCCCGGTGGCGGCCCACCTGAGGGCCACGCGCCCGCGCTGAGCCCTGCGGTTGGCCGGGCCCGCGTCCACGCACCGGGATGCCTCTCGCAGAGGGCGTCGCGACCAGCCCACCACCCACGGACGGTCCCGGCACGGGCAGAATGTGGCAACCCGGTGGGCACGGCACCCCGCAGGGAAAACTCACGTGTCACCTGGCGGCGCCCTCGCGCGTGAGAGATGCGGGAGGGCCACGACAGATGACCGCACAACCCGCGGAGCGCACCGCGGATTTCGATGACTTCTACACCGCGACGGCCAAAAAGATGGTCGCCGTCGTGTTCGCCGTGACCGGCGACCTCGGGGAGGCGGAGGACGCCGTCCAGGAGGCCTACGCACGGGCGTGGACCCGCTGGGACGCGCTGACGGCCGAGGGGGACCCGACGCCCTGGGTCAGGACCGTCGCGCTCCGGCTCGCCGTGAGCACCTGGCGCAAGGCGCGCAACCGCATGCGCGCCCACTTCCGGCACGGCCCGCCCGCGGACGCGCCGGCGCTCGCGCCGGACCGGGTCGCGCTGGTGGACGCCCTGCGCACACTCGGCGACGACCAGCGCACCGCCGTCGTCATGCACCATCTGCTGGACCTGCCGGTCGACGAGATCGCGCGGGAGACGGGGGTGTCCTCCGCCGCGGTGCGGACCCGGCTGAGCCGCGGCCGCAAGGCCCTCGGCGCCAAGCTCAGGGAAGAACCCGAGCCCGCGGACCCCGACCGTGCGCGCCACGACCGGCGACCCATCCGAGAGGTGCCCCTCCATGGCTGACGAACTCGACGACCGCCTGCACGACCTGGCGCACGACGCCGAACAGCTCGTCGTCCTGGCCGGCCCGCAGGCCGCCCGCTCCCGCGGCGAGAAGCGCCGCGCCCGGCGCCGCGCGACCGCCGCGGGCACCGCCGTCGCGCTGGCCCTCGGCGTCACCGGCTGGCAGCTGCTGCCGCGGCTGGAGCAGGCGGACGGCACGCACACCGCACCGCCCGCCGCGTCCGGCACCGCCTCCGGCACCGCGTCCGCGAGCCCGACGCCCGCCCGCGAGGCGCTGAGCGAGCGGCTGCTGCCTGCCAACGCGCTGCCCTACGCGGTGAAATGGCAGTGGAAGGCCACGGACGCCGCAGGCCTCGACGAGTTCCCTTCGCAGTGCGAGCCGCCCTCGCCGGACGGCGCGGTCGTCGAGGTGACCGGCCAGTACGTCTCGGAAATGGTCACCGGGACCGCGTACGAGCGGCTTCTGGCCTACCCCGACGGGCCCTCCGCGACCGCGGCCGCGGAGCAGCTGCGGGAGCGGATCGCCGCCAAGTGCGGGATGGACCTCGTCGACGTCCACGACAGCGTCTGGGGGCGGCTCGTGGCGCACCGCGCGATGGGCTCCTCCAAGAAATTCCCCGGCATGACGGTGTGGATCCAGTACGAGGGGCAATACGTCGCCGTACTGGTGGTGGACAGCCCCAAGAGCCCGCTGACGTGGAAGCCGGGCGACGAGCCGGACGGCCCGCGACCCGCCGGCTGCCTCGCCGACTCGCTCGACGACCTGGCCCTGTCCACGTCCCCCGACGTCGCCGCCACGAAGGGCCTCCCGGGCGACCGCCACTTCACCGTCGGCGGCGCACCCACCAGCAATGCCTACGCCTCCGGCACCGGCGGTACCGCCCCGGACAAAGGCGCGTACTCCTCGACCGACGACTGCTGACAAGGACCCATCACCGTGTTCCGCACCTTCGGCATATCCGCTTCCCGCCGCTCCGGCGCCCTCGCGGCCCCCGCCCTGCTGCTCGCCCTGGCGCTCGGCGCCGCCGCGTGCGGCGGCGACGACACCTCCTCCGACGGGGCCGCCCCCGGCGACGGCGGCCCGGCCGCCACCGCGTCCGCCTCCGCCGCCGGGAAGGTCACCGTCTCCCCGGCCGCCGGCAAGAGCGTCGCCCCCGGCACCCCCGTGACCGTCACCGCCGCGGGCGACACCCTCGGCACCGTCACCGTCACCCCGAAGGGCAAGGCGTCGGACGGCGTCGACCCGGTCGAGGTGACCGGCAAGCTCGCCGCCGACGGCCACACCTGGACGTCCGACCGCACCATGACGCCCGGCACCGCGTACACCGTCACGGTCACCGCCACCGACGCGGCCGGCAAGCAGGCCACCACCACGAGCGACTTCCGCACCACCGCCGCGGGCAAGGTCAACGGCGTGACCGCGACCCCGCTCAACAACGCCGTCGTCGGGGTCGGCCTGCCGCTCTCGCTCGCCTTCGACAAGCCGGTGGCCGACAAGGCCGCCGTCGAGCGGGCCCTGAGCATCACCACCACCCCCGCGGTCAAGGGCAGCTGGGGCTGGCTCACCGACCCGCTCACCGGCATCCAGCGCGTCGACTGGCGTCCGGACACGTACTGGCCCACCGGCACCAAGGTCACCCTGACCGCCCGGCTCAGCGGCATCGACACCGGCGACGGGCGCTTCCTGCGCCGCGACATCCACGACACCTTCAGCGTCGGCACCGCCCGCATCTCGTACGCGGACCTCGCCAAGCACACGATGCGCGTCACCGAGAACGGCCGCACGGTCAAGAACTTCAAGATCTCCGGCGGCAGCTCCGCCTTCCCCACCTGGAACGGCACGATGGTGGTGATGGCCAAGCAGTCCACGGTCCGGATGACCTCGGCGTCGGTCAACATCGCCACCAGCGAGGACTCCGCCGACTTCTACGACGAGGACGTGCACAACGCCGTCCGCATCACCACCTCCGGCACCTTCGTGCACGCCGCGCCCTGGAACGACCGCTACATGGGCAAGCAGAACAAGAGCCACGGCTGCATCGGGCTGAGCGACGCCGACGCCAAGTGGTTCTTCGACAGCGCGGTGCGCGGCGACGTCGTCGTGTCCACCGGCTCCACCCGGGCCGTCGTCGACAAGGGCAACGGCTACGGCGAGTGGAATCTCTCCGCGGACCAGTGGCACGCGCTCAGCGCCCTCGCCTGAGGCACCGCGGGCGGTGCCCGACTGCCGAGACGGCCGTGACCACGATGTGACCGACGGGTAGGCTCGGGCGCGTGTCAAAGCCCCTGAGCCTGCCCTTCGACCCCATCGCACGTGCCGACGAGCACTGGACCCAGCGCTGGGGCGGGGTCCCGTCGATGGGCGCGATCACCTCGATCATGCGCGCCCAGCAGATCCTGCTGGGCCAGGTCGACGCGGTCGTCAAGCCCTACGGACTGACCTTCGCGCGCTACGAGGCGCTGGTGCTGCTCACCTTCTCCAAGGCGGGCGAGCTGCCGATGTCCAAGATCGGCGAGCGCCTGATGGTCCACCCCACGTCGGTGACCAACACCGTCGACCGGCTGGTGGCCTCCGGCCTGGTCGACAAGCGGCCCAACCCCAACGACGGCCGCGGCACCCTGGCCTCGATCACCGACAAGGGCCGCGAGATCGTCGAGTCCGCGACCCGCGACCTGATGGCGATGGACTTCGGCCTCGGCGTCTACGACGCGGAGGAGTGCGCGGAGATCTTCGCGCTGCTGCGGCCGCTGCGGATCCACGCCGGAGACTTCGAGGAGGGGTGAAATTCGGGGCCGCGGAGCCCCGGGTTACGCTCGTTGCCATGAAACACAGCGTGCTGACCCGCTACCGGGTGATGGCCTACGTGACCGGCGTCCTGCTGATCGCCCTCACGCTCGCCGTCATCGGCAAGTACGGGCTCGACATCAGCGGCGCGGGCACCGCCACCACCGTGATCGGCTTCGCCCACGGCTGGCTCTACGTCGTCTACCTCGTTTTCGCCTTCGACCTGTGCTCCAAGGCGAAGTGGCCGCTCGGCCGCATGGCCTGGGTGCTGCTGGCCGGCACCGTGCCGACCGCCGCGTTCTTCGTCGAGCGCCGCGTCTCGCGCGAGCTGGCCCCGCTCGTCGCGCCCGCGCAGGCGGACGAGCCGGAGCCCGTCCAGCCCGCGAAGGCCTAGGACGGGTCCGACAAATCTGCGGCTCACCCGGTTGGTGAGCCGCGTGTCATCGACATTTACTAGGACGTCCTAGTAAATTTGGAGTATGGACGCTTCGGAGATCGAGACAGGCCGCACCCGCTGGCAGGCACGCTACGACTCCAGCCGGCGCCGCGACGCCGACTTCACGACGCTCTCCGGTGACCCGGTCGAGCCGGTGTACGGGCCGCCGCCCGGCGCCGACGTACCGGGCTTCGAGCGCATCGGCTGGCCGGGGGAGTACCCCTTCACCCGCGGGCTGCACGCCACCGGGTACCGCGGCCGGACGTGGACGATCCGGCAGTTCGCCGGGTTCGGCAACGCCGAGCAGACCAACGCGCGGTACCGCCAGATCCTGGCCAACGGCGGCGGCGGGCTCTCCGTCGCGTTCGACATGCCGACGCTCATGGGCCGCGACTCCGACGACGCGCGCTCGCTCGGCGAGGTCGGCCACTGCGGGGTCGCGATCGACTCCGCCGCGGACATGGAGGTGCTCTTCCGCGACATCCCGCTGGGCGACATCACCACCTCCATGACGATCTCCGGGCCCGCCGTCCCGGTCTTCTGCATGTACCTGGTCGCCGCCGAGCGGCAGGGCGTCGACCCGGGGGTGCTCAACGGCACGCTCCAGACCGACATCTTCAAGGAGTACATCGCGCAGAAGGAGTGGCTCTTCGCACCCGAGCCGCACCTGCGGCTCATCGGCGACCTGATGGAGCACTGCGCGACGGCCATCCCGGCGTACAAGCCGCTGTCGGTGTCCGGCTACCACATCCGCGAGGCGGGCGCGACGGCCGCGCAGGAGCTGGCCTACACCCTCGCCGACGGCTTCGGGTACGTCGAGCTGGGCCTCAGCCGCGGCCTGGACGTCGACACCTTCGCGCCCGGCCTGTCCTTCTTCTTCGACGCGCACGTCGACTTCTTCGAGGAGATCGCCAAATTCCGCGCCGCCCGCCGCATCTGGGCCCGCTGGCTGCGGGACGTGTACGGGGCGCGCTCGGACAAGGCGCAGTGGCTGCGCTTCCACACCCAGACCGCCGGGGTGTCGCTCACCGCCCAGCAGCCGTACAACAACGTGGTGCGCACCGCCGTGGAGGCGCTCGCCGCGGTGCTCGGCGGCACCAACTCGCTGCACACCAACGCGCTGGACGAGACGCTCGCGCTGCCCAGCGAGCGCGCCGCCGAGATCGCGCTGCGCACCCAGCAGGTGCTGATGGAGGAGACGGGCGTGGCCAACGTCTCCGACCCGCTCGGCGGCTCCTGGTACGTCGAGGCGCTCACCGACCGCATCGAGCGGGACGCGGAGGCCGTCTTCGACCGCATCCGGGAGCTGGGCGAGCGGGCCGTGCCGAGCGGCGAGCACCCGATCGGGCCGATGACGTCCGGCATCCTGCGCGGCATCGAGGACGGCTACTTCACCGGCGAGATCGCCGAGGCCGCCTTCCAGTACCAGCGCGCGCTGGAGAAGGGCGACAAGCGGGTCGTCGGCGTCAACTGCCACACCGGCTCCGTCACCGGTGACCTGGAGATCCTGCGGGTCGGCCACGAGGTCGAGCGCGACCAGGTGCGGGCGCTCGCCGGCCGCCGCACCGCGCGCGACGAGGCCGCGGTGCGCCGCGGCCTGGACGCGATGCTGGACGCGGCGCGCTCCGGCGGCAACATGATCGCGCCCATGCTGGACGCGGTCAGGGCCGAGGCGACGCTCGGCGAGATCTGCGACGTCCTGCGTGCCGAATGGGGCACATACGCGGAACCCGCCCGCTTCTGAGCGCCCCACGCGTCCCTCTGTCCGCCCCCCAAGGCGCTGACCTGGACATTGGCCGTGGTCGGTAGATTCGTCGAGACCCGACCGCCCTCCAGGAAAGGACGTGTGTGGCCCTCGAAGCGACCGTCGGTGACGACGGGATGGTCTACATAAGGGAGACGGAACAGCCGGACGTGGTGGCGGTGACCACCACCGCGAAATGGGAGGCCTTCGTGAAGGGCGTCCTGGCGGGGGAGTTCGACCACTTCACCGCCGAGCGTACCGGGGGGGAGACGGCGCCGGTGCGCAGCCTCTCCTGAGCCCGGGGATCGGGAGCGGCCGGGGGCCCGGGGGAGGGCCCCGGGGGGGGTACGGGAAGGGCGGGGCGCACGCCGTACGGGCGGTGCGGGACCTCTCAGTCGAGGTCCCGGGCCGTGTGCAGCCCCGCGAGTCCGACGACGAGGAGCCCGGCGAGCCGACGCGCCCACTCCTCGTCGGCCGGCTCGGACGAGACCATCACGCGGTGCACGACGGCCCCGGCGACCACGTCGAAGATCAGGTTGTCCCGCCAGGGCGCCGCGGCGCCGTCGTCCGCGGGGATCTCGCCGCGCGCCTGGGCGCGCTCGCGGCCCAGCACCACCAGGTGCTTCTGCCGGTCCACGATCGCCGCGCGGATCCGCAGCCGCAGCGCGTCGTCGTACGCCGCCTCGCCGATCACCGCCATCAGCGCGGTCCTGGTCTCCGGGCGGTCCAGCAGCTCGGCGAAGCGCAGCACCACCCCGCGGATGTCGGCCTCCAGGCTGCCGCGGTCGGGCAGTTCGAGCTGCTCCTCGAAGAGCGCCGCGACCGCGTCCACGGCCAGCTCGTTCTTGCCCGCCCAGCGCCGGTAGACGGTCGTCTTGGCCACCCCGGCGCGCGCCGCGACGTCCCCCAGCGTCAGCCGGCTCCAGCCGACCTCGGCCAGCGCGGCGCGGGTGGCCGCGAGGATCGCCCGGTCGAGCCCGGCGCTCCGCGGCCGCCCGGTGCGTCTGGCCGGTGGCGGCCCGGCGGCGGTGGGAGGCATACGCGGACCATACCCGTCGGTAAGTACCGTGACGAGTGAGCTGATTCACAGGGTCCGCCGCCGCGCGGTGCGCGCGGGTGCAGTTACGCTACAGCTCGTAGCGAAACACGACGCGGCTCGTGGCGACAACCACGCCGGTGACAACTACGCCGGTACGGATGGGGATCCGTACCACCACGACCGTGCCGCCGGGCGGCGGCGCGGCACCACACGACCGGGTGGTCGGGGCCCCGCGAACCGGCGGGTGGCCCGGCCTGATCCCGGGACTGTGCACCACTGGGGTCCGCGAGGGGGGAGGATTGCCTCATGCAGCCACGGAACATGTCCATGAGCGGGGTGGTCGACCTCGCCGCGGTGAAGGCGGCCAGTGAGGCCAAGGCGAAGGCCGAGCAGGCCCGGGCGCAGCGGCAGGAGGCCGGCGCCGCCGGCGCGGCCGTCCCCGCTTCCCCGCTCGTCATCGAGGTGACCGAGGAGACCTTCGAGAGCGACGTCCTGCAGCGCTCCACCGAGGTCCCGGTCGTCATCAGCTTCTGGGCCGACCAGGCCGAGCAGAGCAAGCAGCTCAACACGGTGCTGGAACGGCTGGCCGGGGAATACCGCGGCCGGTTCGTGCTGGCCACCGCCGACGTCTACGCCAACCAGCTGCTCTTCCAGCAGTTCCAGGTGCAGGGCGTGCCCGCGGTCTTCGCGGTGATCGCCGGGCAGGCGATGCCGCTCTTCCAGGGCCTGGCGCCGGAGGACCAGATCACCGAGGTGCTCGACCAGCTCGTCGCGGTGGCCGAGCAGCGCTTCGGCATCGTCGGCGAGGAGGTCGACCCCGGCGCCGCGCCCGAGCCCGCCGAGGCCGCGCCGCCGCGCCCCGCCACCCCGCAGGAACTGGCGCTGGGCGCCGCGCACGACGCGCTGGACGCCGGTGACCTGAGCGGTGCGGTGCAGGCGTACCGGAACGTGCTCGCCGACGAGCCCGCCAACACCGAGGCCAAGCTCGGCCTCGCGCAGGCCGAACTGCTCCTCCGCGTCCAGGGCGTGGACGCGGGCGCCGCGCGGCAGGCCGCCGCCGACGCGCCGGGCGATGTGCAGGCC
This sequence comes from Streptomyces sp. NPDC021020, assembly GCF_044333285.1. NCBI lineage: Bacteria > Bacillati > Actinomycetota > Actinomycetes > Kitasatosporales > Streptomycetaceae > Streptomyces > Streptomyces sp. NPDC021020. Next base: position 312,648 of record NZ_JBIRQQ010000004.1, read on the forward strand.
CAGCTCACCGCCGCCGACCTGGATCTGGTGGGCGGCCATGTCGAGGACGCCTTCGGGCGGCTCGTCGACACCGTTCGCCGTACGGCGGGCGACGACCGCGACGCCGTACGGCTGCGGCTGCTGGAGCTCTTCGAGGTCGTCGGCCCGGACGACCCGCGCGTGGTGAGCGCGCGGACCGCGCTGGCCAGGGTGCTGTTCTGAGCCCGTGTTTCCCGCGTACCGCGGCCCTGTGACGGGGCCGCGGTACTCAGCGGATGAGTGATCCGGCGACCGCTCTTTATCAAACCGTGACAGTGGGCGGTTGCCGTCACGCGGGGTGAGAACGCCACCCTGATTTGCCGGCCGATCGTCATATATGCCGGACTTTCTCCCCCCTGTTTCTGTCACCTTGCGTCAGCATGCCTCGAACTGCTGCGCGGCTCGCGACACTTATCCGTTACTCGCTAGTAACGAGCCCCTTGTGCGGCGGCCCCGAATGGACCACGATCGGCCAAGCTCGGTCCGTAGCCAGCGCCCGGCAGCCAGCCGGTGCCCGGGTCCACGGGTCCCCGCCGAGCGGGAGAGCGCGGCAGCCGCCGCGTCTTTCGGGACAGGGGGGTCTCCGTCCGCCGTGATGGAACCGGATGGAGCCTGTCCAGCAGGTTGCGCGAGAGCGTGGCCAGTGGTTGTCGCTCGGGGGTGATCGCCGACGTCCCGGACACCGCCGTCCGGACTCCCCAGGCAGTTCCGCAGGGCTTTCCCGCAGGACTGGCCCCGGGAGGCAGACGGCCATGCCCGGCGCGGCGCTCTCCTTCCCGAGGACGTAGCACTTCTCCCATCCCAGGCCCGGACCAAGGTCCGGTCCGGAGATGTACGTCCGAGAAGGAGGAAACATGGAATCGCACGTTCGGGGCGGTACCAGATGGCGGCGGTTCGCCGTCGTCATGGTGCCGAGTGTGGCCGCCACCGCGGCGATAGGCGTGGCGATCGCGCAGGGCGCGCTCGCGGCGTCGTTCAGCGTGTCCGGCCAGCAGTTCAAGGTCACGGCGAAGACGCTGCACGGCGAGGGCTTCGAGCAGTACGGCGCGCTCGACGTCGTGACGCCCGGCAAGAAGGGGGAAGACCCCAAGCCGACACCGGTGGCGGTCTCGGCGTTCACCGACGCCACCATCGTCGGCCTGTGCCAGTCGGTCGTCATCCCGACGCCGATCGGTGTGGACGTGACGCTCGTCCTGAAGGCCGGTCCGGACAAGGACCACGCCGTCACGGCGCACAACCTCTACATCGACCTCGACCAGCTCGACGCCGACGCGGTCTTCACCAACATCAACATCGGTGTCGCGGCGGGCGCGAAGGGCCAGCCCGGTCCCGGCATCAAGGCCGGTGACAACGCGGACGGGTCCACGTTCGCGCAGACGGCCGAGTCGGCCGACCTGACGGACGTCAAGCAGACGGCGTGGGCGACCAGCGCGGGCACCTTCCGCCTCACGGGCCTCAGCCTCAGGCTCCACCTGGGCTCCGGGGGCCAGTGCTACTGAGCACGGTCTGACTCGCTCTGGGCGAGCCGCGCGGGGCGCGGCTCGCCCACGGCACCCCTTTCTTCACGCAACGCCAGTTCCAGGGAGCTGTTTTCCATGAGCGCCGAGTCGCAAGGGTCCCCCGACGCCTTCACCCGCGGCCGCATCGCCTTCCGGCACTGGCGGTGGGAGCGGCCGTTCTGGGCGGGGGTGGTGACCATCATCGGTGGGGCCGCCATCGGGTACGTCCCCTACCACAACATGACCTTCGGCCAGCTGGGCGTCCGGGTCGGCACCACGGCGGGTGCCAGCGCGCTGATCATCGGCGTGCTGCTCATCACCCTGAGCCTGACGATGTGGTTCCAGCGCGAGGTGCGGATCTTCGCCGGTGTCGCGAGCATCCTGCTCGGCCTGGTGTCCATCCCGATGACCAACCTCGGCGCCCTCGTGGGCTTCCTGTTCGCCATCGTCGGCGGCGCGCTGGCCGTCGCCTGGGCGCCCGGCACCCCGGTGCCCGACGACCCGGGCGAGCAGGCAGAGCTGCCCGGCGACGGCCCGAAGCCGGTGGACGACGCGGCGGATCCCTTCGCCGGCCCCGCCGACCCCGCGCTCCCCGCGGACCCGTTCACCACGCCCGAGCCGGTGCACGCCGGAGCGGGGGCAGACGAAGAGACCACCGAGCAGAACGGGAGGCACCGTGCTGGGTGACGAAGCTCAGCCGGCCGAGAGCGCGCGCCGCGAGCGGACCCGGTCCGGACCGCGGCACGCGGCCCCGCGCAAGTCCCTGCTGACGAAGCTGCACATGCCGGCCGGCAAGGCGGTGGCCCTCGCCGCGATGCCGACCGCGGTGCTCATGGGCATGGGACTGACCCCGCACCTGGCGCAGGCCGACGAGCCCAAGAGCCCCTTCAAGCCGGGCCCGTGCGTGACGCAGTCCGAGACCCCGACGCCCTCGCCGTCCGGGACGGCGAAGAAGGACTCCGCGGGTTCGGCGAAGAAGGACGACAAGGCGACGCCGAAGCCGACGACGAGCCCGAGCGCCACGACGGGCAAGAACGATTCCGCGCCCGAGCCGGAGACCTCGCCGTCCGCCGATGCCGCCAAGCCCGACACGGCGGCGTCCGCGCCGGCGACCCAGCCCACCGCGAGCCCGAGCCCGACCAAGTCCGTCAACCCGCTCGATCCGCTGGGCCTCGGCGACCTGCTCGGCGGCCTGCTCGGCATAGGCGACGCGACGCAGCCCACCGCGAGCCCGACGCCGACCCCGACGCAGCCCTCGGCGACCCCCACGGCGACTCCGAAGACCACGCAGGACGCCAAGGACGCCGAGGATCCGGTCAAGGACACCGTCAAGGGCGTCGTGACCACGGCGGACGGCGCGCTCCAGAAGACCAAGGACACGGTCAAGGACACGGTCAAGGGCGCCACGGACGGCGCGTCGAAGACCGCCAAGTCCCTGACCGGCGACGACTCCGCGGCCACCGCCGGCGACCCGCAGTCCTTCCCCTGCCCCACCTACGACGCGAAGGCCCTCGCGGACGCCCAGACCGAACAGGGCATCCCCCTGCTCCCGGACGACCCCTGGGTCCTCAAGAGCTCGCTGCTGACCCTCTACGGCCTGAAGTACGACGGCATCGTGCAGGTCAAGACCTACGGCGGCACCGTCAAGGACGTCCTGAAGTTCACCGCGACGGGCATCGACATCGGCGACCTCCACCAGATCGTCGACGGCCCCGGCGGCACCAAGACCCACGTGACGGCGGCCAAGGGCTCCACGTCGACCTTCCGCAACGGCACGGTGACGATGTACACCGAGTCCCTGAGCGGCAACCTCCTCGGCGTCGTCCCCATCACCTTCACCCCGAAGGCCCCGCCCCCCCTGACCCTCCCGGTCCTCTTCTTCACCGACGTCACCGTCATCCAGGCCGGCCAGTTCGGCGGCACCCTCACCGTCCCCGGCATGAAGGTCCTCCCGGGCCAGGACGCCTGACCCACCCTTCTCCGAAGCGCCCGCCCGCCCTCCTCCACGAGGGCGGGCGGGCGCTTCGCGTCGGCGCCGACGGATCCGCGGACGCACGTCCGGGTATCGAAAGTCGTATCCGGGGGCGGCGCCCTTCGATATCCGCCGGTGACCTTCGGTGCGTTGTTCCCGGGCAATACGGACGGAAGCGGGAATCGGCGATTGTCCGCCGGTGACCTCCCATGGCACGTTACGTGCGCCGCGCCAGTCCGTTGGAGAGCGGTCGCCGGCTGCGGCGCGTAGCAGTCCTTGGATCCGGCATTTACCCGTGCGGCGGAATCGGTGCGCCATTTTTCGGCGCCTCGTGAAACGTGCGCGGGGCCGGTCTGTCTCTTGTGGAGGAAAAGGTGCAACTTCGCCTGCGGAGAAATCGCGTCGCCCTGGCGATGCTCGGAGCGGCGCTGTGCGTCGGCGTGGCGGTGCCTGCGAGCGCGAGTGCGGATGTGGCCGGGAGCGGGTCGGCTGCCGCGGTGGGTGACTACGGGAGCCCTGGGCAGGGGCCGGAGGAGCAGGTCGCGCAGTCCGCGCAGGCCCTGGCGCCCGCGATCACCAGGACCGAGGTCATCAAGCGGGCGGCGAGCTGGGTCGGCCTGGGGCTGGACTACAGCCGGAGCGCGACGTATCAGGGCTACCGCAAGGACTGCTCGGGCTATGTCTCGATGACCTGGAAGCTCAGCCGGTCGCTGACGACAAACACCTTCGGTCCCGACGGCGTCACCGAGGACATCTCCAAGAGCGAACTCAAGGCCGGCGACGCCCTGAACAACCCCGCCGTCGGCGACAACGGCCATATCGCCCTCTTCGAGAAGTGGACCGACTCCTCCAAGACCTCGTACTGGGGTTACGAGTTCACCGGGAGTGGTGTCCACCACCGGAAGATTCCGTACCCGTACTTCAGCGGTTTCGGCGACTTCCATCCCGTGCGCAACAAGTCCGTCGTCGACGACTTCGACCCGGGCATGACGAACCTCGTCGCAGTCGGCGACCAGACCGATGACGGAGTCCCCGACATCATCGCCACCAAGGTCGCGGACGGGAAGCTGTACCGCTACGCGGGCCCCGACTACAGCGGTGCCACCCGGGTGGAGATCGGCACGGGGTGGAACTCCATCGACTCCGTCACCGCGGTCGGTGACCTGAACGGCGACGGGCAGACCGAGCTCGTCGCCGCCAAGAACGACGGGACGCTCTACCGCTACAACGGGCCCGACTACAAGGGCACGGACCGGAAGCAGATCGGCACCGGCTGGACGTCGATGACCAACCTCACCGGAGTGGGCGACCTGAACGGCGACGGCCACCCGGACCTGCTCGCGGTCGAGAAGTCCAGCGGTGCCCTCTACCGCTATCTGGGCCCCGACTTCAGCGGCGCCACCCGGCTGCAGATCGGCACCGGCTGGAACACCATCGCCAACATCGCGGCGGTCGGCGACTTCAACGGCGACAAGTACACCGACCTCGTCGCCGCCAAGGAGGACGGGACGCTCTACCGCTATCTGGGCCCCGACTTCAGCGGCGCGAGCCGAGTACAGATCGGCACCGGCTGGGACTCCATGAACAACCTGGTGAGCCCGGGCGACGTGGACAAGGACGGGAAGCCCGACCTGCTCGCCGTCAAGCTCTCCACCTCCGAGCTGTTCCTCTACCACGGGCCCGACTTCGTCGGTGACGACCGCACCAAGATCGGCACGGGCTGGTAGAGCCCGGCCGCCGACTCCGCCGCGCGGGGCAGGCAGCCCGGCCGCTCGGCAGTCCGCCGAGCGGCCACCCCCGGGGCCTGCCCGCCCGCGCGGCGGATCCCCCCGACTCCCCACCCCCGACTCCCCACACACGGAAGAGCCCCGTGACACACGTGCGCCGTTCCCGAAACGTCATACGCGCGGCGGTCGCCGCCGCGCTCCTCACCCTGGGCGCGGCCGCCGCCCCCGCTCCCGCGTCAGCCGCCTCCGTCAGCACCTGGGACAAGGTCGCCCGCTGCGAGAGCAGCGGCAACTGGAGCATCAACACCGGCACCCAGTACACCGGCGGCCTCCAGATCAGCAACTACAACTGGCAGCACTACGGCGGCACCGACTACGCGCCGCACGCCTACCAGGCGACCAAGAAGCAGCAGATCCTCATCGCCGAGAAGATCCTCGCCGACCAGGGCGCGGGCGCCTGGACGTGCAGCCCGGGCACCGGCCTGGCGACGGACACCGCGGACCCGTACCCGCTGCCGCGGATGGCGAACCTGACGGGCGTGGGCGACCAGAACAAGGACGGCAAGCCCGACCTGCTCGCCGTCAAGCGGTCCACCGGCGTCCTCTACCGCTACTCGGGCCCGGACTTCAGCGGCGACACCCGGGTGGAGGTCGGTACCGGCTGGTCCTCGATGACCGGCATCACCGCGGTCGGTGACCTGAACGAGGACGGCGCCACCGACATCGTAGCCACCAGGTCGGACGGAAAGCTCTTCCTCTACCCGGGCCCCGACTACCGCGGTGAATCGCGCGTGGAGATCGGCACCGGCTGGACGTCGATGGCCAACGTCACCGGTGTGGGCGACGTGGACAAGGACGGCAAGCCCGACCTGCTCGCGGTCAAGCGCTCGACCGGCGTCCTCTACCGCTACTCGGGCCCGGACTTCAGCGGCGACACCCGGGTGCAGATCGGTACGGGCTGGGACGCGATGACGGACATCGCCGCCGTCGGCGACCAGAACGGCGACGGTGTCACGGACATTGTCGCCGTCGACGGCAGCGGCAAGCTCTACCGCTACTTCGGCCCCGACTACAAGGGGACGGACCGGAAGCAGATCGGCACCGGCTGGGACGTCATGGCCGAACTCGTCGGCCCCGGCAACGTCACCGGCAGCGCCACCCCCGACCTGCTGGCCGTGGACATGGTCAGCGGCGTCCTCTACCGCTACACCGGCCCCGACTTCAGCGGCCCGGCCCGTACGGGCATCGGCACCGGCTGGTAGTCCCCGGCGCCCCTCCCACCCAACTCCCTCATGACAGGAGTCACTTCCGTGCACCCGCACCCCCGCACCACCCGCGCGAGACGGGGCCGCGCCGGCTTCCGTACCGGCGGTCAGGACCCCCTGCGCCAGAGCGGGTCCGGCATCCGCTCGGGCCGCCTCACCGCGGTCGCCGCCGCGGCCGCCGCCCTGCTGGCCGCGGCCGGCCTCGCGCCCGCCCACGCCGACTCCGCCACCACCCGGACCGTGTCCTACGAGGGCTACCGGTTCGCGATACCCGCCGACTGGCAGGTCGTCGACCTCGCGGACCAGCCCGCCGCCTGCGTGCGCTTCGACCGGCACGCGCTGTACCTGGGCACGCCCGCCGCCGCCCAGGACTGCCCGGCCCATCTGGTCGGCAGGACGGAGGCGCTGCTCGTCGAGCCGGCGCCGCAGTCCGCGGCCGCGGGCAGCACCGAGTCCGCGGCGGACCACGAGATCACGGTCACCGCCCCCGGCGTACGCGTCACGGCCGCCTACGGTACGGACGCGGCGCTGGTCCGTACGGTCCTGGCCGGCAGCGGGCTGCCCACCGCCGCCCCGCGCCTCGCCCCGCAGGCCGCCCCGGCGGCGGCAGCCGCCCTGCCGCCCTCGGTCACGGACTTCACCGGCAAGGGCTTCGAGGCCTGCTCGGCGCCCAGCAGCTCGGCGATGAAGACGTGGAAGGACTCCTCGCCGTACGGCTCGGTCGGCATCTACATCGGCGGCCCGACGCTACCCTGCAAGCAGCCGAACCTCACGGCCTCCTGGGTCCAGCAGCAGGCGGCCGCGGGCTGGCACTTCATGCCGATCTACGACGGCCCGCAGGCGCACTCGCTCTCCTCGCCCACCAGCCAGGGCAAGGCCGCCGCCGACGACGCGATCGCGGACGCGGAGGCGCTCGGCTTCAGCGCGGGCAGCGTCATCTACGACGACCTGGAGCTGTACGACCCCGTCTACCGGGACAAGGCGCTCGCCTACGTGTCGGCGTGGGATGCCGAACTGCACGCCAGGGGCTGGAGTTCGGGCGTCTACGGCAGCTCCTCCTCCGTCATCACCGACCTGGCCGCGAAGGCGGGCAGCAGTTTCGTCCAGCCCGACGTGCTGTACATCGGCCACTGGAACGGCGTGGCCGACACCGCCGAGTCCGCCGTCCCCGCGGGCAACTGGACCGCGCACCAGCGCATCCACCAGTACGCGGGCCAGGTGACGGAGACGCACGGCGGCGTCACGATCGCCATCGACCGGGACTACCTCGACGTGGGCGTGTCCTCGGCGATGTCCCGGGCCGCGGCCGTGGGCGACGTCACCGGCGACGGCAAGCCCGACCTGGTCGCGATCGGCCGGCCGACCGGCAACCTCTACCGCTACTCGGGCCCGGACTACAGCGGCGACACCCGGGTCCAGATCGGCACCGGCTGGAACGCCTTCCAGACCATCACCGGCGTCGGGGACCTGAACGGCGACGGCCACGACGACCTCCTCGCCCAGACCCCCTCCGGCGACCTCTACCGCTACTGGGGCCCCGATTTCAGCGGCGACACCCGGACGCTGATCGGCACCGGCTGGAATTCCATGAGCAACATCACGGCCGTGGGCGCCCTGACCGGTGAAAAGAGCTCCGACCTGATCGCCGTCAAGAAGTCGACCGGTGTCCTCTACCGCTACGCCGGCCCGGACTTCAGCGGCGCCACGCGTGTGCAGATCGGCACCGGCTGGAACACTTACCACACGCTCGCCGCGGTCGGTGACCAGACCGGTGACGGCCACCCGGACATCCTCGCGACCGGCACGGACGGCAAGCTCTACCGCTACGCCGGCCCGGACTTCCGCGGTCCGGAGAAGGTCCAGGTCGGCGACGGCTGGAACACCATGACGCGCCTGGTGAGCCCCGGCGACCTGACCGGCAGCTCCACTCCCGACCTGCTCGCCGTCAAGATCGGTACCGGGACGCTCTACCGCTACGCGGGCCCGGAACTCGACGGCGGCAGCCGCACCGAGGCGGGGACGGGATGGTAGGCCCCGTGTTCTCCTCAGGCGCCCGCACCGCCCGCACCGCCCGCACCGCCCGCACCGCCCGCACCGCCCGCACCGCCCGCACCGCCCGCACCGCCCGCACCGCCCGCCGGTGGGCCGTGCTCGGCCCGCTCCTGCTGCTGATGACGCTCCTCGCGCTGCCGGCCCCCGCGCGGGCGGACTCCCTGCCGGTCACCACCGCGCAGACCGTGCACGTCGCGACCTACAACATCTGCGGCAGCTCCTGCCCGAACAGCAACTCCGGCGACAGCGCCGCCAACCGGGAGAACGCGGTGGTCGCGCAGATGTCGGCGACGGGCTGGAACGCCGACGCGGTCTTCCTCCAGGAGGTGTGCAGGAACCAGTACGACGCGATCCGCGGCCGTGTGCAGAAGCTCGGCTACAACGGGATGTTCGCCACGACGATCGCGGCCGGCAAGAGCGCGACCGCCTGCAAGAGCAAGTACGACTACGGCGTGGCGCTCTTCGTCAAGGGGCCCGTCCTGCAGTCGACCACGCTGTCGCTGACCGTCGGCGGCGAGGTCGAGAAGATCCTCGTCCCGTGCGTGCGCACCACCCTCCAGCACCGGGAGACCTGGGCGTGCTCGGTCCACCTGTACTGGAAGGACGAGACCCTCAACCAGGCGGAGTCGGCGAAGCTCGCCGCCCAGGCCGCCGCGTGGGAGGACGCCGGCACCCCGGTCATCCTCGGCGGCGACTTCAACGCCGCGCCCCGCAAGACCTCGATGGGCGACTTCTACAGCCGCAGCGTCGCGGACGGCGGGCACGGCCGCTTCGTCGAGGCCGACGAGACCGACAAGGACCACTTCGACCAGCGGGTGTGCGATCCGGCGGCGCGTACGTACTGCCGGTCGGGCGAGACCAGCTTCACCGGCACCGCGGCCTACAAGCTGGACTACCTGATGTTCAGCGAGCGGTACTTCAGGGCCGCGCGGGGAGACGTCCTGCCCCGCGACGCGTCGGTCTCCGACCACCAGCTCTACCGCGGCGCCGTGTCGTTCGCCGGCATGTCGGGCGCGGCGGCGGTGGGGGACCCGGCGAAGGGCACGGCCGGCGACATCGTCGCGATCGCCCGCGCCACCGGCAACCTCTACCGCTACTCGGGCCCCGACTACAGCGGCGCCACCCGGGTGCAGATCGGCACGGGCTGGAACACCTTCGACCGGATCGTCGGCATCGGCGACGTCACCGGTGACGGGGTGTCCGACCTGCTCGCCGTCAAGGGCGACGGCGTCCTCTTCCGCTACTCGGGCCCCGATTTCAGCGGCGCCACCCGGGTGCAGATCGGCACCGGCTGGAACGGCATGGCCGGCATCAGCGCGGTGGACGACCCGGACGGGAACGGCTCGCAGAACATCGTGGCGGTCGCCCTGGCGACCGGTGACGCCTACCGGTACACCGCCCCCGACTACAGCGGCCCCTCCCGGACCCTGGTCGGCACCGGCTGGGGCACCTACGGCCAGCTGGCCGGAGCCGGCGACGTGACCCGCGACGGCGTGCCCGACCTGCTCGCGGTCGACGCCGGCGGCGACCTGCTCCGGCTGTCCGGCCCCGCCTACCGCAGCGCTGACGCGGTGCAGGTCGGCACCGGGTGGGACTCGATGGCGAACATCACCGCGGTAGGCGACCTCGACGGCGACGGCGCCCCCGAGATCCTCGCCACCAAGGCGGCCACGGGCGAGCTGTTCCGCTACTCGGGCCCGGACTTCTCCGGGCCCGAGCGGGTGCTCACGGGCACCGGCTGGTAGGCGGCGGTGCGTACCGCCCGGGCCGTCCCCACGAAAGGGGGCGGCCCGGGCGGGCCGGGAGTCAGCCGTGGCCGGACTCAGCCGTGGACAGGCGTACGCGGCGGGCCGGCGGGCCTGATCAGGGCCGCGTCGACCGCCCTGTTCACCGCGTCGATCCTGGAGACCGCCCCGAGCTTGGCGAAGACGTTCCGCAGATGCCGCTTGACGGTCGCCTCGGTGAGGTCCAGCCGGTGCGCGACCTGGCTGTTGCTCAGCGCCAGGGCGACCAGCTCCAGCACCTCCAGCTCGCGGTCGGTCAGCGCGGGCCCGGACGGGGCGGACTGCATCTGCACCAGCGTCTCGCGCGACACCGACAGCACCATGCGCTCCGCGTCGCGGCCCACCCCCCGCACGGCGGAGACCAGTTCGTGCCGGCTCACGCTCTTGAGCAGGTAGCCGCGCACCCCCGCGGCGACCACCCGCCGTACGACCCGCGGTTCGTCGAACATACTGAGGATGATGATCCGCGAGTCCGGCGAGACGGCACGTATCGCGCGGACCGTCTCGGTGACCTCCGCACCCCGCAGGTCGACGTCGAGCAGCACGATGTCCGGGAGCAGCCGCCCGGCCTGGGCCACCCCGTCCTCGCTGGTGGCGGCGCCACCGACCACCACCAGGTCGTCGTAGGAGACCAGGATCTCCCGCAGGCCGTCGCGGACCAGGGTGTGGTCGTCGACCAGCAGCAGCCGCAGCCGCGCGTCAGGCGATGTTCTCAACGCCATGACCTGTCAGCGGGACGGTGAGGCGGACTCTGGTGCCGACCTCGATCAGGCTGGTGCACAGCAGCCGCCCGCCGAGCGCGTCCGCCCGCTCCGTCATCGAGGCCAGTCCGCAGCTTCCGCGTACAGGGCCGGTCGTGTCGAAGCCGCGGCCGTTGTCGAGGACGGTGCCGCACAGCTCGTACGGGGTGATGTCGACGGAGATCCGCAGCGAGCGGGGGGTCGCGTGGGCGAGCGCGTTGCGGGCCGCCTCCCGCAGGACCAGGAAGCTCTCGTCAACCACCCGGGGCGGGACCCACGACTCGTCGCCGTTGACGTGCACGGTCACCGTCACGTCGGCGGTGTCGGCGCTCTGCAGGTACGCGCGCAGGGCCGCGTCGAGGCTGTGCAGCGCGGGCCGGCTGTGCAGTGTGCACGTCACCGCGCGTAGATGGCGCATGGAGTCCCGCAGGGCCTCCCACGCGCCGCTCCAGTGGCCCTCCGCGGCGGCCGGGTCGGTGGAGCGGCGGATGTCGTACAGCTCCAGCTGGCGCTGCGTCATGCTCAGGCAGTAGCCCATCCGGTCGTGCAGCTCCCGGGCGATCCGCCGGCGCTCGTCGGCCACCGCCTGCGATATCCGCCCCTGCTCGGCCGCGTCCCGCTCCGCGAGCACGCGCCGCAGGGTCGTCGGGAGGCTGCGCCAGGAGGAGGAGGCGATGAGCATGTCACGGGCGTCCGCACACACCTCGTCCGCGCTGCCGGTGCCCGCGGCCGCCGCTAACCCGGTGAGCCGGAGGCCGTCCTCGTACACCGCGAGGATCTCCTCCTGGAGGGACGCGACGAGCCCCGCGGTCCCGTCGGCCATCACTCGTGGTCTTTGCTGTGTACGCGACATGCACAAAACCCCCGCAGTACATTCCCTTTGCGTCCAACGCCGTTGTACCCGAGCGTCATTGTGCCTGATGTGGCGATCGCCGGAGCCTCTCCCGGGCGTCTCCTGAGCCTCTCCTGAGCAAAGCGCCACCGGGTTCGCGGCCGAACTCCCGTGCTAGGGCCCGGTGATGGGCGCCTGACCATGGACAACGGGCCGACGGGCCCGGTTTTGCGCTTCCGTGACGCGATGACGCCAGTTTCTTGGCCGGGCGTACACACGACGTTCACCGTTGCCGCGGTCCACCGACACCGGCGGCCCGCAGCCCGGGGGAGTTCCCCCCCGGGGTACGGGCCGTGGCGAGGTGCGGTACCGGGGTGTCAGGCGCCCAGGTGGTGGACGCGGACGAGGTTGGTGGTGCCGGGGACGCCGGGAGGGGAGCCGGCGGTGATGATGACGGTGTCGCCCTCGGTGAAGTCCGTGAGTTTGAGCATCTCGCGGTCGACGATCTTGACCATGTCGTCCGTGGTCTCGGCGTGCTCGACGACGAAGGACTCGACGCCCCAGGTCAGGGCGAGCTGGTTGCGGGTCGAGGGGTCGGTGGTGAAGGCCACGACCGGCTCGGGCACGCGGTAGCGGGCGAGGCGGCGGGCGGTGTCGCCGGACTTGGTGAAGGCGACCAGGGTCTTCGCGTCCAGGAAGTCGGCCAGCTCGGCGGCCGCGCGGGCGACCGCGCCGCCCTGGGTGCGGGGCTTCTTGCCGGGGGCCAGCGGCTGGAGGCCGCGGCACAGCAGCTCCTCCTCGGCGGCCTCGACGATGCGGGCCATCGTCTTGACCGTCTCGATCGGGTACTTGCCGACCGAGGACTCCGCGGAGAGCATGACCGCGTCCGCGCCGTCCAGGATCGCGTTGGCCACGTCGGAGGCCTCGGCGCGGGTGGGGCGGGAGTTGGTGATCATCGACTCCATCATCTGGGTCGCGACGATCACCGGCTTGGCGTTGCGCCGGCACAGCTCGACGAGTCGCTTCTGGACGACCGGCACCTGCTCCAGCGGGTATTCCACCGCGAGGTCGCCGCGGGCGACCATCACGGCGTCGAACGCCATGACGACGTCCTCCATGTTCTTGACCGCCTGCGGCTTCTCCACCTTGGCGATGACGGGGACCCGGCGGCCCTCCTCGTCCATCACGCGGTGCACGTCGCGGACGTCCTTGGCGTCGCGCACGAAGGACAGCGCGATCATGTCGACGCCCATCCGCAGCGCGAAGCGCAGGTCCTCGATGTCCTTCGCGGACAGCGCCGGGACGTTCACCGCCGCGCCGGGCAGGTTGATGCCCTTGTGGTCGGAGATGACGCCGCCCTCGACGACGAGCGCGCGCACCCGCGGGCCGTCGACCTCGATGACGCGCAGCGCGACGTTGCCGTCGTTGATGAGGATCGGGTCGCCCTGCGAGACGTCGCCGGGCAGGCCCTTGTACGTGGTCCCGCAGATGGTGCGGTCACCGGGGACGTCCTCGGTGGTGATGGTGAACTCGTCGCCTGCGACCAGCTCCACGGGTCCGTCGGCGAAGGTGGCCAGCCGGATCTTGGGGCCCTGCAGGTCCGCGAGGATGCCCACGGCCCTGCCGGTCTCCTCGGCCACCTTGCGCACGCGGGTGTAACGGCCCTCGTGCTCGGCGTGGCTGCCGTGGCTGAAGTTGAGTCGGGCCACGTTCATGCCGGCCTCCACCAGTGTCTTCAACTGGTCGTAGGAGTCGACGGCGGGACCCAGGGTACAGACGATCTTGGCTCGGCGCATGGGCGCTATCCTATCGGTTTGTTCCGCTCCGGAATATTCCTGGGGCTTCGCGTGGCAGTGAGGTGGTCAGCCGCCCTGCGGGGCGGCCGCCAGTGCGTAAGTATCGCGGGCGATCTCCAGCTCCTCGTCGGTGGGGACCACCGCGACCGCCACCCGGGACGAATCGGCCGACACCAGGCGGGCCGCGTGGCCGCGTACGGCGTTGCGTACCGGATCCATGGTGACACCCAGACTGTCCAGACCGAACAAGGCCGCCCCGCGGACCGCCGCCGAGTTCTCGCCCACCCCGGCGGTGAACGTGATCGCGTCGACCCGCCCCAGCACAGCGGTGAAGGCCCCCACGTAGCGGCGCAGCCGGTGCACGTAGACGTCGAAGGCCAGCTGGGCCGCCTTGTCGCCCTCCGCCATCCGGCGGCCGATCTCCCGCATGTCGTTGTCGCCGCACAGGCCCAGCAGCCCGGAGCGCTTGTTGAGCAGCCGGTCGATCGCGTCGGTGTCCATCCCGCCGACCCGCTGGAGGTGGAAGACCACCGCCGGGTCCAGGTCGCCGGAGCGGGTGCCCATCACCAGGCCCTCCAGCGGCGTCAGCCCCATCGAGGTGTCCACGCACACCCCGCCGCGCACCGCGGACGCCGAGGCGCCGTTGCCCAGGTGCAGCACGATGGTGTTGACGTCCGCCGGATCCCGGCCGAGCAGGGCGGCGGTCGCACGGGAGACGTAGGCGTGCGAGGTGCCGTGGAAGCCGTAGCGGCGGATGCCGTAGCGGTCGGCCGTCGCGGTGTCGATCGCGTAGCGGGCCGCGGCCTCGGGCAGCGTCGCGTGGAAGGCGGTGTCGAAGACCGCGACCTGGGGCAGGTCGGGGCGCAGCTCGCGGGCGACCTTGATACCGGTGATGTTCGCCGGGTTGTGCAGCGGCGCGAGCGGCACCAGCTCCTCGATACCGGCCAGCACCTCGTCGGTGATCAGGGTGGGCTCGGTGAAGCGGGTGCCGCCGTGCACCACCCGGTGGCCGACCGCCGCCAGCTCCGGCGAGTCCAGGCCGAGCCCGCGCCCGCCCAGCTCGTCCGCGATCGTCCGCAGCGCCTCGGCGTGGTCGGCGGGCCCGCCGGGCTCGCCGATCCGCTCCACCACGCCGGACGCCGGCCGCTGCTCGTCCGCCATGTCGACGATCTGGTACTTCACCGACGACGAGCCGGAGTTGAGCACCAGGACCCGGGTGCCGCGCGCCGCCGTGCTCACTGCCGCCGTGCTCACTGGGAGTCCCCCTGCTGTGCCTGGATCGCGGTGATCGCGACCGTGTTGACGATGTCCTGGACCAGCGCGCCGCGCGACAGGTCGTTGACGGGCTTGCGCAGGCCCTGCAGGACCGGGCCGACCGCGACCGCGCCCGCCGAGCGCTGCACGGCCTTGTAGGTGTTGTTGCCGGTGTTCAGGTCGGGGAAGACCAGCACCGTGGCCTGCCCGGCGACGGCCGAGCCGGGCATCTTGGTGGCCGCGACCGACGGGGCGACCGCCGCGTCGTACTGGATCGGGCCCTCCACCAGCAGCTCCGGGCGGTGCTCGCGCACCAGCGCGGTGGCGGTGCGGACCTTGTCGACGTCCGCGCCGGTGCCGGAGGTGCCCGTCGAGTACGACAGCATCGCGATCCGCGGCTCCACGCCGAAGCGGGCCGCGGTCGCCGAGGCCTGGATCGCGATGTCGGCGAGCTGCTCGGCGTCCGGGTCGGGGTTGACCGCGCAGTCGCCGTAGACCAGGACCTTGTCGGCCAGGCACATGAAGAAGACCGACGAGACGATGGCGGCTCCCGGCCGGGTCTTGATGATCTCGAAGGCCGGGCGGATGGTCGCGGCGGTCGAGTGCACCGCGCCCGACACCATGCCGTCGGCCAGCCCCTCCTGCACCATCAGGGTGCCGAAGTAGGAGACGTCCGCGACGACGTCGTAGGCCAGCTCGTACGTCACCCCGCGGTGCGCGCGCAGCTTCGCGTACAGGGCGGCGAAACGATCCCGCAGCGGCGAGGTCTGCGGGTCCACGATCTGGAGCCCGGGGTCGTCCAGCGTGATGCCGAGGTCGCCCGCCTTCTTGCGGACCGCGTCCTCCTCGCCCAGCAGCGTCAGGTCGCACACGCCCCGGCGCAGCAGCACCTCCGCGGCGCGCAGGATCCGCTCCTCGGCGCCCTCGGGCAGCACGATCCGCCGCTTGTCGGCGCGGGCCCGTTCGATGAGCGCGTGCTCGAACATCATCGGCGTCACCCGCGCCGAGCGCGCCACCGACAGCCGGTCGGTCAGCTGCGCGGTGTCCACATGCGTCTCGAAGAGCCCGAGCGCGGTCTCGGCCTTGCGCGGGGTGCCCGCGCCGAGCTTGCCGTCCAGGGTGAAAAGGCCCGCGGCGGTCGTGAAGGACCCGGTGGACACCGCCAGCACCGGGGTGCCCGGCGCCAGCCGGTCGGCGAGGTTCAGTATGTCCGGGCCCGGCTTCTCGTCCAGCGTCAGCAGCAGCCCGGCGATCGGCGGGGTGCCCGCCGAGTGGGCTGCGAGCGCCCCCACGATGAGGTCGGCCCGGTCGCCCGGGGTCACCACGACGCAGCCCGGCGTCAGCTTCGGCAGGAAGGTCGGCAGCATCGCGCCGCCGAAGACGAAGTCCAGCGCGTCCCGCGCCATCCCGGCGTCGTCGCCGAGCAGCACCTCCGCGCCGAGCGTCTCGGCGATCTGCGCCACCGTCGGGGCCCGCAGCGCCGGCTCGTCGGGGAGCACGTAGACCGGCACCTCCGTGAAGCGCGCCAGCCGCTCCGCGGTCTCGTCCGCCTCGGCCGGCTCCACCCGGTTGGCGACCATCGCGATGACGTCGCAGCCCAGGCTGGTGTACGCGTGATGGGCGTTGCGCACCTCGGCCGCCACCGACTCGGCGGTCTGCGCGCGCTCCCCTATGACCACGATGACCGAGGCGCCGCACTCGTTGGCCAGCCGCGCGTTCACCGCCAGCTCCGCGGGCAGGCTGGTGCCCGCGAAGTCCGAGCCGAGCACCAGGACCGTGTCGTAGTCCGCCGCGACCCGCAGATACCCCTCCACCAGCCGGGCCGTCAGCGCCTCCTGGCCCTGCTCGGCCTGGAGCTCGGCGGCCTCCTCGTAGCCCAGCCCGAAGACGGTGGCCGGGTCCTGCGCCAGCCGGTAGCGGCTGCGCAGCAGCTCGAAGATGCGGTCCGGCGTGTCGTGCACCAGCGGCCGGTAGACGCCGACCCGGTCCACCTGCCGGGTCAGCAGCTCCATCACTCCCAGCTCGACCACCTGGCGGCCGTCGCCACGGCCGACCCCCGTGACGTAGACGCTGCGCGTCACCCGATTACTCCGTTTCGTCTTCCCCGCATCCGGGCATCCGCCCGCGTACGCAACGACGCTAACGTGCCCGCGCGGCGGACGCCCGCCGAGGGCCGCGCGGCGCATCGTTACCGTGTCTTAACAGGGCCGCGCGGGCGCGCACCGGCCCGTACGACACCGCCCGGATGCGCCCTGCCGGGGATCGCCGCACAGTGCACGTAGGGTGAAGACGAGCGAGCGAGGAGGGCGGTGCGATGGACGTCCTGGCCACCGGGGTGCAGCGCGAGGAGCGGCCGCTGCTGGAGGCCGCCTTCGCCGGGCGGCACGAGATCCGCTGCCTGGACACCACGCTCACCGCCGACACGCTGCCGCTGGCGGCCGGCTACGAGGCCGTCTCGACGAGCGTCAACGCGGTGCTGGACGCGGCCGTCCTGGAGGGTCTGGTACGCGGCGGCACCAAATTCGTCGCCCAGCGCTCCACCGGCTACAACAACATCGACATCGCGCACGCCGAGCGCCTCGGCATGACCGTCGCCCGGGTGGCCGCCTACTCCCCGTATTCGGTCGCCGAATTCGCCTGGGCCCTCGCGCTCGCCCTCGACCGGCGCATCGTGCGCTCCGCGAGCCGCACCCGGGACTTCGACTTCCGGCTCGACGGCCTGCTCGGCCGGGACTTCCACGGCCGCACCGCCGGCGTCGTCGGAACGGGCCGGATCGGCGCCGCCTTCACCGCGATCGCCCGCGGCTTCGGCATGCGGCTGCTCGGCTGGGACCTCACGCCCAACCCGGAGTGCGAGGCGCTCGGCATGCAGTACGTGGAGCTGGACCGGCTCTTCCGGGAGGCGGACGTGCTCACCCTGCACGTCCCGCTCGCGCCCTCCACCCACCACCTGGTCGACGCCCGGCGGCTCGGCGAGATGAAGGACGACGCGCTGCTGATCAACACCAGCCGCGGCGCCCTCGTCGACTCCACCGCGCTGGTCGAGGCACTGCGCGAGGGCCGGCTCGGCGGCGTCGGCCTGGACGTCTACGAGGAGGAGGCGGGCGTCTTCTTCTACGACAAGTCACTCGAAGTGATGACCGACGACGTCCTCGCCCGGCTGCTGACCTTCTCCAACGTGCTCGTCACGTCGCACCAGGCCTACTACACGGTGGACGCCGTCGAGGAGATCGTCGCCGCGACGCTGCGCAACGTGAACGACTACGTGGCCGGCCGGATCACCGAGAGCACGCTGATCCCGCGCAGCCCCTGACCCACCCCTCGATGGAGAGACCCGCCCCATGCGTATCGGAGTCCTCACCGCCGGCGGCGACTGCCCCGGCCTCAACGCCGTCATCCGGTCGGTCGTGCACCGTGCGGTGACCGGGCACACGGACGAGGTGATCGGCTTCGAGGACGGCTTCGTCGGCCTGCTCGAAGGCCGCTCCCGGCCGCTGGACCTCAACTCCGTCAGCGGCATCCTCGCCCGCGGCGGCACGGTGCTCGGCTCGGCCCGGCTGGAGCGCGACCGGCTCCGCGAGGCCGCGGAGTCCGCCGACGACCTGTGCGCCCGCTACGGCATCGACGTGCTCATCCCGATCGGCGGCGAGGGCACGCTCACCGCCGCCCGGATGCTGTCGGACGCCGGGATGCCGGTCGTCGGGGTGCCCAAGACCATCGACAACGACATCAACGGCACCGACCGCACCTTCGGCTTCGACACCGCCGTGACCGTCGCGACCGAGGCCATCGACCGGCTCAAGACCACCGCGGAGTCCCACCAGCGGGTCATGGTCGTCGAGGTGATGGGGCGGCACGCCGGATGGATCGCGCTGGAGGCCGGCATGGCCGGCGGCGCGCACGGCATCTGCGTCCCCGAGCGGCCATTCGACCCCGCCGACCTGGCCGGCATGGTCACCGAGCGCTTCGAGCGCGGCAAGAAGTTCGCGGTGATCTGCGTCGCCGAGGGCGCGCACCCGGCCAAGGGCACCATGGACTACGGCGTCGGCGAGATCGACAAGTTCGGCCACGAGCGCTTCCAGGGCATCGGCACCACGCTCGCCCGCGAGCTGGAGCGCCGCCTCGGCAAGGAGGCCCGCCCGGTCATCCTCGGCCACGTCCAGCGCGGCGGGGTGCCGACCGCCTTCGACCGGGTGCTCGCCACCCGCTTCGGCTGGCACGCCGTCGAGGCCGCGCACAAGGGCGCGTTCGGCCACATGACGGCGCTGCACGGCACCCGCGTCGACACCGTGCCGCTCGCCGACGCGGTCACCTACCTCAAGACCGTGCCGGAGGACCGGATGGAGGAGGCCGAGTCGGTCTTCTGAGCCTCCTCCCTCCGGCGGCCGGTCAGGCGTGGTCGGGCCGCAGCCACACCGTCGCCAGCGGCGGCAGCGTCAGCACCACCGTGTGCGGGCGGCCCTGGTAGGGCGTCGGCTCGGTCTTGACGTGGTCCGGCAGCAGCACCCCGCTGCCGCCGTAGCGCAGCTCGTCGGTGTTGAGCACCGGCGCCCACACCCCGGCGGGCGAGCCGAGGCGGTAGTCGTGCCGGACGACGGGGGAGAAGTTGCTGACGCACAGCAGCGGCTCGCCCGCGGTGTCGAAGCGCAGGAAGGCGAAGACGTTGTCCTCGGCCGCGCCGCCGTCGACCCACTCGAAGCCGCCCGGATCGGTGTCGCGCTGCCACAGCGCGGGCGTGGCCGCGTACACCGCGTTGAGGTCGCGCACCAGCTCCTGCACCCCGCGGTGGTCGCCCGAGGCCTCGTAGCCCGGGTCGAGCACCCACCAGTCCGGGCCCTTCTCGTACGACCACTCGCCGCCCTGCGCGAACTCCTGGCCCATGAACAGCAGTTGCTTGCCCGGGTGGGACCACATGAAGCCCAGGTACGCGCGTTCGGTGGCGCGCTGCTGCCACCAGTCGCCGGGCGCCTTGGACACCAGGGCGCGCTTGCCGTGCACGACCTCGTCGTGCGAGATCGGCAGCACGTAGTTCTCGCTGTACGCGTACACCATCGAGAAGGTCATCTCGTCGTGGTGGTACCTGCGGTGCACCGGCTCGTGCCCGAGGTAGCCCAGCGAGTCGTGCATCCAGCCCATGTTCCACTTCAGGCCGAAGCCGAGGCCGCCGAAGCCGGTGTGGCCCACGTGGTGCGTCGCGCGCGTCACGCCGTCCCACGCCGTCGACTCCTCGGCGATCGTCACGACGCCGGGGCAGCGGCGGTAGACGGTGGCGTTCATCTCCTGGAGGAAGGCCACCGCGTCCAGGTTCTCCCGGCCGCCGTACGCGTTGGGGACCCAGTCGCCGCCCTCGCGGCTGTAGTCGAGGTAGAGCATCGACGCGACCGCGTCCACCCGCAGGCCGTCGATGTGGAAGTCCTCGCACCAGTACACGGCGTTGGCGACCAGGAAGTTGCGGACCTCGGTGCGGCCGAAGTCGAACTCCAGCGTCCCCCAGTCCGGGTGCTCGGCGCGCCGCGGGTCGGCCGGCTCGTACAGCGGCTCGCCGTCGAAGCGGGCCAGCGCCCAGTCGTCCTTCGGGAAGTGCGCCGGGACCCAGTCCATGATCACGCCGATACCGGCGCGGTGCAGCGCGTCCACCAGGAAGCGGAAGTCGTCCGCCGAGCCGAGCCGCGGCATCGGCGCGTAGTACGAGGTGACCTGGTAGCCCCACGAACCGCTGAAGGGGTGGCCCGCGACCGGCATCAGCTCCACATGCGTGAAGCCCAGGTCCTTGACGTACGCGGGCAGCACGTCCGCGAGCTCGCGGTAGCCCAGGCCCGGCCGCCACGACGGCAGGTGCAGCTCGTAGACGGAGAAGGGCGCGCGGTGCACCGGCACGTCCGCGCGGTGCGCCATCCACTCCTCGTCGCGCCAGGTGTACGCCGACTCCGTCACGACCGACGCGGTCGCCGGCGGCACCTCGGTGGCCCGCGCCATCGGGTCGGCCTTCATCCGGCGGTGCCCGTCCGGGCCGGTGATCTCGTACTTGTACGCCGTGCCCGCGCCCACGCCCGGCACGAACAGCTCCCACACGCCGGACGAGCCGAGGCTGCGCATCGGCAGCGAGGTGCCGTCCCAGTACGTGAAGTCCGCCGCGAGCCGCACCCCGCGGGCGTTCGGCGCCCACACCGCGAAGCGGGTGCCCGCCACGCCGCCGTGCGTCATGACCCGGGAGCCCAGCGCCTTCCACAGCTCCTCGTGCCGGCCCTCCCCGATCAGGTGCAGGTCCAGCTCGCCGAGCGAGGGCAGGAAGCGGTAGGGGTCGTCGCCGGTGACCTCGGCGGAGTCGTACGTGACCGCGAGGCGGTACGTAGGCGCTGCCGCTAGCGGGAGGTGGGTACTGAAGAGGCCGTCGGCCTCGGGTTCCAGGTCCACGCGGAGGCCGTCCGCGACGAGCGTGACCTTCTTCGCGAAGGGCTTCAGGGCCCGCACCCTGACGCCGCCCTTTTCGGGGTGCGCCCCGAGCACGCTGTGGGGGTCGTGGTGCGATCCGGTGACGAGGCGCTCCCGCTCCTCCCCGGAGAGGGCCCCTTCCCCTACGGCGGGGGCCGAGCCACCAGGGGCGCGGGGAACTGCGCGCTCGGGCCCCACCGGGGCGCGGGTAGGGACCGGCCGAAAGGGGCTGTTGCTGTCGTTCCCGGACCACCGCCCGGTGGTGGGTTGCTCGCGCAGTTCCCCGCGCCCCTGGTGGGCGCCCTCCTGCGCGGGCGCGCGCCTCTGGTGGGCGCCCTCCTGCGCGGACGCGCGGCCCTGGGGGGTGCCGCCTCCCGAGGCGGCGGGGTGCGGGGTGGTGGCGTCGTAGCCGCGGGCCGCGGCCTCGGGGAGGCCGCCGGGGGGAGTGGGGTCGGGGGTCACGGGGTTCTCCTCGGGCGGACGGGCGGACGTACAGGTCGGGTGGGGACTACGCCGAGGCGAGTCGGGCGAGCGCGGACAGCGGGATAGGCAGCCACGCCGGACGGTGCCGCGCCTCGTACCGCGCCTCGTACACCGCCTTGTCCGTCTCGAAGGCCCGTATCAGGACGGGCTGCTCCCGCGGATCGGTCCCGGACACGGCCGCGTAGCCGGTGCAGTACGCGGCGCGGTGGCGTTCGGCCCAGGGGCCGTTGCCGCTGTGGTGGGCGGCGTAGTCGAAGGAGCGCAGCATCCCGGCGACGTCCTGCACCGGCGGCGCGGGTCTGCGGCGTTCGGCGAGCGGGCGGGCGGGCTCGCCCTCGAAGTCGATGAGCACCCACGCTCCGTCCGGGCCGCGCAGCGCCTGGCCGAGGTGCAGGTCGCCGTGGATGCGCTGGGCGGTGACGGGGCGGCCGGTGCGGGTGGCGGCGGCGCCGAAGCGGGCGAGGTCGTCGAAGGCGGAGCGCAGTGCGGGGGCGTACGGGCGGACGGCCGGGACCTCCGCGGCGGTCTCGTCCAGCCGCCGGGCCATGCCGGCGGCGACGCGTTCGAGCGCGGGCCCGTCGAGCGCGTGGACGGGCAGCGCCGCGGCGAGCGAGGCGTGCACCTCGGCGGTGGCGCGGCCGAGCGCGGCGGCCTCGGCGCGGAAGTCGCCGTCGTCGGCGACGGAGGCGAGCGCGAGGGCCCAGCCGTCGGCGGAGCCGGGCAGGTAGCGCTGGAGCACGCCCAGCGTGACGGGCTCGGCGCCGGCGGCCGCGGGCAGCGACTCGAACCACGCGACGGGCTCGGCCACCCGCCGCGATCCGGCCCGCGCGAGGGCCAGCGACAGCTCCAGGTCCGGGTTGGTGCCCGGCGAGACGCGGCGGAAGAGCTTGAGGATGAAGCTGTCGCCGTAGACCAGCGAGGTGTTGGACTGCTCGGCGGTGGACACGCGCGGCGGGAGCCCGGGCGGGAAGACGGCGTCCGGCTCGGTCGTGAAGCGCAGCGGCCCGGTGCGGCCGGGCAGGGTGAGGCGTTCCAGCAGCAGGGCGGCCAGCCGCGGGTCGTGCGGGGCGTCGTAGAGGGTCAGCCCGTCGTACGGGCCGCCGGTGGCGGGGCCGAGGGCGCTGCGGATGAGGGCGGAGGGCAGCAGCGGGTGGGCGCCGAGCAGCAGTTGGTAGCAGTCGGCGGGGCGGCCCGGCTGCTCGACGTCGACCAGCAGGTGCAGCAGCCCGACCGGGCCGAGCGGGCCCCCGGGCGGCACCAGTTCGGTGGCGGCGGCCAGCCGGAAGCCGCTGATGGCCAGCCCCTTGCCGGCGAACCACCGCTGCCGCGGCAGCCACGACCGCAGCAGCGGCTCCAGTGACCGTACGAGCCCGTCGCGCGGTACGGCGGTGTCCGGTGCGGGCCCCACCAGCGCGGTGGTGGCGGGCTCTTCCGAGGGCGGGGTGGAGGGAATGCGGGTCCAGGAGCTGTCCGACATGACGTCCTTTCCCCGGGGAGTCGCGCACCCGGCCGCTACGACGAACGGCGGGGGCGCCAGCCTCCCGGATGACGGGTTCGGGCTGTCCGGCGACACGGGGAGCCTGCCCCGGGCGGGTGACAGGAAACCGCCGTACGGCCCGCCCGCGTAACAGTCCGGCGGCCCGGCCGACGGGGACGTGCGGGGAAACCGGTGACGCCGGGTGCGGCGGCTGGATATCTGGATCCTGCCAAAGGTGCGTCAGGTCCGCTACTCGGGGCACCCGCAGGGGGCGTCTCGGGTGCGGGGGGCCGGACCCTTCCGGCCCCCCGCCGTCATGACGCGTCGCGGCGCAGCCGGAACCAGTAGAAGCCGTGGCCCGCGAGGGTGAGCAGGTACGGCAGCCGGCCGATCGCCGGGAAGCGGACCCCGCCGATCAGCTCCACCGGATGGGACCCGGTGAAGCTGCGCAGGTCCAGCTCGGTGGGCTGGGCGAAGCGGGAGAAGTTGTTGACGCACAGCACCAGGTCGTCGCCGTCCTCCCGGAGGAAGGCGAGGACGGCCGGGTTGCTGGAGGTCAGCTCGGTGTAGGAGCCGACCCCGAACGCGCGGTTCTGCTTGCGGATCTCGATCATCCGCCGGGTCCAGTGCAGCAGCGAGCTGGGTGAGCTCATCTGCGCCTCGACGTTGGTGACCTGGTAGCCGTAGACCGGGTCCATGATCGTCGGCAGGTAGAGCCGGCCCGGGTCGCTGGAGGAGAAGCCCGCGTTGCGGTCCGGCGTCCACTGCATGGGGGTGCGTACGGCGTCGCGGTCGCCGAGCCAGATGTTGTCGCCCATGCCGATCTCGTCGCCGTAGTAGAGGATGGGCGACCCGGGCAGCGACAGCAGCAGCGCGGTGAACAGCTCGATCTGGTTGCGGTCGTTGTCGAGCAGCGGGGCGAGCCGGCGGCGGATGCCGATGTTGGCCCGCATCCGCGGGTCCTTGGCGTACTCCGCGTACATGTAGTCGCGTTCCTCGTCGGTGACCATTTCGAGGGTCAGCTCGTCGTGGTTGCGCAGGAAGATGCCCCACTGGCAGGTGTCGGGGATGGCCGGGGTCTTGGCCAGGATTTCCGACACCGGGTAGCGGGACTCACGGCGTACCGCCATGAAGATCCGCGGCATGACGGGGAAGTGGAAGGCCATGTGGCATTCGTCGCCGCCCTTGCGGAGGTCGCCGAAGTAGTCGACGACGTCCTCGGGCCACTGGTTGGCCTCGGCGAGCAGCACCGTGTCGGGGTACTGCGCGTCGATCTCGGCGCGCACCTTCTTGAGGAAGTCGTGGGTGCGCGGCAGGTTCTCGCAGTTGGTGCCCTCCTCCTGGTAGAGGTAGGGGACCGCGTCCAGCCGGAAGCCGTCGATGCCGAGGTCGAGCCAGAAGCGCAGGGCGCCCAGGATCTCCTCCTGCACCGCCGGGTTCTCGTAGTTGAGGTCCGGCTGGTGGGAGAAGAAGCGGTGCCAGTAGTACTGCTTGCGGACCGGGTCGAAGGTCCAGTTGGACGCCTCGGTGTCGACGAAGATGACCCGGGCGTCGGGGAACTGCTTGTCGTCGTCGGCCCAGGTGTAGAAGTCGCCGTACGGGCCGTCCGGGTCGTTGCGGGACGCCTGGAACCACGGGTGCTGGTCGCTGGTGTGGTTCATGACGAAGTCGATGATCACGCGCATGCCGCGCTGGTGGGCGGCGTCCACGAATTCGACGAAGTCGGCCAGGTCGCCGAATTCGGGCAGGACCGCGGTGTAGTCGGCGACGTCGTAGCCGCCGTCGCGCAGGGGGGAGGCGAAGAAGGGCGGCAGCCAGAGGCAGTCGACCCCCAGCCATTGCAGGTAGTCGAGTTTGGCGGTGAGCCCTTTCAGGTCACCGACACCGTCGCCGTTGCTGTCCTGGAACGAGCGGACGAGGACTTCGTAGAACACCGCCCGTTTGAACCAGTCGGGATCACGGTCCTTGGCCGGTGTGTCCTCGAACTTGTCAGGGACGGGTTCGTTGACGATCAACTGAGTGACCCTCCGATCGATGGAGTAGGTCGCAGCGACAGGACGTGCGCGGGCGCGCGGCCCGGCTCAAGGCGCACATAGTTGTCCCTGCCCCAGTGGTAGGTCTCGCCGGTGAGCGCGTCGCGCACCGGCACGGAGTCGTGCCAGGACAGGCCGAGCTCCGGCATGTTCAACGACACGGTCGCCTCCTGGGTGTGGAACGGGTCCAGGTTGACGACCACCAGTACGACGTCGTCGCCGCGGCGCTTGGAGTAGGCGATCATGGCGTCGTTGTCCACCGGGTGGAATGTGATGTCCCGCAGCTGCTGGAGCGCCGGATGACGGCGGCGCAACCGGTTGAGCGTGGTGATCAGCGGGGCCAGCGAGCGCCCCTGGGCCTCGGCCGCCGCCCAGTCGCGCGGCCGCAGTTCGTACTTCTCCGAGTGCAGGTACTCCTCACTTCCGGGCGCGGCGGAGGCCGCCTCGCACAGTTCGAAACCCGCGTAGACACCCCAGCTGGGGGAGAGGGTCGCGGCGAGCACCGCCCTGGTCTCGAAGGCCGGGCGGCCGCCGGTCTGGAGGTAGGCGTGCAGGATGTCGGGGGTGTTGACGAAGAAGTTCGGCCGCATCCAGGCGGCCTTCTCACCGCTCAGCTCGCGGGCGTAGGCCTCCAGCTCGTCCTTGGCGGTGCGCCAGGTGAAGTACGTGTAGGACTGCTGGAAGCCGATCTGGCCGAGCGCGCTCATCATCGCCGGGCGGGTGAAGGCCTCGGCCAGGAAGATCACGTCCGGGTCGGTGCGGTTGACGTCGGCGATGACCTTCTCCCAGAAGACCACCGGCTTGGTGTGCGGGTTGTCGACCCGGAAGATCCGCACCCCGTGCGCCATCCAGTGCCGCAGCACCCGCAGCGTCTCGCGGACGATGCCGGGGAAGTCGGCGTCGAAGGCCACCGGGTAGATGTCCTGGTACTTCTTCGGCGGGTTCTCGGCGTACGCGATCGAGCCGTCGGCGCGGTGCGCGAACCACTCCGGGTGCTTCTCGACCCAGGGGTGGTCCGGCGAGCACTGCAGGGCGAAGTCGAGGGCGACCTCCATCCGCAGCTCGCGGGCGCGGGCCACGAAGTGGTCGAAGTCCTCCAGGGTGCCCAGTTCCGGGTGGACCGCGTCGTGCCCGCCCTCGGGCGAGCCGATCGCCCACGGCGAGCCGACGTCGTGCGGGCCGGCCGTCAGGGCGTTGTCGCGGCCCTTGCGGAAGGCGGTGCCGATGGGGTGGATCGGCGGCAGGTAGACGACGTCGAAGCCCATCGCGGCAACGGCCGGCAGCCGCTCGGCGGCGGTGCGGAAGGTGCCGTGCCGTACCGGCACCCCGTCCTCCACGACCGCGCCCTCGGAGCGCGGGAAGAACTCGTACCAGGAACCGAACAGCGCCCGCTGCCGCTCCACGTGCAGCGGCTGCGGCCGGGTCGCGGTCACCAGCTCGCGCAGCGGGTGCCGGTCCAGGACGGCGACGGCGTCGGGGGCGAGGGCGGCGGCGTGCCGGGCGGCCACCGAGCGCTTGGTGTCCCGCAGCCCGTCGACGGCCGCCAGGACGGCCTGCCGCCCGTCGTTCTTCGGCACCCCGGCCGCCGCCCGCTCGTACAGCAGCGCGCCCTCGGCGAGGACGAGGTCGGTGTCGATACCCGCCGGGATCTTGATCGCGGCGGTGTGCCGCCAGGTGGCCACCGGGTCCGACCAGGCCTCCACGCTGTACGACCAGCGGCCCTCGGCGCCGGGTGTGACGTACGCCCCCCACCGGTCGCTGCCCGGCTCCAGCTCGCGCATCGGGGTGTACGGCCCCGAGCGGCCCGCCGGGTCGCGCAGGACGACGTTGGCGGCGACGGCGTCGTGCCCCTCGCGGAACACCGTGGCCGTCACCTCGAAGGTCTCGCCGACGACGGCCTTGGCGGGCCGCCGGCCGCAGTCCACCAGCGGACGGACATCGAGTACGGGAATGCGACCGATCATTTCCTCACCTGACAGCGCTGGGACGGGCATGGACAACGGCACGAGCACACGACGGGCGTCCGGAGGACCGGCCGGGCCGGGGGGACCGGGGCCGGGAGGCCGGGAGTCCAAGGGGCCGGGCGGTCGCGTACGGCTTCCGCTCTTTTTAACTGTTCTTGGCGTTGTAGGCCTGCCTGCGGGGCCGCGGCCACCGGCGATCACCCGGGTGGCGGTCGCACGGCCGTCCGGGTGGCCTCGTCGGGCACCGACTGCTCCGTTCGGGTGCTGCGCACCGGGGAGCCTGCCCATGTCCACGCGCGTGACGCGTCCCCTGACGGCGTTTCGGGAGCACGGCGGGAATGCTGCGGTCCGCGCCCCCCGGGGGAGGGGCGGGCACGGGGTTCGGCCACGCCCGGGGCGTCCCGCCGGGTCCGGTTTCGTACCCTGACGTGCGCCCCCCAACGCGCCCCCGCGTACGCCCCCCAGGGGTGCGGAGCCGCAATCGAGGCACGTGCGAGCCGTGTGATCCAAGCTTCCAGCATGGCACCGCGCCGCCCCGGGCGCGGCGGTCGCGACCAGCGGTGACCGCGGCCGACGTGCGGTGGGAACCGGAACGACATCTCCCGGCCGCCTCTGGTACAGAAGGCTGAACGCGCCCGCGCCCGCGCCCCGGTGGCGCTCACTACCGTGCGCCGCCGTTCGAGCGTTTGAACCACCGGAATGGGGACAAGACCCGCGGCCCCCGCGCCCGTCCGGCTACGGTCGAAGGGTGAAGGCTATCCGTCGATTCACCGTGCGCACCGTCCTGCCGGAACCTCTGCGCCCGCTGGGGGATCTGGCCCAGAATCTCCGCTGGTCCTGGCACCAGGAGACCCGGGAGCTGTTCCAGTCCGTCGACCCGGACGGCTGGCGCGCCGCCCAGGGCGACCCGGTCCGGCTGCTCGGCACCGTCGGCAAGGACCGGCTCGCGGCCCTGGCCGCCGACCGGCGCTTCCTGCGCCGGCTGGGCGCCGCCGCCGAGGAGCTCGCCGACTACCTGAGCAGCCCCCGGTGGTACCAGGAGCAGACCGACCTGCCCGCGGCCGTCGCCTACTTCTCGCCCGAGTTCGGCATCACCTCCGCCCTGCCGCAGTATTCCGGCGGCCTGGGCATCCTGGCCGGCGACCACCTCAAGGCCGCGAGCGACCTGGGCGTCCCGCTCGTCGGCGTCGGCCTGCTCTACCGGCACGGCTACTTCCGCCAGACGCTCTCCCGCGAGGGCTGGCAGCAGGAGCACTACCCCGTCCTCGACCCCAACTCGCTCCCGGTCACGCCGCTGCGCGAGGCCGACGGCACCCCCGCCCGGATAAGCCTGGTGCTGCCCGGCGGCCGCGCGCTGCACGCCCGGATCTGGAAGGCCCAGGTCGGCCGGGTGCCGCTGCTGCTGCTCGACTCCGACGTCGAGGGCAACGGGCCCGCCGAGCGCGACGTCACCGACCGGCTCTACGGCGGCGGCAGCGAGCACCGGCTGCTCCAGGAGATGCTGCTCGGCATCGGCGGGGTGCGGGCCCTGCGCGCGTACTGCCGCATCACCGGCCACCCCGCGCCCGAGGTCTTCCACACCAACGAGGGCCACGCCGGCTTCCTCGGCCTGGAGCGCATCCGCGAGCTGTCACTGGACGGCCTGGACTTCGACGCCGCGCTGGAGGCGGTACGGGCCGGCACCGTCTTCACCACCCACACCCCCGTCCCCGCGGGCATCGACCGCTTCGACCGCGAGCTGGTCGCCCGCCACCTCGGCGACGGCGCGGAGCTGCCCGGCGTCGACACCGGCCGCATCCTCGAACTGGGCATGGAGACCCACCGCGGCGGCGACCCCAACCTCTTCAACATGGCCGTCATGGGCCTGCGGCTGGCCCAGCGCGCCAACGGCGTGTCCACCCTGCACGGCGCCGTCAGCCGGGAGATGTTCGCCGGCCTGTGGCCCGGCTTCGACCCCGAGGACGTGCCGATCACGTCCATCACCAACGGGGTGCACGCCCCCACCTGGGTCGCCCCCGAGGTGCTGCGGCTCGGCGCCCGGCAGATCGGCGCGCAGCGCGCCGAGGACGCCCTCATGACCGGCGGCACCGACTGCTGGGAGGCCCTGGGCGCCATTCCCGACACCGACCTGTGGGAGTTGCGCCGCGAGCTGCGCGAGCAGCTCGTCGCGGACGTACGGGCCCGGCTGCGCGCCTCGTGGCGGCAGCGCGGCGCGGGCGAGGCCGAGCTCGGCTGGACCGACCGGGTGCTCGACCCGGAGATCCTCACCATCGGCTTCGCGCGGCGCGTCCCGTCGTACAAGCGGCTCACGCTCATGCTGCGCGACCAGGACCGGCTCATGGAGCTGCTGCTGCACCCCGAGCGGCCGATCCAGATCGTCGTGGCCGGCAAGGCGCACCCCGCCGACGACGGCGGCAAGCGGCTGGTGCAGGAGCTGGTCCGCTTCACCGACGACCCGCGGGTGCGGCACCGCATCGTCTTCCTGCCCGACTACGACATGCGCATGGCCCGGCTGCTCTACCCCGGCTGCGACGTCTGGCTCAACAACCCGCTGCGCCCGCTGGAGGCGTGCGGCACCTCGGGGATGAAGGCCGCCCTCAACGGCTGCCTCAACCTGTCGGTGCTCGACGGCTGGTGGGACGAGTGGTACGACGGCCAGAACGGCTGGGCCATCCCCACCGCCGACGGCGTCGCCGACGAGGACCGGCGCGACCAGCTGGAGGCCGCCGCCCTCTACGACCTGCTGGAGCGGCAGGTCGCCCCGCGCTTCTACGACCGGGGCGGGCGCGGGCTGCCGCAGCGCTGGGTCGAGATGGTCCGGCACACCCTCACCACGCTCGGTCCCAAGGTGCTGGCCGGGCGTATGGTCCGCGACTACGTCACCCGGCTCTACGCGCCCGCCGCCCGCTCGCACCGCGCCATACAGGGTCCCGCCGCGGCGGAGCTGGCCGAGTGGAAGCAGCGGCTGCGCCGCCAGTGGTCCCAGGTGGCGGTGGACCACGTGGAGACCGACTCCGTCGAGGGCACCCCCGAACTGGGCTCCACCCTCACCCTGCGCACCCAGGTCACGCTGGGCGGCCTGGACCCGTCCGACGTGGACGTCCAGCTGCTGTCCGGCCGGGTGGACGCCGCCGACCGGATGGCCGAGCCCACGATCCTGTCCCTCAAGCCGGCCGGGCGCCCCGACATGGCGGGCCGCTACGTCTACGAGGGCCCGCTGACCCTCGACCGCACGGGCTCCTTCGGCTACACCGTCCGGGTCCTCCCCACCCACCGACTCCTCGCCACCCCGGCCGAACTCGGCCTGGTGGCCTTCCCCCCGGATTCCGCCGGCATGACCGCCGGAATCCTGCGCTGAGTGCTCCGTCCGCGGAGGCTGACGACGCGGGTCTCGGCCGGGGATCGTGAACCGAGCGCGGGCCTTTCTGTCCCGGTGCGCACTGCGCTGTCCGCACCGGCGTCCGGAACGGCCCGCGCGAGGGGCGGTCGGCGTGCCGTCTGCATCAGACCCGAGTCTCGCCCTCCGGCCACACGTCGTGCGCATGCTGGAACACGAACGGCTTCATGACTGTGCACCGTAGCGTCTCTACTCCGAAAGCGAGTTGACCGTGGGCGAGTTGGGTACGACCGGTTCCGACCCGCGGTTCGGGTTCGGCGGCGGAGGCGAATCATGAAGAGCACGCAGGTAGGGCTCGCGGCGTTCGAGACCAGAGTGGGCGAAGCTGCCCGGACCTTGCTGCACAACCAGGGGTACGACGGCGGGTGGGGCCTTACCCTGACCTCGGTCTCGTCGATCGTCAACACCAGCGAAGTCCTGCCGATTCTGCGGGCCGCCGGCATCGCCGGACAGCCGGTTCGCCAAGGGCTCGACTTCCTCACCGGCGCCGTTCCGGAGCACTCACGGCCCCGGCCCAAAGGCGGTCGTGGCGAGCACACCCGGTTCATCGCCTTCGGCCTGGCCGGACTGCTGTCCCACCCGTGCTTCTTTCACCACAACCGCGTCGCGGAGACCGCGGCCTGGTGCGTCGGCTGGCTGGAGGACCACCGGGTCGACCACGGCTGGCCCGAAGTTCTCGGACTCGACGACACCTCGCTGCACCAGACCGCTCTGGTGGTGCACCGGCTCGCCGAGCTCCGAGATGTGCTCCACGGCTTCGGCCCCGGACTCCTCTTACCCGGCGGAGTGGAGACCGCCGGCCTGCTGGAGCGCGTCACACCCCTGATCGACCACGGAGTGCACGGACTGCTCTACCACCGGCGCCCCAGCGGGGCATGGGGATGGCGTACCTACATCGGCACCGCCCCGAGCCCGAGCAAGACCGCGCTGTGCCTTCTCGCTCTGTCGGCCGTCTGCACCGGAACCGGGCCAGGCGGCGATCCCGCGTACCAGGACAACCCGCGGGAGACCGGCGGGGTGCACGGCTCGATGCAGCAGAAGAGGCTGTCGGAAGTGGTCGCCGGGGCCGGCCAGTGGCTGCTGCACAACCACCACCGGTGGGAGACGTTCGTCGAGGACGACAAGGACGTGCAGGGTACCGCGTGGGAACACATGGCGTACGCGTTGTGCACCCAGGCCGCCATGCGCGCCGGCGCCAGCCCGCGCGACCCCCGGCTCGCCAAAGCATGGAAGTTGATGAACGACCTGTGGGACCCGGAGGCCGGGCTGTGGAACGAACCGGGTGCCTCCGGCAAGCGCGCCACCATCCGGGCCGCGTATTACACGGTGTCGGCCTACGAGGAAGCGACGCAGCGTCTGGCCCGTATGAACCTCACCGACAGCGCCACCGAGGAGGCGAGCGAGGCGTCGGTCGAGATGATCACCGCTCGTGTAGCACTCGGCCTGGGCCGAACCGTCCTCGTCGGCGCACGCGACAGCGAAGGAAGCGTGGCGTGCGAGCTGTCGGAGCGCCTGTTCGACGTAGTCAAGGTCATGCATGACGCGCCCGAGGCCGGGCTGTCGACCGAGCGGATCGCGGCGGCGCTCTACGTCGCCCCGTCCTCGGTGCCCAAGTACGTTCAGCGCCTCAACCAGGCCGTCTCCGCGGCCTTCGGAGGCGCCCCGGCCCGGCTCCTGCTCGCCAGCACGGTGGACGGGGCCAGCGGGTATCGCCTCGCGGGCCGGTAGGCAGCCGCCTACGACGTGGCCCGCTCCTGCGCCACCGGGTAGTTCAGCAGGGCGAACCGTGCCAGGGAACGAACCTGGTCGAACGTCTTGAGGGTGTCGAGGTCGTCCAGGCCGAACCAGGCGGCCCCGTGCACTTCTTCGATCTGCGCCCGAACGGCCCGTTCCCGGGTGCCCGACTGCCGCTGGACAAAGAAGAACTGCACCAGCGCCGGGGTGGCGAACCCCTCCCGCTCGATGTCGACGTAGAACGGCACGGGCTCGGGCGTGGCGTTGGCATCGGCGGGGTGGATCTCCGGCCTGCTGGAGATCGCCTCCACCAGCAGACCCGTCTCCTCCTTGAACTCGCGCACCGCGGTCCCGGCGAAGGATTCACCGGGCTCGATGTGGCCGCCTGGCGGCACCCATTTGTCGAAGCGGTTGTGGTGCACGAGCAGCACCTTGCCGTGCTCGACGAGGTAGCCCGAGCAGATGTAGACGAAGCCGGTATCCCGGGACGTCCGGCCGTCTTGGATCAGGATCGAGCGAGCCACATTCGCCACGATATCCCACCGCGCTACACCCGAATTCCTGTGCAGGTCACGGCACTTCGGCATTGTCATCGCGTGGCCGATGACATGTCATCGGCAATGACACCGCGATGTCATCGGGCGCACGTCACGACGGGACGGATGGTGGTGGCATCCCGACCCCGTGACTCTCCTGCTCGCGGTCGGCGATGCCTGTCCGTCGTGGAGAGGACTCCGATGCGCACTCGCCCGTCCTCGTGGCGTGTCCGGTACCAGCAGCGGTTCGCGGCCCCACAGACCCTGGTGGTTCAGCCAACGACTTGGTGCAATCTGGACTGCAGGTACTGCTACCTGCCGTTTCGCAAGCTGAAGCACCAGATGTCGGCGGAGGTGGCCAAGGCACTGGCGCAGGCGGTGGCCCGGTTCGACGACGGCGGCCATCCGGTCGGCGTCGTCTGGCACGGCGGGGAACCGCTCGCTGTCGGCCAGCAGAAGTTCGAGAGCCTTCTCGCGCCGTTCGAGGGCTTGCGCCGGGCGGGCCGGGTTCACCACTACCTGCAGACCAACGCGACCCTTCTCACCGAGTCGTGGTGCACACTCCTGGAGGCGTACGGGGTCCGCGTCGGGGTGAGCATCGATGGGCCGGCCGTCTTGAACGCCGAGCGCGTCGACCTCCGGGGCAAGCCCGCCTTCGACCGGATCCTGCGCGGCATTACGCAGCTGCGTGAGCACGGCATCCCGTTCTCCGTCATCTCGGTGGTCGGAGCCCTGGGCATCACGATGCCGGAGGAGCTGCTGGAGTTCCTGTCCGCCCTGGGCGGTCACTCGGTGGGTTTCAACATCGAGGAGCTCGAAGGGGTCAACACCTCCCGGCAGCAGCCCACCGCGGTTGAGGCCGAGGAGTTCTGGCGCCGCACCCTCACCTGGTCCCAAGAGCACCCCGACTCCCCGGCAGTCCGGGAAGTCGACCGCCTTGCCGAGTACCTCCAGCTGATCCGTTCCGGCCAGAGGGCCGAATGGGAGCGCCGACGCCTCGATCCGATCCCCACGGTCTCCTGGAAGGGCGACGTAGTCCTGCTCTCTCCCGAATTCGCGGACACAGAGGCACCCGAGTACGAAAACTTCGTGGCCGGCAACATCCTCGAACAGCCCCTGTCCGAGATCCTCCACGAGGCCCACCGGCTGGGCTACGTACGCGACTTCCTCACCGGCCTCGACCGCTGCCAGACCGAATGCCAGTTCTTCGACTTCTGCCGCGGAGCCCAGGCCGCCAACCGCTACTTCGAAAACGGCAGCCTGAAGTCCACCGAGACCAACTACTGCCGGGTCTCCCGGCAAGCCCTGGTCACGGCCCTGTCCACGCTCGCAACCAAGGAGACAGCAGCATGACCGTCCTGGACAGACTCGCCGCATCCGACAGCCCCGTCGTGGTGGAGTTGGTGGCCACGCACGACGCCCCGGCCCCGGTGATCGTTGGAACACCGTGGGACAACCGGCCCACGTGGGACAACTGGGCGAAGACCCCGGCCCCCTTCGACAACCGTCCGACCTGGGACAACTGGAACAAGAAGTAGCCGCTCGGTGCTGCCGGCCTCTTCGAGACCGGCAGCACTCGCCGACCGAGTCACCGCGTTGAAAGGCTGTTGATGGACACCCGCACGATCCGCCGCACGAGCGTCACTCTCCCCGCGCTGAACGAGCCGGGCCTCTACCTCTCCAACGTCACCTCACTCGAAGGCGGACGCGGACGGGTAGCCGAGTTCCAGTACGCCGACGCCGATCTGCGCGACCTCGACCTCGCCGACACCCACCTGCTCGATGGACGGATCACCGGTCTGAAGGCCCAGCGCACCAGCCTGGAGAAGCTCCGCGTCGACTCCGTGGAGTTCATCGGCTGCGACCTGTCTTCCCTGCGGTGGACCGACAGCAAGATCTCCCGAGCCGTCTTCCGCGACTGCAAGCTCATGGGCGCCACCCTCGAAGACATCACGCTCGACAACGTGTTGTTCGAGAACTGCAAGCTCGACTACAGCACCCTCACTCGCCTCCGGACCACCGGCCCCGTGATCTTCTCCAAGTGCTCGCTGCGCGAGACCACCTTCGACACCGCCGACCTGGGCGCGGCCCTGATCGACGACTGCGACCTGCGGCTGACCGAGTTCGACGGCGGCAAGTACCGCGGCCTGGACCTGCGAGGCAACACCCTCACCCAGCTGCGCGGCCTCTCCTCACTCAAGCAGATCGTCATCGACCAGACCCAGACACTCCAGCTGGCCGAAGCCCTCGCCGCCGAACTGGACGTCACCTTCGGCGAAGACCTCGACGACAAGTAGCCCCGCACCCGACCGAGGAGGCATGGCCATGGGCCCGCAACTCGCATTCGACACGTTCGACGACGTACGCGGTCGGTGCGCCATCGCACCGGTCCGGCTGACCGGCAGCGAGCCCGGCTACGACGACGCCGCCATTGTCCCGGACGAGAACTGGACAACTCTCACCGCCGCCGACGCCGAGCACCATCGTGCCGATGGCTCGATGCCGGCCAGCGTCCGGATCGAACTCGTACGCCGCCCGCTGCCAGACCTCGACCCCGACGATCTCGAGGGTCGCCTCGAAGCCGCGGCCCGCCTCGACCCCCTCAACGGGCGCTGGCCCACCGAACTCCTCGGCTGCACGGCCAGCCCTGGCAACTGGGCCACCACGACCGAAGACTCCAGCACGGGCCGCCGGATCGGCCTGCACGTGGACACCCCCGCTGACGTCGATAGACGACGACATCGAGTTCCTGGGCGGCGCCTTGCACGGTGCCTTGGAGGACGTGAGCTGAACCTTCGGGCGCCCTCCCTTTCCCGCGCCCGGACGCACCCGCTTAACCCGCTCGAACACCCCGACGAACCAGCGGGCAAAGCCATTTGGGCCAACTCGCGCACCGATAGCGTCGGGGGCACACCAGCTTCGGTGTGCCCCCGACCGGACAAGGACGACCTGCAATGCGTGTTTCCGTGATCGGCTGTGGACACCTCGGTATCCCGCACGCTGCCGCAATGGCCGAGCTGGGCCACGAGGTGCTGGGCGTGGATGTCGACCAGGCCAAGGTCGATCGACTCAACGCCGGCGAGTGCCCCATCTACGAGATCGGGCTGCCGGAACTGCTCGCCCGCCACACCGCGAGCGGGGCCCTGCGCTTCACCACCGACATCCGCGAGGCCGCCGACTTCGCTGAACTGCACTTCATCGGCGTCGGCACCCCCATCGACGCGGACGGCCGCTCGTACGACACCGTCCAGGTATTCGGCGCGGTCCGGCAACTTGCTCCCCACCTCGACCGGGCCTGCACGATCGTCGGGAAGTCCACCGTCACCGTCGGCACCACTCGTAAGGTCATTGAACTCGCCCAGCGCCTGGCCCCCGCGGGCGACCGGGTTGACGTCGTCTGGAACCCCGAGTTCCTGCGCGAAGGCCACGCGGTCGAAGACACTCTCCGCCCGGACCGGCTCATCGCCGGTGTCTCCACCGCGGAGGGCGAGAAGGCGATCCGCGCGGTGTACGCCGGGATCATCGACGCGGGCGTGCCGATCTTCGTCACCGACCCCCAGACCGCCGAGCTGGCCAAGGGCGCCGCCAACACCTTCCTCGGCCTCAAGATCAGCTACATCAACGCAGTCGCCGACATGTGCGAGGCCGCGGGCGGGGACGTCTCCCAGATCGTGGACATCCTGGGAATCGATCCCCGCATCGGCGCCGGGGGCATGCGGCCCGGCATCGGATACGGAGGCGGCTGCCTCCCCAAGGACGTCCGCGCCTTCACCGCATCCGCGCGGCAGCTCGGAGCCGACCGGGCCGCGGCCCTTCTGCGGGCCGCCGAGGAGATCAACGAGAACCGCACCACCGTTGCCCTCGGCCTCATCACCCGCGCCCTGGGCGACCGCCCTATCAAGGGCTCCCGGATCACCGTGTGGGGCGCCGCGTTCAAGCCTGGCACCAATGACGTCAGGGAGAGCCCGGCTCTCGCACTCGCCCAGGCCCTCCAGCAGGCCGGCGGCGTCGTCACCGTCCACGACCCGCAGGCCGTTTCCACGGCCATGATCCGAAACCCGGAGCTGGAGTACACCGCCGACCTGGCCGCCTCCCTCGACGGCGCCGACCTCGTCGTCCTGGCCACCGAGTGGCCCGAGTACCGACAGGCTGACCCCCACGCGCTGGCGGACCGCCCGGCCAACCCCCTGCTGGTCGACTGCCGCACCACTCTCGACCCCGAGCCCTGGCGATCGGCGAACTGGGCTGTTCACCAGCTCGGCCGCCCTGGAAAGCAGCGCGCTCTTCCCCGGTAGGCCGTCCTTGCGACGAGAAGGCTTGTGCTACCGCACGGCGGACGAGGGCGGTCTACCGTTGTCGTTCGTGACAATCCTGGTCATCGGCGGCAGCGGCTTCCTGGGGACCGAGCTGGTCCGGCAGGCGCGAGCGGCCGGGCAGGCCACGGCCGCGACGTACGCGACCGGGGGCCGACCTCCCGGGGCGGGTGGCATGCCCTTGATCTGCGGGACACGGGACGCCTGGGCGCCCTCCTGGCGGAGGTCGATCCGCATGTCGTCATCAACGCGGCGAGCGGCGGGGCGGACTGGGAGGTCACGGCAGCGGGTCCCGTCCATCTCGCGATGCTGGCCGCGGAACGCGGGGCGCGCATGGTTCAGGTGTCCAGCGACGCCGTGTTCTCCGGCGCCGCGGTCCATTACGACGAGTCCGCTCGGCCCGATCCCACCACCCCGTACGGCGCGGCCAAAGCAGCAGCGGAGACCGGGGTTCTCGCGGTGAATCCGCGGGCCGTGGTCGCCCGCACCTCGCTGATCATCGGCCACGGGCGTTCCCGGCACGAACACCTCGTGCACGATCTCGCCTCCGGTGCCCGCGAGGGTGCCCTCTTCACCGACGACATCCGCTGCCCGGTCCATGTGACGGACCTGGCCGCCGCGCTCTTGGAGCTGGCGGCGGGCGGCGCGGCAGGTGTGCGCCATCTGGCGGGGGCCGATGCGCTGAGTCGCCATGAACTCGGCGTCCTCATCGCCGGGCGCGACGGTCTGGACGCCTCCCGCCTGCCGAGGGCCCTCAGGGCGGAGAGCACCGTGCCCGGAGCCCTCGACGTACGCCTCGACTGCCGAACGACCCGACTGTCCCTGCGCACGGAACTGCGCGGCGCGCGGGAGTTCCTGCGTTAGGCGCGCCGGCCCGGGCCCCAGGGGCGCGGGAGTCCGCGTCCCTGGGAACACCTGGAGGGGCTTACGCCTGGAGGGTCTTGATGTTCTCGGCCTGCGGGCCCTTCTGGCCCTGCGTGACGTCGAAGGACACCTTCTGGCCCTCGATCAGCTCGCGGAAGCCGGTCGACTGGATGTTCGAGTAGTGGGCGAAGACGTCGGAGCCGCCGCCGTCCTGCTCGATGAAGCCGAAGCCCTTTTCCGAGTTGAACCACTTCACGGTTCCGGTAGCCATATTGCATCTCCTACATGTGGGGCACTTTCAGATCCGCACTGTACGGACCGAGGCGACCGGAGCCGATCACCCCACACCGGAGAAAACCGGCAAAAACAGAAAACGCACCCGGGCCGGCCTGTGCGGACCGGCCCGGGCGCGTACCGCCGAACGGGTGGTGCTCCCGCGTCAGCTCGCGTTGACGGCGGTGTCGTCGAGCAGGAAGGAGGTCGCCAGGGTGACGTCCTCGGTGCCGGTGAACTTCAGGGTGAAGGTCGAGCCGATGTACGGGGTGAGGCTGACCGTCCGCTGGACGTAGCCGGTGCCCTGGTTGACGTTGCTGTAGCTGGCCACGGTGGTGCTGCCGGCGGCGACGGTGAACTTGTCGTACGCCGTGCCCGTGCCCTCGTCGGAGGAGATGTACAGGTAGAACGTCAGGCTGGCGCTGGTGCAGCTCGCCGGGATGGTGACCGACTGGGAGAGCGTGTCGGTGTGCGTGCTGCCGTAGCCGTCGAACCAGGCCTTGTAGGAGCCGGAGTGGGCCGGGGCGCCGGTGCTGCTGTCGATGACGCCGGAGGAGGACGTCCAGCCGCTGGTGCCGCTCTCGAAGCCGGGGTTGGTCAGCAGTTGGCCCGCGGTGCAGCCGCCGCTGGTGCTGGTGACCGCCCAGCTGAAGGACGCGGTGCCGGTGGCGTTCGCCGAGTCCTTGACCGTCACCGTCACGGCGTAGGTGCCGGAGCTGCTGCCCGTGGTGCCGGAGATCAGGCCGGTGGAGGCGTTGATGCTCAGGCCCGGGGGCAGGCCGGTCGCGCTGTAGGTCAGGGCGCCCGAGGTCGTCGAGCTGGCCTGGATCTGCAGGCTCGCCGCGGTGCTCACCTTGGTGGACTGGTTACCGGGGTTGGTGACCGTCACACCGGTCGGGTTGGACACCCGGCTGCCGACGCCGATCGCCGCCCAGGTGTTGGCGACCGTGTTGTACGTGGCGCTGCCCTGGCCCCACAGGTCGGCCGCGGCCTGGAGCGACTGGGTGCGCGCCGCCGCGTAGTTGGTCGTGGAGGTGAAGCGCTCGGTCAGCGACTTGTACCAGAGCTTGAGCGCGTTGTCCCGGCCGATGCCCGGCACCGACAGGCCGTCGTAGGTCGGGCTGTTGTAGCTGACCCCGCCGATCACCTTGGCGCCGCTGCCCTCGGACAGCAGGTAGAAGAAGTGGTTGGCCGGGCCGGAGGAGTAGTGGACGTCCAGGCCGCCGAGGCTGGAGGACCAGTAGTCCTTCGAGCCGCCGTCCTTGCTGGGCTTGTCCATGTAGCGCAGCGGGCTGCCGTCACCGTTGATGTCGATCTTCTCGCCGATGAGGTAGTCGCCCGGGTCGCTGGTGTTGTTCGCGTAGAACTCCACACCGGTGCCGAAGATGTCGGACGTCGCCTCGTTCAGGCCGCCGGACTCGCCGGAGTAGTTCAGGCCCGCGCTGTTGGAGGTGACGCCGTGGCTCATCTCGTGGCCCGCGACGTCCAGCGCGGTCAGCGGGTGCGCGTTGCCGCTGCCGTCGCCGTACGTCATGCAGAAGCAGGAGTCGTCCCAGAAGGCGTTGACGTACGAGTTGCCGTAGTGCGTACGGGAGTAGGCGGCCCTGCCGTCGTCGGCGATGCCGTTGCGCCCGAAGGTGTTCTTGTAGAAGTCCCAGGTCTCCTGGGCGCCGTAGGCCGCGTCGACGCCCGCGGTCTGGGCGGTGGTGCCGACCCCGTCGCCCCACGTGTCGTCGGCGTCGGTGAACAGCGTGCCGGTGCCGGACGTGGCGTGGTTGAGGTTGTACGTCTTGTGGCCGCCGCGGGTGTTGTCGGTCAGCTGGTAGGTGCTGCCGGACAGCGTCGTGGTGATGTTCACCTTGCCGCTGTACTCGCTGTTGCCGACACCGGTCTCGACGCCCTGGTACTGGAAGAGCTGCTTGCCGGAGTTCGCGTCCGTGACCACGTGCAGCTGGCTGGGCGTGCCGTCGTCCTGGAAGCCGCCGAGCACGGTCTCCCACGCGAGCACGGGGGTGCCGGACGCGGCCCACACGACCTTGCGGGTCGAGTCGACCACGGCGGAGTCGTTGTGGACGGCCTTCATACGCGACAGGGCGTCGGCCTTCACCTGGGCGGCGCCGATGCCCGCGGCGGTGGACGGCACGGTGATGGCCGCGCCGGTGGCCTTGTCGACGCCGGTGGTCGCACCGAGCGCGCTGGTGTGCACCACGAGGTCGCCGCCGAGCACGGGCAGGCCCTGGTAGGTGCGCTCGTAGCGGGTGTGGGTGCTGCCGTCGGCGTCCTGGACCACGGACTTGACGACCAGTTTCTCCTGGGCGCCGAGGTGCAGGGACGACGCGGTCGCGGCCGCGCCGGCCTGGGCGTGGGACACCAGGGCGGCCTGCTGGGCGGGGCTCAGCGCGGCGGGCAGCGCGCCCGCCTGGGGCTGGGCGTGGGTGCCGGCGGCCTGGCCGGACTGCGCGGCGGGGTCCGCCGCAGCCGTTCCGGCCGGGAGGGTCACGGCGAGCATGGCCGCGCCGGCGACCAGCACACCGGCGGCGACGGCCGTCCGGCGTGTTCGGGGGGATCGTGCCACTCGTCACTCCTTCTGCGGCGGCCGCGGGTGACGGCCGGTGACAGGCCGGGCGGGAGGGGTTGGTGATCCGCCCGGATAGAGCTGTGGATGTGCTGCGGAACGGGGCACAGAGTGGCACTCTTTACCTGTTCATGTCAGTCCCATGGTGCCAACTTGGCCGAAAAACGTCCGGTGAACGGAGTGCGGGATCCGTATAGCGGACGCGTGTTGCCGCGGTGTTGCACGCCCGAGAACTCGGCGGCCGTACCGGCGCGCCGAGCAGGCGACCTACGGGGACTTTCCGGGCGGACCGGGCGCGCCCGTACCGGGCCTACGAGTGCCGGCTGACGGCCGTCTGCTGCCCGACCCGGGAGAGCTTCTCCGGATTGCGCACGCTGTAGAGGCCGGAAATCAGGCCGCTGTCGATGCGCACCGCCATCACCGCGTCCAGCGCCCCGTCGAACCGCACCAGCAGCGCGGGGCTGCCGTTGACCTCGACCGGCTCGAAGGTGCGCGCGCCCTGCCGCCGGTACCACCCGTTGGCCAGCAGCCGCGCCACCTTGGGGGCGCCGACGACCGGGCGGACCAGGGCGTGCACCACCCCGCCGCCGTCGCTCAGCGCCACCACGCCGGGCGCGAGCAGATCCAGCAGCCGTTGCAGGTCGCCGTTCTCCACCGCCTCCTGGAAGGCGTCCAGCACCGCCCGCGTCTCGGCCGCTGAGACGCTGCCGCGCGGCCGGCGCGCGGCCACGTGCCCGCGGGCCCGGTGCGCGATCTGCCGCACGGTCGCCGGGGTCTTCTCGACGGCCTCGGCGATCTCGTCGTAATCCAGGTCGAAG
The DNA here is from genome assembly GCF_044333285.1 of Streptomyces sp. NPDC021020. Taxonomy (NCBI): domain Bacteria; kingdom Bacillati; phylum Actinomycetota; class Actinomycetes; order Kitasatosporales; family Streptomycetaceae; genus Streptomyces; species Streptomyces sp. NPDC021020. The sequence continues at coordinate 354,486 of NZ_JBIRQQ010000004.1, forward strand.
ACCTCGCGCAGGACGAAGACCGCCCGCTCGGTCGGGTTGAGCGTCTCCAGCACCAGCAGCATCGCCATCGAGACGTTCTCGGCCAGCTCGATGTCCTGGGCCGCGTCCGGCGCGGTGAGCAGGGGTTCGGGCAGCCACGGGCCGACGTAGGACTCCTTGCGGCGGCCGAGCGCGCGCAGCCGGTCCAGCGCCTGCCGGGTGGTGATCCGCACCAGGTACGCGCGCACCTCGCGGACGGTCGAGGTGTCGACCCCGACCCAGCGCAGCCATGTCTCCTGGAGCACGTCCTCGGCGTCGGCGGCCGAGCCGAGCATCTCGTAGGCGACGGTGAAGAGCAGGTTGCGGTGGGCCACGAAGGCCTCGGTGGCCGAGTCGACCCCGTCCCCGCGGACGATCTCCCCGGCGCCGCCCGCGCTGCCGCTTTCCGCAGGCCCCGTTCCCGACCCCGTCCCCGCCTCCGCCTCGTCGCTCGCCTTGCCCACTGCCGGCTCCTCCCCGTGTGCCGCGCGGCCGGTCACCGCGCGCCGGTCCTCGCGCACAAGACGACCGCCGCGGCCGGTTCGTGACAGCCGCGGGCGGTGTCGCTCGTCACAGACGCGCGCTGTCACAGCCCCCCGACCAGCGACGTCCTGTGGGCGTCGGGGCGCCGGGCGGACCCTTCCGGGCGGCGCACCCGGCCTGACGACGTGTCCGACAAGTGCCTGATGCGAAAAGGAGACGGCCGTGGCAGTGCACGACGCAACCCCCGGGGCCGGGCCGGTCCCGAAAACGGCCGGGAGCGAGCCCGCCGACCCGCGGCGCTGGCTGGTTCTCGGCGTCATCGCCATCGCGCAGTTCATGGTCGTCCTCGACCTGACGGTGATGAACCTCGCGCTGCCCTCCGCGCAGCGCGCGCTCGGCTTCGGCGCCGCCGACCGGCAGTGGGTCGTGACGGCGTACGCGCTGTCCTTCGGCAGCCTGCTGCTCTTCTGCGGGCGCCTCGCCGACCTGGCCGGCCGCAAGACCACCTTCCTGACCGGCCTCCTCGGCTTCGCCGCCGCCTCGGCGGTGGGCGGCGCCGCGGTCAGCTTCCCGATGCTGGTGACCGCCCGCGCCTGCCAGGGCGTCTTCGGCGCGCTGCTCGCGCCGTCCGCGCTGTCGCTGCTGACCACCACCTTCAAGGACCCGCGCGAAAGGGCCAGGGCATTCGGCGTCTTCGGCGCGGTCGCGGCCGCCGGCAGCGGCCTCGGCCTGCTGCTCGGCGGGGCGCTCACCACGTACCTGTCCTGGCGCTGGTGCATGTACGTCAACGTGGTCTTCGCCGTCGCCGCGGCCTTCGGCGCCGTCACGCTCGTCGGCAGGCAGCAGCGGGCGCCCGGCGGGCGGCTGGACGTGCCCGGCGTGCTGACCGTCTCCAGCGGGATGTTCTGCCTGGTCTACGGCTTCGCGCACGCCGGTTCGCACAGCTGGGGCAGCGCCGTGACGGTGGCCTTCCTGGCCGCGGGGGCCGCGCTGCTGGTGGCCTTCGGCGTCCTCCAGGCGCGCACCGCCCACCCGCTGCTGCCGCCGCGCGTCGTCCTGGACCGCAACCGCGGCGGCGCGTATCTGACCGTGCTGGTGCTGGGCGCCGCGACCTTCGGCGTCTTCCTCTTCCTCATCTTCTACATGCAGGTGATGCTGGGCTACCAGGCGATCCGCTCCGGTGTCGCCCTGCTGCCGATGGTGCTGCTCAGCGGCGTCTTCGCGGTCCTCGGCAACACCCGGCTGCTGCCGCGGGTCGGCCCCCGGCCGATGGTCTTCACCGGCATGCTGCTCGACGCGGCCGCCATGGCCTGGCTGACCCGCGTCGGCGAGCACTCCGGCTACTGGGGCACGCTGTTCGGCCCGCTGCTCGTCATCGGCGCGGGCAGCGGCCTCATCTTCGGCATGGTCGCCGCCACCGGCACCTTCGGGGTCGGCCCGCAGGACGCCGGGGTCGCGTCGGCGAGTATCAACACCGGGCAGCAGCTCGGCGGTTCGATCGGCACGGCGCTGCTCAACACCATCGCGGCGGGCGCGGGCGCGGACTACGTCGCCGCACACGCGCACGGCAAGCCCAGCGCGCACGTCCTGCGGCTCGCGGCGATCCACGGCTACACCACCGTCTTCTGGTGGTGCGCCGGGCTGTTCGCCTTCGGCGCGCTCGCCGGCGCGGTGCTGCTGCGCAGCGGCCCCCTGACCCGCACCGCCGACGGGCCCGGCCCGCAGGCGACCGCGCCGGGAGCGGCGGCGACCGCCACCGGATGAGGGTCGCCTCCGGCGCGGGCGGCTCGGCTGTCGCCCGGGGGCGGCTCCCGGCGTGGGCCGCGGGGCCGGTCGCGGGGTTGACGTTGCCCGTGGCGGGATACGGCCCCCGGGCCCGGGAGCGCGGGTCAGGTCAGGCCGTCGCGCCAGGCGGCGTTGAGGCCGGCGTAGTGGCCGTCCGCGGCGATCAGGTCCGCCGGCGGGCCGTCCTCGACGATCCGGCCGGCGCTCATCACCAGGACGCGGTCGGCGATCTCGACCGTGGACAGCCGGTGGGCGATGACCAGCGCCGTACGGCCGGCCAGCACCGTGCGCATCGCGTGCTGGACGGCCCGCTCGCCGGGGATGTCCAGGGACGAGGTCGCCTCGTCCAGGATGAGCACCCCCGGGTCGGCCAGCAGGGCCCGCGCGAAGGCGACGAGCTGGCGCTGGCCGGCGGAGATCCGGCCGCCGCGCTTGCGGACGTCGGTGTCGTAGCCGTCCGGGAGGGCCGCGATGAAGTCGTGCGCCCCGATCGCGCGGGCCGCCGCCTCGACCTCTGCGCGGGTCGCGTCGGGCCGGCCGATGGAGATGTTCTCGGCGACCGTGCCGGAGAACAGGAAGGCCTCCTGCGTCACCATCACCACCGCGCGCCGCAGGTCGGTGAGCGACAGGTCGGCGAGCCCCGTGCCGTCCAGCAGCACCTGCCCGCCCGCCGGGTCGTAGAACCGGGCCAGCAGCTTGGCCAGCGTCGACTTGCCCGCGCCGGTCGCGCCGACCACCGCGACCAGCTGGCCCGCCGGCAGCCGCAGGTTGAACTCCGGCAGCACCTCGCCGCCCGTGCGGTAGCTGAACCGCACCCGGTCGAAGACCACCTCGCGCCCCGGGCGGCCGTGCGCGGCCGGCGGCAGCGGCGCCGGCCGCTCCGGCTCGGGGACGGTCGGCGCCTGCGCGAGCAGCCCGGCGATCTTCTCCAGCGACGCGGCCGCGGACTGGTAGGAGTTGAGGAACATCCCCAGCCGGTCGATCGGGTCGTACAGCCGCCGCAGGTAGAGCGTGAAGGCCGCGAGCACGCCGAGCGCCATCCCGCCGCCGGCGACCCGGTAGGCGCCCCACACCACGATGCCCGCGACGGTGGCGTTGGCGATCAGCCGGGAGCCGACGACGAGGCGGGCCATCTCCAGGATCGCGTCGCCGTTGGCCCGGTAGTGCCGGTGGTTCAGCTCGTCGAAAGCCGTGTCGTTGGGCACCTCGCGGCGGAAGGACTTGACCGGGCGGATGCCGTTCATCGTCTCGGTGAACTTGACGATGACCGCCGCGACGGCCGTCGAGCGCCTGCGGTACGCGACCATCGAGCGGCGCTGGAAGATCCGCACCGCGACGTACAGCGGCACGTACGACGCGAGCGTGACCAGGCCGAGGCGCCAGTCCAGCACGATCAGCAGCACCGAGATGTACACGCAGCTCAGGACCACCCCGATGAGCTCCTCCAGACCGTCGGTCAGCAGCTCGCGGATCGACTCGACGTCGGAGGTGGCGCGCGAGATGAGCCGGCCGGAGGTGTAGCGCTCGTGGAAGTCCAGGCTCAGTGTCTGGGCGTGCCGGAACATCCGGGCGCGCAGCTCGATCAGTACGTCCTGGCTGATCAGCGCGGCGATCCGGATGAACGCCCGCTGCAGCAGCCCGGCCGCGAGCCCGCAGCCCAGATAGGCCGCGGCGACCGCGACCAGCGCGCCGTGCCGCCCGTCGCGCACCTGCGGGATGGCGTGGTCGATGGCGTACGCCACGAGCAGCGGCCCGGCCTGCACCGCCGCCTGCTGCACCAGCAGCAGCACGGTGGTCAGCCACAGCCGCCGGTGGTGCGGGCGCAGCAGCGAACGCAGCAGCACCGACTGGGCGTCGCGCGGCGCGGGCAGCACGTCCCGGTCGAAGGCGTCGGGCTCCGGGGGCGCCTGCCCGGGGGCGGCGGGGGCGGGCGGGCCGGTCCGCTCCGGCTCGCCGAGCTGCTGCTCGGTGGCGGACGTCATCGGGCGTCGCTCCTCTCCAGGGCGGCGGGCTCCGGCGCGGACGTGGGTGCGGGCCCGGGCGCGTCCTCCCCGGGCGGCCCGGATTCCAGGCCGGACATCAGATGACGGTATTCGGCGCTGGAGCGCAGCAGTTCGGCGTGGGTGCCGACCGCGGTGATCCGGCCGCCGGACAGCAGCGCGACCTGGTCGGCGAGCTGGACGGTCGACGGGCGGTGCGCGACGACCAGCGCGGTCGTCTCCCGCAGCACCTCCCGCAGCGCCGCCTCGACCAGCGCCTCGGTGTGCACGTCCAGCGCGGAGAGCGGGTCGTCCAGGATCAGGAACCGCGGCCGCCCCACGACCGCGCGGGCCAGCGCGAGCCGCTGCCGCTGGCCGCCCGACAAGCTCAGCCCCTGCTCGCCGACCTGCGTGTCCAGCCCTTGCGGCAGGTCGTGCACGAAGCCGCACTGCGCGACCTCCAGCGCGCGCAGTACCTCCTTGTCGTCCGCGCCCCCGGGGCCCGCGCCCATCGCCACGTTCTCCCGTACGGTCGCGGAGAAGAGGGTGGGCTCCTCGAAGGCCACCGCGACGAGCGCGCGCAACCGGGAGACGGGCAGCAGCGCGGTGTCCGCGCCGTCCAGCGTGATCCGCCCGGCGGTCGGCTCGTGCAGCCGCGGTACGAGCGCGGTCAGCGTCGTCTTGCCGCTGCCGGTCGCGCCGACCAGGGCCGTCGTCCGGCCCGCCGGGACGTGCAGGTCGACGCCCGCGAGCAGCGGCTCGCTCCCGGCGGGCGCGTCCGGGTAGCGGAAGGCGACGCCTTCGAGACGCAGGCCGTCGCCCTCGCGTCCGGGGGGCGCGGCCGCGGTGTCCTCGTGGACGGACTCCGCCCCCGGGGTGTCCATGGGCTCGAAGTAGCGGTCCGCGGCGGTCGCGGCCTCGTTGCTCATGGCGAGCAGGAAGCCGATCGAGTCCACCGGCCAGCGCAGCGCGAGCGCGGTGGACAGGAAGGCGACGAGGGTGCCCGCCGACAGTTTGCCGTCGGAGACCTGGAGCACCCCGATGAGCAGCGCCACCCCGATGGACAGCTCCGGCAGCGTCATGATGAGCGCCCACAGGTCCGACAGCAGGTCGGCCTTGCGCAGCTCGGTGGTCCGCAGCTCCCGGGCCCGGGAGTGGTAGGCCCGCGCCTGGGTGCGGTGCCGTCCGAAGGCCTTGATGATGCGGATGCCGAGCACCGACTCCTCGACGAGGGTGGCCAGGTCGCCGGCCTGGTCCTGGGCGCGCCGGGCGGCGAGCGCGTACTTCCGCTCGAAGCGCGTGGACAGCACCATGAGCGGCACCGCGGGCCCGAGCACCACGAGGGTGAGCAGCGGGGACTGGGTGAGCAGCACCGCGATGCCGATCAGCAGCGTGGCGGCGTTGACGAACAGGAAGACCAGCGGGAAGGCCAGGAACATCCGCAGGATCTGCAGGTCGGTCGTCGCGCGGGAGAGCAGCTGCCCGGACGCCCAGCGGTCGTGGAAGGCGACCGGCAGCCGCTGGAGCCGCCGGTAGAGATCCGCCCGCATCGCCGCTTCGACGCCCGCGAGCGGCCGCGCCACCAGCCACCGCCGCACCCCGAACAGCCCCGCCTCCGCGACGCCGAGGGCCAGCAGCACCCCGCCGCCCAGCCACACCCCGGACGGGTCGCGGTCCTTGACCGGCCCGTCCACCAGCCACTTGAGCACCAGCGGGATCAGCAGCGACATGCACGAGGCGGCCACCCCGACGACCGCCGACACCGACAGCCGCAGCCGCACCGGCCGCACGTACGGCCACAGCCGCAGCAGCGAGCGGACCGAGGACCGCGGGCGGACGGCGGGCGCGGAGTCAGGGCCGGTGGCAGACATCACCCCTGACACTACGGTCCCCCCTGCCCCGCATCACATGGTTTTCCGCCGGACAGGGGGGTCGCGGGGCGCGCGGCTCAGACGGTGAAGCCGCCGTCGGCGTGCACGGTCGCGCCGGTGACGTACGAGGCCGCGTCCGACGCCAGGTGGGCCACGACCGCGGCGATCTCCGCCGGTTCGGCGTAGCGGCCGAGCGCGGTCAGGCCGCGTACGGTGTCGGCGAAGGGGCCGTCCGCCGGGTTGGCGTCGGTGTCGGTGGGGCCGGGGTGCAGCAGGTTGACGGTGATGCCGAGCGGGCCCAGGTCGCGGGCCAGGCCCTTGGTCATGCCGGCCAGCGCGCTCTTGGTCAGGGCGTAGAGGGCCAGGCCCGGGAAGGGCGTGCGCTCGGCGACGTTGCTGCCCAGCGAGATGATGCGGCTGCCCGGACGCATGTGCCGGGCCGCGGCGCGCGCCGCCAGGTAGGGCCCGCGGACGTTGACCGCGACCGCGCGGTCGAACTCCGCGGCGCCCAGGTCGGTCACCGCACCGGTGACGTACACCCCGGCGTTGCACACCAGGACGTCCAGCCGCCCCCACTGCTCCGCGACCCGGTCGACCGCGGCCTCCGTCTCGGCCGCGTCCCCGCTGTCCGCGCGCAGCGCCAGCGCCCGCCGCCCGAGGGCGCGCACTTCCGCCGCGACGGCCTCCGCGCTGTCCTTGTCCTTCTCGTAGGTGATCGCGACGTCCGCGCCGCCCTGCGCGAGCCGCCGCGCGACCGCCGCGCCGATGCCGCGCGAACCGCCGGTGACGAGGGCGGTCCTGCCGCCGAATTCGTTGGTGTCCATGCCGATCATGCTGGTCGGCGCAGGTCCTGGAAGCTGGCGGGATTCGGCCCTCGCGTCCGGGCCGTACGGTCAGCGGGCGCGGCGCAGGCCGCGTACGGCGGGGATGCACAGCAGCGTGACGGCGACGCAGACGGCCACCACTCCGCCCGCCTGAAGGACGTGCCGGGCGCCGAGGGCGGAGGCGGCCGGGCCCGCGAGCGCCTGGCCGACCGGGAGCATCGCCACCGAACCGGCGACCTCGTAGGCGTGGATGCGGTTGAGGATCTCGTTCGGGACCTGCGTCTGCACGCTGGTCGCCCAGTTGACCGCCCAGAAGGCGCCGCCGATCCCGGCGGCGAACACACCGCAGCACAGCCATGGCATCGGCAGGTCCAGGCCCACCGCGGTGGGCATCAGGGCGAAGGCGAAGATCCCGAAGGTGCCCGCGCGCAGCGGCCGGTCGGCCCGCAGCCGCATCGCCGTCAGCGCCCCTACCGCGGTGCCCGCCCCCAGCGCGGAGTTCATCAGGCCGTACGCGCCCGCGCCGTGCTCGGGGATGATCTGGCCCGCGGCCAGCGGGATGAACGGGCCCATGACGCACATCGTGTAGACCGTCCAGACCAGGATCACCGACCACATCCACGTCCGCGCCCGGAACTCCCGCCAGCCCTCCGCCAGATCGGCACGGAAAGCGCCCGGCGCCGCTTTCCCGCCGCCGTCGCGGGCCCGCGTGCCCGCCGCCGGAAGCCGCAGTGCCAGCAGGCACAGCGCGCTGGTCAGATACGTCGTCGCGTGTACCGCGAAGACCGCGCCCGCCGAGGTGAAGCCGACCAGCACACCGGCCAGCGCGGGCCCCGCCAGGCTCGCCCCCGACTCCGCGGCCCGGGTCACCGCGTTCGCCCCCTGCACATCCCGCGCCACCCGCACCACCGTGCTGGCCACCCCGGGCTGGAAGACCGCCGCGCACGTGCCGTTGACGACCCCGATCAGCACCACCTCCCACAGCCGCACGCTGTGGGTGAGGAAGAGCACGGCCGCGGTGGACTGCGTGCACACCCGCGCCAGGTCCGCGCCGATCATCATGCGGCGCGCGTCGAAGCGGTCGGCGATGACGCCGCCGAATATCACGAAGCCCGCGAAGCAGGCGGTGGTCGCGGCCATCACCAGGCCGATGTCGCCGGCCGAGTAGCCGTACGACAGCAGCCCCGCGGACAGCGCGACGGGAAGCATCGTGTCGCCGAGCATGGCGACGGAACGGGCGGTGAAGTAGAGCCGGAAGTTGATCGACCAGAGCGAGTTGCCGAGTCCCTCAGGACCCTGCGGCGCCAGGCGCGCGCCTGGTCCGGCGGCAGCGGGGGTGTGCGGTGCGGAGGACGTCACTGGGCTCATAGTGGACTGGACCATTGCGGGAGTCCAGCCAATTCCGTCCTCCGGACGGGGCGGCCGCGGGCGCCGCTGCCGTGGGGGTCGAGCAGGTCAGCGGGGCGGGGCGGGAGCGGGCGGGCTGGTGTGGGGGGCGGTGGGTGGTCGGGTGTGACGTGCGGGGTGGCGGGGTCGGCGTGCTGCTGCGGGGGTCGGTGTGACGTGTGCGGGGGCGGGTCGGCCGTACGGTCTCGCGGCGGGCGGACGCTCAGCAGCTCTCCGCCGGGGACGCGCTCAGGGCCCCGGCGCCCCATTCCAGCCTGCGCAGCGTGTCCTTGCCGTCCGGGCCGCGGCCCTGGACCCGTACCGTCACGCCCGTGCGGTCGGTCCCGACCAGTTCGCCGCACACCGCGCCGTCCGGCGTGTGGACGGTGACCAGGGCGGGCGCCGCGTCCGACGTGGGGGCGGTCCACGTCAGCAGCACCGCGGCCGCCGTCGCCAGGACGCCCGCGACCGCGAGCAGCCGGGCCCGGGCGACCAGCCGCCCGATCCGCCGCACCTCCGCCGACTCCCAGCGCAGCAGCGCCGCACCGTCCGCGTACACCAGCGCCTGCCCCGGCGTGCCGTGGGCGGCCGACGCCACCGCGAACGCGGAGGCCAGCAGCGCCAGCAGGCCGCAGGCGGTGCACGCCACGACCGCGTACCGGAAGTCCGCCGGCAGGTCGGCGACGTTCTCCCGGCCCTTGAGCACCAGCACGGCTGCGAGCAGCGCGGTCGCGGTGGCGAGGAAGTTGCGCCAGCCCTCGGCCTGCGCGCGGGCGACCTCCAGTTGCGACTGGAGCATGTCCTGCACGCGCGCCTGCGCCCGCAGCCGCGCCGCGCGGTTCCCCGGCGGCATCAGGGCGTCCCCGCGGACGGGGACGGTGTGCGGACCGTCCACCAGGCCCCGCAGCCGGGGAATTCGTCCGTGTTGCGCGGGTGCGTCCGCGGGCACTGGCAGTCCATCGTCCGCTCCCTGGGCTCCTCCGGCTCGGCCTGCCGCCACGGCAGCCCCTTCGCCACGGTGCCGGGCACGACGGTGACGAGCGGCAGGCTCGTCGCGGCGTGGCAGACGGGGCACGTACCGGTGGCGACCAGGATCCCGGCGGGGTCGGTGTGCCAGGCGAGGTCGCCGGGCGGCACCACCTCCTGCTCGTGGAAGTCGGTGTCCTCATGGTCCGGCATGCGCGGTCACCTCCGGGGCGGGAGCGGAGTCGGCGGCTTCTGCAGTCTCGGCGGCCTCCGCCGGGAGGGTCAGCCCGAAGAGCGGCGCGAAGTACGCGAGCCGTTCCCGTACCTCGGCGGGCGTCAACTCGGTCTCCTCGGCGGCGAGTTCGATGTGGTCCACGGTGACCTCGCCGCCGAGCGCGGGCTCCGCGCCGGTGAGCTTGCGGGTGAGCAGGATGACGTCCCGCCAGTCCGCCGCGTACGCGTCGTCGGCGGGCTCGGGGCAGTTGCTCATGTCCAGGCCGTAGGGGCCGTAGGGCGCGAGGGCGCGGTACGTCGCGCGGAGGCCGAGGTCGAGCCGGACGGCGGTGATGACGAGGGTGAGGGGGGTGAGGACGCCTACGCGCAGCGGGGGGTAGCGGAGTAGCCGCTCGACTTCGGGATCGCCTTCCGGCCATACGGGCACTGAGCCCACCGCGGGACCCGAGATGGCAGGGGCGCCGAGCGGCTCGTATGCCCGCAGCCGCGCGGCTGCGGTGGGGAGGTCGACGCGGGAGGCCTTGGCGTAGCCGAGGAGGGCCCGCAGGGACACGGCGGGGCGCCAGGCGTTGCCGTCCCGGGTGCACAACACCTCGAGGATGTTGTAGTCCGGGCGCAGGGCGCGACACTCGGGCGGGACGTCCGGGATGCCGAGGCTGAACGGTTCGGCCTCGGCGCGCATCAGGTCGGCGGCCGTGCCGAGGTCGACCTGGCTCTGCGCGGCCGCACAGAAGAGGTGGACCGGATCCGGCTCACGGCCGGGGCTCGTGTCGAAGGTCTTGATTCCACCCACCTGGTCGCTCAGGAACCAGTTGGTCCGGAAGAGGAGGGTGGGGCGCTTCTGCGCAGGGAGATCCAGCCAGCGGCGGACCACCGGCACAGCGCCAGGCTCCGCCAGGCCTGCCGTGACGAGCGCGGCGACCCGCGCCACCTCCTCGTCCACGGAGTCCTGCCGATCCGCTCGTGCGAGCGCCCGCAGGATCGTCCCGGCCCCGCACGGCCGCACAGGCTCGTCGCCGACAGGAAAAAGACCCTTGAACCAGCCGGCGGGCCTGAGCGTCAGCAGCGGCGACAGGCGCGTGTCGTCGAGGTGCAGTGGCAGCCCCACCTTGTCGGCCAGTACGCGCAGGCGCGCGAGGGTCGTGCCGACATCGACGGCTGTCTGCTCCGCAGCCAGGGCCATCAGCCGGTGAAGGGTGACGGGTCCGGTAAGCATGCGCAGGAGCACTGAGTGGTAGCGGGCGCTGACGACGTCGAAATCCTCCAGATGCAGGTGATCTCGCAGATAGTCGCCCTCGGCCACCCGGTAGCCGAAAGGACGGTAACGGCGGGCGGTCTCCGCGACGTCCGCGGCCGTGCATCCGAGTAGGGCGGCGAAATAGGCGGCGATCGGCGGCGTCACCAGCGCGGGGAGTGACATGCTGGGGACGTGGCTCCCCTTCAGGACGATCAGCTCGGACAGCGTCGGAACGTGCTCCGCCAGCTCGCCGAGATCCGGCGGCTCCGGAATCCTCGGGTCCAGGAGTCTGAGCCGGCCGGCCAGTTCCGCCGTGTGGCCGAGCGTTCTGCCCCAACGGCTGGCGCTCTCGACGAGTGGTCCGGGATCTGGGTCCGGGGCCCCTTCCGGTTGCATCGTGCCGTGCTCCGACCGGTGGAGGAGCCGGTACAAGTCCACGGCTTCCGGTGTGCTGGGCGCCTTGTCGAGGGCGCGGATGTCCCCTGCGGGTGGAACATCGATGCCCGTGACCGCGTAACGGCGCAAGGCGCGCACGGTGGTTCGCAGGGGAAGCCCCGGGTTCGCCGCGGCACGCAGTGCCGCGAGGCCTGGAGACCAGTGCTCCGGATCCATTGCCCCGGAGACCGACCGGACGACTGGGGGGAGGTTCTTTATCGTCTCGGCGATGTCCGGGTTGCGGAAGACCACCGCGTCCACCGCACGGGGGCGGGGGAAGCCTTTGGGGAACCATCGCCGCCCGCCACCACCCGCCGCGGGCCATGACCTCGACAGGTCCGACCGCCACTGCGTGAAGAGAACGATCTCCGCGTCGGACGAGGAGGCCAGTCTCCGCCGGGCCTCCTCGCTGTCGACCGGCAGGCAGCCCACCGTGCGCAACGGCATGAGCCGTCCCGACCGCCGGGGGTCCACCCCCCGGACCTCGACCGCGGCGTCGGCGGTGAGCAGGCGCTCCACCGCGACCATGCCCAGGGCCGGATCGTCGTTGACGAGTGCCCACAGCCAGCTCAGGGGCGGGGTCTCCCACTGGGCCAGGTCGGCCGCGGCGTCGGCCAGTTCACGCCGGACGGTCTCCCGGTCGAAGCTCGTCAGGGCGTTGCGGTTGGCGCTGAGTACAGGCTTGTGCCGGTGCCGGAGGTCGATGACGTAGCCGTACGGGGCGGGGTCCTCCGCCACCACGATGCCGTCGACGAGGCGCTTGCCTGCGCCGTCGACCCACCAGACACCCCGCCGCCCGTCCTGGCGGGGCAGGAGGCCGACGGACACGTTGGCCAGTTCACCGGCGGTCTGCCGGACCGATGCCTGCTCGTCGCCCGCCTGCTGCTCGACGGTGAGGGTCACCGGGCTGCACCAGACCTGGTCACGCAGGAAGCGGATGAGCGAGGGCGGCGGCTCGCTCTCGAACTCCGGCCGCAGGTACAGCCGGACGGTCGTGCCCGCGTCGATGTCGTCGCAGGGCGTGATGTGCATCAGGCCCGAGTCGGCCACGACGTCCACGCGGTGGCCGCGCGGACCCGCGCCGAAGCCGCTTCTGGCCGCTGGGCGGGTGGTCACGCGGATCTCCTCCGCGAGCATGAAGTAGCTGAACACCCCGATGCCGAAGCGGCTGTTCAGCTCCGGGACGATGCCGACCCGGCGCCAGCGCCGCAACTCCCGTACCCGCGCCGGGGATTGTTCGTTGCGGCGGCCGGCGCGGGCGAAGAGGTCGCGCAGTTCCTCGGCCGTCATGCCGATGCCGTCGTCGTGGCATTCGACGTAGAGGCGGCCGTCGGCCGGGTCGCGGGCGAGGGTGAACGCCACCGTGTAAGAAGCCAGTTCGGCGGGCTGCCGGGTGCCGTCACCCGTGCGGGCGGCGTACTGCTGGCGGGCCTGGCGGCGGCGGCAGGCGTCGAGGGCGTTCTGGTACAGCTCGCGGACGGCGAGCATGCGGTCGCCGTAGAGCTGGGTGCCCATGATGAGGGGCTTGACGCCGTCCTCGGCGAGCTGGAAGCGGGGCGGCGGGGCTTCGTACGTGCCCGCGCCGTCGCCGGACGGTGCGAGCGCGTCGGTGTTGAGGTGCCGGGGGAGCGCGGAGAGCAGGATCTCGTTCGGCTGGGCCTTGGCGATGTTGCGCGCGGCCGAACTCGCGCTGTCGGCCTGGCGTTCCAGCGCGACGTGCAGAGCCGCGCTGCGGCACGCGGCGAACAGCGCCCAGTCGGCGGAGTGTTCGGCGTCGACCGGTCGGACGTCGCACGCGACGACCTGCGCGACCACGTCCGCCGCCGTCACCCGGTGGTGCGGCACCCCGAGGTGGTCGACCACGATGCCGTCGAGCAACCGCGGGTCCACGGCCAGGAGTTCTGCCACGTAGAGCAGTTCGGCTAGCCGCGCGGGGCGCCAGAAGGCGGGCTGCGTCCAGATGCCGAGCTGGGCGGCGAGTCCGGTCTGCCACAGCTCGTCGTTCGGCGCGTCGGGGCCGGGGCGGGTGCGCATCTGCGCGACGACCTGGAAGAGCGCGGCCCGCAGCCGGTCGCGGCTGTGGGCCGGGGGGTGCGCGCCGAGCCCCGCGGCCTTCGCGGCGGTCTCGGTGAGCAGCTCCATGACGGCGGTCAGGCTGTCCAGTTCCGCGAGAGCGGGTCTGCCCGAGCCGGGCGCGCGCAGCTGCTCGGCGAGCTGGTCCCAGAGCTGGTCCCACCCGGCGAGCAGCCGGTGCCGCAGCCAGCTCTCGGCGGCGACGGCGGCGTCCCGGGCCTCGGCGGCGGCCGCCTGGTTTCCCGCGGTCTCCGCCGCCTCGGCCGCCGCCAGCAGGCGCTGCCGCTTGGCCTCGATCTGGCCGAAGGCCCGCCGGACGTCGGCCATGTCGTCGGCCAGATGCCGCCGCGCCTCGTCGCCGGAGCCGGAGCCGGAGCCGGGGTCGGAGGCCGAACTCCCGTCCTCGTCAAGCTCCGTCGCGCCCCGCGGGCCCTGCGGAGGGTGCAGGCGCGCCAGGGCGCGGCGGCCGCACGCCACCGCGGCCTCCCGGACGAAGGGGGTCGCCAGCAGGGCCACCGCCTCCAGGGCGCTGAGGCTGCCGCCCCTGGCGGCGGGCGGGACGAGGTGGTCGAGGCGGCGCAGGACGCGGACGGGGTGGTCCGGGTCGTCCCAGGGGTCCGGGCCCGCCTTGTGGGGGTGGGCGGCGTCGCGGCGGATCGCGGCCACCTTCTCGACGAGCCGTCCGAGGCCGTCGGCGAGCGGGCCGGTGCCGGTGGCGCCGGGGGCGACGCGGTCCCACAGCGTGGAGTTGCGCACCGCCTCGGCCCAGGGCCCCGTACCCGGGCCCGACGCGCAGACGACCCGCTCGGCGTGCGCGGCGGCCGGGGCGCCGGTCCTGCCGTGGAGCCACCACGTGTCGAGCCGGGCCGACTGCCCGTTGTCCGCGGCGATCTCGCGGGTGCGCTGCCGTACGGCCGTGATGACCTCGCCCACCGTGCGCGGCGGGGTGTCGGGGCTGAGTGCCTCGGCGAGGGCGCGGCCCATGAAGCTGCCGTCGGGGGTGCCCATGGCCTGCCTGCCGGCCGGGCAGCCGTAGAGCAGCACGACGTTCTCCCGCAGCCGGGTGAACTCCGGCCGGGAGACCTGGCCCGGGTCGGACGTCAGCGCGTCGCGGCACGCGTCGAGGCACACCAGCAGCGTCGCCTGCGCGGTGAGGCCGCCGAGCAGCTCGTCGGGCCGCACCGCCACGAGTTCGGCGGGGCCCGCGGCGGGGTCGTAGCCGTACGGGACGAGGTGGTCGACGTCGTCGACGCGTACGCCGTGGCCGGAGTAGTAGACGAGGGCGGCGTCCTCGTCGCGCAGGCCGCCCAGGAAGGTGCGCAGCGCCGCGTACAGGCGGGCGCGGCCGGTCTGTTCGGGGGTGTCCAGCACCGTCACGTCGGCTTCGGCGTAACCGGAGGCGAGGAGTGCGTCCTTGACGCGCGCCGTGTCCGCGGCGGTGAAGCCCAGGTCGCCGGGTACGGCGATCAGCAGTGCACGTAACGCGCCCACGGCGGAGCGGCCCTCCCGTCTCGGAAACCGGCCGCGTACCCCCTGAGCCCCGAACGCGCCGCCGACAGAGCGGCATTATGGCAGAGCGGCCCGGCGAGCACGGACAAACACCGCACCTCCGGCGCCCGTTGCCCGACTCCGTCCTCAACTCCCCGTCCGCGCCGCGCGGTAGAGCCGCGCCGAGCGCGGGCCGATGGCCACCGCCGTGCCCGCCGGGGTCGGCGGCGCGTCGGGGGGCGCGGACTGGGACTCCAGCGCGGTGTCGAGCAGGGGCTCGTACGCGGTGGCCCAGGGCGGGCCGGGGAGGGTGAAGGAGGTGGCGAGGTGGCCGGCGTGGACGACGAGGAGGAAGCTGTCGTCCCGGACGGGCTCGCCGCGCGGGTCGCGGTGCGGGATGTCCGCGCCGGACAGGTACATGCCGAGGGTGGCGGAGTGTGCGCGCCACTCCTCGTCGGTCAGTTCGCCGCCGTGCGCGCCGAACCAGGCGACGTCCCGCAGCCCTTCGGGGGCCTGCGCGAGGCCCGAGAAGAAGCCGCCGCTGCGCAGGACGGGATGGGCGCGGCGCAGCGCGATCAGCCGCGCGGCCAGGTCGCGCAGCGCCGCCCAGCCGGGGTCGTCGAGCAGCGACCAGTCCACCCAGCTCGTCTCGTTGTCCTGGCAGTAGGCGTTGTTGTTGCCGCCCTGCGTGCGGCCCATCTCGTCGCCCGCGACCAGCATCGGGACCCCGGTGGACAGCAGCAGCGTCGCGAGCAGGTTGCGCGTCTGCCGCCGCCGCAGGGCGAGGATGTCCGGGTCGTCCGTCGCGCCCTCGGCGCCGCAGTTCCACGAGCGGTTGTCGGGGGAGCCGTCCCGGCCGTCCTCGCCGTTGGCCTCGTTGTGCCGCTCCTGGTAGCTGACGAGGTCGCGCAGCGTGTAACCGTCGTGCGCGGTCACGAAGTTGACCGACGCGTACGGGCGGCGGCCGCCCCAGTCGTAGAGGTCGCTGGAGCCGGACAGCCGGTAGCCCAGGTCGCGGACGTCGGCGGTCGCGCCGCGCCAGAAGTCCCGGACGGTGTCGCGGTAGCGGTCGTTCCACTCCGTCCACAGCGGCGGGAAGGCGCCGACCTGGTAGCCGCCCGAGCCGACGTCCCACGGCTCGGCGATGAGCTTGACCCGGCGCAGCACCGGGTCCTGGGCGATGACGGCGAGGAAGGGGGAGAGCATGTCGACGTCGTGCATGGAGCGGGCGAGGGCCGCCGCGAGGTCGAAGCGGAAGCCGTCCACGCCCATCTCGGTCACCCAGTAGCGCAGCGAGTCGGTGATCAGCCGCAGGACGTGCGGCTGCATCACCGCGAGGGTGTTGCCGCAGCCGGTGTAGTCGGCGTAGCCGCGAGGGTCGGGGCCGAGCCGGTAGTAGCCGCGGTTGTCGATGCCGCGCAGCGACAGCGTCGGCCCGCCCTGGCCGCCCTCGGCGGTGTGGTTGTAGACGACGTCGAGGATCACCTCGATGCCGGCCGCGTGCAGCGCCCGCACCATCGCCTTGAACTCCCCGACCTGCGCGCCGCCCGAGCCGCTCGCGCTGTAGGCGGCGTGCGGGGCGAAGTAGCCGATCGAGTTGTAGCCCCAGTAGTTGGACAGGCCCCGCCGCTCCAGGTGCTCCTCGTGCGCGAACTGGTGGACGGGCAGCAGCTCGACGGCCGTCAC
This sequence comes from Streptomyces sp. NPDC021020, assembly GCF_044333285.1. Lineage (NCBI taxonomy): Bacteria > Bacillati > Actinomycetota > Actinomycetes > Kitasatosporales > Streptomycetaceae > Streptomyces > Streptomyces sp. NPDC021020. The sequence continues at coordinate 370,951 of NZ_JBIRQQ010000004.1, forward strand.
GCCCAGCGAGGTGAGGTGGGCGAGGGCCGCGGGGTGCGCCAACCCGGCGTAGGTGCCGCGCAGTTCGGGGGGCACGCCGGGGTGGCGGCGGGTGAAGCCGCGTACGTGCAGCTCGTAGATGACGGTGTCCGACCACGGGGTCTTGGGGCGGTGGTCGTCCTGCCAGGCGTCCGCCTCGGCCCACTCGTCGACCACCACGCCCTTGGGCACGAAGGGCGCCGAGTCGCGGTCGTCGCGCACGGTGTCGGCGGCGCCCGGCTCTGGCCAGTCGCGTACGTGCCCGTAGACCTCGGGGACGAGCCGGAAGCCGCCGTCCACCGCGCGGGCGTACGGGTCGAGCAGCAGCTTCGCCGGATTCCAGCGGGCCCCCGTCCACGGGTCCCAGCGGCCGCCGACCCGGAAGCCGTAGCGCTGCCCGGGGAGCACGCCGGGCACGAAGCCGTGCCACACCTCGTGCGTCAGCTCGGCCAGCGCGATGCGCCGTTCGGTGCCGTCGGCGGCGAAGAGGCACACCTCGACGGATTCGGCGCCGCCCGCCCACAGCGCGAAGTTGGTGCCCGCCCGCCCGTCGGGCCCGGCGTGGAAGCGGGCCCCCAGCGGTTCGGGTGACCCGGGCCACACCTCGGCGGCCGGCGCCGCGGGGCCGCGGGCCGCGGGGACGGCGGCGCGCCCTTCACCGCCGCGCGGTGCGGGCAGCGGGAAGCCGCGCGCCCACCCGGGCACCCCGGATTCGCGTGCCTGCGACACGTACGTCCTCCCACGGCTCGGGCACGGCGGTGGCGTCGCCCGGCGTCCCGTGCCCGGCGGCCTGCCGTGTCCCTGCCCTCTTCCTTCCCCCCGCGCGGCCCGGTCTCACCCCGCGCGGCCGGTGGCGTTCGGCGTGACCGGGTGGCCCCGCGTTTCCCCGGCGGCGGTGGGTCGTTGACGGTTGCGTGAGAGAAGCGGTGCGGCGCGCGGGGCGCGCGGGTGCGGGGGTGCTACTGGGTGCGGTGCTCGCCGCGGGGTGCGGCGCGGGCGGGGGCGGCGGGCCGGACGGGAAGGGGGACGCCGGGGCCGGGGCGCGGGTGTCGCGCGCGGTCATCGGCGTCGAGCCCGGGGACGGGGCCAAGGACGTGGCCGCGCGGGGAGCGCTCCTGGTACGCGTCAGGCAGGGCACGCTCACCGAGGTCGGGGTGCGGGCGGCGGACGGCACCCCGGTGCCGGGGCGGCTCGCGGCGGACCGGCGCAGCTGGCGGCCGGACGGGAAGCTCGCGCTGGCCACGCAGTACACGGTGGACGCGCTCGCGAAGGACGGTCAGGGCCGGGAGGCCGCCAAGCACACCGCCTTCACCACGCTGGTGCCGCAGCACACCGTGATCGGCTTCTTCAGCCCGGAGGAGGGCAGCACGGTCGGCGACGCCATGATCGTCTCGCTGGCCTTCAGCCGCCCGGTCGCCGACCGGGCCGCCGTCGAGCGCGCGGTGACCGTCACCGCGCAGCCCGCCGTGCGGGTCGTCGGCCACTGGTTCGGCGACCAGCGCCTCGACCTGCGCCCGGCCGGGTACTGGACGCCCGGCTCCCGCGTCACGCTGCACCTGCGGCTGCGGGACGTGGCGGCGGCGCCCGGCGTCTACGGCACGCAGTCCAAGGACGTGCACTTCACGATCGGCCGCGACCAGCGCAGCACGGTGGACGCGGCCGCCCACACCATGACCGTGCGGCGCGACGGCCGGGTGGTGCGCAGCCTGGACGTCTCCACCGGGGCGCCGGGGCACACCACGTACAACGGCGTCATGGTGATCGCGCAGAAGTTCCCGGTGACCCGGATGGACGGCCGCACCGTCGGCTTCGGCGGCGAGTACGACATCCCCGACGTCCCGCACGCGATGCGGCTCACCCGGTCGGGCACCTTCGTGCACGGCAACTACTGGTCCGCGCCCGACGTCTTCGGCCGCACCAACGTCAGCCACGGCTGCATCGGGCTGTACGACACCAAGGGCGGCGGCTCCGGCACCCCGGCGGGCTGGTTCTACGACCACTCGCTCGTCGGCGACCCGATCCGGGTGGTGAATTCCCATGACGGAACGGTCGCGCCGGACAACGGAATGGGCGGCTGGAATCTCGACTGGCGGCAATGGGTGGCCGGTTCGGCACTCTGAGTACGCGGGGCAATTGTGCAGGTCACCTCCCCCGGACATGTGCCCGCGCGCGTTTTGCCGTGAAGGGCCTGTGAATTGTTGCGGCAATGCTGTGAACTCACCGATACGGGAACCGAATCGCTCTCCTGTGCGTCCGTCTTCACGACCGCCTCCGGGCACCGCACTCCTGTGCGGACCCGGTTCGCGCGGCGGGTACGCCTGCACGACAGCAAGGAGTGAGTTCGATGTCCTGCGCCAACCCGGACTGCCGGAAGATGGGATGCAGCACCGATCCGAAGCCGCGGCCGTCGTCACGGCCCGGCGCCCCACGCAAGTAGGTGTGCGTGGCGCCCGCCGCCCGCACCCGGCAGGACCCGCGGCGATCTGGGACGCAACGGTGACATTCCCGGGCCGCTCGGAAGCCCCGAGGTGTGGTTTTCTTGCGCCAGCCGGGGAGGTCCAGGGCTGAGGTGCGGGAAGCGGGCAAGGGGAGAGACGGACGTGAAGCCGATAGGCGTGGCGCCTGGGGTCAGAAGGAAGATATCCGCGCTGGTGCTGGGAGCCGCGCTGCTCGCGGCGGCCGCGTGCGGAGGCGGCGGCGGGGGCGGTGACGACTCCGCGTCCGGCCCGTCCAAGCCGGCCTCGTCGGCGGCGGCCGGAAGCTCGCCGGACACCGCGCCCTCGACCGCCGTCGTCACCATCGCGCCGAAGGACGGCGCCGACAACGTCGCCACCACCGGCGAGCTGAAGGTCTCCGCGAGCGGCGGCAAGCTGTCCACCGTCGTCGTCAAGGACGACAAGGGCGCCGAGGTGCCCGGCGAGATCAGCGCCGACGGGCTGGGCTGGTCGCCCACCGGCCATCTGGACACCTCGACGCAGTATTCCGTCGACGCGACCGCCAAGGACGCCGAGGGCCGCGAGTCCGACAAGCACGCGACCTTCACCACGGTGACCCCCAAGGACACCTTCGTCGGCTACTTCACGCCCGAGGACGGCTCGACCGTCGGCGTCGGCATGGAGGTCTACCTCCACTTCAGCCGCCCGATCACGCACAAGAAGGCCGTCGAGGCGGGCGTGACGGTCTCCGCGTCCCCGTCCGTCGAGGTCGCGTCCCGCTGGTACGGCAACCAGGACCTGTACATCCGCCCCGCCGACTACTGGACGCCCGGCACCAAGGTCACGCTGGGCCTGGACCTCAAGGGCGTCGAGGGCGCCACCGGCGTCTACGGCAAGCAGCAGAAGTCCGTGCACTTCACCATCGGCCGCCGCCAGGTGAGCATCGTGGACGCCGCCAAGCACCAGATGACCGTCTACCGCGACAACAAGGTGGTCAAGACCGTCCCGATCTCCTCCGGCGCGCCCGAGCACACCACGTACAACGGCAAGATGGTGATCTCCGAGAAGTACGTCACCACCCGGATGAACGGCGACACTGTCGGCTTCGGCGGGGAGTACGACATCAAGGACGTGCCGCACGCGATGCGGCTCACCACCTCGGGCACCTTCATCCACGGCAACTACTGGGCCGCCAACTCGGTCTTCGGGCACAGCAACACCAGCCACGGATGCGTCGGCCTGCACGACGTGCGCGGCGCGCACGACCCGGACACCCCGGCGGCGTGGTTCTACAACAGCTCGATCATCGGCGACGTCGTCGAGGTCGTGCACTCCAAGGACAAGACCGTGCAGTGGTACAACGGCCTGAACGGCTGGAACATGCCGTGGGAGCAGTGGAAGGCCTGACGCCGCCGCGCCGGGCGGGCGCCGTAGTCTCGCCGTCATGACTGTGACCTTCGAAGTCGACGACGGCGTCGGCACCGTGACGCTCGCCCGGCCGCCCATGAACGCGCTGGACAGCGCCGTGCAGGACCGCCTCGCGGAGATCGCCCGCGAGGCGTCCGCCCGGCCGGACGTGCGGGCGCTGGTGCTGTGGGGCGGCGAGAAGGTCTTCGCGGCGGGCGCCGACATCAAGGAGATGCAGGACATGTCCTACGAGGACATGGCGCTGCGCTCCGGCCCGCTCCAGGAGGCCTTCACCGCGGTCGCCCGCATCCCCAAGCCGGTGGTGGCCGCCGTGACCGGCTACGCGCTCGGCGGCGGCTGCGAGCTGGCGCTGTGCGCGGACGTGCGGATCGCCGCGGAGGACGCGAAGCTCGGGCAGCCGGAGATCCTGCTCGGCCTCATCCCGGGCGCCGGCGGCACCCAGCGGCTCGCCCGGCTCGTCGGGCCCTCCCGGGCCAAGGACCTGATCTTCACCGGGCGCATGGTGGGCGCCGCCGAGGCGCTCGCGATGGGCCTGGTCGACAAGGTGGTGCCGGCCGCCGAGGTGTACGAGGCCGCGCACGCCTGGGCGGCGCGGCTGGCGCGCGGGCCGGCGCTCGCGCTGCGGGCGGCCAAGCAGGCGGTGGACGCGGGTCTCGAGACCGACCTCGACAGCGGTCTGGCGCTGGAACGCGCGCTGTTCACGGGCCTGTTCGCGACCGCGGACCGGGAGACCGGGATGCGCAGCTTCGTCGAGCAGGGGCCGGGGAAAGCGCAATTCCGCTGAGGCGCTACCCGGTTGAGGTCTGTACGACTCTCGTACAGGCACTCGAACATCGGTAGCCCGCCGGTGGCGGCCTTTCCTTAAGGCAGGCTTATGCGAACCTTAAGGATTTCCGTGCCGCCACCGATCACCGGGAAGGTTGCTTTCGGCAACACCGCAGGTGGAATGGTGCGATTCCAGGGAATTCATGCCTCTGGAATATGCCAAAACACGCGGCCGGAACGCCGTGTTCCCCTTGGGCAATTCCCCGGGATGGCACTCGGGGGGGTGTGCGGGCGGCCATCATGAAGGCATGGCGGGCAGGGGTGGATCCGAGCGGCCGCAGCGGGTGGAATCCGGTCCCGCGGCGGGTCCCTTACCCGTACTCGCGGACGGGGCCGGGGATGCGGGGGAGGCCGGCGCGCCGGGTCTGCTGGGCGACCCCTCGGTGGCCGAGGTCCTGCTGGCCTCGCGGCCCGAGTCGGCCTTCAGGGCCCGCCGGATGGCGCTGGACGTCCTGCGCCGATGCGGCCTCGCGGCGTACGGCGAGACGGTCGAGCTGCTGGTCTCCGAGCTGGTCGGCAACGCGGTGCGGCACACCGGGGCGCAGTTCTTCGGCATCCGCTTACGGCGGCGGCGCGGCTGGATCCGCGTCGAGGTGCGCGACCCCTCGCGGGCGCTGCCCTGCCTGCTGCCGGTGCGCGAGCTGGACATCAGCGGGCGCGGCCTCTTCCTGGTCGACCACCTGTCCGACCGCTGGGGTGTCGACCTCCAGCCGCGCGGCAAGACCACCTGGTTCGAGCTGCGGGTGCAGGACCGGGCGTGAACCCAACGTGAAGAGGCCCTTCGCGTCGGGGTAACGACAGCAGGAAGGGCCTCTTCATGACCGCCGCGGAGCAGGGGGGTGTGGTCCACGGCGCTTGTGGAACGGCCGGGCTCGGGTCGATCGGCCGTTGAACCGACTGTCGCACGCGGCCCCCGGGGTAAGCAAGCACCCATATCGGGCATATCACCCAATAAGGACAGATCTCCGCTCGCTGTGGGGGTGATGTGCGCCACCCGCCTTGCAAATAACGGAAAGTTCGCCCCCTCGTCTTCCAATGTTCCGATGGTGCGTCCGGGTGCGGGAGTCGAGGTGCGGCCGGGGGGCGAGGGGAACGGGAGGCGCGGGAGTACGTCGATTTCCCGGAATCCGCTTCTCCTTTCCGCTTCCGCTGTTCCCCGGGATCTGTTTGGGATGCGCCCTTGTGGTGTTAGAGTCTCTTCGGTTTCTGGTGCGATGCAAAGGCACGTCAGACGGGGGTGATTGGGCCAGTTTGCTCCGCCCAGCGGTTTTCGCCGTCCGGCTTCCGGTTTCTTACTCCGGGGTCATATTCGGACGGCTGCACGGAGAGCGCGCCGTACGGCGCGCGAGCACCGTCCGTGCCGAAGACGACGTTCGGAGCCGAGGCCCGGTCCGCAGGTGCTCCATTGCCATGCCGCCGCTTTTGCGGCCCCTGTCCGCGGGTGCCCGCGAATGCAATGGAGGTGCGTGACGGTGGCCGGGGGACACGTTGTGGTGAGGGAACCGGAGGAACTGGCGAGACTCGTGCGCGGCGCCCAGCGGGGCGACGCGCTCGCGATGGACGAACTGCTGGGGATACTCGCCCCCTACGTCGGCCGGATCTGCGGCCCGGTGGCCCTCCAGGACGGGGCGGACGCCACCCAGGAGGCGCTGCTGGCGGTCTTCCGCAACATCCGGCAGCTCAAGACGTCGTCGGCGCTGTTCGGCTGGGTGCGCGCCATCGCCGTCCGCGAGGCGGTACGGGTCGCCAAGCAGCGCAGGTGGGCCGTCGTCGGCGAGACCGAGGACGTCCCCTCCGAGGCCGACGCGGAACTGGCCACCGACATCAAGGACGTGCTGCTGCGCCTGTCGCCCGAGCACCGCGTCGTCCTGACGCTGCGCCATATCGAGGGGCTGGACGAGCAGGAGGTCTCCCGGGTGCTGGCGCTGCCCGTCGGCACCGTCCGCTCCCGGCTCTTCCGGGCCCGCAACTCCTTCCGCAGCGCCTGGCGCTGACCGCCCGCGCCGCGGCCGGGCCGTCCGGCTCAGCCGGCGCGCAGCTCCGCGACCCGGCGCTCCAGCCGGTCCAGCATCGCCCGGCTGCGGGCCGCGGCGCCCAGCCGCCCGAAGCCGCGCAGCAGCCCGCCGCCGGGGAAGCGGAAGGCGTACATCATCGCGAACCGGGTGCCGGAGTCCTCCTCGACCGCGGCCATGCCGCCGACGAGCAGCCGGCTCTGCATCAGGCACCAGCCCGGCCGCAGCACCACGTCGAAGCGCTCCCGGTGGCGCAGCGAGCTGACCGCCAGCGCGGTGAACCGCTCGCCGCCGGGACCGTCCGCCGCGGGCGCGGCGACCGCGCCGGTCCTGGTGAAGGAGCGCAGGCCGCCCACGATGCCGGGCAGCTCGCCCTCCAGGTCGGCGGCGACCCGCCAGACGTCCGCGAGCGGGGCGTCCAGATGCCGCTCGGCGACGGCGGGCCGCCGGGCCGCCGAGGCGATGACCTTCAGCCGGCGGACCGGGTCGAGCTCGACCGCGGGCCAGGCACTGTCCACCACGTCGGTCATGCGGACGGCCCCCTTCGTTCGGGTCCGCGCGGGGCGCGGGTCTTTTTCGGCTCCGGGGGAGTGTAACGCCGTCATCAGCCCTCTATACCCCTGAAAGGACTCCCCGGTGACCCCCGGTGGCGGTCCCCGCCGACACGCGCGACCTGCGGGAGCACAGGCATGTGGCTGACTCGGTCACCCGACCGGAACGGGCAGTTCCGCGGGGCGAGGACGCCCGGGGGCGTGCGGATCGTCGGTGCACTGCCGCGCGGCGCCCCGGGAAAGGTGCGGAGGGCGCTGCTGACGGCCTGAGCGGGACGAATTCTCTCCCGCGGTGATTTCGCGGAGGAATATCGCGTCATGAGCACCACGGAAATGCCTGCGCGGCCCTCCGCGTCCCGCTCCGCTCTGCCGCGGGACATTCTGCGCGGGCGGCCCCGAATTCCCGGTGTCGGATTCGGCTTCGCATCCGTCCACGAGGGGCCCTGGCCCGCCGTCCACGACGCCGAAACAGGACTGGCCGACCGTATGCCCCCGGCGCGGGCGGCGGAATTCCGCACCGGGCGGCGGGCGGTGCGCCGCGCGCTGCTGGAGGCCGGGCTCACCCCGGGACCGGTGCTGCGCGACGGGCGGCGCCCGCTGCCGCCGCCGGGCACCGCTGTGTCCGTCAGCCACTCCGGGGGTGTCGCCGTCGCGCTCGCGGGGTCCGCGGCCGGATTCCCCGCGCTCGGCGTCGACCTGGAGCTGGGCACGCTTCCCGCGGGCGCGGCCCATCTGGTGCTGCACCCCGCGGAGCAGCGACCCCCGACCGGCGCCGGTGACCAGTGGCTGACCACCGTCTTCTCGGCCAAGGAGGCCGCGTACAAGGCCTTCAGCGCGCTGCTCGACGACACCGCGCGGCGCCGCGGCGCGCTGCCCGGCCTGCGCGCGATCCGGATGCTGCGCACCCCCGCGGGCTTCACCGCCCGGGTGGACGCGGTGCCCGGCGCCGCCGTCGAGGTGACGGTCCACCGCTTCCCCGGCGGCGTCCTGACCTGGGCGCTGCCCGAGCCGGGCGGTACGCCGCCGGACTGAGCCCGCCGGACCGCCACAGGACGGCCGCCGGACCCGCGAGGTCCGGCGGCCGTCCCGTGCGCGCGGCGCCGGGGTGTCAGGCGTCCACGGGCGCGGGCTCGCGGCGCCGCGGCTCCGCCGCCGGGGCGGGCGCGTCGGCGTGGGTGCGGGGCGCGGGCAGCCAGGACAGCCACCGCGGCAGGTACCAGTTCGCCTCGCCGAGCAGCTTCATCGCGGCGGGCAGCAGCACGGCGCGGATCAGCGTGGCGTCGACCAGGACCGCGGTGGCCATGCCGACGCCGGACTCCTTCATCGACAGCTGCGGCAGCGTGCCGAACACCCCGGCCACCGCGACCATCACGACCGCGGCGCCGGTGACGACGCCCGCGGTGCCCTTGATGCCCTGCTCGACGGCCTCCGCGGTGGACAGCCCGCGGTCGTGGCCCTCGCGGATCCGGCTCACCACGAAGACGTGGTAGTCCATCGACAGGCCGAACAGGAAGACGAACATGAACAGCGGCACCCAGGACGCGATGCCGCCGGTGCTGGTGAAGCCCAGCAGCCCCTCGCCCCAGCCCTTCTGGAAGACCAGCACCACGAAACCGTAGGCCGCGCCCACCGACAGCAGGTTGAGCACGGTCGTCAGGGCCGCGATCGCCGGCGACCGGAAGGACACCAGCATCAGCACCAGGGTGAACAGCAGCACGAACCCGGCGACCCACGGGGTGGCGTCCGCGAGGTGCGCCTCGCTGTCGGTCGCGGCCGCGGTGGTGCCGCCGACCGCGGTCTCGGCGCCCGGGATCCTCCCGAAGGTGGCCGGTACGACCTTCTCGCGCAGCACCCGCAGCGCGGCCACCGAGCGGCTGTCGGTGCCGTTGCCCGCCAGGCCCACGGTCGCGACGGCGACCTTGCCGCCGTCCGCGGTGGCGAAGGTCACCGGGCCCGACAGCCCCGGAGTGTCCGCGGCGGCCGCGCGGAAGGCGTCCAGCGCCGCGGTGGCCTGCGGGCCGGTGAGGTCGGCGGCCTCGACGACGACCTTCGCCGGGGTCGGCGAGCCGGGGAAGGCGTGCTGGATACGGTCGTAGGTCCGCAGGATCGGCAGGCTCCCCGCGGGCAGGTCGCCGACCCCCGGCTCCGCGCTGTGCAGCGAGAACGCCGGCAGCACCAGCGCGACCAGCGCCCCGCCGCACACCACCAGGGCCACCGCCGGGCGGCGCAGCACCGCGCCCAGGAAGCCGTCGCGGAAGCGTACGGCCCCGGCGCCCGCGCGGACCCGGCGCAGCAGCGGCACCCGGCCCTTGTCGATCCGGTCGCCGAGCAGCGACAGCAGGGCGGGCAGCACCGTCACCGAGCCGACCACCGCGACCGCGACCACGATGATCGCGGCCGACGCCATGCCGAGGAAGATGCCGTTCCCGGACAGGAAGAGCCCGGCGAGCGAGACGATCACGGTGAGCCCGGACACCACGACCGAGCGGCCGGAGGTGGCCGCGGCGGCCGCGACCGCCGCCTCCGTGCCGCGGCCCGCGGCCCGCTCCTCGCGGAAGCGGCGGATGTAGAACAGCGAGTAGTCGATGCCGACCGCGATGCCGATGAGCGACATGACCGACGTGCCGTTCTGGTCGACGTGGATCATCCGGCTGCTCAGCGCGAGCAGGCCCGCAGAGCCGACCACCGCGGTCAGCGCCAGCACCACCGGCAGCAGCGCGGCGACCAGCGCCCCGAAGGCCACCAGCAGGATCACCAGGGTGACGGGGAAGGACAGGTATTCGGCGTTGGTGTAGTCGGTGTGCAGCTTGGACTCCGACACGTGCGTGAAGGACGCCTCCCCGAACTCCTCGACGCGGGTGCCCGGATGGGCCGCGGCGACCTTCGCGACCGCGTCCAGCACCTTCTGCACATGGTCCTTGGCGGTGAGCGAGTCGCCCTTCATGTCGAACTGCACCAGCGCCGAGTGCCGGTCGGCGGACACCGCAGCCCGCCCGGCCGGGTCCAGCGGCGACAGCACGTCCTGCACCTGGCCGGTGCCGTCCAGCGCCGCCACCGTGGCCCGCACGGCCGCGGTGAACCGCGGGTCGTCCGCGGTCGCGCTCGCGGACTGGACCAGCACCACCTCGTGCGCGGGCAGGTGGAAGCCCGCCCGGTCGAGGATCTGCTCGGCGTGCCGGGCCTCACCGTTGGTGAGTTCCGCGGCGGTCGGGGCGGCGGTCGTCACCGCGCTGCCCAGCACCGTGGCGGCGGCGACGACCGCGAGCCACAGCAGCACCGCCGCCCACCTGTGGCCGGCGCTCCAGCGCCCGGCGGCCTCGGCGAGGCCGCGCCTGCTCTTCACGGGTGTCTCCTTCGGGTCGGTTGCCCCGGCTCCGGCGAGCCGGTCGCCCAGTCAGGAGCGGGCACCCCGGCGAAACGTTCCCGGCGGCCCCGGGAAAAACCCGAGGGAACGCGCGGGCCGCCCGGCTGCTCCTGACAGGGCAGGAGAGAGGGCCGTACGGGGAGAGCAGCGGCCCTCGCGAACAAGGAGTCGATATGACCAGCGACGTCTCCGGTACGCGTACGGCGCGGCCGGACCCGTCAGACATGCCCGAGGTCCCCGGCGTCCGGCACCGCTTCGTCGAGGCCGGCGGCGTCCGCCTGCACGTGGCGGAGGCCGGCGCGGGAGAGCCCGTCGTCCTGCTGCACGGCTTCCCGCAGCACTGGTACGGCTGGCGCCGGATCATCCCGCAACTCGCCGAGCACCACCGGCTGATCTGCCTGGACCTGCGCGGGTTCGGATGGTCCGACGCCCCGGCCCGCGGCTACGACACCGCGACCCGGGTCGCCGACGTGCTGGCCGCGATGGACGCCCTCGGGGTGCCGCGGGCCCGGCTGATCGCCCATGAGTTCGGGGCGTGGACGGGCTTCATGGCGTGCCTCGCGGCGCCCGAGCGGTTCAGCCACTTCCTGGCGCTGAACATCGTCCACCCCTGGCCGCTGCACCGCCGGATGCTGCCGCAGGCGTGGCGCTACTGGTACACCACGCCGCTGGAGCTGCCCTTCTCCGGCCGTACGGTGCTGCGCCGCTTCCCCGGCTTCACCCGCTTCCTGCTGCGCAGGGGCGTCGTCGACCGCGACGCCTGGGAGCCGGCGGCGATGGAGGAGTTCGTCCGCTCCAGCGCCGAGCCGGACCGGGCGCGGGCGGCCGAGGCGATGCACCGGCAGTACGCGGTACGGGACATCGGGGGACTGGTCCGCGGCACGTACCGCAGGCTGCACCTTGCCGTCCCGACGGTGATCCTGGCCGGTGAGAAGGACTTCGTGCTGCCGCCGAGCGTCATGACCGACCCCGGCGCGCGGGCCGACGACCTGCGGATCGAGGTCGTGCCGGGCTGCGGGCACTTCGTCCACGAGGAGCGGCCCGAGCTGGTGGTGCGCACCGCGCTGGAGCTGTTCGCCCGCGTCTGACGGTCGCCCGCGTCTGACGGCGGCGCGGGAAGCCGCCCGCGGTACGGAGCGGGCCGCTCCGTACCGCGGGCCGTCAGGCACGGCGGGCCGCGGGCAGCTCAGGCGGCGCGGCGGGCCTGCGTACGGCGCCGGGCCCGCTCGATCATCAGCCGCCCGCGGTACGGCCCGATGCCGCGGGCCGCCAGCAGCGACACCGGCAGCAGCTGCCGGCTGCGGGTGGCGCCCAGCACCGCGAAGCGGGTGCCGCTGCCCTCGGGCACCGCGGCCATCGCGCCCACCACGCATCTGCTCTGCATCAGGCACCAGCCCGGCTGGAGCACCACGTCGAAGTACGCCCGGTGCCCCAGCGGCCCGTACGCCCAGGCGCCGGTGCGCCCCCCGGTGCCGCCCGTACCGCCCGACACCCGGAACTCGCGGATCGTCGGCACCAGCCGGGGCAGCTCGTTGGACAGGTCCGAGGCCATCGACCACACCTCGGCGAAGGGCGCGTCCACGTGGTCCTCGGCGTACATGGCCGCACGCAGGCCCGCGGCCATCACGCGCAGCCGGCGCACCGGGTCGAGGTCCACCGCGGGCCAGGTGCCGCTCATCGGGTCCACGCCTTCCGGAAGCTGTTGCGGGCGCGGTGCAGCCGGGACTTGACCGTCCCGCAGGAGACGTTGAGGATCTCGCTGGCGGCCTTCTCGTCCAGGCCCTCCAGCTCCCGCAGCACCAGCACCGCCCGGTGCTCCGAGGTCATCCGGCGCAGCACGTCGTGCACGTCGCTGGCCAGTTCGGGGCCGGCCGCGTCCGGCAGGCCGTCGACGTGCTCGACCGGGGTCTCGCGCGCCGTGCGCCGGGCCACCCGCACCGCCTCCCGGACGGTGATGGTGCGCACCCACCCGTACAGCGCCACCGGGTCGTTGAGCTTCCCGATGTTCCGGAAGACGGCGATGAGCGCCTCCTGGACGGCGTCGGGCGCGTCGGCCAGTGCGATCGGCGTGCACAGCCGGGTGATGTACGGGGTCAGCAGGTCCAGCAGGTCGCCCAGCGCCAGGGCGTCCCCCGACTGGGCCGCGCGCACCAGCGGGCCGGCCGCGACCCAGGGCCCGACCCGGGGCTCGCGGGGCGTGTCCGGCGGCCGGTGCAGCTCTTCCGTGCGTGCGTGGGGCATGCGCGCTCTCCTTTCCTGAGCTGGAGCGTCCAGTGGGTAGAGAGGAGGGGCGCACCGCGCGCACTCCCTTGACGTGCGGAAGTCACCCGAAAGGGTGAGGGGCGCATGCCGCACCGGACGCATCCGGACACGGCCGTCCGGAAATTGCCGCGGAATCCGAGGGAGTGTGCGGCCGCCCCGCGTGCTCTTAACGGGTGTCGGACGAACCTGCCGGAGCGTGGCGCCGCGACGGCACGCCCCCCGCGGTCCCGGGTCGCCGGAGGGCCCGCACCACGACTCGCCCGTGCCGGCCGCCCGCCCCTGACACCCACGATGGCCCGAACGAAGGATGTGGCATGCCCGATATCTCCGCGCTCCAGCTGGACGCCGTCCCGAGCCCCACCGCCCCGCTGGGGATGCTGCCCGCCGTCGCGGCCGAGAAGTTCGCCGACGTGCCCTTCCTCTCCGACACCCCGTGGACGAGCTACGACGGCCGGGTCGCCACCTTCGGCGACTTCGCCGTGGCAGTCGAGGACTACGCCGACCGCTTCCACGCCGCCGGCATCCGGCGCGGCGACGTGGTGGCCGTGGTGCAGCGCAACCACATCGAGGTCGAGGGCATCATGTGCGCGCTCGGCCGGATCGGCGCGCTGCCCGCGCTGCTGTCCGCGTCGATGGAGTCCGGCGAGCTGCTCGACTGCCTCGCCCGCCTGGAGCAGCCCTACCTGCTGGTCGACGAGCTGGGCCTGAGCCGGCTCGCCCCGCTGGGCCACGCGGTGCGGCTGCTGACCCGCTCGGTGCTGTCGCTCACCGAGACCTCCGAGCCGTGGGTCGTCCCGGCGCTGGAGCGCACCGCGCACACCCCCGACCCGCGCGACGAGGACGAGTGGTTCGTCGTCACCCACTCCTCGGGCACCACCGGCGCGCCCAAGCTGTCCGCGCACTCGACCCGTTCGCTGTTCGGCATGGTCGCGCCGATGGTGATGATCTTCCGCGACCAGTACAGCAGCGACGACCTCAACGCCAAGCACCTGTCGTTCGTGCACGCCCGCACCTGCGCGGGCACGCTGGCGTCGATGGAGATCGGCATGGCGGCGCTGTCCATCGCCGACCCCGACCCGCGCAACGTCAAGAAGCTGCTGCTGGAGCACCGGCCGACGTCGGTCGAGACGCACCCCAACATGTTCATCCAGTGGGAGACGCTCGCCGACGACCCGGACCGCCCCTTCGCCCCCGTCGAGCGCTTCATCAGCACCTTCGACGCGATGCACCCGCGGACCGTGCAGGCGCTGCTGAACGCCTCCGAGCGCCCCGGCGCCCACTACTTCCAGGCGTACGGCCAGACCGAGACCGGCCCGATCTGCCTGCGCATCGTCACCCGCGAGCAGGCCGCGGACTACTCGCCGCGCAACGTCGGGCACGCCGGCGGCGGCTTCGAGATGCGGATCGTCGACAGCGCGGGCAACCCGGTGCCCGCCGGCACCGCGGGCGAGGTCGAGACCCGCTCGATGGGCCGCATGCGCGGCTACGTCGGCGGCGGCGAGATGCCCGCGGACGACGCGTGGTGGCCCATGGGCGACATCGGCCGGATGGCCGAGGACGGCTCGCTGGAGCTGCTCGACCGGGTCGTGGAGCACGTCGAGGGCGTCGGCTCGCTGCTGGAGAAGGAGGACCACCTGCTGGAGGCGCTGCCCGAGCTGGTCGAGCTGGTGCTCGTCAAGTCCGCGGACGGCGGCACGGTGTTCGCCGTCGCCTGCCCGCGCCCCGGCTCCGTCCCCGACCTCGCCCGCTTCCGCGCCGCAGCCAAGGAGATCGGCCTGCCCGACCTGGAGGTGTGCTTCTGGGAGTGGGAGGCGATGCCCACCACGGGGACGTACAAGGTCCGCCGCGGCATCCTGCGGCAGCGGCTGGCGAACCGGGTCAAGCCGCTGCACGTGGCCGGGCTGGAGGGCTGAGCGGCCATGACGCACCTGTGGAGCCTGCTGTCGGAGTCCCTGGACGACGGCGTCCTGCTGCACACCCCCACCCGCCAGGACGAGCCCTTCACCGGCACCGCCCTGGCCGCCCGAGCCGAGCGCACGGCCGGCGGGCTGCTCACCGCGTGCGGGGGACGGCCGCCGCGCCGCGCCGCGCTGCTGATGGCGAACGGTGAACCGTGGGTGCGCGGGCTGCTCGCGCTGCTGCGGCTGGACGCGGCCGCCGTACCGCTCGCCCTGCCGGTGGCCTTCGGCGGCGCCGACGCGTACGCGGCGCACGTCCGGCGGATCGCGCAGGACGCGGACCTGGACGCGGTGCTGGTCGACGGCAGCGTGGGGCAGCGCATCCTCTCCCGCGTCACGGCCGCGCTGCCCGCCGGGGTGGCCGTCGTCGACATCGCGGAACCGCCCGCCGCGGCCGCGCCGCTGCCGCCGCACGGCGCGGGCGGCGCGCTGCCCGCCGTCATCCAGTACACCTCGGGCAGCACCTCGGCCCCCAAGGGCGTGCTGGTCAGCCACGACAACGCCGCCGCCGGTCTGGAGATCATCGCCGCCGGCACCGGCTGGGGCGACGACGACGTGCTCGGCATGTGGCTGCCGCTCTTCCACGACATGGGCCTGTTCAGCCTGCTCACCGCGCTGCGGCAGGGCTCGCCGGTGCACCTGTGGCAGCCCGGCGACTTCGTCCGGCGCCCCATGGCGTGGCTGTCGGCCTTCGCCGCGGCCGGCGCCACGGTCATCCCGGCGCCCAACTTCTTCTACGACTACCTCGTCGCCGCGGCCGCCAAGGGCATCCCCGACGACCTGGACCTGTCCCGCTGGCGCTACGGCGGCAACGGTTCCGAGCCCGTGCGGCTCGACAGCCTCACCGCCTTCCACGACACCTTCCGCGGCCACGGCCTGCGCCCCGGCGTCGTCCAGCCCAACTACGGCCTGGCCGAGGCCACGCTGATGGTCTCCACCGGCGCGCCCGGCTCGGCCCACCGCAGCGTGCGCGTCGACCGCTCCGCCGCCGGGATCGGCGACACCGTGCGCACCGCGGGACCCGGCGACGGCCCCGAGGCCCGCACCGTCGTCTCCTGCGGCCGGCCCGTCGGCAGCGTCCGGGTGCGGATCGCCACCGAGGAGGGCGCCGCGCTGCCGCCCGGCACCGTCGGGGAGATCCAGCTCAGCGGCGCCCCCGTCACCTCCGGCTACCTCGGCCTGCCCGCCGGGCGGCAGCCGTTCACCGGCGACGGCTGGCTGCGCACCGGCGACATCGGCTTCCTCGCCGGCGGCGAGGTCCACGTCATGGGCCGGCTGAAGGCCATGGCCGTGGTGCGCGGCCAGAACTACTACGCCGAGGACGTCGAGGACGTCGTCAAGTCGACGCCGGGCGTGGGCCGCCGCCAGTGCGCGGCCTTCGCCTGGGACAGCGACGGTGAGGAGCGGATGGTCGTGATCTGGGAGACCGGCCTGGACCGGGCCGCCGCCGAGGCCGTGGGCGACGCCATCCGCACCCGGCTCGCCGAGCAGCTCGGCCTCGGCGCGGTGGACGTCGTGCACGTCCCCACCTCCACCCTGCCCTTCACCAGCTCGGGCAAGGTCAAGCGCTCCGGCGCCGCCGACCTCTACCGCACCCGCGCCGCGACCCGCGGCGACACCACCCCCGTACCTGCCGCGACCGCGGCAGCAGCCGAGGAAGGACCCCACCAGTGACCGCGAGCAGCAGCGACACCGTGCAAGGCGCCACCGACACCCGGGTGCTGGACGCCGTCGTGCGCGCCCTGGCCGCGCACTCCGGCGGCGACGCGTCCGCCATCGACGCGGACAAGCCGCTGTCGGCGATCTCCGGTATCGAGTCGGTCAAGGCGCTGCGCGCCATCACCGACATCGAGGACGAGCTGGACGTCGTGATCCCCGACGACTTCCTCTTCGAGACCGCCTCCGTCCGCGAACTCGCCGACTTCGTCGCCGGACTGGTCCGGGAGGGCAACGCGGCATGACGCTGGAGACCGCCCCGGCCGACGTGCTGTCCGGCGCCATCGGCCGCTTCCGGCCGGTGCCCGAGGAGATCGGCCGCTACGAGACGGACGCCGTCACCGGCGCCCTGGCGCTGCGCGCCGAACCCGCCCAGGTGGCGCGGCTCGCCGCGTGCGGGCTGCCGCACCGCGACGACGGCGAGCGCGGCCCGCTGTTCGACTACGACGACCTGATGAACGTCGGCATGTTCTGCGGCAGCGGCCAGACCGTGCCGGAGATCGGCCTGCGCTTCCTGATGCGCTTCGCCTCCGCGCCCCGCGACACCTGGTTCGAGCCGCGCACCTGGGAGGTCGGTGTGCACCCCGTGCACACCCCCGGCGGCCCCGCCGCCGCCCCCGCCACCGGGCCCCGGCCCGAGGTGACGGTACGGCTGCCGGACGGCGCCGCGCCCGGCGTGGACGTGCTCCACCTCGCCCCCGCCGCCCCGGCGCTCCTCGACGGCGCCGACCTCGTACCGTCCGGCTACCGGGCCGAGGTCCGGCTGGGCGGCGCGCACCAGGAGGTGCGCGACCCGGCGGTCGCCGCGGTCTGGCAGGAGGTCGTCGACGGCTTCACCTCGCGCCGCGTCACCTACCAGACGGTGCCCGAGGCGCTGCGCGCCGACCACGAGCGGGCCTGGGACCTCGGTGTCGCCGACTGCATCGTGGCCGCGCGGCTGCTGGCCGCCCGGCTGCGGCACGCCGGCTACGAGGCCCGCGCCCGGCGCGGCTACCTGCTCGGCCTGTTCGGCAGCGACCACGCCTGGTGCGAGGTCGTCGAGGACGGGGTCGCCAAGTGCCTGGACCCGGTGTTCGCGTTCGTCGCGACCGTCGGCGACGAGCGCGGCGCCCCCAAGTCCCCCGAATTCGCCGCCGCCTGCCGCGGCAGCCGCTTCAACCGGCTGCTGCCGTGCCGTACCGGCGACGCCGAACCCCTCGTGTACTTCGACGGCGCCGCCGCCCCGTACTGGGCGATGGTCGGCGTCAGCGCCCGCCCCCGGAGGACCGTATGACCGCCGCCCGCGACCTCGTCCGCGCCCACCTCGACCACCCCGCCCTGCTCGACCGGATCGCCGACACCGACGACCTGGTCGAGGCCGGGGTCAACTCCGGCGAGCTGATCCGCGTCGCCCTCGCCTGCGAGGAGCGGCTCGGCCGCCCGCTCGGCGACGAGGAACTCGCCGACCTCACCTCCGTGCAGGCCGTCGCCGACCTGCTCCAGGCACCGGCGGACGCCGTGCGGGAAGGGGTGTGACGCCATGTGGCTCGCCCACATCGTGCGCCGCGGGCTCGACCGCCGCCCCGACGCCGTCGCGCTGCGCGACGCCCGCCGCACTGTCACCTGGCGGCAGCTGGACCGCGAGGTCCGGGCGCTCGCCGCGCTCGCCGGCGGCCTGCCGCAGGGCAGCCGGGTCGTGGTGCTCAGCGGCAACCGGGTCGAGGTGCTGGAGACCTATCTCGCCTGCGCCGCCGCGGGGCTCACCGCCGCGCCGGTCAACCCGGCGCTGACCGACCCCGAACTCACCGCCATCGTCGACTCGGTGGAGCCCGCCGCGGCCGTCGCCGACGAGGCCGGCGCCGCCCGGCTGCGGGCCGCCTACCCCGCGCTGCCGGTCATCGACATCGCCGGCGTCGAGGAGCGCGGCCGCGCCGCCGCCGACGGCCCGCCCCTCGCCCCGGCGCCCGGCACCGCGCTGAGCGACCCGGCGCTGATCCTGCACACCTCCGCGACGACCGGCCGGGCCAAGGGCGTCGTGGTCGACCAGCGCTCCCTGCAGGCCAACGCCATGGCGTGGATCGCCGACGTCCGCCCCGAGCCCGGCACCCGCTTCCTGAACGCGGGCCCGCTCTTCCACGGCAGCGTCGTCATCGCCCTGGACTACCTGGCCGCCGGGGCCGAGGTGTGCGTCCTGGACCGCTACACCCCGCAAGGGTGCCTGGCCGCGCTCGCCGACTGGCGGATCGAGCACGCCTTCCTGGTGCCCTCCATGGTCCGGCTGCTGCTGGACGCCCGCGCGCTGGGCAGCACCGACCTCGGCAGCCTGCGGCTGCTGCTGCACGGCGCCGCCCCGATGCCGGCCGAACTGGCCGAGCGGGCCGCCCGGGAGCTGGGCGCCGGGCTCCAGACCATCTTCGGGATCACCGAGGGCGGCGGCCCCGTGCTGTCGCTGCGCCCGGACGACACCGCGGGCGCGCCGCCGCTGCCCGGCGCGGTGTGCGTCGGCTCCCCGATGCTCGGCACCGCGCTGCGCATCACCGACGAGGCGGGCGACGACGTGCCGCCCGGCACCGTCGGCGAACTCCAGGTCACCGGCGACGGGCTGATGCAGGGCTACTGGAAGAACCCGGAGGCCACCGCCGAGTCGGTGCGCGACGGCTGGCTCAACACCCGCGACCTCGGCTGCGTCGCGCCGGACGGCCTGGTGTGGGTCGTCGACCGGCGCAACGACCTGATCCTGCGCGGCGGCCAGAACGTCTACCCCGCCGAGATCGAGCACGTCCTGCGGCAGTCGCCGAACGTCGCGGACGTCGCCGTCGTCCCGCTGCCCTCACCGGTGTGGGGGCAGACCCCGGTCGCCTTCGTGCAGACCGCCGAGGGCGGCACCTTCGACGAGGCCGAGCTGCTCGGCCTGTGCGTCGGGCAGCTCGCCGCGTACAAGCGCCCCAGCCGCTTCGTCGCCATCGAGCGCGTCCCGCGCAACCCCGCGGGCAAGGTGCTGCGGGTGCAACTGCGGGAGCTGGCCCGCGAGTCCGCGGAAGCCGAGGCCGCAGCCGGCACCGCACCGCCCACCACCGAGAGGCAGAACCCCGCATGACCACCGTGCCCGACTTCACCAGGCCCGAGGTACTGACCGCGCTCGCGGGCGAGTGGATCGTCCCGGTCCAGGGCAACGCCGTCATCTCCTGGGACTACGACACCCGCAACGAGCGCATGGTCCGGCTCTACGGCCAGGGCAAGCAGCGCCAGTGGAACATGTCCGACGAACTGGACTGGGACCACGAGGTGGACCCGGACAACCCGCTCGGGCTGCCCGACGACTTCATCTCCATCGCGCACTCCGACCTGTGGCAGCGGCTGCCGGAGTCCGAGCGGGCGGTGGTCCGCCGGCACAGCTGCGGCTGGCTGTACTCGCAGTTCCTGCACGCCGAGCAGGCCGCCCTGGTCGGCGTCGGCAAGATCCTGGTGGCCGTCGACGAGCTGGACTCCAAGCTGTACGCGGCCACCCAGATCGTCGACGAGGCCCGGCACGTCGAGGGCTTCAACCGCTTCCTGCACACCAAGATCGGCCTGCGCTACGGCCTGTCCCCGTCGATCAGCGCGATGTTCGAGCACGCGATGGCCGAGCCGCGCTGGGACTTCGCCGTGCTCGCCGCGCACATCCTCATCGAGAACATGGGCCTGGCCACCTTCGGCCAGCACCGCGAGCGCCTCATGGACCCGCTGGCCCGCTCGTTCAGCGCGTACGTCGCGCGCGACGAGGCCCGGCACGTCGCCTTCGGCCGGCTGCTGCTGCGCGACTACTACACCCAGCTCAGCGAGCCGGAGATCCGCGAGCGCGAGGACTTCGTCGTCGAGGGCTGCTGGGCGCTGCGCGACCGCTACGTGGACGACGACATCTGGAACGTCCTCGGCTACGGCGAGGAGGCGGTCAAGGCCGCCCGCCGCTCCCCGGCCAAGCGGGAATTCCGCCGGCTGGTCTTCATGCGGATCGTGCCCGGCCTGAAGGAGATCGGCATGTTCGGGCCGCGCGTCCAGGAAGGCCTCAAGCGCATGGGCGTGCTGGGCTTCCAGGACGTCGACGAGGTCGCGCTGCGCGAGCTGGACGACAAGGCCGCCGTCGAGGCGCTGACCCGCAACGACCTGGCCGCCCGGCGCCGCGACATCGCGCAGCACGTCGCCCTCGGCAAGGCGGCCGAGGACGGCTCCGCCGAGGGAGGCCCCGGCGCGGGCAAGGCCCCGGCGGACGCGCCCGCCGCCCCCTGACCGGGTCGCGCCGCCGCGTCGCGGTCACCCCCGAGCCGCACCGGCGGCGCGCCCCATCCCCCTCGACTCCCCGCGGAGACCCGATGCCCACCACCGCGCCCGGCGGCCCCCCGCCCGGCACCACCGCCGTACGCGCCGCCGACCGGCTGCGCGGCATCGCACCGCCCGGCGCCCGCACCGCCGGGCGGCGGCTGCTGGCCGAGATCGCCGCGGGCACCCCGGACGACGCCCCGGCCGCCCGCACCCTGCGGCTGCCGCCCGCGACCTCCTGGGAGCCGGGCCGGATCGTGTGCGAGACCCGCTTCGGCGACGACCTGACCCTCACCCCCGGCGTGGTGTTCGGCGGCTGGATCGCCTGCCTGTCCGACCACTTCGCGGGCCTGGTGATGCTCTCCGCGCTGCCCGACGGCTACGGCTTCCTCACCGCGGGGCTCAGCACCCGCTTCCACGCGCCGCTCGTGCCGGGGGCGGTGCGGATCGAGACGGTGCTGACCACGTGCACCACCCGGCTGGCCGTCGCGGAGGTGCGCTTCGAGCAGGACGGGCGGCGGGCCGGGGAGTCGGCCGTCGAGCAGATCATCAGGGCCGGGGCGAGAGGGGCGAGCGATGCGCGGCAGTGAACTGGAGCCCGAGCACCTGGCCTTCCGGGACATGGTGCGCGCCTTCGTGGCGAAGGAGATCGCCCCGCACCACGCCCGCTGGGAGGAGGCCGGGCAGGTCGACCGCGAGGTGTGGCGGTCCGCGGGCCGGCTGGGGCTGCTCGGCATCGACGTGCCCGAGGAGTACGGCGGCGGGGGAGTGCCCGACTTCCGCTACCAGGTGCTGCTCAGCGAGGAGATCATGCGGGTCGGCGCCACCGGCATCGGCTTCGCCCTGCACAACGACGTCGTCGCGCCCTACCTGCTGGAGCTGGCCGACGCGGAGCAGAAGCGCCGCTGGCTGCCCGGCTTCTGCTCCGGCGAGCTGATCACCGCCCTGGCCATGACCGAACCCGAGGCCGGCAGCGACCTCCAGGCGATCCGCACCCGCGCCCGCCGCGACGG
This sequence comes from Streptomyces sp. NPDC021020, assembly GCF_044333285.1. NCBI lineage: Bacteria > Bacillati > Actinomycetota > Actinomycetes > Kitasatosporales > Streptomycetaceae > Streptomyces > Streptomyces sp. NPDC021020. The sequence goes on from NZ_JBIRQQ010000004.1 coordinate 392,808, forward strand.
CGACGACTGGGTGCTGTCGGGCGCCAAGACGTTCATCACCAACGGCGTCCTCGCCGACCTGGTCGTGGTCGCGGCCCGCACCCAGCCCGGCCAGGGCTCGCGGGGCCTGAGCCTGCTGGTGGTCGAGCGCGGCATGCCCGGCTTCACCCGCGGCCGCAAGCTGGAGAAGATCGGCATGCGCGCGCAGGACACCGCCGAGCTGTTCTTCGACGAGGTACGGGTGCCCGCCGCGAACCTGCTCGGCCGCCCCGGGCGGGCCTTCCTGCACCTGGCCGACAACCTGCCCCGCGAGCGGCTCAGCATCGCCGCCTACGCGGTCGCCGCCGCCGAGACCGCCTTCGCGCAGACCCTCGCCCACTGCAAGGCGCGGACGGCCTTCGGCCGGGCCATCGGCGGATTCCAGCACGTGCGCTTCGAACTCGCCGAGATGGCCACCGAACTGGACGTCGCCCGCACCTACGTGGACCGGGCCGTCGCCGCCCTCAACGCCGGCACCCTCGGCGCCGTCGACGCGGCCAAGGCCAAGTGGTGGGCCACCGACGTGCAGCGCAGGGTGCTGGACCGCTGCGTCCAACTGCACGGCGGCTACGGCTTCATGCGGGAGACCGCCGTCGCCCGCGCCTTCGTCGACAACCGCGTGCACCCCATCTACGGCGGCACCAACGAGATCATGAAGGAGATCGTCGGCCGCGACCTGGGCGTCTGACCGCCCCCGCCGGGCGGGTACCGCCGGGAACCGGCACCGCGGTCCCGGCGCCCACCTCCGAACCACCGCAACCCGCCGGGGAAACCGGCAGAACGGACCGCGCGATGACCATCGCCACGCTCCGGTGGACCACGCCCATCGGACTCCAGGTGGCCCGGTACACCCGGCCGCTGGACCGCACCGAGGCGGAGCTGCGGCTCGGCCGGCTGGAGACGACCCTCGACCGGCGGCGCGGCCTGCTGCTGTCCTGCCGCTCCGACCAGCCGGGCCGCTACCACCCGCACGACCTCGGCTACACCGACCCGCCGGTCGAGGTCACCGCGCGGGACGGCCGGCTGGAGGTCGCCGCCCTCAACGACCGCGGCCGCGTCCTGCTGCCCGCCCTGCACGCCGCCCTCGCCGCGCACCCGGGCGCCGCCGCCCCGCACGACGGGCGCTTCTCCGTACCCCTGCCGGAGCCGGACGGCCTGCTCCCCGAGGAGGACCGCACCCGCCGCCCCTCGGCCTTCACCCTGCTGCGGGCCCTCACCGCGGGGCTCGCCTTCCCCGCCGGGGCCACCGACGCCGCCCGCGACCGGGTGCTGGGCCTGTACGGGGCGTTCGGCTACGACCTGATCCTCGGCTTCGACCCGGTGCCGCTGCACCAGCACCGCGACCGCCGCGACCGCACCCTCGTCCTGCACCTGCCCGACCGGGTGCTGGAGATCGACCGGCGCAGCGGCACCGCGTTCCAGCACTCCTACGAGTTCGGCTACGACGGCAGCGCCACCGACGGCCTGCCCCGCGACACCCCGGTGGCCGACCCCGCCCCCGCGGCCGAGCCCGCCGCCTACCGCGACCACCGCCCCGGCGAGTACGCGGCCCTGGTGCGCGGCGCCCAGCGGCGCTTCCGCGCGGGCGAGATGTTCGAGGTCGTCCCCGGCCAGAGCTTCCACCGGGCCGCGGCGGCCGCGCCCTCCACCGTCTTCCGGCGGCTGCGCGAGCGCAACCCGGCGCCGTACGGGCTGCTCGCCAACCTCGGCGGCGCGGAATTCCTGGTCGGCGCGTCACCGGAGATGTTCGTCCGCGTCGACCCCGTGCGGCGCACCGTCGAATCCTGCCCGATCAGCGGCACGATCGCGCGCGGCGCGGACGCACTCCAGGACGCCGAGCACGTCAGGGAGCTGCTGGTGTCGGCCAAGGAGGAGTCGGAGCTGACCATGTGCACCGACGTGGACCGCAACGACAAGGCGCGGGTGTGCCTGCCGGGCTCCGTCGAGGTGCTGGCCCGCCGGCAGATCGAGATGTACTCCACCCTCATCCACACCGTCGACCACGTCCGCGGCGAACTGCTGCCCGGCCGCGACGCGCTGGACGCCTTCCTCACCCACGCCTGGGCGGTGACCGTCACCGGCGCCCCCAAGCGCGCGGCCGTCGCCTTCATCGAGGAGCACGAGCGCAGCCCGCGCCGCTGGTACGGCGGCGCGGTCGGCCGGATCGGCTTCGACGGCGGCCTGGAGACCGCGCTGACCCTGCGCACCGTGCAGATCCGCGACGGCGTGGCCACCGTACGGGCCGGCGCCACGCTGCTGCACGACTCGGACCCGGACGCCGAGGAGCGCGAGACCGTGCTCAAGGCCCGCGCGCTGCTGGACGCGGTGGAGAACACCGAGGGCCCGCTCCCGGCCGTACCGCCGCGGCCCCGGCAGTCGCCGTCCGCGGTCCGGGTGCTGCTCGCCGACCACCAGGACTCGTTCGTGCACACCCTCGCCGACTACCTGCGGCAGACCGGCGCCGACGTCGTCACCTACCGGGCAGGCTTCGGCGCCGCGCTGCTCGACGAGGTGCGCCCCGACCTGCTCGTGCTGTCCCCCGGCCCCGGGCGGCCCGCGGACTTCGCGATGTCCGCGCTGCTGGACGCCGCCCTGGAGCGCCGGCTGCCGGTCTTCGGGGTGTGCCTGGGCCTCCAGGGCATCGTCGAGCACCTCGGCGGCACCCTGGCCACGCTGGACGTGCCCGTGCACGGCAAGCCCTCCGAGATCGCCCTGGTCGACGGCGGCGGCACCGTCTTCGCCGGGCTGCCCGCCCGCATCACCGCCGGGCGCTACCACTCGCTGTACGCGGACGAGGCGGCGCTGCCGCCCGAGCTGCGCGTCACCGCGCGCACCGGCGACGGCGTGGTGATGGCCGTGGAGCACCGCGAACTCCCGCTGGCCGCAGTGCAGTTCCACCCCGAGTCGGTCATGACCACGGCCGGCGGGACGGGCCACACGCTGATCGGCAACGTCGTCTCGGGCCTGGCCCGCCGGCCCGCGGGCCTGGTCGGCAGCGGACGCTGAGAAACGCGGAGGGGGTGCGCGGGCCGGAGCCCGCGCACCCCCTTTTCACGCCGACTGCCTCACGGGCGCAGCCGGATGACCTGCGGGTCGTGGTCGCTGGTCTGGTTCGCGAACTCCGCGTTGATGTGCACGACGTCGTAGTCGACGCGCTTGGTCAGGCTCGGCGAGACCAGGATGTGGTCCAGCACCTGGGAGTTGCCCTCGTAGACGTAGGAGTAGCGCTCCTTGGCCGGAAGGGTGTTGACCAGGTCGGTGAGCACCGAGCCGTTGCCGGTCAGGCTCTGCACCGCGGGCGAGAACTGGTAGTCGTTGAGGTCGCCGAGGACGACGACGTCGGCCTTCTTGTCGGCGGTCTCCAGCTGCTGCACGAAGTCGTGCTCCAGGATCGCCTGCCGCACCCGCTGCACCTCGGAGCTGCGCACCGGCGGCTGGAAGCGCGAGTCGATGCCCTGGTCGCCGCCCTTGCTGTCGAAGTGGTTGGCGATGACGAAGAGCTTCTTGCCGCGGAAGGTGAACTGGCCCACCAGCGGCTTGCGGCTGGAATTCCACGCCTGGTCGTTCGGGGCGATACGGCCCGGGGAGGCGGTCAGCGCGGTCGCGGAGCCGGTGCCGGTGACGCCGACCGCGGTGGTCGAGCCGCCGCCGGGGATGTCGGTGAAGCCGACGCGCTGCGGGTTGAAGAGGAAGACCGAGCGGATGTTGCCGCCGGGCTCGCCGCCGTCCTTGTCGTTGACCGGGTCGATGCTGCGCCACTCGTAGCGCGGGCCGCCCGCCGCCACGATCGCGTCCGTCAGCTTCGTCAGCGTCTGGTCCGCGGCGACCGTGCCGTCGTCCGTGGCCCCGTTGTTGTCCTGGATCTCCTCCAGGGCGACGATGTCGGGCGAGCGCAGGTTGTGGACCAGGCCCTGGGCGAGCGCGTCGAACTTCGACTGCGGGTTGCCCGGCGCCAGGTTCTCCACGTTGTACGTCGCCACGGTCGCCTGGTCGGCGGCGGCCTTGCCGGTGACCTCGGGCGTGATGCCGCCGCTCTTGACCGTGCCCAGCTCGCGGGCCTCGACCGCGTACGTACCCGCGTACTGGTTGTAGTCCAGCGGGCCCGACGTCGTCCCGCGCAGCGTGTCGCCGACGTTCGCGACCGGGAAGGGCGAGGTCGCGGTCGGGAGCAGCGACTGCACCATCAGGCGGCCGGAGTTGGGCTGGTCGTAGCCGGTGTAGAGGGTGCCGCCGCGCTTGGTCGGGTCCTGCTTGGGCTTGACGGTGACCCACAGCTCCGCGTACGGGTCGGTGGCGCCGACCACGCGGGTGTCCTTGATCTGGACGTTCATGCCCTCCAGCGACGCGTACAGGTCGAGCGCGTAGTCCGCGGGGCGCAGCGGGAGGTCCTCGATGCTGCCGCCGCCCGCGCTCGGCACGAAGGCGTCGGGGACGTGCTTGTCGTCCAGCACGACCGGCGCCGGCAGCGCGTTGCCGGACGAGACCTTGGTGACGGCGGGCTTGGTGATCTCGGTGACCGCCTGCACACCGGTGTCGGCGCCGCCCGGGTAGAACTGCGAGACCGTGCCGGCCACCGTGACGGCGTCGCCGACGGTGACGGTGGGGCTGGAGGAGCCGGTGTAGACGAAGATGCCCTCGCTGGTGCGCGGGTCGGCGTCCGGCGTCGGGTCCTGCATCCAGAAGCCGCGCGAGGAGCCGTAGTCGCGCACACCGGTGACGATGCCGGTCACACCGGTCACCGCCTTGCCGGCCAGCGGGCTGTTGCGGGTGTCGCCCTGGATGTCGTGGATCTTCGCCTCGACGCCCGTGGGCGGCGGGGTGGTCGGGGGAGTCGTCGGCGGCGTGGTGGGCGGGTCGGTCGGGCCGCCGCCCTGGCCCGCGGCCTGCGGGGTCGGGTCGCCCGCGGTGAAGTCCGCCGCGTTGTCGTCGGTGTCGGTCAGGCCCGCGCCGCGGGCCACCGAGGCGGTGTTGCTCGCGCCCGCCGCGGCGCCGCTGCCCTCGTGGACGAGCGCGGTGCCGTAGCCGACCAGGTCCTTGACCCGCGGGTCGGCGGCGCAGTCGGCGGCCGTCAGGCAGGTCAGCGGGTCGGCGCCGGAGACCAGCGCGACCGTGCCGGTGGTGCCGGACATGTTGATGCCGCCGGACACGTCCGCCGGGAGCGTGGTGGTGCCGCCGGTGCCCGCGGCCTCCTGGACCAGGAAGTGGCCGCCGCCGGCGAGCGTGCCGGTGAGCGGGGTGGCCTGCCACTTGGAGGAGGCGGTGGGCGCGCCGGGCAGGTACTGCACGCTGTAGGCGCTCAGGTCGACGGCCGCGCCGCCGGCGTTGGCCAGCTCGATGAAGTCGTTGGTGTACGTGGCGCCGGAGTTGCCGCCGCCCCCGTAGACCTCGGAGATCAGGGCGTCGGCCGAGGGCGCGGCGAAGGCGGCGTGCACGCCGACCCCGGCCAGCACCATGGCGCCTGCTATGCCGATCGGCAGGAAGCGCTTGCGGAAGCCGGCGGGCAGCTGCCCCGCCGGGCGTGGTGACGTCTCGGTGGCCTCAGAGGGGTGCGACACCGGGGGGTATCTCCTTCGTGCGGAGCGGTCGTTGGTGACGGCGCGTCACCAGGGGGCGGTACGCGCACGGTCGGGCCTCAAGATACGCGCGTAGACTCGCCGGGGAAGGGGTTTTCCGGTGAATTCTGGGTTCCGCCCGCCGCTCCTGCGGCTTACCGGTTGATACGTCCCGGCTCGCGTACGTGACCGCGCGTCACGTACGCCCCACGCGCCCCGGGAGTCGGGGGGCGCGGCTCCGGGGCCGTGGGGGGCAGCTCCGGGTCAGCGGGAGGTGGCCGTCTCCGTACCGGCGGCGTCCCGGATGCCGCTCACGATCATGTCGACGCCGCGGTCGAAGTAGAGCCCGGTGTCCGCGCACGCCGCCAGCGGCTCGGCGGCGGCCACGACGTACGGGTAGCGGCGCGGGGAGAGCGCGAGCAGCGTCGCGCGCTTGGCGCGCACCGCGTCGTCGCCCTCCTCCGGGTCCGCGCCGGGCGGCGGGCCGGGCGCCACGATGGCCAGGGCGACGAGCGAGCCCAGGATGTGGCTCGCGGTCTCCGCGCTGTGCTCGACGGACATGCCGCCCGCCGCCATGAGGGCGAGCGCCCGCTCGGTGACGGCCAGTCCGGGCTCGGTCGTGACCATGCCGCGGAAGGCCAGCACCGCGGCGTTCGGGTGCGGGCGCAGCGCCTCGACGAAAGCGGCGAGCAGGTCGCGCAGCTGGTCGTACCAGGGCCGGTCGTCCGGCTCGGGCAGCACCGCGCCCGACAGCAGCCGGTCGGCGAGGGCGAGCAGCAGCCCGTCCTTGTCGGGGAAGTGCCGGTAGAGCGCCATGGGTGTGACGTCGTGCTGCTGGGCGACCCGGCGGATGGTGACCGCTTCGAGCCCTTCGGCGTCCGCGACGGCGAGCGCGGTGGTCACCAGATCCTCGCGGTTCAAACGCTTCTGTGCGGCCATGCCCGCATCCGCACCCTTCGCTCGCAGCTCCCCCGCTCGGTCGACAGCGTACACACGGCTCCGCCGGGGTGTTTGTTTACAGCGTAAGCGCGGTGTGTATGGTTGTGCCGTAAGCATACGCTGTAAACATCCCTCCTTCCGAGGTAGCAACCATGCGACGCAGTCCCTGGGCCACCCTCACGGTGCTGGCCCTCGCCCAGTTCATCGTGGTGCTCGACGTCACGATCGTGAACGTCGCCCTCCCGCACATCCAGACCGACCTCGGCTTCACCCCCGACGGCCTGCAATGGGTCATCAGCGCCTACACGCTGGCCTTCGGCGGCTTCCTGCTGCTCGGCGGACGCGCCGCCGACCTGCTCGGCCCGCGCCGGATCTTCGTCGCCGGCCTCGTGCTCTTCGGCGTGACCTCGCTGGCCGGGGGCCTGGCCGGCTCGCCCGGCCTGCTCGTCGCCGCCCGCAGCGTCCAGGGCCTCGGCGGCGCCCTGCTCTCGCCGGCCGCGCTCGGCATCCTCACCGTGACCTTCCCGCACGGCAAGGAGCGCAATGTCGCGATGGGCGTGTGGGGCGGCCTCGCCGGGCTCGGCGGCACCCTCGGCGTGGTGGCCGGCGGCTTCCTCGTCGACGCGCTCAGCTGGCGCTGGGTCTTCATCGTCAACGTCCCCATCGTGGTCGCCCTGGTGGCCGTCACCCCGCTGATCGTCCGGCGCATCCCCGCGCAGCGCGGCGGCGGGTCCTTCGACGTCCTGGGCGCGGTGCTCGCCACCGGCGGCCTGCTCGGCGTCGTCTACGGCGTGGTGCGCGCCGAACCGCTCGGCTGGTCCTCCGCCGAGGTCATCGGCTGCCTGGTCGGCGGGGCGGTGCTGCTCGCCGCCTTCCTCGCCGTCGAGACCCGCACGGCCGCGCCGCTGGTGCCGATGCGGCTGCTGCGCTCGCGCAGCCTGAGCACCGCGGGCGGGGCCATCGCGCTCAACGGCGCGGCCTTCCTGTCGATGTTCTTCATGACCGCGATCTTCCTCCAGCAGGTGCGCGGCGACAGCGCGCTGCGCACCGGGGTGGAGTTCCTGCCGATGGGCGGTGCCGCGATCGTCTCCGCGGTCGTGGCCAGCCAGCTCGTCACCCGGTTCGGCACCCGGCCGGTGCAGTCGGTGGGCGGCGCGCTGGCGGTCGGCGGCCTGCTGCTGCTCTCCCGGGCCGACGCCACCAGCGCCTACGCGAGCCAGGTCCTGCCGGGCACGGTGCTGTTCGGGCTCGGCCTCATCGCGGTGGCCGTGCCCGCGCAGATCGCCGCGGTCGCCGAGGTGCGGCACGAGGACGCGGGCGCGGCCTCCGGCGTCTTCACCGCCTTCCAGCAGGTCGGCGGCGCGATCGGACTCGCGATCGTCACCACGCTGGCCAACTCCCGCACCGCGCACGACCTGGCCTCCGGCGCCTCGCAGTCCGACGCGCTCGTGGCGGGCTTCCAGCGCGGCCTGCTGGTCGCGGCGGTCTTCGCGGCAGGCACCTTCGCCGTCTCGCTGCTCTCGCCGCGGATCGAGCCGACCGCCGAGCAGGTCGCGGGCGCGGCCGCAGCGGCGTAGCGCTGCCCGCGGGGTACGGACGGCGGCGGGGCTCCCGACGGGGGAGCAGCCCGGCCGCGGCCGGGGCCCGGCACAACGGCCGGAAATTGGCGGCCCGTTGTGCCGGGTCCCTGCGTCGGTGGCTTGTGCGGCGGCTGCTGCGGTGGCTGCGTCGGTGGCCCGTACGGCGGCTTGCGGGGCGGATGCGTCGGTGGCCTGTGCGGTGGCTTCCGCCCCGGCCCGTACGGCGGGCCCGATGCGGGGTGCCCGGCGCCGGAGGAGGGGGTCGGCGCCGGGCACCCGGCGGGAGGGGTGGTCAGCGGGGGCTCGCGCCCTGCCCTTGCCCGGGGGCAATCATGACCGTACCGCTGCCCGCGCCGCACCGGGCAACATCAGGCCACCGGGCGCGGGTGCCCGCCCGGTGCGGCGCCGTGCTCATGACGCCGTGCAGGTCGGTACGGGGAGCGGTGAGGGCGCCGTCCCGTTGGCGGTGAAGCCGAAGGAGACCGAGGCGCCGGGTGCCACCGCCCCGTTGTAGGGCGCGTTGGTCACCGTCGCGGCGCTGCCGCTCTGCGTGAGCGTGCCGTTCCACAGGCTGCTGATCGTGGCGCCGGACTGCGTCCACGCCACCTTCCAACCGCCCAGCGCGGAAGCGCCGTTGTTCGTGACGCTGACGTCCGCCTGGAAGCCGCCGGACCAGGAGTTGGTCAGCGTGAAGGTGGCCGTGCAGCCGCTGCCCGCGGGCGGCGTCGTCGGCGGGGGCGTGGTGGGCGGGGGCGTCGTGGGCGGGGGAGTGGTCGGCGGGGGAGTCGTCGGGGGCGGGCTGGTGGGCGGCGTGGTGGTGCCGTACGTCAGCCCGTAGCCGTACGGGAAGAGCGGGGTCTTGCCGTCGCCGTCGTTGATCGGCTCCTGCGACGCGCTCTGCATCCACGACATCGGCAGCTTGCCGGTGGGCGCGTAGTCGCCGAAGAGCACGTCGGAGACGCCGTTGCCCTCGGTGCCGGGCAGCCAGGCCGCCACCAGGGCCTTCCAGTCCGGGAGTTGGGCGGCGATGTCGAGCGGGCGGCCCGACACCAGCACGGTCACGACCGGCACACCGCTCGCCTTGAGCTTGGCGAGCACGCTCAGGTCCGTCTGGTCCAGGCCCATCGACCCGGTGCGGTCGCCCTGCCCCTCGGCGTACGGGGTCTCGCCGATGACGGCCACGGCCACGTCGTACGCCGACGAGATCCCGTCGCCGGTCTTGCTGTACGTCACCTGCGAGGAGTTGGCCACCGCGGACCTGATGCCCTGGAGGATCGTCGTGCCCTGGGTGGTCGCGCCGCTCGCGCCCTGCCAGCTGATCGTCCAGCCGCCGCTCTGGTTGCCGATGTCGTCGGCGGACTTGCCCGCCACGAAGACCTTCGCGGACTTCGCGAGCGGCAGCACCCCGCCGTCGTTCTTGAGCAGCACCTGCGATTCGCGCACCGCCTTGCGGGCCAGCGCGCGGTGGTCGGCGGAGCCGACCGTGGAGGTGTACGAGCGGTCGGTCAACGGGTGCTCGAACAGCCCGAGTTCGAACTTCTTGGTGAGGATGCGGCGGTTGGCGTCGTCGATCCGGGCCGTGCTCACGGCGCCGGAGGAGACATCGCTCTTCAGGTCGCTGACGAAGGCCTTGTAGTCCGTCGGCACCATCACCATGTCGATGCCCGCGTTGACGGCGGTCGCGACCTCGGCGGCGGTGAAGCCCTGCGCGCCGTCGATCTTGTCGACGCCCGCCCAGTCCGACACCACGAAGCCGGAGAAGCCGAGTTCGCCCTTGAGCAGGTCGGTGATCAGGTAGTGGTTGGCGTGGTCCTTCACGCCGTTCCAACTGCTGTACGACACCATGACCGAGCCGACCCCGCGGTCCACCGCGGCCTTGAACGGCGGCAGGTGGATCGCCCGCAACTCCGCTTCCGTCAGCGTCGCGTTGCCCTCGTTGACCCCGCCGTCCGTACCGCCGTCGCCGATGTAGTGCTTGGCGGTGGCCAGGACGGAGGCGGGCCCGCCGAGCGTCTCGCCCTGGAGGCCGGTGATCTCCGACGTCATCTGCGAGGGCAGGTCGGGCGTCTCGCCGAAGGATTCGTACGTGCGCCCCCAGCGGTCGTTGCGCGCCACGCACAGGCACGGCGCGAAGTCCCAGTCGACACCGGTCCCCGACACCTCCTCTGCGGTTGCGTGCCCGATCTGCTGCACGAGATCCGGGTCGCGCGTCGCGCCGAGCCCGATGTTGTGCGGGAAGAGGGTGGCGCCGTAGACGTTGTTGTCGCCGTGCACCGCGTCGATGCCGTAGATCATCGGGATGCCCAGCGGGGTGCTGAGCGCGGTGCGCTGGAAGCTGTCGTACATGTCGGCCCACGCGGTGGCGTTGTTCGGGCTCGGCGCCGAGCCGCCGCCGGAGAGCACCGACCCGATGCGGTAGGCGGCCAGGTCGTTCGGCGCCGCCGCCAGCGCGGTGCGGTCGACCTGCGTCATCTGCCCGATCTTCTCGTCGAGCGACATCCGCCCGAGCAGGTCGTCGACGCGCTGCGCGACCGGCAGCGACGGGTCCTGGTAGGGCAGTCCGGCGGCCTGCGCGCCGCTGTGCTCCTGCGCGCCGGAGGCGTGCACCGCGGCGGTGGTGAGCGAGAGCATCGCGAGCACGGCGCCGAAGGCGAGGGCCGCTCTGCGGTGGTGACGTCTGTGCGTCCTGCGTGTGGTTGGCATGGGAACTCCGGGTGGGGGGAGGCCCGTTGGGGCCCGGTGGAGTGGTGAGCGCCTTTGGGAGCGCTCCCATAGATGAGGCCAGCGCCCGCCCGCCGCTGTCAAGGCCGCCGCCCGGCTCCGCCGCGCCCGCGCGGCGCGGCGGAGCCCGGGGGCGCGGGTCAGAGTTCGAACGCGCTCTGGGTCGGGTCGTGGTCCAGCTCCCCGACCTCGTACATGGGGGTCATCCAGTGGTAGAAGTTGTCCCCCCGCTCGCGCAGCAGCTGGTAGAGCCGCCGGACCAGCCGGATGCGCACGGGCCGCATCTCGGGGTGCGGGTAGCGGTTGACCAGTTCGTGCGGGTCGGCGTCGAGGTCGTACAGCTCGTTGACCGACTCCGGGTTGACGACGAGCTTGTAGCGGTCGTCGCGGATCATCCGCTGCGGGTACGGGAAATGGTGGCCGTGGAATTCCGCCAGCAGCTCCCCGGGCCACTCCGGCCTCCCGCCCTCGATCAGCGGCAGCAGGCTGCGGCTGTCGGCCGCGGGCGCGGTGTCGCAACCGGCCAGTTCCAGGATGGTGGCGGTGCAGTCGGTGAGGGTGGCGAACTCCCCGCGCACCTGCGGCGGCCGGCCGGGCACCCGGACGATGCCGGGGATCCGGTAGATGTCCTCGTACATGGCCGGGCCCTTGTCGTGCAGCCGGTGGGCCCCGGTGAACTCGCCGTGGTCGGCGGTGAAGAACACCGACGTGTCCGCGGCGAGGCCGAGTTCGTCGAGCCGGTCGAGGATGCGGCCGATCTGCTCGTCGATCAGCGACACGTATCCCCAGTAGACGGCGATGAGTTTGCGGGTCGTTTCGATCGGCTGGGTGTCGAAGGCCCAGTGGGCGCTGTAGTTGCGCTGCACCGGCGGCTTGCCCTCGAACGTCTCGGCGATCGACGGCGGCAGCTCCACCAGGCCGGGGTCGTAGCGGTCGTAGTAGGCGTCCGGGAGCAGATACGGCAGGTGCGGGCCGAAGAAGTGCGTGGCGAGGAAGAAGGGGCTGTCCCCGGCCGCGTACCGCTCCAGCTGCTCGATGGCCCGGTCGGCGAGGTAGTGCTCGAAGGTCGCCTCGACCGGCTGGTGCAGCCGGGCCGCCAGCAGGTTCCCCGGGTTGCCGTTGGGGCTGACCCCGCGCACCAGGTCGCTGATGCGGTACGGCGGCAGGTCGCGCTCGGCGAGGTAGGCCAGGTAGTCGGGGTGGTCCACGGGGTTGTGCCAGCCGGCCAGGTCGGGTCCCTCGAAGCCGTACGAGGCGGCGTTGCGGTGGGTGCCGCCGTGCCACTTGCCGTACAGGCCGAGCCGGTAGCCGCGCTCGGCCAGCGCCTGCGGGAAGGTGAAGACGTCGTCCCTGAGGTCCTCCAGGTAGCCGACGTTGCGTTCGTGGTTGGCCAGCAGCCGGTGGCGGAAGGGGGCCTGGCCGGTGAGCAGGCTGGCCCTGGCCGGGGTGCAGATCGCGGTGGGGGTGTAGAAGCGGTCGAAGCGGGTGCCGGTGGCGGCCAGCCGGTCCAGGTTCGGCGTCGCCACGTGCGGGTTGCCGTAACAGCCCAGGGTGTCGACCCGGTGCTGGTCGGTCATCAGGAAGAGGAAGTTCACCTCGCGGTCGCCTTGCCCGCGGTCTGCGCGGCGGCGACGAACGCGGCACCGTCGTAGTACGTGCCCGGCGCCGGGGCCTGGGCCAGCTGGCCCGTGCCGACGAAGAACTCGGCGAGGCCGTTCAGCCAGCCGTCCACCGTGCCGTCCTTCGTCTTCGCCACCAGGTCGGCGGTGGTGAGGAGTTCGACGTTGGCGGCGTCGGACCCGGCCTGCTCGTCGGTGACCTGGAGCATCTTCGCGGCCAGGCTGACGGCCTTGTCCTTGTGCGCGGCCCGCCAGTCGTTGGCCTCGGCCAGCACCCCGACGACCTTCGCGCTGAGCGCGGCATCGGTCTTCGGGCCGGAGACGAAGGCGGTGGGGAAGGCGTGGTCGGGGAAGTCGGTGTCCGCGGCGAGTTCGACGAGCTTCGGCACCCGCTTCTTGATCGTCGCGATGAGCGGGTAGTAGAAGCCGGCCCCGTCGATCTGGCCGGAGGAGAACGCGGCGACCAGCGTGGAGGGGTCCATCGGGACCTTCTTGACGTCCTTCTCCGTCAACCCGGCCTTCTTCAGCGCCAGGTTGAGGATCATCTCGCCCGACGTGCCCTCCGGGACGCCCACTTTGCGGCCTCTGAGCTGCTCGATCGAGGTGATGCCCGGCTGGGCGATCACCCGGTCGGCGTCGGTGAGGGTGTCGATGGCGATCACCTTGGCCTTGCCGCCGGCCGGCAGCCACATGGCGCCGGGACCGATGTAGCCGAAGTCCAGGTCGCCGGCGCCCAGGGCCTGGATCTGGATCGGCCCGTTGGTGAAGACCTTGATGCTGGGGGAGAGGCCGTGCTTCTTCCACAGGCCCTGGTCGTCGGCGATCGCCAGCAGGCTGGCGCCGTTGAAGTCGGCGATGTAGCCGAAGCGGATCTTCTGCGTGCCACCCTGCGCGCCGGATCCGCCCGATCCGTTCGCGTCGTCCTTCGAGGAGGAGCAGCCGACAGCGGTGAGTGACAGGGCGGTTGCGCTCAGAGACGAGATGAGGGCGCGACGGGTGAGGGACATGGCGGAGCTTCCTTTCGGGGACGCGCGCGGGGCGCGCCGGGGACGCGCACGCGGAACGGCGGCGCGGGGGCGGGGCGTTGGCGGCAGCGGCGAAGCAGGGACGAAGCAGCGTGGGCAGCGCGGACGGTGGACGGGGGCAGCGTTCGGCAGCGGACGGGCGGACGGGCGGACGGGCGGACAGGTGGGCGGCAGCGGGATCAGGTCAGCCGGACGGGCGCCTCCTCGGGGGAGTGCTGGTGGTGGACCGCGCTCCACACCTCGTTGCGCAGCGCGGCGAACTCCGGTGACAGGCGGGTCCGCTCGGTCCGCGGGTACGGCAGCGGCACCTCGATGACGCGGTGCACCCGGCCGGGCCGCGCGGCCATCACCACCACCCTCCCGGCCAGGTACACCGCCTCCTCGACGTCGTGCGTGACGAAGACGACCGTGCGGGTCCGCCGGCTCCAGGTGTCCAGCAGCTGGTCCTGGAGCTGGACACGGGTCAGCGAGTCGAGGGCGCCGAACGGCTCGTCCATCAGCAGCACGTCGGGGTCGACCGCGTAGGCCCGGGCAATGGCGCACCGTTGCTTCATGCCGCCGGAGAGGGTCTTCGGCAGCGCGTCGGCGAAGTCGCCGAGCCCGACCAGCGCGATCGCCTCGTCGGCGCGGCGCCTGCGTTCGGCGCCGCCGACACCGGCGGCCCGCAGGCCGAACTCGACGTTGCGGCGCACGGTGAGCCACGGGAAGAGCGCGTACTGCTGGAAGATCACGCCGCGGTCCGGACCGGGCCCGGTCACCCGCCTGCCGTCCACGACGACCTCGCCGGACGTCGGGGCGACGAGCCCCGCGGCCATGTTGAGCAGCGTGCTCTTGCCGCAGCCCGACGGTCCCACGACCGCGACGAACTCCCGCTCGCGGACATCCAGCGAGACCCGGTCCACGGCGGTGAAGTCGCCGCCCTTGACCGGGAAGCGGCAACTGACCTGCCGGAAGGAGATCTTGGGCGGTCCGGCGGGGGACTGCTCGGGGCTGCTCTTGCCGGGGACGGTCATCGTCGCTCCTGCCAGCGGGTGAGCCGGTTCTCGGCCAGGAGCAGCAGCCGGTCCATCACCAGGCCGAGCACTCCGATGGCCACCAGTCCCACGAAGATGGTGTCGAGGTCGTAGTAGGTCTCGGCGTGCTGCATGCGGAAGCCGAGGCCCTCCTGCGCGGCGATCAGCTCCGCGGCGACGACCGTCGCCCACGCCGAGCCCAGCCCGATGCGCATGCCCACCAGGATGAACGGCGCCGCGGCCGGGATCACCACGCGCAGGAACACCGCGAGGTCGCGGGCGCCCAGCACCCGGGCGGCGTTGATGAGCGTGCGGTCCACCCCCAGCACGCCCTGGAGCGTGGCCACGACCGTGGACAGGAAGGCGGCGAGGAAGATCACGAAGATCTTGGGTGTCTCGCCGATGCCCATGAGCACCACCGCGACCGGGATCAGCGCCAGCGGCGGGATCGTGCGGAAGAACTGCACGTACGGCTCGCAGAGCGCCCGCACCACCGGATACCAGCCCATCAGGAAGCCGACGACGACGGCGAGGACGCTGCCGAGCGCGAAGCCGGCCAGCACCCGGCGCAGGCTCGCCAGCATGTCGCCCTCCAGGGTGCCGTCGCGCAGCATCTCCACCGCCCGCCCGGCGACCGCCGCGGGCCCGGGCAGTCCGCCGACGCCGTGTGCCGCGAGCAGCGCCCACACCCCCACGCCCGCCGCCAGCGACACGGCGTTGAGCAGCGGTGCCGGGACCCGGCGGCCCGTGCCCCCGGCCCGCCCGGCGGCGGACTCCGGCGCCGGACCGGCCTGCGACGCGGAGCCCTTCCCCGCCGGTCCGGGCTCGCGCGGGCCGGGCGCGGGTGCGCCTGACCCGGGTATGCCCGGTGTGCGGCCGGCCCGTTCGGCAGCGGGCGCGTCCTGCGGCTGCCCTGCCGTCATGACTGGTCTCCGTCCTCTCTGTTCGGGTAGCGGGACAGCAGCGGCGACCGGTGCAGGACCAGGGCGATGCCGCCGAGCGCCGCGCCGCCCTCGCCGAGCACGGCGGGCCGCAGGTCCAGCAGGGGCCGCGCCACGGGCATCAGCCCCTCGGCGAGCGCCGCCCGCACCTGGTCGGTCAGCGCCGCCCCGGCGGCGACGAGCTCGCCGCCGACCACGACCGTGCTCGGCCCGATCGCGTTGCACACCGCGGCGAGCGCGGTGCCCACCCGGCGTCCGGCCGCGGCCACCACGCCGACGGCCGCGGGTTCGCCCGCCAGGGCGGCGGCCGTGACGGCGGCGATGTCGTCCGCCACGCCGCCGGCCGCCCGGTAGGCCTCCAGCACGGCACCGGCCGACGCGACGGTCTCCAGACAGCCGGTCCCGCCGCACTGGCAGCGCCGCCCCCGCGGTTCGACACTGATGTGCCCGAACTCGCCGGACAGGCCGGACACCCCGTGGTGCAGGGCGCCGTCGACCACCAGCCCGCCGCCGACGCCGTGCGACAGCCGTACGTACAGCACGTCCCGGGCGTCGGCCGCCGCGCCCCACACCGACTCGGCGAGCGCGGCGAGCCGGGTGTTGTTGTCGACCAGGACGGGGGCACCGAGGCGTTTCGCCAGCAGCCCGGCGAGGGCGTCGCGATGGCCGCCCGCGCCGGGTGTGCCAGGGAAGCCGGGGGCGCCAGGGGCATTGGGGGCGTCGCCCGGACCGGCGGGCGCGGAGGCCACCGGGCCGACCACGCCGACGCCGATCGCCCGCAGCGCCGCGAGCCGCAGCGAGTCGCCGGACAGCTCGTCGACCATCTCCTCCACCAGGGCGACTCGCCCGGCCAGGTCCAGCTCGGGGGCGTGCGCCCGGCTGGTGGTCCCGACCACCTCGTGCGCGACGTTCACCACCGCGACGTGCACCGCACGGCGGGCGAGGTCGATACCGATGGCCTGCCCCGCCGCGGGGTCGAGCGCCAGCCGTTCCACCGGCCGGCCGCGCCGCCGCTGCCCGGCGTCAGGGACCGACGCGACGACGGCGCCGGTCGCGGCCAGGTCGCCGACGATGTCGTAGAGGGTGGTCCTCGACAGCCCGCAGCGCGCGCCGAGTTCGGCCCGGCTGAGCGGACCGTGGCGGCGCAGCAGGTCGAGCACGAGTTCCTCGTGGCCGCGCCGCAGGCGTGCGAGCGGGCCGTCGTGTTGCTGCATGCCGCACAGGATGGGGACCCGCGGATTTTTTCGTCAACGGTCCGGAAAAAAGAAGCCGCGGCCCGTACTTGCTCCCGCACCGGCCCAACTTCCCAGATGAGCAGGCTGGTTGGGCTCGGTGCGGGGTCCGTGCGGGCCCGTCGGATTTAGTGCCGTGTTCGCACTCCCGCAACGGGAGTTCATGAAACGCGCGCGTCGTAGGCGCAGCGGAAGCCGAGGTTGCCGGTCGTGGAGTCGGGGGTGTTGGAAGTGCGGGCGGCGACCCGGTAGCGGTTGCAGTACGACCGGTGGCACAGGTACGAGCCACCGCGCATGACCCGTGAGCTGCCGGTACGCGGCCCCACCGGATTGCTGCGCCGCCCCGCCGGATGGTCCGTGGTCCACCGGTCCGCGCACCACTCCCAGACGTTCCCGGCCATGTTGTGCAGCCCGAAGCCGTTCGGCGCGAAGGCGTCCACGGGCGCGGTGCCCGCGTAACCGTCCTCGGCGGTGTCGTGGGTCGGGAAGGTGCCCTGCCAGATGTTGCACCGGTGCTCGCCGCCCGGGGTCAGCTCGTCGCCCCACGGATACCGGGCCTGCTCCAGGCCGCCGCGTGCGGCGAACTCCCACTCCGCCTCGGTCGGCAGCCGTCCCCCAGCCCACCGCGCGAAGGCGGCGGCGTCGGACCACGACACGTGCACCACCGGGTGGTTCCCGATCCCCTCAAGACCGCTGCCGGGGCCGAACGGGGCCCGCCAGTACGCCCCTTGCACCCCGCACCACCACGGCGTCCCGTCCGGCCGGGGTGCGCCCCGGCGCGCGGCGGCGGGCAGGAACCGGGCGAAGACGTAGGACCAGCCGTAGCGTTCGGTCTCCGTCACGTGGCCGGTGGCGGCGACGAAAGCCGCGAACCGGTCGTTGCTGACGGCGTGGGCGTCGATCCGGAAGGGCCGCAGGGCGACCTCCCGCACCGGTCCCTCGCCGTCGGCGGGGAAGCCCTCGGGGTCGTCGGTGCCCATCAGGAAGGTGCCGCCCGGAAGCGCCACGGGTGCGGCGGCGGGTGCGGCGCCGGGCGCCGCGGTGGGACGTCCGCCGGGCGCGGAGTGCGCCGCGGGCGCGGTGAGCGGCAGGAGAGCCACGTCCGGGGGGACGGGGCGGGCCGGGCTGCCGAGCGGCTGCGGTGCGCGCCCGGGGGTGCAGCAGGAGGCGTGGCCCTGCGGCTCGGTCTGGCCCATCGGAATCGTTCCTTCCGTTGATCTGCGGGGCCCGGCAGCGGGCTCGGCGCACGGTCCGGTGCGGGGTCCGGCGCCGGGTGCGGTCGGTGTACGGGCTCCAGCCGGTACCGGCCCGGCCGGTCCGCGGGCGTGCGGCACGGCGCGCGTGCGGCGCCGGCGGCGCGGTGGCCGTCCCGGACTCCCGCGCGGGCGGGAGTGCGCCGTCCCGCCGTGGCCGGACGGCCGGACCGGGCGTTGGGGGAGCAGCATTACACCTGGTCAGCGGCCCCGACAAGCGCGCCCGGCGCGCGCAGGACGGGCACAGCGGCGGCGGGGACGCCCCGCCACGGGCGTCCGCGGCGTGCTGACGCGCGGTCACCCCCGGCCCTGCCGTGCCCTCTCGGGGCCCATTGACGACCCGGGCCCGTCGTGCGTACCTTCTCCGGCTGGGCGCTCCTTACGGGCGTCCGCACGCCGGCAGCCGTGCGGACGCGTACGACCGCGCCCCCCCGTGACGGCCGGTGGACAGCGCCCGGCCGCGTACGCCTCCGCGGCGTTCCCCGGCGGCACCGCCCGTGCCCCCGGTGGCCGCGCGCTCCCCTGCACCCGCTCCGTGGTCCCGGCCGGGCACGTACCGGCCCGCCCTCCCACCGGCGCGCCCGCTCCGGCGTGCCGTCGGCCTGCGCCGGTACGTACCGGCGTCCCCGCCACCCCCTGCCCGCACCACCCCAGCGGCGCTGCCCGTCCCCGGGGCACCGCCCACCGACCCCGCCAGGAGAAGACCCCGACATGACCTTCCGACGCCTCCGGCCCGGCCCGTCCGCGCGGGCCGCCCGCCCGCGCCCCGCCCCCCGCCGGCTGCTGCTCGCCGCCGGCACCGTCCTCGCGCTGCTGCTGCTGTGCCTCGGCGCGCTGCCCACCGGCTCCCAGGCGGCGGCGGCCACGCAGCCCTGTGACATCTACGCGGCGGCGGCATCGCCCTGCGTGGCCGCGCACAGCACCGTCCGCGCGCTGTACTCCGGCTACGACGGCCCGCTCTACCAGGTGACCCGGGCCTCCGACGGCGCCACGCGCGACATCGGCCTGCTGGCGGCGGGCGGTTACGCGAACGCCGCCGCCCAGGACTCCTTCTGCGCGGCGACGAGCTGCACCATCACCCGGATCTACGACCAGTCACCGCGCCACAACGACCTGACCGTGGAACCGGCCGGGACCGCGGGAGCCGCGGACCGTCCCGCGCAGGCGACGGCACTGCCGCTGGTGGCGGGCGGCCACAAGGCCTACGGCGTGCTGATCACCCCCGGCACGGGCTACCGGCACACCGACGCGTCCGGCGTCGCGGTCGGCGACCAGCCCGAGTCGATGTACATGGTCACCAGCGGCACGCATGTCAACGGCGGCTGCTGCTTCGACTACGGCAACGCCGAGCACACCATTTCCGACACCGGCAACGGCCACATGGACGCCGTCTACATCGGCACCCGCTGCCACAACCCGCCCTGCACCGGCGCCGGCCCGTGGGTCGCGGCGGACCTGGAGAACGGCCTGTACCAGGGCAGCGGCAACAACCCCGCGAACCGCGGCAACGCCACCCCCTTCGTCACCGCCCTGCTGAAGAACAACGGCCGGACCGCCTTCGCCCTCAAGGGCGGCGACGCCCGCAGCGGCGCGCTGAGCACCTGGTGGGACGGCGCCCTGCCCAGCGGCGGCTACACCCCGATGCATCTGGAGGGCTCCATCGTGATGGGCACCGGCGGGGACAACAGCAACGCCTCGGCGGGGTCGTTCTACGAGGGCGTGATGACGTCCGGCTACTCCACGGACGCCGCCGACGCCGCCGTCCAGGCGAACATCGTGGCGGCCGGCTACAGCGGCGGCAGCGACGGCACCTCCGGCCGCACGATCAGCGCCCCCGGCGGCACCTGCGTCGACGTGGACGGCGACGACATCGGCGTCGACCACGCCGCGGTCCAGCTCTGGCAGTGCCAGCCCGCCGCGGTCGACCAGCACTGGACCCACGACGCCGACAACAGCCTGCGCACGCTCGGCCGCTGCCTGGACATCATGGGCAACGCGACCGCCGCCGGCACGAAGGTCCAGCTCTGGGACTGCAACGGCGTCGGCGGCCAGAAGTGGGTCCAGCAGCCCGACGGCTCGCTGCGCAACCCGCAGTCCGGCCGCTGCCTCGACACCCCCAGCGGCGCCACCGCGAACGGCACGCGCCTCCAGATCTGGGACTGCAACGGCTCCGCCGCCCAGCAGTTCGGTCTGACCTGACCCCGTTCCGCAAGGGCCCGGCCGCTCGGCCGGGCCGCTAGCCTGGTGGCCGCTTTCCGTATCCGTATCCGTTACCCGTACCCGGCGACGAGGTGCCCGTATGACCCTCCCCGGTCCCGACGTGATCGCTGCCTTCGGGCTGTCCGGGCGGCCCGTGCGGCTGCCGGGCGGGCAGGGGGAGAGCGTGCGGGTGGGGGAGGCCGTGCTCAAGCCCGCCGGGGAGGACACCGGGTACGCGCAGTGGCTCGCCGGGGTCATGGCCTCGGTCGTCGAGGACGGTTTCCGGGTCGCCCGGCCGCTGCGGGCCGCGGACGGCGGCTGGTGCCACGGCGGGTGGACGGCGAGCGCGTACGTGCCCGGCGCCGCGCACCCCGCCGCGCCGCGCTGGGGCGACATCCTCGCGGCGGGGCGGGCCTTCGGCCGGGCGCTGGCCGGGGTGCCGCGCCCGGCCCTGCTCGCCGGGCGCGACGACCCGTGGGCGGTCGGCGACCGCGTGGCCTGGCGGGAGCAGGACGCCGACGTACTGCCCGAACTGCACGGCCCGTACGCGGAGTTGGCCGCGCTTGCCGGGCCGCCACCGGACGACCGGGCGCAACTCGTGCACGGCGACCTGGCCGGGAACGTCCTCTTCGCGCCCGAACTGCCCCCCGCCGTCATCGACTTCTCGCCCTACTGGCGCCCGCCCGCCTTCGCCGAGGCGATCGTCGTCGCCGACGCCCTGCTCTGGTACGGCGCGGGCTCCGGCCTGCTGGACGCGACCCTCGCCGCGAACGGCCCGGCCTTCCGCGGCTACGTCGCGCGCGCCCTCGTCTTCCGCCTGGTGACGGACAGCGAGCGCTTCCGCGCGCCCGGCGCGCCCGCCGACGTCCCGTCCGAGGCCCGCCGCTACGCACGGGCGGCGCGGCTGCTGCGCGACCGGACCTGAGCGGGGCGGGCGGACCCGTTTTCGCGGGGCGGCCCGCAGTTGCCGGACGCGTGAAGGATCGGCGCGGCTGCCGAATAGTCTATGTGGACTGGTAGAGTTCGACTATGCCACGCCGCGCCCTCGACAACCCGATCGTCACCGCCGTCCTCGGCCTCCTCCTGGAGCAGCCCTCGCACCCCCACCGGATGCTCGCCGAGCTGCGCGAACGCAGCGCCCACCACGCCGCCGCGGTCACCCGCGGCACCCTCTACAACACCGTCGCCGCCCTCGTCGGCGCCGGATGGGTCGAGGAGCAGGGGCGGCAGCGGGAGGGGAATCGCCCCGAGCGCACGGTCTACGCGCTCACGGCGGCCGGCCGGGCGGAGCTGGTGCGGCGGCTCGACGCCGAGATCCGCACCCCGCAGCGGGAGTTCTCCGCCTTCCTGGGCGCCGTCAGCTACGTCGGCGCACTCGGCCCGCGCGGGGCAGCGGAGGCGCTCGCCGAGCGCGGGCGGCGGCTGCGGCGGCGTACGGCCGAGGACGAGGCCCGCCTCGCCGCCGCGCTGGCCGCGGGGGTGCCCCGGCTGTACGTCGTCGAGGCGGAGTACGCGATCGGGCTCGCGCGGGCGGAGGCGGCGTGGGTCGAGGGCGTCATCGACGACATCCGCAGCGGCGCGCTCGCGTGGCCGGCCCCGGCGCCCGCCCCCGTAGAAGAAGAGGACCCGTCAGCATGACCCTGCTCTTCGGCATCTACCCCGGCGGCGCGGTCGGCGACGACACCGGCGCGATGGTGTCCGGCCCGCCCGACGACCCCGCCCGCGTCACGGCGGCGCTCGACCGCCTCCAGGGCCGCCCCGGCCGCCCCTTCCTCGTCCGCGCATACGCCAGCTTCGACGACACGACCCGCCTCGGCGCCCCGCACCCCACCGACACCCCGGCGGACGCGGCCCGTTACGCGATACGCGGCCGCCGCCTCGACCTCGTCGCCCAATACCGCTCCCGCGCGGCCGACATCGACGGCTACTGCGCCTTCGTCCGCGAACTCCTCGACCAGTACGGCGAATCCACCGCCACGCTGCAGATCGCGGAGGAGCCGAACGTGACTACGAACCCGCTGCTGGACGGCCACTACCCCGCGGTGCGCGAGGCCATCGTCCGCGGGGTCGCCGCGGCCCGGTCGCACGCCCGCGAACGCGGCCTCACGGATCTGCGGATCGGCTTCAACACCACGCCCCTCTTCGGCCCTTCGGCCGCCTTCGCCGCCGACCTCGCCGCCACGGGCGGCCCCCGCTTCGTCGCCGCACTCGACTACGTCGGCCTCGACTTCTTCCCCGACGTCTTCCGCCCCCTCCCCGCCGCGGATCTGGCCGAAGCCGTGGAGGCCCTGCTGCGCCACCACCGCACCACCGTCCTGACCCCGGCCGGCCTCGGCCACCTCCCCCTCCACATCACCGAACACGGCTGGCCGACCGGCCCCACCCGCCCCCCGTCCCGCCAGGCAGAAGTCCTCGAAACAGTCGTCACCACCCTCGCCACCCACGCCTCCCCCCTCAACCTGAGCGGCTACACCCACTTCTCCCTCCGCGACGCGTCCACCCCCCACCCCGGCCTCTTCCACCAGTTCGGCCTGACGACCGACGACTACACCCCGAAGCCCGCCTTCGCCTCCCTGCGCACACTCGTGGCCCGCTACGGCGAGTGACGCCGGGCCGCGCGGTCCGGCCGCGGGTCCGCCCTGGCGGCCGTCGAGTACCTAGACTGGACACATGCCGGTGTGCCCGGGAACGGACGCGGAGGATGGAGGTGCGCGACGGCCGTCACTGAGGATCGCCCCCAGATGCTCGCCGAGGAGTTCGAGCGCATTGCTGCCGCTGCTGAGCGGGAGGGCGTTCGGCTGGAGTTCGTCCACGGAAAACTAGGGGTCAAGGCAGCGCCGGGCGGAGACCACGACGAGATCGTCCGCTGGGTCATGGAGCACTGCATGCAGCAGCGCCCCGACCTGTGGCTCTACCCGGAGCGCGGCCTGAAGGTGGAGACCTACCGCAGGGGTCACGCGAAGCCGGACGGCGCTTTGGCGCCCAAGGGCAGTTTCGCCGGGCAGGGGGAGTGGGCGGCCGCCGACCAGGTGGTGATGGTGGTCGAGGTGACGTCGTACGACACCGACACCGACAAGCGGGACCGCGACGAGAAGCCGCGCGCGTACGCCGAGACCGGCATCCCGGTGTATCTGCTCGTCGACCGCGAGTCGTGCGAGCTGCTGGTGTACAGCGAGCCCGAGGACGGCGCCTACGGCAACATCGCCCGGCGTACCTTCGGCAGGACGGTCGTGCTGCCCGACCCCGTGGGGATCACTCTGGACACCGAGCCGCTGAAGGACTGGGTGCGCTGACGCGGAAGGATCCGGCGGGCGGGCGTCAGGGGTGGAGGACGATCTTGCCGGGGGCGTGGTGGCCCTCCAGGTCGCGGTAGGCGTCGCGTACCTGCTCCAGGGGGTAGGTGGCGGCGATCGGTACGTCCAGGTCGCCGCGGGCGGCCAGGCGGGCGAGTTCGCCGAGGACGACCGCGGAGGCTGCCGCGCCCTCGCCGTAGGTGCGGGCGCCGGTTCTGGCGGCGGCCTGCCAGTCGCGGATGGTGTTGATGCGCTCGGGGTGTACGCCCAGCTCGACCGCCAGGTCCACGTAGCCGTCGCCGTAGGTGTCGATGAAGGCGTCGACCTTGCCGCCGGCCGCCTGCCGGACGCGTTCGGCCACGCCGTCGCCGTAGGTGACGGGGAGGACGCCGCGGTCCTTCAGCCACTGGTGGTCGCGCTCGCTCGCCAGGCCGATCACGGTGGCGCCGCGGCGGCGCGCGAGTTGGACGGCCAGCGCGCCGACGCCGCCCGCCGCGCCCGAGACGACGACGGTGTCGGACGGGCCCGGGTCCACCGCGAAGACCGTCGCGTACGCGGTCGTACCGGCGACGTACAGCGAACCGGCCACGTCCCAGGACAGGCCCTCGGGGCGGGAGACGAGGTGGACGTCGTCGACCACGACGAATTCGGCGTGGCTCGCCCTGCGGTGGGTGAAGCCCAGCACCTCGTCGCCCACCGCGAAGCCGCGCACCTCGGGACCGGCCTCCACGACGACGCCCGCCAGGTCGCTGCCCTGCCCGGAGGGGAAGGACGCGGGCCAGCGGCCGTGCCGCGCGCCCTCGCGGATCATCACCTCGCCGGGCTGGATTCCGGCCGCCCGCACCTCGACGAGCACCTGCCCGGCGCCGGGCACCGGGCGTTCCACGTCCTCGACGCGCAGCACGTCGATCCCGCCGTACTCGTGGAAGCGCACTGCCTTCATCGCGTCCTCATCTCGTCCGGCCGCACAGATCCGCACGGCTGCTCGGTGCCACCGGACTGAACGCCCCGGAAGGCGGGTTGCTTCCCGCCCGGGTCACCGCGGCGGGCGGCGCCGCGCGCCTGGTGACGGACGGTCAGGAACCGGTGAGATCTATGTGGCGAAGCGTCATAAACCCTTGTGAGAGGGGCTGTTGCGGAGCTGCAATCCCTTGCCTGTCGTGTGCACGATGATCTACGGTCCTCGGAATATCTCGCGCCGCGACGATCGCGGCTGCGTGCATGTTCTCGGGGGGGTCATGGATTCGGGTGGGGGTAGACGCGCGCGTGCGCGTCGGGTTCGGGTACTGGCGGGGGCGGTCGCGGCCGTGGTCGTCGCCGGTCTCGCGACCGCCGGGCAGGCCGCCGCGGCGGCGCCGGCGCAGGGCACCAAGGGGGCGGGGCCCGTCGCACAGGCGCAGCCCGCGACGAAGGGCGGCGACCGGAGCGGCCGCACCGCGCTCACCCAGAGCGCGGCGGCGGCCCAGGCCGCCGACGCCGGCGAGAACGTGGAGATCAGCTCGCTGCGGACGGAGTCCAGCGAGACCTACGCCACGCCGGACGGAGGCATGGAGACCGACCAGCACCTGCGCCCGGTCAGGGCGCGTGTCGGCGGCGGCTGGAAGGCGCTCGACAACACCCTGGTCAGGCAGCCGGACGGCAGCATCGCACCCGCGGTGGCGTCGGTCGGCATGACGTTGTCGGGGGGCGGTTCCGCCCCGCTGGTGACGCTCGACGAGGACGGCCGGAAGCTGTCGTACACCTGGCCGTCGGCGCTGCCGGCCCCGGCGCTCAGCGGGGACACGGCCACGTACGGCAACGTGCTGCCGGACGTCGACCTCCAGGTCCGCGCGGACGTCGACGGCTTCCACGAACTCGTGGTGGTCAAGACCGCCGAGGCCGCGAAGAACCCGGCCCTGGCGAAGCTGACGTTCGGGGTCCAGGCGACCGGCCTGGACGTCTCGCGCACCGCGGAGGGCGGCCTGACCGCCACCGACACCGCGGGCGGCGGCGAGGTCTTCGCCGCGCCGCAGCCGATCATGTGGGACTCCGGCGCCGGCGCCGCGGAGAAGACGGCCAAGGCGGCCGAGGCGGAGACGGCCGGCGACGAGGGCGCCGGCGCCGCCGCCGCGGGCGACCCGGCGCAGGGCCCGACCGACACCTCGAAGGTCGCCCCCATCGGCGTCGCGGTCGACGCGGGCGACACGCAGCTGACGCTGACACCCGACCCCGCCCTGCTCTCCGGCGCGGCCGTCTCCTTCCCGCTGTACATCGACCCCCAGACGTACACCCCCAAGGCGGGGGACTGGACGATGGTGTCCAAGTACTGGGCGTCCAGCCCGCAGCACCGCTTCAACGGCGACGGGGACTCCGGCGTCGGCGACTGCGCCTGGAACTACTGCGCTCCCTACGACGTCAAGCGGCTGTTCTACTCCTTCCCCACCTCGAAGTTCGCCGGCAAGACGATCGTGAGCGCCACCTTCGTCGGGCACGAGGTGTGGTCCGCGTCGTGCGACGCGAGCAAGATCGAGCTGTGGCGGACGAAGGGGTTCACCTCGGGTACGACGTGGAATTCCTCGTCCGACAACTGGCTGGACCTGCTGGACACCAAGAACGAGGCGCACGGCTTCTCCTCCAAGTGCGCGTCCTCCGACGTGGAGTTCAACGCCACCGCCGGCATGAAGTACGCGGCGTCGCACAACTACACGACCACCACCTTCGGGCTGAGGGCCACCAGCGAGGGCGACAAGTACAGCTGGAAGCGGTTCACGGACGACGCGTACCTGCGGGTGCACTACAACATGCCGCCCAAGCAGATCCCCATGTCCCACCTGTCGATGAGCCCTGGCAGCTCCTGCCACGGCCCGTCGTCGCCGGTGCACATCCGCACCCTGCCGACCATCAGCGCCAGCGACGTCACCGACCCCGACGGCGACCAGGTGAGCGTGCAGTTCTCCGTGGCGTGGGACGCCAAGGACGGCAAGGGGCTGAGCACCAAGTGGACCTCGGCCAAGATCGGGCCGAAGAAATCGGGGTCCAGCTTCTCCACCAAGCTCACGGCGGCCCTGTCCGGCAAGACGATCCCGAAGAACACGACGATCGCCTGGCAGGCCCGTTCGGTCGACTACGACGAGGGCACGTACTACAGCTACTCGCCGTGGTCGTCCGCCGGCTCCGCGACCAACTGCTACTGGGTGTACGACACCGACGTGCCGGCCGGCCCGGTGATCACCTCGGGTGACTACCCGGCGGTCGTCGACAGCGACCCGGACGACCCGTCGTACGACGGTGTCGGCAGGGACGGGAGCTTCACGCTCGACTCGGCCTCCACGGACGTCGTCAAGTACTGCTACGGCGTCAACGCGGATCCGGTGTGCGACAGCGCCCACACGCTGACCACCTCGGGCGGCGCGGCGAAGACGGTGACGTTCCGGCCGACGCGGGCCGGCACCAACTTCGTCTACGCGCAGAGCTTCGACACCGCCGGCAACGGCAGCGAGCCGGAGAAGTACCAGTTCCGCGTCAAGGAGGGCCAGCCCGCCCGCGCGGAGTGGAAGCTGGACGACCCGGCCGGCGCCACGCAGGCCGCGGGCACCGCCGGCGACCGGACCCTGACCGCGGTGGGCTCCCCGACGCTGGGCGTGGAGGGCAGGACGGGCACCGCGGTCGGCTTCGACGGGACCGGCTCCTACCTGGCGTCCGACATCCCCACCGTGCACACCGACAAGAGCATGACGGTGTCGGCCTGGGTCAGACTCGACCGGATGCCGACCGCCGCGGCGGTCGTGGCCGCCCAGCCGGGCAACCAGGCACCGGGCTTCGAGCTGTACTACTCGCAGGCCTACGACCGCTGGGTGTTCAACCAGTACAGCAACGACACGGCCACCGCCGTCCCGGTGCGGGCGATGTCCGCCACCGCCGGCGGAGTGGTGGCCGGCCAGTGGTACCACCTGGCGGGGTCCTACAGCACGAGCAGCCACCTGCTGTCGCTGTACGTCAACGGGACGCTGATGGGGACCACGAGCTACACGACGGCGTGGGACGCCCGGCGCGGGCTCCAGATCGGCGCGGGGCGCTACTCGGGGGGACCGGGATCGTACTTCCCCGGCACGATCGACGACGTCAGGATCTACGACAAGGCCCTGGTGGCCGCTGACGTGGCGCGGCTGGCCCAGGGCGCGCCCATCGGGACCGGGCGCGAGGCCCGGGCGGTCTTCCCGCTGGACGAGCCGGCCACGCAGGACGACGGTACGGCCACCACGCAGCTGCACGGACAGGCCGACACCGAGCCCGCCGTCTTCCACGGCGGGGTCACCGCCGGCGGCGCCGGGCCGCAGGACGGCGCGCTGTCCTTCGACGGCACCAGCGGCTACGCGTCCACCACGTCCTCGCACGTCGAGAACCGGAACAGCTACTCCGTGGTGGCATGGGCGAAGCTGGCGTCCAAACCGCCCCAGGCCGCCATCATCGCGACCCAGGTCGGCGTCCACCGACCGGGCTTCGAGCTGTACTACTCGGCCACCTACGGCTGGTCGTTCGACGCCTACACCGCGGACTCCGACACCGCCTCCATCGTCCGGGCCGCCCAGGGCGACACCACCCATTCGCCGGCCGGCGTGTGGACGCAGCTGCTCGGTTCGTACGACGCGAACACCGACGACATGCGGCTGTACGTCAACGGCCTGTGGGTGGCGACGACCAAGTTCGCCGCACCCTTCTACGGCGGCGGCGCGACCCAGATCGGCGCCGGTTCCTACGACGGCGCCCCGAGCGCCTTCTTCCCCGGCATGATCGACGACGTCCAGATGTACGACCGGGCCCTGTCGGCGCCGGAGGCCGCGGCGCTCTTCCACAACCAGCTCCAGGTCGAGGGCCGGTGGCGGCTGGACACCGCCACGGGCAGCCCGCTGGTCTCCCCCGACGATCTGGCCTCGGCGGCGGACCGGCACCCGCTGACCCTCGGCAGCGGCGCGCGGATCGACGCCACCGGCGCCGACAGCGTGGTGGGCACCGGATCGCTGGTGCTCGACGGCACAGCGAACGGCTACGCGTCCACCACCAGTACACCGATCCACACCGACAACAGCTTCACCGTCAGCGCGTGGGTGTCCACACCGGCGCGGCCGACCAAGCCGGTGACGGTGATGAGCGCGTCCGGCAAGACCGCCAACGGATTCGCGGTGCGCTACGTACCCGACTCCGCCGATCCGGCCGACGCCGGCAGCTGGCAACTGACGACGGCCAAGGACGACAGCGCCACCGCCGTCCGGTCGACCGCGTCCCACACCAGCTTCCAGGACAACGGGGCCTGGGACCACCTCGCGGTGGTCTACGACCTGATGGCCGGGCAGACCCGGCTGTACGTCAACGGCCAGTTGCAGGCGGCCCTGTGCGCCGACAGCGACGACGACGGCACTCCCGACGACGCGTCGTGCACCGAATCGGTGTCGTGGAATTCCTCCGTGCTGCCGTTCGACGCGACCTACGGCCTGCAACTGGGCCGCACCAAGACCGGCGCGACCACCTGGGGCGAGTTCTGGCCCGGAGTGATCGACGACGTCTGGGCCTTCGGCGGCGTGGCCTCCGACACCCAGATCGCGGCGCTGGCCGGCGGGTCGGACCTGGACACCACCGCCGGGCCCTGACCCGGCGGCACCACCTGGGCGGCGCGCGGGCATCGCGCGCCGCCCGCGCACGCACGGCGTGACGCAGAAGACAAAGAAGGACGAGGGGGGCGGGGCAGGCGTGACCGACAGACGGATGCCATCGAGAAGACCGCGGGGCGCGGCGGCGCTGCTCGCCTGCGGAGCGCTGCTGGCCGGCGTACTGCAGGCGGTGGCCGTGCCGGCGGCCCGGGCGGACGGCACGGCGGCCCGGCCGTCCCCCGGCGTGCCGATGGCGGGGCACTCGGGAAGTACGGGGCTCAAGCGGGCCGACGACGGCCTCGCACACCACCCCGTGGCGAAGCAGGACAGCGTCTGGGACCGGCCGGGCAGCGCCACCGTCACGCTCCCGGCCGCGCACGCCGGGGCAACGGCGGTCCGCGCGGGGAACCTCCCGGTGACCCTGACCGTCCCCGCCGCGGGAGCGGCCACGAGCCCGGGCGTTGCCGCAGCCGGTACGGCCGCCCCGCTGGCCGGCCCCGCGACCGTCCGCGTCCTCGACCGGCGGACCGCGCAGGCGGCCGGCGTGGACGGCCTGCTCTTCACCGTGGCACCGGGCGCCGGAGCCAGCGGCGGCACCGTGGGCGTGAGGGTCGACGACAGCGCCTACGCCCAGAGCTACGGAGGCGCCTACGCGGCCCGGCTGCACCTGGTGCGGCTGCCGGCCTGCGTCCTGACCACCCCGGCGCAGGCCTCCTGCAACACGCCGGCCCCGGTCCGCACCGCGAACGACGCGGCCCGCCACACCCTGACCGCCGACGCGCTGTCCCTGGCATCCGCCTCCGGCAGCGCCCCGATGGTGCTCGCGGCGGTCTCCGACACCTCCAGCGACCACGGCGACTACGCCGCCACCTCGCTGTCGCCCGCCTCGTCCTGGGACGTGGGGCTGAACACCGGCACGTTCACCTGGTCCTACGACATGCCCGCGCCGGACGTCCCCGGCAGCTTCGCCCCGGACGTGAGCCTGAGCTACGACTCCGGGTCCGTCGACGGCCGCACCAGCAACACCAACAACCAGGCGTCCTGGGTGGGCGACGGCTTCGACCTGTCCCCCGGCTTCATCGAGCGCAGCTACAAGCCCTGCGGCGACGAAGGCGTCAAGGACTCCTCCGGCAACAAGGTCGACGACCTGTGCTGGGCGTACGACAACGCGAACATCTCCTTCGGCGGCCACTCCGGCCAGCTGGTGTCCACCGGCACCAACAGCTTCCGGATCAAGGGCGACGACGGCACGAAGGTCGACCGGGTCTACGGCAGCAGCACCGACGTGCGCTCCAACGGCGCCCGCAACGACGAGTACTGGCGCGTGACGACCACCGACGGCACCCAGTTCTACTTCGGCTACAACAAGCTGCCCGGCTGGGCCAGCGGCAAGACGACCACGAACTCGGCCTGGACCGTGCCGGTCTACGGCAACAACGCCGACGAGCCCTGCCACGGCTCCACCTTCGCCACCTCCTGGTGCCAGCAGGGCTGGCGGTGGAACCTCGACTACTCCGTCGACCCGCACGGCAACGCCATCGCCTACTACTACGACAAGGAGACCAACTACTACGGCCGCGACAGGACCGCGTCCAACCCGACCACCTACGTCCGCGGCGGCACCCTCGACCACATCGACTACGGGCTGAAGTCCACGGCGGTCTACTCGGCCAAGGCACTGGCCCAGTTCCAGTTCGCCAGCGACGAGCGCTGCCTGTCCACCACCGCGGGCGCCTGCGACGCCGCGAAGATCGAGACCGCCGCCACCCCCTGGTACGACACGCCCTGGGACCTCAACTGCAAGTCCACCGGTGACTGCTACGCCTTCCAGCCGTCCTTCTGGACCCGCAAGCGCCTGACGGGAGTCACCTCGCAGGTGCTCACCGCCGCCGGCGGCTACACCCCGGTGGACACCTGGACCATGACCCAGCAGTGGGGCATGGCCGACATCGACTACCAGCTGGAGCTGGCGTCCATCCGGCACACCGGCAAGGCCGACACCCCCGAGGGCGCCCCGGACCTCAGCATGCCCGCGGTCACCTTCGGCTACGACCAGCGGACCAACCGGCTGGACATCCCCGGCGACAACACCTCGCCCTTCATCAAGGAGCGCGTCGCCACCGTCGACGACGAGTCCGGCGCCCAGACCGACGTCACCTACTCCACCGCCGTCTGCGACGCCGCCCACCTGCCGGCGCCGGACTCCAACGGCACCCTGTGCTTCCCGCAGTACGTCACCGCGCAGGGGGCCGAGAACCCCAGCCGGCAGTGGTTCAACAAGTACGTGGTCGCGAAGGTCGTCCAGGCCGACCGCACCAAGACCTCCCCGGACATGGTCACCACGTACGACTACCTCGGCACACCCGCCTGGCACTACGACTCCGACGACGGCATCACCAAGGAGAAGTACAAGACCTGGTCCACCTTCCGCGGCTACGCCCATGTGCGGGTGGAGACCGGCGGCCAGGACCCGGTCGGCATGCTCTCGCAGACGGACCACTACTACCTGCGCGGCATGGACGCCGACAAGACCTCCAGCGGCAAGCGCAGCGTGAGCGTCTCCGACGACAACGGCGGCACCATCACCGACCACGACTCGCTGTCCGGGTTCGAGTACCGCACGGAGCACTACTCGGGACCCGGCGGCAAGGTGCTCGACAAGACCGTCAACACCCCCTGGCACCACGAGACCGGCTCGGTCACCCGCAGCTGGGGAACCATCGCGGCGAACCTGACCGGCACGGCCGACACCCGCACCTGGACCTCGCTGGACGGCGGCGCCGGCGCGTCGTGGCGGATCACCGACGTCGCCCGTACCTTCGAGAACACCGCGGGCCGCGTCCTGACCGTCGACGACCACGGCGACGTGTCCACCACCGCGGACGACCGCTGCACCACGACCACCTACGTGGACAACCCCACCGCGTGGATCCTGGACGCACCCTCGCGGGTCCAGGCGGTCGCGGTGAACTGCAAGGCCACGCCCGACTACACCAAGGACGTCCTGTCCGACCTGCGCACCGCCTACGACGGCCACGCCTACGGCGCGGTGCCGACGGCCGGTGACGCCACCCGGGTGGCGACCCTGAAGTCCCACAACGGCACCACCGCCACCTATCTGGAAGCCGGCACCGCCTACGACGGCTACGGCCGCCAGGTCTCGGCCACCGACCTGACCGGCACCGTCACCGCCACCGTGACCGGCGAACCCCAGCGCACGGACCGCACCGACGGCCGGGTCACCACCACGGCCTACACCCCGGCGACCGGCTTCCCCAAGACGACGGCGGTCACCACGCCGCCGGCCACCGCGGGCGACACGACCACCGCCCAGACCACCACGACGACCCTGGACCCGGTCCGCGGGATGCCCGTCACCGTCGTCGACCCCAACGGCAAGCGCACCGACACCACGTACGACGCGCTGGGCCGCAAGCTCAAGGTCTGGCTGCCCGACCGTTCCAAGGCCAACAACCAGACACCCGACTACGCCTACTCGTACACGGTCACCGACGGCAAGCCCTCCGCGGTGGGCACCACCACCCAGGCCGGCACCGGTACCCGGACCGCCTACGCCCTCATGGACGGATTCCTGCGGGTGCGGCAGGCCCAGGCGCCCGGGCCGAAGGGCGGCATGCTGGTCTCCGACACCTTCTACGACTCCCGCGGCCTGGCCGCCACGACCTTCTCCTCCTACTACGCCGCCAAGGCGCCCTCCACCGCCCTGTACACGCTGGACGACGCGCTGTCGGTGCAGACGCAGGTCTGGAACACCTACGACGGAATGGGCCGGATCACCCAGAGCCGGCAGGTCGCGGGCAACGGCGACGGCGGCACGACCCTGGCGACCACCACCACCGCCTACGGCGGCGACCGCACCACGGTCACCCCGCCGCAGGGCGGTACGCCGACCACCACGGTCACCGACGCCCGCGGCAACACCCGCGAGCTGGACCAGTACCTCGCCCCGACGGCCACCGGGCCGTACGACAAAACGGTGTACGACTACGACGCCGCCGACCGGCTCGCCAAGATCACCGACCCGGCCGGCACCATCTGGACGTACGGCTACGACCAGCGCGGCAACCAGACCAGTGCGGTCGACCCCGACAAGGGCACGACCACCACGGTCTACGACGACCGCAACCAGGTGGTCTCCACGACCGACCAGCGCGGGACGAGCATCTTCCACGTCCGCGACGGGCTCGGCCGCGAGACCGAGACCCACGACGGCGCCGCGAACGGGCCGCTCCTGACCAAGCACGTGTGGGACCCCAGCGGCTTCAAGGGCCAGCCGGCCTCGGCCACCCGCTACGTCGGCGGCGCGTCCGGCCAGGCGTACACCGTGGCGTACAGCCTGTACGACAACCTCTACCGGGCCCACCGCACCACGACGACGATCCCGGCCTCGGAGGGGGCGCTGGCCGGCTCCTACCAGAGCAACGTCCAGTACAACGCGGACGGCACCACCCAGTCCGTCGGCTACCCCGCGGCGGGCAGCCTCCCCGCGGAGGCGGTCACCCCGACCTACGACGAGGCGCTGCGGCCCGTGAAGGTGTCCGGCTCCGGCGGCGCCACCTACACCACGGACACCGTCTACAGCTACACCGGGCAGGTACTGCAGTACACCTTCCAGGCGGCCGGCCAGAAGATGGTCCAGGTCACCAACACCTTCGAGTGGGGCACCCAGCGGCTGTCCAACTCCCGGGTCAACCGGCAGGACGTGCCCGGCACCGACAAGTCCGCCACCTACGGCTACGACCCGGCGGGCAACATCACCTCGACGACGGACGTCTCCCGCGACGGCACCGACGCCCAGTGCTTCCGGTACGACGCCCTGGGCCGGCTGACGGAGGCCTGGGCGCAGGGCACGGCGGGCTGCGCCGCCGCCCCGTCCGCCCAGGTGCTCGGCGGACCGGCCGCGTACTGGCAGTCCTTCGGCTACGACAAGGTCGGCGACCGCACGAAGGAGACGGACCACGGCGTCGGCGCGAACCCGGCCCCGGACACCGTCCGCACCTACACCTACCCCGCTCCCACCGCCCCGCGGCCGCACACCCTCGGCCAGGTCACGACCACGGGACCGAGCGGGACGACGGTCGACTCCTTCACCTACGACCTGGTCGGCGACACCCGCACCCGTACGGTCGACGGCGCAGGACAGACCCTGACCTGGGACAGCGAGGGCCGGCTCACCCGGGTGGTCACCGACGCGGGGCAGACCACCGACTACGTCTACGACGCCGACGGCAACCGGCTGATCGCCCGCACGGACACCGGCAGCACGCTCTACCTCGGCGGCACCGAGGTCACCGCGGCCAAGGGGTCGACCACCGCGCACGCGACCCGCTACTACGACCTCGGCGACGGCAACCAGGCGATGCGCACCGACGACAACAAGGTGTACTTCCTCATCGCCGACAGCCAGGGCACCGGCCAGCTCCAGATCGACAGCGCGAGCCTGGCCCTGCAGCAGCGCCGGACCACCCCCTTCGGCGCCCTGCGCGGTACGGCGCCGACCGGCTGGTCCGGTGACCGGGGCTTCGTCGGCGGGGTCAAGGACCCGGGCACCGGACTGACCCACCTCGGGGCCCGCGACTACGACCCGGCGACCGGCCGCTTCATCTCCGTCGACCCCGAACTCGACAGCACCGACCCGCAGTCGCTCAACGGCTACGCCTACGCGGGCAACGACCCCGTCACCCAGAGCGACCCGACCGGCCTCTACACCTGCCGCAACGGCCACGAGGGCTGCGACGAGCACGGCAACGCCTGCGGCAGCGACTGCAGCGCGTGGGCGACGCAGGCGGGCGACTGCGTGCACACCGAGTGCGGTTCGAGCAAGATCAACCAGAACCCGGACGTGTCCCTGAAGAAGCAGCGGGAGGTCCGCGACAAGCGGCGCTGCCAGACCCTGTGCTCGGTCCCGGGCCACGGGTACTACCTCGGCCTACCGGCGATGTACCAGAACTGGCTCAAGTGGGTGTACGGCGGCTACAAGAAGGAGCTCGAGGAATACCGGAGCCCGCCCCCCGCGCAGACGTCGGGCCTGAGCTACTCGTACACGACCACGGAATACATCGGGCCGAACAGCCTCGGCAACCCCAAGGGGATCATGGCCTTCTTCATGAGGCACCCCCATGAGATCTTCCCGTTCAAGGTGACCGGCTGCGACGACTTCGAGGACGGAGCGAAGTGCACCCTGCACCCCGCCGAGTCGATGCTGCACGGGCTGGGCAGGATCGCCGGCGGCCCGGGTGAGGTGACGGTGTCCGTGGACGATCCGACCTCCTTCACCTTCACCGTGACCAACGAGGGCTACTTCGACAAACCCGGCTCGCAGATCAAGTTCTCGATCTCGTCCAACAAGAAGGGGATCTACCTGACGCAGAAGGCGCACACGACGGGCTCCAGCCTGTTCGGCTGGCTCGGCGTCAAGGTCGGCATGGCCAAGGACACCTGGAAGCAGCAGGCCCGCAACCTGACGGATTCCCTGGAGGAGCACGAGAACATCCTGGGCCCGAACTTCGGGATGGACCCGTAGCCGGCCCCTAGCCCGCCCTTAGCCCGTCCGACAAGGGGCCGTACCCACCGACCACCGGGTACGGCCCCCGTCCGGCGGCCGCACCGCGTCCCGGCAATTCCGTGGAGCGCGGCTCCCGCGCGGTGTTAGCGTGCGGGGGACCGCGGGAGACCGCGGGGGACCGCCAAACGCTGTGTGAGGACACGCCGTTGTACACCTCGTGAGACACCCCGAGCGCTGAATCCGTCGCGCGTCGCGTTCGCGCGCCGCGCTGCTTTTCGCTGCGGTCCTCTCACGGGAAACGGTGTATCTCTGTGTTCACGACCCTTGGGGCAGGCGTACCCGCCTGCCTGCGCTGCGCTGCCGCGCTCGCCCTCGCGGAGCGGGCGCACCTGCGCGGCGGGCGCCGCGCCGCCCAGGCCGGGCGCCCGGCCTGGCAGTCGCCGTACGGTCCGGCCCCGCACCGCGCTCCGCGCGACCGGTGGGCGCGCTCGGCGGCGCCGCTCGCCTCCCGGCCCGTGCTGCGGCGCGGGCATGTGTGCGGGCGGTGCGACTGAGCGCGGGGGCCGGTCGTGGGCAGGGGCCCGCGCGTACCCGTACGCTGCCGTGGCATGCAGCAGACACGACTCGACCTCGACCGGATCCGGGCGGCCCGCCGGGTCATCGACCCCGTCTTCCTCGACACCCCGCTCTACCGCTGCGACGCGCTGGCGCCCGCGCTCGGCTGCGCGGTGAGCGTGAAGCTCGAAACGGCGAACCCCGTGCGCAGCTTCAAGGGCCGCGGTACGGAGCTGGTCGCGAGCGGGCTCGCGGGGGAGGGGGCCCGGGCCGCGGTGTGCGCCAGCGCGGGGAACCTCGGGCAGGCCCTCGCGTGGTCCGGGGGCCGCCGGGGGCTGGACGTCACCGTGGTGGCGTCCCGCTTCGCGACCGCGGCCAAGCTCGACCGCATCCGCGCGCTGGGCGCCACGCTCGAACTCGTCGACGGCGACCACGAGTCGGCGCGCGAGCGCGCCGCGGACATCGCGCGCGGCGAGGGCATACGGCTCGTCGAGGACAGCCTCGACATCGGGACGTGCGAGGGCGCGGCGACCATCGGCCTCGAACTCGCGTCCGCGGCCGAGCCGTTCGACGCGGTGCTGCTCGCGCTCGGCGGCGGGGCGCTGGCCACCGGCGTCGGGCACGTGCTGAAGGCGCTGGCACCCGCGACGGAGGTGATCTGCGTCCAGCCGCTGGGCGCACCGGCGTTGACGCTCTCGTGGCGGCAGCGCCGCGTCGTCACCACCGACACGGCGACCACCATCGCCGACGGCGTCGCCGGGCGTTACCCCGTCCCGGCCGTCCTGGACGACCTCCTCCTCGTCGCCGACGACGCGGTCCTGGTCCGCGAGTCGTCGATCGTCGCAGGAATGCGGATGCTCTTCGACCACGCGGGCCTCGTCGTCGAACCCTCCGCCGCACTCGGCCTCGCGGCGATCCTGGAGGCCCCCGCCCGCTTCGCCGACCGCCACGTGGCCACAATCGTGTGCGGCAGCAACGTCGACATGACCGCCTACCGCGGCTGGCTGGGCACAGCCCCGACCCCCGCGGTGA
Organism: Streptomyces sp. NPDC021020; assembly: GCF_044333285.1. Taxonomy (NCBI): domain Bacteria; kingdom Bacillati; phylum Actinomycetota; class Actinomycetes; order Kitasatosporales; family Streptomycetaceae; genus Streptomyces; species Streptomyces sp. NPDC021020. The sequence continues at coordinate 429,930 of NZ_JBIRQQ010000004.1, forward strand.
GTTGACCACTGCCGCCGCCCCCCTCCCGCCGGCGGAAGCGGGAAGCCGCAGATGAGGGGCCGCGGCCGGCACTGGAGCCGGTGCCCCGTCGAGCTGAGGGCGTCGAGCGGTTGTGGATCGTGGACGGCACCCTTGTGCCGGTACGTGACCGCAGCGTGGGGGCGTCCTCGCGGAACTACCGCTTCTCGGCGAATGTGCAGGCCGCCATCGTCGCCGACAGCCGCCTGGTGGTGGCGACCGCCCGGCCGGCGCCGGGCAACACGGCCGACGCGCACGTCCGGCGCGCTTCGGGCCTGCCCGCGAACCACGTTCTGCAACACCCTTTAGCTTGTCGTTTAACCTTCGGCGTCCGGCGAAGGAGGTTTGTCTTCGGCAGCAAGGGTGACTTCGGCGCTCCATGACCAGGGCTCCTGGGGCGGTTCCCAGCTCACCTTGACGTCGGTGTCGTGGAAGTCGCGCGCGAGTTCCGTCACCATCACCGCCGCGGCGACCCGGGCATCTCGTGGCTCAGTGTTGATCGGCACGTCCAGGCGCCCGCAGAGCATTCCGCCTTCCATGGTGAGGATGCTGGTGCGCCAGCCTTCCGGCGTCGCCAACAGAACGATCCCCTTGGGAATGCCCCAGTCGGGCCGCTTCTCCTTCTTGCGTCTCACCATGCCGCTATCCCACACCTTCAGGTCCGTGTTGGGGAGTTTGGGTGGAGGATCGACCGCCGCGACGCGGTTTGGTGCCTGTCTTGTGGTGAGCGGGTCGGGGGCCCGTTGTGAAAGTGCTGGTCACTGTCTGGCTGCTCGCGCGGGGGGTTGTGAGTGCAGCCTGTATTGCCCGGCCAGCTGGAGATGGCGCTGTGGGCGGGCGGTACTCTGCGGTCGCCCTGCCCGTTGGAGAGTCAAGGTGCCATGACATTCGTTGAGCGGCCATCAGACGCGGAAATACTGGCCGCGCTGCCCGAGCTCGCGTCTTTCGGGCGGGAGGCTGTCCTGCTCGATCCTGCACGTGGCCACCCGGGGGTGAGAGACAGCTCCATCGGCGGCCCGTTGCTCTGGCCTGTCGATGAGCCGTGGCCGGTCTGCTCCGAACCTGACGAGGAGGAGCCGTCAGGCGTTCCGGCGGTCGCGATGGTGCCGGTCGCGCAGATCTACGCTCGGGACGTACCGGGTCCGTGGTGGCCGGCCGGGATGGATCTCCTGCAGGTGCTGTGGTGCCCCAACGAGCATGGGGACGCGCCGGCGAACCAGGCCGACGTCAGCCCGATCGTGGAATTGCGCTGGCGACAGGTGGCCGATGTGGATGAGCACCTTGTGGGCCCTCCCCACCCGGTACGCCACTACGAGTTCGGCTACCTCCCGGAGCCGTGCATGTTCACCACCAAGCGGCTGGTCGACTTCCCGTACCGTGAGGAACTCCCCGTCGACCTCCAGCCGCGCTTGCAGCGGTTGATCGAGGAGACCGACGACGAGGGCAAGGACACCATCACCCGTCTCTCGGGCTGGAAGCTGGGAGGCTGGCCCACCTGGCACTTGTCATATCCGACGGCCATCACCTGCGAGGCGTGCGGAGTGGTGATGCCGCTTGTGTTCACCATCGCGAGCGATGACGAGTCCGAGGTGGTGGTCGGACGGTGGGGCGAGTTGAGGATCTTCGTCTGTCCGACGGATCACCGTCACCCTTTTCACGTCGATCTTCATTAGGTCGAGCTGTGAAATCGCTTCTCCGACCGAGTGTTCGCGATCGCGAACTCGAACCACCGCAACCACGCCGTCCAGACTCGGGCACTGCATGCCTTCCTTCGGTGGCGCAACGCCAACGCCCGCGTAGGCACCTCCGGGGTCATACCGTCAGCGCCGTGCGGAAGGCATCGAACAGCTCATGAAGTTCGGAGGCGGCTATCGGATTGATCTCCATCCGCATGTGGCACACGGTGTCGTCACCGTTGGGGGTGAGCCACACGAAGGAGGCGAAACCGTCCCCGACGGGCTCCAGTGACAGGGTCAGCGGATTGTTTCGACCGGGGGTCACCGCCTCGGAGAAGCGTCCAGCTGACGGCGCGCGCAGACGAGCGAGCATCCGCGTGGCGAAGTCCACGACCTCAGCGCTGGTGAGGTACGCGTCGAAGTCGGCTGTCAGGCAGGAGACCCAGTCGGCCGTGACCCTCCAGTCGTTCTGCTCAACACGCTTCAGCTCCAGCCACGCGTTGTCGTTGCCAAGACGTATCCCTGGCTGTTTCATCGTCGCCCCCGATCTGTCTGCGCGTCACACGCCTTGTTGATGGCCGCTCGGAGCTGGAGCCAGGTGGGATCCTCTGCCGTTGCCGCGTGAACCGTGGCCAGATCGTCCGTGGTCCAGGTGCGGTCTCCGTCGGTGAGGACGAGGTGGTCTTCCAGGTCGGCACCGTCCGGCACTTCCGACGTGGCGTCAAGGAACTCCGCGACCGCTGACGCTGCGGCCGTGGACGCGTCGATACCGTCCGCGGCGCGGGTCTGTTCGGCGTCGGACCGCACGGACACGAGCGTGAGTTCGCCGCCGCTCGCGATGACGAGCTCGCCTGCCGCCGTGGCGGCCAGCGCGGACACCGCAGATCCGGCCATGAGGTCGTGCTCGATCGCACGCCGGGCTTCGATGTCGACCTCGATCAGGGCTCCTGCGGGTGTTCCGACCCACAGCACGCCCGGCCGGGCTCCGAACGCGAGGTTGTGCCGCGACCAGGCCTGCATCTGCTCGAGCCACTCCTGCGGATAGGGGTAACCCGGGCTGGGCTGGCCCAGGGTCGTCGCGAGGACGCGCTGGAGGGAGGGGAACGCGAACACCTCGAGTGTGTTCTCGTAGGCGTTGCCCCGGATCGCGAAATGACGTCCGTCCGCGCTGAAAAGGGGCGTCTCGTAACCGTCGACGTCCAGGATCAGAGCACGTCCCAGCAGACGCATCGCGCCGGTCGCCGCCCCGGGACCGACCCGCGCGAACAGGCCGTGCGTCGCGCCCTGGTCGCTGCTCAGCGTGACCACCAGTCCGCCGCCGGGGTGCTGGGCCACGCCGGTGTCCCACTGCGGGCCCGAACTGACCGTCCCCGAAGCCAGGTCGACGACGTCCGAGATGCCCCACCCGTCGTCCGCGGACGGCGATGCCCACAGCGTCCGGCCGTCCGGGCTGAAGGCCAGACTGCGGTAGCCGGCGGCAGGGGGAACAGCATCCACCGCGCAAAGCCCGGCAGGAGTCCACTGCACCACGCCGCACTCGCCGCCTGCCACCACCAGCCGCGGGTCGTCGGGGTGCCAGGCCAGTGCGGGCGTCCGCTCGATCCGCTCCCAGCCGAAGTCATCACCGTAGCCCTCCGACTCGGCACCGACCGAGCCGAGTTCGCGCAACACCCCCGCCTCGCAGCTCCACACATGAACCGCCGGACGCTCCCCGTCCAAGCCGGCCACCAGAGGAAGTCGCGGGTGGCATACCAAGCGTTCGACAGGACATCCGCCGCTGACACGCACACGCGCCACAATCTCAAGATCAGTCACGCCGACACCGTAGCCGCAGGTACTGACACACGGGACGACGAGCAGCTCCTACGAGGAAGCCACGGCCTGGTGTGGTCGGGGGGTTGCGGGCAGCCGCCCATCTGCTCGGGCCCGGCCCCGCGGAAGCGGTAGTGGGCGCTGCCCAGCGGCCGTACCGTCGCCGGCTCGGACGGTGACGGCCGCCTCCCGCGGTTCGCCAGGCTGGGTGCTTTCGGGCCGCCGGGTTCCGGCTGGTCCCTCCCGACGACGGGAGTAGGGGAGCCGTACGCGGCGGGCCCGGGGGTTCGGCCCGCGCCGCCGGGGCCGCGCCCTCACGTTCCGATCCGCCGCCCCGCCGCGGGGGCCGCCCGCCCGCGCTCGGCGCCGCCGCCCGCCGCCGGGCCCCGCCCCGCCAGGCCCCCCGCGGTTCGGCGTGCTGAACCGCGTTCAGCCCGTTGACGGTGCAGCAAGCGCTTGCTACGTTGGCTGGCGCTCACCGCGCCCGTGCGGCAACACCGGGGCCAGCACCGCCCCCCACCCCGCACCCGCGTTAGTAACCGCTTTCATGCACGGCTGATCCGAGCTGCCCGCACACGCACCGGGCAGCTCACCCCCCACGCACCTTTCGGACGAGAGGTATCAGCACCGTGAAACACACCAGCACCATCATTTCCCCCCGTGCCAAGGCCGCGGCCGGGGTCGCCGCCGCGGGCCTCGCGGCCGCCGGGCTGCTCGCGCTGCACCCCGGCGTCTCCCAAGCGGCGCAGCCACAAGCGCCGCAAGCGCAGCCGCAGCTCAACGCCAACGCGTTGTACGTCGCCCCGGGCGGCACGGACAGCGCCGCCGGTACGCAGGCCGCGCCGACCACCCTCACGTCGGCGATCGGCCGGATCACCGCGGGCGGGACCATCTACATGCGCGGCGGCACGTACAGCTACGCGCAGACCGTCACCATCGCCGACGGCAACAACGGCTCCTCCGGCGCGCTCAAGGAGCTGTCGGCCTACCCGGGCGAGACCCCGGTGCTGGACTTCTCCGCGCAGAGCGAGGACTCGGCCAACCGCGGCCTCGCGCTCATGGCGTCGTACTGGCACGTCTACGGGCTGACCGTGCAGCGCGCGGGCGACAACGGCATCTACGTCGGCGGCAGCAACAACGTCATCGAGCGCACCGTGACGGCCTTCAACCACGACACCGGCCTCCAGCTCGGCCGGATCGCGTCCAGCACCCCGCAGGACAAGTGGCCGTCGAACAACCTGATCGTCAGCTCGGAGTCGCACGACAACGCCGACAGCGACGGCGAGGACGCCGACGGCTTCGCCGCCAAGCTCACCACCGGCACCGGCAACGTCTTCCGCTACGACGTCTCGCACAACAACATCGACGACGGCTGGGACCTCTACACCAAGCCCGACACCGGCCCGATCGGCCCGGTGACGATCGAGAACTCCCTGTCGTACGACAACGGCACGCTCTCCAACGGCGGCCAGGCGGGCAGCGGCGACCGCAACGGCTTCAAGCTCGGCGGCGAGGACATCAAGGTCAACCACGTCGTCCGCAACAACATCGCCTACCACAACGGCCACCACGGCTTCACCTACAACAGCAACCCCGGCTCGATGACGATCTCGGGCAACGTCAGCATCGACAACACCGAGCGCAACTTCTCCTTCGACGCGGGCACCTCGGTCTTCCGCGGCAACACGTCCTGCCGCAGCGGAAGCGGCAGCAACGACAAGACCGTGGGCGACGCCGACAGCTCCAACCAGTTCTGGAGCGGCACCAACGGCTCCCGCTGCTCCTCCTACGACGGCGCCCTGAAGTGGTCCTTCGCCTCCGACGGCACCCTCGTGGTCACCTTCGGCGGCTCCACCCCGCCCACGACGCCCCCCACGACCCCGCCCACGACGCCCCCGACGACGCCTCCGACGACGCCGCCCACCACTCCCCCCACCACCCCGCCCACCGGCGGCACCCTGCTCAGCGACGACTTCGAGGACGGCAACGCGAACGGCTGGACCACCACCGGCGGCACCTGGGCCGTCCGCTCGGCGGGCTCGCACGTCCTCACCCAGTCCACCGTGGCCGGTACCGCGGTCGCGCTGGCGGGCTCGTCCGGCTGGACGGCGCAGAGCGTGCAGGCCTCCGTCACGCCCACCCTCTTCGACGGCTCCGGCGAATACGTCGCCGTCCTGGCCCGCGCCAAGGACGCCTCCGACTACTACGCGCTCGTGCTGCGCGACGCGAACAAGGCCGAGATCCGCCGCGTCTCGGGCGGTACGAGCAAGGTCCTGGCGAGCGTGTCCTTCACGGTCGACACCGGCACCACCTACACCGTGCGGCTGTCCGCCCAGGGCAGCGCGCTCACCGGCTACGTCAACGGCGCGGCCGTGGTGAGCGCGAGCGACAGCACGTACGCCTCCGGCGCCGCGGGCCTGAGTACGTACCAGGGCACCGCCGACTTCGACAACGTCGTGGTCAGCACGTCGTAACCGGGTCGTCGCACAGCGTACGGGCGGGCGGGTCGCGGGAATTGCGGCCCGGCCGCTCGCGCGCTTTCGGGCGTAGCCTGTGGAGGACAGCGCCTGCTGCCGGTCGGCTCCCGGGAGGTTCGCAGCATGTTCAACATCCTGGAAGACCTTTTCGCACCGTCCCGCAAGCACACCGACGACGAGCGCAACCGCCTGGAGCTCTTCCGCGACGAGGAGGGCAACGGCGACCCCGCCCGCGGCCCGATAGACCTCACCTCCGGCAAGGTCGTGATGCGCGCGCAGCGCACGTCCCCGGAAGAGGCCGCGCCCGCGAACACACCGTAGGCGTACGGCTACGCAGCGCCGAAGTGGTGTGCGGGGAGCCCCGGCACCGCGGCGGTACGGCGCAGCACCGCGCCCGACAGCGGCCACCGCGCCAGCTGCTCCGCGGTCAGCCCGCGCGAGGCGGACGTGACGTACATCGTCCGCAGGTCCGGGCCGCCGAAGGCGATGCTCGTCGGCCGCAGTACGGGCAGGTCGACGCGCTCGCGCACGGTGCCGTCCGGGGCGAAGCGCGTGACGTGGGCGCCGTCCCAGAACGCGCACCAGATGTCGCCCGCCGCGTCGACCCGCAGCCCGTCCGGGACGCCGTCCAGCGCGCCGGTGTCGGCCAGGATCTCGCGGGCGCCGAGCGTGCCGGTCGCGACGTCGAAGGGGTAGCGGTGGACGCGGTCGCGGCCGGAGTCGACGACGTACATCCACCGGCCGTCGGGTGACCAGTCGATGCCGTTCGCGCACCGGTAGCCCTCGTCGGCGGTGCGGTACGAGGCGTCGCTGCCGTCCAGCACGTCCAGCACGTACAGCCGCCCGTCCGCGGCGCCGTCGTCGTCCAGCGTGCCGGACCAGAACCGTCCCGCCGGGTCCACGGCGCCGTCGTTGAAGCGGCAGGACGGGCGGTCGGGCTCCGGGTCGGCCAGCGGCCGCAGGTGCCCGGTGCGCAGGTCCAGCAGATGCCAGCCCGTCCGCAGGGCCGCGACCAGCACGTGCGGGTCGGCGGTCAGCCCGAGGCACCCCACGTCCGCGCCGACCCGGGTCACCCGCGCGTCCCCGGCGTCCTCGCCGCGGCTCAGCACCTCGCCCGCGACGATGTCCACCCAGTGCAGGGTGCCGCTGCGCGGGTCCCACAGCGGGCCCTCGCCCAGCCGGTAGCGGCCGCCCGAGAAGACGCCCACGGCGCCGGGGGATTCGGCAGGGGTGGTGCTCACAGGACGGCTCCCATCCGCCGGGCGTGGTGGACCGGGCCGGACGCGGTGTCCACCGGCGGCCCGGACAACCGCCGACCGTACCCGACCCGTTCGCGGCGGGGCCGCGCGGGCCCGGCCGGATCTGACGGAAGGCTTACGGGCGGCCCGCCCGCCGTCCGGACGCCGGGCGGGGCGCCTAGCGTGCCGGGCATGCGCGTACTCGTCACCGGCGGAGCCGGTTTCATCGGCTCCCACATCGTCACGGCCCTCGCCGCCGAGGGCCACGAGCCGCTCGTGCTCGACGCCCTGCTGCCCGCCGCCCACCCCCGTACACCCGAGATCCCGGCGGGCGCCGGATTCCGGCACGGCGACGTGCGCGACGCCGAGCAGGTGCGGGCCGCGCTGCGCGGGGTGGACGCGGTGTGCCACCAGGCAGCCATGGTCGGCCTCGGCTCCGGCGTCCACGACGCCCCCGGGTACGTCTCCTGCAACGACCTCGGCACCGCCGTCCTGCTGGCCGCGATGGCGGAGGCGGGCGTACGGCGGCTGCTGCTCGCGGGATCGATGGTCGTGTACGGCGAGGGCCGCTACGACTGCCCCGAGCACGGCCCCGTACGCGCCGCCCCGCGCCGGGCGGCGGACCTCGACGCCGGGCGCTTCGAACCGCCCTGCCCCCGGTGCGGCGCCCCGCTGCGGCCCGGCCTCGTCGCGGAGGACGCGCCCACCGACCCGCGCAACGTCTACGCGGCGACGAAGCTCGCGCAGGAGCACCTTGCCGGGGCCTGGGCCCGCGCGACCGGCGGGCGGGCGGTGGCCCTGCGTTACCACAACGTCTACGGGCCGGGTATGCCACGCGACACGCCCTACGCGGGTGTCGCGTCCTTCTTCCGCTCCGCGCTGGCCCGCGGCGAAGCGCCGCGCGTCTACGAGGACGGCGGCCAGCGGCGGGACTTCGTCCACGTCACGGATGTCGCGGCCGCGAACGTCACGGCGCTCACCGGCCTCGACACTCGGGCCGCGGGCGCGTGCACCCCCTACAACATCGGCAGCGGCTCCCCCCGCACGGTGGGCGAACTCGCCGCGGCCCTCGCCTCCGCGACGGGCGGCCCGCCCCCGCTGACCACCGGCGAGTACCGCCTCGGCGACGTCCGCCACATCACGGCGGACTCCGCCGCCGCCTTCCGCGACCTCGCGTGGACCCCGCGCGTCCCCTTCGCGGCGGGCGTCGCCGAATTCGCCACCGCGCGGCTCCGGGAACCGGCGGCGGGGTGAGCTTCCCCGCCGGGGGCGGTGGGGGCCTCGGACGTGGAGTGACCCCGGGGGGTCACTTCAGCAGCGGCCGGCACTGACCCCGGCGGTACGCCGCGGCGGCCGGGCACCGCCGCGGCGACGGCGCTCTCCGGCTTGGCCGTCCTCACCCTGGGTCCGGCCGGCTCGGACCGATGGCGGGAGAGGCTCAGCGCAGGCGTCCGAGATGGATGACGCTGATGCGGATCTGGCTGTCGCTGACCTCGTACATCACCCGGTAGATCCCGACGTGGATGCGCAGCACGTCGGTGCCACCGGAGGCGCCTTCGGGCCGGGGGTCCTCTGCGAGATGATCGACCGCGGTGAACACCTGTCGCACGCCGTCGGGATCTTCTTTGGCGTACCGCTCTGCCTGTGCGAGGGCCTCAGGTTCCCAGATGATCTCGTAGCTCATGGCCGGTCCCCGCCGAAGATGCGGCGGTACGCCTCCTCGTGCGGGACGCCGGCGCTGTCCCCGCGGGCCTGGCGTGCCCTGTATGCGGCCAAGGCGCGCATCTCCTCCAGTTCGAGGGCGTCGGCAGGGCTGACCAGTACAGCGATGGTCTGCCCGTGGTCGGTGATGGCTGCCGACTCCCGGGTGGCGCTGACCTGGCGTGCGATGGCGCCCAGGCGGGCGCGGGCTTCCACGATCGAATAAGTGCTCTCCGTCATGCACACCACCTTAACGAAGTGTGCACTGCGGGGAGAGGTGATGCGCTGCGGGCCGTGACCGTGTCATGTTCCTGCGGGGTTGTGTTGGCTGCGGCGGGCGGTGACCAGGGCGTGCCGCGCAGCAGGTGTAGTCGCCGCTGACGATCAGGTCGTGCAGTCGGAAGCCGGTCACCGGGTGAGCTCCACGCCGGGGCTCACCCGGGCCGGGCAGAACTCAGCGGGGTGGCTTTTCCATGGTGTCCGTCTCCCAGGAATGCGGGCCCGGGTGCGCGGTGAAATGGCCGCAGGCGGTGGCGGAGGGGGAGCGGGTGGGGCAGTCGGGGCGGAGGAAGAGGACGGTCGGGGATTCGCCGGAGTGCCAGCGCGTCCAGAGCGTGCCTGTCGCCGGGTCCGGGAAATCGTCGTAGACGACGGCGCAGTGTTCGCCGCCGCCGTGTTCGTCGAAGGCGCACACGAGATCTTCCATGACCCGGTGGCCGTCAATGGCCGGGTAGGTCCGTCGTGCTTCGGCGTGGAGTGCGAGCGGCAACCGGGCGGATGCCTCGCACAGTTCCCCTGCGGTCGTCCCGGGCATATTGGTGGGTATTTCCTCTTCGCTCAGACGGTCGAATTCAATGAACTGGCTTTGTTTCAGGGGCACTTGACGCACTCCTGGGGATCGGGGACGGCCGACAGGTCGGCGGGGCGGGCCGTCCACTCCAGGCCGTCCGACGCGCGGACGAAGGCCGTGGTGACGGGCCTGCGTTTCCAGACGGGGACGGTCGGGTCCTCCCAGTCGGCGACGATCGCCTGCAGCGTGCCGACGTTCTGCCCGTCGGTCACCTGCTGGCCGATGCGCAGGAGGGGGCCGTTCGGGACGCTCACTCGCCGCACCCGGCGATGTGCTCGTAAAGGCCGGGGTGCGGCCCCGTCGCCGCGCCACCGGTGGAGACCCGGCGGCACATCTCCAGGTTCTTGAGCGGCTTCCCGCACCTGCGGCACCGCTCCCCTTTCGGCGCGTAGGTCGTGTACTCCGCTTTCCGCGCGTCGGTCGACCCCGCTGCCGCCGCCGTCTGTTCTGCGCTCATCACTCCGCCCGTCGTCAACCCGATTTGATGCTCTTTCAGGAAACGCCAGCGGCGGGCGGCAGAGAAGTGGGAAGCTCGCGACAACAAAGGAGTAACAAGGGGGTGTCACGCATGGCGAAGTCGTACGGTGAGTGGCTGAAGGAGCAGCGCGAGGCGAAGGCCTGGACACAGCAGGAATTGGCGAACCGCGGGTTCATGTCGCGTTCGATGATTGCCGCGATCGAGACCGGGCGGCGGTACCCGAGCGAGGACGACGCGAAGGCGCTCGACAACGCGCTGGGGACGGGGGACGTGCTGGCCACGTTCCGCCCGGGGCAGTTGGCGGGCACGGTGCCGGACTGGTACGAGAAGGCGCGGGAATTCGAACGGCAGGCCACGGTTATCCGGGAGTTCGGTCTCTCGTACATTCCGGGGCTCCTCCAGACCGAGGACTACGCCCGAGCGGTGATCGGAGCCGGGTACCCCCGCGAGAGTGAGGAGAAGCGTCACAAGACCGTGGTAACGCGGCTTGAGCGGGCCCAGCTGTTTGAGGATGCCGTCACCCCGGAGGTGTGGGCGCTGCTGGACGAGGCCGTCATCCGGCGCCCCACCGGCGGATACGCGGTCATGGCCGCCCAGCTCGACCACGTCGCCGCGCTCGCCGACTCGGGTCGCATCAGGGTGCACATCGTGCCGTTCGGCACGACCCCGCACCCGTTGCTGGACGGCGTGCTGACGCTGATGTGGTTCGAGGACCAGGCCCCGATCGCCTACACGGAGGGGATCCGGATGGGCAAGATCCACGACAGTCCGGCGTTGGTTGCGGAGCTTCAGGGGGCGTACGATCTTGCCCTAGCCGAAGCACTGCCGCTTCAAGAGTCTGTCGCCCTGCTGCGGGCGCAGGCGGAGGAGTTCAGAAAGCATGCACCACAGGCACATTGAGTGTGCGTCGTCGCTGTCCGGCTGGCGCAAGTCCACGTACAGCGGCTCGCAGGGCGGAAATTGCCTGGAGGTCCTGGACGGCCACGAGCACGGTGTGCCGGTCCGTGACAGCAAGGACCCGCACGGTCCCGCGCTGATGGTCTCGGGGAGCGCGTGGGCGTCCTTCGTGGCCGCTGTCCGGCGCGGGGAGTTCACCGCGTAGCGACCCGGGGCGTACGGCCTTGTGCCTGGACGAAGCACTGCCGCTTCAACAGTCGGAGGAGTGCAGAAGGTATGAGCTACAGCCACATTGAGCGTGCGTCGTCGCTGTCCGGCTGGCGCAAGTCCACGTACAGCGGTGCGCAGAACGGAAGCTGCCTGGAGGTCCTGGACGGCCACGAGCACGGTGTGCCGGTCCGTGACAGCAAGGACCCGCACGGTCCCGCGCTGATGGTCTCGGGGAGCGCGTGGGCGTCCTTCGTGGCCGCTGTCCGGCGCGGGGAGTTCACCGCGTAGCGACCCCCGCGCGAGGGGCCGGGGCGTCCCCCTTCAGAGGAGGGACGCGCCCAGGGGGAGGGCCACCTCGAAGCGGCAGCCGCCGGGGACGTTGCGGACGTCGGCGCGGCCCGCGTGGGCCTCGACGATGCCGCGGACGATCGCCAGGCCGAGGCCCGCGCCCGAGGGCGGGGTCCTGGCGGGGCTGCCCCGCCACCCCGTGTCGAAGACCCGCGGCAGATCCTGCTCGGGGATGCCGCCGCACGCGTCCGTCACGGACAGCAGCGCCCTGCCGTCGTGGCGGCCCACGGACACCGCGACGGTGCCGTCCGGTGGGGTGTGCCGGATCGCGTTGCTCAGCAGATTCGCGAGCACCCGCGTCATCTCCTTGCCGTCCACCTCCACCGGCACATGGGCGATGCCGTCGCCCACCAGCCGCACCCCGCGCTCGCGCGCCAGCGGATCCGCGCCCAGCATCGCGTCGGCGGCGAGGTCGCGCAGCGAGACCCGGCTCGGGGTGAGCGTGAGGGCTCCCGCGTGGATGCGGGACAGCTCGAAGAGGTCGCCGACCATGCCGTTGAGGCGTTCGACCTCGGTGCGGATCTGCCGGTGGTAACGGGCGGGGTCGGCCGCCATGCCGTCCTCCAGCGCCTCGGCCATCGCCCGCAGCCCCGCGAGCGGGGTGCGCAGGTCGTGCGAGATCCACGCGACCAGCTCGCGGCGCGACGACTCCAGCGCGCGCTCCCGCTCGCGCGAGGCGGCGAGGCGGTCGCTGGTGGCGGCCAGTTCGCGGGTGAGCGCGGCGAGTTCGGCTGTCGCCGGGACAGGTGGGGCAGCGAAGCTGCCGCCGTCCCCGAAGGCGCGGGCGGCGAGCGTCAGCGCCCGGCTGCGGGCGACCACCCAGCGCCCCATGAGCAGCGCGGTCGCGAGCGAGACGACCGCGGCCATGGCCGCGACGAGCGTGACGACCCGCAGGTCGTGCGGCGACAGGAACATCGCCTGCGCCACGGCCAGCGTGCCGCCCAGCATCGTCGTGACGGCCACGACCGCGACGACCGCGAGCGAGACGGCGACGGAGCGGTGCCGTACGAGGCGGAGCGCGACCGCGCCCGAGAGCCCGGCGCATGCGGCGCCGCCCAGCGCGAAGAGGGCGATGAGGGCGATGTCCTTCACGGCGCCACCGCCCCGCCCGCCGCGGGGGCCGCCTCCTGCGCGTGGCCCGGCGGGGGCGTTTCCGCGGGGCCGGGGGCGTTGTCGGCCGGGGGCGGCGGCGCGGGGTGGCCGGGGCCGTACGGCACGGGGGCCGCCTCCTGCGCGGGGCCTGGCGGGGGCGTTTTTGCGGGGCTGGGGGCGTTGTCGGCCGGGGGCGGTGCGGGGTGGCCGGGGGCGTACGGCGCGGGGGCCGCCTCCTGCGCCAGGCCCGGCGGGGGGTCGAAGCGGTAGCCGACGCCCCACACCGTACGGATCAGGCGGGGGGCCGCCGGGTCGTCCTCGATCTTCGCGCGGAGGCGGCGGACGTGGACGGTCACCGTGGACAGGTCCCCGAACTCCCACCCCCACACCACCCGCATCAGCTCCTCGCGGCCGTGAGCGCGGCCCGGATGGGCCAGGAACCAGGCCAAGAGGTCGAACTCGCGCAGCGTGAGGGTCAGCTCGGCGGTCCCCTTCGTGGCGCGCCGCGCCTCCGTGTCGACGGTGAGCCCGGCCGCGCGCAGCACACCCGCGGGCCCCGTCGGGGCGCCCCGCCCCGAGCGGGCCCGGCGCAGCACGGAATCCACCCGCAGCACCAGCTCGCGCGGGCTGAACGGCTTCGTGACGTAGTCGTCCGCGCCCATTTCGAGGCCCGCGATGCGGTCCTCCTCGTCGCCGCGCGCCGTGAGCATGATCACCGGCAGCGGGCGGTCGGCCCGCAGCCGCCTGCACACCTCCAGGCCGTCGATGCCGGGCAGCATCAGGTCCAGGACGACGAGGTCCACCGCCCCGGCGGCGGCCTCGGCCAGCGCGGTGGGCCCGTCGGGGGCGTGCAGGGCGGTGTGCCCGGCCCGGCGCAGGTAGCCGGTGACGACCTCCGCGACGGTCGGGTCGTCGTCCACGACCAGGATCCGGGCGGGTGCTGCTGGCGTACTCATGCGTCCAGCCTCGCACCGGGGCGCGGCGACCGGTTGCCCCCGGGGGCGCCGCGCGGCCCGGCGTCCGCGTTTCGTAAGGAGTCCGTGTCCGCTATGTCCGCGGGGAATTCCTACGGTGGCGGGTGTGAGATCTCAGGGAGTGGACGCGACTGTATGCTGCGCTGTGCCTCCGGCGGATCGGGGTGGGGGCGCTGCGGCGCGGGCCGCCGTGCCCGCCCCCGGCGCGGGGGGCGTCGCGGACGCGGGGGCTTCTGCTGGGGCGGGGGGTGGTGTTTCCGCTGGCGCGGGGGGTGTTGTGGGCGGCGCCGCCGTGGGTGCCGTGCCCGCCCCCGGGGCGGGGGGTGTCGCGGACGCTGGTGCTCCCGCTGGCGTGGGGGCTGTCGTGGGCTGTGCTGCCTCGGGCGTCGTGCGCGTCGCGCTGGGCCCTGGGGCGGGAGCTGCTTTGCCGAGCGTTGTCGGAGGCGCTGTCCCTGGCGTCACGCCCGCCGTGGCGGGCCCTGGGGCGGGGGGTGTCGCGGACGCGGGGGCTCCCACTGGCGTGGGGGCTGTCGTGGGCTGCGCTGCCCCGGGTGTCGTGCGCGTCGCGCCGGGCCTTGCCGCGGGGGCTGTCGTGGACGCTGCCGCTCCTGCTGGTGCGGGGGGTGTCGTGGGCGGCGCCGCCGTGGGTGCCGTGCCCGCCCCCGGGGCGGGGGGCGTCGTGGACGCTGGTGCTCCCACTGGCGTGGGGGGCGTTGTTGGCGGCGCTCCCTCGGGCGTCGTGCGCGTCGAGCCGGGCCCTGGGGCGGGGGCTGCCTTGCCGGGCGTTGTTGGCGGCGCTGTCCCGGGCGTCATGCCCGCAGCGGGGGGCCTTGGCGAGGGGGCTACCGCTCCCGCTGGCGCGGGGGACGTCGTTGGCGGTGCCGCCCCGGGTGTCGTGCGCGTCGCGCTGGGCCCTGGCGCCGGGGCCGTCGCGGGGGCTGCCGTGCCCCTCGCCGCCCCGGGCCGAGGCGGCGGCGCCGCGCAGACCCTCGTGGACGTCGTCCTCCCGTGCCTCGACGAGGCCGAGGCGCTGCCCTGGGTCCTCGCCCGTATCCCCGCCGGATGGCGCGCCCTCGTCGTCGACAACGGCTCGCGTGACGGCTCGCCGGAGATCGCCCGCCGCCTGGGCGCGGTCGTCGTCCAGGAGTCGCGGCGCGGGTACGGGGCGGCCTGCCACGCCGGGCTGCGCGCGGCCACCGCCGACATCGTGTGCTTCTGCGACTGCGACGCCAGCCTCGACCCCGGCCTGCTCACCGGCTTCGTCCGGACGGTCGCGGGCGGCGAGGCCGACCTCGTGCTCGGCCGTCGCCGCCCGGCGACACGCGGGGCCTGGCCCGTGCACGCCCGCGCGGCCAACCTCGCGCTGTCCGTCCTCCTCCACCGCCGTACGGGCCTACGCCTGCACGACCTCGGCCCGCTGCGGGCCGCCCGCCGCGAGGCGCTCCTCGGCCTCGACCTGACCGACCGCCGCAGCGGCTACCCCCTCCAGACAGTGGTGCGCGCCGCCGACGCGGGCTGGCGGGTACGCGAGCGGGACGTCCCGTACCTCCCCCCGGGAGGGCAGGTCCAAGGTCACGGGTACGTGGCGCGGCACCTGGCAGGCCGTACGCGACATGCGTGCGGTCCTGGCGGAGCCCCCGTACGCCCCCGGCGCGTCGGTGCCGGGGCAGGCGGCCCCCCGGGGCGCGGTGCCGGGCGGCGCGGCAGGGCAGGCGTCGGACGCCGAGCCCGGTGCGCGGGATGGTGCTTTGGCCCGGTCGCGGGAGCGCGGGGACGGCGGTGCTGCGCTGGGCCACGGCGCGGCAGGGCGCGCGTCGGACGCCCTGCCCGGCGCACAGGAGCGTGGCGGCGGCGGGGGCGTGCCCGACGCGCCCCTCAGCGGAACGGGAAGGGGCGGGCGGTGACGGACGTCGTGGTGATCGCCAAGGAGCCCGTCCCCGGGCGGGTGAAGACGCGGCTCATGCCGGACTTCTCGGCCGCCGAAGCCGCGGCGCTCGCGGCGGCCGCGCTCGCCGACACGTTCGCGGCGGTCGCGGCGACGCCCGCGCGGCGGCGGCTGCTCGTGCTCGACGGGCGGCCGGGCGCGTGGGTGCCGGACGGCTTCACGGTCGTCCCGCAGTGCGCGGGCGGCCTGGACGCGCGGCTGGCCGCCGCCTTCGCCGCGTGCGCGGGGCCCGCGCTGCTGATCGGCATGGACACCCCGCAGGTGACACCCGCGCTGCTGCGTACGGGCACGGACTTCGGCGCGTACGACGCGTGGTTCGGCCCCGCCGCGGACGGCGGCTTCTGGGCGCTGGGCCTCGCCGCCCCCGACCCCGCGCTGCTGCTCGGCGTGCCGATGTCCGTCGCGGAGACGGGCGCGGTGCTGGCGGCCCGCCTCCACGCGGCGGGCCTGCGCATCGGCCGCCTGCCGGTACTGCGCGACGTGGACACGGCAGCGGACGCCGCGGCGGTGGCGTCCCTGTGCCCGGGCGGCCACTTCGCCGCGCTGCACGCGCGGTTGACGGGCGAACGGGAACCGGCGGGCGGCGCGGGGGGTGCGGTCGTGGTGGCTCCGCGGGGCGGCCCGCGGATTCCTCCGGGGGCGGGCGAGGTCGCCGGGCCCGGGTCGGACGGTTCGGTGGGCGGGGGGTGGCGAGGAGCCGCTGAGCCCGGGGCGGAGGTCGCCGGGGCCGGGTCGGGCGGTTCGGTGGGCGGGAGGTGGCGAGGAGCCGCTGAGCCCGTGGCGGGCGGCGCGGGGGTCGGGGCCGTGGCGGCTCCGGCGGCCGGGGCCGGGTCGGGCGGTTCGGTGGGCGGCGGGTGGCGACACGCCGTTGAGCCCGCGGCGGGCGGCTCGGGTGTCCCGGCGGCAGCGGTGGAGGCTCCGCCGAGCGGCCCGCGGCTTCCTCCTGGGCGGGCCGGGGCCGCGGGCGGCGGGGCTGCCGGGCCCGGGCCGGGCGGCGGCGCAGGAGCGGCGGGCGAAGGCGCTGCCTGGAGGGCGGGGTGGTGAGAACGCGGGGCGGCGGGGTTGTCGTCGCCGGGGCGTGGGAGGAGGACGCGTACGAGCGGGCCTTGCGGGCGGGCGCGGGGCCGCTGTTCTTGCGGCGGGGGGACGGGTGGCTGCTGCCGTTGGAGGTCGAGCGGTGGCTCGCGGACGCGGACGCCGCCGACGAGAGTGTGCTGGCCCGCTGCCGGGGCGCCGTCCTGGACATCGGGTGCGGGCCCGGCCGGCTCGTCGCCGCGCTCGCCGGGCGCGGCCACCGCGTGCTGGGGGTGGACGTCAGCCCCGCGGCGGTGCACCGGACCGTGCAGCGCGGTGGCGCCGCGCTCCGCCGCTCCGTCTTCCACCCGCTGCCGGGGGAGGGCCGCTGGGCCACCGCCCTGCTGCTGGACGGCAACATCGGCATCGGCGGCGACCCGGCCGCACTGCTCGCCCGCGCCGCCGAACTCCTCGCGCCCGGCGGCCGGCTGGTCGCCGAAGCAGCCGCCGTGGAGGTGGACGAACGCTGCGAGGTCCGCCTCGACGGCGGCCGCGGCGACCTCGGCGCCCCCTTCCCCTGGGCCCGCCTCGGCCCCGCGGCCCTGCGCCGTACCGCCGACGCCGCGGGCTGGACCACGGCCCGCACCTGGCGCACCGCGGACCGCCACTTCGCCGAACTCCACCCGCCGCACGCATGACCCGCCCCCGCCCCCGCCTGCCGGGAGGGGACCGCACGACGAAGGGACGGCCCCCGGGCCGCAGGGCGGCAACTGCCCGTCAGCGGGCGGGCGTCCCGGAACCGGCCCGCCCGGCGGGGGCGGCGGCCGACGCTACGACCGCGCAGCTTCGCCAGATTGCCTGGCAGGATCTCCCCATGCCTGACGAGAAAGTCGACGCGCTTGCGCAGATGATGGCAGAGCACATGGCCAGGCCCTTCCCGCCCGGCTTCCGCGGCCTGTCCGTCGAGGGCTGGGACATGGTGATGCTCGACTCGGACGCCTACGCCTACGCCGCCTGCGTCCAGGAAGACCTGCTCGGCGAACAGGCCCACGCACGCCTGGCGCGGCTGACGTCGGCGTTCGGGAAGGTCCTTCCGGCGATCGACGACGAGTACGCGGCCACGTACTACACGCATCTGCACACCATGGTTGTGCTGTCCGCCGAGATCGAGAGCCTGCGCAAGATGCGGTCACCGCACTGGTAGGGCTTGGTCAGGTGCACCCGGGAACGGCGCGTCCGGACGAATCGTTGAGCTGTGGCGGTGCGCTGAGCGCTCGTGACCCTGGCTTGATTTTCAACCTCCGGCGGTGCTCGGACTGTGTCGATTGTCAGCGGGTGCTGCTATCTCTGGCAGCGTGACCAGCGAGGGCAAGGGCACCGGCCCGCAGAGGTTCGATGTCGTGCTCGGGCCGGAGGACGGCCCGTACGCGTGCCCGTGCTGCGGCTACCTGACGATGGAAACTCGTGGTGCGAACGAGACGTGTCTCGTGCAGTGTGTGGTGTTGGACTGTGCCGATGTCGGTGGGCTGTCCCGGTTCTACCAGTCGCTTCTCGGTGGTGTGGTGAACCAGCCGGATCTTCGGTGGTCGCTCGGCGACGAATGGGCGACGCTCCACACCGATGGTGGGTTGGTGCTGGCCTTCCAGTGGGTGGAGGACCATCGGCCACCGCGGTGGCCGGACCCCGCTCGGCCCCAGCAGTTCCACCTCGACCTGGGGGTCGAGGACCTGGATCAGGCTCAGGAAGGCGTCCTCAGGATGGGCGCCACACTGCTCGATGAAGGTGGCGGGAAGCGGAGCTGGCGCGTTTTCGCGGACCCGAACGCTCTCGCACGGACGGGGCCGCTCGGGTGTGCTGATCAGCGCTGGGCGTGCACGGGAGCATCCTTCGCGCGAAGCTCAGCCAACCGCCGCTGGTAAAGCGGTCCGGCCACGTGCGCCGCGCGTGCCTCGCTGGGGGCAGCCTGTTCGATCAGGTGGTGGGCTACGGCCTTGAGGTGGGCCGACCAAGCCAAGACGTGCTGTTGAGCGGTGCGACCGCATTCCTGCGGCTCCCCAGGGAGGCAGAGGGGAAGGGTCGGCCCGACCTTGTTCGCCGCGTGCCGGATGTACCCCGCGACCCTGGCCCACTCCTCTTCGGTGCGCTGCACGGCGTTGATGTTGCTGTCCGTGCCCCACCGGCCGAAGTCATCCCCGTGATCGTCCATTGGCGTTCTCCTGGTGATCTCTCAGCGTGTTACGCGGGTGTCCCGATCGTAGCCGCGCTGCCTGCCTCTTTCGGGTCGCAGTGCCCCACGGAGGGGACGCACGGACCGCACGGGCCGCACATCGGAAGGAATTGCGGCGGAGCGCACGCCTGAGCGCCTTCCCCGTGAACGGCAGTGATGTCCGCGAGAACGCCTGCCATCCGTTCCCCGCCCCATATCTCGGAAAGCGGAGATTCCATCACGTTGCCGATGGCAAGGAACCGGCCCAGCACGCACGGCCACACGTCGCCGGTCGGGCCGATGGCGCACTTCTCGTGTGCGCAGTGTCCGCACAAATCCCCGATGGTCGGCGCGGCCCCCTTGCTGGCCCGGCCGAAAGCACGCATATGGTCCCCACCGATGGTGCCGACTCCGAGCCCGGAAAGGTCGCTCACAGCCTCCTGTACACGCTGTCCTTCCCGAACGGCCACTACCCCCGCCCGGAGTGGGATACCGAGACCGAGAGCCTTCTTCACGTTCTCTCGCGTGCGCTTGTGAGAGCCGCGCAGCTTGGTTACCGCGTCGTGGTCGGCGTCATTGTCGGAGTAGTACGACATGGCGAGTTTCACGCCGCAGTCCGTGAACGTCTCCCATAGTTCGTCCCGGATATGGGACATATTCGAGAACACTTCCACGGAAAGACCGGCACTCCGCGCGTGCCGGATCAACTCCGGGAGGTGCGGGTACAGCGTCGGTTCCCCGCCGATGAACTGGACGTCCAGCGTGCCCATGCACGCAAGTTGGTCGATCACGTTCGCCCAGTCGGTGAGGGTCATGGTGCCGTGCGTCCCCTTCGGTGACGAGTCCGCGTAGCAGTGATCGCAGAACTCATTACACAAGCCTGTCACCTCCAGCCACGCAAATTTCAATTCGCTTTGGGTGGCTCTCATCCCGCAACTCCTAACGGTTGATGGCTTCGCCTAACGGTTTTCCTGTCACGCCGCCCGCACAGGCGGGGCAGAGTACTTTGAAGGTGTTATTGCATGTCTCGCAGCCGCAAAATCCGAAGCAGCCAGGGCGCCAGATTTGGCAGTGTCCTGCGCAACAGCCGCAGTATGTTGTCTCCTGGCTAGCCTTGTCTTCCCTCGGGTTAGCGGTCACGGTCGCCTCAGATGGCGCCTGATTTCCTCGGCCAGTTCTTCTGCGCGCTTAGCCAGATCCTCAAGAGAGGGAAGTGGATTTCGTCGCGCATCTTCTTCCGTCGGTAGTTCCGGGGGAATGTCGGCGCTCACTCCCCGTTCGCCCCGCTGCTGCCTGCCCAATAAGGTGGTCCATTCCCCCCCGGGGCCGGTCGCACGGTCGCGGGGGTCCTCACCTTGCGAGCGTCCCGGCAACCTGAGGACACAGGAACTACGGACGCGGGACATTTGGGGACGTCCCATGGTGGGTAGAACGTCCCTGCAAACGTCCGTGGCTTCGGGGGAGACTGAGTGCAGAACGAGCGGTTGAGAGCCGCCATGTCGGCGGGGGGCTGGACCCATGCCAGCCTGGCAGCGAAGGTGGAAGTTGATCCAAAATCGGTCGAGCGATGGGTCAACCTCGGCAGGACCCCGCGCCTAAGCACCGCCGCACGCGCCGCAGAGGCGATTGGGGAGGACGTGTTCACACTCTGGCCAAAACTTCGGCAACCACGCGCAGCAAGGGCCGTGAGTCCTGAACTGATCACGCTCTACGACAAGCGTGCCGATCTACCGGTTTCCACATTCATTGACCTATTCGTGCAAGCGCGTGAAGAAATTAGCATCCTTGTGTACGCGGCCGTTTTTCTCCACGAGGCGTATCCGCGACTTAACGACTTGCTGGCCGAGCGAGCAGCAGAGGGATGTACGGTTCGGATCGCACTCGGCGACGCCGACAGTCCGAATGTAAAGCAACGGGGTGCGGAAGAAAAATTCGGGCACGGGATTGAGTCCCGCTGCCGCCTGGCACTTATGCACTACCGTCCGCTTCTGCGCTTCCCTGGGATTGAAATCCGAACTCATGGGACCACTCTCTACAACAGCATCTATCGTGCCGATGACCAGATGTTGGTCAACGCTCACGTATGGGGGATGAACGCATACGCTGCGCCGGTGTGGCACCTTCGAGGGATAGGGGAAGGTGGGATGTTCGGCGGCTACGCGGAAAGCTTTGAGCAGGTCTGGAGAACAGCAAATCCAGTGCAGGAAGGTTGAGGAATGGCCCGAACCGAATACTACGATGATCCGGAAGCACCGAAGCCGAACAGCTTGGTAGTCGCGGCTTCTGCCGTTGTCACCGACGACGAGGGCCGTATCCTGCTCCAGCGACGAACGGATAACAGTCTGTGGGCACTGCCGGGAGGCGGCATGGAAATGACAGACTCACTCCCTGGGGCTGCTGTGCGCGAGGTCAAGGAGGAAACGGGTCTGGACGTCGAGATTACAGGTCTGGTCGGCACATACACGGATCCGCGTCATATCATCGCGTACACTAATGGGGAAGTGCGTCGACAGTTCAATGTGTGCTTTACGGCACGAGTAATCAGCGGGTCTCTCGCAATTTCCGACGAATCGACAGAGCTACGCTTCATCTCATCGGGCGAGATTGACCAACTTCCGATGCACCATACTCAGCGACTAAGGCTGGGACATTTCTTGGAGAATCGCAGCACTCCCTATCTAGGATGAGCGCACGCGTTTCACAATACGGAAGGACCCGTACCTACTCCATTCCTAAGGGTGGGTACGGGGCCTTCTGTCTATCCGTTCATGACTCCGGTAAGACGCGTGAAGGGCGGAGGCTTCCCGATTGCATCCGTCTCGCTCCCTCAGCCCCCGCTCTGTAGAGAGAGCAGAGGTTTCCCGCCCACCACGTCGGTCGGATCTTCCGGCCTGCTACCAGTGGTAGGGACCAAGGGACTGCGAGCCGCCACACGGGCGCTGACCTGCGCAGATCGCAGGTCACAACGCAGATCCCGCGCGTTGGCGGGAGGCGTTCGAGGTGGCCATGGGCCGGATCGCAGGCCGGTTCGCCCGGTACGAACCCCGCTTGCGGGCTGGGCGGTTGGTGCTGGGCCTGATGTCGGACCTGCCGCGCAAAAACTGCTGGACGATCGCCGAGTGGGCCAGGGAGGTCGGCGACCTGAAGAAGGGCACGCACACCGGCGGGGTCCAGCGCCAGTACACCTGCACCGCCGGGCGGATCGAGAACTCCCCAGGTCGCTGTCTATCTCGTCTACGCCGGCGTCCGGGGGCACGCGGCGGCGGACCGGGAGCTGTCCATCTTTCGTTCGTGGACCTGCGATCCGGACCGCTGACGGGCGGCCGGGCTCGGCGAGGACACCGTCTTCGTGGCCAAGCCGGAACTGGCCCGGGTAATGATCGAACGGTTCCTGGACGCGGGACATCACGTTTGCTGGGTGACCGGCGACGAGGTCTACGGCGGCAACTCGAAACTGCGGAGTCATCGACCTCACCGAAGCGGCACCGGGCCGCCACCAACTGCTGATTCGCCGCAACCGCACCGCCGCTGAACTCGCCTGCTACCGCTGTCACTCCACCACGCCGGCCCCCTCGCCGTCCTGATCAGGGTCCGCAGGTTCCAGATGGCGAGTGGAGGAAACCTTATGTCCTGGTCAGCGGTTTGGTGGCGGTGAGTGTAGCCGTGCCGTTGTGGTTTCGTGGACAGGTCGCACGAAGGTGTGCCCCGGCGTATGCGGGATTATGTGCACGGGCTGCTCGGCCCCGGTGGGCCGCAAGAACAGCTGGCAACTTGCCGAGTACACAGGCCATTCGGCCCCGCATCGGCTGCAGCACCTGCTCGCGGGAGCTCGCTGGAACGCAGACCAGGTCCGCGACGACGTCCGAACCGGCCCCGCCCGCAGCCTGGCGGCGCTTGTCCGTCGGCCCGGGCGCGAAGGGCGATCGCCTCTACGACTGGGCAGCCGCCCGCCTCCCAGCGCGCAGGTGGTACATCGGCAGCTCTCCGTACAGTACCTGACGCCGCGGCAGGTGCAGGCCGAAGTGGTCCTCGATCGCGAGCATGGTCAACCGCATCCCGCGCTGGTCCAGTTGCGGCCCGGAGGGTAGGACGCCCAGCGCCTCCAGTTCAGGGACGAGCAGGCCCGGTTTCGTACCGTACCGCCGTGCTTCGTCGCCCACGCCGAAGCCGGTGACGTACGCGCCATCCAGGTAGTGACGGAAAAGCGAGGGCGGGCTCCACGGCGTCAGCTGGAAGTTGACGGCAGCCACGCCACCGCGTGACACCGCGACAAGGCCGCCCGCGGTCGCGCCGACGGCGTCGCCGTACTCCACCGCGAAGGCCCACCCGGCTACCTCGCCCACCCGGGCGACGCAGCGCGCCCCGCGGCCCAGCGCCTCCTGCGCGTCCTGCGCCGAGCCGGGGCGGGCTTCCCGGCCAGGAACGGAACCGAGTCGCGCGGCAAGCGCGGCGGGCGGTATTCCGCTCGCGAAGGTCACACAGTCGACCAGATACGGCTCCAGCAGCCACCCGATGCCGTCAGACACGGCTGTTCCCCTCCACCGGTGGTGATCTCCGTTCAGGCAGCAGACTCGCACACGGTACTGACAGGCCGGAGGTGTTCGTGCCGAGGTGCCGGAATCCTCGCCGGACGCGATAGCCCGCGAGGAGCGGTGGGTCAGTCTG
Organism: Streptomyces sp. NPDC021020; assembly: GCF_044333285.1. Lineage (NCBI taxonomy): Bacteria > Bacillati > Actinomycetota > Actinomycetes > Kitasatosporales > Streptomycetaceae > Streptomyces > Streptomyces sp. NPDC021020. Next base: position 453,531 of record NZ_JBIRQQ010000004.1, read on the forward strand.
GGTGGAGCAGGCCCAGGAACGTGCGCGGGCGATGCCTCCGGTCCCGGTAGCGGGCACCGCGTCGCCGAGCCGTTCTGCTCGGCGGTTGTCGGCGGGGCCTGCGGCTGCGTCCTTCCAGCGGATCTCTGAAACTTCTGAAGCAGCGATGCGCCGAATTCCGCTTTCCCTGCCTATTAAATCTGGACATGTTCGTGGCCGATACGACATCTTGTGTCGGAGAGGGGCGCAGGTGAACATGAGGAGTCCGGCTGGCAGTGGGGGAACAAAATTGCAGTCGGATTTCAACCAGTGATCAGCAAGACCAGGGGGAATTTTGAAGTTCAAACGTCTGTCAACAGCCATGGCCGTTACTGCCCTTGCGGTGGGCGGCATGGCGACCGGCGCCGCCTCGGCCAGCGCCGCACCGGCCAACAGCGCCGCCGCGAACGCCGCCGGCAACGCGGCGACCCTGTCGGGTGCCAGCATCTGCTACCAGGCGCACATCCAGGACGAGGGATGGCTGGGCTGGGCGTGCGACGGCCAAGCTGCGGGAAGCGTGGGACTGTCGCTGCGCCTGGAAGCCCTGAAAATCAACGTGGTCGGCACGGGAACGGTCTGTGCGCAGGCACACGTCCAGAAGCTGGGGTGGACGACGAAGAAGTGCACCTCCGGGCCCGACATCACCATCGGCACCACCGGCCGGAGTCTCGCGATCCAGGCCATCCGTCTCTGGCGGGAGGACGCGGAGATCGGGGCTGACGCGCACCTTCACGGCACAGGCTGGCAGGGCTGGAGGACGGGGAACTACATAGAGGTCGGGACCACAGGCGAAAGCCGCCCGATGGAAGCCATCGAAATCGCCGTGGAGTAACTGAGCCCAGGCCGGGTGCCCCAGTGACTTGACCGTTGGGGCACCCGGCCATAGGCGCTACGGCGGAATACCTGACTCCGATGTGGGGCCCGCCGGGTGGGAATTCCGAGTAGTACACAGGATGATTCCCACCCGGCGGAGCGTAGCTCTCCCACGCTGTGTGCCTGGAGATACCGAGCGATTCGCCGATCTGCAACCAGGGGTGATCCGGGCAGCTGGCACACCCGTTGTCGCCGCTGGTTGTTCGGTCCTGCTCTGCGGGCTGCTCCTGCGGGAGCTCCACGCGGATGGTGCCGGCCGCGGCATTGAACTCGGCCTGGGTGACCTCTCGGTACCCGTCCGAGGCTGGGCTTGCCTGGTTTCGGCGCTCTGGCGGGAAGTGCGCTGATCGGGCGGACCGCGGCCGCCCTCGCGCTCCTCGTTCTCGTCCGAGCCGACCCGCCACGGTCGGACGCGCAACCTCCTGACCCCGACGAGCCGTTCGTGCTCCCCAGGCAGGGCCTGGTCCGGCGCACCGACCTCCACCGCCCCCTGGTCGCCGCCGCCTGGGCCGCGACAGGGCTCGGCGAGCCTGGGGCGTGATGTCCGGGGCGCCGGGCGGGCCCGTCAGCGGGGGCGGGAGGTACGGGCCGCGGACCGGCGGGCGTGCCGGGCGCGCAGGGCTGCCGTGGCCGCCGCCGTGAGGGCCGCGAGCGCGGTCGCTGCAAGGAGTACGAGCAGGTTGCGCGCGTACGGCAGCGGGAGGACGGACGGGTTCGCCGTGGGGCGGGGGCGGAGCAGTGCCGGGAGGGTGAGGAGCAGCAGGGTGCCGCCGGTGAGCAGCGCGGTGCGGACCGCCTTCCGTGCGGGGAGCCGTGTGACGAGCAGGCCTGTCAGCAGGACGAGTGGCGCGATCGCCGCGTCGTGCAGCAGCACCGCGCCGGCCAGCCACTCCAGGACGGGGTACGGGTCGGGGAGTTGGGCGAGGCGGCGGGCGCCGACGGCGAGGAGGAAGAGGCCGGGCGCGGCCAGCGCCGCGCGCAGCCAGAACATCCGCGGCACGCGGCGCTGGACCCGTGCGGCGAGCCGCCTGCCCGCGCTCACGACGGCCCGCCTGGCGCGGGAGCCCGAACGGCCGCTACTCCGGCGGGAGTTCGCCGCAGCTCCCGGGCCCCTCGAACGGGGCCCGCCTTCGCGGGAGTTCACCGGACCTCCAAGCGGGCGACCCACTTCGTCTGGAGCACCCCGGGGCGGTTCGGGGCGATGATGCGGGCCGGGTAGCCGTGGTCGGGGGTCAGTGGCGCGCCGTTCAGGCGGAGGGCGAGGAGGGTCAGGGGGTCCCACGCGTATTCGGGGCCCATGTCCATGATCCGGTAGGCGCCGTGGCGTTCCAGGGAGGTCACGCGGACCGCGGAGCCCGGCGGGGCGCCCGCGCGGCGCAGGAGGTCGCGCAGGCGGACGCCCTCCCAGTGGGCGTTCACGCTCCAGCCCTCCACGCAGGCGATGGGGAGCCGCGCCGCGGACTGCGGGAGGGCGGCCAGCTCGTGCAGGGTCAGCTCCAGGGGGGTGCTGCCGCCCGTGACGGCGAGCTGCCAGCCCCGTACGTCCGCCGCCGTCACCCCCGCCGCCGCCGCGGTCCTGTTGACGGGCAGGCGCTGCGGCCCGTGGCCCGGGTGGCGGGGGCCGAGCAGGTCCAGCGGGGCCAGCGGGGTGAAGCTCTGGCCGACCGTCGTCACCGTCACCGCGCCGACCGCCACGCCCAGACCGGCCAGCAGCGCCCGGCGGTCGGGGCCGTCGCGCTCCTCGCCGGGCAGCGCGCGCGTGCCGGGCGACCGGCGGGTCCAGTGCGCGGCGATCTGCGGGGCCTTCGCCGCGAGGTGCAGCAGCAGCGCCCCGGCTAGGACGTACGCCACCGCGTAGTGCACGGGCACGAACGAGAAGGGCCACGGATACCACTGGACGATGTTGAGCAGCCCGCTGAAGACCTCCAGCATCGCCGCGGCCACCAGCACGGCGACCGCGAGCCGTTCCAGCGCGTGCGGCACCGAACGCACCGGCGGCCACGCGAAGAGCCGCGGGTAGACCGTCCACAGCTTCGCGAGCAGCAGCGGGATCGCCGCGACGCCGGTCGCGATGTGCAGGCCCTGCGTGAGGCGGTAGCCCCACACGGGGCGGGTCGGGAAGCGGCCAGCCAGCCGGGCGGGTGCTGGAGGAAGTGGCTGACCAGGCCGGTCACGAAGCACACCAGCAGCGCGCCGCCCAGCCACCGGCCGACCGCGGTCGCGGTGCGCGGGTCGTGCAGCCGCCCGGAGAAGGCGGGGAGCGGGGGGCGCGTGCGCTTGCGCGTGCGCGGCGGGGGGTTTGCGGGCGTCGTGCTCATGCCGCCATGCAACCCCCGCGTGGTGGCCTCCGGCCCGGACGGACACCTTACGAATCGCGGACGCCCGCCTGCGGCCTGCGGCGCTACGCGCCACCGTGGACGGCACCTTACGCATCGCGGACGCCCGCCGTTCCGCGCCCGCGCGGTGCGACGGTGATCCGGCGACCACCCCGCATGGTGGCCTCCGGCCCGGGCCGACACCTTACGAATCGCGGACGCCCGCCGCCGTCCTCGCCGTTTCGCACCCCCGCGGTGCGACGGTGATCCGGTGACCACCCCCGCCGACCACCCCCGCCCGGACGCTGGCCCCGCGCCGGACGCCCGCCCGCAAATCGCCTCCGCCCCGCGTCCGGACGCCGTCCCCGCTGCGAACCCCGGACCCGGTCCCGCCCCCGCGCCGGGCGCCCGCCCCAGGACAGGTCCCGCCCCCGCGCCGGGCCCCCGACCCGGGTCCGGTCCCGCCCCGGGTGCCCCCCGCGCCGCCGCCGGCCGGCTCCTGCTTACCCTTCTCGCGCTCGGCGCGCTCTGCGGCGCGCTGGTGTGGACGCTGCGGGCCGGGGGGACCGGGTACGCCGCCGGGAGCACGCTCCTGACATGGCGCTACGCGGTCTGCTGGGGGCTCTTCTGCGGGGCCGTGGTCGTCCTGCGGGGCGTACCGCGGCGCCATGTGAAAGCGGTTGTGGTCCTCGGGGGAGTGGCCGTCGCGCTCGCCGGGCTGGTCGCGCCGCCGCGGACGAGTACGGATGTCTACCGCTACGCGTGGGACGGGCGGGTGCAGGCGGCCGGCGTCTCGCCGTACGACCACGCGCCCGCCGACCCCGCCCTCGGCCGGCTGCGGGACGGCTGGCTCTTCCCGGCACCGGCACCGGCAACGGCGCAGTGCGGGGAGCGCGGGCTCGCGAAGCTGCCCGGCGGGGGCTGCACGCGGATCAACCGGCCGCAGGTGCACACGATCTATCCGCCCACCGCGGAGCTGTACTTCCTCGGCGTGCACGCCGTGTCGCCGCACGGCGTGCGCTACAAGGCGCTGCAGATCGGCGGCGCCGGCCTGTCGGTGGCGACCACGGCGCTGCTGCTGCGCGTCCTGCGGCGGCGCGGCGATCCGCGGTGGGCCGCGTACTGGGCGTGGTGCCCGGCCGTGCCGGTGGAGGCGGTGAACAACGCGCACGCCGACGTGCTCGCCGCCGCGCTGTCCGTCGCGGCGCTCGGCCTCGCGGTGCGCCGCCGCGGCGCGGGCGCGGGCGTGCTGGGCGCGGCGATCGCGGCGAAGCTGCTGCCCGCGGTGCTGCTGCCCGGCGCGCTGTCGGGGGTGCGGCGGTGGCGGGACGCGGCGCTGACCGTGGGCACGGCGGCGGGGGTGACGGCCGCGCTCTACGTGCCGTACCTCGCGGTGTCGCACTCCTCCGTGCTGGGCTACCTGGGCGGCTACGCGCAGGAGGAGGGCTACGACGACGCGGCCGCGGGCCACCGCTACGCGCTGCTGCGGCTGGTGCTGCCGGACGCGTGGGCGCTGCCCGCGGTCGCGGTGGTGACGGCGGCGGTGGCCGCGTACGCCGTAGGCCGCGGGGACCCGGAGCGCCCGTGGCGGGGCGCGCTCACCGTCACCGGGACGGCGTTCCTGCTCATGACGCCCGGCTACGCGTGGTACGCGCTGCTGCTGGTCGCGCTCGTGGCGCTCGACGGGCGGTGGGAGTGGCTGGGCGTGGCGGTCGCGGGGGCGGCCGCGTATCTGCTGGCGCACTTCGCGGACACCTGCGCGTACGCCTACGGGGCCGCCGCCGTACTGGCGGCGGCCGGGGCGGCGGTACGCCGGGTCAGGCGCCGGCGCCCGGTGCGGGGAGCCGCGCGGCGGCCTGGTCGCGGGCCGCTTCCAGGACCGCGAGCAGCAGCTCCTTGGCGGAGGAGCGGTTCCGCACGTCGCACAGCACGACGGGCGTCGAAGGGTCCAGGTCCAGCGCGGTGCGCACCTGCTCGCTGGAGCAGTCGCGCTGCCCGTTGAAGCAGTTGACGCCGATCGCGAAGGGGATGTCCCGCGACTCGAAGAAGTCGATCGCGGCGAAGGACGCCTCCAGCCGCCGGGTGTCCGCCAGGACGACCGCCGCCAGCGCACCGGTGGCCAGGTCGTCCCACATGAACCAGAAGCGGTCCTGTCCGGGCGTGCCGAAGAGGTAGAGGACCAGCTCGGGGGCGATGGTGATGCGCCCGAAGTCCATCGCGACCGTGGTCGAGACCTTGCCCTCGATGCCCGACAGGTCGTCGACACCGAGGCTGACCGTCGTCATGCGCTCCTCGGTCTCCAGCGGAGGAACCTCGCTGACCGCGCCCACCAGGGTCGTCTTGCCGGCACCGAAGCCACCCGCTATGAGGATCTTCAGTGCGGTCGGCATGACCGGTTCAGAGCCGACGGATAGCATTCATCACCTTTTCAATGATTTCCACGCTGGGTCGGTCCTCCTGCCCGGGCGGGGCCTGGACCAGGATGAGCGAGGCGTGCAGCAGATCCCCGCAGAGGATCTTCACCACGCTCACCGGCAGGTCGAGGTGCGCGGCGATCTCGGCTATCGCCACCGCGCGGTTGCGGCAGAGCTCCAGGATCTGAACCGACTCCGGTTCCAGGTGGCCCTGGCCCGGCTCGTCCACATACCGCGCGGCGACCAGCGTGATCAGTGAGAAGTTGTGCCTACTGTGCCGGGTGCGGCCGCCGGTGATGGCGTAAGGCCGCAGATGGCGTCCCGTCTCCTCGTCGTCGTGCCACCGTGGCTCACGCATCCTGGACGAGACCGCCGGGCTGGCTCGGCACCCGAGGCGCAGCGCTCAGGTACTGGCCGACCTGCTTGACGAGCGTGCCCATCTCGAAGGCCATCACCCCGACGTCCACGCCCTCCGACGCGATCGCCGCCAGCCGGGCGCCCCGGCCCGCCGCGGTGACGAAGAGGAAGGCCCGCTCCATCTGGATGACCGTCTGCTGCACCTCGCCGCCCTGGAAGTGGCGGGCCACCCCGCGGGCCAGGCTGTGCATGCCGGAGCCGACGGCCGACAGGTGCTCCGCGTCGTCCCGGCGCAGGTCCTTGGACTTCCCGATGAGCAGGCCGTCCCCGGACAGCACGATGGCGCAGCGGATTTCCGGAACGCGGTCCACGAGCGTGTCGAGGAGCCAGTCCAGTTGAGGTCCGGGCTGTACGTGCTCAGTCATTGAAGTCTCCCTCCCATTGGCCGGCACCCGAATCCCATTGGTTGCCACCCGACCTCCACGAATCCTCCGGCGGCCTGTTCGCACCGCCCGGCTCGCTCGCCTCGGGCGTCCTCGCCCGCTGCAGTCCCTGCTGAATCGCGATCATCGCGCGCGCCGACGCCTCCGGGGAGATGCCGCCCGGCTGGCCGTCGCCGCTGCGCTGACCGCCCGCGGCGCCGTTGCCGCCGACGCTGCCGCCGCCCTCCATCTCGGTTGCCTCCCTGCGCAGTTGCTGCGCCAGGCTCGCACCCCTGGTCCGGTGCGGCAGCACCGGGGGGGTCGTCAGATGGCGGTGCGGGTCGCTGGGTGCGCCCGGCGCCGCGGGCGCGCCCGCGGGCCGTACCGGCGGAGGCGGGACGGGACCGGTGCTCGGGCTCAGGCCCGCGCCCCGCCCGGCTGAGGCCGCCCCCGCGGGGGTCGCCATGGGCGGCGCGGCGTGCTGGCCGCCGCGCGGCGCACCCGCCGGGTAGCCGGGCGCGTCGTTGCGCACGGCGGTGCCCCGGATGGTGTCCGGCCGCTGCTGCGGCATCGGCTGGGGCTGCGGCTGGGGTTCCGGCCGCACCGGCTCGGGGCGGTAGGGCTGGCTCGGGTGCTCCTGGCCCGCGGACTGGCGGTGGGCCGGGTGCTCCTCGGGCGCGACCCAGCCGGTGGCCGCGGGGCCGGTGGCCGGGGTGCCCGCGGAGATGCCGGGCGCGGGGAATTCCGAGGTGGCCGGCAGCAGACCGGCGCCGCCGTACTCGGGGAAGCCGCTGTGGTCCGGGATCCGGGTGTGGGTGAGCGGCATGCCGTCGTCGGGCGCGCCCGACGTCACCAGATCGCGTGCCGCGGCCGGGTCCGGGGCCCCCGCCGTACCGACCGCCGGGGTGGGCGACTCGCGCCGGCCGGCGTCCATCGCCATCATGCCGCTCTTGCTCGCCGCCGACTTGAGCTGGTCCAGGACCGGCGAGTCCAGCTCCTCCAGCAGCGCGCTGGGCAGCAGCACGACGACCATCGTGCCGCCGTACACCGAGTCGCGCAGCTCGACCTTGATGCTGTGCCGCTCGGCGAGCCGGGCGACCACGAAGTGGCCGAGCCGGGGGTCCTCGCTGAGCGCCCGCATGTCGAGCTTGGGCGGGTGCGCCAGCAGCGCGTTCGCGTGGTCGATGACGTCCTGCGGCATGCCGAGGCCGTGGTCCTCGATGTGCACGACCAGGCCCTTGGCCACCTGCGTGGCGCTCACCGACACCTGGGTGTCCGGCGGGGAGAAGGCCGTGCCGTTCTCGATCAGCTCGGCGAGCAGGTGGGTGACGTCGGCGACCGCGCGCCCGGCGAGGGCCATCGGCCGCTCGGCGGGCAGGTTCTTCACCCGGACCCTGGTGTACTGCTCGGTCTCCGCGACGGCGCTGCGCAGCACGTCGATGATGGAGACCGGGGTGGCCATCCGCCGGTTGGGCGGCGAACCGCTCAGGATCACCAGGCTCTCGGCGTGCCGGCGGACGCGGGTCGCGAGGTGGTCGACCGCGAAGATGTCCTTCAGCAGGTCGGAGTCCTCGTGCTTGCGCTCCAGGTCGTCCAGCAGCGAGATCAGCCGGTGGATGAGGCTCTGGGTACGCCGGATGAGCTGGCCGAAGACCTTCTCGCCGCCCTCCCGGCCGAGGGACTGCCGCAGCATGTGGTCGGCGGCGACCCGGCCCAGCCGGTCGATGGACGCGGCGAGCTTGGCCACCTCCTCGGACGCGGCCGGGCCCTGCGGCGGCTGCATGGCCGTCGGGTCGATGCGCTCGCCGGCCTCGATCCGCGCCATGAGCCGCGGCAGCCACTGCCGGGACAGCTCGTCGGCGTGCGTCTGGAGCACGGCCAGCCGGCGGGCCAGCATCCTGCGGTCGCGCAGCGACAGGTACGCGCCGCCGGCCAGCGCCGCGAGGGTCGCGAGCGAGCCGAGCAGCAGGCCCAGCAGGGCGTTGTCGGCCCGGTGCGAGGCGGCGTCGGACAGGTCGCTCAGCGCGTCCGTGGTCAGCGTCTGCAGATTGCCGGACACGGTGGTCGCGGCGGTGGGCCAGGCGGAGGCGGAGCCCGGCAGGGCGGAGCCCTGGGCCGCGGCGACGGCGTCCTCGATCTGGGTGAGCGAGGTGAAACTGGCGCTCTCGGTGATCCGGCTCCAGCTCGCGGCGGTGCCGGCCGGCAGGTCGCCCGCGTTCATGCCGGCGCGCAGCGCGCGCTGCACGGCAAGGGCGTCGGTGAACTGCTGGCGGGTGGCGGCGTCCAGCTTGCCGGTGGGGGCCGCGGCGGACAGCAGCGCGTCCTCGCGGGCGAGCATCTCGGCGATCTGCGCGACCGAGGCGGTGGGGGCCGCGCCGCGCGCGAACTCCCCGTCGTCGCTGCGCAGCGAGGCGTTCAGCAGGCTGATGCCGTCGGAGACCGTGGTGGTGAAGTACTGGAAGGCGTCGGTCGTCGACAGGGTCTTGCCGTCGATCGAGTTGCGGCGCTCGGGCAGGAAGACCAGGGCGTCGTCGAGCGCCTTCGCGGGCCCGCGGGTCGCGCTGTCGAGCGCGGAGGGTGACGACCGCCGGTAGTCCTGGACGGCCGCGTCGGTACGGTTGCGCGCGTCGTCGAGGTCCTTGCGGGCCGCGTCGGTGTGCCCGGCCTGCCAGATCGCCGTGAAGCGGCGCTCGGCCTGGAGCCGGGCGAGCACGGTCTGGGCGGGTCGGGCGACGGCGGACGCGCTGTCCGCCTCCGAGCTGAACTGGCTGTGTCCGTCGACGAGTCCGGTCGCGACATAGCCCCACAGTCCGCACAGGCAGACAGCGGGTACGACCAGAGGCAGGGCGAACGAGAATCGCGACGATCTACGCGGGGCGGACCGGTGACGCGTCAACCGGTCGCGGGAGCCTGGCATCTGATTCCTCGTACGGCAGCGGAGCGCTGGTGTTCTTCGGGGGGTTATGCAAGAAAAATGCCGAATCTTTCCGGCGCGGCACCTTGACTCACCGTCACCGAAGTGGGCTAACGCGGTGACCCTACCAGGATCATGGCGGAGCGTCAGCGTCTGCCTCTGGCAACTACCGGATGGCCGAAACCGCCCACCCGGGTGTTCGAACAGGGCGGCAAAGCCCCGTGGCGCCCGCTATGGGCGACCACAGGGGCCCCACCCGTCACAGCAGTGACAGGAGTCTAGGCGTGTACAGCGCGCTCGCGGAGGCGATTCCGGCGACCATGTCGAAGTAGATCGAGGTGAGTTCGGCGTCCGTCTGCACCGCCCGGAGCAGCGACATCCGCTGCTCGTGCGGCGCCAGCTGCGCGACCGCGAGGGTGGCCTCGTACCCGGGGGTGAGAGTTTCGTCACGCTCGACGCCGAACTCCTTGAGCGCCGCGTCGAGTTGGGCCGGATCCCCGCCGAGCTTCCCGGACACGTGCCGGACCAGCGCCTCGGCCTGGAGGAAGGCGTCGCTGATGCCGCGCGCGGTGATCGAGTCCTTGTGGTGCCCGGCGTCGCCCACCAGCGCCCAGCCGGGCCCTGCCGCCTGCCGGAAGTAGTTCTGCTGGTCCCCGGTGCCGCGCAGCCGCTCGGCCGGCTCCCGGCCGCCCAGCCGCTCGTGCAGCGCGGGCGCGGTCGTCCGTACGTGCTCCCGGTAGTGGCGCATCGCGTCGGTGCGCACCTCGGCGAAGCGCGGCTGCGGGAAGTACGCCAGGACGAGCGTGAGGCCGTCGTTGGTGGGCACCGCGGCCGTCCAGCTGCCCGGCGCCTCGTACAGCTCCAGATCGGCCGGCACATCGGCGAAGTAGGTGTAGTAGGCGCAGGTGAGCAGCGGGTCGGAGGCGGTGAAGGGCGCCTCCACCAGCCGGGCCACCGTCGAGCGCATGCCGTCCGCGCCGACCACCAGCGGGGCGTGCTCGGTGAACGGCAGGTCGCCGTACCGCCCCTCGACGCCGGTCACCCGCCCCGCGGCGTCCCGCAGCAGGCCCGTCACCCGGCAGTCCTCGCGCAGTTCGACGCCCGCCGCGACGGCCGCCCGCGCGAGGATCGCGTCCAGCACGTAGCGGCGCGGGGCGTATCCGGCCCGCTGGCCCTCCACGCCGCGCGCGCAGCCCTCCAGGTGGATGTCGGCGATCTCGTAGACCACGTTCTCCAGCGGCGGGCAGCCCGTCGCGCGCACCTGGTCCAGCAGCCCCCAGCGGGCCAGCGCGGCGACCCCGGGCTGGTGCAGCAGATGGGTGGACAGGGTGTCGGTGCCGGTCTGCCCCTTGTCGAGCAGCAGCACCCGGTAACCGGCGCGGGCCAGCAGCATGGCGGTGGGCGCGCCGGCACAGCGCGCGCCCACCACGATGGCGTCGAACATGGTGCCTCATCACAGACGTCGGAACGGGGGTCATGGCCTTGCCCGGACTCGGCCCGCCGACGGCACTGTCGGCGGACCCTTCTTCCTGCGACTTACCTGCGGCTTCGCCGCGGATCCCCGACGGATCCCCGCGGCCTGCTGACGGCTTCCGCGCCGCCGCGCCGCTCAGCCGGTGCGCCCCAGCGCGGCGCCCAGCGCCCGGCGGTCGATCTTGCCGTTGGTGTTGAGCGGCAGGCTGTCCAGCACCGTGATCCGGCGCGGCAGCATGTAGGGCGGCAACTGGCCGGTGAGCCCGGCGTACAGCGCGTCGGAGCCGAGCCCGGCGCCCGTGACGGCCGCGTGCAGCTCCGGCTCGCCGTCCTCGGTGGGCAGCGCCAGCACCACGGCCTCGCGCACCCCGGGCTGGCGCCGCAGCACCGCCTCCACCTCGCCCAGCTCGATGCGGTGGCCGCGGACCTTCACCTGGTGGTCGATCCGGCCCAGGTGGACCAGCACCCCGTCCTGCACCGCGACCCGGTCGCCGGTGCGGTACCAGTGCCGGGCGGTCAGCTCGCCACCGGTGAAGGGCTCCTGCTCGGGGGTCAGGAAGCGGCCCGCGTTGTTGCCGGGGTCCTGGTAGCCGGGGAAGCGCAGGTCGCCGCGTACGCACAGCTCGCCGCTGTCGGCGGGCGAGCCGTCCTCGTCGAGCAGCACGAAATCCAGATCCCGGTGGATCGTCCCGATCGGCGCCGTGCCGTTCGGGGTCCGCGGCCAGTCGGCGGGGTCGGCGGGCAGCTCGTAGGAGGTGCAGGAGATGGTCAGCTCGGTCGGCCCGTACAGCACCTCGATGCGGCTCGCCGGGGCCGCCGCCTTCCACTCGCGGGCGGCCGCCAGCGGCAGCGCCTCGCCGCCGAAGATGCTCCACCGCAGCGTGGGCATGCTGTTCGGGCCGAGGGTGCCCAGCCGGGAGGCGAAGGTGATGAGCGAGGGCACCGAGAACCAGTGCGTGAGCCGCAGGTTGGTGACGGTGCGCGCCGGGGACAGCAGCTGCCCGCGCGCGGGCACCACGAGCGTGCCGCCGTCCTGCCAGGCGACGAACAGGTCGTGCACGGAGCCGTCGAAGGTCAGCTCGAAGGTCTGGGACAGCCGGCTGCCGGGCCCGATCCCGTACCGCCCGGCGAAGCGGTCGAGGTAGCGGGCGATGTTGCGGTGCAGGATCGGCACGCCCTTGGGGGCGCCCGTCGAGCCCGACGTGTAGATGAGGTACGCCACGTCGTCGGGGCCGGCCGGCAGGGCGGGCAGGTCGGGGGCCGGCTCCTTGGCCAGTACCTCCAGCTCGCCGGGGCCGATCCGGGTCACCGGGACGCCGGGGTCGGTGCCGTCCGCCGACGGGTCGGCCACCACCACGTCCAGCGCCGCGGCGACGGCTATCTGCCCCGTCCGCGCCTGCGGGTGCTCGGGGTTGAGCGGTACGACGGTGGCGCCCAGCCGCAGCGCGGCCAGATACCCGGCGTAGGCGGTGACCGAGCGGCCGGCCAGCAGCCCGACCCGGCGCGGCGCGGTGCCCCCGGCGTGCGCGACCAGGTGCGCGGCGAGCCGCTCGGCCAGGTCGCGCAGCTCGCCGTAGCTCAGCCGGTCCTCGCCCACCTCCAGCGCGGTGACGTCGTATCCGTGCTCCGCCGCGGATCGGGCGAAGCGGTCGTACGCGGTGTGCTCGACGGTCATCTGGCGCCGGCCTCCAGCCCACGGGTCCACTGCCGCAGCTCGCCGACGGTGCGCAGGCGGCCGAACTCGTCCGGGTCGACCTCCTGGCTGGAGCGCTTGGACAGCTCCACCAGGATGCGCAGCCGGGCGAGCGAGTCGATGCCGATCTCGTTGAGCGTCGAGCCGTCGTCGAAGACGGTCCTGGCGTGCTCGCGCAGCATCCACGCCGCCAGGTCGCCGGCGCCCGCGGCCTGCTGCTCCCCGGGCCAGTAGCGCCGGGTCTGCCACGGGTAGTGGGGGAGCGGGACGTAGCGGCCGGGGGCGCCGAACACCGCCTCCCAGTCCAGCTCCTCGCCCCAGCGGTAGCGCTCGGCGAGCCCGGACAGCGGCTGCCCGCCCAGGCCCGGCAGCCCGGACAGCGCGGCCGTCATCTGCTCGTGGGTCGACCCGACGACGGCCATCCGGTGCTCCAGGTGCTGGCGCCGGGTGGCGGCGCTGAAGCAGATGTCGCGCAGCGGGTGCCGGGAGCCCTCGCCCCAGGGCGCGAGGTAGTCCGCCCAGGCGCGGGCGAGGGCGGTCAGCGCCTCGGGGCTACGCGCGGAGAGCACCAGAAGGTAGGGCGCACCGGGCATCGGCTCGGCGGCCGCCGGGGCGCCCGCCGGGTCCGGCTGGCGCAGCACCACATGGGCGTTGAGCGCCGAGGAGCCCTGCCCCGAGACGCCCGCGACAGCCGGGCGGCCGCGGTCCGGCAGCTCGCGCAGCGAGACCGGCACCTCCAGCGGCAGGCCGGCCCAGTCGACCCGCGGGTTCGGGGTGCTCATGTTGAGGCTCGCAGGGACCTGGCCGTGCTCCAGGCACAGCACCGCCTTGATGAGCCCGGCCAGACCGCCGGCCGCCTCGGCGTGCCCGATGTTGGTCTTGAGCGAGCCGACCAGCAGCGGCCGGTCGGCGGGCCGCCCCTCGCCGAGGACCTGCCCGAGCGCGGTCAGCTCCAGCGGGTCGAGGGCGGGCGAGCCGGAGCCGTGGGCCTCGACGAAGTCGACGTCCGACGGGGCGATCCCGGCGTCCTCGTAGGCCCAGCGCAGCACCGACTGCTGGCCCTCCAGGGAGGGGTTGAGGACGCTGTCGCTGGTGCGGCCGTCGTTGCCGACCGCGCTGCCGCTGATGACGGCGCGGATGCGGTCGCCGTCGGCGAGGGCGTCGCCGAGCCGTTTGAGGACGACCACGGCGACGGCGTCGCTGGGGGCGTGGCCGTCGGCCCCGGCGTCACCGAACTTGCTGCGGCCGTCCCCCGACATGGCGCCGGCCTGACTCATCACCAGGCCCTCGTCGGGCCGCAGCGCGAGGTTGACCGCCGCGGCGACCGCGAGCGGCGTCTCGCCGGACCGCAGGCTCTGCACCGCCTGGTGCACGGCCACCAGCGCGGAGGAGCACGCGGTGTCCACCACGACACTCGGCCCGCGGAAGTCGAAGACGTAGCTGAGCCTGGCCGGCAGCAGCGAGCGGAAGTTGTGCAACTGGGCGGCGGTGGCCGCCTCGGGACCCTGGCGCAGCGCGTTCTCCAGGTAGTCCGCGCGGGCGTTGCCGACGAAGACACCGGTCCTGGATCCGGCGAGGAGGTCGGGGCGCTGGCCGGCGTCCTCCAGGGCCTCGTACGTGGTCATCAGCAGCAGGCGCTGCTGCGGGTCGAGTTCGACGGCCTCGGTGGTGGACATGTTGAAGAAGCCGGCGTCGAAGTCGGCGGCGTCGCCGAGGTAGCCGGCCCGGCGGCTCGCGATCCGCCCGGGCTGCGGGGCCGCCGAGTGCAGTGTGTCGACGTCATAGCGATCGGGAGGGGTCTCGCCGGTGGCGTCCACCTCGTTGCGCAGCAGTGTCCACAGTGCGTCCGTCCCCGTGGCGCCCGGGAGGCGGCAGGACATACCGATCACCGCCACGGACCGTGCGTCCACGTCCGACCTGATCATGGGGAAACTCCTTCAATGCTTCGCCACCATGTGTGTGGGGTGGCGGAGTTGACCTTGCCTTATGGCCTCGGAGCGACTGGATGCGGCCTTACCGCCGCCGGTGGGCGGCGGTGACATCGCCGTCCGCCGGGCGGACTAAGGCCCGGGCGCTCGGTGCGGAGTCCGGGGGAGCATCGTGTATGTCCGGCTGGCCGAAAAGGTCCTGACCCTGTCTCCGAGGGGAGGACCGCAACTCGGACCACACCTGCCCCACCCCACCGTGCCCTTTCTTGCTGGAACTCGGACATTTGGCTCGCGACGGCCTGTGGCGACAGCCGCCTCAGTCCACCCCCGTCGGCGGGTCCGGAACACTGCCTTCCGGCCCCGTCGGTGCGCGGTCACCGCATGATTGTCGTACGTAGCCTCGCATCTGCTCGGTTGTCGCTCAAGGAATGGCGAGAAGTGATCGGCGAAGGTTGAAACCCGGAAGTGCCTGGACAGACTCCCCAGTTGGGCATATGCGTCCGGCCGGTGCTCCGGGGCATGGTCACCCGAACGTCAGGATCCGGTCACTCTGGGTGCCCGACGCAGTCGACTGGGGCACATGATGCGGACAATATCGGAAGGGGTGATCCGTCGGAGCGGCTCTTCTGATTTGATCTGGTGCCATGGATCCCTTGTCCTCCGATCAGGCCCGACTCGCGGGCGAACAGCGGAAGTTGAGACTGCAGATTCTCGGCCTGAACACCGTCGACGCGGAGGCCACCTTCGACCGCGTCGCCAGGTTGGCGGCCACTTTCACGCAGTCCCCCCTGGCCATGGTCAACTTCATCAACGACGAACAGCAGATGTTCCGCGGGATGTACGTCCCCAGCGGCGCCGACGACGAGGCCCCCGGCCAGGGCGGCATCGTCTTCGACCTGAGCCACATGGCGCGGGAGGCCCCCGGCGACTACGGCTTCTGCCCCCACGTGGTGGCGCAGGGCTCCCAGCTCGCCCTGGAAGACGTCTTCGACTACCCGCGATTCAAGGGCAACCCGCTGGTCAACGACATGGGCGTGCGCTCCTACCTGGGCACCCCGCTGGTCGACAACACCGGCATGATCCTCGGCACCGTCTGCGTCGCCGACACCAAGCCGCGCGCATGGGACCGCAAGCTGCGCGCGGGCATGCAGGAGCTGTCCGAGACCCTGCTGTCGGAGTTCAAGCTGCGCGACAGCCTGCTGGCGCAGCAGCAGGAGCTCTTCGCGGTCTTCGACGGCGCGCCCTTCCCGATCATGCTCACCGAGGGCTCCGAGCACCTGCTGCGCTACGCCAACGGCCGGCAGGGCGCCGCCTTCGGCATGGTCCCGCAGTTCAGCCCCGGCCGTCAGGTGCTGCCCGGCCTGGACTCCGTCGGCGTCTTCAACGCGATGGACGAGGCCTTCCGCTCCGGCGCGCCCACCATCATCAACCAGGCGTCCGTCATGACCTACGACGACCCGGCGCCGCAGAACTTCAACTTCCTCTGCACTCCGGTGCGGACGTCGCCCGGCGCGTCCGTGAGCGGCGTGCTGACGGTGGCCATGAACACCACCGGGCAGGCGCACTCCGGCCCCGAGCAGCAGGCGTTCGCGGCCAACGTGCAGGAGCGCTTCGAGCGCCTGGGCGCCGGCGGCCTGCCGGGTGCCCCCAGCTACGGCATGTGATCCGGCGCCCTGCCCGCAGCGCCCGGCAGCCGCGGCCGCGGCCGCGTCACGCGATGTGACGCGGCCGCGGGCCCGCGAGAGGGTCCGGGGGCGGCGCTCAGCTCAGGCCGAGGCTGCGCGCGACGAGACCGCGCTGCACATCGTTCGTCCCCCCGCCGAGGAACGCCAGGACGGACACCCGCAGGCCCTCCTCGACCGCGCCCGCCCCGGGGGCGTCCGGCGAACCGAGGACAGCTGCGGGGCCCAGCACGTCCAGCGCGTCCCGGCTGACCCGCTCCACCGCCTCCGCCGCGAGCACGCCCGCCAGCGCCGACGCCAGCCGGGCGGTGTGCACGGCGCCGGATTCGGCCTTTCTCGCCGCGTCGGCGAGCAACACCTGCACCGCCTGTACCTGGGCCGCCATCCCGCTCAGCAGTTCCCGGCGGTGCGATCCGGGCGGGCCCGCCGTGCCCGCCGGGTCGGCGCGGACGGCCGCCAGGGTCTCGTCGAACTGACGACGTGACATTCCGGCCAATTCACTTGCAAGCAACAACCGTTCGTGCGCGAGCGTGTCCGTGATGACCTGCCAGCCGCGGTTGACCGGCCCCACGAGGGCGCTGCCGGCCACCCGGGCGTCCTCGAACCGCACCGTGCTGCACACCTGCCCCGACAGTGCCTGGTGCGGCTCGGTCCTGATGCCCGCGGTCGCCATCGGGACCATGAACATGCTGATCCCGGCGAGCGGCAGCGCGGCGTCCGGGTCGGTCCGCGCGGCGAGCCAGATGTACTCGGCCGACTCGGCGT
Source organism: Streptomyces sp. NPDC021020 (assembly GCF_044333285.1). Classification (NCBI taxonomy): domain Bacteria; kingdom Bacillati; phylum Actinomycetota; class Actinomycetes; order Kitasatosporales; family Streptomycetaceae; genus Streptomyces; species Streptomyces sp. NPDC021020. The sequence continues at coordinate 470,385 of NZ_JBIRQQ010000004.1, forward strand.
TGCCGATCCACGACTTCGTCCCGTTGATGACCCAGCCGTCGCCGTCCCGTACCGCCGTGGTGGTGAGCGCGGCCAGGTCGGAGCTGGCCTCGGGCTCGCTGTAGCCCAGGCAGAAGGTGAGCGCGCCCTCCCGGATACGCGGCAGGTGCTCCGCCTTCTGCTCGGGCGTGCCGTACTTGACCAGGGGCGCGCCGACCACCGAGACCGCGGCCACCGGGACCCCGACGGGCATCTGGTGGTAGGCGATCTCGTTCTGCAGCGCCATCTGCTCGCTGACCCCGGCGCCGCGCCCGCCCTCGGCGGCGGGCCAGACCATGCCGAGCCACTGCCGCGCGGCCAGCGCCGCCACCAGCGCCGGGTCCTCACCCTTGGTCAGCAGTCCGCCCGCGGTGCGGTTCGCCGCGCAGAAGGCGCGGACCTCCTCGCGCATCCGCGCCGCCGGTTCGGTCGCGTCCACGGCGGGCAGGGCCGCGGACCCGCCGGTCAGGATGTCGGCGGCGGTGCCGTACGGCGGCGGCAGGGCCGGCAGCAGGGCGACGTCGGCGTGCACCCGGCGGAAGAGCCAGGCGGCCTCGTCCTCCTCGAAGTAGGCGTTCGCGCCGAGGGTGTGATGGGCGTGCACCTGGGCGCGCGGTGCGCAGGAGGCCGCGTGGTGCACCGCCAGCTCGGTGGCCAGGGCCGCTTCGGGGGCGCCCGCCGCGTGGCGCCGGACCGCGTCCGCCAGCAGCAGCTCGCCCGCGGTCAGCTCGATCTCGCGGGCCGCCGCCCGCTGCTGCACCGCCCCGAAGCCGCCGATCGCCCGGCCGAACTGGCGGCGGACCTTCGCATGGGCCAGGGACCGGTCGTGCGTACGCCGGGCGGCGGCCGTCGCCCGTACCGCGAGCGCCAGCCGCAGCAGCGAGAACGCCCGCGCGGCGGCCTCGGCGCCGACGTCCGCGACCGCCTCCGGCGCCCCGAGCCGCAGCCTGGCCCAGGCGGGGGAGGCCAGCCCGGGCAGCGGCACCGCGAAGTCCACCGGCCGTACGGACGCGAGGCCGCCACCCGGCGGCAGCACCAGGACGTGCGTGGCGGCCGTCCCGGCCTCGGCGAAGGGCACCTCCGCGGTCTGCGGTCCGCCCGCGGCCACCAGGATCCGGACCTCGCCCGCGGCGACGCGGCCGGTGAACGCGGAGGCCTGCCCGAGCAGTTCGGCGGCGGCGAGGGCGTCCATGAGCGGCAGCGGGCACCCGGCCGCCCCGGTGGCGCGGACCAGGGCCACGGTGTCCGGGAGGCCGCCCGCGGAGTGCGGGCCGAAGCAGCCCCGGTCGGCGGCCAGTCCCCACAGCCGGGCCAGGGCGGCGTCGTCCGCCCGGTCGGGGAAATGCCACTGCCGTTCCAGTAGCGCGGTAATTTCTTCCATGCCGACCATTCGCCCGTCCCGCCTGCGGAGTCCCGCTGCCGTGCCGTGGAATTCCGACCGTAGGAGCGGCGCCGGGGACCGGGCAATGCGGGGCCGGGAAAATAGGGGCCGGATAGGGGTCCGCGCCGTTAAATGCGGCCTATAGGGTCTGATACGGCCGGAGGATCGGCTGTTCCGTGACACACGGGAAAGGCGATTGCTGTGACAGATATCGACACCGGCGGCTGGGTCCGCGGCTACCGCCAGGCGTCCGACGGCGTGCGGCTGTTCTGCTTCCCGCACGCGGGCGGCGCCGCCAGCTACTTCTACCCCTGGTCGCGCTCGCTGCGCGACGTCGAGGTGCTGGCCCTCCAGTACCCCGGCCGCCAGGACCGGGGCGCCGAGCCGCACCTGCGCAGCATCCCCGAGCTGGCCGACCGCATCCACGAGGCCCTGGCCCCGCAACTGGCCGAACCGTACGCCTTCTTCGGCCACAGCATGGGCGCGGTCCTCGCCTTCGAGACGGCCGCCCGGATCGCCCGGGACGGGCTGCCCGGCCCGGTGCACCTGTTCGTCTCCGGGCGCCGGGCACCGCACCGGACCCGGCACGAGGAGCTGCACCGGGCGAGCACGGCCGCGCTGGTCGCGGAGATGCGCAGGCTGGGCGGCACCGACCCGCGCGTCCTGGCGGATCCGGAGCTGCTGGAGCTGGTCCTGCCGACCGTCCGCGCCGACTACACCGCCGTCGAGACCTACCGCTACGCCCCCGTACCCCCGCTGGCCTGCGACATCACCGCGCTGATCGGCGACACCGACCCGAAGGCCTCGGTCGACGACGCCCACGCCTGGGCGCAGCACACCAGCGGCCGCTTCGCCCTGCGCACCTTCCCCGGCGGCCACTTCTACCTGGAGGACTGCCGGGCCGGGGTGTTCGACGTGATCTCGGCGGCGCTCTGACCCGGCGGGACGCTACGGCGCCCATTCCGCCGGGGCCACCCCTACCGTACCCCTAGCGCCCCCCTCCCCCTTTAAGGGTCGGGTAAGGGTTGGGGTTCCTGTCACCGGAAACTAGCGTTACCTGGTGTGTCGGACCAGAAATACCACAGTCGCGGCACCTTCATTTTCTGGGCACGGCAATCGAGGTGGGATTGAATTGACAGCGATTGAATACGCACCGGAAAACGTCTGACCGATGGACTTCGAGCTGTCACCGACTCAGATCGAGCGCCGCGCCGCCGTCACCGCCGCAGTCGCCAAGCGGCTGGCCGCGCACGAGACCACCACGGATCCGGAACTGGTCCGCCTGGCGTGGAAGAACATCGCCGGCAGCGGCCTGACCGGGCTGTGCCTGCCCGAGGAGTACGGCGGGTCGGGCCTCGGCGCGCTGGACACCGCGCTGGCCCTGGAGGCCTTCGGCGCCGCCTGCCCCGACACCGGGCTGGTCTTCGGCATCGCCGCGCACCTGCTGTCGTGCGCCGTGCCCGTGGGGGAGTTCGGGGCCGCGGGCGCCCGGGACATGCTCGCGGGGATGGCGGCGGGCGACGTCATCGCCGGCAACGCCATGACCGAGGACGAGGCCGGCTCCGACGTCGGGCGCATCCGGACCACCGCGACGCGCACCGAGGGCGGCTACGTGCTCGACGGGGAGAAGTCCTTCGTCAGCAACGCCCCCGTCGCCGACGTCTTCGTCACCTACGCGGTCACCGACCCGGCCGCGGGCTTCCTGGGCATCTCGGCCTTCGCCGTGCCGCGCGACCTCGACGGCATCACCGTCGGGGAGCCGCTGCCGAAGATGGGGCTCGACGGCTGCCTCGCCGCGCGGGTGCGCTTCGAGGGCTGCGTGGTCCCGGACCGCTACCTGCTGGGGGCCGAGGGCAGCGGCGGGGCGATCTTCCAGCACTCCATGGCGTGGGAGCGCGGCTGCCTGTTCGCCGCCTACCTCGGCCTGATGGAGCGCCAGCTCGCCGAGTGCGTACGGCACACCACCGAGCGGCGGCAGTTCGGGCGGAAGATCGCCGGCTTCCAGGCCGTCTCGCACCGCGTCGCCCGGATGCGGCTGCGGCTGGAGAGCGCCCGGCTGCTGCTCTACCGCGCCTGCTGGCTGCTCGACGCGGGCCGCACCGACGTCACCGCCATCGCCATGGCGAAGACCGCCGTGTCCGAGGCCGCGGTCGCCAACAGCCTCGACGCGGTACAGCTGTTCGGCTCGGCCGGCTACGTGGCCGGCGCCGGGATCGACCAGCAGCTGCGCGACTGCCTGCCCACCACGATCTTCTCCGGGACGACCGAGATCCAGCTCGAACTCATCGCGAGGGAGACCGGGCTGTGACCCTCCACCAGCTCGTCGTGGACGCCGCCGCCCGCCGCCCCGGCGCCCTGGCCGTGACCGGCCCGGACGGCGGCCTCAGCTACGCCGAACTCGACGCCGCCGCCGACGCGATGGCCGCCCGGCTGGCCCGGCTGGGCGTCCGGCGCGGGGACCGGGTCGTGCTGTGGGCGGCCAAGAGCCCCGCGGTGGTGGCCGCGATGCAGGCCGTGCTGCGGCTCGGCGCCGCGTACGTGCCCGTCGACGGCAGCAGCCCCGTGCACCGCGTCGCCACCATCGCCCGGGACTGCGCGGCCCGCGCCGTCATGACGACCGGCGACCGGATACCGCGGCTCACCGGCGAGCTGGAGCCGGGCACCGCGCTCGACGACCTCGACGCGCCGCTGCACCCCGCGCCCCCCGTCAACACCGCGACGGAGCCCGGCGACCTGGCGTACATCCTCTACACCTCGGGCTCCACCGGCACCCCCAAGGGCGTGTGCCTGACGCACGGCAACGCGCTGGCGTTCGTCGACTGGGCGCACGGGGTCGTGCAGCCGGACGGCGAGGACCGGTTCGCCAACCACGCGCCCTTCGCGTTCGACCTGTCGGTGCTCGACCTCTACGTCGCCTTCCGGGCCGGGGCGTCCGTCCACCTCGTCCCGCCGGAGCTGTCCTTCGCCCCGGCCCAGCTCGTCGACTACCTGCACACCCAGGCCGTCACCGTCTGGTATTCCGTGCCGTCCGCCCTCGCGGTGATGATGCGGTACGGCGGGCTGCTCGACCGCCCCGCCCCCGAGGCGCTGCACACCGTGCTCTTCGCGGGCGAGCCCTTCCCGATCGCCCCCCTGCGGGAGCTGGCCGCCTGGACCGGCGCCCGGCTGATGAACCTCTACGGGCCCACCGAGACCAACGTGTGCACCTTCCACGAGGTCACCAAGGCCGACCTGGACCGCGACCGGCCCGTCCCGATCGGCATCCCCGCGAGCGGCGACCGGGTGTGGGCGGTGCGCGCCGACGGCGGCACGGCCGGCGTCGGCGAGGAGGGCGAGCTGCTGGTGGACGGCCCGACGGTGATGGCCGGCTACTGGGGCCACCCCCCGCACGCCGGCACCTACCGCACCGGCGACCTGGTCCGGGTCCTGCCCGGCGGCGGCTTCGACTACGTCGGGCGGCGCGACCACATGGTCAAGATCCGCGGCCACCGCGTCGAACTCGGCGAGGTCGAAGCGGTGCTGGAGAACCACCCAGATGTCGCCGAGGCCGCCGCCGTGGCGGCCGGCGAGGGCGTCGACACCCGGCTGGTCGTCTTCGCCGCCCCGCGGCCCGGCAGCGAGCTGGGCACCCTGGCCCTGCGCCGGCACCTGTCCCAGCACCTGCCGCGCTACATGGTCGCGGACGAGGTGCGGATCCTGGCGCCGCTGCCCAGGAACGGCAACGGCAAGATCGACCGCCCGGCGCTGGCGGCGCGCGCCGCACGGCCGGAGGCGAAGAACCCATGACCCCGAGCACGACGACCACCTCCCGGCGGAAGGGACCCCGCAATGACACCCGATGAGGTCAAGCAGCGCATCACGGCCTTCATCAGCGAGACCTTTCTCGACGGCGACCCCAAGGGCGAGCTGACCGAGTCCACCCCGCTCCTGGAGTGGGAGGTCCTCAACTCGATGAACAGCGCGCTCCTGCTGAACTTCCTGCGCGAGGAGCTGCGCGTGGACGTGCCGCTGTCGTCGATCAACGCAGCGAACTTCCGGGACATCGCCGCCATCACCAAGCTCGTGTCCGGCCTGCTCCCCCTCCCGACGGAAGGTGTCTGAGAGCCCATGAGTACCGACTACGACGTCGTGATCGTCGGCGGCGGCCCCGCCGGTTCCAGCGCCGCCTCCTACCTCGCCAAGGCCGGGATGTCGGTCGCGGTCTTCGAGGGCGCCAACTTCCCCCGCCCGCACGTGGGCGAGTCGCTCGTCCCGGCCACCACCCGGGTGCTGCTGGAGACCGGCGCGATGCCGAAGATCGAGGCGGCCGGCTTCCCGCGCAAGTACGGCGCCGCGTGGACGTCCTCCATGCCGCGCAACGTCAGCGGCAGCGCGACGACCACCTTCACCCACGAACTGGGCACCGCCGACATCCTGTTCAGCGAGCGCGACCAGGACGGCGTGGACCGCGACTACACCTTCCACGTCGACCGCAGCAAGTTCGACCTCATCCTGCTCAAGCACGCCGAGAGCCTGGGCGCCAAGGTCTTCCAGGGCGTCCGCGCGATGCGGGTGGACTTCTCCGACCCCGACCAGGTCACGCTGAACGTCAAGGTCGGCCCCAAGGAGATCGACGTCACCGCGAAGATGGTGATCGACGCCTCCGGACGGCAGACCCTGCTCGGCCGCCAGCTCGGCCTCAAGGAGCCCGACCCGGTCTTCGACCAGTACGCCATCCACGGCTGGTTCGAGGGCCTGGACCGCTCGGCGGTCGCCAACAGCCCCGAGAAGGTCGACTACATCTACATCCACTTCCTGCCGATCAGCGACACCTGGGTCTGGCAGATCCCCATCACCGACACCGTCACCAGCATCGGCGTCGTGACGCAGAAGTCCCAGTTCGCCAAGGCGAACATGGACCGGGAGAAGTTCTTCTGGAGCTTCCTGGAGAGCCGCCCCGACCTCCACGAGGCGCTGCAGAAGACCACCCAGGTCAAGGACTTCACGGTCGAGGCCGACTACAGCTACGCCATGACCGAGCTGACCGGCGACCGCTTCGTGCTGCTCGGCGACGCCGCCCGGTTCGTCGACCCGATCTTCTCCAGCGGCGTCAGCGTCGCCCTCAACAGCGCCCGGCTGGCCTGCGCCGACATCGTCAGGGCCAACGAGACCGGCGACTTCTCCAAGGCCGCCTTCGCCGGCTACGAGAAGAAGATCCGCAGCGGTGTGCGCAACTGGTACCAGTTCATCTCGGTCTACTACCGGCTGAACATCCTCTTCACCACCTTCGTGGCCGACCCCCGCTACCGGCTGGACGTCGTCCGGCTGCTCCAGGGCGACGTCTACGACGGCGACGAGCCCGAGGTGCTGCGCGTCATGCGCGAGACGGTCCTCGCCGTCGAGAACGACCCGACGCACCTGTGGCACTCCTACCTGGGCACCCTGCGCGCCCCGGTGCTCGCGCCGACTCTGTAGGCGGCGCGCCCCGTCAGCCCCGCGGCCCCGCCGCGCCCCCGCCCGGGGGCCGGTCCGGGTCCGCGGGGAGCGCCGGCGTGCGGGCCACCGCCCGTACGCCCGGCGCCCGGACCGCGACCGAGGCGAGCACACCGCCCGGCGCGGGGAGATCGGCCAGCGACCACGCGGAGAGCTCACCGCACCCGTCGGGAAGGGACACCACAGCGCCATGGGCCGTCGTGACGATGCCGCGCAAGTGGGTGGCCAGCCCGCTGCCCAGCGCCTTGGCGACCGCCTCCTTGCGCGTCCAGAAACGGAGCAGCTGCGCGTCCCGCAGCTCCTCGGGCAGGGCGTCGACGGCCGCGCGCTCGCTGCCGGCGAGTGCGGTACGGGCGAGCGCGCCGCGGTCCGGCAGCGGCCGCAGCCGCTCGACGTCCACCCCGACCGGGCCGTCCCACGCCAGCGCCGCCGCCACCACGCCGTCCGCGTGGCTGAGGCTCACGTGCAGGCCGCCGAGGCCGACGACCAGCGGGCGCCCCCGCGCGTCGCGCTCCCAGGCCTGCTGCTCCGGCGGACATGACGTGTACGCCGCGACGAGCTGCCGGCCGAGGCGATGCGCGGCGGCGCGCGTCCCGCGGTAGACCGCGGCGCGCTCCTGGAGACCGTCCGGAACGCCGGGCGGATCGCCCGCCGCCACCCAGACGACGACGTAGCCGGACCCCGCGAGGTGCGGCTCATCCATCGGTCGCCCCCTTCGGTGTCCCCGGGGATCCCGATGCCGAATTGCGGATGATCATTGTAGAGCAAGGAATTCTTCAATGGCTGAACGACCGCTGACGAGCCCGACCCCTCCGCAGGCCGAACCGATCGCCGTCGTCGGCATCGGTTGCCGCTACCCGGGCGGGGTACACGACTTCGACTCCTTCGGCGCCACCCTGAGATCCGCGGCACCCGTCTTCACCGAGGTCCCCGCGACCCGCTGGAGCCGGGAGGCCGCCCGCCAGGACGAGAACGCCACCCACCGGGGCGGCTTCCTCGACGACATCGACCGCTTCGACGCCGCCTGGTTCGGGATCTCGCCCCGCGAGGCGGCCGCGATGGACCCCCAGCAGCGGCTGCTGCTCGAAGTGGCGTGGGAGGCGATGAGCGACTCCGGGCGCCCCGCCGACGCCTGGCGCGGCACCCGCACGGGCGCGTACTTCGGCCTCTTCGCCCACGACTACGCGACGCTGCACAGCAAGACGCTCGGCGTCCAGGGCATCGGCCCGCACTACGGCAGCGGCAACGAGTTCAGCTTCGCCGCGGGCCGCCTCGCCTACACCTTCGACCTGCGCGGGCCGATGGCCTCGCTCAGCGTCGCGTGCTCCTCCTCGCTGCTCGCGGTGCACCTGGCGGGCCAGAGCCTGCGCTCCGGCGAGACCGACGTCGTGCTCGCGGGCGGCGTCAACCTCATGATGTCGCCCGAGCTGACCGTCTTCATGAACCGCATCGGCGCGATCTCGCCGACCGGCCGCTGCCGCCCCTTCGCGGCCGACGCCGACGGCATCCTGCGCTCCGAGGGCTGCGGCGTCGTCGTCCTCAAGCGGCTGTCCGACGCGCTCGCCGACCACGACCGCGTTTACGCCGTCATCCGCTCCTCCGCCGCCAACCACGACGGCCGCAGCCTCGGCATCACCGCCCCCAACGGCGCCGCCCAGGCCGAGCTGCTGCACACCGCACTCGGCGCCGCCGGGCTCGCCGCGTCCGACCTCGACTACGTGGAGGCGCACGGCACCGGCACCCCGCTCGGCGACCAGGTCGAGCTGATGGCGCTGCACGAGGTCTACGGCCGCCCGCGCGAGGCCGGGCTGCGGCCGCTCTACGTCGGCTCCAACAAGGGCGTCTTCGGCCACACCGACGGCGCCGCGGGCGTCGCCGGCCTGCTCAAGGGCCTGTGGGTGATCGGCTCCCAGGAGGTGCCCGCGCAGCCCGACCCCGGCCGGCTCACCTCCGCGGTGCCGTGGGACCGCGGCGCGATGGCGGTGCCCGTCAGCCCCGTCGACCTCGCGGAGACCGGCCGCCCGCTGCGGGTCGGCGTCAGCTCGTCCGGGCTCAGCGGCACCAACGTCCACGTCATCGCCGAGGGCGTCGCCCCCGCCTCCGCCTCCGCCGCCCCCGAGCCCGCGGCCGGCCCGTACGTCCTGCTCGCCTCCGCCTTCCACGAGGAGGGCCTGGCCGGGCAGCTCGCCGGGATGCGCGCGCGGCTCGCCGCCGAGGGGGACACGCCCGGCGACCTGCTCGCCTCCGCCGCCACCCGGCGCACCCACGAGCGGCACCGCTTCGCCGCGGTGGCCGCGAGCCCGGCGGAACTGGCCGCGGCCCTCGCCGACGACGACGCCGAAGGCGCCCGTACCGGGACCGCCGACCCCGAGAACACCCCCGAACCGGTCTTCGTCTACTCCGGCCAGGGCGCCCAGTGGGCGGGCATGGCCGCCGACCTGTACGAGGCCTCGCCCGTCGTCCGCGACGTCCTCGACGAATACGACGCGCTGATCCGGCAGGACCTGCCCTGGTCGCTCGTCGAGGAGCTGCGGCGCACCGAGGGCAGCCGCCTCGACCGCACCGACTACGCGCAACCCGCGCTGCTCGCCGTCCAGTCGGCCGTGACGGAATGGCTCGCCTCGGCCGGGATCCGGCCCGCCGCCGTGGTCGGCCACAGCGTCGGGGAGATCGCCGCCGCGCACGCCGCGGGCGCGCTCACCCGCGGCGAGGCCGTCACGCTCGCCGTCCGGCGCGGGCAGATCCTCCAGGAGACGGCGGGCCGCGGCGCGATGCTCGCCGTCCGCACCGACCGCGAGACGGCCGAGGCGCTGCTCGCCGACGCCGGGCCCGGCGTCGTGGTCGCCGCCGTCAACGGGCCCGGGGCGGTCGTCCTCAGCGGGCCCGCCGACGCGGTCGACCGGGCGGCGGCGATCGCCGAGGCACGCGGCATCCGATGTAAGAAGCTGGCCGGCGACTACGCCTTCCACAGCCCGGTGGTCGCCGACTGCGGCCCCCTGCTGCGGGAGGCGCTCGCCGGTCTGGCCCCCGCGGCGCCCGCGGTGCGGCTGCTCTCCAGCGTCCTGCCCGGCGAGGCGGGCGTCACCTTCGACGCCGCCTACTGGGAGCGCAACCTCACCGACCCCGTGCTGCTGTGGCCTGCGGTCGACGCGCTGCTCGCCGAGGGCGAGCGGGCCCTCGTCGAGATCGGCCCGCACCCCACCCTGACCCGGCAGCTCACCGACGCCGTACGGCACCGCGGCCGCCGCGCCCCGGTCACCGCGACCCTGCGCCGCGGCGAGGACGGCCTCCTCGCCCTGCACCGCACCGCCGCGGGGCTCCACGTGGGCGGCGTCGAGGTCGACTGGACCCGACTCACGGGCACCCCCGCCCGCTACCGCTCCCTCCCCACCCCGTCCTGGGGCGGCGCCCACCACTGGCTCCCGGGCGTCGAGCCCGGCGACCAGGGCCTCGCGGCCGCGGCCGCGGCGGCCCCGGCGCAGGTGCGGCTGAGCCTGCTGGACGACGCGGGGCGCGTCATCGGCGAGATGCTGGCGCATCCGGCGGGGGCCGCGGGCGCGGCTGACGCCGCGGGATACGCGGGTGGTTCGGGTGCCGCGAACGGTACGGGCGTTGCCGACGGCGCCGGCCGCGCGCACGGTGGCGTCCTGGCGGACGGCTCGGGCGCAGCCAACGGCGCGGGCTACACCGCTGGTTCGGGTGCCGCGAACGGCGGCGGTCACGCGAACGACACCGGCGTCGCCAACGGCTCAGGTCCTGCGGGCGGTTCGGGTGCCGCGAACGGCGCCGGCCCCGCGAGCGGCGGGATGCTGGCGAACGGCTCGCGAGCCGCCAACGGGGCCGGTGACGCTGCAGGTTCGGGCGCCGCCAACCGCGCGGGTCACGCCGGGGGTTCGGGCGCTGTCAACGGCGGTGCCTACGCGGCGGGTTCGGGCGCCGTCAACGGCGGCCCGCTCGACGGCCACGGCGCCGCCGGCGTCTCCCCGGCCCACGCCCCTGCCACCGGTGGCGGGCGGGTGCGGGGGAACGGCGGGGTGCTGCGGCGGGTCGAGGAGCATGTCGTCGCCGTGCTCGGGTTCGGCGAGGGGGAGCGGCCCGCGCGCCGCCGCGGGCTGTTCGACCAGGGACTGGACTCGCTCACCGCCGTCGAGCTGCGCGACCGCCTCGCCGCCGACTTCGGCGTGGAGCTGCCCACCACGATCGTCTTCGAGCAGCCGACCGTCGAGGCGCTCGCGGCGTACCTCGCCGAGGCCGCACCGCAGGACGGCCCCGCGCGGGGCGCGGCGGCTCCCGCCGACGCCCCGGAGGCGGAGGACGACGCCGTCGCCGTCGTCGGCATGGCGTGCCGGCTGCCCGGCGCGAATTCGCCCGAGCAGTTCTGGGCGATGCTCACCGAGGGCCGCGACGCCGTACGCGACCTGCCCGCCGCGCGCCGCGCCGACCCGATGTGGGCCGAGGCCGCGCCCGGCGTACCGCTGCGCGGCGGCTTCCTCGACGACGTCACCGGCTTCGACGCGCCGTTCTTCCGCGTCTCGCCGCGCGAGGCGAAGGCGCTCGACCCGCAGCACCGGCTGCTGCTGGAGGTCTCCTGGGAGGCGATGGAGGACGCGGGCACCCCGCCCGCCGCGCAGGCGGGCAAGGACGTCGGCGTCTACTTCGGCCTCAACACCGCCGACTACCAGCAGCTGCTGACCCGCGACATGGCCGACGTCGACCACTTCTACGGCACCGGCACGACCTTCGCCGCCGCCGTGGGCCGGCTGTCGTACTTCCTCGGGCTGAACGGCCCGAGCATCGCCGTGGACACCGCGTGCTCGTCCTCGCTGACGGCCGTGCACCTGGCCTGCCAGGGCCTGCGCGAGGGGGACTGCGAGGTCGCCGTCGTCGGCGGCGCCAACGTCATCGCCGCGCCCACCGTGTCCGTGTCCATGGCGGGCGCGGGCGCGCTCGCCCCGGACGGGCGCTGCAAGACCTTCGACGAGGCCGCGGACGGCTACGGCCGCGGCGAGGGCGCGGCCGCCCTCGTCCTCAAGCCGCTGTCCGCCGCCCGGCGGGACGGCGACCGCGTCTACGCCGTGATCCGCGGCTCGGCCGTCAACCAGGACGGTGCCAGCGGCGGCATGACCGTACCCAACGCCTCCGCGCAGGTCGCCGTCATCCGGCGCGCCGTGCGGGCCGCGGGCTGGGCCCCGCGCGACGTCGACTACGTCGAGGCGCACGGAACCGGCACCCCGCTGGGCGACCCGATCGAGGTGCGCGCGCTCGCCGAGGCGCTCGGCTCCGGGCGCGGCGCGGACGAGGACCTGCTGATCGGCGCGGCGAAGGCGAGCGTCGGCCACCTGGAGGCCGCCGCCGGCGTCACCGGCCTGCTCAAGGTCGTCCTCGCCGTGCACCGCGGCGAGTTGCCGCCGCAGCCGCTCAACCGGCCCTCCTCGCACATCGACTGGGACACCCTCCCGGTCTCCGTCGTGACCTCGCGCCGCGCCTGGCCCGAGCGCGGCCACCCGCGGCGCGCGGGCGTCAGCGCCTTCGGCTTCACCGGCAGCAACGCGCACGTCGTCGTCGAGCAGCCACCCGCGGCCCCGGCGCCGCCCGCGCTGCCGCCGCGCCGCGCCCCGTACGTCCTGATGGTCACCGCGGCGGCCGAACCCGCGCTGCGGCAGGCGGCCGGGCGGCTCGCCGCGCGGCTGCGCGCCGCTCCGGCGGAGGTGGACGACATCGTCCTCACCGCCGCCTACCGCCGCTCCTGGCTGGGCCACCGGCTCGCCGTCACCGGCCGCGACGCCGAGTCGCTGGCCGCGGCCCTGGAGGTCGCCGCCCGCGGCGGCAGCACGCCCGCCACCCGGAGCGGCCAGGTCCCGGACGGCGTGGAGCGCGCCACCGGCTTCCTCTACGGGGCCGAGCCGCCGTCCCCGGCCCTGCGCGAACAGCTCGCCGCCGTACCGGAGTACGCCGACGCGCTGCGCGCCTGCGCGGAGCGGCTGGCCGCGCTGACCGGCGCGCGGGTCGACCCGTTCGGCGAGCCGCCCGCCGCGCTCGCGGCTGCCTACCTGCTGTGCCACCACGTGGCCGCCGCCCGGCTGTGGACCTCCGTCGGCCTCGCGCCGGACGCCGTGACCGGCCAGGGCGCGGGCGAACTCGGCGCCGCCTGGGCCGCGGGGCGGCTCGACCTCGACGACGCGCTGCGGCTCGCCGCCGGGCAGGAGTCGAGTGCCGCGCTGCGCCCCGCCGCCGTCCCCGAGATCCCCGCGGACGGCGCGGCGCCCGCCGCCAAGCCCGGCGACCTCGCCGCCCGCGCCCGCCGCGGCGCGCCCGCGGAGCTGTCCGCGACACTCGCGGCGGACCTGGCGGCGGAGGGCGTGGACGTCCTCGTCGACGTACTGCCCCGCGACCTCCCGGCGGCCCTGGCCGCCCTCGCCGCGCCGACCGAGGACGCCGCCGACCCCCTGGACCGCCTCGCGGCAACGGCCGCGTCCCTCCTCGCGGCCGGAGCCGTCCCCCCACCGGCGAAGCCCACCCGCCCCCCGGTGAGCCTCCCCGCGTACCCCTGGCAGCACCAGCGCCACTGGTACCGCGACGCAGCCGAACTCCCCGGCGCCGCCCGCATCCCCTGGGTCCTGTCCGCAGCCAGCGCCACCGGCCTCCGCGCCCGCGCCGCCGCCCTCGCCGCGACCGCGGCAACCCCCGGAACCGACCCGGCAGCGGTGGGCGCGGCCCTGGCACAGGCGGCGCACCTCGCCGTGGCCCCGGAGGCCGCCGTGCCCGGCGCCGGTGCGGAACTCGCGGGCGCGTCCGGTGCGTTCGGCGCGGCTTCCGAGCCCGGCGCGACGCCGGGTGTTGCCGTGCCGGGGCGCCGTACATCGGCCGACGCCGACGTGTCCGGCGCCGGTGCTGCGGCGGACGTCGCCCGGCCCGGGGCGGGTGCGGCGCATGCCACCGTGCCCGGGACCCGTGCACCGGCGGACGCCACCGAGCCCGAAGCCCGTACGTCGGCGGACACGGACCAGCCCGGCGCCGGTGCGGCGAACCCTGCCGTGCCCGAGACCCGTGCGTCGGCGGACGCCGCCGTGCCCGGCGCTGGTGCTGCGGCGGAGGCTGCCGTGCCCGGCGCCGGTGCGGAACTCGCGGGCGCGTCCGGCGCGTTCGGCGCGGCGCCCGAGCCCGGCGCGACGCCGGGTGTTGCCGTACCGGGGCGCCGTGCGTCGGCCGACGCCGACGTGCCCGGCGCCGGTGTCGAACTCGCAGGCGCGGACAGCGCGTTCGGCGCGTACCGCGCGGTCGTCATGGCCGGGGACGGCAAGGGGTTCGGTGACGCGCTCGCCGCGCTCGTCGAGGGGCGGGCCGGTGCGCACCTGTACCAAGGGGCGGGCGGGGCCGCGAAGGTCGCGCTGGTGTTTCCCGGGCAGGGGGCCCAGTGGGCCGGGATGGCGCGGGAACTCATGGGCGCGGAGCCCGCGTTCGCCGCGCAGATGCGCGCATGCCATGACGCGCTTGCGGAGTTCACGGACTGGTCGCTCGCCGATGTCGTCGCGGACGCGCCCGGTGCCGCCGGGCTCGACCGGGTCGACGTCGTGCAGCCCACCCTCTTCGCCGTGATGGTCTCGCTCGCCGCGCTGTGGCGGGCGTACGGGGTCGAACCCGCCGCCGTCGTCGGGCACTCGCAGGGGGAGATCGCCGCCGCGTACGTCGCGGGGGCGCTGTCGCTGCGGGACGCCGCGCGGGTGGTGGCGCTGCGCAGCGCCGAGCTGGCCCGGATGGAGGGCCAGGGCGGCATGGCCTCGGTCGCGCTCGGCGAGGACGCCGTCACCGCGATCCTGGAGCGCTTCGCCGGGCGGCTGTCGGTCGCCGCGGTCAACGGCCCGGCCAGCACCGTGGTCGCGGGCGACGTGGACGCGCTCGACGAGATGGCCGACGTGTGCGAACGCGGCGGCATCCGCTTCCGCCGGGTCGACGTCGACTACGCCTCGCACTCGCCGCACGTGGAGCAGATCCGCGAACGGCTCGCCGTGGTCCTCGCGGGCATCACGCCCCGCCCGGCGCGCGTGCCGTTCTACTCCTCCGCGACCGGCGGGCTGCTCGACACCGCCGAACTCGGCGCGGACTACTGGTACTACAGCCTTCGCGAGCGCGTCCGCTTCGAGGAGGCGGTCGGCGCGCTGCTCGCCGACGGGCACACCCTGCTCGTCGAGGCCAGCCCGCACCCGGTGCTGACCCCCGCCGTCGAGGAGACCGCCGAGCGTGCGGGCGGCGGCGCGCGCGCCCTGGGCACCCTGCGCCGCGACGACGGCGGCACCGCCCGCTTCCACGCCGCCCTCGCCGACGCGTACGCGCTGGGCGCCCCCGTCGACTGGCGGCCCGCCTTCGCCGGGCGCGAGCCGGAGCCGACGGACATCCCGGACCTCGCCGCGCGCGAACTCGACGCCTGGCGCTACCGCGTCGAGTGGCAGCCCGCCGCGGCCCCCGCCGACGCCCCGCCCACCGGCCGCTGGCTGGTCCTGGCCTCCGCCGAGGGGGAGGGGCAGGCGCTCGCGCAGGCCGCGGGCGCGGCCCTGGCAGCGGGCGGCGCCGAGGTCGTACCGCTCGCCCTGGACGCGGCGCGCGACGGCCGCGAGCAGTTCGCCGGTCTGCTGCGCGGCGCGGACGCCGCGCAGGCCGCGGGCGTGCTGTCGCTGCTCGCGCTGGACGGCCGCCCGCACGGCGACTTCGCCGACGTGCCCGCCGGGACGGCGGCGACGCTGGCCCTCGTGCAGGCGCTCGGCGACGCCGCGGCCGACGTGCCCGTGTGGTGCGTGACCGCGGGCGCGGTGGGCGCCGGGGACGGCGACCTGACCGCGCCCGAGCAGGCCCAGGTCTGGGGCATGGCCCGGGTCGCGGGCCTGGAGGCCCCGCAGCGCTGGGGCGGCCTGGTCGACCTGCCCGCCGCGCCCGGCGCGGAGCACCTCGCCACGCTGTGCGCGGTGCTGGGCGGCGGCCTGGGCGCCGAGGACCACGTGGCCGTACGGGACAGCGGCGTGCTCGTCCGCCGGCTGGTGCGCGACCCGGTGGCCGAGCGCCCCGCCCCGCGCACCTGGCGGCCCGGCGGCAGCGTGCTCGTCACCGGCGGCACCGGGCGGCTCGGCCGCCGGCTGGCCCGCTGGCTCGCGGCGTCCGGCGCCGAGCACGTGATCCTGGCGAGCCTGCGCGGCCCCGACGCCCCGGGCGCGGCCGAACTGGAGGCCGAACTCGTCCGCGCCGGAGCCGCGGTGACGCTCACCGCCGCCGACGTGGCCGACCCGGCCGCGACGGCCGCCCTGCTGGCGGAGGCCCGCGCCGCCGGGCGCCCGGTGCGCACCGTGCTGCACGCGGCCGTCGTCCCCGAGCCCGGCCCGCTCGCCGGTACGTCGCTCGCGCGGCTCGCGGGCACCCTGCGGGCCAAGGCGACCGGCGCGCGCGTGCTCGACGAACTGCTGGACGGCGAGCACGCGGCCGAGGTGGACGCCTTCGTGCTGTTCTCCTCCGTCGCGGGCGTGTGGGGCGCCGCGGAGAACGGCGCCTTCGCCGCCGCCGACGGCTACCTCGACGCCCTCGCCACCCGCCGCCGCGCCCGCGGCCAGGCCGGTACGGCGGTCGCCTGGAGCTTCTGGAACGCCTTCGGCGACGACGCCGGGGATTCCGAGGTGCAGGAGATGTTCACCAGCCAGTCCGAGCGCCAGGGCCTGCCGCTGCTGGACCCGGCGCAGGCGCTCGCGGCGCTGCGGCAGGTGCTCGACCGGGACGAGCCGTCCGTGGCCGTCGCCGACGTCGACTGGGACCGCTTCGCCCCGCTCTACACCGCCGCCCGCCCCCGGCCCTTCCTCGACGCGCTCCCGGAGGTCCGGGGCGCCGCGCCGCAGGCCGCGGCGGAGGCGGGCGACAGCGCGCTGGCCCGGCTGCTCGCCGGCACACCGGAGTCGGAGCGCGAGTGGGCGGTGCTGGACCTGGTCCGTACCGAGGCCGCGGCCGTGCTCGGCTTCGCCAAGGCGGCCGACGTCGACCCCGACCGGCCCTTCACCGAGATGGGCTCGGACTCCGTCACCGCGGTGGAGTTCCGCACCCGGCTGAACACCGCGACCGGGCTGACGCTGCCCGCGTCCGTCGCCTTCGACTACCCGACCGCCGCGGCCGTCGCGGGCTGCCTGCTGGAGATGGCGCCCGGCGCGGCCGCCGCGCAGGAGGCGGCCGTCGCGTCGGAGAACATCTTCGGGGCGGACGAGCCGATGGCGATCGTGGGCATGTCCTGCCGGCTGCCGGGCGGGGTGACCACGCCGGACGAATACTGGCGGCTGCTGGCCGAGGGCCGCGACGCGGTGTCCGGCTTCCCCACGGACCGCGGCTGGGAGCTGGACGGGCTGTTCGACGCCGACCCGGACCGGCTCGGCACCTCGTACGTCAGCGAGAGCGCCTTCCTGGACGACGCCGCCGACTTCGACGCGGAGTTCTTCGGGATCTCGCCGCGCGAGGCCGTCACGATGGACCCGCGGCAGCGGCTGCTGCTGGAGGGCGCCTGGGAGCTGTTCGAGAACGCCGGGATCGACCCGCAGAGCGTGCGCGGCAGCCGTACCGGCGTCTTCGTCGGCGCCGGGCCCACCGACTACGCGACCGGCGCGCCGCTGGCACCCGCCAGCGCCGAGGGGTACGCCGTCACGGGCAGCACACCGGCCGTCATCTCGGGCCGGGTGTCGTACTTCTTCGGGCTGGAGGGCCCGGCGGTGACCATCGACACCGCGTGCTCGTCGGCGCTGGTGTCGCTGCACATGGCCTGCCAGGCGCTGCGCGCGGGCGAGTGCACGATGGCGGTCGCGGGCGGTGTCTCGGTGATCTCCAGCCCGAAGGTCTTCGTCGAGTTCAGCCGGCAGCGCGCGCTGTCCCCGGACGGGCGCTGCAAGGCCTTCGCGGAGGCCGCCGACGGCACCGGCTTCTCCGAGGGCCTCGGCCTGCTGCTGGTCATGCCGCTGTCGCTGGCCCGCAGCCAGGGCCACGAGGTGCTCGCGGTGATCCGCGGCTCCGCGATGAACCAGGACGGCGCCTCCAACGGCCTGACCGCGCCCAACGGCCCCTCCCAGCAGCGGGTCATCCGGCAGGCCGTCGCCAACGCGGGTCTGACGCTGCGGGACGTGGACGTCGTCGAGGCGCACGGCACGGGCACCACGCTGGGCGACCCGATCGAGGCGCAGGCGCTGCTCGCGACGTACGGCCAGGACCGCCCGGCCGGGAAGCCGCTGCTGCTCGGCTCGGGCAAGTCCAACATCGGCCACACGCAGGCCGCGGCCGGCGCGGTCGGCGTGCTGAAGATGGTGCTGTCCATGCGGCACGGCACCATCCCGGCGACGCTGCACGTCGACGAGCCCAGCACCAAGGTCGACTGGACGGCGGGCGCGGTCGAGCTGACCGTCAAGGCGCAGCCGTGGCCCGCCGACGACCACCCGCGGCGCGCGGGCGTCTCCTCCTTCGGTGTGAGCGGCACCAACGTCCACCTCATCCTCGAACAGGCGCCCGCCGCACCGGAATCCGGGACGGACGTCGCCGCGCCCGCCGCCCCGCCCGTGCTGTGGCCCGTCTCGGCGGCCTCCGCGGCCGGGCTGCGGCAGCAGGCGGGCAAGCTGGCCGAGGCCCTCGCGGCCGGGCCCGGCGCCGCCGGACCGCTGCCCCGCGACGTCGGCTGGAGCCTGGCCGCGAGCCGCGCCGCGCTGCCGCACCGCGCGGTGGTGCTGGGCGGCGCGGCAGGGGGCCCCGCCGACCGGATCGCCGGGCTCGCCCGGCTGGCCGACGGCGAGCCCGACCCCGGGCTCGTGCACGGCATCGCGCGCCGCAAGCCGCGTGTCGTGTTCGTCTTCCCCGGGCAGGGCTCCCAGTGGGCCGGTATGGCCGCCGAACTCCTGGACACCTCACCGGAGTTCGCGAGCAGCATCCGCGAGTGCGAGCAGGCCCTCGCCCCCTACACCGACTGGTCGCTCACCGGCGTGCTCCGGCAGGCCGCGGGGGCGCCGGGCCTGGAGCGGGTCGACGTCGTCCAGCCCGCGCTCTTCGCCGTGATGGTCTCTCTCGCCCGGCTGTGGCAGCACTACGGGGTGAACCCGGCGGCCGTCGTCGGCCACTCCCAGGGCGAGATCGCCGCCGCCCACGTGGCCGGGGCGCTGTCGCTGGAGGACGCCGCGCGGATCGTCGCCGTGCGCTCGCTGGCGATCACCCGGCTGACCGGCTCGTCCGGCATGGCCTCGCTCCAGGCGGACGAGCGGCTGGCGGCCGAACTCCTCGCCCCCGCCGGGGGACGCCTCACCATCGCGACCGTCAACAGCCCCTCGCAGGTCGTCGTCGCGGGCGAGACCGCCGACCTCGACGAGCTGACCGAGGAGTGCGAGCGGCGCGGCATCCGCATCCGCCGCATCGAGGTCACCTACGCCTCCCACTCGCCGCAGGTCGAGCCGATGCGCGAGGACCTGCTGGCCAAGCTCAGGGGCATCGCCCCGCAGCGCGCCCGCATCCCCTTCTACAGCGCGGTGACCGGCGAACCGCTCGACACCACCGAGCTGGACGCCGGGTACTGGTTCCGCAACCTGCGCGAGCCGGTGCTCTTCGCCCGCGCCACCAGGGCGCTGCTGGACAACGGCTTCAGCATGTTCGTCGAGGTCACCCCGCACCCCGTGCTCACCGCCGCCGTCATGGACACCGCGGTGTCCGCGGACGACCCCGCCGAGCCCGTCACCGTCGGCTCGCTGCGCCGCGACGAGGGCGGCATGGCCCGCTTCACCGCCTCCCTCGCCGAGGCCTGGGCCAACGGCGCCGAGCTGGACTGGGGCAGGCTGCTCCCCGGCGGCCGGTCCGTCCCGCTGCCGACCTACGCCTTCGACCGGCAGCGGTTCTGGCTGGAGGAGGAGCGCGCCGCCGTCGACCCCGCCGGCCTCGGCGTGGGCACCCCGGACCACCCGCTGCTGGGCGCCGCCGTCGAACTCGCCGACAGCGGCGGCCTGGTCCTCACCGGACGGCTCTCCACCGCCACCCGCCCCTGGCTCGCCGACCACGCCGTCAACGGCGTGGCCCTGCTGCCCGGCACCGGCTTCGCCGAACTCGCCCTGCGCGCGGGGGCCGAGGCGGGCTGCCCGCGCGTCGAGGAACTGACCCTGGAGGCCCCGCTGCTGCTGCGCGGCACCGAAGCCGTCCGCCTCCAGCTCATGGTGGGCGCCCCCGACGGCACCGGGCAGCGGCCGCTCGCCGTCTACTCCCGGCCCGAGGGCCAGGACGGCGAGTGGACGCGGCACGCCTCCGCGCTGCTCACCGCGGCCGAAGGCCCCGACCCGGCGCCGCTCGCGGCCTGGCCGCCGCCCGGCGCCGAACCGGTCGCGATGGACCAGGAGTCCTTCTACGCCGCCGGGGCCGAGGCCGGCTACACCTACGGCCCGTCCTTCCAGGGCCTGGCCCGCGCCTGGCTGCGCGGCGACGAGGTCTACGCCGAGGTGACGCCGCCCGCGGGCGTGCAGGACGAGGCAGGCCGCTACGGCATGCACCCGGCCCTGCTCGACGCCGCCCTGCACGCCATGGTCCTGGCGCCCCACGCCGACCAGGGCGACGGGCAGGGCCGCACCGTACGGCTGCCGTTCAGCCTCGCGGGCGTCCGGCTCCTCGCGTCCGGCGCCCGCACCCTGCGCGTCCGCATCTCCCCGGCCGGTACGGGCGCGGTCGCGCTGACCGCCGCCGACGAGACCGGCGAGCCCGTCCTCGCCGTCGAACGCCTCGTCACCCGGCCGGTGTCCGCCGAGGCGCTGGCGACCGCCGCGAACCCCGCGGGCCGCTCGCTCTTCCGGCTCGACTGGGTGCCGCTGCCGACCCCCGCGGAAAGCGCCGCGGGCGACTGGGCGCTCGTCGGCGAGGACGCCTTCGGCCTGACCGGCGCGCTGCCGGGCGCCGGGGTGGACCTCACCGCCCACCCGGACCTGGCCGCCCTGCTGGGCGCCCTCGACGGCGGCGCGGCCGCCCCCCGCATCGCGGTGCTCTGCTGCGCCAAGGCACCCGGGGCGGCGCTGCCCGGCGCGGCGCTCGACCTCACCGCCTCCGTCCTCGGCGACCTCCAGGCCTGGCTGGACAGCGAGCGGACGGCCGACACCCGGCTCGTCGTCATCACCCGCCGGGCCCTCCCGGCGGGCGAGGACGACGCGATCTACGACCTGGCCGCCTCCCCGGTCTGGGGCCTGGTCCGCTCCGCGCAGGCCGAGAACCCCGGGCGGATCGTCCTCGTCGACCTCGACGAGGACGAATGGGCCACCGCCCTCGTGCACGCCCTCGCCGGTGACGAGCCGCAGCTCGCGATCCGCGGCGGCGCGCCGCTCGTCCCGCGGCTCGCGGCGACGGGCACCCCGCAGGGCCGGCTGACCCCGCCGCTCGGCGGGCGCTGGCGGCTGGAACCCGACCCGGCCGGCGTCCTGGACGCCATCACCGCCGTGCCCTGCCCGGACACCGCGGAAGCGCTCGCGCCCGACCAGGTGCGCGTACGGGTCCGCGCCGCCGGCATCGCCTTCCACGATCTGCTCGTCGCGCTCGGACTGCCGCCGGACGACGGCCTGTTCATCGGCGGCGAGGGCGCGGGCACGGTCGCCGCGGTCGGCTCCGGTGTGACCGGCCTGAAGCCGGGCGACCGGGTCCTCGGCCTGATGCCGCGCGCCTTCGCCACCGAGGCCGTCACCGACCACCGCTGGGTCGTGCCGATGCCCGCGGGCTGGACCTTCGAGCAGGCGGCCGCGGTCCCGTCCGCCTACCTCACCGCCTGGTTCGCGCTCACCGCGGTGGCGCGGCTGCGCGCCGGGCAGCGCGTCCTGATCCAC
This sequence comes from Streptomyces sp. NPDC021020, assembly GCF_044333285.1. NCBI lineage: Bacteria > Bacillati > Actinomycetota > Actinomycetes > Kitasatosporales > Streptomycetaceae > Streptomyces > Streptomyces sp. NPDC021020. The sequence goes on from NZ_JBIRQQ010000004.1 coordinate 492,087, forward strand.
GCGGCGGCCGGCGGCGTCGGCACCGCGGCCGTCCGGATCGCCCGGCACCTGGGCGCCGAGGTCTTCGCCACCGCGAGCCCCGGCAAGCACGACACGCTGCGGCTCATGGGCCTGGACGACGCGCACCTCGCCTCCTCGCGGGATTCCGACTTCGCCGACCGGATCCTCGCCGCCACCGGCGGCGCGGGCGTGGACACCGTCCTCAACTCGCTGACCGGCGACCTCGTCGGCGCGGGGATGCGGGTGCTGCCGAACGGCGGGCATTTCGTCGAACTGGGCAAGACCGACCGGCGCGACCCCGCGCAGGTCGCCGCGGAATTCCCCGGCGTCGTCTACACACCGGTCGACCTCGTGCCGGACATGAGCCCGCAGACCGTACGGGACACGCTCGCCGAGGTCGTCGCCCTGCTGCGGGACGGCGCGCTCGCGCCGCTGCCCGTCCGCACCTGGGACGTACGCGACGCGTCCGCCGCCTTCCGCCACATGGCGCAGGCCAAGCACACCGGCAAGCTCGTCCTGACCGTCCCGCCCGCGCCCGATCCCGAGGGCACCGTCCTGGTCACCGGCGGCACCGGAACGCTCGGCGCCCTGGTCGCCAAGCACCTCGCCGGGCCGTGGGGCATGCGCCACCTGGTGCTCGCCAGCCGGCAGGGCCCGGACGCGCCGGGCGCGGCCGAACTGGTCGCGGAGCTGGCCGCGTTGGGCGCCGAGGCGCGGGTGGCCGCGTGCGACATCGCCGACCGGGACGCGCTCGCCGCGCTGCTCGGCGGGCTGCCCGCCGGGCACCCGCTCACCGCCGTCGTGCACACCGCGGGCGTCCTGGACGACACGGTCCTCGGCTCGCTCACCCCCGACCGGCTCGCGCCCGTGCTGCGGCCCAAGGTCGACGCCGCCGTCCACCTCGACGAGCTGACCGCCGACCTCGACCTCGGCATGTTCGTCATGTACTCCTCCGCCGCGGGGCTCCTCGGCAACCCCGGGCAGGCCAACTACGGCGCCGCGAACGTCTTCCTGGACACCCTCGCCGCCGTCCGCCGCTCGCGCGGCCAGGCGGGCAGCTCGCTCGCCTGGGGCCTGTGGGCCAACGACAGCGCGCTGACCGGGCAGATGAACGCCCAGGACCGGGACCGGCTCTCCCGCTCGGGTGCGCGGGCCATGTCCGCCGCCGAGGGCCTGGCCCTCTTCGACCAGGGCGCCCGCGCCGCCGAGCCGCTGGTGGTGACCGCGCACATCGACCGCGAGGCGCTGCGCGCCCAGGACGCCGCGGGCACGCTGCCGCCGGTGATGCGGCTGCTCGCGCCGCGCCGCACCGGGCCCGCGCGCACCGCGGCCTCGGGTCCGGCCGCCGCACCGGGCGGCGCCGAGCAGTTCGCCGGGATGACGGCGGGCGAGCGGCGGCAGGCGCTCGTGGTGCTGGTCAGGAAGCAGTCCGCCGCGGTGCTGGGCCACGGCTCGGCGTCCGCGCTGGACGTCGACCGCGGCTTCGTCGAGATGGGCTTCGACTCGCTCACCGCCGTCGAGCTGCGCAACCGGCTCGCCGGGGCGACCGGCCTGCGGCTGCCCGCGACCGTCATCTTCGACTGCCCGACGCCCACGGACCTCGCCCGGCGGCTGAACGACATGCTCGCCCCGGCCGACGAGGCACCGGCCGATCCTCCCGGCGACCTGCCGGAAGAGGCCGCGGACGACGACGGCCCGGCTGACGACGGCCCGATCGACGACGACCTGGTCGACGACATGGACGTGGACGAGCTGATCCGCGCCGCGAACTCCGGAGAGTGAGGTCCCGATGAGTGCGTCCATCGAAGAGATCACCAAGGCGCTGCGCGCATCGGTCAAGGAGACCCGGCGGCTGCGGGCGCGCAACGACGAGCTGGAGGCGGCACGCCACGAGCCGATCGCCATCGTCGCCATGTCCTGCCGGCTGCCCGGCGGCGTCACCTCGCCCGACGAGCTGTGGCGGCTGCTGGACGACGGCCGCGACGCCGTGACCGGCTTCCCCGCCGACCGCGGCTGGGATCTCGGCGGGCTGTACGACCCGGACCCGGACCACCTGGGCACGTCGTACGTCCGCGAGGGCGGCTTCCTGTCCGAAGTGGCGGGATTCGACGCGGAGTTCTTCGGGATCTCGCCGCGCGAGGCCCTTGCCATGGACCCGCGGCAGCGGCTGCTGCTGGAGGGCACCTGGGAGCTGTTCGAGGCCGCCGGGATCGATCCGCAGACCCTGCGCGGCAGCCGTACCGGCGTCTTCGTCGGCGCCGGGCCCTCGGACTACCCGCACGGCATGGAGGGCTACGCCGTCGCCGGCACCACGCCGAGCATCCTGTCCGGCCGGGTGAGCTACGTCTTCGGGCTGGAGGGCCCGGCGGTGACGGTCGACACGGCGTGCTCGTCGTCGCTGGTCACGCTGCACCTGGCCTGCCAGGCGCTGCGCGCGGGCGAATGCACGACGGCCGTGGCCGGCGGTGTGACCGTCATGTCCAGCCCGCGCGTCATCGTCGAGTTCAGCCGGCAGCGCGCGCTGTCCGCGGACGGGCGGTGCAAGGCCTTCGCCGAGGCCGCGGACGGCTTCGGCTTCGCCGAGGGCCTGGGCCTGCTGCTGCTCGAACCCCTGTCGCGGGCCCGGCGCCTGGGCCACGAGGTGCTCGCGGTCATCCGCGGCTCGGCCGTCAACCAGGACGGCGCCTCCAGCGGCCTGACCGCGCCCAACGGCCCCTCCCAGGAGCGGGTCATCCGGCAGGCGGTCGCCGCCGCGGGGCTCTCCCTGCGGGACGTCGATGTCGTCGAGGCGCACGGCACCGGCACCACGCTGGGCGACCCGATCGAGGCGCAGGCGCTGCTCGCGACGTACGGCCAGGACCGGCCGGACGGCAGGCCGCTGCTGCTGGGCTCGGTGAAGTCCAACATCGGCCATACGCAGGCGACCGCGGGCGCGGCGGGCGTGATGAAGATGGTCCTCGCGATGCGCCACGGCACGGTGCCCGCGACCCTGCACGTCGACGAGCCCAGCCGCCACGTCGACTGGCAGGCGGGCGCCGTCGAACTGGCCGTCGCGGCGCAGCCGTGGCCCGACGCCGGGCACCCGCGCCGCGCGGGCGTCTCGTCCTTCGGCGTGAGCGGCACGAACGCCCACCTCGTCCTCGAAGAGGCCCCGGAGCCGACTCCCGCTGCCGCGGGAGGGGGAGGGGACGCCGGCGCGGGCCGCCCGGCGGACGCGGGTGCCGCGGCCGCGGCGGGGGCCGGTGTCCCTCCCGGCGTCGGACCCGGTGCCGCCGGTCCTGCCGGCGCCGGACCCGCCGGCCTTGCCGGTGCCGGACCCGCCGGTCCTCCCGGTGCCGGACCCGCTGCCCTTCCCGGTGCCGGATCCGCCGGCCTTGCCCGTTCCGGGGCTGCCGCCGGTGCTGGTGGTGAGGCCGCTCGGTCGGCGGGTGCGGATTCCGCCCGGCCTGGATCCGCCGCTTCTCCCGGTGCTGGACCCGCCGGTCTTGCCGGTGCTGGACCCGCCGGTCCTCCCGGTGCCGGTACCGCCGGTCTTGCCGGTGCCGGTACCGCCGGTCTTGCCGGTGCCGGACCCGCTGCCCTTCCCGGCGCCGGGTCCGTCGGCCTTGCCGATGCCGGTGCCGCCGGTTCTGCCCGTTCCGGGGCTGCCGCCGGTGCTGGTGGTGAGGCCGCTCGGTCGGCGGGTGCGGATTCCGCCCGGCCCGGATCCGCCGCCTCTCCCGGCGCCGGACCCGCCGGTCCTCCCGGTGCCGGACCCGCTGCCCTTCCCGGTGCCGGGTCCGTCGGCCTTGCCGGTGCCGGTGCCGCCGGTTCTGCCCGTTCCGGGGCTGCCGCCGGTGCTGGTGGTGAGGCCGCTCCGTCGGCGGGTGCGGATTCCGCCCGTCTCGCCGACGCCGGTTCCGGTTCTGCCCGTTCCGGGGCCGCCGCCCCTGGTGGTGCCGAGGTTGCCCGTCCACCTGCCGCCCCCACGACGGCGGGAGGAGCCGCGGCCGTTACGGGCGGGGGCCGTTCCCGGGCCGCTGGCGCCGAGGAGCCCGGCGGCAGCGCGGGCGCCGAACCGGGCGTCGTCGCGTGGCTGCTGTCCGGGCGCGGGGAGCGCGGGCTGCGCGGGCAGGCCGCCCAGCTCGCCGCCCACGTCGCCGGGCAACCGGAGGCGGACGTGCGGGACGTAGGTGCCGCGCTGGTGCGGCGGGCCGCCCTCACGCACCGGGCCGTGGTGCTGGGCCCGGACCGGGCGGCGCTACTCGCCGGGGTGGGCGCGCTCGCCGAGGGGCGGCCCGCGGCCGGGGTGGTGCAGGGTGTGGCGCGGAGCCGTTCCGCCGAGGCGGTGCTCGTCTTTCCCGGGCAGGGTTCGCAGTGGGCGGGCATGGCGCTCGGGCTGCTCGACGCCGAACCGGTCTTCCGCGACCGGCTCGCCGCGTGCGAGGCGGCGCTCGCGCCCTTCACCGGCTGGTCGGTGCGCGACGTGCTGCGCGGCGCGCCCGGCGCCCCGGACCTGGAGCGGGTGGACGTCGTCCAGCCGGTCCTGTTCGCCGTCATGGTGTCGCTGGCCGCGCTGTGGGAGCACGCCGGGATCGCGCCCGCGGCCGTCGTCGGCCACTCGCAGGGCGAGATCGCGGCCGCCTGCGTCGCGGGCGCGCTGTCGCTGGAGGACGCGGCCCGGATCGTCGCCCTGCGCAGCCGCGCCATCGTGGCGCTGTCCGGGCAGGGCGCGATGGCCTCGCTCGGCCTCGGCCGCGCCGACGCCGAGGCCGCGCTGACCCGCTGGGCGGGCCGCCTCGCCATCGGCGTCGTCAACGGGCCGGGCTCCGTCGTCGTCTCCGGCGACACCGACGCGATCGCCGAACTCGTCGACACCTACCAGGATTCCGACGTCCGCGTACGGCGGCTGCCCGTCGACTACGCCTCGCACTCCCCGCACGTCGAGCGCATCCGCGACGAGCTTCTGACGCAGCTCGCGGGCGTCACCCCCGTCCCCTCGCGCATCCCCTTCTACTCCGCGGTGACCGGCGGCCAGCTCGACACCACCGGGCTCGACGCGGACTACTGGTACCGCAACCTGCGCCAGCCGGTGCGCTTCGACGAGGTCACCCGCACCCTGACCGAGCGCGGGTACGAGCTGTTCGTCGAGGCCAGCCCGCACCCCGTGCTGACGATGGGCCTGGAGGAGACGATCGCGGCCGCGGACGCCGCCGCGCTCGTCCTCGGCACCCTGCACCGCGACCGCGGCGGCCCGGACGACTTCCTCGGCTCGGTCGCGCAGGCCCACACCGGCGGCGTGCCCGTCGCGTGGGAGCGGCTGCTCGGCCACGACCGCGGCGCCGCCGCCCGCGTCACCCTGCCGCCGTACGCCTTCCAGCGGCAGCGCTACTGGCAGGACCAGGAGCAGCCCTCGGGCGACGCGCTCGGCAAGGCCGGGCTGCGCGCGGGCGAGCACCCGATGCTCGGCGCCGCGATTGACGCCGCCGACAACGGCGCCGTCGTGCTCTCCGGGCGGCTGTCGCCGCAGACCCACGGCTGGCTCGCCGACCACGCCGTCGAGGACCAGGTGCTGCTGCCCGGCACGGCCTTCGTCGAACTCGCCCTGCGTGCCGCCGCCGAGACCGGCTGCTCCGGCGTCACCGAGCTGACGCTCGAGGCCCCGATGGCGATCCCGCCGGAGGGTGCGGTGCAGGTCCAGGTCGTCGCCGCGGCCGCGGACGACGCGGGCAGCCGCCGGGTGGCCGTCTACTCGCGGCCCGAGGACGCCTCCCTCGACGGCGCGTGGACGTCGCACGCCGCGGGCGAGCTGAGCGGCCCGCCGCTCGCCGCGGACGCCGCGGGCCTCGCCGTCTGGCCGCCCGCGGGGGCCGAACCGCTGCCCACGGAGGGGCTGTACGAGGACTACGCGGCGCGCGGCTACGCGTACGGGGAGGCCTTCCGCGGCATCCGGCGGGCCTGGCGGCGCGGTGACGAGGTCTTCGCCGAGGTCGGGCTCGGCGCCGCCCAGCGCGGCGAGGCGGGGCGCTACGGCGTCCACCCCGCGCTGCTGGACGCCGCGATGCAGGCGGCGGGCATCCTCATGGCCGAGGAGGGCGGGCCCGCGCGGCTGTGGCTCCCCTTCCTCTTCGGCGAGGTCGCCCTCGCCGCCCCGGGCCTGACCGACCTGCGCGTCCGCGTCCGCCGCCTGGGCCCGGAGCGCATCGCGCTGTCCGCGGCCGACCTCGACGGCCGCCCCGTCGTCTCGGTGGGCGAGCTGGTCGTACGGGCCGTGACCGCCGAGCAGTTGCGCGCGTCCGACACCGGGTCGCTGCGCGACGCGCTCTTCCGCGTCGACTGGACCCCCGTCCCCGCGCCCGCCGCCCCGCCCGCCCGGCAGCGCTGGGCCGTCCTCGGCCCGGACACCGAGGCCGCCACCCTCACCCGCCGCCTCACGTCCGCCGGCCAGGAGGCCGAGACCTACCCCGACCTCGCCGCCCTCCGCACGGCGCTGGCCGAGGGCGGCCCCGCCCCGGCGACGGTGGTGTGGTGCGTCCCGGACCTCCCGACGTCCGGGCTTCCGGGCGCCGGGGAGCTTGCCGCGGCCCGCGCGCCCGGATCCCCGCCCGGCGTCGGGGACGCGGTCCCGGGTACGGGGGAGGTTGCTGCGGCAACAGGGTCCCGCTTCCCGGCAGGGGCCGAGGCCGCTCCGGTCGCCGGGCGGGCCACCGCGGCTGGTGCGGCCGGATTCCCGTCCGGCGTCGGCGACGCGGTCCCGGGCGCGGGGGAGGTTGGTACGGCAGCAGGGTCCCGCTTCCCGGTAGGGGCCGAGGCCGCTTCGGGCGCCGGGCGGGCCACCGCGGCCGGTGCGGCCGGATTCCCGTCCGGCGTCGGCGACGCGGTCCCGGGCGCGGGGGAGGTTGGTACGGCAGCAGGGTCCCGCTTCCCGGCAGGGGCCGAGGCCGCTTCGGGCGCTGGGGAGCTTGCCGCGACCGGTGCGCCCGGATCCCTGCCCGGCGTCGGCGACGCGGTCCCCGGCTCCGGGGAGGCGGCGACGCCCGTCGCGCCCGGCGTCGGGGCGGCCGGTGCGTCTGGCCTCCCCGCAAGGAGCGGTGGGCTTCCGGGCGATGGATGGTCCGCTACGCCCGGCGCGCCCGGCCTTACGGCGGGCGCCGACGTGGCCCCGGACGCCGGTGCGCGCATCGCCGACCGCATGCGCGAGGTCAGCGCCGCCGCGCTCGGGGTGCTCCAGGGCATGGCCGCCGACGACGTCCTCGGAGGGGCGCGGCTGGTGGTCAGGACGCGGGGGGCCGTCGGCGCGGAGGCGGGGGGCGGGGTCGCGGATCTCGGGGCCGCCGCCGTGTGGGGGCTCGTGCGGTCGGCGCAGAGTGAGCATCCGCAGAGCTTCGTCCTGGTCGACGACGACACCGAGCAGGCCGCGTCCGGCGAGCTGTGGGCGGCGGCCGTCGCGTCCGGGGAGCCGCAACTCGCCGTCCGGGCGGGCGCCTTGCTGGCGCCGCGGCTGGCGCGGGCCGCGTCGGGGGAGGGCCTGGTGCCGCCCGCCGGGGCGGCCGCGTGGCGGCTGGAGTGCACCGGCACCCGCACCCTGGAGGGGCTGACCCTCGCCGAATGCCCGCCGCCGGGCGCCGAGTTGGGCCCGCGCGAGGTGCGCGTGGCGGTACGGGCCGCGGGGCTCAACTTCCACGACGTCGTCGTGGCGCTCGGGCTCCTCCCGGACGAGGCCGACCTCGGCGGCGAGGGCGCGGGCACCGTGACCGCCGTCGGCTCCGCCGTGACGGGCCTGCGGCCCGGCGACCGCGTCCTCGGGCTGCTCACGCACGCGTTCGGGCCGGTCGCGGTGACCGACGAGCGGCTGCTCGCGCCGATCCCGGCGGACTGGTCCTTCGAGCAGGCCGCCTCCGTACCGGTGGCCTTCGTGACCGCGCACTACGCGCTGTCCGACCTGGCCGGGCTGCAAGCCGGCGAATCGGTGCTGGTGCACGCGGCGGCGGGCGGCGTCGGCATGGCCGCCGTGCAGCTCGCCCGGCACCGCGGCGCGCGGGTGTTCGCGACGGCGAGCCCGGCCAAGTGGCCGGTGCTGCGGGCCGCGGGGCTGGACGACGCGCACCTCGCCTCCAGCCGCACCCTCGACTTCGAGGAGCGCTTCGCCGCCGAGGCGGGGGAGCGCGGCATCGACGTCGTCCTGGACTCGCTGGCCGGCGAATTCGTCGACGCCTCGCTGCGGCTGCTGCGGCCCGGCGGGCGCTTCGTCGAGATGGGCAGGACCGACGTCCGGGACGCCGCCGAGGTCGCCGCCGCCCACCCCGGCGTCGGCTACCGGGCGTTCGTGCTGGACGACGCGGGAGTGGACCGTATCGGCGCGATGCTCGCCGAGGTCATGGACCTCTTCCGGGCGGGCGCGCTGCACCTGCCCCCGCTGACGACATGGGACGTGCGGCAGGCGGTCGGGGCCTTCCGCCACATGAGCCAGGCCCGGCACGTCGGCAAGAACGTGCTGACGGTGCCGCGGCAGCCCGACCCGGACGGCACGGTGCTGGTCACCGGCGGCACGGGCACCCTCGGTGGCCTCGTCGCCCGCCACCTCGCCGCCCGCGGCGCCCGGCACTTCCTGCTGCTCAGCCGCAGCGGGCCCGCCGCGCACGGCGCCGACGAGTTGCGTACGGCCCTCGCCGGACTCGGCGCCGCCGCCGACATCGTGGCCTGCGACGTCGGCGACCGCGCGGACCTGGCGCGGGCGCTCGCCGCCGTACCGCCCGCGCACCCGCTGACCTCGGTGGTGCACACCGCGGGCGTCCTGGACGACGGGATCCTCGGCTCGCTCACCCCGGAGCGGATCGGCACCGTCCTGCGGCCCAAGGCCGACGCGGCGCTGCATCTGCACGAGCTGACCGCGGGCGCGGACCTCGCCGACTTCGTCCTCTTCTCCTCCGGCGCGGGCCTCACCGGCGCCCCCGCGCAGGGCAACTACGCGGCCGCGAACACCGTCCTGGACGCGCTCGCCCAGCACCGGCGCTCGCTCGGCCTGCCCGCGACGTCGGTCGCGTGGGGCCTGTGGGCGCAGACCAGCGCCCTGACGGCCACCCTCACCGCCGCCAGCCGGGCCAAGATGTCCGGCTACTACACGGCCCTGCCCACCCCGCAGGCGCTGGGCCTGTTCGACGCCGCCCGCGGCTCGGCGGAGCCGCTGCTGCTCGCGACCGGCATCCGTACCGGCAGGCTGCGGGACCTCGCCCGCGAGGGCGCCCTTCCGGCGCTGTGGCGCGGCCTGGTCAGCACGCCGGTGCAGCCGAAGGCCGCGGCGGCCGACCCCGGCACGGACATCGCGCGGCAGCTCGCGCCGCTGAACGAGGCCGAGCGGCACGCCTTCCTGCTCCAGCTCGTCCGCGCGCACGCGGTCGTCGCGCTGGGCGGCGGCGACGCGGAGGCGATGGACCCCGACAGCGCCTTCCGGGACGCCGGGTTCGACTCGCTCACCGCGGTCGACCTGCGCAACCGGCTGGCCGCGGCGACGGGTTGCACCTTCCCGGCGACGCTGGTCTTCGACCATCCGACCCCGGCCGAGCTGGCCCGCCACCTGCGGACGCGGCTCACCCCGGCAGAGGGCGCGCAGGCCGGGCCGGGGCCCGAGCCCGTACTCGACGAGATCGAGAGCCTGGAGCGGTCCCTGCTGCGGTCCGCGCCGGACGAGGAGCAGCGCGGCGCGATCACCCGGCGGCTGCGGGCGCTGCTGAGCCGCTGGGACGACACCGCGGCCGCGCCGGGCGCGGCGGGGGAGGATACGGAACTGGCCCTGGACACGGCCACCGACGAAGAGCTGTTCGCCCTGCTCGACGGCGGCCTCACGGACGGCGACCTCCCGGAGCTGCGGGACTGACGCGGGAGCGGGTCCCCGGCGGAGGACGCCCCTCCGCCGGGCGGCCTACTTGCTCCCGCACAGCCGCAGCGCGCTCTCCAGGCACAGCGCCTCCGCGTCGTGCGGGAGCAGGCGGTCGGCGGCGACCTCGGCGGCGGCGGCGTGCTGGAGGCCGACGATCGCGGCCGCGAGCCAGGACGCGGGCAGCGACACGTCGAAGGCGCCGGTCTCCATGCCGCGGGTGACGAGCCGTTCGAGCCGCGGCGGCACCACGTCGGACAGCGCGTTGTGGTTGGGCTCCGGGGTGCGCGGCGCGGTGGGGTTGAGCAGCATCGGGTGGCGGCGCAGGAAGCGCCAGCCGGCGTCCAGGAACTGCGCCAGCGCCTCCGCGGGCGGGGTGCTGTCGAGCCCGGCGGCGTCGAGCGCGGCGAGGTATTCGGCCGCCGCCGCCTCCAGGAGGGCGGTGACCAGCGCGTCCCGTGAGGGGAAGTGCGCGTAGACGGTCTGCCGCGTGACGCCCGCCGCGGAGGCGATGTCGTCCATGCTCGCGTCCGGGCGCTGGCCGAGCACGACCCGGCTCGCGTTGAGGATGGCGTCGATGCTGCGCTGCGCGTCGGCGCGGCGGCGGCGCGGCGGCGGGGCGGTTTCCTGCGAGTCGACCATTCCCTGACGGTATGCGTTCCGCCATAACCTTGACAAGCTGTGAGAGATAGTCAACTCTTACGGCATGTCAAAGAATAGCGTGGGCGAGGATCAACCGGCGGTCGAGGCACGCGGCATGGCCAAGGCCTACGGGGAGAAGCGGGCGCTGGACGGGATCGACCTGACGATCCCGCGCGGCCAGGTGTTCGGGTTCCTGGGCCCGAACGGTGCGGGCAAGACCACCACCATCCGGATCCTTGCCACGCTGATCAAACCGACCGGCGGCACCGCCAAGGTGCTCGGCCACGACGTGCTGACCGAGGCCGACGCGATCCGCGCCAAGGTCTCCCTCACCGGCCAGTACGCCTCGCTCGACGAGGACCTGACGGGGTACGAGAACCTGATCTTCCTGGGCCGCCTCCAGGGCCTGCCCCGCCCCGCCTGCCGGGACCGGGCCGACGCGCTGCTCGCCGCCTTCGACCTGACCGACGCGGCCGGCCGCCCGGTGAGCGGCTACTCCGGCGGTATGCGCCGCCGGCTGGACATCGCGGCCAGCCTCATCGTCACCCCCGACCTGCTGTTCCTGGACGAGCCGACGACCGGGCTCGACCCGCGCAGCCGCAACCAGGTCTGGGAGCTGGTCCGCCGGGTCGCGGCGGCCGGCACCACCGTGCTGCTCACCACGCAGTACCTGGACGAGGCCGACCAGCTCGCCGAGCAGATCGCCGTCATCGACAACGGCCGGATCGTCGCCGAGGGCACCAGCTCCCAGCTCAAATCCCGCGTCGGCTCCGGCACCCTGCACCTGCGGCTGCTCGACGAGGAGCAGCGCGACCGGGCCCGGCAGATCCTCGGCGAATCCCTCGACGGCACGGTGGAGCTGGGCGCCGACCCGTTCGCGCTGTCCGTGCTGCTCGCCACCGGGCAGGGCGGCAAGGGCGACAAGGACGTGAGCCGCCTGCTCGGCCGCACCATGAACCGGCTCGCCGACGCGGGCGTGGGCGTCGCCGACCTCTCGCTCGGCCAGCCCAGCCTCGACGAGGCGTTCCTCGCCCTCACCGGGCACCGGACCGCCCCGGCCACCCCCGACCACGAGGACCAGACCGCATGAGCAGCTCCACCGCCCCCACGCGCCCCGCCGCAGCGGCGGCCGACCCCGTCGACGCCCTGCTCGCCGCCGGCCGCACCCGCCACCGGGCCGGCCCCGTCGCGGCCTCCGCCGCCTTCGGCAGCCGCGCCATGCTCAAGCTCAAGCACGACCCCAAGCAGCTCGTGGACTCCACCGCCATCCCGATCCTGTTCACGGTGCTCTTCACCTACCTCTTCGGCGGTGCGATCAGCGGCTCCACGTCCGAATACCTCAAGGTCCTGCTGCCCGGCGTGCTCAGCATGAGCATCGCCATCGTCACGATGTACGGCGGCGGCCGGCTCGCCCAGGACGTCCGCAGCGGCGCCTTCGACCGCTTCCGCGGACTGCCCATCTGGCGCGGCGCGTTCGTGCTCGGCGGCCTGCTCAGCGACGGGGCGCGGTACGTCTTCGCGTCCGTCATCGTCATCGTGCTGGGCGTCGCGATGGGCTACCGCCCCGACAACGGCTTCCTCGGCGTCCTCGGCGCGGTCGCCCTGGTCATCGTCTTCGGCCTCGCGCTGTCCCTGGTGTGGGCCGCGCTCGCCCTCGCGTTGCGCGACCCGGCCGTCGTCATCAGCATCGCCAACGCCGTGCTGATGCCGCTGTCCTTCGCCAGCAACGTCTTCGTCAAGCCCAGCACCATGCCCGGCTGGCTCCAGGCCTTCGTCAAGGTCAACCCGCTCAGCCATGTCGCCACCGCCGCCCGCGACCTGATGAACGGCGGCTCCGGCACCACCGGCGCGGTCGTCTGGACACTCGTCGCGAGCGCCGTCATCACCGCGGTGTGCGCGCCGATCTGCCTGCACCTGTACAACAAGGAGAGCTGACGCCCGAGCTCGCGCAGTGGCCGGCCGAGGTACGAGGCCGTCCGCGGAGCGAGTGAGCAGGAAGATCGACCGAACAGGGAGAGAGCTGACCGTACGCACGCCGGAGCCGGGCCGTCCGTGGGGGCGGCCCGGCTCCGGCGTGCGGGGGCTCAGTCGGTCGCGGGGCGCAGCACCGACGCGAGGCGGGCGACCGTCGGGTTGTCGAAGAGGGTGCGCAGCCCTTCGTCCTGGCTCACGGTGGTGCCGAACTCCCGCGCGACCCGCTCCAGGATGCCGATCGCGTGCAGCGAGTCGCCGCCGAGCTCGAAGAAGTTCTCGTCCGTCCCGAAGTCGTCGCGCTCCAGGACCTCCTGCCAGAAGCCCAGCAGCGCACGCTCCACGTCGTCCTGCGGCGCCGAGTGGGTGCCCGCGGGCTGCTGCTCGCGCGGGGCGGGCAGCGCCGAGGCGTCCACCTTGCCGTTCGCGCTCAGCGGCACCCGCGGGATGACGAGGTAGTGCCGCGGCACCATGTAGTCGGGCAGCAGCTCCGCCAGTTGCGCCCGCAGCAGGCCTGCGTCCGGGTGCGTACGCCCCGGTACGACCTCGCCGCCGTCCGGCACCAGATACGCCACGAGCTGCCGGCTGCCGGTGCGGGGGTTGGTGTCCACCGCGACCAGCGCGTCCCGCACCCCGGGGTGGCGGCGCAGCGGCGCGGCTATCTCGCCCAGCTCGATGCGGTAGCCGTTGAGCTTGATCTGCGAGTCCTCGCGGCCCAGGAAGTCGATGTCCCCGCCGGGCAGGAAGCGGCCCAGGTCACCGGTGCGGTAGAGCCGCTCGCCGGTGCGCGGGTGGGTGAAGAAGCGCTCCGCCGTCCGCTCCGGATCGCCCCAGTAGCCGCGGGCCACGCCGCTGCCGCCGATGTGGATCTCGCCCGTCGCCCACACCGGGCTGGGCTCCAGCCACTGGTCGTAGACGTGCATCGTCTGGTTGCCGAGCGCCTTGCCGTACGGGATGCGCGACCAGTGCGCGGGCACCTCGCCGATCGGGTGGTGGATCGACCAGATCGACGCCTCCGTGGCGCCGCCCTGGCTCATCAGCACCGCGTCCGGGTAGTAGGCGCGGATACGGTCCGGGAGGGCGACCGGGATCCAGTCGCCGCTCATCATGACCAGCCGCAGGGCGTGCGCGGGCGGGGGAGCGGCGCTGTCGTGCGCGTCGATCCACACCTGCATCAGGGCCGGGACGCTGTTCCAGACCGTCACCGCGTGCCGCTCCGTCAGCTCCGACCAGTGCTGCGGCTCCTGCGCCCGGTCCGGCTCCGGCATCACCACCGCGCCGCCCGCCGCGAGCATGCCGAAGATGTCGTAGACCGACAGGTCGAAGCTCAGCGCGGACAGCGCCAGCGCGCGGTCGGCGGCCGTGACCGCGTAGCGCTCCGTCAGGTCCTGGATGGTGTTGGCGGCCGCCCGGTGGTCGATCATGACGCCCTTGGGGGTGCCCGTCGAGCCGGAGGTGAAGATGACGTACGCCAGGTCCGCCGGGTCGGGGCCGGCGGCCGGGGGCGTCGCGGGCGCGGACCGCACCTCGTCGTCGGCGAGCGTCACCAGCCGGACGCCCGCGGGCCACTCCAGCTCCGCGCGCAGCCGCTCGGTCGTCACCACGACCCGCACCCCGCCCTGTTCGAGCAGCTTCGCCCGCCGGGCGGCCGGCCAGCGCGGCTCGACCGGCAGGTACGCCGCCCCCGACCGGGTGACGCCCAGGGCCGCCGCCACCTGCTCGTAGCCCTTCTCGGCGATGACGCCGACCAGCGTGTCCCGGGCGGCACCCGCCGCCTGGAGGACGTGCGCCAGCCGGTGGGAGTCCGCGACGAGTGCGGCGTACGCGTGCGCGCCGTCCGCCGCGATCACCGCGACCGCGTCGGGGGTCCGCGCGGCCTGCTCCTCGACCAGGCCGCACAGCGTACGGTCCGGGATGGCGACCTGCGTGTCGTTGGCCCGGCGGCGCTCCTCGGCCTGCTCCCGCGGCAGGACGACGATCTCCCGCTCGTCCCACGCCGCCTCGCCGCCCGCCAGCCGCTCCAGGCCCGCCCGGTGCGCCTCGAACATCTCCTCCAGCATGCCGTCGGGGAAGAGGCCCTCGACGTAGTCCCAGTTGACCAGCAGCTCCCCGCGGTCCTCCAGCACCTGGTAGTCCAGCCACACCTGGGGCGTCTGGCTCACGCCGTACACGACGTCGCCGAACACCTGGGCCGTCTCGCTCGGACCGGACCCGGAGTCGAAGCCCACCATGCTGGTGAAGACCACCGGCATCGCCGCCCCGGGCCGCCCGCCCAGCCGCCGGGCCCGCTCGCGCAGCACCCGCACACCGGAGAAGGTCGCGTGGCCCAGGTCCTCCATGAGCTGGAGGTGCAGCCGCTTGGCCCGCCCGGCGAAGGAGTCCCCGGCGTCGGGCCGGGTCTCCAGCAGCACCAGCGAGGTGAAGTCGCCGATCACCTCGCCCACCTGCGGGTGCAGCGGCGGGCGGTTGAACAGCGTGAGGTTCATGGTCAGTTCGGGCCGCTTCGACCAGCGGCGCAGCACATCGGCGTACGCGGTCATGAGCACCGCGGACGGGGTCAGGCCGCGGGCGCGGGCCGTCTCCTTCACCGCGGCCCACCGCTCGCGCGGCAGCCGCGCGTGCTGCCGGGCGAAGCGCGGGCGGCTCAGCTGCCCGGGCTGGACCGCGAGCGGCAGCTCCGGCGCGGGCGCCAGGGTGTCGAGCCGGTCCAGCCAGTAGGCGCGGTCGTCCTCGAAGCGCCGTTCGGTCTGCGCCCGCTGCTCGGCGAGGACGCAGTCGCGGAAGGTCACCTCCAGTGGTGCGGGCGGCTCGTCCGGACAGCTGTAGAAGCGGAACCAGTCGCGCTGGAAGATCCCGAAGCTGAAGCCGTCCATGATCAGCATGTCCAGGCTCAGATGCAGCCGCCAGCGGCGCTCGTCCAGCTTCGTGGCCCGCACCTCGAACAGCGGCCACCGGTCGGCGGGCAGCACCTGGTGCGCCAGCTCCTGGCGGATCTCCTCGATCCCCGCCTCCTGCGCGGCCTCGTCCAGCCCCGACAGGTCCAGCGCCCGCACCTCGTACGCCGGCACCTCCGGCAGCACCCGCTGCCGCCCGTCCGGGGAGATGACCGCGCGGAGCATGTCGTGCCGCTGCACGAGCCGGTCCAGACTGCGCCCGAGCCTGGGCACGTCGAGATCGGCGGCGTCGAACTCCAGGTAGCAGTGCGTCGAGTTGCCGCCCAGCTCCACCGCGGGCGTCCGGCCCACCCAGTAGGCCTGCTGGATGTCGGTCAGCGGGAAGGGCTCGTGCCGCTCCGCGGGCCGGGGCACCAGCGCCTCCGCGCCGTCCGCCGCCGCGGCGGAGCGCGCGACGCTCTCGACCAGCTCGTCCCGCCGCAGCTTCATCTCCTCGCGCAGCTCGGCCGTCAGCGCACCGGGCGGGGCCGTCACATGCAGCCGGCCGTCGGCCAGCCGCAGTCTGACCCCGCGGCGGTACAGCTCGGCGAAGAGGTCCGTGGTCATGGTGGCTGCCCTTCTGGCGGATTAGAGGATGAGTTCTTCGAGCGGCTCGCCCGACGCCGGCACCTCGTCGGCGGTCACCACGAGGCTGCGCGCCGCGAGGGAGCGGCAGACCAGGTCCACGACGTCCGCCACGGTGGTCTCGCCGAGCAGCTTCTGGGGCGGTACGTCCACGTGCAGGCCGCTGCGGAACTGCTCGCGCAGCCGCATCGCGCGCAGCGAGTCCAGGCCGAGGTCGCCCAGCCGGGAGGCGGGGAAGCGGGTGCGTACGCTCGCCGGGTCGTCGGCGAAGGTGCCGACCATCGCGCCGACCCGGGCGAACAGGGCGTCGGTGAGGGCCTGCCGGGCGCCCTGCGGGTCCTCGACGGCGAGCCGCACGAGCCCTTCGGTGTCCCACGGCTCGTCGCCGTCCTGCGCGGGCTTTTCGGGCAGCTCGGCGGGAGCCAACACCAGCCCGGCGGCGCTGACCAGGGGCTCGCCCGCGTCGTCGTACAGCTCGACGCCGACCGTGCCGTCCGCGGCGCGGCGCGCGTGGCACCACACCCGGCCGGGCAGTTCGCGGTGGCAGGTCAGCCGGGCCAGCCCCGCCGGCAGCAGCGGTCCGCCCTCGGGGGCCGGGACGAGCGCCGCCGCCGTCAGCAGGCCGACCTCGAACACGACGGGATGCAGGACGTACCCGTCCCCCGCGCCGGTCTCCACGAGCGCCAACGCCTCGTCGTCCGCCCGCCACCACCCCCGTACGGCCTCCCGGTACGCCGGCCCGCACGCGATCCCGGCGCCGTCCAGCCACCCGAACAGCTCCTCCGCATCCCGCGCCGCCATCCGCCCCCGCAGCCCTTCGGGGTCGACCCGGGAGGGGGCGGGCGGATTCTTCTCGGCGGCGCAGGCGGTGAACCGGTGCGTCCAGCGCGGGCGTCGGGGGGCGGGGGTGTTCGGGGTGCCGGTGAAGCCCGCGGAGGGCGAGGCGGCGTCGGATCGCACGTCGCCGGGGGCCGCGGTGCCCGGGGCTGCCGGGCCGGGGGCAGGGCCGGCGCCGCCGGAGTTCGCCCCGGTCGGCCGCTCCGCGGTGAAGCCGCGGACGCGGCGGGTCGCGCCGTGTGTCTCCGCCGCCGTCTGGAGGCGCAGCGGGCGGGCGTCCGTGAGCAGGGCCGGGGGGCCGAAGACGAGGTCCTCGATCGTGCGGACGTCCGCGGGGTCGACGCCGTCACCGGCGCCGTGGCGGGCGGCGGCCAGAGCCCAATCGGCGACGGCGGCGGGCGGCAGGGCGGGGGTGCCGCGCAGCCGGTACTGCTCCCCGGCGTACCAGGGCTCACGGGCCGTCAGGGTACGGGCGAAGCGCCGCTCCGCGGGGTCGGCGAGGTCGACCTCGGCGCCCAGCAGCGGGTGCAGGGGCTCGGCTTCGGGCTCGACCGGGCCGTGGCCGCCCAGGGCGGGCGAGGCGAGCCAGTAGCGGCTGCGCCGGAAGGGGTAGCCGGGCAGGCGGACCTGCTCGCCGGATGCGGCGGCGCCGTCGAAGGCCGCCTCCCAGCGCACCGCCGCCCCGGCGGTGTACGCCGCCGCGAGGCGGGCCAGCAGCTCGCCCGCGGTGGTGACGGCGCCGGGGTCCAGCTCCAGGCAGACCGCCGCGCCCTGCTCCCGCGCGCGGGCCGCGAGGTCGCCGCCCGCGCCCAGGAAGGCGCCGGTGGCCCAGCGTTCGGGGTCGCCCGGCGCGCCGCCCGCCGCGAGGACGAGCGTGCGGTCGGGCGTGCCGTAGGCGACGCCCTCCGCCGCGGTCCGCAGCGCGCCCGCGTCCTCGTCGGCGCGTGCCGCGGCGGCGGCGAGCGCGGCCGCGTCGGTCGGCGAGAGGTCGCCGTCCCCGCGCAGCGCGTCCCCGTCGGCGTCGGCCCGGGCCGCGGCGGCGGCGAGCGCTGCCGCGTCGGCGGGGGACAGGACCCCGGCGGCGCAGGCCGCGGCGATCTCGCCGACGCCCGCGCCCGCGACGACCTCCGGCTCCACGCCGAAGGAGCGGACGAGTGCGACGAGCGCCGTCTGGAAGGCGAACACGGCAGCCTGCCGGTAGGCGGCGGGCGGCGCGCCGAGGTGCCGCTCCACCTGCGCGAGCGCGTCCGCGTGCGCGGCGGCGAAGACGGGGAAGCGCTCGCCGAGTTCGCGGGCCGAGCGTGCGGCCCCCGGCACATCGCCGGTGAGGACGAGCGCGGTCGCCGCGCCGCCCGTGCCCGCGGCCGTCCCGGTGACGAGCCCGGCCGCCTCCGCCCCGCGGGCCAGCGCCCCGAGCGCGGCCCGGCGCTCGGCGCCGTCGCCGATGACGACGGCCCGGTGCGCGAACCCCGCCCGCGTCCGCGCCAGCACCCGCCCGACCCCCACGTCCCCACCCGCGGACCGCCCCCCGACAAACCCGGCCAGCTCCCCGGCCATGTCCCGCAACGCCCCCGCGTCCTTGGCCGACAACACCCAGGGCACGCAGACGTCCTCGACACCGCCCGCGCCGTTCGCGGCCTCCGCGCCACCGTCGTCCGTACGCCCTGCAGCACCCGCACCGTTTTGGCTGCGCGCGCCGCCCGCGCCGTTCGCGGCTCCCGCGTCACCCACCTCGCCAGCCGCCGCACGCCCTGCGGCACCCGCACCGACGGCGCCCGCCGCCCCGTCCGCGCTGCCCGCGGCAGCCGCACCGCTCGCAGTGCCTGCGGTAGCCGTACTGCTTGCGGCGCCCGCCGTACCGAAGGCGCCCGCCGTACCGCCCGTACCGCGCGCGGCAGCGGCGCCGCTCGCAGTGCCTGCGGCAGCCGTACTGCTCGCGGTGCCCGCCGCACCAGGCCTGGTAACGCCCGCCGTACCGAAGGCGGCAGCCGTACCGCCCGTACCGCCCGTACCGCCCGCGCCGCCTGCGGCAGCGGCGCCGCTCGCAGTGCCTGCGGCAGCCGTACCGCTCGCGGTGCCCGCCGCGCCCGGCGCGATAACGCCCGCCGTACCGCCCGTACCGCCCGCGGCAGCGGCGCCGCTCGCAGCGCCTGCGGCAGCCGTACCGCTCGCGGTGCCCGCCGCGCCCGGCGCCGTCACCCCCGCGGCCCCCGCCGCGCTCGGCTGCTCCACGATCAGGTGGGCGTTCGTGCCGCTGATGCCGAAGGATGACACGCCCGCGCGGCGCGGGCGGGTGGTCGCGGGCCAGGGGGAGGACTCGGTGGTGAGGGTGACGGAGCCGGCGGACCAGTCGACGTAGGTCGAGGGGGCGTCGATGTTGAGGGTGCGGGCGTGGACGCCCGCGCGCATGGACATGACGATCTTGATGACGCTCGCCACGCCGGAGGCGGTCTGCGTGTGGCCGATGTTGGATTTCACCGAGCCCAGCCGCAGCGGCCGCCCCTGCGGGCGGTTCTCGCCGTACGTCGCGATGACGGCCTCCGCCTCGATCGCGTCGCCCAGCGCCGTGCCCGTACCGTGGCCCTCCACCGCGTCGATCTGGTCGGGGGCGAGTCCGGCGCTGTCGAGGGCCTGCCGGATGACCGCCTCCTGGGCGGAACGGCTGGGCGAGGTCAGGCCGTTGGTGGCGCCGTCCTGGTTGACGGCGGAGCCGCGGATCACCGCGAGGACGCTGTGGCCGGCGGCCCGCGCCGCCGACAGCCGCTCCAGGACGAGCAGCCCGGCGCCCTCGCCGAAGCCCATGCCGTCGGCGCCCGCGGCGAAGGGCTTGCAGCGGCCGTCCGCGGCGAGCGCGCCGCGGCGGCCGAACTCCAGGATGACGTTCGGCGTCGCCATGACGGTGACCCCGCCGGCCAGCGCGAGTTCGCAGTCGCCGCGGCGCAGCGCCTGGCAGGCCAGGTGGATCGCGACCAGCGAGGACGAGCAGGCGGTGTCGATGCTGAGGGCCGGTCCGTGCAGCCCGAGGGCGTAGGCGACGCGGCCGGACGTGGTGCTCGGGGCGCCGCCGATGATCTGCTGGTCCGCGGCGCCCTCGGGGAGCTCCGTCTGCGGGCCGGCGCCGTAGTGGCAGTAGGAGACCCCGGCGTAGACGCCCGTGCGCGTGCCGCGCAGGCCCGCGGGGTCCATCCCTGCGTGGTCGACGGCGTCCCACGCGGTCTCCAGCAGCAGGCGCTGCTGGGGGTCCGTCACCAGCGCCTCGTGCGGGGTGATCCCGAAGAAGCCCGCGTCGAAGCGGTCGGCCCCGGCCGGGCCGCCGAGGAAGCCGCCCCGGCGCCCCGGCCCGGCGCCGGACGGGTCTCCGGACGCGCCTCCGGTTGAGCCCCCGGACGGACCCCCGTCCGGGCCTCCGGACGGGCCTGCGCCCAGCCCCCATCCGCGGTCGCCGGGGAAGGGCGAGATGCCGTCCCCCTCGTCCGCGACGAATTCCCACAGCCCTTCCGGCGAGCGCAGCCCCGGCGGGAAACGGCAGCCCATGCCGACGATCGCGATCGGCTCCGCGTCCTTGAGCTCGGCCTCCTGCAGCTTGCGGGCCGCGACCCGCAGGTCGCCGGTTGCCTTCTTGAGGTACTGACGCAGCTTTTCTTCATCAGCCATTGGCCCGCCGGCTCCCGATTCTCAAGAAATTCGCTGCTGCCGAAAGCAAATGATTTAGGATTCAGTGAGTCCCGGTCGACCCTACTGTGCGATGCTCTCTCCTCATACCCCACCCCTACCCCTACGCATAAGTCTTACAGGGTCGGCCAGGGGTGCGATAGGGGTTGATGGGGCATCCGGAGTGGGCTAGTGCAGGCCGGTGGCCTGCTGAGTCTCCGTCCGGCGTGCCATATGCACCTTCGATAGTGCGTTTCTCATATACCGCCACGCTTTTATTACGGTTAATCTGGGACGCCAGGTCACAACCGTGCCGCGCCGATTCTGCGGGGGAGACGTACCGTGTCGGGCCAGTCAGTAGCAGTGGATACGCCCTGGGAAAGGGTCGCGGACTCGATCGAGTTCATTCCCGCCGAATACTCGGTGCGGGACCAGCCGGAATCGGTGGCGCAGGAGATGCTGCGCTGCGGGCCGGCGGAGATCGACCGGCTCGTCGCCGCGGGCCTGCCGTGCGAGGAGCGCGACGGCGTCCGGCACTTCGACACCAGCGACCTCTACAACCTCGGGATGTACTCGAACACCTCGAAGACCCAGCCCGAACTGGCCTTCCGGATGCTCTTCCGGTTCGCCGGCCGGCCGGTCGACGACCTGCTGCGGCCGAAGACCTGGGATTTCCAGGTCACGCTGGAGTGCCCGGACTGCGCGGGCGAGGCGCCGTGGCGCCTGGAGGCGCCGGACATCGACCGGTTCGGCGGCCGGCTCGCCGAGGTGACGGAGCCGGACCCGGGCGAGGGCTCGGCGGCGTACACCGCGACCGTCACCACGACCGGCGCGCGTACCCCGGTGATCTCCCCGGTGCTGCGCGAGCTGACGCAGGAGTACCTCGCGGCCGGCTACCGCTGGCAGATGATCCCGGTGCCGATGCAGTCCGACTACGGGCTGGTGCACGAGCTGGGCGCGACCAGCTGCATCGCCGCGAGCCTGCTGCTCACCGAGCGCTTCCGGGACGCCGGCTACCGCGCCGAGGCCAAGCGCGGCTGGTTCTGCGGGGTGCTCGGCGGCGCCCTGGACCTGCCGCACGCGTGCGTCGAGGTCGAGGACGACGACGGGACGCTCAAGACCATCGACATCGCCAAGTCGCAGCTGGCCGCGCGGCTGTCCGCGAGCACCGGCGACTTCCAGGAGCTGTGCCTTGGCTCCATCTACAACAAAGTCATTCCGTCCACCGCGTCCGGCAACGCCGCCCTGGGCTACCACGAGTGCGGCTCGAAGACGCCGGTCCACGTGCGCGCGGATATCCGATCGGTGCGTTGAGGAGACGACTGAACCATGGCTGTACGCGACATCGAGCCGGTCGAACTGGACCTGGACCGCCTGGAGCAACTGGCCTCGTCCGGCTACTACAACCCGTACACGTACTTCGACTGGCCGGAGACCATCGAGCCGGACAAACCGTGGATGAGCGAGAGCCTGACCACGCTGGCCGGCACCGAGATGTGGGACGAGCTGACCCGCGAGCAGCAGGTCGCGCTGACCCGCTACGAGACGATCAACTTCTTCAGCCTCAACATCCACGGCATCCGTGAGCTGATGAGCGAAGTCGTCATGCGCATCCACGAGCGCACCTACGCGGGCGTCTCGGAGTTCATGCACCACTTCATCGGCGAAGAGAACGAGCACATGTGGTTCTTCGCCCAGTTCTGCCTGCGCTACGGCGGCAAGCTCTACCCCGCGCAGCCGAACCTGCAGGCCGACTCGGTCGAGCACCTCTCCCCGCTGGCCCGCGAGCTCATCGTCTTCGCGCGCGTGCTGATCTTCGAGGAGATCGTCGACTACTACAACGCGCACATGGCGACCGACGAGTCGCTGCCGTTCATCGCCCGGGAGATCAACCGGGTGCACCACCAGGACGAGAGCCGGCATGTCGCGTTCGGCCGGATGATCTTCACCAACCTGCTGGAGCAGGTCAAGAAGCGCGACCCCGAAGAGGTCCCGGTGATCGCGGAGTACCTGGAGAGCTACCTCCAGTACAGCATCGCCACCCTCTACAACCCCGCCGCCTACCGCGACGCGGGTATCCCGGACGCGCTGAAGCTGCGGCGGCGCGCGCTGGAGCACCCGGCCCGCAAGGAGGCGCACGAGCAGATCCTCAAGCGCACCCGGCGCTTCCTGGTGAAGGCCGGCGCGACCGTCGGGGAGCCTGCCCAGTCATGAGCGAACCCATGGCGGCCGTCCAGGAGTTCATCCTGGGGCGCAATCCCAAGCTCGACCACCTGGCCGGCGACTTCGACCTGATCGACAGCCGGGCCATCAACTCGCTCGCCTTCGTCGAGTTCATCTTCCTGCTGGAGGAGCTGACCGGCGACGCGATCGACCCCGAGGACATCGACCTCGACGACTTCCGGACCCTCGACGCGATAGAAGCGCGATTCTTCAAGCAGAAGGCGGCGTGATGACCACAGCAACCGACAACGGCCTCGGCGTCCTCGACGGCGGCCAGCTGCGTCTGCTGCGCGCGATCGACGGGGTCTTCCAGCGCTTCGCCGAGGGCTGGCAGGCCCCGGAGTTCCGCTTCCCGTTCCTGATCGGGACCGAGCACCTGGACAGGTTCGACTACTTCGACAACTTCCCGCACCTGGGCCTGGCCGCCACCCGGCTGGACCCGCAGCGGCTGGCCAAGCACCTCGCCGACGCCGAGCGCCCGGTCGACCGCGTCCCGCCCGAGGTCATGGAGCCGACGGCCTTCGCGCTGCCGTCCGCGGCCTGCTACGCGATCTACGTCGACCTGGCCGGCAGCACGCTGCCGGCCGACGGGCTCATGCGCACCACGGTCGCCACCTGCTTCCGCAACGAGGACCACTACGCGGGCCTCCAGCGGCTGCTGGGCTTCTCCATGCGCGAGATCGTCTTCATCGGCCCCGAGGACGGCGCCAAGGAGCACCTGGTGCGCGCCAAGGAGACCGTGCTGGCGCTGTGCGCGAAGCTCGGTCTGGACGTCAGCGTGGAGGTCGCCACCGACCCGTTCTTCGACAAGAACGGCAGCAAGGCCAAGATGCAGCGGCTCTTCCCCGTCAAGGAGGAGTTCATCGTCAATGGCCTGTCGATCGGCTCGGTCAACTACCACCGGAACTTCTTCGGCGAGCGCTGCACCATCTCGGCCGGCGAGGACACCGCGCACACCAGCTGCCTGGCCTTCGGCCTGGAGCGCTGGGTGCACACCCTGACGCGGGCCTTCGGCGACACCGCCGCCGCGCTGGCCGCGGTGGAGGCGCTGGACTGATGCGCGCGACGTTGGCAGAGGCGCTCGGGATCCGGGTGGGCCTGCTCCAGTCCGGGATGGGCGGCGTCGCGGGCCCGGAGCTCGCCTGCGCGGTGTCGGAGGCGGGCGGGGCGGGCTGCCTGGGCGGCTACAAGCTGGCCGGCGAGGCGCTGTCGGCCGCGCTCAAGCGGCTGGTGGCGGGCACCGACCGCCCTGTCG
Organism: Streptomyces sp. NPDC021020; assembly: GCF_044333285.1. Classification (NCBI taxonomy): domain Bacteria; kingdom Bacillati; phylum Actinomycetota; class Actinomycetes; order Kitasatosporales; family Streptomycetaceae; genus Streptomyces; species Streptomyces sp. NPDC021020. The sequence continues at coordinate 516,037 of NZ_JBIRQQ010000004.1, forward strand.
GCGTGAACCTCATCCCGGAGGTCGTCGGGCCCGAGGACCTCGACCTGCAGCTCGCCCAGGTGCTGGAGGAGACGCCGCGGAGCGTCTACGTGTCGCTGTTCGGGATGCCCGACGACGCCGTGTTCGAGCGCGTCACCGCCGCCGGGCGCGCCCTCGTCGTCCAGGTCGGCACCGTCGAGGACGGTGTGCGCGCGGCCGGGCACGGCGCGATCGTCGTCGTGCAGGGCACCGAGGCGGGCGGCCACCTGCTCGGCACCGCGCTGCGCGACGACCTGGTCGGCGAGCTGCGGGCGCTGCTGCCCGACGCCTGCCTGGTGTCGGCCGGCGGTATCGGCTCGGCCGACGAGGCCGCCCGTGCGGCGGCCTCGGGCGCCGACGGCGTACTGCTGGGCACCGCCTTCGTGGTGGCCCGCGAGTCGATGGCCCACCCGGTCTTCAAGAGCGCGGTCATCGCCTCGGGCAAGGCCGACACCGTCATCTCCGACGTGTACGAGATCGGCTGGCCGGGCCGCCGCCACCGGGTCCTGGCGACCGATGTCACCCGCGATCCCGACCAGCCGAAGAAATTCATCGGCCGCACCGTGGTCGAGGGCAAGCCCTATGTCGTGCCGCGGTTCAGTGCCGCGGTGCCCACGACCGCCACGAGCGGTCGTATCGAGGAGATGGCGATGTACTGCGGACTTTCCTGCGGCGCCATTTCCGGCGAACTCCCGGCGGCCGACATCGTCGCCGGATTCGCCCGTATCTTCCCGGGCGCCGAGGCCCTCGAAGCAGGGAAAGGATAAACCGATGCCAGGATACGAGAACCTGTCCCGTATGGACCTCACCTACCGTGAGGACACCCCGCGGATATCCACGCGCGAAGGGGTCGAGCTCTACTACGAGTCCCGCGGCGAGGGAATTCCGATCACGATGGTCAACCCGTTCTTCCTGACCAGCCCGTCCTGGCGGGTTTTCAGCGAGGAGCTGGAGAAGGACTACCGCCTGCTGAGCTACGACCTGGCCAACCACGGGGCCTCCTCGCACGGGGGCGCCGAGCCCACCTGGGAAGAGCACATGGAGGACCTGGTCGGCCTGCTCGACGCGCTGGAGGTCGAGTCCACCTACCTCATCGGGGTCTCCACCTCCACCGTGCTGGCCCGCGAGATGGCGATCAAGCACCCCGACCGCATCCGGGGCATCGTGCTGACCGGCCCCGTCTTCGGGCCCAAGGGCATGCGGCGGCAGCGGCAGGTGCAGCGGGCGTGGCTGCACACCCTGGAGACCCGCGGTGTCGCCGGGCTCTACGAGCACATGTACCCCGAGGTCTTCAGCGCCGAGATGAACGAGTTCCTCGGCTCCCCGGGCTACCTGGCCTTCCGGGAGGCCTTCTCGGCGCTGTCCACCGTGGAGGACCTGGTCAACGGCCTCTCCCAGGCCATGAAGGACGAGCACAAGCCGGAGATGCTGGCCGGTATCCAGGTGCCGGCCCTGGTCGTCGTCGGCGACGACGACTTCCTGATCGGCCCGACGGCCGCGAAGGAGCTCGCCGCCCAGTTCCCGAACGGCCGCGCCGAGATCATGCCGCGCTGCGGCCACGTGCCCTACGTGGACGACGCCGAGACCTTCCAGGCCATGGTGGACACGTTCATCAAGGACGTGGAAGCGCATGCCTGACCAGGCGGAGGAGGTGCGGCAGCGCATCAGGAAACTGCTCGTCGGGCTCTTCACCGACGCGCAGTTCCTGAGCGCCGTCCCCGACTCGGCGTCGCTCCGCCAGGCGGGGGTGTCGTCGAACGCCCTGGTCAGCCTGCTGGTGGCAATGGAGGACGACTTCGGCTTCGAGTGGGACGACGACGTCCGGCCCGAGGTGCTGCGGTCGATCGACTCGCTCGCGGGCCACGTGCTGGCCGTCGGGTCCTGAGGGTGCGTGGAGCCCGTCGGCCTGCCGCTTCCCCCCGGGGCGGCGGCGCGGGTGCGGATCGCCTGGAGCCCGGTGCGCCCGCCGTACGGCCCCGCGCAGGAGTCGGCGGCCGGCCGCCGCGCGGCGTCGGCGGCGCTGGCCGCGGCCGGCGCCGCGGTGACGGCCGTGCCGCGCGACACGGACGGCCGGCCGCGGTTCCCGGCGGGTTTCCCGGGCTCCATCTCGCACACCGGGCGGCTGGCCGTCGCGCTGGTGGCACCGGGTGCGGCCGGGGCCGGGGTCGACATCGAGGACGCCGTCATCGGCCCGCGGGTCGCCCGGTTCGTGCTGCGGACGGCGGAGCGCGCCGCGCTGCTCCCGCCCGCGGGGGATTTCACACCGCGTGAACTGTTCGCCGCCAAGGAAGCGGCCTTCAAGGTGCTGTACGGCCCGGAGACCAGGGAACACCTCTTGTTCTGGCGCGTGGGACTCAGCGTTTCCGGAAATTCCCTGGAGGCGTCCTACCGTGGCGTGCGAATCCCGGTCTGGGTTCGCTCGGAGGCGGAACTCACATTGGCCGTCGCTATTCGAACGCATAGCTGACGGCTGTTATTGGTGACGTTATACATCGCACTCGAAGACGTGAATTCTGCATGTTTACCGGAATAGCCTGAAGCGGGTAACATGATCCTGCGGGGTCGCAAAACCCGGCCCTTTCCGTGAGGAGGAGTCGTTGTGTCGGATCCTAGGGACATCGCGGTTATCGGTATCGGGTGCCGATTCCCCGGTGGAATTGATTCCCCGGAGGCACTGTGGGATCTGATCGAGCGCGGTGGCGACGCGATCACAGACATCCCCGCAGACCGGTGGAACGCCGAAGAGATCTACGACCAGGAGAAGGGGGTACCCGGCCGGACCGTCTCGCGGTGGGGCGGCTTCCTCTCCGACATCGCGGGCTTCGACGCGAGGTTCTTCAAGCTCAGTGAGCGTGAGGCGCTGTCGGTCGACCCGCAGCACCGCCTCCTGCTGGAGACCTCCTACGAGGCGGTCGAGCACGCCGGCATCCGCCCGTCCGCGCTCGCGGGCACGCGGACCGGCGTCTTCGTCGGTATGGCGCACTTCGACTACGCCATCGCCACCGCCGGGGCGCAGGAGCAGGAGAAGATCCACCCCTACGGCTTCACCGGCGGCGCCCCGAGCATGGGTTCGGGCCGGATCTCCTTCTCGCTGGGCCTCACCGGGCCGTCCCTGAGTATCGACACGGCCTGCTCCTCGGGCCTGGCGTCGGTGCACCTGGCGGTCCAGAGCATCCGCAGCGGCGAGAGCGACATGGCGCTGGCCGGCGGCTGCATGGTCATGATGATCCCGGACGCGACCATCTCGTCGTCCGGTCTCGGCATGCTCTCGCCCACCGGCCGCTGCCGGCCCTTCGACCAGGGCGCGGACGGATTCGTCCGCTCCGAGGGCTGCGGCGTGGTGCTGCTCAAGCGCGCCTCGGACGCGGTGGCCGACGGCGACCGCATCCTCGCCGTCATCAAGGGCGTCGCCTCCAACCAGGACGGCCGCACCGAGACCGTCACAATGCCCTCGGAGTCCGCCCAGATCGCGGTGCACCGCGCCGCCCTCGCCGACTCGGGCGTCGACCCCGACACGATCGGGATGGTGCAGGCGCACGGCACCGGCACCCCGGTCGGCGACCCGATCGAATTCCGCGCGCTCGCCGAGGTCTACGGCCGCGACAGCGCCTGCGCCGTCACCTCGGTCAAGTCCAACATCGGCCACACCGAGTCGGCCGCCGGCACCGCCGGCCTCATCACCGCGGTCCTGGCGCTCCAGCACGGCGCCGTGCCGCGCACGCTGCACCTCAACGAGCTCAACAAGGAGATCAGCGAGGTCAGCACGCAGCTGTTCGTGCCCGGCGAGATGCAGGAGTGGCCGGACGAGCGGCGGCCCCGGCGCGCCGCGGTCTCCGCCTTCGGGATGAGCGGCACCAACGTGCACGCCGTCCTGGAGGAGGCCCCGGCCCCCGCCCCCGTGACGCCCGCCGGGCCCGGCGCGGAGCGGCTGCTCTTCCCCCTGTCGGCCACCTCCGCGGACGAACTCGCGCCGACCGCTACGCGCATTGCGGACTGGCTGGAGGCGCACCCCGAGGTCACGCCGACCGACCTCGGCCACACCCTCGCCCGCGGTCGCGAGCACCGCGACTTCCGCACGGCCGTCATCGCCCGCGACCGGGACGAGCTGATCGCCGGCCTGCGCGGCGTCGGCGGCCAGGTCGCCGAGCGGCCCCCTGCGGCTGTCGCCGGCGACGACACGCGCGGGCCGGTGTGGCTGTTCTCCGGCCAGGGCTCGCAGTGGGCGGGCATGGGCTCGCAACTGCTGGAGACCGAGCCCGCCTTCGCCGCGCAGGTCGCCGAGATCGAGCCGCTGGTGCAGCGCGAGTCGGGCTTCTCGGTGACCGGGGCGATGACGCACCCCGAGACGGTCACCGGCATCGACCACGTGCAGCCGACGCTCTTCGCCATGCAGGTCGGCCTCGCCGCCGCCTGGCGGGCGGCCGGCGTCGAGCCCGGCGCGGTCATCGGGCACTCCCTCGGCGAGGTCGCGGCCGCCGTCGTGGCCGGGGCGCTGACCCTCGATGACGGTGTCAAGGTCATCTGCCGCCGCTCCCGGCTGTGCGCGCGCCTGGCCGGCTCGGGTGCCATGGCCTCGATCGAGCTTCCCGCGGCCCGTATCGAGCAGGAACTGGCCGGCCTGGACGACGTCGTCGTGTCGGTCATCGCCTCGCCGGAGTCCACCGTGATCGGCGGCGCCACCAAGAAGGTCCGCGACCTGGTCGCCGAGTGGGAGCGGCGCGGTGTGCTGGCCCGCGAGGTGGCCGTGGACGTCGCCTCGCACTCCCCGCAGGTCGACCCGATCCTCACCGAACTGGCCGAGGTGCTCGCCGACCTGCGGCCGCTCACCGGCACGGTGCCGTTCTACGGGACGGCGCTGGGCGACCCGCACGACCGGCCGGCCTTCGACGCCGCCTACTGGGTCGGCAACCTCCGCCAGCCGGTCCGCTTCAGCACCGCCGTGACGGCCGCGCTGGACGACGGCCACCGCGTCTTCCTCGAGCTGTCCCCGCACCCGCTGCTGACCCGGGCGGTCGACCAGTGCGCCCGCTCCGCGAGCCTGCCCGCCACCGCCGTCGCGAGCATGCGCCGCGGCCAGGACATCCCGCACGGCCTGCTGGGCACCCTCGTCGAGGTGTACGCGGCGGGCGGCGGCGTCGACTTCACGGCCCTCCACCCGGCCGGCGCCCTCGTCGACGCGCCGCTCCCGACCTGGAGCCGGCAGCACCTGCTGGTCAAGACCGGCCAGTCGCGGCCCGCCCACACGGTGAAGATCCACCCGCTGCTGGGTGTCCACGTCCGCCTCGACGAGGACGAGGAGCGGCACGCCTGGCAGTCGGACGTCGGCACCGGGGTGCTGCCCTGGCTCGCCGACCACCGGGTGCGCGACGTCGCGGCCTACCCCGGCGCGGCGCACTGCGAGTCCGCGCTCAACGCCGCCGCCGAGGTCTTCGGGCCCGGCGCCGAGGTGCGGGGCCTGCGCTTCGAGCGCATGCTGCTGCTCAGCGGCGCCACACAGCTGTCCACCTCGGCCGTGTCCGAGGCACCGGGGCAGTTCCGCTGGGAGGCGTCCACCTCCGAGAACGGCGAGCGCTCCCGGCTCGCGTCCGCCACCCTGGCCCCCGCGGCGGCGGAAAGGACCGAGCCCGTACCGCTGGACATCGACCTGCTCCTCGACGAGCACACCGCGGAGCTGACCGGGGACGAACTGCGGGGCACCCTCGCCGAGCGCGGCATCCAGTACGGGCCCGCCTTCCAGGGAGCGCTGACGGCCCGCCAGGGCATCGACGACGACGGCTTCCAGACGGTCCTGGCCGAGGTGAACCTCCCGTCACCGCTGCGCAGCGGCAACGACGGCTTCCTCGTCCACCCCGCCCTGCTGGACGCCTGCTTCCAGACCGTCGCGGCCCTGCCCGCGGTGTCCGGCGACGGCGAGGGAGGCCTGCTGCTCCCGCTGGAGGTCGGGCGGCTGCGGCTGTGGTCCACGGCCGCAGCCAAGTTCTGCCATGTGCGGCTGCGCAGCAGCGACGGCAACCGGGTGGTCGCCGACCTCCAGCTCACCGACACCTATGGTGCGGTGCTGCTGAGCGTCGACGGCCTGGTCATGGGCACCAGGACCGGCGACGAGGACAACGCCGACCAGGTGCTGGCCGACCGGCTGCTGACCGTCGAATGGCAGCAGCAGGATGCCCCGCAGCCCGTCGGGGCACCCGCCGCCGAGCCCTGGCTGATCCTGGCCTCGCCGGACTCCGTGCCCGCCCCCGAAGAACTGGCCGAGGCCCTCGGCGAGCAGGGCGGCCGGTGCGAGATCAGGACCTGGCCGGTGCCCGGCGGGAAGGTCCCGGTCGCCGGCACGGCCTGGCACGGCGTCGTCATGCTGTGCCCGCGGCCCTCGGGCCAGGAGGGCCCGGACGCCCTCGCGCGTGGCCTGGACCTGGTCGAGTCGGTCGTCGGCGTCGCGCAGGAGCTCGCGGGCGCCGACGGCACCCCGCCCCGGCTGTACGCGATCACCCAGAGCGCGCAGCACGTCGTACCCGGGGACCAGGTCAACCTGGAGCACGCCGGCATCCGAGGCCTGCTCCGGGTGATCGGCGCGGAGTTCCCCGACCTGAAAGCCACCCAGATCGACCTCCACGCCGACCCGGAGGACGGCCCGGCCGCGAAGAACCTTGCGGCGGAACTGACCTCGGGCGCCGCGGACGACGAGACCGCGTGGCGCGCCGACCGCTGGTACACCGCGCGGCTGCGGCACACGCCGCTCGCCGCCGCCGAGCGCCACCCGGCCACCGCGGGCGCGAACCCGCAGGCGGACGGCGTGCGGATGGAGATCCGCCAGCCCGGCGACCTGGACACCCTGGAGCTGACCGTCGTCCCGCGCCGCGCGCCGGGCGAGGGACAGATCGAGATCGGGATCGGTGCCGCGAGCGTCAACTTCCACGACGTCCTGTTCGCGCACGGCAACTACCACGCTTTCGAGGGCGTGGAGCCCGCGCTCGGCGTGGACTGCGCGGGCACCGTCGTACGAGTCGGCGCGGGCGTCACCGACTTCGCGGTCGGCGACCGGGTCATGACCAGCGCCGCCGTCGAAGGCGCCTGGGGCACCCACGCCACGATCGACGCGGCGCTGGCCGCCCCGGTGCCCGGCAGCCTGACCCTCGACCAGGCCGCGGCCGTCCCCGCGGTCTACGCGACCGTCTGGTACGGCCTGCGGGACCAGGCGCGGCTGCGCGAGGGCGAGCGGATCCTCATCCACTCGGCCACCGGCGGCACGGGCCAGGCGGCGATCGCGGTGGCCCGGCTCGCCGGGGCGGAGATCTACGCGACGGCCGGCAGCGAGTCGCGCCGCGCGTGGCTGCGCGACCAGGGCATCGAGCACGTCTACGACTCCCGCAGCCTGGAATTCGCCGACCGCATCCGCGAGGACACCGGCGGCGCGGGCGTGGACGTCGTCCTCAACTCCCTGACCGGCGCCGCCCAGCGCGTCAGCCTCGACCTGCTGGCCTTCGGCGGCCGCTTCGTCGAGATCGGCAAGCGGGACATCTACCGCGACGCCAAGCTGGGCCTCGCGCCCTTCCGCCGCAACCTCGCCTTCTTCAGCGTCGACCTGGAACTCATGGCGGCCGCCGACCCGGGCCGCCTGGGCCGCCTGCTGCGCGAGGTCTCCGAGCACCTGGCCGACGGCAGGCTCGCCGCGCCCACCACGACCGCCTTCCCGCTGGCCGAGGCCGCGACGGCGATCCGGCAGATGGCCTCCGCCCAGCACCTGGGCAAGCTCGTCCTCACCACCGACGTGGCCGCGGACGCCCCGGCCGTGCTCGCCCCCGAGCACGTCCCGGTCTTCCGCCGCGACGGCGCGTACATCATCACCGGCGGCCTCGGCGGTCTCGGACTGCGGCTGGCCCGGCACCTGTCGGCCGGCGGCTGCGGGCGGATCGTGCTCAACTCCCGCTCCGCGCCCGGCGAGGACGCCGAGCGCGAGATCCGGGCTATGCGTGAGGCGGGCACCGAGGTGCACGTCGAGCGCGGCGACATCGCGTCCCCCGGCACCGCGGAGCGGCTGGCCGCGGCGGCCCGGGCCACCGGGCTGGAGCTGCGCGGCGTGCTGCACGCCGCGGCCGTGGTGGAGGACGCGACGATCCCCAGCATCACCCGCGAACTCCTCGACCGGGACTGGGCGCCCAAGACCTACGGCGCCTGGTACCTGCACGAGGCGACCGCGGGGGACGACCTCGACTGGTTCTGCACCTTCTCCTCGGCCGCCGCGCTGCTCGGCTCACCGGGCCAGGGCGCGTACGCCGCCGCCAACAGCTGGCTGGACGGCTTCACGGCCTGGCGGCGCGGCAAGGGGCTGCCGGTGACCACGGTCGCCTGGGGCGCGTGGGGCGAGATCGGCCGCGGCGCGGTCCTGGCCGACGCGGGCGACACCACCATGATCACCCCCGACGAGGGCGTCCACGCCTTCGACGCCCTGCTGCGCCACACCCGCCCCTACACCGGCTACCTCCCGCTGGCCCGAGCGCCGTGGCTCACCTCGCTCGCGGGCCGCAGCGTCTTCGCCGAGTCCTTCCAGGACGACAGGGGCGACCAGCAGGCGTCCTCGGAGGTGCGCCAGGAGTTCGACGCGCTGCCCGCCGAGGACCGGGTCGGCTGGCTGCGCCGCTTCGTGGCGGGGGAGGCCGCCGCCATCGTGCGCGGCACGGTCGACCCGAGCCGGCCCTTCAACGACTACGGCCTGGACTCGCTCGGCAACCTGGAACTGCGCACCCGGATCGAGACCAACCTCGGCATACGCATCGCCCCCAAGGCGGTGGCCGAGAACCACTCGGCCCAGGCGCTGGCCCAGCACCTGGCCGACCTCATCGGCACCCAGGGGACGGTATGAAGGCGATCATCCTGACCGGTGCCACCGGGTCGCTCGGCGGTCACCTGGCGGCGGCGCTGCTCGAACAGCCCCACCCCGTCGTCCACTGCCTGGTGCGGGCCTCCGACGCGGCGGTGGCGGACCGGCGGCTGCGTGCGCGGATGGCCGAGATCGGCACGGACGACCCGGCGCGGCTCGTCGCGGTGCCGGCGAACCTGGAGTCGCCCCGGCTCGGCATGCTGCCGCAGGTCTGGAACGACATGACCGAGCAGGTCGGCCAGATCTTCCACTGCGCCGCCTCCGTCCACCTCACCGCGCCCTACCAGCAGCTCGCGCCCGCCAACGTCGGCGGCACCCGGGAGCTGCTGGAACTGGCCACCGCGATCGCCGGGCGCTCCGGCACCGAGGTCGGCTTCCACTACGTCTCGACGCTCGCGGTCTTCCTCGACGCGGCCCGCGCCGGGATCCCGGTGGCCGACGAGTCCACGCCGCCGACCATGCAGACCGCGGGGGAGCTGGGCTACCCGCGCTCCAAGGTCGCCGCCGAGCGCGCGGTGGCCCGCGCCGCCGACCGCGGCGTGGCCGGCACCGTCTACCGCCCGGGGCTGGTCACCGGCGACTCGGTGACCGGCGACACCTCGGCGTCGGACCTGCTCATGCCCGTGCTGCGGGCGGTCGTGGCGATCGGCTACGCGCCCGACCGGGCCGAGGCGGTGCCCGGTGAGGCGGTCGACCTCGTCGCCCGGCACATCGTCCGGCTCTCCCCGGGCCGGACCGGGGGCGACGCCTACCACATGATCAAGCCGGAACTCGTCTCGCTCATGGGCGCCTTCGACGCCCTGCGGCGGGCCGGCTACCGGCTGGACGAGGTCGCGCCCGACAAGTGGTGGGAGCTGGCCCAGCAGCGCCGGGACGACCGCGAGGTGGCCCCGCTGATGCACATGGGCCAGATCGGCCGCCGGATGCTGGGCCTCGAACCCGACTACCCGATGCCGCCGGTCCGCAGCGACCGCACCTACGCGACGCTGCGGGCCTCGTGGCCGGAGCCGGCGCCGCTGGACGACGCCTTCTTCGACCGGCTGGTCGCCCGCGGCTTCCGCCGCTTCGCCTCCGCGCCGCAGGCCTGAGGGGCGACCCGAACCCCGGGGCGCGGGCCCGTGCCCGCGCCCCGGCACGCGGGCCCCGGTGCGTCCCCCGCGGACCGGGGCCCGTACACCCGACCGACGGCGGCGGCCGCGCCGCCCACCGAGGAGAGCCCCGATGCCCCTGGACCGCCTGCTCCGGCACCTGATCGCCTGGCAGAGCCTCGACGGGCCCCCGGTCCCGGATCGCGACCTGCCCGTCGCCGCGGCCCGCGAGCGGTATCTGGCGAACGCCGTCCGCACTCGCCAGGACCAGGACGCCGGCCAGGACGTGACCGCGGCCGCCGGGCAGGCCGGCGGCCCGGACGGCACGGCGGTTCCCCTGCGCGTCTACACCCCGGCCTCCGGCGGCCGGCGGCGGGTGCTCACGTACCTGCACGGCGGCGGCTGGGTGCTGGGCGATCTCGACAGCCACGACCACGTCTGCCGGGGCCTCGCCGCGTCGCTGGACGCCGTGGTGGTCGCGGCCGACTACCGGCTCGCGCCGGAATTCCCCTTCCCCGCCCAGCTGCACGACGCCGTCGCCGCCGTCCGCTGGACGGCGGCGGCCTTCCCCGGGCGGGCGCACGTCCTCGCGGGCGACAGCGCGGGCGCGAGCCTGGCGCTCGGCGTCGCCCTGCGCGAGCGCGACCTGCCGTACGCCGCCCACCTGCTCGTCTACCCGCCGGTGGACCCCAGCCTGACCTACGCCTCGGCGAGTGAGTGCGCCAAGGGCTACCTGCTCGGCGTCGACGACATGGCCTGGAACTACGACCAGTACGTCCAGGACCCGCGGCTGCGCGCCGACCCCGCCGTCAACCTGCTGGAGGCCGACTTCCGGGGCCTGGCGCCCACGCTGGTCGCGACCGCCGAGTACGACCCGCTGCGGGACGAGGCCGTGGAGCTCGTCGCCCGGATGAGCGCCGCCGGGGTGGACGTGACCCACCTGCCGGGGGAGGGGCTCGTGCACGGGTACTTCCTGATGCAGGGCGCCGTGCCCGCGGCCGCCGTCCGGGCCGGGCACGTGATCGGCGCGCTCGGCACGCTGCTGGCCGCCGCCGAGGGGTGAGCGGGGCCCGTACGGAGGGTCAGCGGGCGGCGTGCTCCTGCGCGGCCCGCTCCTTCTCCTGGAGGCGGCGCAGCCCCTCGACGAAGACGTTCAGCCCGTAGTCGAACCGCTCGGCCGGGTCGGTGCCCGAGAGCGAGTCGAGGGCCGCGGCGTACTGCGGCGACACCTCGACGGCGAGCCGGCCGGTGCGCTCCCGCCAGTCGTGGTCGGGCGGCAGCCCCAGCTGGGCCTGCTCCTCTATGGCGTGGCCGAGGACGTAGTAGAACAGCGCGAAGCTCACCCAGCCCGCCTGGGCGGGCGGCAGACCGGCCCGGGAAAGGACCTGGACGGCCTTGTCGGTGCCGATGACGGTGTTCGCACCGGGCGAGAAGGTGCCGGCCATCACCCGGGCGCCGTCCCGGCGGCTGAGCAGGGCCGTGCGCAGCCGGTTGCCCAGGATCCGCACCTGATCGAACCAGGCGGTGTCGGGCAGCGGGTCCCCGATGCCCTCGACGATCTTGTCCGCCATCGCGTCGAGCAGCGCCTCCTTGTTCGGGAAGTGCCGGTAGAGGGCGCCACCTTGCACGTTCAGCGCTGCGCCGAGTTTGCGCATCGTGAGCTGGTCAAGGCCCTCGGAGTCGATGAAGCGCAGGGCCTCGTCGACCACGTCGGCTTTGCGCAGTGGCATCAGTACTCCCTCTGATTGACATCCCCAGGCAGGTATCGTAGCGTGAACATCGTTCACGTAAACGCTGTTCACGTGAACGGTCGTTCGCTCGTGGTTGCGTTGAGGAGACCTCATGCCCGAGACCCGAGTAACACCCACGGCACCCGCGGTTCTCAGGCCGAACCTTCCTCTCGGTGTTGTCGTGGCCATGTCTTGCCTGGCGCTGTTCATGGTGGTGCTCGACTCCACCATCGTCACCGTCGCGCTGCCCGACATGAAGTCCGCACTGGACCTGTCCAACAGTCAGCAGCAGTGGATCGTCAGCGGTTATCTGATCACGCTGGGCGGCTTCCTGCTCCTCGCCGCGCGGGCCGGTGACCTCTACGGGCACAAGCGGGTGTTCCTGTTCGGCGCGGTGGTCTTCACCGTCGCCAGCCTGGTCGGCGGCCTCGCCGGCGACGGCGGCGTGCTGATCGCGGCCCGCGTCGCCCAGGGCACCGGCGCCGCCGCGCTGACCCCCGCGAGCCTGAGCCTGATCACCGCCAGCCACACCGACGAGCACGAGCGCGAGAAGGCGCTCGCTCTGTGGAGCATGATGGGCGGCGTAGCGGGGCTGTTCGGCGTGGTCCTCGGCGGCGTGCTCACCGCCGAGATCAGCTGGCGCTGGGTGCTGTTCGTCAACGTCCCGCCCGGTGTCGCGCTGACGGTCGCGGGCGTGATGTTCCTGCTGCCCGCCGCGGGCTCCGGTGAGACCCGGCTCGACCTGCCGGGCGCCCTGCTCGTGACACTCGGCATCGGAGCGCTCTCCTACGGCCTCTCCGAGGCCTCCGGCAAGGGCTGGGGCTCGGTGGAGGTGGTGGTGCCGCTCGTCGCCGCGGCGGCCCTCCTGGCGGCCTTCCTCGCCATCGAGGTCAGGAGCGAACGCCCGCTCATCCCACTGGAACTCATCCGGCTGCGTACCCTGCGGATCGCGAACGTGCTGATGTTCTCGGTGGGTGTGACGCTGACCGCGCTGATGTTCTTCCTGTCGCTCTACCTCCAGCAGGTCATCGGCTACAGCGCGCTGCGGACGGGCATGGCGATGCTGCCGATCACCGTCGTCTTCATCGTCGGAGGGCTGGTCTCCCGGCAGTTCACCCCGGTGCTGGGCCCGCGCACGATGCTGCTGGCCGGCGGCCTGCTGGCCACCGTCGGTACCGCGTGGCTCGCCACCATCCCGACGCACGCCGCCTACGTCTCGCACGTACTCCTCCCCAACATGGTCGGCGGATTCGGCGTCAGCATCATGCTGCTGGCGGTGACCGTCAGCGGGACCAGCGGTGTGGATCCGCACAACGCCGGTGCCGCCTCCGGACTGCTCAACACCTCGCGCCAGATCGGCGGCGCGCTCGGCCTCGCGATCCTCGTGACGATCGCCTCCAGCGTCACCTCGCACGCGAGCGGCGGCCACGCACACGCGCTCGTCCAGGGCTATCGCGTCGCATTTCTCGTGATCTCCGGATGTATTTTCCTCTCCGCTCTCGCCGCCCTCGCACTGCCGGGCAACGTGCCGGCCGAAAAGAAGGACGCCGGGGCGCCGCTGGACGGCAAGCCGGTGAGCACCCGCCCGTAACCCGCGGGCAAGGCAACAGGATTCTGCCCGAGAAGCGGGCCGGGACACGGAAACGTGTCCCGGCCCGCTCTTTTTGTGTCCACCGGTGGTGCGGAGCGCTACGATGCGCGGACCTGCCGGTCCGTGACACCCGGCGCCCCACTCGTCAGGCGCCGCCAGGGTACGCTAAATTCCGCAGAAGCAATTCTTGTCGCATTTACAGCAACGGCCAATACCGGAATTTCGGTTAATAACCGAACCTGCGTCCGGGGCATGTCTGCCACATGTACGCGGCACGGCCCCAGATTGTTCAATGGTGCACCGAACCTTTGGCCGAAACCTGTTGACTTGGATCTGTGCGACTGACTATCTTCCATGAATGTCACACGTCGCTCAAAACGGGGGAGCACGGTGCGTTTCTTGATCGCCCACGACGTCTGTCGTACGGTACGTCTCCGCCACCGCGGAGCCGGTGCGGTCCTTTTCGGACCCGCCGGCCGCACAGGCGGTACAGACCCTCGGCGGGTCCCCCGCTCTGAGCCCGGTGTCACGGGTGCCGGAGCCTTCGGGACCGCTGGTACGGGTGCTCTCGGCTCAAGGCTCGCCCGGATCGGCACGGTGCCGGACGGGCTGCTCCCGGACTGAAGTACGGACCGAAATTCGGCTGGACCTGTTCTTGACAACCGGCGAGTCGTTTCTCATTCCAGGGGAGCATCGATGAGCATCAGAGTGATGTTGTCAGATGAATTACTGCTGTCCCGGAGTGCGCTCGGCGCATTACTGGAGAAGCGTGCCGACATTGTCGTCGCCGGAGCGGTCGGCGGTGACTCGGAAGCGGTGGAATTTGCCGAGACGCACCGCCCCGACGTTGCCATCATAGGATTCGACGGCGCCGACGGCAGCGTGATAAGAGTCGCCGAGAAAATAGGGTCGCTGCCGGAATGCCGGACCCTGCTGCTCGCCGAGAGCTTTACCCGGTCCATCGTCCGCCAGGCCTTCTCCAGCGGGGTCGACGGCATGCTCCAGCGGCGCGTACCGCCCAGCTGGTTCTTCGAGGCCCTGCACCGGATTCACCAGGGCGAACGCGTTTTTGACGCGGATTTGACAGTTGCCGCACTCGCCAACGAGGGCTGCCCGCTCACCTCCCGCCAGCTTTCCGTCCTGGAACGCCTCTCCCAGGGCGACACGACCGTGGAAATAGCCTCACGGCTCCATCTCTCCGAGGGCACCGTGCGCAATTACCTCTCGTCACTCGTGACGAAACTCGACGCACGCAACCGCATCGACGCCCTGCGAATCGCCAAGGACGCGCGCTGGATCTGAAAGTCCCGCACCCCCATGTCGTTCCGCCGAGCAAGGGATGGTAATGAACTCGGATGCGCTGACCGCCGACGTCCTCGGCGACATCGCCCTCGTCCTCGGGACGTCCAGCCTGCTCGGCGCCCTCGCGCGCAGGATCGGACAACCCACCGTCGTCGGCCAGATCACCGCGGGTGTCATCCTCGGACCGAGCGTCCTCGGCCGGCTCCCGGGCAACCTGACAGAACGTCTCTTCACGCATGCCGCCGTGCCCTTCATCTCCCTCATCGCCCAGATCGCCGTGGTGATCTTCATGTTCGGCGTCGGCTACGAGATCGATCTGCGGTCGGTGCGTCGGCACCGAAGGCCCGTCACCTTCATCGCGGTCGGCGCGATCGCCGTCCCGCTGGCCATCGGCACCACGATCGCCCTGACCATGGACCGGATCGGCACCCTGCACGGAGCGCACACCGAGGGCCGCTCCTTCGTCCTCTTCTTCGGCGTGGCGACCTCGATCACCGCGCTCCCGGTGCTCGCGGCGATCGTCCGGGAGCGCGGCATCGCCGGCACCACCGTGGGCGACATCGCGACCTCGGCCGCCGGCTTCATGGACGTGGTCGCCTGGCTGGTTCTCGCCGCCGCCGTCGTCGGCACCGACGTGGCCGGCGACCGGTCGTTACCCCGGACCGTCCTGCTGCTCGCCGGCTTCGTCGCGGCGGCGGTGGCGGTGGTCCGCCCCCTGCTCAACTGGACACTGCTGCGCCCGGGTTCGGCCCTGTCGGACAAGGCCCCGGTCGCGCTCGTACTCGCCGCCGCGGGCGCCTGGGTCACCGCCTCCCTCGGGCTGCACCCCATCTTCGGCGCCTTCGTCGCCGGGATGATCATGCCCAAACCGCAGGGCGCGCCGGACAAGGGCCTGCTGCGCGCGATGGAGCAGACCGGCGGGCTGCTCCTGCCGCTCTTCTTCGTCGTCACCGGCCTGACCATGAACATCGGCGCCCTGGGCGGCGGCGGTCTGGCCCTGCTCGCGGTGATGCTGGTGTGCGGGATCGGCGGCAAGGTCGGCGCGGGCTACGCGATGGCGCGGCTCGGCGGTCTCGACACCCGGCAGTCCGCCATGATCGGCGCGCTCGTCAACACCAGAGGCCTGACCGAGCTGATCGCCCTCAACGTGGGTCTGAACGCCGGGATCATCGACACCCGGCTGTTCACCGTCCTCGTCCTCATGGCCCTGATCACGACCTTCATGACCGCGCCGCTCCTCACCGTGATCGAGCGTCGCCTCCCGGCCGCGGCGCCCCCGTCCGCGGCAGCGTCCGCGGGGAGCGGAAATGCTCCCGAGAGCCCGTACTCGACCGTTCGTCCGCGCTGAATCTGCGCTCCCCCTGAATGCGAGATGGTGAGTTGTCATGGAGAACCTGGTCGAACGGGACGAGGAAGAGAAGGCCCTCGCCCAGATCTACAGCGAATGCTCGGCGGGCCGATGTCAGATGGTCGCCATCGGCGGCCCGCTCGCGCAGGGAAAGACCGCACTGCTGGACTCCTTCGCACGTGACGCCGACACCGCGGGCGCCACCGTCCTGAAGGCCACCGCGTCCAGCTTCGAGCGCTACCAGCCGCTCGGCGTCATCGACCAGCTCCTGCGCGGCTACCGGCCGCACCTGAGCGGCGCCGACCTGGAGGTGCGCGCCCTGGTGGAGAGCGTCGGCCAGGCCGGGGCGCACCGCCACCAGGAGATCTCCCCGCCGATCCTGGCCCTGCTGCACGGCGCCTTCCAGTACCTGACCGACAGCTCGCCCCTCGTGGTGTGCATCGACGACGCGCATTTCATGGACGTCGAGTCGCTCCAGTACCTGCTGGCGCTCATGCGCCGGATGGGCGGCGCGCCGCTGACCGTCGCCCTCGCCTACTGCCCCGGCATGGGCCGCGACACCGTCCAGCGCATCCTCCAGGCCGAGGTGCTGCGGATGCCCAACTGCACCCAGCTGGACCTGGAACCGCTGTCGGTCACCGGCGTCGCCGCGGTGCTGGAGGAATACTGCGACCTGGAGACGGCGGGCCGCGTCGCGGCCGACACCGCGGCGCTGTGCGGCGGCCGCCCGCTGCTGGTGCACGCGCTCGCCGAGGACTGCGCCGCCCGCGCCGCCGGCCCGGACACCCCGCAGCCCGCGGCCGGCGGCGCCTTCGGGCGCGCCGTGCTGAGCTGCCTGTACCGCGCCGAACCCGTCGTGCTGCAGATCGCCCAGGCCATCGCCGCGCTCGGGGAATTCCGCTCCGCCTCCGCCGTCGCGCGGCTGTGCGGCATGGACCTCGGCTCCGTCGAATGCGTCGTCGCCTCCCCGGGGGTCGGCGGGCTGCTGGACCACGACCTGCTCGGACAGCCCTGCATCCGGGAGGTGGTGCTCGGCAGCCTGCCGCCCAAGGAGCGGCACGAACTGCGCGGCCGCGCCGCACGGCTGCTCTACCAGGAGGGCGCCCCCGCCCTGGTGACGGCCGAGCACCTGATGCGTATCGACGACGCGGTCCCGTGGGCACGGCAGGTGCTGTGCGACGCCGCCGAGCAGGCACTCGCCGCCGGCGGGCACGAGCAGGCCATCGGCTACCTGGAGCGCGCCCACCGCGAGTGCGTGGACGCCCGCGAGCGCATCGACACCGCCGCCCGGCTCACCGACCTGCTGTGGCGCTACGACCCCGCGGCCGTCAAGAGCTACCTGCCCGAGCTGGTGGCCGCCGCCGAGGAGGGCGAGCTGTCGGTACGGCAGGCGGTGCCGGTCGTCCGCAGCCTGCTGTGGAACGGTCAGGTCGAGCAGGCTACGCGCGTCATGGCCCGCTTCGGCGACGGCACCTGCCCGTCGGCGGGCAAGGACGCGCTGCCCTACGCCGAGCTGATCCGCCGCTGGCTGCCGCTCACCTACCCCGGCATCGCGCCCACCGCGACCGGCGGCGAGAAGGCCAGGCCCACCGCCCGCCCCGCCGGCACCGCCGAGCACCGGGCCGCCGCCGCGTTCGGCGCGGTGCTGCGCAGCGCCGGGGAGGAGGGCGCTGTACCGGCCGCGGAGCTGGTGCTGCGCGAGGCCCTGGCCGGGGCGGTCAGCCCGGCGTCGTCGCTGGCCGCGCTCATGGTCCTCATCTACTCCGACAACCTCGACAAGGCGTCGGTGTGGTGCGACGCGCTGCGCGCCTCGCTGCGGGGGACGTACGGGCTGGTCTGGAACGCGCTGTTCACCTCCGCGCGGGCCGAGATCCACTACCGCCTCGGCGACCTCGCCAACGCCAACCGGCAGGCGCGGGCCGCGCTCACCCTCATGCCGCGGGAGAGTTGGGGCGCGGCCATCGTCATCCCGCTGTCCCAGCTCATCCTGACCACCACGGCCATGGGCAACCTCGCGGAGGCCGAGAGCTACCTCGACATCCCCGTCCCCAGCGCGGCCTTCGGCACCCTCGGCGGCGTCGTCTACCTCGACGCGCGCGGCAACTTCCACCTCGCGCGCGGCCGCTACGACGCCGCCCTCCAGGACTTCCTGGCGGCCGGCCACCTGATGAAGCTGTGGGAGGCCGACTGCCCCTCGGCCGTGCCGTGGCGCACCAACGCCGCCCGCGCGTATCTGCACATGGGCCGGGTCGCCCAGGCCAGGGAGCTGCTCACCGAGCGCATGTCGCTCTTCCCGCTGGGCCACGCGCGGGCCCGCAGCCTGACCTACCGCACCGTGGCGGCCACCCTGCGGCCCGACGAGCGGCCCCCGGTGCTGCTGAAGGCGGCGAACATCCTCGACCGCTGCGGCGACTCGCTCAACCTTGCCTACACCCTCGCCGACCTGGGCCGCGCCTACGAGTCCATGGGCCAGTCGGTGCAGGCCTGCCGGCACGCCCACAAGGCCCGCGCCCTCGTCGAGCGGTGCGCGGCGGCCCCGCTGCCGGAACCCCCGGCCGCCGCGGCGGCCGCCGCCGCGGCCCGGGAGAAAACGGAGCCCCGCCCCGCCGACGGCTCCGGCCCCGCCGCCCGCCGCCTCAGCTCGGCGGAGTGGCGCGTGGCGGCCCTCGCCGCCCGGGGCTCCACGAACGAGCAGATCGCCCGCAAGCTCTTCATCACCGTCAGCACCGTCGAGCAGCACCTCACCCGCGCCTACCGCAAGCTCGGCATCCGCCGCCGCACCCAGCTCCCCACCTCGCTCGCCCAGCTCGTCCCCTGAGCCCCGCCCCCGGTCCAACGGCGGCCGAAACATAAGTCTTCGCACCCGAAAGTTTTCGTACACATCGTCATACGGCCCCCCGTGGAGGCCGCTCCGACCGGTCGGAGCGGCCTCCACGGGGGGCCGTTCTTTCTTTGTGTGCGATGTATTGACGTGCCCCTATGGCTGACCTACTGTGCGCGAAACGATCGCAAGGAACCCGAAAGTTTTCGCCCCTGATCACGAGTCACGGGGAGGAACAACCGCGTGTAACCCCTCGCTCCGCTTGCTTCAGCAACGAAAAGATCAGGGAGTTCCGTGATGATGAGGAAAACGCGCGGCGCGACGGCCGTCGCGATCGGCCTGGGTCTCGCGCTCGCGATGACCGGCTGCGCGGGCGGCAGTGACGACGGCGGCGGCAGCGACGGCGGCGGCTCGTCCGACGCCAAGACCACGGTGACGCTGTGGGAGAACGCCTCTCCCGGGCCCGGCGCGGAATACTGGAAGAGCGCCGCGGCCGCGTTCCACACGCTGCACCCGAACGTCACGATCAAGATCCAGTACGTCCAGAACGAGGACTTCGACGGCAAGCTGCAGACCGCCCTCAACTCGAACTCCGCGCCGGACGTCTTCCTGCAGCGCGGCGGCGGCAAGATGCAGGCCATGGTCGAGGCGGGCCAGCTCCAGGAGCTGACCCTCACCGACGCCGACAAGGCGAACACCGGGGCGGCGGCGCTCGCGGCCGGGACGGTCGACGGCAAGCTCTACGCGATGCCGGTCGACACCGCCCCCGAGGGCATCTACTACAGCAAGGACCTCTTCCAGCAGGCCGGGATCGCCGCGCCGCCGACGACGATGGAAGAGCTCCAGGCGGACGTCGCGAAGCTCAAGGCGATCAAGGTCGCGCCGATCGCGGTCGGCGCCAAGGACGCCTGGCCCGCGGCCCACTGGTACTACAACTTCGCGCTGCGCGAGTGCAGCCAGGACACGATGACCTCGACCGCGAAGTCGCTGAAGTTCGACGACCCGTGCTGGACCAAGGCCGGTGACGACCTGTCGTCGTTCCTGAAGGCCGACCCCTTCCAGAAGGGCTTCCTGACGGCCTCCGCGCAGCAGGGCGCCGGCTCGTCGGCGGGCATGCTGGCCAACCACAAGGCGGCCATGGAGCTGATGGGCAACTGGGACCCCGGGGTGATCGCGAGCCTGACGCCGGACCAGAAGCCGCTTCCCGACCTCGGCTGGTTCCCCTTCCCCGCGGTGGCCGGCGGCCAGGGCGACCCGAGCGCGATCATGGGCAGCGCCGGGGTGTACTCGCTGTCGAAGAACGCGCCGAAGGCCGCCTTCGAATTCCTGCAGTTCCTGGTGACCAAGGACCAGCAGGAGGCCTACGCCAAGGCCTTCGTCGCGATCCCGGTGAACCAGCAGGCCCAGGGCGTCGTCACCGACTCCTACAGCATCTCCGCGCTCCAGGCCTTCAACAAGGCCGCCTACACCATGCAGTTCCTCGACACCGAGTACGGCCAGAACGTCGGCAACGCCATGAACACCGCCGTCGTCAACCTGCTCGCGGGCAAGGGCAGCCCCGCCGACATCGTCAAGGACACCAACACCGCCGCCGAGAGGGGCTGAACGAGCAGCCCATGAGCGACACCCTGGGTACTGACGCGGCGTACGGCCGCCGGTCGCAGGGCACGTCCGGAGCCGGGGGCCCTTCCGCGCCCCCGGCTCCGCCGCGGGCGGCCTCGCGCCGCCGCGGCCGTGCCAAGATGCGCTTGGAGATCGCGGTGCTGTCCGCACCGGCGATCCTGGTGTTCCTGGCGTTCGTGATCTTCCCGGTCGCGCTCGCCGCGTACTACGGCTTCTACCGCTGGCACGGCTACGGCGCCCCCACCGACTGGGTGGGCCTGAACAACTACCGGCTGATCCTCACCGATCCGGCCTTCCAGCAGGTCCTCAAGCACAGCTTCATGATCATGGGGCTCTCGCTCGTCATCCAGGGCCCGCTGGCGATCGGCCTCGCCCTGCTGCTCAACCAGAAGATCCGCGGCCGGTCCGTCATCCGGGTGCTGATCTTCGTCCCCTACATCATCTCCGAGGTCATCGTCGGCACCGGCTGGAGCCTGATGGCCCAGAGCGACGGCGCGATCAACGACCTGCTGGCCCACATCGGGCTCGGCGCGCTGCAGGCCGACTGGCTGTCGGACCCGAAGCTCGCCATCTGGACGCTGATGGCCATCATCACCTGGAAGTACATCGGCTTCGCCGTCATCCTCATGCTCGCCGGCCTCCAGTCGATCCCCGAGGAGCTCTTCGAGGCCGCCGCGATCGACGGCGCCTCCTACTGGCAGATCCAGCGCCGCATCACCCTGCCGCTGCTGGGCCCGACGATCCGCATCTGGGCCTTCCTGTCGATCATCGGCTCGCTGCAGCTGTTCGACCTCGTCTACATCATCTGGGGCCAGTACGTGTCGGGCACCGCGGGCACCTCGACCATGGCGATCTACATGCTCGCCCAGGGCCGCAACGCGGGCAACTACGGCTACGGCAGCGCCATCGCCGTCGTGATGTTCCTGATCTCGCTGGTCGTGGCGCTGATCTACCAGCGCTTCGTCCTGCGCCGCGACCTGCGCGGAGCCGTCACGGAAGGAGCCGTCGGATGAGCGCGACGACCGCCAGGTCCTGGTTCCCCGCGGGCCCCGACGCGTCCGGCGGCCGCCGCGACAACCGGGACCGGCCGGAGAGGTGGGGCAACCCCGTCACCTACTTCATCGCCCTGCTCTTCATCGCCGTCTGCGTCGCACCCGTCCTCTACATCGTCGTCGGCGGCTTCCGCACCAACTCCCAGATCACCACCAGCCCGGCCGGACTGCCCCACCCCTGGGTCACCCGCAACTACCTCGACGTCCTGAAGTCCCACCGCTTCTGGGGCGAATTCGCCAACTCCGTCGTTGTGGCGCTCGCCAGCACGGTCGGCATCGTCGTCCTCGGCCTGATGGTGAGCTTCGTGATCGCCCGCTACGACTTCAGGCTCAAGGGCGCGATGTATTCGCTGTTCGCGGCCGGGCTGATGTTCCCCATGGTCATCGCGATCACCCCGCTGTACATCGTCATCAAGGACCTGGGCCTGGTCGACAACCTGCTCGGCGTGATCGTCCCGCAGATCGCCTTCGGCCTGCCGACCACCGTCATCATCCTGGTGCCGTTCCTGCGGGCCATCCCGGACGAGATCGAGGAGGCCGCCGCGATCGACGGCACCAGCCGCCTCGGCTTCTTCGCCCGCATGGTGATCCCGCTGTCCCTGCCCGGCGTGGTGACGGTCGGCATCCTCGCCTTCATCGGCAGCTGGAACAACTACGTCCTGCCGCTCTACATCCTCAACTCGCAGGCCAACTTCACCCTCCCGCTCGGCGTCCAGGCCTTCTCCTCGCAATACTCCACGGACACCGCGAAGGTCCTCGCCTTCACCTCCCTCGCGATGCTCCCCGCGCTGGTCTTCTTCGCGATCTTCGAGAAGCGCATCGTCGGCGGCCTCACCGGCGCCGTGAAGGGCTGAAGCCGCCCTGAGACCGGGTTAGTTAATAAATTACGAAAAAATCTTGACGCTGTCGGGAGGCGCCGTCAGGCTGGGTCTGTCGCACGAACGAACCGGGAGGCAGGCCCGCATGACGCCGTACGCGCGCCGCGGAGTGCACGGCCAGACGGTGGAGTCGTTGGCGCGCCTGGTGCTCGGCGGGCGGATCGCCGAGGGCGCGACCCTCGATCTGCCCGCGCTGCAGGCGGAGTTCGACGTCAGCCTGACGGTGCTGCGCGAGGCGCTGAAGGTGCTCGCGGCCAAGGGCATGGTGGACGCCCGGCAGAAGCGCGGCACCTTCGTGCGGCCCAGGGCGGAGTGGAATCTGCTCGACCCCGACGTGCTGGGCTGGCGCTTCGCCGCGGCCGCCGGGCAGCGGGCGGACACCGCGCTGCTGCACGACCTCGGCGAGATGCGCGGCATCGTCGAGCCCGCCGCCGCGGGGCTCGCCGCGCGGCGCCGCGACGACGCCGACCTCGCCGCACTGGACGCCGCGCTCACCGCGATGGGGGAGGCGGGCAGCGATCCGGCCGCGGCCGTACGGGCGGACCTCGCCTTCCACCGCGCCCTGCTCGCCGCCGCGCACAACGAGCTGATCGCGGGCATGGTGGCGCTGATCGAACCGGGCCTGGCCCACCGCGACCGGATCGTGCACTCGTCGCTGCGCAGGGACCCCGTGCCGGGCCACCGCGCCGTCCTCGACGCCGTGCGCGCCGGTGACGGGGAGGCCGCGAGCGCCGCCGTGCACACCCTGCTGGAAGCCGCGGGCCACGACCTGGAGCAGGCCCACCGCGCCGGGCCCGCCGACTCGGGGCCCGCCGCTTCCCCGGCGAAGGACGCCGGGTGAGGATCACCCGCGTCGAGACGTTCATGGTGCCGCCGCGCTGGCTGTTCTGCCGGGTCGAGACCGACGAGGGCCTCGTCGGCTGGGGCGAACCCGTCGTCGAGGGCCGCGCCGAGGTCGTCCGCGCGGCCGTCGCGGTGCTGGCCGAACACCTGGTGGGGCAGGACCCGCTGCGGATACAGGACCACTGGCAGGTGCTCACCAAGGGCGGCTTCTACCGCGGCGGCCCGGTGCTCTCCAGCGCCGTGGCCGGTCTCGACCAGGCGCTGTGGGACATCGCGGGCAAGGCGTACGGCGCGCCCGTGCACGCCCTGCTCGGCGGCCCGGTGCGGGACAGGGTGCGGGTCTACGCCTGGGTCGGCGGCGACGAGCCCGCGCAGATCGGCGAGCAGGTCGCCGCCCAGGTCGAGGCGGGCTTCACCGCGGTGAAGATGAACGCCTCGGGCCGCACCGACCCGCTGCCCAGCGCCGCGGGCACCGACGAGGTGGTCCGCCGGGTCGCCGCCGCCCGCGAGGCGCTCGGCCCGGAGCGCGACGTCGCCGTCGACTTCCACGGCCGCTTCACCCCGGCGGGCGCCCGCCGGGTGCTGCACGAGATCGCCCCGCTGCACCCGCTCTTCGCCGAGGAGCCGGTGCTGCCGGACCAGAGCCACCTGCTGGCCCCGCTCGCCGCCGCCACCCCGGTGCCGATCGCGACGGGCGAACGGCTCTACGGGCGGGCGGACTTCCTGCCCGCGCTCCAGGCGGGGGTGGCCGTCGCCCAGCCCGACCTCTCGCACGCGGGCGGCATCACCGAGGTGACCAGGATCGCCGCGCTGGCCGAGACCTTCGGCGCGCAGCTCGCCCCGCACTGCCCGCTCGGCCCGATCGCGCTCGCCGCGAGCCTGCAAGTGGCCTTCTGCACACCGAATTTCCTGATCCAGGAGCAGAGCAGGGGCATCCACTACAACAAGGACGCCGACCTGCTGTCGTACCTGCTGGACACCGAGCCCTTCCGCTTCGTCGACGGCCACGCGGTGCGCACGGCGCTGCCCGGCCTCGGCGTCGACATCGACGAGCGGGCGGTGCGCGAGGCCGACCGCGCGGGCCACGCCTGGCGCAACCCGGTGTGGCGGCGCGCCGACGGCTCGTTCGCCGAGTGGTGAGCCGGGGCGTATCCCCCGTGCCGCCGATCCCCAAGTGACCCACGCAATTTCGCGTACTCCGCACATCGCACGGAAAGGAAGCCCGAACGTGGACCTGCTCGCCGCCCTGCGCGCACACCGGCTCGTCGCGATCGTCAGGGGCGACGACCCCGAGGCCGCCGCGAGGTCGGTCGCCGTCCTCGCGGAGGAGGGCGTCGTCCTCGTCGAGATCTCCCTCAGCGGCGCCGGCGCGCTGGACGCCATCGCCGCCGCCCGCAGGGAACTCGGCCCCGACGCGCTGCTCGGCGCCGGCACCGTACTGACCGAGCGGGACGCCAGGGACGCGCGGCGCGCCGGCGCCTCCTTCGCGGTCACCCCCGGCCTGTCCGAGGGCGTGACCGCGTCCGTCGCGCTCGGCATGCCCGTGCTCGCCGGGGTGATGACGCCGACCGACGTGATCGCCGCGGTACGGATGGGCGCCGCGGGCTGCAAGATCTTCCCCGCCGCCCAGGCCGGCGGCCCCGGCTATCTGCGGGCGCTGCGCGCCCCTTTCCCCGACGTGCCGTTCGTGCCCGTCGGCGGGGTGGACGCGCCGGCGGCCCGCGAGTACCTGGCGGCGGGAGCCGTCGCGGTCGGCGTCGGCAGCCCGCTGCTGGGCGACGCGCCCTCGGGCGGCGACCTGGACGCGCTGCGCGGCCGGGCCAGCGCGTTCCTGGGCGCGGTGGGCGCCGTGACCGCGGGGGAGGAGCGGCGATGACCGCTGCCGGGCCGATCGTGTGCGTCGGCGAGACCATGGTCGCGCTGGTGCCCGAGCCCGTGGGGCCGCTCGCCGCGGCCGGCGCGCTCGCCGTCGCGGTGGCGGGGGCGGAGTCCAACACCGCGATGTTCCTCGCCGACCACGGGGTGCCGGTGCGCTGGGTGTCGGCGCTCGGTGACGACCCGTTCGGCGCCCGGGTGCTCGCCGAGGTCGGCGGCTGCGGGGTGGACGTCAGCGGGGTGCGGACCGACCCGACGCGCCCGACGGGCCTGCTGGTGAAGGACCCCGGTGCCGGGGGCACCTCGGTCCGCTACTACCGGGCGGGCTCCGCGGCCTCGGCGCTCGGCCCCGAGGTGCTGGCGGGGCCGGCGGTCGACGGCGCGTGGCTGCTGCACCTGACCGGCGTCACCGCGGCGCTGTCCCCGTCCTGCCGGGCGCTGGTCGAACAGGCGCTGGACGGCCCGCTGCGGGTCGGCTTCGACGTCAACTACCGGCCCGCGCTGTGGCCCGGCGGCCGGCAGGAGGCCGCCGGCGTGCTGCGGGACCTCGCCGGCCGGGCCGACGTGGTCTTCGTCGGGCTCGACGAGGCGCAGGCGCTGTGGGGCGAGCAACTGACGGATCCCGCCGCCGTCCGCGCGCTGCTGCCGGGGCCCCGGACACTGGTGGTCAAGGACGGCCCGCGGGCCGCCACCGCCTACGACGGGGACACCGCCTGCACGGTGCCCGCGCCCGCGGTGGACGTCGTGGAGCCGGTCGGCGCGGGCGACGCCTTCGCCGCGGGCTTCCTCGCCGCCCTGCACCGCGGCGAGGGAGCCGTACGGGCGCTGCGGCTCGGGCACCTCACCGCGGGCGCGGCGCTGCGGGTCGCCGCCGACCACGGCCCGCTGCCCGCACCCGGCGTACTGGCCGGCCTGCTGGCGGCCGACGACGCGGGATGGAAGGCGCTGTCCCTGCCGGCCACCTGACCCGGGGCTCCGACCCGGTCCGCCGGACCGCGCCCCGCCCGCGGCGCGCAACACCACCTGGTCACCGACGGCCACGGCACGCCCCCGGCCGTCATCCCCACCGGCGGGAACCCCGGGCGGGCCCCGCGGCTGCGGGACGGAGGCGGGGCGCAAGGACAACCCGAACGCCCGGTCCTGACTCGCTGATGGCCGACATCGTGCAGGTTAAGACTTGTCCATGCGTGTGACTCGTGTCCCTGGCCGAATGCGGGCGGTACCGCGTCTGCGTCCCCGTAGCCTGGCCGGCCAGGTCTTCGTGCTGCAGTTGCTGGTGGTGGCTGTCCTGGCCGTGCTGGTGGCAGCCGCGTTCCTCTACACCGCCCACGAGCGGGCGAAGCGGGAGGCCTACGACCGCTCCCTGGCTGTTTCCGAGACGTTCGCGAACGCGCCGGGCACCCGGGCGGCCATGCGGTCCCGCGATCCCAGCGCGCTCCTCCAGCCGAGTGCGGAGGCCGCACGCAAGCAGGCCCACGTCACCTACATCGTCGCCTTCGATCCGCACGGCATCCGCTGGTCCCACCCCGACCCCTCCCTGATCGGCGGTCACGTGTCGGGAAGGTTCGCCCCGGCCCTGTCCGGCAAGCCGTTCCAGGAGACCTTCGACAGCACGAGATTCGGGGAAGCCGTCGACACCACTGTCGCGGTGTTCGACGAGCGGCACAGGGTCGTGGGGCTCGTCTCCGTGGGGATCAGGCTGCACAACGTCAACGAGATGGCTGTACGGCAGTTGCCCTTCCTGCTGGGCCTGGTGGCCCTGGCCCTCGCGCTCGCGGCCGGCGGCACCGCTCTCGTGAGCCGGCGGCTGCTCGCGCAGACACACGGTCTCGGGCCGCTCGGGATGACGCGCATGTACGAGCACCACGACGCGGTTCTGCACGCGGTGCGGGAGGGTGTCGTCATCGTCGGAGAGGGCGGCCGGCTGCTGCTGGTCAACGACGAGGCGCGGCGGCTCCTCGGCCTGGCGGACGAGGACGTCGCCAACCGCCTCGTGCACGAGGTCGGCATGGCGCCGCGGATCGCCGAGCTGCTGGGCTCGGGCCGGCCGGCGAACGACGAGGTGCAACTGGTCGGGGACCGCCTGGTGTCCGTCAGCCAGCGGCCCGTCACGGACGCGGGAGGCCGGGCCGGCAGCGTCGCGACGCTGCGCGACACGACCGAACTCCGTGACCTGTCCACCCGGGTCGACCTCGTCCACGGCCGGCTCCAGCTCCTCTACGACGCCGGCGTGCAGATCGGCACCACCCTCGGCGTGGTGCGCACCGCCGAGGAACTCGCGGAGGTGGCTGTGCCACGGTTCGCCGACTTCGCCACCGTGGAGCTGCTCGACCCCGTTCTGCGGGGCGGCGAACCGACGCCGGCCGACACCGGGATGACGCGGGTCGCGACCGCCGGCGTACGGGACGACCACTCCCTGCTGCCCACCGGAGAGGTCAGCGGTCTCCTGCCCGGCGGCCCGGTGGCGGACGGCATTCGCGCCGGGCGCGCGCAACTCCTGGCCGACCTCGCCGACTCCGCGGAATGGCGTGCTCTGGACCCCGAGCGTGCCCGCCGGGTGCTGGAGTTCGGCATCCGCTCGATGGTCTCCGCGCCGCTCCAGGCCCGGGGCAGAGTGCTCGGCACCGTCGACTTCTGGCGGGCCGGCCAGCCGCCTTTCGACACCGACGACCTGGCCTTCGCCGAGGAACTCGCCGCCCGTGCGGCGGTCGCCGTGGACAACGCGCGGCGCTACACCCGTGAGCACACCATGGCCGTCACGCTCCAGCGCAGCCTGCTGCCCCGATCGCTGCCGCAGCACTCCGGCATGGAGGTGGCCCACCGGTACCTGCCCGCCAAGGCAGGAGTAGGAGGGGACTGGTTCGACGTCATCCCGCTCTCCGGCGCCCGATGCGCACTGGTGGTGGGCGACGTGGTGGGGCACGGGGTGCACGCCGCGGTGACGATGGGCAGGCTCCGCACCGCCGTGCACAACTTCTCCGCCCTCGACCTCGCCCCCGACGAACTCCTCGCCCACCTCGACGAACTCGTCACCCGGATGGACACCGAGGAGGAGGCGGCCGGGAGCAGCGACCCCGCGGAGCCCGCCGTCACCGGTGCCACCTGCCTCTACGCCGTCTACGACCAGGTCGACGGGATGTGCTCGTTCGCGCGTGCCGGTCACCCGGGGCCCGCCGTGGTAAGCCCGGACGGCACGGCCACCTTCCCCGACGTCCCCGGGTCGCCGCCCCTCGGCCTCGGCGGCAACCTGCCCTTCGAGACCACCGAGCTCCAGCTGCCCGCGGGCAGCCGGCTCGTCCTGTTCACCGACGGTCTGGTCGAGGACCGCCACCGCGACATCGGCACCGGCCTGGAGACGCTGCGCCGAGCACTCGCCGTACCCGGCCGCAGCCCCGAGGACATCTGCCGGGCGGTCATGGAGACGGTACCGGCCTCGCAACCGAGCGACGACGTCACCCTTCTCGTCACACGAACCCATTTGATGGACCCGGAGCGGATCGCCGAGTGGGACGTGCCGTCCGACCCCGCCGCCGTCTCCGGCATCCGCGCCGAGGCCCTTCACCGGCTGGAACTCTGGGGACTGGACAACCTGTCCTACACCGCGGGGCTGATCATCAGCGAGCTCGTCACCAACGCCATCCGCTACGGCTCCCCGCCCGCCCGGCTTCGCCTGATCTACGGCCATGCCGCCCTGATCTGCGAAGTCACCGACGGCAACAGCACCGCACCGCACCTGCGACGGGCCAAGCACAGCGACGAAGGCGGGCGGGGCCTGTTCCTGGTGGCGCAGTTCGCCAACCGCTGGGGTACGCGCTATCTCAACCGCGGAAAGATCATCTGGACCGAGCAGTCCCTGTCCACGGCGACTCCCGCCCCCGCGGCACAGGACTACGAGACCCTCCTCGACCAGTGGGGGGACGACGACTCCGACCTCTGAACGGGTGGTGCGTAGCCGGGTGACTCGTCCACGGACACGGCGACGAAGTGCCCGGCCAGTCGCTCGGCTCCGGCGAGGTCGGCCTTGTGCGCCGGCCCGGCGGGAGCGCGTCGGGGCTGACGAGGTTGAAGCCCCGCTGCCGCAAGGTGCTGTGCACGAGGTCGCGGGAGGTGTCGGGCAGGCTGTGGCGGACGTCCGCCCACACCGTGCTGTCCTGCCGAAGGACCTTGACCGCGGTCCCTCGACCTGCGAGCCGCGAGGCCGACGGACGCACCGGACGGCAGGGAGAACGTTCACCGCGGTCGACGTCGTCGAGATCTACGTGCACCGGTACGCGGGCCGCTCCAAGAGCCAGGTGCCCGCCCGGCCGTCACGGCGCGGCGCGTCGGCATGTCCCTCCCCGGGGATGGCGGTCACACGGTCTCGTCGGGGCGCTGCCAGTAGATCGGCGCGCCTTCCGAGAAGTTGTTGGAGTACCCGCCGAGGTAGTAGTGGAGCGTCGGGCGGTGTGTGGACTCCACCGCGAGTCCTGAGTCCTTGATCTCCCCGGCGAGCTTTGCGTCCTCCACCACGATCGTCTGCCAGTCCTCGGGTGAGTAGACCCGCTCGAACGGGTGCGCCTTCAGGAATTCCCGGGGCAGCAGCCACTCGCCGAGATCGACGCAGGAATACGGCATCTGCAGCCGGTCGCGGAAGACATTGCTCCCGGGCGTCACGATGCCCAGCTCGGCGTATGTCTGATAGATCTCCCGGCGCTGCTGGGGGTCGCGGGACCAGGGGAACTCGGGAACGGTGTAGGGAGCGCCGTCGTCGACGAACATCATGCGTTCTGTGTGTGCGATGTCGACACCCGGCCGGGCCATGGCCGTGCTCAGGGAGCTCAAATGATCGGGTTCCCAGGCATTGTCGTCGTCCAGGAAGATGACGAACGGGTTGTGTGCGCGTGCCACCGCCAGGTTGCGGAGCCGCGCCAGCCGGTCGGGTCCGTCGACGTCCGACGGCCCCCGGGATGCGTAGACGACCTCCGTGCCCGGTCGCTGCTCGGTGCGTCGCAGCAGTTCCTGCACCTCGGGTCGGTCGTCGATGACGATGAGGTGCTCGAAGGGACCGCTGTAGTCCTGCCTCGCGACGGAGGACAGGCACCGCGGGAGGGTTGTTGTCCGTCGGGTGACGGTGAGAACCGATACAGGCAATCTGCCAGATGTGCTCAATTCTTTCCTTCCTGATGCGCATTTCCTCTGTCGTTCTTGCCGTCGTAATGGCAGGTGCCTGGCCTTGGGCGACAGGGTCCCTCGTGCTGATGCTGAAGTGCGGGCCGGGGGAGCCGAATGTCCGGACGGACCACTACCCAGCGGAGCGCTGTGGCCAAACTCTGACGCGCGGTGACCCCGCCCCGGAGTTGCGGGCGATGGCCGGGATCTGGTGACGCGCGTAGACCTCGGGCACACTCCTGCTGAACCACCCGCACCACTTCGGCGCGGCGTCGACCGATGCCTTCGCGGCCGCGGTGTGAGCGGGGCGGTGGGTTCGGGCATGTGCTGGACCTTCTCTCCTGGCGCGCGACAGGTGAAAGGGGCGGTCGAGCCGCCGTGGTCCGATTCCGCTCGGTGGGGACGCCGTTCTCGAAGTGGGCGCCGGCCCGGACGAGGACGGCGAGGTGCGGTGCGGTGACCGCTCGCCGGCGGGCCTGGGCGGATTCGACGAGCTGGAGGACCGTCGCAAGGGCGGTGGCCGGGCCAGGTCCCGGGGGAGGTCGACGCGCCCGGCCTCGCCCTTGGAGCAGTTGACGAAGCTCGCCCGCATCTCGGCGCCGGTGAGGGCATCCGTACTCGCGACGCTTCCTGGGGGCGATACGTGGGTTCGACCGGCTTTCTGCCGCAGCGCCGGTACGGACGGCGGGCGGCCGCGACCCCGGCGGGGCGGCGTCACGAGGCCCGGGAGACCGCCGCCTGAGGGCGCTGTGCGGCGTCCGTGCGGCCGGTGCCCCGCCCGAGCACGGGGAGTGCCTGCCACGCCGCCGGGTCGGTGAGGCGGGCCGGCGCGCCCGCGTGGACCACGTACTCGGCAGGGGCGAGGACCGTCCGTACCTGCGGCAGGGCGGGGAGTGCGGCCAGGCACGCCTCGTGCAGCCGGGACGGGTCGAGGCCGCCGCGGGCGCCGTCGAGGTGGGCGACGAGCCGCGTGCCCGCCGCGGAGGGGACGGGGAGCACGGCCGCCTGCGGGGTGCCCGCGGCCCGGCGCACCAGGTCCGCCACGCCCGGGACGTGGGCCCAGCCGCTCTCGGTCAGGCACCAGTCGGCGTCCCGCGCGTCCGGCGCCAGGCCGGTGCGCGCGCCGATGTCGGCGACGCCGAAGTCCTCCGTGACGGAGGCGCACAGCACGCGCTCCATCGCGCGCAGCCGGCCGACCGCCTCGTCCGGGGGCAGCAGCGCGGAGTCGATCGTCATGGACAGGGTGAGCCGCTTGGGCCGGCTGTCGGCGAAGACGAAGTACGAGCTGGTGCTGTTGTCGGTGCCGTCGACCCACCCCCACCGGGTGCGCGCCTCGGCCCGGGCCAGCTCGGCGGCGGTGGGCATCTCGTGGACGGGGCCGAGCGGCGCGGCTGTCTCCCGGAAGTTGAGCGAGCAGGACAGGTCGAGCACGATGCCGCGCCGGTGCTCGACCCGCTGCCTGGCCGCCACCAGGTCGGCCGGCGGGTAGGCCCCGAAGCGGCCGGCCTGGAAGACCACCGGGGTGGCGCGGCGGACGACGTCGCCGATCGAGGCGTCCGTGAGGTCGACCCAGGCCGGGGCGTCCTGGTTGAACATGCCGACGGCGCCGCTCAGCCGGGGCTTCGTGCGGTTGCCGACGGTCAGTGCGAGGAAGGCGTGCGGCAGGTCCGCGACGAACCCGGTGACCGCGGCGAAGCCCGCCCACAGCACGGTGGCCGGGCTCGTGCGGTACCGGGCGGCGAGCGCGGGCAGGGCCATGGCCAGGGCCCACGAGTTGAAGGTGAGGTAGCGGTAGCGGGGCCGCTCCACGTCGGCGACCGGGCGGAACAGCATGGTCCGCGGCATGGCGGAGTACGTCCGCTCGTGGTGCGCGACGGCGCGCGTGCCCGCGCGGACGCCCGCCGGCGAGCGCTCCCAGGCCGCCTCGTCCAGCATCCGGTACCGGCTCGGCGGGACGTGGCCCGGGTCCGGCGGCCGGGAGGCCAGCACCTGCAGGTGGTACAAGATCGACACGATGCCCGCGAAGTCCGCGGCGAGGTGGCACAGGACGAAGGCGATGTGCCGGGGCGCGCCGTCGACCGTGACGAGCGCGAGGCGCAGCGGCCACTCCCCGGCGATGTCGAACTCCCGGCCGCCGAGCGCGTCCATGGCCCGCGAGGTGGTCTCGGCGGCGGTGGTGGCGGTGGCGTCGAGTACCTCGACGTCCAGCCGGCCGCTCTCCCACACCTGCTGCGCGGGTCCTTCGGGGGTGACCGTGTAGGTGGTGCGCAGCGCCTCGTAGCTGTCCAGCAGGTCGGCCAGCGCGTCGAGGACCTCGTCCTCGGTGAGGCCGGCCCGCAGCGTCAGCGAGAACCGCTCGTTCAACGGGTCGTTCTGCGGGCTCATCTCCTCCATGAGGGTGCGCATGTACTCCTGGCCCCAGGTCAGCGGGCCGGTCGCGGAGATGCCGGCCGAGCGGGGCGCCGCGCCGGTCGCGGTGTCGCGCGGGACGGCGGGCCCGAACGCGAGCGTGCGACGGCGCGCCGGACGGTCCCCGGCAGCCACGTCGTCGGTCACGGAGGTGCTCGCTCTCTCGGTGGGGGCGCCATGCCGTCCGGGAACGGCGGGTGCATGGCGGTAACGGCGGAGACGAGTGGTATGTACCAATCGGGACGGTAAGCGGGCGTCAGTTTTCCAGCCGTCCGATCGGGGTGTCAATGGGCCTTGACGCCCTTGACCGCGGGGACCGGCGGCTGCTGGTATGAGCGCCCGGACAGGTGGACGGCCGCCCGCGGCTGGTGCACGGCAACGGGGGAAGAGGCCATGCAGGAGCGCACGTCGGAGCCGGTGCGGAGCGGACCGCTCTCGGTCGGCCAGCAACGCCTGTGGTTCCTCCACCAGTTCGACCCGGACGATCCGGTCAACAACATCGTCTACGCCTACCGGCTGCGCAGCGAGCCCGATCTGCCCGCACTGGAGGCGGCGTTCAGCGCCGTCGTGGCACGTCATGACGCGCTGCGCACCCGGTACGCCGAGTCGGACGGGCAGCCGCGGGCGATCGTCGAGGCCCCGGCCCCGGTCACCGTGGAGCTGATCGACCCGGCCACCCCCGAGGACGCCGTCCGGATCCTCACCGCGTGCGCCGACCGGCGGTTCGACCTCCTCGCGGAACCGCCGTTCCGGGTGACGCTGGTGCGGACGGCGCCGGACGACCTCGTGCTGTGCCTGGTCATGCATCACATCAACGGCGACGGCCTGTCGTTGAACATCATCTGGGACGAGGTGGCCGACCACTACGCGGGCCGCCCGCTGCCGCCCCCGCCGCTCCAGTTCAGCGAGCTGGCCGCCGCCGACGAGGAGCCCGCCGACCTCGGCTGGTGGGTCGAACGGCTCGCGGGCGTCCCCGACCTGGAACTGCCGACGGACCGGCCGCGCCCCGCCGAGCGCACCTCCGCCGGCGCCGACGTGTGGATCGAGCTGCCGGCCGAGCTGGTGGCCGGCGTGCACGAGCTGGCCCGCCGAGCCCGCTGCACGCCCTTCATGGTGCTGCTCGCCGCCTACCACGTGCTGCTCTCCCGGCACTCCGGGCAGCCGGAGTTCTGCGTGGGCACCCCCGCCGCGACCCGCGCCAGGCCGGAACTCGCCCGCGTCGTCGGCTTCCTGACGACCACGCTGGTGACCCGCTGCGACCTGTCCGCCGACCCCGCCTTCACCGACCTGCTGCGCGCCACCCGGCGTGAGGTGCTGGGCGCCCTCTCGCACCCGGATGTGCCGTTCGAGCGCCTGGTCCAGGCCCTCGACGTGGAGCGCGACCTCAGCAGGACGCCGCTGTTCCAGGCGCTGTTCTCGCTGCACAGCCAGAACCACGTCGCTGACCCGCTGCCCGGGGTCGCCAGCGAGCCTTACCCGCTGGGCTGGCACTCGGCCCGGTGCGACCTGTCCCTCGACCTGTACGAGCAGCCGGACGGCTCGCTCCAGGCGATGTTCATCCGCAGCACCGACCTGTTCGACGCCGGGACCGCCGAGCGCATCGCCCACCGCTACCGGCAGCTGCTGACGTCGATCGTGGCCGACCCCGGGCAGCGGGTCGGCCGCCTCGACCTGCTGCCGCCCGCCGAACGCGCCCTGCTGCGGTCCTGGAACGGCCCCGCCGCGGAGCCGCCGCCCGGGACCCTCGTCGACCTGGTGCTGGCCCGCGCCGCGGCCGCTCCCGGCGCGGTCGCCGTGGTGTGCGGCACGGACGTGCTGACGTACCGCGGCCTCGTCGCCGGCGCGGCCCGCCTCGCCTCCGCGCTGCGGCGGGACGGGGTGGGCCGCGGCTCACGGGTCGCCGTCCTCGGCTCCCGCCGCGCCCGCACGGTCGTCGCGCTGCTCGGCGTGGCGATGACCGGCGCGGCCTACGTGCCGATCGACCCGGAGTACCCCGAGGCGCGGGTGGCCCACGTCGTGCGGGACAGCGGGGCGGCGCCCGCGCTGACCGACGCCGACGTCGACCGGCTGCTCGACGGCGCGGATGACACGGGCGGCGCGGGCGGCGCGGGCGCGCCGGACGACGACGCGGCACTGTCGCCGGTACACCGCCCGGGGCCCGACGACGCCGCCTACGTCCTGTACACCTCCGGGTCCACGGGGAACCCCAAGGGCGTGGTGGTCCCGCACCGGGCGCTCGCCAACCTGCTGTTCGCCATGCGGGAGGTGCTGGGGTCCACGGCGGAGGACCGGTGGCTGGCGCTGACCTCGCTGTCGTTCGACATCTCCGCCCTGGAGCTGTTCCTGCCGCTCGTCACCGGCGGCCGGGTGGTCGTCGCGGACGCCGCGGCCTCCCGGGACGGGCACGCGCTGGCGGCCCTGGTGCGCGCCGCGGGCGTCACCCACGTCCAGGCCACGCCGTCCGGCTGGCGGGTGCTGCTCACCGGTGACCTTCCCCCGGTGACCGCGCTGTCCGGCGGGGAGCCGCTGCCGCTGAAGCTGGCCCAGGAGCTGCGGGCGCGCGCCCGGCGGCTGCTGAACGTCTACGGGCCCACCGAGACCACCGTCTGGTCCACCGTGTGGGAGGTGCCGGAGAACCCCGTGCGGGTCACCATCGGCTCCCCCCTCGCCAACACCACCGTGCACGTCGTCGATCCGCTCGGCGCCACCGCGCCCGTCGGCGTCCCCGGCGAACTCCTCATCGGCGGCGCCGGGGTGGCCGACGGCTACCACGGCCGCCCCGACCTGACCGCCGAGCGCTTCGTCGAGCGGGAGGGCGAGCGCGTCTACCGCACCGGCGACGTCGTACGCCGGCTCGCCGACGGCACCCTGGAGTTCTTCGGGCGCTCCGACGACCAGGTCAAGCTGCTCGGCCACCGCATCGAGCCGGGCGAGGTCGCCGCCGCCCTGGAGTCGTACCCGGGGGTGCGGCAGGCCGCGGTCGTGGTGCGGGACGAGAGCCTGGTGGCGTACTGGGTCGCCGGCTCGGATCCGGGCGCCGGGACCTCGGGCGAGCGGTTGCGCGCGCACCTCGCCGGGCTGCTCCCCGGCTACCTGGTGCCCGCCCGCTACGTCCTGCTGGACGCCCTGCCGCTCACGCCCAACGGCAAGGTGGACCGCAAGGCGCTGCCGTCCGCCGGCGACGAGCCGGCCGGCGGCGGCCGGCCGCCGGGCACCCCCGCAGAGCGCCTGGTCGCCGAACTCCTCGGCGAGGTCCTGGAGGTCGGCGCGGTGCACGCCGACGACGACTTCTTCGCCCTCGGCGGCCACTCGCTGCGCGCCGCCATGCTCACCGCCCGGCTCTCGGCGCGGATCGGTGTGCGCGTGCCGGTCGCCGACATCTTCCGCAACCCGACCGTCGAACAGCTGGCCCGGCTGGTGGAGTCGGCCGCGCCCGGCGCCACCGCCGCCCCCGTGCCGCGCCCCGCCGGCACCCGTGCGCCGCTGTCCCCTGCGCAGGAGCGGCTGTGGTTCATGCACCGGCTGGACCCGGACGACGCCTCGTACAACATGTGGATGGTCAAGCGGTTCCGCGGCCCGCTGGACGAGGCCGCGCTGCACCGCGCGCTCGACGGGGTGGCCGCGCGGCACGAGATCCTGCGCACCAGCTTCCCGGAGGTCGACGGGGCGGCGGCCGCGGTCGTGGTACCACCGGCGCCGGTGCCGGTCGAGCTGCTGGCCGCCGCCGACGAGCAGGCCGCGCTCGCCGCGGTCGGGGCGCGTACCAACACGCCGTTCGACCTCGGCGCGGCGCCCCCGTGGCACGCCGCGCTGATCCGGGTCGGTACGGGCGGGCAGGAGCACGTGCTGTGCGTGGTGATGCACCACATTCTCGGCGACGGCTGGTCGCTGGAACTGCTGCACCGGGAACTCGCCGCCCTCTACTCGGGGCGCGAACTGCCGCCGCTGCCTGTGCAGTTCGGCGACATCGCGCTGTGGCTGCGGCAGCAGGACACCGGCGGCGCGCTCGACCACTGGCTCCGCCGGCTGGCCGACCCCACCCCGCTGGCCCTCCCGCAGGACCGCCCGCGCGGCGCGGTCCCCCGGCGCCGCGGCGCCCTGACCGCCTTCCGGCTGGACGCGGCGGAGACCGCCGCCCTCACCCGGCTGGGCCGCGAGCACCGGGCCACGATGTTCATGGTGCTGCTCGCCGCGTTCGAGGCGCTGCTGTCCCGGCACACCGGCGACACGGACGTCCTCGTCGGCACCGTGACGGCCGGCCGGGACCGGCTGGAGCTGGAGCCCGCCATCGGCTACCTCACGGAGGTGCTGGTGCTGCGCGGCGACCTGTCCGCCGACCCCACCGTCGCCGAGCTCCTCGACCGGACCCGGGACGACGTGCTGGATGCCTTCACCCACCAGGGCATCCCCTTCGAGGAGCTGGCAACCCGGCTGCGCGTGGTCCGCGACCCGGCACGCAACCCGCTGTTCCAGACCATGGCGATCCTGCACACCGAGGGCGAGGAGCACGGCGAGGGCGACTTCGCCGGGCTGCGCACCACCGACCTCGACGGGGGCTTCGAGCAGGCCAAGTTCGACCTGATGCTGGAGGCGTGGCACGACGGGCCCGGGATGCGGCTGTCGCTGGTGTACGACGCCGAGGTGTTCGGCGCGCGGCGGATGGAGCTGCTGACCGAACGGTTCGCCCGCCTGCTGCGCGCCTTCCCCGGCAGCACCGGCAGCCCGGTCTCCGCGCTGCCGATCCTCGACGCGGGCAGCCCCGACGACGCGTCGTCCCTGGAGGGCCCGCCGCTCGCCGCCACGCCGGCCGTTCCCGAGCTGTTCGCCCGCGCGGTGCGCGAGTTCCCCGACCGGGTGGCCGTCGGCTGCGGGGCGGAGCAGCTGACGTACGCCGAGCTGGACGCGCGGGTGGCCGAGCTGGCGGAGGGACTGCCGGCGGGCGGGGCGGTGGTCGGCGTCCGGTTCGGCCGCTGCCCGGACGCGATCGCCGCGCTGCTCGCCGTCTGGCGTGCGGGCTGTGCCTACCTGCCGCTCGACCCCGACTACCCCGAGCAGCGCCTCGCGCACATGGTGCGGGACAGCGGCGCCCGCACCGTCCTCACCCCCGAGGGCCCGCGCCCCGTACCCGGCGGCACGGCGGTCCCCGCCGGCGCCGCGTACGTCATCTACACCTCGGGCTCCACCGGCGTGCCCAAGGGCGTGCTGGTCGGCCACGGCGCGCTGGCGGCCCGCGTCGCCTGGATGCGCGAGGCGTACGAGCTGCGGCCCACCGACCGGGTCGTGCAGTTCGCGGCGCTGAGCTTCGACACCCACGCCGAGGAGATCTTCCCGACGCTCGCCTCCGGCGCCCGGCTGGAGCTGCTCCCCGACGGCGCGGTCACGCTGCCCGAGCACCTCGACGGTGTCACGGTCCTCGACCTGCCGACCGCGTACTGGCACCACCTCGTCGAGAGCATCGACGACGTCCCGTGGCCCGACACCCTGCGGCTGGTCATCCTCGGCGGCGAGCAGGTGCACGAGGCCGCGGTCGCCCGCTGGCGCGAACGGTTCGGCGACCGGGTGCGGCTTGTCAACACGTACGGCCCGACCGAGGCGACCGTCGTCTGCACCGCCGCCGACCTCACCGGCGAGCCCACCGCGCCGGGCCCGCCGCCGATCGGACGGCCCCTCAGCGGCACCCGGGTGCTGCTGCGCGGCCCGCACGGCGAGCCGGTGCCGCCCGGCACACCGGGTGAGCTGTGCGTCGGCGGGGCGGGCCTGGCCGACGGCTACCTGGGGCGGCCCGAGCTGACCGCGGAGCGGTTCGTGCGGGTCGACGGCGAGCGGCTGTACCGCACCGGCGACCGGGCCCGGCTGCGCCCGGACGGCGACCTGGAGTTCCTCGGCCGGTTCGACGAGCAGGTCAAGCTGCGCGGCTTCCGTATCGAGCCGGGCGAGATCGAGGCCAGGCTCGGCGGTCGCGGCGCCGTCGCGGTGCACGGCGAGACCCTGGCCGGCTACACCGTCGGCCCCGCCGGCACCCTGCCGGACGAACTGCGCGCGGTCCTGCCGCCGCATCTGGTGCCCGACATCTGGGTGGAGTTGGCGGCGCTGCCGCTCACGCCGAACGGCAAACTGGACCGCGCGGCACTGCCCGCGCCGGTCCGCTCCGGGCAGGACGTCGCGCCGCGCACCGACACCGAGCGGCTGGTGGCCGGGATCTACGCGGAGGTGCTGGGCCTCCCGGCGGTGGGCGCGCTGGACGACTTCTTCGCGCTGGGCGGCCACTCGCTGCTCGCGGTCGGGGTGGTCGCCCGGATCCGTACCGCGACCGAGGTCGAGCTGCCCATCCGCACCCTCTTCGACCAAGGCACGGTGGCGGGCGTGGCGCGGGCCCTGGAGGACCGGCTGCTGGCGGAGCTGGACGCACTGTCCGAGGAGGAGGCGGTCCGGCTCCTCGCGGAAACGGCGGACTGACGGCGCGTCCGCCCGGGGCACGCCCAGGGTGACGAGCGCGGTGGTCCTGTCGGTGACGACGGCGTGCTGGGCCTGCGTGCCGGGGGCGGCAGCCCTGGAACTCTCCGAAGCATTCGGCTGCCGCGCCCTCGTTCGGTGCGGTGCAGACGGGCTCGAGCGCCTTGGCGATCCTGTCCCAGTCCTGGCGGGCCGCGTAGCGGAAACTGCTGTGCAGGAGGTGGACGGTGCACGTTTGCACGATGGCGCTCGAGCGGCCGGTCCTGCCATTCGGCCACGCCCTCCATCACCTGGTCGGTGATGGCGGAGACGGTCTGTCCGGAGACCTCGGCCAGCTGCTCGTCCGACGCGGCCGGATCAGCCACGGGACTCGTGCTCGGTCGTCATGTACGGCGGTGTGCGCTCAGCACTCGATGACGTTGACGGCGAGGCCGCCGCGGGCGGTCTCCTTATATTTGACTTTCATGTCGGCGCCGGTCTGCTTCATCGTGCGGATGACCTTGTCGAGGGACACATGGTGGCGGCCGTCGCCGCGCATCGCCATCTTCGCCGCCGTCACGGCCTTGACCGCCGCCATGCCGTTGCGCTCGATGCAGGGGATCTGGACGAGGCCGCCGATCGGGTCGCAGGTCAGGCCGAGGTTGTGCTCCATGCCGATCTCCGCGGCGTTCTCGACCTGTTCCGGGGTGCCGCCGAGGATCTCGGCGAGGCCGCCCGCGGCCATGGAGCAGGCGGAGCCCACCTCGCCCTGGCAGCCGACCTCGGCGCCGGAGATCGAGGCGTTCTCCTTGAAGAGCATGCCGATGGCGCCCGCCGCGAGGAGGAAGCGGACGATGCCGTCGTCGTCGGCGCCGGGGACGAAGCGCTGGTAGTAGTGCAGGACGGCCGGGATGATGCCGGCGGCGCCGTTGGTGGGGGCGGTGACGACGCGGCCGCCCGCGGCGTTCTCCTCGTTGACCGCCATCGCGTAGAGGGTCAGCCACTCGGTGGCGTGCGCGGCCGGGTCGCCCTCCGCGCGCAGCTGGCGGGCCGAGACCGCCGCGCGGCGGCGCACCTTCAGGCCGCCGGGGAGTATGCCCTCGCGGGACAGGCCCCGGTCCACGCAGCTCTGCATGACGTGCCAGATCTCCAGCAGGCCGGTGCGGATCTCGGCCTCTGTGCGCCAGGCCTTCTCGTTCTCCAGCATCAGCGCGGAGATCGACAGGCCGGTCTCGCGGGAGCGCTGCAGCAGTTCGTCGCCGGTGCGGAAGGGGTGGCGCAGCACCGTGTCGTCGAGCTTGATGCGGTCGGCGCCGACCGCGTCCTCGTCGACGACGAAGCCGCCGCCGACGCTGTAGTACGTCTTGGCGAGCAGCACCTCACCGCTGTGCCCGCGGGCGGTGAGCGTCATGCCGTTGGCGTGGTAGGGCAGCGAGCGGCGGCGGTGCAGCACCAGGTCGGCCGCCGGGTCGAAGGGCACTTCGTGCGCGCCGAGCAGCGCGAGCCGCCGGGTGGTGTGCACGGCGGCCACCTCGTCGTCGGCGGTCTCGACGTCGACCGTGCGCGGGGAGTGGCCGGCCAGGCCCAGCAGCACCGCCTTGGGGGTGCCGTGCCCGTGGCCGGTCGCACCGAGCGACCCGAACAGCTCCGCCCGGACGCCGGCGGTCGCGGTGAGCAGGTCCTCGTTCTTCAGCCGCTGCGCGAACATCCGGGCAGCGCGCATCGGGCCCACCGTGTGCGAACTGGAGGGGCCTATGCCGATGGAGAAGAGGTCGAATACGGAGATGGCCATTCGTGTGCTCCCTGG
This sequence comes from Streptomyces sp. NPDC021020, assembly GCF_044333285.1. Classification (NCBI taxonomy): domain Bacteria; kingdom Bacillati; phylum Actinomycetota; class Actinomycetes; order Kitasatosporales; family Streptomycetaceae; genus Streptomyces; species Streptomyces sp. NPDC021020. Next base: position 556,880 of record NZ_JBIRQQ010000004.1, read on the forward strand.
TCACCGCGGACGCCGTTGTCCGCGGGCTGCTGCCGGGTGGTACGGGTCCGCGGCCGCGGGGCGGGTGGGCCCCGCGGCCGCGGGCGGTCAGGCGCCGAGCCCGGGGTAGAGCGGGAAGCGCTCGGCGAGCGCGCTCACCCTGCCCCGCAGGCTGTCGGCGTCGAAGACCGGCTGGAGGGCGGCCGCGATGATGTCGGCCACCTCCCGGAAGGCGTCGGCGTCGAAGCCGCGGGTGGCCAGCGCCGGGGTGCCGATCCGCAGCCCCGAGGTGACCATCGGCGGGCGCGGGTCGTTCGGGATCGCGTTGCGGTTGACCGTGATGCCGACGTCGTGCAGCCGGTCCTCGGCCTGCTGCCCGTCGAGGGCGGAGTCGCGCAGGTCGACCAGCACCAGGTGGACGTCCGTGCCGCCGGACAGCACCTTGACGCCGACCGCCGCGAGATCCTCCCGGCCCAGCCGCTCGGCGAGGATGACCGCACCCTCCAGCGTACGTGCCTGGCGGCCGCGGAACTCCTCGGTCGCCGCGGCCTTGAAGGCCACCGCCTTGGCGGCGATCACATGCTCCAGCGGGCCGCCCTGCTGGCCGGGGAAGACCGCGGAGTTGATCTTCTTGGCCAGGTCGGCGGTGGACAGGATCACGCCGCCGCGCGGACCGCCGAGCGTCTTGTGCGTCGTGGTCGTCACGACGTGCGCGTGCGGGACGGGCGAGGGGTGCAGCCCCGCCGCGACCAGCCCGGCGAAATGCGCCATGTCGACCATGAGGTACGCGCCGACCCCGTCCGCGATCCGCCGGAAGGCCGCGAAGTCCAGCTGCCGCGGATACGCCGACCAGCCGGCGATGATCAGCTGCGGCCGGTGCTCCTTGGCCAGCCGCTCCACCTCGTCCATGTCGACCCGGCCGGTCTCGGCGTCGACGTGGTAGGCGGCGACCTTGTAGAGCTTGCCGGAGAAGTTGATCTTCATGCCGTGGGTCAGGTGCCCGCCGTGCGCCAGATCCAGGCCGAGGATCGTGTCGCCCGGCTTGAGCAGGGCGAACATCGCGGCGGCGTTCGCCTGGGCACCCGAGTGCGGCTGGACGTTCGCGGCCTCGGCGCCGAAGAGCGCCTTGATCCGGTCGATCGCCAGCTGCTCGATGACGTCGACGTGCTCGCAGCCGCCGTAGTAGCGGCGCCCGGGATAGCCCTCGGCGTACTTGTTGGTCAGCACCGAGCCCTGGGCTTCGAGGACCGCGACGGGCGCGAAATTCTCCGACGCGATCATTTCCAGGGTGGACTGCTGGCGGCGCAGCTCGGCGTCGACCTCGGCGGCGACCTCGGGGTCGAAATCGTGCAGTGACTGGTTCAGGAGCGACATGGGATCTTCCCTCGGGTACGGGGTGGGGGCGACGGCTCAGGCCGCGGTGAAGTCGTCGTACTCGGCAGCGGTGAGCAGCTCCGCGTCCTCGTCGGCGACCCGCACCTTGAACAGCCAGCCGCCCTCGAAGGGCGCGGAGTTGACCAGCGAGGGATCGTCGGCCACGTCCTGGTTGACCTCGGTGACCTCGCCGGACACCGGGGCGTACAGCTCGCTCACGGACTTGGTGGACTCCAGTTCACCGCAGGTCTCGCCCGCGGTGACCGTCGCCCCCGCCTCGGGCAGCTGGACGAAGACGACGTCACCGAGCGCGTCGGCGGCGTGCGAGGTGATGCCCACGGTGGACACCCCGCCCTCGGCGGGCGAGACCCACTCGTGCTCCTTGCTGTAGCGCAGGTGCTCAGGATTGATGCTCATGACGGAATTCTCCCGGATACGAAGGGTTGCTGGTGGAGGCGGCGCGGCAGCCTGTGGATAACTCTCGTCACCCGCCGGCTCAGCGCTCGCGGCGGTAGAAGGGCAGTGCCACGACCCGGTACGGCTCCCGGCTGCCCCGGATGTCGACGGCGATGTCCGGCGTGCCGGGCGCGGCGGCGGACTCGTCGACGTACGCCATCGCGATGGGCGCCCCGAGCGTCGGCGACGGGGCTCCCGAGGTCACCTCGCCGACGACCGCGCCGTCCGGGCCGGTGACGGTGTAGCCCGCGCGCGGCACCCGGCGGCCCTCGGCGACCAGCCCGACGAGCGTGCGCGGCGGCTGCTCGGCGGCGCGTGCCGCCGCGGCGAGCAGCGCCTCGCGGCCGACGAAGTCGCCCGGCTTGTCGAACTTCACGACGCGCCCGAGCCCGGCGTCGAAAGGCGTCACGTTCGCCGTCAGCTCGTGCCCGTACAGCGGCATACCGGCTTCCAGGCGCAGCGTGTCGCGGCAGGACAGGCCGCACGGCACGAGCCCGGCCTCCGCCCCGGCCGCCAGCAGCGCCGCCCACAGCTTCTCGGCGTCCGCGGGCGCCACGAAGAGCTCGAAGCCGTCCTCGCCGGTGTAGCCGGTGCGCGCGATCAGCGCCGGCACCTCCGCGACCGTGCCCGGCAGCCCCGCGTAGTAGCGCAGGCCCGGCAGATCCGCGTCGGTCAGCGACCCGACGATGCCGGGCGCCTCGGGGCCCTGCACGGCGAGCAGCGCGTACGCCTCCCGGTCGTCGGCCACGGTCGCGTCGAAGTCCGCCGCCCGCAGCGCGAGGGTGTCCAGCACCGTCTGGGCGTTGGAGGCGTTGGCCACGACGAGGTAGCGCTCCTCGCCGAGCCGGTAGACGATCAGGTCGTCCAGGATGCCGCCGTCCGGGGCACACACCATCGTGTAGCGGGCCCGGCCGACCGCGAGGGCCGACAGGTGGCCCACCAGGGCGTGGTCCAGCGCCTGCCCGGCCTGCGGGCCGGTCACGGTGATCTCGCCCATGTGGGAGAGGTCGAAGAGCCCGGCGGCGGTGCGCACCGCCTGGTGCTCCTCGCGCTCGCTGCCGTACCGCAGCGGCATGTCCCAGCCGGCGAAGTCGGTCATGGTGGCGCCCAGCGCGCGGTGGACCGCGTCGAGCGCGGTGCGGCGCGGTGCGGCGGGGGAAGGGCTCGGTGCTGCGCTCATCGAAGGTGCTCCCAAAAGCGGCGGACGGGTCGTGGACTGCCGGCCGGGGCTGACCCCGGCCTCCCCATCTGTCATCGGAACCTGAGAGGTTCACCGTGACCCTGCGGGCCCCGGCTTGCACCTTGGGTGGGGCGGGACCGGTGAACGCGGCCCGCCCGCTTTTCAGATCTGCCTCGTCCGCGCGGTATCTGTGCCTGAGAGATTCAAGGGAGGACTTGCTCCTTCGGCGCCCGGCCCCCGCCGTCGTCCGGTGGGGCGGAACTCTCCCGCGCGGCCTCCAAACGGCCGCTATGCGAATTGTGGGTGCTGCTCGTGCCGTCGGCGCAGGTCACGCCCTTCCCGCCGACGGTACGCGCCGCCATCATCGCATGCCCGGGCGGGCGTGGCGGCCAGCCGATAGGGTTTCCGGGCAGGCAACGGGTGCCGCCGACGGCGGCACACAGCGCGGACGAGGATGGACATGGACAATCCGGCACCGTACATATGGCCGGCGAACGAGCTGGAGGAGGTGCTCGCGGCCAGCCTCGGCAATCCCGCCGCGACCCCCCGGCTGCTGGAGGTACTCGGCCGCTCCCACGTGTGGGTGCCGCTGCCCAACGGCGGATCGGCCGCGTCCACCGACCTCGACCTGCCCACCGTGGAGCTGGGCGGCGCGCCCTATGTGCCCGTCTTCAGCTCGGAGCAGCAGTACCGGCTCGCCGCCGAGGGCATGTCCTGCACGGTCGCGCCGGTCCGCGACTTCGCCCGCGGCCTGCCCCCGATGGTCGGTATCGCCGTCAACCCCGGCGGGGCCGTGGGGGTGCCGCTGCCGCCCGCCGCGGTCGCCGAGCTGTGCCGCGGGTCCCGGCCGCCCGGGGCGTTCGGGGAGCAGGTCCCCGGCGGGGCCCGGGTGCGGCTGTGGGAGCCCGCGCCGGACGAGGAGCCGGTCGACTTCCTGGCCATCGCCGCCGCCGAGTACGCCGTCACCCCCGTGGTGCTGAGCGCCCGCCGCGCCATGGCCGCGGTCGAGGAGGAGCCCCCCGCGCTCTTCGTCGGCGTCGAGCTGGACGGCTGGCAGGAGAGCGACCGCGCCGCCGCCATGGACGCGCTCGGCCGGGCGCTGGGCGCCGCGCCGCTGCCCTGGCCGGTCCATCTGATCCTGCTCGACGTGGCCCAGGACCCGGTGGCCGACTGGATGCTGGAGACCGTCCGGCCCTTCTACGCCCGGGACTGACTCCGGCAGATGCCCGGTGCGGGCGTATACGAGCCGTATACGAGCCATTTAGTCCGTGCCGCTTGAGTCGGTCAGCGTTCCACCGGCCAGAGCCGACCTGATTTGATGGCGTAATGACGGCGTAAGACGAACAGACGGGAAAGGGGCGGTCCGACGTGATCGCGGGCGCGCACGGCGGCGCGGCGGCCGGCCATGTGGAGCAGATGCTGCTCCAGGTGGCGCCGGGCCGCTACGACGCATACGAGAACCTGCTCGCGTCGCTGGCCGACGGCCAGGTCTGGATGCTGCTGTGGCAGGGCGCGCCCGGCACCCCCGACGCCCAGTACGCGGCGATGGAGGTCTCCGGCCACCGCTACGCCCCGTGCTGCACCTCCCCGCGCGAGCTGGCCGCCAGCGGCTGGAACCGCGAGCACGAGGTCGCCGCGGGCCGGGACATCGCGCTCGCCCTCTTCCCGGACCACTGCGGCCTGTGGCTCAACCCGCACGCCCCCGGCGGCGGCGTCGGCATCCCCTGGCCCGACCTGCGCCGGATCGCCGCGGGCCTGGACCTGCTGCCCGCGGGCCCGCTGCGGATCGGCGAGCCGACGGTGCAGATGCCGCAGTTCTACGCGCTGCTGGCCACGGCGGCGCAGCGTACGCCCGCGGTACGCGCGCTGCGGCAGGCGTGGGTGCAGCCCGCGCTCGGCGAGGCGTACCTCGCGATCGGCGTCGAGGTCTACGACTCCTCGCCGCAGGCGGTGGAGGCCGTACGGCTGATGATGCAGCAGGCCGTGCCCGGCGTCCCGGAGGGCCTGCCGGTCTCGACGGTCGCCATGTCCGACCCGCACGACCCGGTGGCGATGTGGCTGCGCGCCAACGCCCAGCCCGTCTTCGACCGCGACGCCTTCAGCAGCCCGCCCGCCTGGGGCCCGCCGCCGCGCTACTGAGCGCCGGGGCCGCGAGGCCCCCTACGCCCGCGCTCCGGCGTCCAGCAGGCCCAGCGGCGGCGCGCCGAGCGCGAGCAGCTGGGCGTGGAAGCCGGGCACCGAGAAGCCCGGCGAGCGCTCCGCGCGCTCGCGGGCCCGCATGATCTCCAGCTTCCCCCACGTGTACCGCCCGTATCCGGCGTCGAAGGTCCCGCGGCGCGCCTCCGAGGCGGCCCCCGCGGGGGCCAGATGCGCGTCGCGCACGAACAGATGCGTGGCCTCTGCCACGTCCATCGCCCCGGTGTGCAGCCCGATCGCGCACGTCAGCCGGGTCACCCGGACCAGTGCCTCCAGGGCGACGCCGATCGCGAAGCGCGGGTCGCGCGCCCGGAAACCCTCGTCGAGGCAGACCTCCTCGACGTAATGTGCCCAGCCCTCGCAGAAGGCCAGGCTGTGCAGCACCCGGCGGACCGGGCCCGCCGCCCGGCGCAGGGCGCGGCCGTGCGCGAAGTGGCCGGGCGCGACCTCGTGCACGGTGATCGACGGCAGACTGGTGCGGCTGAAGACCGTCAGCCACTCCTCGCGCTCCTGCGCTGGCCAGTCCGGCTCCGGCGGGGTCACGTGGTACCAGGACGGCGTCTCGGGCTCGCCGGGGCCCGCCCACGTCATCATGGCCATCGCCCAGCGGCGCGAGGGCGGCGCGGGCCCCACCAGGCACTCGCCGTCGAGGTAGGGGGCGAGCTGCCGCTCGCGGGTGAAGGCGATGACCTCCTCGGTGAGCCGGGTGGCGGCCGGGATGACGCCGTCGGCGCCCGGGTGGTCGGCGAGCAGCTCGGGGATCAGGTCGTCGACCGACCGGCGCGGGTCGAGCGCGCGGCAGGAGTCGGCGAGCAGCTGGCCGAGCCGTACGCGCTCCCGGTCCGCCGACTCGGCCAGGGCCGCCAGGTCCACCCGCACGCCCTCCTGGGAGCCCATCAGCGCGGCCAGACCGGGCCCGCCGAGCCGCGGGTCGGGGTCGCCGTGCTCGGCGGCGTGTTCGAGGTGGGCGGTCAGCCGGGCGTGCGCGTCCAGCGCGTCGGCCTCCACACCCTCGTCCGGGTCGAGGCCGAAGGCGAGCCCGCGGGCCGAGCCGAGCAGCGCGGAGGCGACGGGCGCGCTCACCCGGTCGAGCGAGGCCAGGGCGGCGTCCACCGCGTCCGGCCACTGCGCGAGGTGCCTGCGGCGCGCCGCGGCGCGCTCCTTGCGGGGGGCGTATTCCCGGTCGTAGCAGGCGAGTTCGAGGTTGGACAGATGGGGGTAGGGGTCGCGCCGGTGTATCTCCAGTTCGCCGTACTGGACGCGTACGGCCTCCTCGAAGACGCTCAGGTGCGCCTCGTCGTGCGGGTCGGGGAGGCGTGGCGTATTGCGCCGGGCCGTGTCGACCGCGGAAAGGGCGCGGCGTATTCCGTCGGGGGAGAGGTCCTGCACGCGGCCGTCGTACTCGTGCAGCCCGGCCATCTCCCGGACGGTGGGCATCATCAGGTCGCAGACCGCGCGGAGCCGATCATCCATGCTCCGACCGTAGCGTTGCGCGCGCCGCCCGTCTGCCCGCGGGTCGGGCGAGTCGGGGCGGGACGGTGTGTCCGCCCGCGGACGGCTCCGTCAGGTCTGGCCGGCGGTCCTGGCGCGCTCGACGGCCGGGCCGATCGCCCGTACCAGCTCGGCGACCTCCCCGGCGGTCGTGGTGTGGCCGAGCGAGAAGCGCAGCGTCGCGCGGGCGTCCGGGGCGGGGCGGCCCATGGCGAGCAGCACATGGCTGGGCTGGGCGACGCCCGCGGTGCAGGCCGAGCCGGTGGAGCAGGCGATGCCCTGCGCGTCCAGCAGCAGCAGGAGGGCGTCGCCCTCGCAGCCGGGGAAGGTGAAATGTGCGATCGAGGCGAGCCGGCCCCCCTCGGCCGGGTCGCCGTTGAGCACCGCGTCCGGCACCGCTGCCCGCACCCCGCGCACCAGTTCGTCGCGCAGCGCGCCGACCTGCGCGGTGAATTCCGTGCGGTGCCGCGCCGCGAGCGTGCCCGCCGCCGCGAAGGCCGCGATGGCCGGTACGTCGAGGGTGCCCGAGCGGCTGCGCTCCTGCTCGCCGCCGTGCAGCAGCGGCACGGGGGTGTCGTCGCGGCGCAGCAGCAGCGCGCCGACCCCGTAAGGGCCGCCCACCTTGTGCCCGGTCACGGTCATGGCGTCCAGGCCGGAGGCCGCGAAGTCCACGTCGGCCTGCCCGAAGGCCTGCACCGCGTCGGAATGCATCGGCACCCCGAACTCCGCGCACACCGCGGCCAGCTCCGCGGCCGGGAGGATCGTGCCGACCTCGTTGTTCGCCCACATGACGGTGACCAGCGCCGTCTCGTCCGGGTGCGCCGCCAGCGCCGTACGCAGCGCCTCCGGGTGCACCCTGCCGTAGGAGTCGACCGGCAGCCACTCCACGACCGCGCCCTCGTGGTCGGCCAGCCAGTGCACCGCGTCCAGCACGGCGTGGTGCTCCACCGGGCTCGCCAGCACCCTGACCCGGCGCGGATCGGCCGCCCGGCGCGCCCAGAACAGGCCCTTGACGGCCAGGTTGTCCGACTCGGTGCCGCCGCCGGTGAAGACGACCTCGCTCGGCCGGGCGCCCAGCGCCTCGGCCAGGGCCTCGCGGGATTCCTCGACCGTGCGCCGGGCCCGGCGGCCGGCGGCGTGGAGTGCCGAGGCGTTCCCGGTCACCGTGAGGTGCGCGGTCAGCGCCTCGACCGCCTCCGGCAGCATGGGCGTCGTGGCGGCGTGATCGAAGTAGGCCATGGTCCGTCGATTCTACGGTCCGCGCGCCGCCCGCCTCCCGGCACTCTCCGCACGCCCCGCGGAGCCGGGCACGAGGGCCGTACCGGACGGCAATATGCCGGGGTCAGGCGCGCGCGGGACGCGCACCAGCCCGCGAGGGCCGTACCGACCGGCAATGTGCCGCGGTCAGGGGCACAGTGCGCGTGCCATCTCACACGGGCCGCGCCGGCCGGCAATGTGCCGCGGTCAGGCGCGCAGGGCGCGTGCCAGCTGGCGGGACTGCGCCACCAGCCGGTCCTGGGAGTCCCACACCTCGGCGTCCTCCTCCAGCAGCCCGCCCGCCAGGTTGCGGGTGGAGATGGCCACGCGTACCGGCCCCGGCGCCGGGACGGCCCGCAGGTGGACGGTCAGCTCGACCGTCGGCACCCAGCCGGCCAGGCCCAGGTCGAAGGCGGTCGGCGGCAGGGCGTCGACGGCGAGCAGCAGCGACAGGGCGTCGTGGTCGCGCCCGTCCGCCAGGCCCAGCCAGCCGCGCATCTCGCCGGCGCCGGAGGGCGCCCCGAGCGCCCAGCCCGCGGTCGCGGGGTCGAGGCGCAGGTCGAGCCGGTCGAGGATCGCGGTGGAGCCGGTGACCGGACCGGCGCCGGGCGGCGCGTCCTGCGAGCCGACGCAGTCGCCGTACGCCGGCATCAGCGGCGGCTTGGCCGAGGTGCGGACGTCGTCGGGGAGCGCCGCGAGGTCGCCGTAGCCGGCGATCACCCGGATCCGCTCGACCTCGCGGCCCTCGGCGTCGCGCTGGTACAGCGAGGCCTGGCCGGTGGACATGCTCCGCCCGGCCCGTACGGTCTGCGTCCTGACCACCGCGGGTCCGGGCTCGGAGGCCGTCAGGTAGTGCGCGGTGATCGTCAGCGGGTCGGGGTGCGGCAGCGCGGCGCGCAGCGCGCGGGCGACGACGGCCAGCAGGTAGCCGCCGTTGACGGCCCTGATGATCGTCCAGCCCGCGGAGAGCCCGGCGTCGTACGTGCCCGGCTCGTCCGGCCGCGCGACCACTGCCGTGTCGCGGTCGAACTCGCTGTCCCCGATGGCCGCGCGGGCCGGTGCATCTGCCATGAATCGATGTTACCCATCGGTAGTCGCCGGTTGTCCAGCCCCCCGGGGCGGTCCGCCGCGCCACCGCCCCGCCGGGCGGTCCCGCACAGGCTGCCGGGGGTCTTCCGGAGGTGCAACGCCCGGGACCCGCGCGCCTCTTCCGCCTCCGCGGCCCGGATCCGGAACGGGTCGCACCAGGGCCGCGGCAGGCCTGTGGATAACGAGGAGGCCCGCCGGGAGCGGGCCGTTACCCTGGACAGGTGAACGACTTCCCCCAGCCCGAGCCCCGCCGGCTGCGCGTGCTCGCCGCCATGAGCGGCGGTGTCGACTCCGCGGTGGCCGCCGCCCGCGCCGCCGAGGCCGGGCACGACGTGACCGGTGTCCACCTGGCCCTGTCGGCGAATCCGCAGAGCTTCCGCACGGGCGCCCGCGGCTGCTGCACGGTGGAGGATTCGCGGGACGCGCGCCGCGCGGCCGACGTCATCGGCATCCCCTTCTACGTCTGGGATCTCGCCGAGCGCTTCCGTGAGGACGTGGTGGCGGACTTCGTCAGCGAGTACGCCGCCGGCCGCACCCCGAACCCGTGTCTGCGGTGCAACGAGAAGATCAAGTTCGCCGCGCTGCTCGACAAGGCGCTCGCGCTGGGCTTCGACGCGGTCTGCACCGGCCACTACGCCACGGTCGTCACCCGCGCGGACGGCACGCGCGAGCTGCACCGCGCGAGCGACGCGGCCAAGGACCAGTCGTACGTGCTCGGTGTGCTCGACGAGCGGCAGCTCGCCCACGCGATGTTCCCGCTCGGCGACACCCTGACCACCAAGGACGAGATCCGCGCCGAGGCCGAGCGGCGCGGCCTGGCCGTCGCGCGCAAGCCCGACAGCCACGACATCTGCTTCATCGCCGACGGCGACACCCAGGGCTTCCTCGCCCGGCGGCTCGGCAGCGCCGAGGGCGCGATCGTCGACCAGGACGGCGAGCGGGTCGGCACCCACCAGGGCGCGTACGGCTTCACCATCGGCCAGCGCAAGGGCCTGCGGCTCGGCGTCCCCGCCGACGACGGCAAGCCGCGCTACGTGCTGGACATCTCACCGGTCGACAACACCGTGACGGTCGGGCCCGCCGAGGCGCTCGACGTGATGTCGCTCACGGCGATCCGCCCGCGCTGGTGCGGCACCCCGCCGGCCGGCCCGGCGGCGTACACCGCGCAGCTGCGCGCCCACGGCGAGGACGTCGCGGTGACCGCGGAGTCCCGCGGGGGCGAGCTGCACGTCCGCTTCGCCGCCCCGGTCCGCGGTGTCGCACCCGGTCAGGCAGTGGTCCTCTACGACGGCACGCGCGTCGTGGGCTCGGCCACCATCGCGACGACGGACCGCGCGACGACGGACCGCGCCGCGGCCCGTCACGAAGATCACGAGTACCACGAGGAGAAGCCCGCGGTGAGCGCATGAACATCGGAGTCTTCCTGTCCGCCGCCGACCTCGGCGAGCAGTACACCGAGCCGGCCCGCGAGTTCGGCAAGCTGATCGGCGCCGGCGGCCACACCCTGGTGTGGGGCGGCTCCGAGGCCGGCCTGATGAAGGTCGTCGCCGACAGCGTCCAGGAGGCGGGCGGGCGGCTCGTGGGCGTCTCGGTGGAATTCCTCCAGCACAAGGCGCGCAAGGACGCCGACGAGATGGTCGTCACCGCGGATCTCGCCGCGCGCAAGGCCGAGCTGCTGCGCCGCAGCGACGCGGTCGTCGTGATGGTCGGCGGCATGGGCACGCTCGACGAGGCGACCGAGATCCTGGAGCTCAAGAAGCACGGGCTGCACGCCAAACCGGTGGTCCTCCTCAACAGCGCCGGTTTCTACGACGGCCTGGAGCTCCAGCTGCGCAGGATGGACGCCGAGGGCTTCCTGCCCCTGCCGCTGTCCCAGCTCGTCCACTTCGCGCAGGACGGCGCGGACGCGCTGGCCTACATCGAGGAGCAGCTGTGAGCCGAGTGCATCTGGTCACCGGGGCCGGGTCCGGGATCGGCAGTGCCGTCGCGCGGCGGCTGCTGGAGCGCGGCGACGAGGTCTGGCTGCTGGCCAGGGACGCCGCCAGGGCCCGGCAGCTCGCCGGGATGCACGAGGGCGCCCGCACCCTCGTCGGGGATCTGGCCGAGCCGGCCCGGCTCTCCTGGGCGATCGGCCACCAGTCGCCGCCGGACCGGCTCGACTCGCTGCTGCACATCGCCGGCACGGTCGAGCTGGGCCTCGTCGGCGACCTCACGCCGAAGATCTGGCAGGAGACGCTCGCCGTCAACCTCATGGGCCCCGCCGAGCTGACCCGGCTGCTGCTGCCCCAGCTGCGGCTGTCCCACGGCAGCGTCGTGTTCGTCAACTCCACCTCGGGCCTGAGCGTGAGCGGCGAGTGGAGCGCGTACGGCGCGAGCAAGTTCGGGCTGCGCGCGCTGGCCGACGCGCTGCGCGCCGAGGAGCACGCGGCGGGCGTCCGCGTCACGTCGGTCTACCCGAGCCGCACCGCGACACCCATGCAGCAGAAGGTCCACCAGCAGGAGGGCAAGCCCTACGACCCCTCCCGCTGGATCGACCCGGAGTCGGTGGCCACCACCGTCCTGACCGCCCTCGACCTCCCGCGGGACGCCGAGCTGACCGACCTCACCGTCCGTCCGGGCCGGTGAGGCGCGGCCCGCGGGCTACCCTTCGGGCGTGATCAGCGACACGCACGACCTGCACCTCCCCCCGGCCACCGCCACCGGCGTCGGCTCGATGCCCGGCACCGACGCCCGCGAGGCGGCCCGCGTCGCCACCGAGGCCCCGCAGGGCCTCCCGTTCCTGCCCGAGCTGCCCGCGCGCGGCCCCGGCGCGGACATGATCGGCCGCAGCGTCGGCCTGCTCGCGGAGCTGTACGCCCGCCTGGAGCCCAGCGGCTGGCGCTTCGGCGACCACCCGGGCCGGGACACCCGGCGGGCCCGCTCCTGGCTCGGGGAGGACCTGGACGCCCTGGAGGAGTTCACGCAAGGCCACGAGGGCCCGCTCAAGCTCCAGGCGGTCGGCCCGTGGACGCTCGCGGCGTCCGTGCAGACCCGGCACGGCGAGGCCGCGCTGGGCGATCCGGGCGCCTGCCGCGACCTGGCCGGCTCGCTCGCGGAGGGCCTGGCGGTCCACCTCGCGGACGTCCGCCGCCGGGTGCCGGGCGCGCAGCCGGTGCTGCAGCTGGACGAGCCCTCGCTGTCCGCGGTGCTGGCCGGCGGGGTCCGCACCGCCAGCGGCTACCGCACCTACCGCACGGTGGACCGCGCGGTCGTGGAGCAGACGCTGCGCGAGCTGGTCGCGGCGGCCGGGGTCCCGGTGGTCGTCCACTCCTGCGCCCCGGACGTCCCCTTCGGGCTGCTGCGCGCGGCCGGGGCGGCCGGTGTGTCCTTCGACTTCGCGCTGCTCACCGAACGTGACTGGGACGCCGTGGGCGAGGCCGCCGAGGCGGGCACCGCGCTGCTGGCCGGTGTCGTGCCGGGCACTGACACCCCATTGTCGGACCCTGCCGGTAGCGTGAGGGGTGTTCGGGCGTTGTGGCGCAGGTTGGGGCTGGCACCGGGGGCGTTGGGGTCCTCCGTCGCCGTGACCCCGTCCTGCGGTCTGGCGGGGGCCTCACCGGCCTACGCCCGTGCCGCTCTCGTGCACTGCGCGAAGGCGGCACGCTCGCTCGTCGACAACCCTGAGTAGTGAGGAAGGACGGGGTCGTGGAGGACACGGAGATTCCGGCGGAGGCCCGCGAGGAGCACGCGCGCCTCGCCGAGCAGGTCGAAGAGCACCGCTTCCGCTACTACGTCAGGGACGCGCCCGTCGTCAGCGACGCCGAGTTCGACCGGCTGCTGCGCCGGCTGGAGGCGGTCGAGGACGCGCACCCCGCGCTGCGCACCCCGGATTCACCGACGCAGAAGGTCGCCGGTGCGTACGAGACGGAGTTCACCTCCGTCGAGCACCGCGAGCGGCTGCTGTCGCTGGACAACGCGTTCACCGACGAGGAGCTGACGACCTGGGCCGACCGGGTCGCCGCCGAGCTGGGCCCGCCGGACAACGACCGCAGCCCCTACCACTTCCTGTGCGAGCTCAAGGTCGACGGCCTCGCCGTCAACCTGACGTACGAGAACGGCCGGCTGACCCGCGGCGCCACCCGCGGCGACGGCCGCAGCGGCGAGGACATCACGCCGAACGTCCGGACGATCGCCGGCATCCCCGAGCGGCTCGCGGGCGACCGCGTCCCGGAGCTGGTCGAGGTCCGCGGCGAGGTCTACTTCCCCGGCGAGAAGTTCGAGGAGCTCAACGCACGGCTGGTCGAGGCCGGTGACAAGCCGTTCGCCAACCCGCGCAACGCCGCGGCCGGTTCGCTGCGCCAGAAGGACCCGCGGATCACCGCCTCCCGCCCGCTGCAGATGGTCGTGCACGGCATCGGCGCCCGCGAGGGCTTCACCATCGACTGCCAGTCGCACGCCTACGAGCTGCTGCGCGAATGGGGCCTGCCGACCGCGCGGCACAACAAGGTCGTCGGCACCCTCGACGAGGTGCGCGCCTTCATCGCCCACTACGGCGACCACCGGCTCGACGTGGAGCACGAGATCGACGGCGTGGTCGTCAAGGTCGACGAGATCCCGCTGCAGGGCCGGCTCGGCTCGACCTCGCGCGCGCCGCGCTGGGCCATCGCCTGGAAGTACCCGCCGCAGGAGGTCAACACCAGGCTGGTGGAGATCCGCGTCGGGGTGGGCCGTACGGGCCGGGTCACGCCCTTCGCGGTCGTCGAACCGGTGACGGTGGCCGGCTCCGAGGTGGAGTTCGCGACGCTGCACAACCAGGACGTGGTCAAGAAGAAAGGCGTCCTGATCGGCGACACCGTGGTGCTGCGCAAGGCCGGCGACGTCATCCCCGAGATCCTCGGCCCGGTGGTCGACCTGCGGGACGGGACGGAGCGGGAGTTCGTGATGCCCGCCGAGTGCCCCGACTGCGGCACCCCGCTGCAGCCGATGAAGGAGGGCGACATCGACCTGCGCTGCCCCAACGCCCGCTACTGCCCCGCCCAGTTGCGCGAGCGCGTCTACTACCTGGCCGGCCGCCGCAGCCTGGACATCGAGGCGCTCGGCTACGTCGCGGCGACCGCGCTGACCCAGCCGCTGGACGCCGAGCCGCCGCTCAAGGACGAGGGCGACCTGTTCTCGCTGGACATCGAGAGCCTGCTGCCGATCCGCTCCTACGTCCTGGACATGGACAGCGGCCTGCCCAAGCGGGATCCGGAGACGGGCGAGCCCAAGATCGTCACCTTCTTCGCCAACCAGAAGGGCGAGCCGAAGAAGAACGCCCTGGCGATGCTGGACAACATCCGGGCGGCCCGCGAGCGCCCGCTCGCCCGGGTCATCACCGGGCTGTCCATCCGCCACGTGGGTCCGGTCGCCGCCGCCGCGCTGGCCCGTGAGTTCCGCGACCTCGACCGGATCATGACCGCGGCCGAGGAGGAGCTGGCCGCGGTCGACGGGGTCGGCCCCACGATCGCCGCGTCCGTCAAGCAGTGGTTCGCCGAGGAGTGGCACCAGGAGATCCTCCGCAAGTGGCGGGAGGCCGGTGTCACCTTCGCCGAGGAGGGCTCGGACGAAGGGCCGAGGCCACTCGAAGGGGTGACCGTCGTCGTGACCGGAACGCTCTCGGCATATACCCGGGATGGCGCAAAAGAGGCCCTGGGCAGCCGAGGTGCAAAAGTCACCGGTTCGGTGTCCAAGAAAACGGACTTCGTGGTCGCCGGTGACAATCCCGGATCCAAGTTCGACAAAGCCGTGCAGCTCAAAGTGCCGGTCCTGGACGAGGCGGGCTTCACCGCGCTGCTCACGGACGGTCCCGAGGCCGCCCGCACGCTGGCGGTCAATCCCGTCGAGCCCGCGGAGAGCACGGACACCGGGGAGGCGGAGGGCGCCGCGGAGGGTTCCGGAACAGCCGGAGAGGCCGCCGAATCCGACTGAATGGCCCGGAGATGTCACTCGATCGGTCTATATCAGAATACGTCGATGTGCCTGGTCGCATTCGGGCAACCCCGTTCGATCGGTGCCCGGGACGGCGCCCGGCGGCCTAATGTTGAGACGCGTCCCCGCCGCGGCGATACGTTCCGCCGGCCGTAACGGAACTCCTCCGCGGCCAGGGGGCGGTGGGACCTGCTTGCTTCACCGGGCTGGAAGAGGGACGGGCATGCATCCGACGGAGAGTGCCGCAGCGGCGCCGCTGCCCCCGCGTGCGCCCGTCGCCGCGCTGCCCTCCCTCGCCCCGTCCCTCTCCCGCTCGCTGGTACGCACCGCGGCGCCGCCCGCCGCCGCGATCTGCCTGGCCGTCGGCATCTGCCGGGTGCTCAAGCACGGCCACGCGCTCTTCCCCGCCGGCACCGGAGGCTGGGGCTTCGCGATCCTGACCGGCATCATCGTCGGCCATCTGGTGGCCATCGGCCGCGACCGCTGGTGGGGCGGCACCGGATCCGGCGCCGCCCTCACGCTCGCCATGCTGCTGGTGCACGGCTGGGTGTCCGCCCTGCTGGTCAGCCTCGCCGTGGTCACCCTGGTGGGCGCGGCCCGCCGGCACCGCTGGCGCCAGGCCGCGCTGTACGGCTCCATCGACATCCTCGGCATCGGCGCCGGAGCCGCCGTGCTCAGCCTGTGCGGCGCCCACCCCTCGGTCGAGCACCCCTGGGCCCCCGAGGTCTGGTCGATGACCGCCGTGCCGATCGTCGCGCTCGCCGCGCTGGCGTATCTGGCCGCCACCCGCGCCCTGCTGTGGTGCGCCTTCGCCGCGCGCGGCGACGGACTGCCGACCGTCGCCCGCTCCGCCCTCATGCGGCAGGGCATGCTCGGCTGCGCGCTGCTCGGCATCTCCCCGCTCATCCTGGTCGTCGCGTGCGACAAGCCGGCGCTGCTGCCGCTCTTCTCGGTGCCGCTCATCGCGCTGGACTCCACCTTGTGGATCGCCCACGCCCGCGCCGAGGAGCAGTTGCGCGACCCGCTCACCGGGCTGCCCAACCGCCAGTGGCTGCTGGAGCGCGCCTGGAGCGCGCTGGACGACGCGCAGGAGGACTGCGAGCGCGCCGAGCCCGGCTTCCTTGCCGCCTCCGGCGGCACGGGCACGCACCCGCCGGACGGTTGCGGCCGCGTCGGGCTGATCCTCATCGACCTGGACAAATTCCGCTCCGTCAACGACACCCTCGGCCACCGCGCCGGCGACCGGCTGCTGCTCCAGGTCGCCGACCGGCTGCGTACCGCCCTGCCGCGCGGCGCCGAGGCGGCCAGGCTCGGCGGTGACGAGTTTGCCGTCCTGCTGCCGGGCTGCGACTCCACCACCCGCGCCCAGCGCGTCGCCCGCACCCTGGTCGCCGCCCTCGCCACGCCGCTCAGCCTCGACGGCCTGTCCCTGGTGCTGGAGGCCAGCGCGGGCGTCGCCGTCTTCCCGGACCACGCGCTCGACGCCGAAGGGCTGCTGCGCCGCGCCGACGTGGCGATGTACCAGGCCAAACGCGACCGCAGCGGCGTCGAGGTCTACGAGGCCACGCGCGACGGCAACACCCCCGACCGGCTCGGCCTGCTCGGCGATCTGCGCCGGGCGCTGGACGCCGGCGACGTCGAGCTCCACTACCAGCCCAAGGTGCGCTTCGACGGCCGGGTCGCCGGTCTGGAGGCCCTGGTCCGCTGGGAGCACCCGGAGCGCGGCCGGGTCAGCCCGGACGAGTTCATCACCATGGCCGAGACGTCCGGCCTGATGCCGCTGCTCACCGAGTACGTGCTCGACACCGCGCTCGCCCAGGTCGCCCGCTGGCGCGAGCTGGGCCTCGACGTACCGGTCGCCGTCAACGTCTCGCCGCGCGACGTCCACAGCCCCGGCTTCGCCGGCACGGTCGCCGCCCGGCTGGCCCGGCATCAGGTGCCGCCCCACTGCCTCCAGCTGGAGATCACCGAGCACGTCCTGCTGGAGGATCCGCAGCGCGCCGCGGACACCCTCCTCGGGCTCACCGGACACGGCGTCAAGATGTCCCTCGACGACTTCGGCACGGGCTACTCCTCGCTCGTCCACCTGCGCCGGCTGCCCGTCAGCGAGCTGAAGATCGACCGCTCGTTCGTGGCCCGGCTGGTCGTCGACGCCGAGGACGCGGAGATCGTGCGCTGCACGGTCGACCTGGCCCACTCGCTGGGCCTCATGGTCGTCGCGGAGGGCGTCGAGGACGACGAGACGTGGGAGCGGCTGCGGGACCTGCGGTGCGACGCCGTGCAGGGGTGGCTGGTCGCCGCCGCGATGCCGCCCGAGGAGGCCACGAAGTGGCTCCTCGCCCGGGGCGAGCGGGGCGCTCTCCCCGCCGCCTTCGCCGCCCGCCGCGCCCTTCCGCCCGCGCCGGGCACACATTCGACGGTCCCGGCCGTCGCGCCGGTCGAGCAGCTGTAGCCTGCGCCACCGGGCGCCCCTGAAAACGCCTGTCCCGCGCGGCAGGCGCACCCCCAGGGGTGAAGGCCCGAGCCCCCCGGGCCCCCCGCGGGGGAACGGCTTCGCGGGCGCGGGGCGGCGCCCCATAGGATTGGGGCCCACACCGTTGTCTCACCCGCAGAGGACCGAATGAGCATCACGCGCGAGGAGGTGGCCCACCTCGGCCGGCTGGCACGGATGGAGCTGTCCGCCGACGAGCTGGACCACTTCGCCGGACAGCTTGACGACATCATCGGCGCGGTCGCCCGCGTCTCCGAGGTGGCCGGCGAGGACGTCCCGCCGACCTCGCACCCGCTGCCGCTGACGAACGTGATGCGCCCGGACACCGTCCGGCCGTCGCTCACCCCGCAGCAGGCGCTGTCGGGCGCCCCGGCGCAGGAGCAGCAGCGCTTCAAGGTGCCGCAGATCCTGGGGGAGGACTGACACGATGACGGACATCATCAGGCTGACCGCCGCGCAGACGGCGGCGAAGATCGCGTCCGGCGAGCTGACCGCGGTCGAGGTCACCGAGGCCCACCTGGCCCGGATCGAGGCCGTGGACGAGAAGGTGCACGCCTTCCTGCACATCGACCGGGAGGGCGCCCTCGCGCAGGCCCGCGCGGTCGACGCCAAGCGCGCCGCGGGTGAGCCGCTGGGCCCGCTGGCCGGTGTGCCGCTGGCGATGAAGGACATCTTCACCACCGAGGGCGTGCCCACCACGGTCGGCTCGAAGATCCTGGAGGGCTGGATCCCGCCGTACGACTCGACGGTCACCAGGAAGCTCAAGGCCGCCGACGTGGTGATCCTGGGCAAGACCAACATGGACGAGTTCGCGATGGGCTCCTCCACCGAGAACAGCGCGTACGGCCCGACCGGCAACCCGTGGGACCTGACCCGTGTCCCGGGCGGTTCCGGCGGCGGCAGCGCCGCGGCGCTCGCGGCGTACGAGGCCCCGCTCGCGCTCGGCACGGACACCGGCGGCTCCATCCGGCAGCCCGCGTCCGTGACGGGCACGGTCGGCGTCAAGCCCACCTACGGCGGGGTGTCCCGCTACGGCATGGTGGCCTTCTCGTCCTCGCTCGACCAGGGCGGCCCGTGCGCCCGCACCGTGCTGGACGCCGCGCTGCTGCACGAGGTGATCGGTGGCCACGACCCGCTGGACTCGACGTCGATCGACGCGCCCGTGCCGCCGGTCGTCGAGGCGGCCCGCAGCGGCGACGTGCGCGGGATGCGCGTCGGCGTCGTCAAGGAGCTGGGCGGCGAGGGCTACCAGCCCGGAGTGGTGCAGCGCTTCCAGGAGTCCGTCGAGGTGCTGCGCGAGCTGGGCGCGGAGGTCGTGGAGATCTCCTGCCCGTCGTTCGTGTACGCGCTCGCCGCGTACTACCTGATCGCGCCGTCGGAGTGCTCCAGCAACCTGGCCCGCTTCGACGCCATGCGCTACGGCCTGCGGGTCGGCGACGACGGCACGAAGTCCGCCGAGGAGGTCACCGCGCTGACCCGCGAGGCCGGTTTCGGCCCCGAGGTCAAGCGCCGCGTCATCCTGGGCACGTACGCGCTCAGCTCCGGCTACTACGACGCGTACTACGGCTCGGCCCAGAAGGTCCGCACGCTGATCACGCGGGATTTCGCGAAGGCCTTCGAGCAGGTCGACGTGCTGGTGTCGCCGACCACGCCGACCACCGCGTTCCCGTTGGGCGAGCGCGTCGACGACCCGCTCGCGATGTACCTGGTCGACCTGTGCACCATCCCGGTCAACCTCGCCGGCAACGCGGCGATGTCGCTGCCCTGCGGCCTCGCGCCGGAGGACGGTCTACCGGTGGGCCTGCAGATCATCGCTCCCGCGCTCAAGGACGACCGGCTCTACCGGGTCGGCGCCGCTGTCGAGGCCGCCTTCGTGACGAAGTGGGGCCACCCGCTGCTTGAGGAGGCACCGCAGCTATGAGCACCAAGGGCACCAAGAAAAAGGGCAAGGCCGGTACGTACCTGGCCATCGGCAGCACGCTCTTCGCTGCTTTCAGCAACGTCAAGAAGGTCCGCGCCGCGCGTGGCGAGAACGACACCCTCCAGCTCATCGACGGCCTGATCCGGGTGGCCGCCGTGGCCACCGGTGTGGCCCTGCTGGTCCGGGATCTGCGCCAGCCGGACGACGACGTGCTGACGGACTGACAGGCCAGGAGGAAGAAACCACGTGACCGTCACGGAACTGCTGTCCTACGAGGACGCGCTCGCGGCCTACGACCCGGTGATGGGCCTGGAGGTCCATGTCGAGCTGGGCACCAGGACGAAGATGTTCTGCGGCTGCTCCACCGCGCTGGGCGCCGAGCCCAACTCGCAGGTCTGCCCGACCTGCCTGGGCCTGCCCGGCTCGCTGCCGGTGGTCAACGAGACCGGCGTCGAGTCGGCGATCAAGATCGGCCTCGCGCTGAACTGCTCCATCGCCGAGTGGTGCCGCTTCGCCCGGAAGAACTACTTCTACCCGGACATGCCGAAGAACTTCCAGACGTCGCAGTACGACGAGCCCATCGCGTACGACGGCTACCTGGACGTCCAGCTGGAGGACGGCGAGGTCTTCCGGGTGCAGATCGAACGCGCCCACATGGAGGAGGACACCGGCAAGTCCACCCACGTCGGCGGTGCGACCGGGCGTATCCACGGCGCCTCGCACTCGCTGCTGGACTACAACCGGGCCGGCATCCCGCTCATCGAGATCGTCACCAAGCCGATCGAGGGCGCGGGCGACCGCGCCCCCGAGGTGGCCCGCGCGTACGTCGCCGAGCTGCGCGAGCTGATCAAGGCGCTCGGGGTGAGCGAGGCCCGGATGGAGATGGGCCAGATGCGCTGCGACGTCAACCTGTCGCTGCGCCCGCGCGGCGTGCAGAAGTTCGGCACCCGCAGCGAGACCAAGAACGTCAACTCCCTGCGCAGCGTCGAGCGCGCCGCCCGCTTCGAGATCCAGCGGCACGCCGCGGTCCTCACCTCCGGCGGCACGATCGTGCAGGAGACCCGGCATTTCCACGAGGAGGACGGCTCGACGACCTCCGGGCGCATCAAGGAGGAGGCGGAGGACTACCGCTACTTCCCCGAGCCCGACCTGGTGCCGGTCGCCCCGTCCCGCGAGTGGGTCGAGGAGCTGCGCGCCGGGCTTCCGGAGCTGCCGCGGCTGCGCCGCAAGCGGCTCCAGGAGGAGTGGGGCATCGCCGACCACGAGATGCAGTCGGTGCTCAACGCCGGGGCGCTCGACCTGATCCTCGCCACGATCGCGGAGGGCGCGGACTCCGCGGCCGCCCGCAAGTGGTGGATGGGCGAGCTGGCGCGGCACGCCAACGAGTCGGGCACCGAGCTGGCCGCGGTGCCGATCACCCCGACGCAGGTGGCCCGGGTCGCGGCGCTCGTCGCCGCGGGCGACCTCAACGACAAGCTGGCCCGCCAGGTCATCGAGGGCGTGCTCGCGGGCGAGGGCGGTCCGGACGAGGTCGTCGACAAGCGCGGCCTGAAGGTCGTCTCGGACGAGGGCGCGCTCGGCAAGGCGGTGGACGACGCGATCGCGGCGAACGCAGCCATCGCCGACAAGATCCGCGGCGGCAACCTCGCGGCGGCCGGCGCGCTCATCGGCGCGGTCATGAAGGCCACCCGGGGCCAGGCGGACGCCAAGCGGGTCCGCGAGCTGGTCCTGGAGAAGCTGGGCGTCCAGGGCTGACGGAGGGCTCACGGCTCGCGGTCCGACGATCTGACGGTACGAAGGACGGCACCCCATCCGGGTGCCGTCCTTCGGCATTTGCGGGACGGTTCCTTATCCGGATTTTACGGCTTGTGAGGAAGGGCACGAAAGTCCCAAAGGATCATTTCCTCCTGCCAGAGTGGGGCGACGTCCGAGCACACAGGAGCAGCTGGTTCATGGCCGCACTCGCACGGTGGTGTCTGCGCCGCCGCCTCACCGCCGTGCTGCTGTGGCTCGCGGTCCTCGTCGGCCTCACCGCCGCCGCGGGCGTCGCGGGCTCGGCGTACTCCCGGGAGTACGAAGCCGCCGGCACCGAGTCCGGGCACGCCTCCGCCCTGCTGCGGGAGGCCTTCCCCGGCCAGGCGGGCGACACCGACACCGTCGTCTGGCACACCGGCCACGGCGCCGTGACCGACGCCGGCGTCCGGCAGACCATGACCGCGGTGCTGGACAAGGCCCGCCACCTGCCCGGTGTCGCCTCCGTCGACAGCCCGTACGCCGCCGACGGCGGCACGCAGATCAGCGCCGACGGGCGCACCGCCTACGCCGTCGTCGGCTTCGCCGCGGACGCCGACGCCGTACCGCGCTCCCAGGCCGAGGCCCTGGTGGACACCACCACCGCCGCCCGGCACGGCGATCTCCAGGTGGAGCTGGGCGGCCAGGCCGTCGGCAGCACCGAGGGCGCGAGCGCGCACCTCAGCGAGATCGTCGGCGTCGGCGTCGCCGCCGTGGTGCTGCTGATCGCCTTCGGCTCCTTCGCCGCGATGCTGCTGCCGATCGCGACCGCGCTGGTCGGCTGCGGCACCGCCTACATGGCGATCGTGCTGCTCGGCCACGCCATGACCGTCGCCGACTTCGCGCCCATGCTGGGCATGCTCATCGGGCTCGGCGTCGGCATCGACTACGCCCTCTTCATCGTCAGCAGGCACCGCAGAGGCCTCAAACGCGGCCTGGACGTCGCCGAGGCCGCACAGCAGGCCGTCGCCACGACGGGACGCGCGGTGGTCTTCGCGGGCGGCACGGTGTGCGTCGCGCTGCTCGGCATGCTGGTGCTGCGGCTGAGCTTCCTCAACGGGGTCGCGGTGGCCGCCGCGCTCACCGTGCTGCTCACCGTCGCCGCGTCGATCACGCTGCTGCCCGCGCTGCTCGGCTACATAGGGGAACGCGCCCTCAGCCGCCGCGAGCGCCGCGCGCTCGCCGAGCACGGCCCGCGCCCCGAGTCGCCCGCGGGCTTCGCCGCGCGCTGGTCGGCCTTCGTCGAGCGGCACCCGAGACTGCTGGGCGTGGCGGCCGCGGTGCTCATGGCCGTCCTGGCACTGCCCGCGCTCACCCTCCACCTCGGGACCTCCGACCAGGGCAACGGCCCGGCCAAGGCCACCACCCGGCAGGCCTACGACCTGCTCGCGGAGGGTTTCGGCCCGGGCAGCAACGGCCCGCTCACCCTGGTCGCCACCACGGACGGCGCGCAGGCGCGGATAGCGCTGGACCACCTGCCCGAGACGCTGCGCGGCACCCCCGGGGTCGCCGCGGTCAGCCCCGTCGAGCTGTCCGGCGGCACCGGCGTCATCACCGTCACCCCCGACAGCGCCCCGCAGGACGGCGCCACCTCGCAGCTCGTCGACCGGCTGCGGCACGACGTGCTGCCCGCCGCCGAGCAGGGCAGCGGGCTGCGCGTCTACGTCGGCGGCCCGACCGCGAGCTACGACGACTTCGCGGACGTCGTGGTCGGCAAGCTCCCGCTGTTCGTCGGCAGTGTCGTCGGCCTCGGCTGCGTCCTGCTGTTGGTCGCCTTCCGCTCGGTCGGCATCCCCGTCAAGGCCGCGGTGATGAACGTCGCCGCGGTCGCCTCGTCCTTCGGGGTCGTCACCGCGGTCTTCCAGTGGGGATGGGGCGACGAGTGGCTGGGCCTGGGCAGGGCGGGCCCGATCGAGCCCTTCCTGCCGGTGATCATGGTCTCGGTGCTGTTCGGGCTGTCCATGGACTACCAGGTCTTCCTGGTCAGCCGGATGTACGAGGAGTGGCGCGAGACGGGCGACAACTGCCGGGCGGTACGCGTCGGGCTCGCCGAGACCAGCCGGGTGATCACCTCGGCCGCGGTGATCATGATCGCGGTCTTCCTGGCCTTCGTGCTCAGCGGCGACCGGGTGATCGCGATGTTCGGCATCGGGCTGGCCTCCGCCGTCGCGCTCGACGCGTTCGTGCTGCGCACGCTGCTGGTGCCCGCGCTGATGCACGTCCTCGGTGACGCCAACTGGTGGCTGCCCGGCTGGCTGGACCGCAGGCTGCCGCGCATCAGCATCGACGGCCCCGCCCCGGCGCCCGCCCCCGCCGTGCCGCAGACCGTTCCGGCGCTGGTGTCTCAGGGGATCAGCGTCGGGTCGCCCAGCACGGTGGTCGGGCAGTTCCCCTCCTCGTCCGAGACCCACTCCACGCGCAGCCGCAGCACCCCGGAGACGTCGAACTTCTTGTGAAACGGCTTCCCGACCGTCGCCCGGTCGCGGAAGATCCGCTTGCCGTCGGCGATGACGGTGAAGGTGTCGCCGGTGTTCGGGCTGTTGTCGTCCAGGCCGAGGACGACGTCGAGCGTCGTGTACTTCTTGCCGAGGTTGTACTCGCCGAAGCCGTCGAGGCCGGAGGCGTCGCGGTAGCAGTACGCCGACGTGAGCGAGTCCTGGTACTGCACGCCGTCGACGGCCGCGGCGTTGCGCTCCAGGGAGAAGATGCTCGCGTCGGTGGGGGTGAGGTCGGCGAGCGAGACGGTGTCGGCGCCATCGCCGGGGCCGCTGCCGTCGTCGGAGCCGCTGCCGTCGTCGGCGTCGGTGGGGGAGTCCGTCGGGGTGTCCTTGCCGGTGCCGCCGTCGCCCGCGGCCGGCTGGTGCGAGGTGGTCCCGCCGGTGCCGCCGCCGGTCGCGGCGGGCGTGGTCGGGGAGTGCGTGGCGCCGTCGCCCTTGTCCCCGCCGGACAGGACGACGCCGAGTACGGCCCCGCCCCCGACGAGCGCCGCCGCGAGGACCGCGGCGAGCGCGATCCGCGGCCCCCGCCGCCTGGCAGGCGGCTCCGGGACGGTGGGCGGGAGGACGGGCACGGGCGAGCGGAAGACCGGCTGCGGCGCGTGCGCCGGCTGCGGCGGCAGGACCGGCGCGGCGGGCGGCCCGGACAGCGGCAGCGGTACGGGCGGATGCGGCGGTACGGGCGCGGCCGCCGGTACGGGCGGCTGCTCGGGGCGGGTGGCCGAGACGACCAGGGAGCGCATCTCCCGCACCCACGAGGTGAGCGACGCGGGCCGCGACTCCGGGTCGGCCGCGAAGATCGCCGCGACCCGGGCGGCCTTCTCCGGGCCCAGCCCGGCCAGTGCGGGGAGCGCGAGCAGCGCCGCGCGCAGCGTCTCCGGCACGGTCGCCGGGGATTCGCCGCTCAGCAGGAAGTAGGCGATGGCGCCGAAGGCGTAGCGGTCCGTGGCGGGGCTGCGGATGCCGTCGAAGACCTCGGGCGCGGCGAAGCCCGGGGTGAACCACACTTCGGCGGTCTGGTGCTCGGCGGCGAGCTTGCTCAGGCCGAAGTCCACCAGGGTCGCCTGGCCGTGCGCGTCGATCATCACATTGCCGGGGGAGAGGTCGCCGTGCACGACCCGGCGGCCGGACGGGGTCGCCGCGCCGCTGTGCAGCCAGTCCAGCACCTCGGCGAGCTGCTCCAGGCAGCGCACCGCCGCGCGGCGCTCGTCGGCGGACTCCAAGGTGCGCTCGGCGCGCCAGTCGCGCAGGTCGAGGCCCTGCACATGGTTCATCACGAGGTAGAGGGCCCGGCCGCCCGCCTCCGGCAGGGAGCCCGCCGGGTGCGCGGACGGCCCCTCGAAATGCTCCCGGATCCCGACCACGCCGGGCCGGTGCACGAAGCGCAGCAGCTCGGCCTGCTCGCGCCACTTCGCGCTGACCCGCGCGAACAGCTCCGGGGCGAGGGCCTGCCGGTCGTCGAGCATCTTGACGACGACCGGCTCCGTCGCGCCGCCCAGCTCCAACTCGGCGAGGTAGAGCACGGCTTCGCCGCCGCGGCCGATCGACCGCCGCAGGCGGTATCTGTCCGGCGCGTCGTCCGGCCCTATGTACGAGGCGGTGTCCACGCCGCTCAACCTACCGCCGGGCGCGCGCCCCGGGCGGGCTCTTCAGGCGGCCCGCGGATCCGGCCGCGGCCGGATCCTTACCCACCAACGCGTCTTCCGCCGCAGTGCCTTAGACGCCTCGGGCGCCTTACGCCGCGGGCCCGGCACAAGGCGCGGGCCTAAGGAGGTGAGGAGGTGGGCTAAGGCCCCGGCGGGGTCGGGGTTCGGGCAGGTGCCCGATGTGAGGGGGGCACCTCAGGGACGAGGCTTGGTGCATCAGAAGAAGCCCGCTCTCAGGGAGAAGACGATGATGTTCGCGTACGAGCTGCACCAGGCCCGCAGGGCCGACCTCACGCAGCAGGCCGACCAGTGGCGCCTGGCCCAGCAGGCCAGGGCGACCCGCGCCGAGCGCCGCGCGGCGGCCCGCCGCTCCGCCGCCAGACCGGCGGTACGAACCGACCGGGAGGCCGCGGAGAGTCCCACCCCCCGCCGTCCCCTGCGCCCGCACAGCGCGTCATGACGGTCGCGCCCGCGGAGGCCCCGCCGGGGGCCGGGGCCTCCGCTTCGTCCGCCGGAACGGATACGGCGGACGAAGCGCGCAAAGTATTGGGTGTCGGCACCGCCCCCGGGCGTGACATGCTCGGGGGCGTGCAGACGCAGTCGTTCAGCCCCGTTTTCATCGGCCGGGACGCCGAGCTGACGCGGCTCGCCTCGGCGCTGGCGGTGGCGCACACGGGCGAGTCGCAGGCCGTGCTGATCGGTGGCGAGGCCGGCGTCGGCAAGACGCGGCTGACGGAGGAGTTCCTGGCCGCCGCCCGCAGCGCCGGGGCGGTCACCGCGCTGGGCGCCTGCGTGGAGATCGGCGCGGAGGGCCTGCCCTTCGCCCCGGTTTCCGGCGCGCTGCGCGACCTCTACCGCCAGCTCGGGCCCGAGCTGACCGCCGCCGCGGCCGGCCAGCAGGCCGAACTGGCGCGGCTGCTCCCGGAGCTGGCGAGCCCGGACGGCGCCCTGCGCGAGGCCTACGACGAGGACGGCCGCGCCCGGCTGTTCGAGCTCACCGTCCGCCTGCTGGAGCGCCTCGGCGAGGACCGTACGGTCGTCGTGGTCGTCGAGGACCTGCACTGGGCCGACCGCTCCACCCGCGAGCTGCTCGCGTACCTCTTCCGCTCGCTGCAGCGCTCCCGGGTGCTGATCGCGGCGACGTACCGGGCGGACGACATCCACCGCCGGCACCCGCTGCGCCCCTTCCTCGCCGAGACCGACCGGCTGCGCCGGGTCGAGCGTCTGGAGCTGTCGCGCTTCACCCGCGCGGAGGTCCGCAGCCAGCTGATCGCGATCCTGCCGGACGCGCCGGACGAGACGGTCGTCGACCGGGTCTTCGAGCGCTCGGACGGCAACCCCTTCTTCGTCGAGGAATTGGCGTGCAGCCTGGGCCTCGGCTGCGCGACGGGCCTGAGCGACTCGCTGCGCGACCTGCTGCTCGTCCGGGTGGAGGCGCTGCCGGAGGACGCCCAGCGGGTGGCGAAGTTCGTCGCCGAGGGCGGCAGCACCGTCGAATACCGGCTGCTCGCGGCCGTGACCGGGCTGTGCGAGGACGACCTGCTGGACGTGCTGCGCGCCGCGGTGGGTGCGAACATCCTGCTGCCCACCGACAGCGGCGAGGGCTACCGCTTCCGCCACTCCCTGGTACGCGAGGCGGTCGGCGACGACCTGCTGCCCGGCGAGCGCAGCCGTATCAACCGGCGGTACGCCGAGGCCGTCGAGGCCGACCCGGCGCTGGTGCCCGCCGACGAGCGGGCCGCGCGGCTGGCCAACTACTGGTACGCCGCCCACGACACCGGCCGCGCGCTGCCCGCGGCGCTCAGCGCCGCCGTCGAGGCGCGGCACCGGCATGCCTACGCCGAGCAGTTCCGGCTGCTGGAGCGCGCGCTCGAACTGTGGGACGACGCGCCCGCGGACGTACGCGCCGAGCTGCGCCCCACCGACTACACCGAGGCGTATCCCCCCTGCGACTGCCCCACCGACCAGCCGCTGGACCTCGTCGACCTGCTCGCCGAGATCACCGTGGCCGCCCGGCTCAGCGGTGAGCAGGAGCGCTCGTACACGATGGCCAAGCGGGCGCTGCGGCTGATGGAGCGCATCGGCAGCCCCGATCCGCTGCGGGCCGCGTGGTTCTGGGCGCAGCGTGCCTACGCCGCGGAGAGTCTGGGCCGCAGCGACGGCTGGGAGGAACTGGCCAGGGCCCGCGAACTCGTCCGCGGGCTGCCGCCGTCGGCGACGCACGCCGAGGTGCTGGTGCGGATCGCCGGCTGGATCATGGTCCACAAGTCCGGCGCCGAAGGCACCGCCATCGCCGGCCAGGCCGCCGAGCTGGCGAAGACCAGCGGGGCTCGGGACACCGAACTGCACGCCCGCGTCACCCTCGGCCTGCTCCAGTCCGACGCCGGGGACGTCGACGGCGGCATCGCGGTCGTCGAGGAGGTGCGCCGGCAGATCACCGACTGGGGCGCGCCGCGGCTGATATCGCGCACCTACGGCAATCTGTCCTCCGCCCTGGAGGGCGCCGGCCGCTCCTCGCAGGCGGTCCGGATCAGCCGCGAGGGGCAGGAACGCGTCGCGGGCCACGTGGCCAACGCCACGCATTCCTGGCTGCTCGCCAACGAGGGCGAATCCCTGCTCATGCAGGGCTGCTTCGACGAGGCCGCGGTCAAGCTCGCGGCCGCCCGCCGGGCCCAGACCGTCGAGGGCAGCGTGATGTGCGCGGGCGTGGAGACGTTCCAGGGCTTCCTCGCGCTCGCCGTCGGCGACACCGACAGGGCCGAGCAACACCTCGCCTTCGCCACCGAGGGACTGCGCTACGACACCCAGCCGCAGCACCAGATCCCGCTGCGCGGCCTGGGCCTGCGACTCGCCGCCGCCCAGGGGCGGTACGAGGAGGCGCGGCAGCGGCTGCTCGCCGCGATCGACACCGGATTCCCCAACGGGACCGCCCGCTACGCCTGGCCGCTGCTCGCCGACGGCGCCGCCGCCGAGGCGGACGGGCCGTGGCCGCTCACCGGCGACCCGGCGCGCGGGCACGTCCTGGAGCGGATCCGCGCCGCCGCCCGCGAGACCGCGCGGCCCGCGCCCGTCCACAAGGCGTACGCGCTGCGCGTCGAGGCGGAGCTGGCCCGTGCGGAGGGGCGCCACGAGCCCGAGCTGTGGGCCGCCGCGGAGGCCGCGTTCGCGGCGGAGGAACGGCCCGTGGAGCTTGCCGCGGTGCGCTACCGGCACGCGGAGGCGCTGCTCGGCCGCGGGCCCGACACCCGCGAGGCCGCAGGTCTCCTGCTGGCCCTCGCGCACGACGCCGCCACCGCGCTCGGCGCGAAGCCGCTGGCCGCGGAAGTGGCCGCGCTCGCCGCGCGGGCCAGGCTCCTCCTCGACGCCCCCGCCGCCCCGGCGGCTCCGGCCGAGCCCGCCGACCCGGCCGGAGCGCTGGGCCTGACGGCCCGGGAGCGCGATGTGCTGCGGCTCGTCGCCGACGGGCGCACGAACCGGCAGATCGCCGAGGAGCTCTTCATCTCGCCGAAGACGGCGAGCGTGCACGTGTCGAACATCCTGGCCAAACTCGCCGTCGCCACCCGCGGCGAGGCCGCCGCCCTCGCCCACCGCCTCCACCTCTTCGCTGCCGCGGGCTGAGCGTTTTCCGCTACGGGGTGCCACTTGCGGTGACCCGCGCGACCTTTCCCCGGCGGTGGGCTGGTCGCGCAGCTCCCCGCGCCCCTGGGTGATTGCCACGTGGCGTGGCACGGTGTCTTTCCCCCGGTGGGGGCTGAGCGCGCAGTTCCCCGCGCCCCTGAAAGACCAGCCCCCGCGGGGGAAGCGCCCGAAGGGGCTCGCCTATGCCGCGCAGGGGACAAACCAGGGGCGCGGGGAACTGCGCGCGCAACCACCCGCCGGGGGAAGGTCGCGCGGGTCACCGCAAGTGGCAGCCCGAAGCGAAACGTTCAGCTCACGGAGACGCGGAGGATGCGGTCGTCGCCCGGCTTGGGCGTCCCGCGCCCGTCCGTGTTGCTCGTCGTCACGAGCAGGGTGTGGTCGTCGACGGCCACCACCGTCCGCAGCCGGCCGTACGTCTTGACGAAGAACGCCTGCGGCGCGGCAGCCGCCTTCGTGCCGTCGAGGGGGATGCGCCACAGCCGCTCGCCCTTGAGCGAGGCCATCCAGATGCAGCCCGCCGCGTAGGCGATGCCGCTGGGCGAGGCCTCGTCCGTGTGCCACTGGGCGACGGGGTCCACGTACCCCGCGCGGTGCGCGATGCCCTCGACCACGGGCCACCCGTAGTTCTTGCCGGGCTCGATGAGGTTGAGCTCGTCCCAGGTGTCCTGGCCGAACTCCGAGGCCCACAGGTGGCCTTCGGGATCCCAGGCGAGGCCCTGGACGTTGCGGTGGCCGGGGGAGTAGACGAGGGAGCCGGAGACGGGGTTGTCCGGCGCGGGCTGCCCGTCGGGCGTCATCCGCAGGATCTTGCCGCCCAGCGACGACATGTCCTGGGCGAGCCCGCGGTCCCCGGTCTCGCCCGTCCCGGCGTAGAGCATGCCGTCGGGGCCGAAGGCGATGCGCCCGCCGTTGTGGAGCGAGCCGGTGGGGATGCCGCGCAGGATCGTGTCGGGGGCGCCGAGCTGGTCGCCCGCCGACCGCGCGGGGTCGTACAGCATCCGCGCGATGCGGTTGTCGGAGTCGGTGCTGAAGTACGCGTAGACCAGGTGGTCGGTGCCGAAGTCGGGGGAGAGGGCGAGTCCGAGCAGGCCGTTCTCGCCGCCCTGCGTGTGGGTGACGCCGGGGACGGTGCCGGCCAGCGCGGTCGTGCCCTTCTCCGGGTCGACGAGGGTGACCTTCCCGGTGTCGCGCGAGCCCACGAGCAGCGTGCCGTCGGCGAGCTGGGCCACGCCCCAGGGCGCGGCGAGCTTCGTGGCGACCGTCGCCTCGGCCTTCGCGCTGCCGGTGGCGGCCGCGGCGGGCGTGGTCGGGGTGGCCGAGGGGCTCGGCGAGGCGCCGGTGGTCGCGGCGGTGGACGCGGTCGGCGCGCCTTTGGAATGCGACGCCGACGGCGTCTGCAGGCCCGGCGGTGTCCCGCCTCCCGAGCACCCCGCGGCCAGCAGCGCGGCCGCCGCTGCCACCGCCGCCCCGCGCACGACCCTGTGCGCCCGGCCCCGACGCCCTGTGCTCACCGTCTGCCCTCGCCCATCGTCCGCCGCGATCATGTTCTCCCCGTCCGCCCCCAGCCAAGCACACGGCCGCCCGCGCCGCCCGCAGAACGCCGCCACCGGCCGGGGCTCCCGGCCGCCGGGGGGTGTGCCATAGCCTCCTGGCCATGAACGACATCACCCAGGACCCCGCGGCAGGACCCCGGCCGCAGGTGTGGCTGTCCCTGCCGCCCGAGGAGATCGACGGACTGCCCGACACCTTCGACTACGTCCACTGGGACGGCACCGGGGACTTCCCCGCCGATCCCGCGGAGGCCGCCTTCTACGTCGTGCCGTACATGAAGGGGGCGGACGCCGGCGCGCTGCCGCTGCCGCACATGACCTCGGTGCGCGTCATCCAGACCCTGAGCGCCGGTGTGGACCACATCACGCCGCACCTGCACCACTTCGCGCCGGGCGTGCGCCTGTGCAACGCGCGCGGGGTGCACGAGGCGAGCACCGCGGAGCTGACCCTCGCGCTCGTCCTGGCCTCGCTGCGCGGCATCCCGCGCTTCGTCCGCGGCCAGGACGACGAGAAGTGGTACGGCGGCTTCTACCCGGCGCTGGCCGACCGCCGGGTGCTGATCGTCGGCTACGGCGCCATAGGAGCCGCGGTCGAGGACCGGCTGGTGCCCTTCGAGGTCGAGGTCACCCGGGTCGCGCGCAGCGCCCGCGGCTCCGCGCGCGGGCCCGTGCACGCGCTGGCCGACCTGCCGGCGCTGCTGCCGCAGGCCGACGTCGTGGTCCTCACCACGCCGCTGACCGAGCAGACCAGGGGCCTGGCGGGCCGCGACTTCCTCGCCGCGATGAAGGACGGCGCGCTGCTGGTGAACGTCGCGCGCGGCGCGGTCGTCGACACCGGGGCGCTGCTGGCCGAGACCGCGACGGGGCGGCTGACGGCGGCCCTGGACGTCACCGACCCCGAGCCGCTGCCCGCCGGGCACCCGCTGTGGCACGCGCCGGGCGTTCTGATCAGCCCGCACGTCGGCGGCAGCACGTCGGCGTTCCTGCCCCGCGCCCAGCGTTTGATCCGCGCCCAACTGGCCAGGTTCGCAAGCGGGGAGGACCTCGCGAACGTCGTCCAGGTGACCGGCTGAGCGGACCGCCCACCGCGCTGCGGCACCGGCCGACTGCGGCGGGTGTGCGGCCACCCCCATGTGGTTACGCTCAGTAGAGAGGCCCTATCGCTGAGTGACGATTCTGGTGTATCGTCCCGAAGCGGGGCGCCGCGTGCGGAGCAGACGACCGCGGCGAGGGAACGACGAGCGAGTGAGGGGGCGACGGGCGATGGACGGACCGAGGCGGTTCCCCGGCGGGCACACCCAGCGCACCGCACGACCCGGCCGGCCGCGCGCCGGACGTCCGCTGTGCCCCGGGCACCGGCGGCGCCCCGCGCGCCCGCCGGCCCCGGCGTACGGGACCGCGAGGTGACCACCACCGGCGCGGTGCTCGCCGGATCCCCGTCGCGCGCCGGCGGCGGCCTGCTGCCGCAGCTCCTGCTCGGCCTGGCGTGCGCGGGCTACACCACGGGCGCGGTGCTCGGCTGGGGCACCGGGCAGGTGGCCGCCTTCATGGGCGACTTCGGGCTGTCGGCCGCCGCCGCGGCCGCCGCCGTCTCGATGCTGCTGCACGCCCGCAGATGCGCCCCCGGCCACCGGGCCGCATGGGTGCTCTTCGCGGTGTCCTCGCTGATGGCCGCCCTCGGCAATGCCGTGTGGGGGTGGTACGAGGTGGTGCTCGGCCGCCCCGTCCCGCAGACGTCGCCCGCCGACTTCTGCTTCCTGCTCTTCGCGCCGCCCGCCGTGATCGGCCTGCTGGTGCTCGCCAAGCGGCCGGTGACGAAGGCCGGCTGGATCTGCCTGGCCCTGGACACCTGGCTCATCGGCGGCTCGCTGCTCACGCTGTCCTGGAGCCTGGCGCTCGCCCGCGCGGCCACCTACGACGGCCCGAGCACCGCCAAGGTCGCCCTGTCGCTGGCCTACCCGCTGCTGGACATCGTGCTCGTGAGCATGGTCCTGGCCCTGCACTTCCGCCGCTCCGCCGCCAACCGCGCGGCCGTCAACACCGCGCTGGCCGCGCTCGCCCTCACGGTGCTGTGCGACGCGCTGTTCACCTCGCCGCTGCTGCGCGAGCACTACCACTCGGGCCAGATCCTGGACGCCGGCTGGTTCGCCGGCAGCATGCTCATGGCGTACGCGCCCTGGGTCGGCCGCCACGAGCTGCCGCTGCTGCGCCCGAGCGTCACCACCCGCCGGGTGACGGGCTCGCTCGCCGCGCTCACCCCGTATCTCGCGGCGGCGGTCTGCACCCTCGGCATCCTCTACGACATGATCACCGGCGAGAAGTGCGACAAGGTCGTGCTGCTCACCGGCAGCACCGTGGTCCTCGCCCTGGTGGTCCGGCAGGCCATCATGCTGCTGGACAACATCGCGCTCACCCAGGAGCTGGCCCAGAAGGAGAACCACTTCCGCTCCCTGGTCCAGGGGTCGAGCGACGTCATCATGATCGCCGCGCCCACCGGCGTGCTGCGCTACGTCAGCCCCGCCTCCGCGGGTGTCTACGGGCGCGATCCGGAGGAGATGGTCGGCACCGAGCTGTCCGCCCACATCCACCCCGACGACCTCGGCAGGGTCGTGCACGAGGTGCGCCGCTTCCTCGCCGCCCCGCCGGGCGAGGAGTCCGCCACCCGCATCGAGTGCCGCATCCGGTCCGGAAGGCGCGGCGGCCCGGGCGGCGGCGAGGACGGCTGGCTCAACGTGGAGTCCAGCGTCACCCGCTACCAGGGCGGCCTCATCTTCAACAGCCGGGACGTCACCGAGCGCGTCCGCCTGCAGGCCCAGCTGCAGCACAACGCCTCCCACGACCCGCTCACCGACCTGCCCAACCGCGCCCTGTTCCTGGACCGGGTCGGCAAGGCGCTGGCCGGCCGCCGCCCGGGGGACGACCGGTCCGCGGTCCTCTACGTCGACCTCGACGGCTTCAAGGGCGTCAACGACTCGATCGGCCACCAGGCCGGCGACCACCTGCTCACCCAGGCCGCGCGCCGCCTCCAGGGCGCCCTGCGGGCCGGCGACACCGCCGCCCGGCTCGGCGGCGACGAGTTCGCCGTCCTGGTGTGCGGCGCCGACGAGGAGCAGACCGCCGAGATCGCCGAGCGGCTGCGCGCCGCGCTGTGCGAGCCCTACCGGGTGGACGGCGGCGAGGTACGGGTCGGCGCCAGCATCGGCATCGCCTTCGGCGAGCCCGGCGGCTCCGCGGGCGAGCTGATGCGCGACGCCGACCTGGCGATGTACCGCGCCAAGCAGGCCGGCAAGGGCCGCGTCGAGGTGTACGCCCCGCAGTTGCGGGCCGCCGCCGTACGCCGCACGGAGATGGCCACCCGGCTGCACCGGTCGCTGCACGACGGCGAGTTCACCCTGCTGCACCAGCCGGTCGTGGAGCTGTCCGGCGGCCGCATCGCGGGCGTCGAGGCGCAGGCGCGCTGGCGGTCCTCGCAGGGCATCCTCTTCACCCCCGCGGAATTCCTGCAGGCCGCCGAGGACACCGACCGCACCGCGGAGCTGGGCCGCTGGCAGCTGGAGCAGGCCGTCGCGCAGGCCGCGCTGCGGCACGGCGCGGGCCACCGGGTGCCCGTCACCGTCAAGCTGTCCGCGCTGCGGCTGCTGCACCGCGACCTGCCGCCCGGCGCCGTCGAGGGCCTGCTGGAGCGGTACGGGCTGCCGCCCGGCGCCCTGGTCGTGGAGCTGACCGGCGGCGCCCCCGGCGTGGCGCTGGACGAGCTGGAGCGGCGGCTGCGGCAGCTGCGGCGCACCGGCGTACGCGTCGCGCTCGGCGGCTTCGGGACCGGCCACGCCGCCCTCGGCGCGCTGCGCACCCTCCCGGTGGACGCCGTCAAGCTCGACCGGCTCTTCGTCGAGGGCATGGCCGACTCCCCGCGGCTGCGCACGATCACCCGCGGGCTGCTGCGGATGGCCGCCGACCTGGGGCTGCGCACCGTCGCCGACGGGGTGGACCGCCCGGAGCAGGTGCACGCGCTGCGCGAGATGGGCTGCGGCCAGGGCCAGGGCATGGCCTTCTCCGGGCTGCTGGACGAGCACCGGCTGCGCGGCTCGCTGACCCGCGGCGGATACCCTCTGCCGGGTGATCCGGACCGCCGCGGCGGCCCCGACGGCGGCCGCCCCGTACCCCAGGAATCCGCACGTGAGCAGGTCGCCCAGCGCACCGTCCAGCTCCCCTCCTGCCGATCACATAGTGAGACGCGTGTCCCACCCGCTTGACACCCCCCGGGGGGCCGGAGGAAGGTCGAAGCCATGCGCACCCGAATTCTCGTACTTGGAAAGCGCGTCGGCTGACCGAGGCATCTACGCCTCGCACTCGCACCGGCGCGCTCCCCTCGCTTGCCTCACGGCACGAGGGGTTTTTTGTTGTCCGGCGACCGGCCGACGAGCCCACCGCCCCCACTTCACCACCCTCATCTTCGAGAGAAGAGAACGCAGATGACCGAGCAGGCCACCGGGTCCCACCATCCGCAGCCGCGGACCCGCACCGCGGTTCCCGCCGCCGCCACCGCCGAGCGCATGACGGGTGCGCAGGCGCTCATCCGCTCCCTCGAGGCCGTAGGCGTCGACACGGTGTTCGGCATCCCGGGCGGCGCGATCCTGCCGGCGTACGACCCGCTGATGGACTCCTCCAAGGTCCGCCACGTCCTGGTCCGGCACGAGCAGGGCGCGGGGCACGCGGCCACCGGTTACGCGCAGGCCACCGGCCGGGTCGGGGTGTGCATGGCGACCTCCGGACCGGGCGCGACCAACCTGGTCACGCCGATCGCCGACGCGCACATGGACTCGGTGCCGATCGTCGCCATCACCGGCCAGGTCGCGTCGAAGTCCATCGGCACCGACGCCTTCCAGGAAGCGGACATCTGCGGCATCACCATGCCGGTCACCAAGCACAACTTCCTGGTGACCGACCCCGCCGACATCCCGCACACCATCGCCGAGGCCTTCCACATCGCCTCCACCGGCCGCCCCGGCCCGGTCCTGGTCGACATCGCCAAGGACGCGCTGCAGAACCAGACGACCTTCTCCTGGCCGCCGCAGCAGGACCTGCCCGGCTACCGCCCGGTGACCAAGCCGCACGCCAAGCAGATCCGCGAGGCCGCCCGGCTGATCAACGAGTCCCGCCGCCCGGTCCTCTACGTCGGCGGCGGCGTGATCAAGGCGCACGCGACCGCGGAGCTGAAGATCCTCGCCGAGCTGACCGGCGCCCCGGTCACCACGACCCTGATGGCGCTCGGCGCCTTCCCCGACAGCCACCCGCAGCACGTCGGCATGCCCGGTATGCACGGCGACGTCTCGGCGGTCACCGCGCTGCAGAAGTCGGACCTGATCGTCGCGCTCGGCGCCCGCTTCGACGACCGCGTCACCGGCCGGCTGGACACCTTCGCGCCCAACGCCAAGGTCGTGCACGCCGACATCGACCCGGCCGAGATCTCCAAGAACCGGACCGCCGACGTGCCGATCGTCGGCGACGCCCGCGAGGTGCTGGCCGACCTGATCGTGGCCGTCCAGGCCGAGCACGAGTCCGGCCACAAGGGCGACTACTCGGAGTGGTGGAACCACCTGAACTTCTGGCGCAACACCTACCCGCTCGGCTACGACGTCCCCGCGGACGGCAGCCTCGCCCCGCAGCAGGTCATCGAGCGGATCGGGCAGCTCGCCCCGGAGGGCACCCTCTTCGCCGCGGGTGTCGGCCAGCACCAGATGTGGGCCGCGCAGTTCATCAAGTACGAGCAGCCGGGCACCTGGTTCAACTCCGGCGGCGCCGGCACCATGGGCTACGCCGTGCCCGCCGCGATGGGTGCCAAGGCCGGCCGGCCGGACGCCACGGTGTGGGCGATCGACGGCGACGGCTGCTTCCAGATGACCAACCAGGAACTGGTCACCTGCGCGCTCAACGGCATCCCGATCAAGGTCGCCGTCATCAACAACGGCGCGCTGGGCATGGTCCGCCAATGGCAGAACCTCTTCTACGGCGAGCGGTTCTCCAACACCGTGCTGCACTCCGGCGCGGAGAACGTCCCCGGCTCCACCCAGGGCGTCGGCTCCATCACCAACCGCGGCACCCGCGTCCCGGACTTCGTGAAGCTGGCCGACGCGATGGGCTGCGTGGGCCTGCGCTGCGAGTCCGCCGACGACCTCGACAAGGTCATCGCCGAGGCCAACGCCATCAACGACCGGCCCGTCGTCGTCGACTTCATCGTCCACGAGGACGCCATGGTCTGGCCCATGGTCGCGGCCGGCACCTCCAACGACGAGATCATGGCCGCCCGGGACGTCCGCCCGGACTTCAGCGACGACCTCGACGACTGACCGCGCGGAAGAGCGAGAGAAGGAAGCACGAAGATATGTCCAAGCACACGCTCTCCGTCCTGGTGGAGAACAAGCCGGGCGTCCTGGCCAGGATCACCGCGCTGTTCTCCCGCCGCGGCTTCAACATCGACTCCCTCGCCGTCGGCACCACCGAGCACCCGGACATCTCCCGGATCACCATCGTCGTCAACGTCATCGACGAACTGCCGCTGGAGCAGGTCACCAAGCAGCTCAACAAGCTGGTCAACGTGCTGAAGATCGTCGAGCTGGACCCGGCCGCGGCGGTCGCACGCGAACTCGTCCTGGTGAAGGTGCGCGCCGACAACGAGACGCGCTCCCAGGTCGTCGAGATCGTCCAGCTCTTCCGCGCCAAGACCGTGGACGTCTCGCCCGAGGCGGTCACCGTCGAGGCCACCGGATCCGCCGACAAGCTGGAGGCCATGCTCAAGATGCTGGAGCCGTTCGGCATCAAGGAGCTGGTCCAGTCCGGCACCATCGCCATCGGGCGCGGGGCCCGGTCCATCACCGACCGCTCGCTCCGCGCGCTGGACCGCTCGGCATGACGCCGTAGGTCCCGCCCGCGCTCGCCGATCCGCATGGCGAGACCCGAAAACCCGTATCCGCCCGCCCGACGTACGGTGGGCCGCACAACCCGAAACAAGGAGAACCCCAAGTGGCCGAGCTGTTCTACGACGACGACGCCGACCTGTCCATCATCCAGGGCCGCAAGGTCGCGGTCATCGGCTACGGCAGCCAGGGCCACGCCCACGCGCTGTCGCTGCGCGACTCGGGTGTGGACGTGCGCGTCGGCCTGCACGAGGGCTCCAAGTCGAAGACGGTTGCCGAGGAGCAGGGCCTGAAGGTGCTGCCGGTCGCCGAGGCCGCCGCCGAGGCCGACGTCATCATGATCCTGGTGCCGGACCCGATCCAGGCCAAGGTCTACGAGGAGTCCATCAAGGACAACCTCAAGGACGGCGACGCCCTCTTCTTCGGCCACGGCCTCAACATCCGCTACGGCTTCATCAAGCCGCCGGCCGGTGTCGACGTGTGCATGGTCGCCCCCAAGGGCCCGGGCCACCTGGTGCGCCGCCAGTACGAGGAGGGCCGCGGCGTCCCGTGCATCGCGGCCGTCGAGCAGGACGCGACCGGCAAGGGCTTCGCGCTCGCGCTGTCGTACGCCAAGGGCATCGGCGGCACCCGCGCCGGCGTCATCAAGACCACCTTCACCGAGGAGACCGAGACCGACCTCTTCGGCGAGCAGGCGGTGCTGTGCGGCGGCACCTCCGCGCTGGTCAAGGCGGGCTTCGAGACCCTGGTCGAGGCCGGCTACCAGCCGGAGATCGCGTACTTCGAGTGCCTGCACGAGCTCAAGCTCATCGTGGACCTGATGTACGAGGGCGGCCTGGAGAAGATGCGCTGGTCGGTCTCCGAGACCGCCGAGTGGGGCGACTACGTCACCGGCCCGCGCATCATCACCGACGCCACCAAGGCGGAGATGAAGAAGATCCTCGGCGAGATCCAGGACGGCACCTTCGCCAACAACTGGATCGCCGAGTACAACGCCGGCCTGCCGAAGTACAACGAGTACAAGAAGGCCGACGGTGACCACCTGCTGGAGACCACCGGCCGCAAGCTGCGCAAGCTCATGAGCTGGGTGGACGACGAGGCGTAAGGCCTCCCGCGCGGCCCCCGCGCCGCGCACCCGGGTTGCGTCGCTTTGTGGCGTCCGCACGGTGCCGTGTGCACCGTGCACCGGTGGCTGACCGCCATCTGGTACGCACTTTGTACGAAGCGACGCAACCCCTCCGGGTGATCCTTCCATTTCGGCGAAGGCGCGGATTCGCCCCGCCGATACACTGCTCTGACAAGCGCGTTCAGGCTCACAGCGTCGTGCGTCTTCCACGCGGCAAGCCCCCC
Organism: Streptomyces sp. NPDC021020; assembly: GCF_044333285.1. NCBI lineage: Bacteria > Bacillati > Actinomycetota > Actinomycetes > Kitasatosporales > Streptomycetaceae > Streptomyces > Streptomyces sp. NPDC021020. The sequence goes on from NZ_JBIRQQ010000004.1 coordinate 595,645, forward strand.
GAAACCTCCCTGGTAGCGGTCGTACGGGACTCGGCCGCCCACGAAGGACAAGTGAGGACCACGTGAGCCAGAAGCCTGTCGTACTCATCGCAGAAGAGCTGTCGCCGGCCACGGTGGACGCGCTCGGGCCGGACTTCGAGATCCGGCACTGCAACGGTGCCGACCGAGCCGAACTGCTTCCCGCCATCGCCGACGTGGACGCGATCCTGATCCGCAGCGCCACCAAGGTGGACGCCGAGGCCATCGCCGCCGCCCGCAAACTCCGGGTCGTCGCCCGGGCCGGCGTCGGTCTGGACAACGTCGACGTCGCCGCCGCCACCAAAGCCGGCGTGATGGTCGTCAACGCGCCGACCTCCAACATCGTGACCGCCGCCGAGCTGGCCTGCGGCCTGCTGGTCGCCACCGCCCGCAACATCGCGCCGGCCAACGCCGCGCTGAAGAACGGCGAGTGGAAGCGCAACAAGTACACCGGCGTCGAGCTGAGCGAGAAGACCCTCGGCGTGGTCGGCCTCGGCCGCATCGGCGTCCTGGTGGCCCAGCGCATGTCGGCCTTCGGGATGAACGTCGTCGCGTACGACCCCTACGTGCAGCCCGCGCGCGCCGCCCAGATGGGTGTCAAGCTGCTGACGCTGGACGAGCTGCTGGAGCAGTCCGACTTCATCACCGTGCACCTGCCCAAGACGCCGGAGACCCTGGGCCTCATCGGCGACGAGGCGCTGCACAAGGTCAAGCCCTCGGTGCGGATCGTCAACGCCGCCCGCGGCGGCATCGTCGACGAGGAGGCGCTGGCCTCGGCGCTCAAGGAGGGCCGGGTCGCGGGCGCGGGCCTGGACGTCTTCGCCAAGGAGCCGTGCACCGACTCGCCGCTCTTCCAGTTCGACAACGTCGTGGCCACCCCGCACCTGGGCGCGTCCACCGACGAGGCGCAGGAGAAGGCCGGTATCGCCGTCGCGAAGTCGGTGCGCCTGGCGCTCGCCGGCGAGCTGGTCCCGGACGCGGTCAACGTCCAGGGCGGTGTCATCGCCGAGGACGTCAAGCCCGCGCTGCCGCTGGCCGAGAAGCTCGGCCGGATCTTCACCGCGCTGGCCGGCGAGGTCGCCGCCCGGCTCGACGTCGAGGTCTACGGCGAGGTCACCCAGCACGACGTGAAGATCCTCGAACTGAGCGCGCTCAAGGGCGTCTTCGAGGACGTCGTCGCCGAGACCGTGAGCTACGTCAACGCGCCGCTGTTCGCGCAGGAGCGCGGCGTCGAGGTGCGGCTGACCACCAGCTCGGAGTCGCCCAACCACCGCAACGTGGTGACGGTGCGCGGCACGCTCGCCGACGGCACCGCGGTCGCGGTGTCCGGCACGCTGGCCGGTCCCAAGCACCTGCAGAAGATCGTCGCGGTCGACGACAACGACGTGGACCTCGCGCTCGCCGACCACATGGCCTTCCTGCGCTACACCGACCGCCCCGGCGTCGTCGGCACCATCGGCCGCATCCTCGGCGAGGTCGGCGTCAACATCGCCGGCATGCAGGTCGCCCGCTCGACGGCCGGCGGCGACGCGCTGGTGGCCCTCACCGTCGACTCGACGATCCCGGCGGGCGTGCTCACCGACATCGCGAGCGAGATCGGCGCCACCTCGGCCCGCGCGGTCAACCTGACCGACTGAGCCCCCGACGCGACACCGGCGCCGCCCCCTCCCGCCGAGGGGGCGGCGCCGGCGCGTTTCCCGGCGTCAGAGCCGGGCGGCCTTGAGGGCCATGTGCAGCAGCAGCCGGGCCTCGCCGTCGGCGAGGTCGAGACCGGTGAGCTGCTCGATCCGGGAGAGCCGGTAGTACAGCGTCTGCCGGTGGATGGCCAGCGCCGTGGCCGTGCGCCCGGCCTGGCCCGCGTGGTCGAGGAAGACCTCGGCGGTGTACGCCAGCTCGTGGTGGTCGTCGGTGAGCAGCGGCGCGACCGCGGGGTCCGGCGGCGCCCCGGAGGGCAGCGCGGTCAGCAGCCGGTAGGGGCCCAGTGTCGACCACTTCGCGATCGGCCCCAGCTCGGCCTGCGCGTGCGCGGCCCGCGCCGCCGACGTGGCCTCGCGCCAGGCCGCGGGCAGCTCGCCGAGGGTGCCGCGCGCCGCCCCGATCCCGGCGACTGCGCCCGGCGAGCCCACCGCGTCCAGCAGCCGGGCCGCGGCCGTACGGGCCGGGCCCAGCACCTGCCGGGAGCGCAGCCGCACCAGCAGCGCGACCAGCTCGCCGCGCCCCCGCTCCGGCACCCGGGCCAGCGCCGCGCCCGCGGGGACGGTCCGCAGCCCCGGCAGCGGACCCGGCGACTCCCCGGCGGGCGCGCGTACGCACACCAGCGCGTGCGGCTCGTCCGCGTCGCGGTCCAGGGCCAGCCGCAGCGCGTCCTCGGCGGTGTCCCGCTCGGCGCGGCCGGCGGCGGTCAGCAGCCCGCGCAGCGCCCGCCCGGTCTCCGCCCCGGCCAGCGACATCGCGGCGAGCCGCTCGCCGATCCGGCCGGCCACCGCCATCGCGGCCGACAGCTGCGCGGGGGAGTGCTCGGCCTCGTCCAGCAGCCACACGTAGCCGTAGACGAAGCCGGAGTGCCGCACCGGCAGGCACAGCCGCCCGCGCACCACGCCCGCGTCGGGGGCGGCGGGGATCCGGACCGGTCCCGAGGCGCGCGCGATGCCGTACCGCTCGAACCAGGCGCGGACCTCCGCGGTGGAGTGCCGGGTGAGGATGGAGCGGGTGCGGACCGGGTCGAGCGCCGCGGCGTCCTCGCTGTCGTGCACCCCGAAGGCGATCAGCCGGAAATCCCGGTCCTCCAGCGTGGCGGGGGCGCCGAGCAGCGCCGACACCTCGTCGACCAGGTCCTGGAGATCGCTGTGGTCCCCGTACTCAGCTCGCACCCGGCCATTGTCCCTCATACATCTGTATGAGGGACGGCGGGGCGATGCGTGACAGGTGTCGATGGTCCGGTCCGGGGGAGAAGCCTAGATTCACGGTGTCGGAGCCTGTCCGCCGACGATTCCGCCGTTTCGGCCGTGTTCTGGAGGAGACCTCGTGTTCGGTCCCGTGTTGCTCGCCGCCTCGCGCAGCGACCGTATGCGCCGCGTCGTCGCCGCCGCGCCCGTCACCCGCCCGGTGGTGAACCGGTTCGTCGCCGGTGACGCCCTGCACCCCGCCCTCGACACCGTCCGCGCCCTCACCGCGAGCGGCCTCGAGGTCACCCTCGACCACCTCGGTGAGGACGTCACCGACAAGGCCACCGCCACCGCGACCCGCGACGCCTACCTGCGGCTGCTGGAGACGCTGCGCGACGAGCGGCTCGGCGACCGCGCCGAGGTGTCGGTCAAGCTCTCCGCCTTCGGCCAAGCGCTCCCCGGCGGCGGGCACGACATCGCGCTGGAGAACGTCCGGGCGGTCGCCGAGCTGGCCTCCGAGTCCGGCACCACGGTGACGCTCGACATGGAGGACCACACCACCGTGGACTCCACGCTCGCCATCCTCGCCGAGCTGCGCAAGGAGCACCCCGGCACCGGCGCGGTCCTCCAGTCGTACCTCTTCCGCACCGAGGAGGACGCCCGCGCGCTCGCCGTCGCCGGCTCCCGGGTGCGGCTCGTCAAGGGCGCCTACAAGGAGCCCGCCCACGTCGCCTTCCAGAGCAAGCGGGACGTCGACAAGGCCTACGTGCGCGCGCTGCGCACGCTCTTCGCCGGCGACGGCTACCCGATGGTCGGCTCGCACGACCCGCGCATGATCGCCATCGCCCAGGAGTTCGCCGCCCGCTACGGCCGCACCGCCGGAACGTACGAATTCCAGATGCTCTACGGCATCCGCACCGCCGAGCAGCGGCGGCTCGCGGACGAAGGCGAGCGTATGCGGATCTACGTGCCGTACGGCGCAGACTGGTACGGCTACTTCATGCGCCGCCTCGCCGAGCGCCCCGCCAACCTGGCCTTCTTCCTGCGCTCCTTCGCCCCCGCCGCCGGCCGCTGACGGCCCGACCCCCCGAGGAGACATCCCCCATGGACGCCGTGACCCAGGTCCCCGCCCCGGTCAACGAGCCGGTGCACACCTACGCCCCCGGCAGCCCCGAGCGGGCCCGGCTGGAGGCCAAGCTCAAGGAGCTGGCCGCGCACCCCGTCGAGCTGCCGATGACCATCGGCGGCGCCGAGCGGATGGGCGGCGGCGAGCGCTTCGACGTCGTCCAGCCGCACAACCACGGCCAGGTGCTGGGCACCTACGCCAACGCCACCGAGGCCGACGCGCGCGACGCGATCGACGCCGCGCTGGCCGCCGCCCCGGCCTGGCGGGCGCTGCCCTTCGACGAGCGCGCCGCGGTCTTCCTGCGCGCCGCCGAGCTGATGTCCGGGCCGTGGCGCGAGACGCTGGTGGCCTCCACCATGCTCGGCCAGTCCAAGACCGTGCAGCAGGCCGAGATCGACAGCCCCTGCGAGCTGGTCGACTTCTGGCGCTTCAACGTCCACTACGCCCGGCAGATCCTCGCCGAGCAGCCGGTCGCCAACGCGCCCGGCGTGTGGAACCGCCTGGACCACCGCCCGCTGGAGGGCTTCGTCTACGCGATCACGCCCTTCAACTTCACCGCCATCGCCGGCAACCTGCCCACCGCGCCCGCCCTCATGGGCAACGTCGTGGTGTGGAAGCCCTCGCCCACCCAGACCCACTCGGCCGTGCAGGTCATGCGGGTGCTGCGGGAGGCGGGCCTGCCCGACGGCGTCATCAACCTGGTGACCGGCGACGGCCTGGCCGTCTCCGAGGCCGCGCTGCCGCACCCGATGCTGGCCGGCATCCACTTCACCGGCTCCACCCCGACCTTCCAGCACCTGTGGCGCACGGTCGGCGAGAACATCGGGCGCTACCGCTCCTACCCGCGGATCGTCGGCGAGACCGGCGGCAAGGACTTCCTGGTCGCCCACCCCTCGGCCGACCCGGCGGTGCTCAAGACCGCGCTGACCCGCGGCGCCTTCGAATACCAGGGCCAGAAGTGCTCGGCGACCTCGCGCGCCTACATCCCGCGCTCGATCTGGGAGTCCGGCTTCAAGGAGGACTTCGCGGCCGAGGTCGACGGCATCACGATGGGCGACGTGACCGACCTGTCCAACTTCGTCGGCGCCCTCATCGACGAGCGGGCCTTCGCCAAGAACAAGGCCGCCATCGACCGCGCCAAGGCCGACCCGACGGTCGAGGTCGTCGCGGGCGGCACGTACGACGACTCGGTGGGCTGGTTCGTCCGCCCGACCGTGCTCGCCTGCACCGACCCGGACAACGAGGTCTTCACCCAGGAGTACTTCGGTCCGGTGCTGGGCGTCCACGTCTACGAGGACGACGCGTACGAGGCGATGCTGGACCAGATGGAGTCGGTCGCGGACTACGCGCTGACCGGGTCGGTCGTCGCACGGGACCGGGCCGCGGTGACGTACACGATGGAGCGGCTGCGGGACGCGGCGGGCAACTTCTACGTCAACGACAAGTCGACCGGTGCGGTCGTCGGCCAGCAGCCCTTCGGCGGCGGCCGGGCGTCGGGCACCAACGACAAGGCGGGCGCCGCGCAGAACCTGATGCGCTGGACGTCCACCCGGGCCATCAAGGAGACCCTGGTGCCGCCCACCGACTACCGCTACCCGCACATGGGCTGACCTGCGGCGCCGCAGGGGCGCCCGGAGGGACGATCACCCGTTCGCGACCGCAGGTGTCCGCGAACGGGTGATCGTCCGTCTCAGATAGTAGGAAGTCCGAGTAATTGTGGCGACAGGACGAGCGGGCTGCCCTAGCTTTGTAGAAGTCGAACGTCTCGCCCATCCGGCGAGCGGCGGACGCGCGTCCAGCAGGCCTCCCGAGCGGGTCACCCCCGCGGCCGGACCCCCGCCCCGTTCTGCTCCCTCCACGGCAGTCCCCGCGGTACCTCCGCCCGTTCTCCCGGCTTGCCCCGCTTTCCTCCAGGAGTTGATCCCTCATGGACGACACCGCCCGCCAGAACGCCCTGCGCGCCCTCCAGCGCAGCCTGGACCGCCGTGACAACGGCGGCAGCACCGGCCACGAGAGCCACTGAGCCCGCCCGCTCCCACGCCCCCTGCCACGACCTCGCGCCCCTGACCGGGCCGTCGGCGGCCGATGTCCGGCATGCGGACATCGGATGTCACCGGCTGGGATGGGGAGTACGGTGCCGGACATGTCTCGAAGCCTCAGCCTCGCAGTGATCCCCGGTGACGGAATCGGCCAGGAAGTGGTCGCCGAGGGCCTCAAGGTCCTCTCCGCCGTCCTTCCCTCCGGCACCAAGCTGGAGACGAAGGAGTTCGACTTCGGCGCCAAGCGCTACCACGCCACCGGGCAGACCCTCACCGACGAGGACCTGGAGCAGCTCAAGCAGCACGACGCGATCCTGCTGGGCGCCATCGGCGACCCGTCCGTGCCCTCGGGCGTGCTGGAGCGCGGCTTCCTGCTCAAGCTGCGCTTCGCCTTCGACCACCATGTGAACCTGCGCCCGAGCAAGCTCTACCCGGGCGTCGGCACCCCCCTCGCGGGCAGCCCGCAGATCGACTTCGTCGTCGTCCGCGAGGGCACCGAGGGCCCCTACACCGGCAACGGCGGGGCGATCCGGGTCGGCACCCCGCAGGAGGTCGCCACCGAGGTCAGCCTCAACACCGCCTTCGGCATCGAGCGCGTGGTGCGCGACGCGTACGCCCGCGCGCAGGCCCGCCCGCGCAAGAAGCTCACGCTGGTGCACAAGAACAACGTGCTGGTGCACGCCGGCCACCTGTGGACCCGGATCTTCGAGCAGGTCGGCCGCGAATTCCCCGAGGTCAGCACCGACTACCTGCATGTCGACGCCGCGACCATCTTCCTGGTCACCCAGCCCGAGCGGTTCGACGTCATCGTCACCGACAACCTCTTCGGCGACATCATCACCGACCTCGCCGCGGCCGTCTCCGGCGGCATCGGCGTCGCCGCGAGCGGCAACATCAACCCCGGCCGCGAATTCCCGTCGATGTTCGAGCCGGTCCACGGCTCGGCCCCGGACATCGCCGGCCAGTCCAAGGCCGACCCGACCGCGACCGTGCTGTCCGTGGCGCTGCTGCTGCGCCACCTCGGCTACGACGCGGAGGCCGACCGCATCGACACCGCGGTCCAGGCCGACCTCGCCGAGCGCACCGGCGGGCCCGCCCGGTCCACCGTCGAGATCGGCGACGCGCTGGCCGCCCGGGTTTCCGGCTGACCGCGCACCAGAGGTAGGTACCCGGCCCCGCCACTGCGATAATCGGAGGCGGGGCCGCGTTACGGCCTAAAACTTGGACGTCCTAGCACTCGGGGCGCCACAGGTGGCAGCGGGACACGGCAGCAGAACACGACGCACCTGAAGGACACACACCATGACGACGCCCACGATCGAGCTGAAGCCGTCCGCCCACCCGCTGCCCGTCGCCCAGCGCGACGCGATCCTGGCCGACCCCGGTTTCGGACGCCACTTCACCGACCACATGGTCACCATCAAGTGGACCGCGGGCCGCGGCTGGCACGACGCGCAGCTCGTGCCGTACGCGCCGCTGTCGATCGAGCCCGCGAACATGACGCTGCACTACGCGCAGACCATCTTCGAGGGCCTCAAGGCCTACCGGCAGCCCGACGGGTCCGTCGCCACCTTCCGCCCCGAGGCCAACGCGGAGCGCTTCCAGGCCTCGGCCCGCCGCCTCGCGATGCCCGAGCTGCCGGTCGAGACCTTCATCGAGGCCTGCGACGTGCTCGTCCGGCAGGACCGCGGCTGGGTCCCCAGCGCCGGTGAGGCCTCGCTCTACCTGCGGCCCTTCATGTTCGCCACCGAGGTCGGCCTCGGGGTGCGGCCGGCCGACGAGTACCTCTTCGTCGTCATCGCCTCCCCGGCCGGCGCGTACTTCTCCGGCGGTGTCCAGCCCGTCTCCGTGTGGCTCTCCGAGGAGTACGTCCGCGCCGCCCCCGGCGGCACCGGCGCCGCCAAGACCGGCGGCAACTACGCGGCCTCCCTCGTCGCCCAGGCCCAGGCCATCGAGCACGGCTGCGACCAGGTCGTGTGGCTCGACGCGATCGAGCGCCGCTGGATCGAGGAGATGGGCGGCATGAACCTGTACTTCGTGTACGGCAACCGCATCGTCACCCCCGAGCTGAGCGGCTCCCTGCTCCCCGGCATCACCCGCGACTCGCTGCTGCGCATCGCCGCGGACCTCGGCTACGAGGTGGCCGAGGGCCGCATCAGCGTCGACGACTGGCGCGCCCACACGGAGGACGGCACCCTCACGGAGGTCTTCGCCTGCGGCACGGCCGCGGTCATCACCCCGGTCGGCTCCGTGAAGTCCACCCGGGCGAACTGGCTGGTCGCCGACGGCACCCCGGGCGAGGTCACGATGCGGCTGCGTGCCGCGCTCCTCGACATCCAGACCGGCCAGGCGCCGGACCCCCACGCCTGGATGCACCCGCTCGGCGCGTGAGCGCTTGACGGTGCCCCCTGCTGCGCAGGGCGAGCGTTTTTAGGGGCGCGGGGAACTGCGCGGCCAGCCACGACGTGCCGTCACGTCGTCACCGGCCCGAAGGGGCAGTTCGGTTCGTACCGGACCACCGGCCGGTGGGTGGTTGCTCGCGCAGTTCCCCGCGCCCCTGTAGGGCTCCGCTCGTATCGTGAGACCCCTGCGGCGGGAGCGGCGAAGTGTGCAACACTGACCGCGTGCATCTCGCCGTCATTATTGGCAGCAAGCACGCCGGTCCGCAGTGACGTTGCCCTGACCCCAGTGGAACGCCACCGTGTCCCAGACCCGCGTGCAGACCTCTCGCATCCGCGAGAGGTTTTTTCGTTTCCGGACCACCCGCGCCGGAGGCGGAAACGCACGGGGGATGATGGGGGCAAGTGGAGCTGGATCCGCCCGAGGCCGGAGCCTCGGGCGGTAACCCACTCACCACCCGACAGGAGTTACTCAAGCCATGACTGCCGCACCGCACGACAGCTTCCACGTGTTCGACACCACGCTGCGCGACGGAGCCCAGCGTGAGGGGATCAACCTCACCGTCGCCGACAAGCTGACGATCGCCCGGCACCTGGACGACTTCGGGGTGGGGTTCATCGAGGGCGGCTGGCCCGGGGCGAACCCACGGGACACCGAGTTCTTCGCACGCGCCGCCCAGGAACTGGACCTCAAACACGCCACCCTCGTGGCGTTCGGCGCGACCCGCAGGGCGGGCGGCAAGGCCGCGGACGACCCGCAGGTCAAGGCGCTGCTCGACTCGGGGGCGCCGGTGATCACACTGGTCGCCAAGTCGCACGACCGGCACGTCGAACTGGCGCTGCGCACCACGCTGGACGAGAACCTGGCGATGGTCGCCGACACCGTCTCGTACCTGGTGGCCCAGGGCCGGCGGGTGTTCGTGGACTGCGAGCACTTCTTCGACGGCTACCGCGCCAACGCCGAGTACGCCACCGCGGTCGTACGGGCCGCGCACGAGGCGGGCGCCGCCGTGGTGGTGCTGTGCGACACCAACGGCGGGATGCTGCCCGCGCAGGTGCAGGCCGTGACGGGCCTGGTGCTCGCCGACACCGGCGCGCGGCTCGGCATCCACGCGCAGGACGACAGCGGCTGCGCGGTCGCCAACACGCTGGCCGCGGTCGACGCCGGCGCCTCGCACGTGCAGTGCACCGTCAACGGCTACGGCGAGCGGGTCGGCAACGCCAACCTCTTCCCGGTCGTCGCCGCGCTGGAGCTCAAGCACGGCCGCCGGGTGCTGCCCGAGGGCGCGCTCGCGAAGATGACGAGCATCTCGCACGCCGTCGCCGAGACCGTCAACCTGCCGCCGTCCACGCACCAGCCCTACGTCGGGGTGTCGGCCTTCGCGCACAAGGCGGGCCTGCACGCCTCGGCGATCAAGGTGGACCCGGACCTCTACCAGCACATCGACCCCGAGCTGGTCGGCAACACCATGCGGATGCTGGTGTCCGACATGGCCGGCCGCGCCTCGATCGAGCTCAAGGGCCGCGAGCTGGGCATCGACCTCGGCGAGGACCGCGAGCTGGTCGGCCGGGTGGTGGCCCGCGTCAAGGAGCGCGAGCTGCAGGGCTACACGTACGAGGCGGCGGACGCGTCCTTCGCGCTGCTGCTGCGCGGCGAGCTGGACCGCGACACCGACGGCGGCCCGCGGCGCTTCTTCCGTACCGAGTCCTGGCGGGTCATCACCGAGGACCGCCCCGACGGCGTGCACGCCAACGAGGCGACGGTCAAGCTGTGGGCCAAGGGGGAGCGGATCGTCGCGACCGCCGAGGGCAACGGCCCGGTCAACGCGCTGGACCGGGCGCTGCTGAACGCGCTGGAGCGGATCTACCCCAAGCTCGCCGACTTCTCGCTCGTCGACTACAAGGTCCGCATCCTGGAAGGCACCCGCGGCACCGACTCCACGACCCGGGTGCTGATCACCACCACCGACGGCGAGTCCGAGTGGTCCTCGGTCGGTGTCGCGGACAACGTCATCGCCGCGAGCTGGCAGGCGCTGGACGACGCCTACGCCTACGGGCTGCTGCGGGCGGGCCTCGAACCGCAGGAGTGACCACCGCGTACGGCAGCCCGGTGCCCGGCGGGAATCCCCCGCCGGGCATCCGGTGACGACGGCGGGCACCCAGTAACGACATGTTCACTTCAAAGGTCTGGCGACGCGCGTAGACCTCGGGCACACTCCTCCTGCGCCACCCGCACCACTTCGACGCACTTCCATCCCAGCCGAACCAGCAGGAGGAACGTATGCGACTGCGTGCCCGTACCGCGCTGAGCACCCTCACCCTCGTCGCCACCGCGCTCTTCGCCCCCGGCGTCGGCGTGGCCGCGTCCACCGACGCCTTCGCGGCCACCAAGCTCACCCACGCCCAGGCCACGGCCATGTTCTCGGCCGCCGGCATCACCTGGTCCTCGTCCGGCGGCTGCTCCAACCGCAACGTGTCGACCTGCACCTCCTTCGACCAGCTCAACCAGGCCACCGCCCAGGGCGCCGTCACCCTCAAGCACGCGAGCGGCTGCGCCATCAACATCACCGGCGGCACCGAGACCGGCCACGCCAGCGGCACCTACTCGCACTGGAACGGCTACAAGCTCGACTACGGCAAGAACACCTGCCTGACCAACTACGTGCACAACGCCTTCAGCTACATCGGCCTGCGCGGCGACGGCTACCCGCAGTGGCAGGCCGCCTCCGGCAACATCTACGCCGACGAGGGCACCCACTGGGACGCCCTGTACTACAGCTGCGGCTGCTGACGGCGGCGGGGCGGGCCGCCGGGTGCACCGCCCGGCGGCCCGCCCCGCGCGCGTCAGTGCCCGGTGGGGACGGGGTGAGCGCGCACCATGGGGGTCGGCGGACCTGACGTCCGGTGACCAACAGCACACATACTGACGGGTAACCTCCGCGGCCCGGCGGCCATAGGGTGAGCGGCGAACCCTCGACCCGACCCACCGGGAGAACGCATGCGCTCGGCGAAGGACTTCTTCCGCCCGCTGGCCGTGGGGGCGCCGGCCCCGCTGCGCGAGGTGCCGCTGCGGCCCTCGCGGATGATCCACTTCTTCGACCCCGGCAACGAGAAGATGGCGGCCAAGGTGCCCGCCCTCGCCGCGCGGGCGGACGTCCTGCTCGGCAATCTGGAGGACGCCGTCCCCGCCGACCGCAAGGAGGCCGCCCGTGCGGGGCTGGTCTCCGTCGCCCGGCAGGCCGACCTCGGCGGCACCCAGCTGTGGACCCGCGTCAACAGCCTGGACTCGCCCTGGGCGCTGGACGACCTGGTCACCCTGGTCACCGAGATCGGCGACCGGCTCGACGTGGTGATGGTGCCCAAGGTGGAGGGCGCCCAGGACATCCACTACGTGGACCGGCTGCTCGCCCAGCTGGAGGCGCGCGCGGGCCTGGACCGGCCGCTGCTGGTGCACGCGATCCTGGAGACCGCCGCCGGCGTCGCCAACGTCGAGGAGATCGCCGGCGCGAGCCCCCGTATGCAGGGCATCTCGCTCGGCCCCGCCGACCTGGCCGCGAGCCGCCGGATGAAGACCACCCGGGTCGGCGGCGGCCACCCCGGCTACCTCGTCCGCGAGGATCCGCAAGGGGACGCCCCCCGCGTCACCTACCAGCAGGACCTGTGGCACTACACCATCGCCCGCATGGTGGACGCCTGCGCCGCGCACGGCATCCTGCCCTACTACGGCCCCTTCGGCGACATCCAGGACCTCACCGCGTGCGAGGACCAGTTCCGCAACGCCTTCCTGCTCGGCTGCGTCGGCGCCTGGACGCTGCACCCGGTGCAGATCGACGTCGCCAAGCGGGTCTTCTCACCCGCCCCGGCCGACGTCGCCTGGGCCCGGCGGGTGATCGACGCGATGGGCGACGGCACCGGCGCCGTCATGATCGACGGCAAGATGCAGGACGACGCCACCTACAAGCAGTGCCGCGTCGTCGCCGAACTCGCCGACGCGCTCGCCGCGCGCGACCCCGAGCTGGCCGCGTCCTACGCGGCCGCCGAGAAAGCCGGTCTGTGATGACAGCACCCGTCCCCGCCGCGGCCCCGCGCCCCCGCCGCTCCGTCCTGTACATGCCTGGCGCCAACGAGCGCGCCCTGGACAAGGCCCGCACCCTGCCCGCCGACGCGCTGATCCTCGACCTGGAGGACTCCGTCGCCCCCGACGCCAAGCCCGCCGCCCGCGAGCGGGTCGCCGCCGCCGTCGCGGCCGGCGGCTTCGGCCACCGCGAGGTCACCGTACGGGTCAACGCGCCCGGCACCCCGTGGCACGCCGACGACCTGCGGGCCGCCGCCGAGGCCGGGCCGGACGCCGTCGTGGTGCCCAAGGTCGACGACCCCGGCACCGTACGCGCCGTGGCCGCCGCGCTGGAGGCGGCCGGCGCCCCGGACCGCACCGCGGTGTGGGCGATGGTCGAGACCCCGGTGGCGATGTTCGCCGCCCGCGCGGTCGCCGCCGCCTCCGAGCGGCTGACCGTGCTGGTCATGGGCACCAACGACCTGGCCAAGGAGCTGCGCGCCGAGCACGTCCCGGGCCGCGCCCCGCTGCTCGGGGCACTCTCCCTCGCGCTGCTCGCGGCCCGCGCCGAGGGCAAGGCCATCTTGGACGGTGTCTACAACGACGTCACGGATCTGCCCGGATTCGAAGCGGAAACCCTCCAAGCCCGCCAGTTCGGCTTCGACGGCAAGACCCTCATCCACCCGAAGCAGATCGAGCCCTGCAACCGGATCTTCGCGCCCGCCGACGAGGACGTGGAAAGGGCCCGGCGTATCGTCGAGGCCTTCGATCAGGCCACGTCACAGGGCCGCGGGGTGGTCACCGTGGACGGCAGGATGATCGAGAACCTGCATGTCGACCAGGCCCGCCGGCTGCTCGCGCTGGCCGCCGCCGTCGAGGGCCGCTGACCCGTACGGGCCGGTAGGCCCGAGCGGGGCCCGCGTGATCCGCGGGCCCCGCGGCTCCCGGCGGAATGCCCCCGTCGAGCCCTGTCTGTGGGATTCCGCCATGAAGCGGCGACGGACACTGTACGAAGTCGATGGCCCGTTTCGCGGCCGTCGGCTCGTACTGTCGTTGCATGACCACATCGGAAGAGGTGCCCGCAGAGGTGACCGACACCCGGGGACGGGTGGCCGAGCTCCTCGCCATCCGCGCCCAGGTCGTCGCCGGACCGAGCGAGAAGGCGACCGAGGCACAGCGCGCCAAGGGCAAGCTCACCGCCCGCGAGCGGATCGACCTGCTGCTGGACGAGGGCACCTTCCGCGAGGTGGAGCCGCTGCGGCGGCACCGCGCGACGGGCTTCGGGCTGGAGGAGAAGCGCCCCTACACCGACGGTGTGATCACCGGCTGGGGTACGGTCCACGGCCGGACGGTCTTCGTCTACGCGCACGACTTCCGGATCTTCGGCGGCGCGCTCGGCGAGGCGCACGCCACCAAGATCCACAAGATCATGGACATGGCCATCGCGGCCGGCGCCCCGCTCATCTCGCTCAACGACGGCGCCGGCGCCCGTATCCAGGAGGGCGTCTCCGCGCTCGCCGGCTACGGCGGCATCTTCCAGCGCAACACCCGCGCCTCCGGCGTCATCCCGCAGATCAGCGTGATGCTCGGCCCGTGCGCGGGCGGCGCCGCGTACTCCCCGGCGCTCACCGACTTCGTGTTCATGGTCCGCGAGACCTCGCAGATGTTCATCACCGGACCGGACGTGGTCCAGGCCGTCACCGGTGAGCAGATCACCCAGAACGGCCTGGGCGGCGCCGACGTCCACTCCGCGGTCTCCGGCGTCGCGCACTTCGCGTACGACGACGAGCAGACCTGCCTGGAGGAGGTGCGCTACCTGCTCTCGCTGCTCCCGCAGAACAACCGGGAGAACCCGCCGGCCGTCGAGAGCCAGGACCCCGCCGACCGGCGCAGCGAGGCGCTGCTCGATCTGGTGCCCGCCGACGCGAACCGCTCGTACGACATGCACAAGGTCATCGAGGAGATCGTCGACGACGGCGACTTCCTGGAGGTCCACGAGCGCTGGGCCACCAACATCATCTGCGCCCTGGCCCGGCTCGACGGCCAGGTGGTCGGCATCGTCGCCAACCAGCCCGCCTCGCTCGCCGGGGTGCTGGACATCGAGGCGTCCGAGAAGTCGGCCCGCTTCGTGCAGATGTGCGACGCCTTCAACATCCCCATCATCACCCTGTTGGACGTCCCCGGCTTCCTGCCGGGCGTCGCCCAGGAGCACGGTGGGATCATCAGGCACGGTGCCAAGCTGCTGTACGCCTACTGCAACGCCACCGTGCCGAGGATCTCGCTGATCCTGCGCAAGGCCTACGGCGGCGCGTACATCGTGATGGACAGCCAGTCCATCGGCGCCGACCTGACCTACGCGTGGCCGACCAACGAGATCGCGGTGATGGGCGCCGAGGGCGCGGCCAACGTCATCTTCCGCCGGCAGATCGCCGGTGCCGACGACCCCGAGGCCATGCGCGCCGCGATGGTCAAGGAGTACAAGGCCGAGCTGATGCATCCCTACTACGCCGCCGAACGCGGCCTGGTGGACGACGTCATCGACCCGACGGAGACCCGCGAGGTGCTGATCAGCTCGCTGGCCATGCTCCGCACCAAGCACGCGGACCTACCCTCGCGCAAGCACGGCAACCCGCCGCAGTAGCCCGCACCGCAGCCGCACACCCGCGAACCTGCCACCCGGCAACCGCAACCACCCCGGTAGCCAGTACCCATGGAGACCACTGTGAGCACTCCCGCCGATTCCCTCGTGCGCGTCGAGAAGGGCCATGTCGCCCCCGAGGAGCTGGCCGCGATCACCGCGATCCTGCTCGCCCGGGCCGCGGCCGGCGGCGACGCCGTCCCCGTCCGCCCCGCCCGCTCCACCGCCGGCTGGCGCCGGCTGGAGCGCACCCCGGGCTTCCGCGCCCCGCACTCCTGGCAGGGCTGAGCGCGCCCCGCGTCGCGACGCACGAGAGGGCCCCGCAACCGAACGGTTGCGGGGCCCTCTCGCGTGCCGGGGCCGCGCTTCAGCGCAGGCGTGCCAGCAGGGCGTGCTCGACAAGGGTGATCAGGGCGCTCTTGGCTTCGGCGCGGTGCCGGGCGTCGGTGGTGATGATGGGTGCCTCGGGGCCGATCTGCAGTGCCTCGCGGACCTCTTCGGGGTTGTACGGCTGGTGTCCGTCGAAGCCGTTGAGGGCGATGACGAAGGGCAGGCCGCTGTTCTCGAAGTAGTCGACGGCGGGGAAGCAGTCGGCCAGGCGCCGGGTGTCGACGAGGACGACGGCGCCGATCGCGCCGCGTACCAGGTCGTCCCACATGAACCAGAAGCGGTCCTGTCCGGGGGTGCCGAACAGGTAGAGGATCAGGTCCTGGTCCAGCGTGATGCGGCCGAAGTCCATGGCGACCGTGGTGGTGGTCTTGTCCTGGACGTGGCTGAGGTCGTCGATGCCGGCCGACGCGGAGGTCATGACGGCCTCGGTGCGCAGCGGGTTGATCTCGGAGACGGCGCCGACGAACGTGGTCTTGCCCACGCCGAAGCCGCCCGCCACGACGATTTTCGCGGAAGTAGTGGCGCGCGCCGGGCCGCTAGAGCTTCCGAAGTCCACTGAGCACCCTCTCAAGCAGTGTCACATCTGGCTGTCCGCCGGCGGCCTCGTCGCCGCCCGGCTGGTGAATCGTGACCAGGCCGGCCTCGGCCAGGTCGGCCACCAGGATCCTGACCACGCCGAGCGGTATGGTCAGCAGCGCGGAGATCTCCGCGATCGACTTGACCTCACGGCACAGCAGGCAGATCCGCTGGTGTTCCGGCAGCTGCCCGCGCAGCCGCTCGGGGTCGGCGGTGGTGCTGACCAGCGCCTCGATGGCGAGCTGGTAACGCGGCCTGGTGCGGCCGCCGGTCATGGCGTACGGGCGTACGAATCCGCTCGGCGTCTGCGGGCGCCGCCCCGCGGCTGGGGCCTGCGGGTGGTACGGGTTCGCAGGCGGCTGGTGCGAGCTGCCGTACGGCTGCGCGCCGGGTGACGTGCTCACGAGTCCTCCTCCTTGCGGCCGCGGCGCCCGCTGCCTGCCCCGGACCTCCGGGACGGTCGCGGGCCCGCACGCCCGTTCGCTGGTGGGTCGCTCAGTCGAGCAGGCTGCCTTGCAGTTCTGCCCTGAGGTCGGGGGTGAGTACGGTGCCTGCGCGGTCGACGAGCAGGGCCATTTCGTAGCCGACGAGGCCGATGTCGCACTCGGGGTGGGCGAGTACGGCGAGGGAGGAGCCGTCGGAGACGGACATGATGAAGAGGAAGCCGCGTTCCATCTCGACGACGGTCTGGTTGACGGTGCCGCCCTCGAAGATGCGGGAGGCTCCGGCGGTCAGCGAGGTCAGTCCTGAGGCGACGGCGGCGAGCTGGTCGGCGCGGTCCCGCGGGAATCCGTCGGACATCGCGAGCAGCAGGCCGTCGGCGGAGACCACCACGGTGTGGGACACCCCGGGGGTGTTGTCCACGAAGTTGGTGATCAACCAGTTCAGGTTCTGTGCCGCCTGGCTCATCGGACTCAACTTAGCGCTCCTGGTTCTGTGGGCCGCCGAAGTGGGGGTCGGAGGCCTGTCCGTTCGTGTCAGTTCCAGCAGTGCGCCCTTGCTGGACGCCACGCCGCAGGTTACTCAACCGGCCGCGGACGTCTTCGGGTGCGCGGGAGACCTGTGGGCCGCCCTGCGGGGTCTGCGTTGCGGCACCCGGGACCAGGTTGGCCTTGGGTACCCGCCGTGGCAGGCCGGAGGGGGTGACCCCGCCTGCCTTCGGCTCGCGGACCGTCTCGGCCCGCTGCCAGTTCTCGTCGTTGTTCGACCGCCAGTCGGAGGCTTCCGACCGGGGCTGGTTCTGGGGCTGGGGCGGCTCCTGAGCGGGCTGGTCCTGCGGTGACGTACGGGGCTTCCGGTCCCGGCGCGGCAGTCCGGCGTCCGTCAGCGAGGGGGAGCCTACGCTGTCGGACGGCTGCTCGGGGAGCGGCGGAACGGATTCGGTTACACCCCCGTCAGATCCCGGCCACTCGCTCTGAGCAGGCCGGTAATCTGCAGGGTCGGCCTGCTGCCCGTTCCCGGCCGCCGCCGGCGGGTAGCCGCCCGCGCCGTAGCCGCCGTCGTCGCCCGCACCGTAGGACGCCGGGGCGCCCGCGCCCTGCTGGTCGTACGCCTGCGCGAAGAATCCGTTCTGCTCTTGCGGCTGCCCCGGCGGCTGCTCGTAGCCCTGCGGGTAGGGCTGCTCGTAGCCCTGGCCGTAACCCGGCGCGTAACCGCCGCCCGCGCCGTAGCTGTCCGGTTCCTGCTGCGCCGGGTAGCCCTGCGCGTCGTAGCCGCCCTGGAGGGGCTGCTCGTAGCCCTGCGGGGCGTAACCGGCGTCGTAGCCCTGCGGATAGCCCTGGGCGGCCGCGTAGCCGCCCTGCGGCTCGTACGGGGCCTCCGGGCCCGGCTGCGGTGCTTCGGGGGCCTGCGCGGCGTGCGCGGCCGCCCGGCGCTGCTCCGGCGGGGCCGGCGGCTCGGCGCCGTCCCCCGGGCGGTCGGCGGAGACCGCCGCCTCCAGCTGCGCCCGGCGGTCGCCGTGCCGCAGCGAGCGGCCCACCGGGTCGAGGCCGGGGGCGCCCGGCTCGTAACGTGAGTCGTCGAAGCCCAGTTCGGCCGCGGTGCGGGCGCTCGGCCCCGCCGTCCCGAAGGTCTCCGGCACGATCCGCGACACGGTGAAGTCGCTCTCGCTGCCGCCGAGTTCCTCCTCGCCGCCACCGCCGTGGGTGATCGGCTCGGGCAGCATCACCAGCGAGGTGGTGCCCGCCTGCTCGCCGGACGGCCGCAGCTGGACCCGGATGCCGTGCCGGTCGGACAGCCGGCCGACCACGAACAGGCCCATGCGCTTGGCGACCTCGACGTCCACGGTGGGCGGGTCGGCCAGCTTGTGGTTGATGTCCGCGAAGTCCTCGGCGGTCAGGCCGATGCCCTTGTCGTGGATCTCGACCATCACCCGGCCGTCCGGCAGCCGGGTCGCGGTCACCCGCACCTTGGTCTGCGGCGAGGAGAACGTGGTCGCGTTCTCCAGCAGCTCGGCGAGCAGGTGCACCAGGTCGCTGACCGCGCTGCCGTGGATGTCGGTGTCCGGGATGCCGACCAGCTCGATGCGGTCGTACGCCTCCACCTCGGAGGCGGCCGCGCGCAGCACGTCGACGAGCGGCACCGCCTGGTTCCACTGCCGGGCCGGCTCCTCGCCCGCGAGGACCAGCAGGTTCTCGCCGTTGCGCCGCATACGGGTCGCGAGGTGGTCCATCCGGAACAGGCTCTCCAGCTGGTCCGGATCCGCCTCGTTGTTCTCCAGGTCGGTGATCAGCTCCAGCTGGCGCTGGATGAGGCTCTGGTTGCGCAGGCTGAGGTTGGTGAAGATCGCGTTGACGTTGCCGCGCAGCAGCGCCTGCTCCGAGGCCAGCCGGACGGCCTCGCGGTGCACCTGGTCGAAGGCGCGGGCGACCTCGCCGATCTCGTCGCGGGTGGCGATCGGGATGGGCGCGACCGAGGTGTCCACCCGGCCGGGATCGGTGCGCGACAGCTGGTCGACCATGCCCGGCAGCCGGGTCTCGGCGATCTCGAAGGCCGCGCCGCGCAGCCGCCGCATGCTGCGGCTCATGGTGCGCGCCACCAGACCGGCCACCACGAAGGCGGCGATCAGCGCGAGCACCACGGCCACCGCGTTGACGATGGCGTCCCGCTTGGCGTCGGAGGCGATCGTCGACGCGTCCGAGGCCGCCTGGTCGGCGAGCGACACCTCGACCGTGCGGTAGGCGTCGAAGGACAGCGTGGAGGCCGCGAAGTAGGTCTCGGGCGTGATGCCCTCGGCGGCGAGCTGCGCGGTGGTGCGGCCCGGGGTGGCGATCTCGGTGACCATCTTGGTCAGCGCCGGCGGCACCACGAACGGCTGCCCGGCGGCGGCCGCCTGGTCCTTGGCCCGCGCGGTGGCCTCCCGGCCCTTCTGGAGCGCGGCGTTCTGCGCGTCCTTGAGCCGCTGCACGTCCTGCGCGGTGCCGCCGCTGTTGTACTCCTCCAGGGCGATGCCCTCCAGGTACTGGTACGAGCCGAGCGCCGTCTTCATCAGCGCCAGCTCGTCGGGGGAGGGGCCCTGCTCGACCAGGATGTGCATGCCGATCGAGCGGGTCAGCGACTCCGCCGCCTTCGACAGCGAGTCGGCGTACAGGGTGCGGCCGTAGGCGGTGATGTTGCTGGTGCCGTAGCCCAGCTCGTTGGCCAGCTCCATCAGCGGGTGCTGGATCCTGACGTACCACTCCTCGGTCTGCACACCGGTGAGCTTCTTGGTGTACGCGGCCTTGCGCAGCGAGGCGAGCTGCGGCTCGACCGAGCGGAAGGTGGCCATCCGGCGCACCAGCCCGGCCTCGTGCGGCATCCGGCCCGCCGCGTCGTTGAAGGCCTGCGCGGCGGTGTCGGTGGCGGCCCGCGCGGTCTTCACGGCCGGGTCGGAGGTCTTCCCGGCGAGCAGCGGAACCACCGTGTTGTCCCGCTCGTTCATCAGTGCGTCGCTGTACGTCGCCGCGGCGCGGACCAGTTCGGCGGTGCGCACCGCGTCGTCGGCCTGGTGCCAGGTGCTGACGGCGCTGTTGACGCGGAAGCCGCCGAGGACGAGGGCGACGAGCACGGGTATCAGGAGGATCGCGTTCAGCCGGGTGGCCACCCGCCAGTTGCGCACGCTGAAGCGGCCGCCGGGGTCGGGGGGCGCGGGGACGTCCGGCCCGCCGTCGGCGGGAGTGCTCCCGGAGCGCTGGGGCGGCGTGAAATTCCCCCGCGGGCCGTGCTCGGTCCCCGTCTCGGCTCGCCTGGTGTTCCTCACTGGACCAACAACCTCTCGGCGACGGCGCAACGACGGCCGTTCCTACTCTCGGGTTCTGCGAATTCCAGCACGTCGTGGGGGCACTAGCCAAACGTGTGGCGGGAGCGCGGGGAAGGGGTGAGGGGTACGGGAAGAGCCGACGATCGCCGCAAAATCGGACATATGTCGGCAAGTGTGTACGCGCTGCGGCACCGGCCGAGCGCGTCCCGTGGTCGCCGCGGGCGGAAAGTCTCTCGAAATGTTATGAAGGCGGGCCGTCCGTGTCGCACGACACGGACGGCCCGCCAGGCCCCCTCAGGGGCAAGGTGCCGATGGCATGTGCTACTTGAGGCGTGCCAGCAGCGCGTGCTCGACGAGCGTGATCAGGGCGCTCTTGGCCTCGGCGCGGTGCCGGGCGTCGGTGGTGATGATGGGTGCCTCGGGGCCGATCTGGAGTGCCTCGCGGACTTCCTCGGGACGGTACGGCTGGTGTCCGTCGAAGCCGTTGAGGGCGATGACGAAGGGCAGGCCGCTGTTCTCGAAGTAGTCGACGGCGGGGAAGCAGTCGGCGAGCCGCCGGGTGTCGACGAGGACGACGGCGCCGATCGCGCCCCGCACGAGGTCGTCCCACATGAACCAGAAGCGGTCCTGTCCGGGGGTGCCGAACAGGTAGAGGATCAGGTCGTCGTCGAGCGTGATGCGGCCGAAGTCCATGGCGACCGTGGTGGTGGTCTTGTCCTGGACGTGGCTGAGGTCGTCGATGCCGGCCGACGCGGAGGTCATGACGGCCTCGGTGCGCAGCGGGTTGATCTCGGAGACGGCGCCGACGAACGTGGTCTTGCCCACGCCGAAGCCGCCCGCCACCACGATCTTCGCGGAGGTCGTCGACCGCGCCGGCTGCGTGCCGTACGACGGCTGCGGCTGTGCTCTAGAGCTTCCGAAGTCCACTGAGCACCCTCTCAAGCAGTGTCACATCTGGCTGACCGCCGGCTTCGCCGCTGCCCGGCTGGTGGATGGCCACCATGCCGGCCTCGGCGAGGTCGGCCACGAGGATGCGGGCCACGCCCAGCGGAATGGCGAGCAGCGCGGAGATCTCGGCCACCGACTTGATCTCACGCGTCAGGTGGCAGATCCGCTGGTGCTCGGGCAGCAGCCCCCCGTACTGGGCCGGGTCGGCGGTGGTGCTGACCAGCGCCTCTATCGCCAGCTGGTAGCGGGGCCTGGTGCGGCCACCGGTCATGGCGTACGGCCGCACCAGCGGCTGGTCGCCTTCCACTCCGTACGGCGCGTGGTGTGACGCGCCGTACGGGCCTTGGCCCGGTGAGGCGGGTGGCGGGGTCATGAGGGTCCTCCGTGTCCGGGCAGTGCGTGTCGCGGTGCGGAAAAACGGGAACGTGCGGGCGGATGTAGGACGGTGGCGCGGGCGGCGGAGAAGAGGTCCGCGCGCCCGCGCCGGCAGCGGGCTAGTGCATCAGGCTGCCTTGCAGTTCTGCCCTGAGGTCGGGGGTGAGTACGGTGCCTGCGCGGTCGACGAGCAGGGCCATTTCGTAGCCGACGAGGCCGATGTCGCACTCGGGGTGGGCGAGTACGGCGAGGGAGGAGCCGTCGGAGACGGACATGATGAAGAGGAAGCCGCGTTCCATCTCGACGACGGTCTGGTTGACGGTGCCGCCCTCGAAGATGCGGGAGGCTCCGGCGGTCAGCGAGGTCAGTCCTGAGGCGACGGCGGCGAGCTGGTCGGCGCGGTCCCGCGGGAATCCGTCGGACATCGCGAGCAGCAGGCCGTCGGCGGAGACCACCACGGTGTGGGACACCCCGGGGGTGTTGTCCACGAAGTTGGTGATCAACCAGTTCAGGTTCTGTGCCGCCTGGCTCATCGCACTCAACTAACGCTCCTGATGATTCGTACCGAAACCACGGCCGTCGGTGGTCCCGCCACCGGCCTGCCGGCCCTGCTGGATACCCCGCCGGAGGTTGGTCAGCCGGCCGCGGACGTCGTCCGGGGCGCGGGAGACCTGCGGGCCGCCCTGCTGCGGCGTCGCCTGGGTGGCGCCGCCGGCCACGAGGTTGGCCCGCGGCACCCGGCGCGGCAGTCCCGACGGGGTGACCCCGCCGGCGGACGGCTCGCGCACCGACTCCGCGCGCTGGCGCAGCGCGTCGTTGGGCGAGGTCCGCCAGTTCGGCGTCTCCCGCGGCAGCGGCTGCGCCGACGGCCCCGCGGGCGCGGGCTGCGCCTGCTGCGAGGTGGCGGGCCGCGCCTGCGGGCCCGACGCGGCCGGGGCCCCCGGGCGTTCGGCGGTACGGGGCCGCTGCGGCGGCGCGGTGCGGCCCACCGGGCGCGGCGCGGGGGCCTGCCGGCCCTGGGCGCTCTGCTCGACGTGGATCTGCTGCATCCGCTCGGCCTGGCCCGTGCGGAACCAGTCGGACTCGATCGCCGAGAAGATCGGCGTCGGCTCGTCCCCGCGCGTCGGGGCCGGCGGCAGCGCCATCGGCTCCGCGGGCTGCGGCTCCTGGCGCGGCTGGCCCGGGTGCGGCTGGAACAGGCCGCGGTGCGACCCGGTGCCGTCGAGGCCCTCGGGGCCCGGCACCTCGTACGGCTGCTGCGCGGGCAGCGCGTGCCCGCCCGGCAGGCCCTGCGGCTGCGGGGCCGGGAACTGCCCGGTGCCGCCGACGAAACCGTCCTCGGCGCGGACCGCGGGGAATTGCGCGGTGTCGCCCGGTCCGCCCTGGCCGGGGCGGTTGCCCTGACCCGACTGCACGGGCCGCGGCGGCGCGGGGACGGGCGGGAACTGCGCGGTGTCGCCCGGACCGCTCGGGGCCCGGAAGCTGCCGGTGTCCGCGGGGGCGCCGGGCCCACCGGGAAGCCGGTACTGCCCGGTGCCGTCGGCCTGCTCGTGACCGGGGCGGTTCGGGGCGGGGAACTGCCCGGTGTCGCCAGGGCGGCCCTGCGCGGGGAACTGCCCGGTGTCGCCGGGGCGGCCGGTGGCGGGGAACTGCCCGGTGTCGCCCGGACGGCCGGGCGCCGGGAACTGGCCCGTGTCGCCGGGGCGGCCCTGCGCGGGGAACTGCCCGGTGCCGTACGTCTCCTGCGGCGTGCGGCCGCGGGGGAAGTCCCGGTCGTCGCGGTCGTTGCCGCCCTGCTGCCGGACCGGGAAGTTCCCGGTGTCCTCGCGCCGCGGCGCGTCCTGGCCGAAGCCGTCGCGGCCGAAGCCCTCGGGTGCGAAGTCGTCCTCGGCGCGGACCGCCGGGAATTGCGCGGTGTCGCCCGGTCCGCCCTGGCCGGGGCGACCGCCCTGCCCCTGACCCTGGCCCTGGCCGGGCCGGTCGTCCGGGGTGGCCGCGGGGCCCTGGCGCGGGCCGGAGCGTCCGCCGAAGACGTCGGAGCGGAAGCCGCTCGGCCCGGTGTCCTGCGGCTGCGGGGCCGGGAACTGCCCGGTGCCGCCGTCCTGGCGGGCGCCGAACGGGTCGTCCGCGCCGCCCTGCCGGAAGTCCGCGCGGGCCCCGGTACCGGGCGCCGGCTCGACGTCCTCGTGGCCGCGCGGCGCGTCCGGCAGGCCGCGGCTGTCGCCGAAGCCCTGGCCCTGCGGCCCGTCCTGCGCCGCCCAGCGGGGCGCCGGGGGCTGCTGCGGGCCGCCGGCGCGGCCGGGTGCGCCGCCCGCGGGGGCGGCCGGCGCGTTGCCCGCGCCGAGCGCCGGGCGCTGCCCGCCGCCCGCGACCTGCCCGCGCTGCTGGGGCCGGCCGACCTGGGGCGAGTTGCCGAACGCGCTGGTGAGGCCGGGGCCGCCGGCGCCCGAGGGCACGGCGCCGGCCGCGGCGGCCGGGCCGCCCGCCGCCGGGGCCGCGGCGCCGGGCCGCTGCCCGCCGCCGGCCGCGGCGTTCGCCTTGGCCGCGCCCTGCGTGACGTCGACCGGCAGCATGACCAGCGCCGTCGTACCGCCCGAGTCGGACGGCCGGAGCTGGATGCGGATGCCGTGCCGCAGCGACAGCCGGCCGACCACGAACAGGCCCATGCGGCGGGAGACGGAGACGTCCACCGTCGGCGGGTTGGCCAGCCGCTCGTTGATGTCGGCCAGGTCCTCCGGGGACAGGCCGATGCCGGTGTCGTGGATCTCGATCAGCACCCGCCCGTCGGGCAGCGCGTGACCGGTGACCCGCACCTTGGTCTGCGGCGAGGAGAACGACGTGGCGTTCTCCAGCAGCTCGGCGAGCAGGTGCACGAGGTCGTTGACGACGCGGCCGGTGACCTCGGCCGACGGCACCGACGTCAGCTCGATGCGCTCGTACTGCTCCACCTCGGAGGCCGCGGCGCGCAGCACGTCGACCAGCGGGACCGGCCGGGTCCACCGGCGGCCCGGCTCCTCACCGGCGAGGACCAGCAGGTTCTCACCGTTGCGGCGCATACGGGTCGCGAGGTGGTCCAGCTTGAACAGCGACGACAGCTGGTCCGGGTCGGCCTCGCGCGACTCCAGCTCGGAGATGAGCGACAGCTGGCGCTGGATGAGGCCCTGGCTGCGGCGCGAGAGGTTGGTGAACATCGCGTTGACGTTGCCCCGCAGCAGGGCCTGCTCGGCGGCGAGCCGCACGGCCTCGCTGTGGACCTCGTCGAAGGCGCGGGCCACCTGGCCGATCTCGTCACGGCTGTTGATGCCGATCGAGGCGACCGAGGTGTCGACGTCCTGCGGGTCGCTGTCGGACAGCTGCTTGACCAGCTCCGGCAGCCGCTTCTGGGCGACTTCCTGGGCGGTCTGCTGCAGCCGGCGCAGCGAGCGGATCATGGAGCGGGCGACGACGAAGGCGCCGACCACGGCGATGCCGAGGACCAGCAGGATGAGCGCGCCGGAGATCAGCGCGTCCTGCTTGGCGGAGTCCTGGAGCTCCAGGGACTTCTGCCGCATCTCCTCCAGCAGCGACTGCTCGATGCGGTTCATCGCGTCGATCTTCGCCTTGGCGGCGTCGTCCCAGTCCAGGTACGACTCCGTCAGACCCGCGATGCCGTCGGGGGAGCGGGCCACGCGCACGGCGTCGGCGTCGTGCTTGTTGATGGTCTCGTTGTCGCCCTGGATCGGGCTGAGCAGCTGGGCGCTGGGCGTGCCGTAGATGGTGGTGAACCGCGAGAGGTTGAGGTCCTCCTGCGAGGACGCCAGCTTCATCTCCTGGTAGTCGCCCGGGAGCAGGCTCGGCTTGTCGCCGGTCTTGGTCTGGGCGAGCGCCGCGCTGACCACCGCGCGCTGGATCGACTCGTACTCCTTGGCGGAGGAGAAGGCCGCCAGGGCACGGGTGCTGGTCACCATCTCGGAGTTCTGGGTCGCCTGCGCCATGTCGACCGACAGACCCAGCAGGGACTGGATGAAGCTGTCGTACGTGGTGACGGTCTGGGCGATCGAGGAGTTCTCGGAGTTGTAGGCGCTGTCGCGCAGTGACGCCAGGCCCGCCAGCTGCGCGTCGATCGCGATGAGGCTGGAGCGGACGCCGCTGTAGAGGTCGTCGGACGAGTCGAGCTCGTCGCTCGCCGTGCGGTACGCCTTCTCCGCGCGGTCGGTGGCGGTACGGGACTGCGTCACCGCGTCCGTCGTGCGGCCGGTGGAGAGCGGCCCCGCGGAGCTGTCGCGCTCCTCGGCCAGGGCGTCGGCCAGCACGGTCGCCTTCTCGGCGATCTCGGTCAGCGAGTCCAGGCGCTGCAGCTGGTCGATGTTCTGCAGCGTGGTGTTGACGCGCAGGCCGCCGAGCGCGCCGGCGGTGACCACCGGCAGGGCCAGCAGCGACACCAGACGGGTGCTGATGCGCCAGTTGCGCATGGCTATTCGGGCGCCGGGTTTGCCGTTCAGGCCGGTGATCCGGCCCGCCTCGATCCCGCTGGGCGTGCTCGTCCGTCCGCCGGCCGCAGCCGTGCCCGGCGTGGCCGTCCCGGAGTCGCCCGCGGCCTGGGCAGGACCGTTGCCGGTCCCGCCGGGCTGCTGCTCCGGGTCGCCCGCCGCGCCGCTGTCCCTCTTGAAACGTCCCTGCACTAGCGTCGCAACCTCTGGACCAGGCGTCCCCCGCGGTGAGGCGAAAGGGACGGTGTCGAGTCATGGGGGCCCTGGCCACCCCGCTCTGACTGTCGAGGAGGCCGTGCAGGCCCTTCACCGCCGCTCGGCACTCGTGCACGCCCCCTGCGCGCGCCGGCTCGATGTGATGCGGCGGTCCGGGAGATTCCAGCACAGTGCCGGATCCCCCAACAAGGGCCGTAGCCGACCTGTTGGAATCCGTGACCGACCGTGGCAGCGCTCCCACCGTGCGTATACCGATGATCTTGTGGATTCCGGCCATTACCGGCATCCCGGACAAGATCACCCAGGAGGTACGTGACCCCCTGTGAGCCGGATGTGCGGGCGGTTTCCGGTCATTGGCGCCGCTTGTCGGATTCCGGTACCCGACCGGAGTGTCCGTGATGCCGGAAAACGTACGCACTTGGTGAGCAAAATCACAGCCCGTCAGGTGACTGGCCCCTCGGGTGCGGGGAATGGGCGCGGCTAACGTTGTGGTTTACACGAGTCGTACTTCTGTCAACCGCGGCCCGCCAGGCGGGTCCCCGAGTCCGCGAGGTCCCGAGCGCCGATGAAGACCACCAT
Organism: Streptomyces sp. NPDC021020; assembly: GCF_044333285.1. Classification (NCBI taxonomy): domain Bacteria; kingdom Bacillati; phylum Actinomycetota; class Actinomycetes; order Kitasatosporales; family Streptomycetaceae; genus Streptomyces; species Streptomyces sp. NPDC021020. The sequence continues at coordinate 622,594 of NZ_JBIRQQ010000004.1, forward strand.
GATTGTCCGCCGCATCGCCAACCCGCGGCGCACCACTCTCGCGCACCTGAAGGACGCCTCGGAACTCACCGCCGCTGTGACCTCCGTCGCTCCCGAGGCAGCCGCGGCGGAGCGTGCGCTGCCGGCCACGACGGCCAACCCGCGGCGCACGGTTCTCACCGAGATGCCCAAGCCGCCCGCCGCCTGAACCCCGCACCCCACGGCTGACCTGCGGCGACGCTCCGTCCGGCGGGACGGCCGCGGACGATAGGCTTGCGCTCATGCGCATCGCCAGGTTCTCCATCGACGGCAATGTCGCCTTCGGCGCTGTCGAAGGCGACCCGACGTCCGGCCCGGGCGGTCCCGGCAGCCTGGACGGCCTCGTCGTCGACATCATCAAAGGCGTCCCCTTCGCGGACTTCGAGCTGTCCGGCACCAAGGTGCCGCTGGGCCAGTCCGACTCCGTACGGCTGCTGCCGCCCGTGCTCCCCAGCAAGGTCGTCGCGATCGGCCGCAACTACGCCGCCCACGCGGCCGAGCTGGGGAACGAGGTGCCGGACGCGCCCTGGGCCTTCTTCAAGCCCTCCACCTCCGTGATCGGGCCCGGCGACAGCATCGTCTACCCGTCCTTCTCGCACGAGGTGCACCACGAGGCGGAGCTGGCGGTCGTCATCGGCCGGCTGTGCCGCGAAGTGCCGCGCGAGCGGGTCAAGGACGTCATCCTCGGCTACACCTGCGCCAACGACGTCACGGCGCGGGACACCCAGCGGACCGAGAAGCAGTGGGCGCGGGCCAAGGGCTTCGACTCCTCCTGCCCGCTCGGCCCGTGGATCGAGACCGGCATCGACCTCGCGGGCGCCGCCGACCTGGCGATCACCGCGACGGTCAACGGCGAACTGCGGCAGGCCGGCCGCACCGGGCAGATGATCCACTCCATCGAGGACCTGGTCGTCAACGTCAGCGAGGCGATGACCCTGCTGCCCGGCGACGTCATCCTCACCGGCACTCCCGCCGGGGTCGGCCCGCTGACCCCCGGCGACGAGGTCGCCGTCACCATCGAAGGCATCGGCACTCTCACCAACAAGGTGATCTCGCGTGGCTAGCGCCCCCACCCCCCCTCCCGCGGACTCCGGCATCCGGGTCCGCTTCTGCCCCTCGCCGACCGGCAACCCGCATGTCGGGCTGGTCCGCACGGCCCTGTTCAACTGGGCCTTCGCCCGCCACCACCAGGGCACCCTGGTGCTGCGCATCGAGGACACCGACGCCGCGCGCGACTCCGAGGAGTCCTACAACGCGCTGCTGGACTCGCTGCGCTGGCTCGGCCTCGACTGGGACGAGGGCCCCGAGGTCGGCGGCCCGCACCCGCCCTACCGGCAGTCCCAGCGCATGGACCTCTACGCCGACGTCGTGCGGCGGCTGAAGGAGGCCGGCCACGCGTACGACTGCTACTGCTCCACCGAGGAGCTGGACGCCCGCCGCGACGCCGCCCGCGCCGCCGGCCGCCCCTCCGGCTACGACGGGCACTGCCGCGAGCTGACCGCCGAGCAGGTGGCCGCCTACACCGCCGAGGGCCGCAAGGCCGTCGTGCGCTTCCGGATGCCGGACAAGGTGATCACCTTCACCGACCTGGTGCGCGGCGAGCTGTCCTTCAGCCCGGAGAACGTCCCGGACTACGGGATCGTGCGGGCGAACGGCGCCCCGCTCTACACCCTGGTCAACCCGGTCGACGACGCCGCCATGGGCATCACCCACGTGCTGCGCGGCGAGGACCTGCTGTCGTCCACCCCGCGGCAGATCGCGCTGTACGAGGCGCTCACCGAGCTGGGGCTGGCGAAGTACACCCCGAGCTTCGGGCACCTGCCGTACGTCATGGGCGAGGGCAACAAGAAGCTGTCCAAGCGCGACCCGGAGTCCTCGCTCAACCTCTACCGCGAGCGCGGCTTCCTGCCCGAGGGGCTGCTGAACTACCTCTCCCTGCTCGGCTGGTCCCTCTCCGCCGACCGCGACGTCTTCTCCAAGGACGAGATGGTCGCGGCGTTCGACATCGGGGACGTCAACGCCAACCCGGCCCGCTTCGACCTGAAGAAGGCCGAGGCGATCAACGCCGACCACATCCGGCTGCTGGACCCCGCCGCCTTCGCCGAGGCCTGCCGGCCGTGGCTGCGGGCCCCGTACGCGCCCTGGGCGCCGGAGGACTTCGACGAGGCCGCCTGGCAGGCCATCGCGCCCCACGCGCAGACCCGGCTGACGGTGCTGTCCGACATCACCGCCAACGTCGACTTCCTCTTCCTGCCCGAGCCCGCGGACGACGAGGCGTCCTGGGCCAAGGCGATGAAGGAGGGCTCCGACGCCCTGCTGCGCACCGCCCGGGAGAAGCTCGCCGGCGCCGACTGGACGAGCCCCGAGGCGCTCAAGGAGGCCGTGCTGGCCGCCGGCGAGGCGCACGGCCTCAAGCTCGGCAAGGCCCAGGCCCCGGTGCGGGTCGCGGTGACCGGCCGCACGGTCGGGCTGCCGCTCTTCGAGTCGCTCCAGGTGCTCGGCCGCGAGCGGTCGCTGACCAGGATCGACCGCGCCCTGGCCCGCCTCGCGGGCTGACCGGGGGCGTGCCCCGCCGATCCGGGGGCACGCCACCGGCGCATGACCGGCGCAGCCCCCGCGGGCGCCGCCCGGCCCGGCTAGATTGGCCGGTATGGCGATCCGCGCGGTGCTGTGGGACATCGACGACACGCTTTTCGACTACGGCGGTGCCGAGCGCACCGGTATGCGGCACCACCTGGCACACGAGGGCCTGCCCGACGGTTACGACGACGTCGAGCAGGCCCTCGACCGTTGGCGGGACCTGACCGTGCGGCACTGGGAGCGGTTCGCCGCCGGCGAGGTCGGCTTCGACGGGCAGCGCTGGGACCGGGTACGGGACTTCCTGGGCGCGCCGCTGCCCGACGCCGAGGCGGAGGAGTGGTTCGAGCGGCACCGGGGGCACTACGAGGCCGCCTGGGCGCTCTTCCCGGACGCGCTGCCCGCGCTGGACGGCCTGGCGGCCGGCTACCGGCACGCGGTGCTGTCCAACTCCGCCTTCGAGCACCAGGACCGCAAGCTGCGGGCGCTGGGCGTACGCGACCGCTTCGAGGTGCTGCTGTGCGCCGCCGAGCTGGGCGTCCACAAGCCGGACGCGGCCGCCTTCCACGCCGCCTGCGAGGCCCTGGGGCTGGCGCCGCGGGAGGTCGCGTACGTCGGCAACGAGCCGGACATCGACGCGCGCGGTGCCATGGACGCGGGGCTGCTGGGCATCTGGCTGGACCGCGGCGGCAGCGGCGGGCGGCCCGATCTGACCCGCATCACCGGGCTCGGCGAGCTGGCCGCGATGCTCCGTCCCGATACTCGTTTTGGTGCGGTGTCCCTGATCGGGTAATGTTCTTCCTGCGCCGCCGGAGAGGCCGAAAGGCCCGGACCGGAAGCGCAAGCCGAACAAGACCCGCAGGGGTTGCGTTTTGGTGGGGTATGGTGTAATTGGCAACACGGCTGATTCTGGTTCAGTTGTTCTAGGTTCGAGTCCTGGTACCCCAGCGCGTTTCGTGCGAGCCCCCGTTGTGTAGCGGCCTAGCACGCTGCCCTCTCAAGGCAGTAGCGCCGGTTCGAATCCGGTCGGGGGTACAGATCCTTCACTCCGTTCTCATCGGGTCGCTCCCGGTCCGGACGATGACAGGATCGCCAGGCCTGCCCCCGTTGTGTAGCGGCCTAGCACGCTGCCCTCTCAAGGCAGTAGCGCCGGTTCGAATCCGGTCGGGGGTACGCATCCGCAGCACATGCGAAACCGAGCCCGTCGCGCCAGTCGCGGCGGGCTCCGGTGTTTTCCGGGGCCGGGCACGGATGTGTCCCGTGTCACGCGTCCCCCCGGTCCACGGCGTCATCGGCGCGGACCGGGCGGGCGGAAGGGCGGGGGAGAGGTCAGCCGGTGCGGCGCAGGGCCTCGGAGAGCCGTGCGGCGGCGTCCACGACGGCCTGGGCGTGCATCCGGCCCGGGTGCCGGGTCAGCCGCTCGATCGGGCCGGAGACCGACACCGCGGCCACCACCCGGTTCGAGGGCCCGCGCACCGGGGCCGAGACGGACGCCACACCCGGCTCCCGCTCGCCGATCGACTGCGCCCAGCCCCTGCGCCGCACGCCGGACAGCGCGGTGGCCGTGAAGCGCGCCCCCTGCAGTCCGCGGTGCAGCCGCTCGGGCTCCTCCCAGGCCATCAGGACCTGCGCGGCCGAGCCGGCCTTCATCGGCAGTGTGGAGCCGACCGGCACCGTGTCCCGCAGTCCGGACAGCCGCTCGGCGGCGGCGACGCAGATGCGCATGTCGCCCTGCCGCCGGTAGAGCTGGGCGCTCTCGCCGGTCACGTCCCGCAGGTGCGTGAGGACGGGGCCCGCCGTGGCGAGCAGCCGGTCCTCGCCGGCCGCGGCGGCCAGTTCGGAGAGCCGCGGGCCGAGGATGAAGCGGCCCTGCATGTCGCGGGCCACCATGCGATGGTGTTCGAGCGCGACCGCCAGCCGGTGCGCGGTGGGGCGGGCGAGACCCGTGGCGCCGACAAGGCCGGCCAGGGTGGCCGGTCCTGACTCCAGTGCGCTGAGCACCAGAGCGGCCTTGTCGAGAACGCCGACGCCGCTAGAGTTGTCCATGCAACGATACTCGCGTCTCACACTCTGAAACGCAAGTTCAATTTCTCCCGGAACCCGTCAGGCTGGGAGGACAGCGCAGAAACAACACACCGAGTTGGCCGGGGTCGACGACGCCCCAGGCCGGAGGGACAGCGATGGGTAGGACACTCGCGGAAAAAGTCTGGGACGACCATGTCGTCCGCCGCGCCGAAGGCGAGCCCGATCTGCTCTTCATCGATCTCCACCTGCTCCACGAGGTGACCAGCCCGCAGGCGTTCGACGGGCTGCGGATGAACGGCAGGCAGGTGCGCCGCACCGACCTCACCATCGCCACCGAGGACCACAACACCCCGACCCTCGACATCGACAAGCCGATCGCCGACCCGGTCTCCCGCACGCAGCTGGAGACGCTGCGCAAGAACTGCGCCGAGTTCGGCGTGCGGCTGCACCCGCTGGGCGACGTCGAGCAGGGTGTGGTGCACGTGGTCGGCCCGCAGCTGGGCCTGACCCAGCCGGGCACGACGGTGGTGTGCGGTGACAGCCACACCTCCACGCACGGCGCGTTCGGCGCGCTGGCGTTCGGCATCGGCACCTCGCAGGTCGAGCACGTGCTCGCGACCCAGACGCTGCCGCTGGCGCCGTTCCGGACCATGGCCGTCACCGTCGACGGCGAGCTGCCCGAGGGCGTCACGGCCAAGGACCTGATCCTCGCCGTGATCACGCAGATCGGCACCGGCGGCGGCCAGGGCTACGTCATCGAGTACCGCGGCTCGGCCATCGAGAAGCTGTCGATGGAATCCCGGATGACCGTCTGCAACATGTCGATCGAGGCGGGCGCCCGCGCGGGCATGATCGCCCCCGACCGGACCACCTTCGACTACCTGAAGGGCCGCGTCCACGCGCCCCAGGGCGAGGACTGGGACGCCGCGGTCGCGTACTGGGAGACGCTGCGCACCGACGACGACGCGGTCTTCGACCACGAGGTGCGGATCGACGCGGCGACCCTCTCGCCGTTCGTCACCTGGGGCACCAACCCCGGCCAGGGCGCGCCGCTGAGCGCGTCGGTGCCCGACCCGGCCTCGTTCGCCGACCCCGGCGACCGGCTGTCGGCGGAGAAGGCGCTGGAGTACATGGGCCTGAACGCCGGGCAGCCGCTGCGCGAGGTCGCCGTGGACACCGTCTTCGTCGGCTCGTGCACCAACGGCCGGATCGAGGACCTGCGGGCCGCGGCCTCCGTGGTGCAGGGCCGCAAGGTCGCCGACGGCGTCCGCATGCTGGTCGTGCCGGGTTCGGTACGGGTCGCGCTGCAGGCCGTCGAGGAGGGCCTGGACAAGGTCTTCACCGCGGCCGGCGCCGAGTGGCGGCACGCGGGCTGCTCGATGTGCCTGGGCATGAACCCCGACCAACTGGCGCCCGGCGAGCGCAGCGCGTCCACGTCCAACCGCAACTTCGAGGGGCGGCAGGGCAAGGGCGGCCGCACCCACCTGGTCTCCCCGCAGGTCGCGGCCGCGACGGCGGTGCTGGGCCACCTCGCCTCGCCCGCCGACCTGTCCGACGCGCCCGTACTGACGGAGGTCTGAGCCCGATGGAAGCCTTCACCACCCACACCGGCCGGGCCGTGCCGCTGCGCCGCGGCAATGTCGACACCGACCAGATCATTCCCGCGCACTGGCTGAAGAAGGTCACGCGCAACGGCTTCGAGGACGGGCTGTTCGAGGCCTGGCGCAAGGACCCGGAGTTCGTCCTGAACCGCCCCGAGCGGCAGGGTGCCACCGTGCTGGTGGCCGGCCCCGACTTCGGCACCGGCTCGTCCCGCGAGCACGCCGTGTGGGCGCTGCAGAACTATGGTTTCAAGACCGTGATCTCCTCCCGCTTCGCCGACATCTTCCGCGGCAACTCGCTCAAGAACGGCCTGCTCACGGTCGTGCTGCCGCAGGAGACCGTCGACGCGCTGTGGGAGCTGACCGAGGCCGACCCGACGGCGGAGATCACCGTCGACCTGGTCGCCCGCGAGGTCCGCGCCGAGGGCGTGACCGCGTCGTTCGAGCTGGACGACAACGCGCGCTGGCGGCTGCTGGAAGGGCTGGACGACATCAGCCTGACGCTGGCCAACGAGGCGGACATCGCCGCCTTCGAGGCGGGCCGGCCGTCCTTCAAGCCCAGCACCGTCCGGGTCTGAGCGACTGGCACCACCGCCGGAACCACCGGCACACCGCACCACCCAAGCGCCCTCCGCGTTCCCGCGGGGGGCGCTTTGCCGTGCTCGCGCGCCCCCGCAGCGGTGCGCGCGCTCGTCCAAAAGACCGGTCCGCGGGCGCCGGAGCACCCGGTTGGCCCTGTCACGCCTGACAACTCGCCGCAGATGGCACAATCGACGCATGGAACCCGACGGCCAACTCCAGCTCTACGGGGTTCTCGCCGCGCGGCTGAAGCAGGCGCACACCCGGGTCGCCAATCCCGAAGTCCCTGATGAGACCAGGCGGGAGTTGACCCGCAGGCTCCTCGGGGTGACCGCCGCGGCCAAGCACGACCTCGCCGACGCCGCCCGGCGTCTCGACGTGCTGACCGCGGAGTTGGACGCCCTCGGAATCCCCGATCGGTGATCGCGTAACCCCTGAGTGTGTTGCGGCACAAGGGTGATTCGCCCGTTTCGTATTTGATTTGCGGTATATATCCCCCTAGCGTGCGAAAAGGCCCGCACTCATTCGCCGGGCAAGTTTCCGAAGGGGAAGACGTGAACAAGGCGCAGCTCGTAGAGGCGATTGCCGACAAGGTGGGCGGCCGGCAGGCCGCCGCGGACGCGGTTGACGCGGTTCTCGACGCGGTCGTCCGCGCGGTGGTGGCCGGCGACCGGGTGTCGGTCACCGGCTTCGGTTCGTTCGAGAAGGTGGAACGACCCGCCCGCTACGCCCGCAATCCCCAGACCGGGGAGCGGGTCCGGGTCAAGAAGACCTCGGTGCCGCGCTTCCGCGCGGGCCAGGGCTTCAAGGACCTGGTCAGCGGTACGAAGAAGCTCCCGCGCAGCGGTGAGGTCTCGGTCAAGAAGGCCCCCAAGGGCAGCCTGTCCGGCGGCGCCTCCACCACCGCGCGGACCACCACCAAGAAGGCCGCCGCGAAGAAGGCCACGGCGGCGAAGAAGACCGCCGCCAAGAAGACCACCGCGGCGAAGAAGGCCACGGCGAAGAAGGCCACGGCAGCGAAGAAGACCGCCGCCAAGAAGACCACGGCGGCCAAGAAGACCGCGGCCAAGAAGGCGCCGGCGAAGAAGGCGACCGCCAAGAAGACCCCGGGCAAGAAGACCGCGGCCCGCAAGACCACCGCCAAGCGCGCCGCCGCCAGGTAGGCCGCTCCCCCCACCGCCACCCGGGAGCCGTCCGGGCCGCGCGGCCGCCACGGCCGGCACCGCACGACCCCGGGATCCGCCAGAACCGCACCGGGCCGGGCACCCCCAGGGTGACCCGGCCCGCGCCGTACCCGAGCCCACGCGCCCATACCGGCCGGTGCCCGCGTCCCGCGCCGGCCCACGGCGCCCTTCCCGGCCCGCCCGGCCGGTGCCCGCGTTCCGCGCCGGACTACGCGCCCGGGTCCGGATACGTCTGCAGCGTCACGAAGACCACCCGCCGCGCCGCGCCCTCGCCCTCGGTGCGGATCCGCACCCGCTGGCCCGCGCGCAGCAGCCGCAGGCCGCCCGCGTCGAAGGCCGCCGCGTCGAAGGGCACCGGCGTCCCGTCGTCCAGCAGCACGCTGCCCTCGCGGGTGCCGGGGTCAAAGGTGAACGCGGTGGCTTGCATGGCCGCAAGCCTACGGGGTGCGCCGGGCCCCGCTCATGCCGTGCGGGCCGGGAAGAGCGCGGCGGTGCGCGGCCCCAGGCCGAGCGCGCGGGCCGCCTCCAGGTCGGCGCCGGTGTCGACGTCCTGCCGTACCGACGGCACCGCGGGCAGCGTGATCTCCCGCGCGCCCGACGCCAGGTGGCGGGCCCGGGAGGCGCCGCCGAAGCCGGGGGAGAGCGGCACACCCGGCGACGCGGTCAGCAAGGTTGTCCCCACACCCGCCGCATCGGCCAGGAAAGCCCGCCCAGGCCGCCCCGCGGCCTCCGCCAGCACATCGGCCAGCTCCGCGGGCCGCAAGGCCGGGAGATCGCCGTTGAGCGCGCCGACCGCCGCGCCGGGCACCCGGTCGCGCACCCGCTCGGCGCCGTGGCGCAGCGCCGCGTTGAGCCCCGCCGCCGGGAGGTCGGGCAGGACGTACGCGCCCAGCGTGGCCGCCTCCGTACCCGCCAGCGGGTCGTCGGTGACCACCGTGACGTCCGCCACGCGCGGGCAGGCCAGCGCCGCCGCGACCGTGTCGAGGACGAAGGCCAGCGCGAGCACCGGGCGCCCGGGCCCCGGAGCGCCCGCGAGCCGGCTCTTGGCCGCCGCGAGCGGTTTGAGCGGCACGACCAGCGACCACCGCCGCGTCACATCCACCGGACCATCCACCGCACCATTGTCACCGAGTGCCAGAGGCGCCCCGCGTCCGCCGCGGCCCTGGCGTTAGTCTCTGGTAGCCGCGATGCTGAGCGGCAGCGCCACCGCAACGTAGAGGAGTCCGGGTGTCTGGCCGCAGAATCGGTTTCTGGTACCGCCTGGCGGCCGTCATCGTGAAACCGCCGCTCATTGCGCTGTTCAAGCGGGATTGGCGCGGAATGGAGCACATTCCGGCCGACGGCGGATTCATCACGGCCGTCAACCACAACTCGTATCTCGACCCGCTGTCGTACGCGCATTACCAGTACAACACCGGGCGGGTACCGCGCTTCCTGGCCAAGGCCGCGCTGTTCAAGCCGAAGTTCGTCGGGTCGGTGCTGCGCGGCACCGGGCAGATCCCGGTGTTCCGGGACAGCTCGGACGCCGCCAACGCCTTCCGGGCCGCCGTCGCGGCGATCGAGAAGGGCGAATGCGTCGCCTTCTACCCCGAGGGCACCCTCACCCGCGACCCCGACCAGTGGCCGATGATCGCCAAGACCGGCATCGCCCGCGTCGCGCTCATCACCAAGGCCCCGGTCGTCCCGGTCGCCCAGTGGGGCGCCAACGAGGCCATGCCGCCGTACGCCAAGGACAAGAAGATCCGGCTCTTCCCGCGCAAGACGCTGCGGGTGCTCGCCGGACCGCCCGTCGACCTCTCGGCGTACTACTCCCAGGAGCCCACCGCCGAGGTGCTGCGCGAGGTCACCGCGGTCATCATGCGCGCAGTGACCGAACTCCTCGCCGAGGTGCGCGGCGAGCCCGCCCCCGCGGGGCTGTTCGACCCGCGCGCGGCACGGGAGGGCAAGTGACGGCACGCTGCGCGGTCTTCGGCACCGGCTCGTGGGGCACGGCCTTCGCCATGGTGCTGGCCGACGCCGGGTGCGAGGTGTCGCTGTGGGGCCGCAGGGCGTCCGTCGCCGACACCATCAACACCACGCGGCACAACCCCGACTACCACCCCGGGCTCGAACTGCCCGCCGCCGTCACGGCCACCGCGGACGCCGCCGAGGCCGCGCGGGACGCGGACATGGTCTTCCTCACCGTGCCCTCGCAGACGCTGCGCGGCAACCTGGCCGAGTGGGCGCCGCTGCTGCGCCCCGACGCGGTGCTGGTCAGCCTGATGAAGGGCATCGAACTCGGCACCGCCAAGCGGATGAGCGAGGTCATCGAGGAGGTCGCCAAGGCGGGCCCGGAGCGCGTCGCGGTGCTCTCCGGCCCCAACCTCGCGCCGGAGATCGTCCAGCGGCAGCCCGCCGCGTCCGTCGTCGCCTGCGCGGACGACGCCGTGGCCCGGCGGATCCAGGCCACCTGCCTCACCGGCTACTTCCGGCCCTACACCAACACCGACGTGGTCGGCTGCGAGCTGGGCGGCGCGGTCAAGAACGTCATCGGGCTCGCGGTCGGCATCGCCGACGGCATGGGGCTGGGCGACAACACCAAGGCCTCGCTCATCACCCGGGGCCTTGCCGAGACCACCCGGCTGGGCCTGGCGATGGGCGCCGACGCCCTCACCTTCGCCGGGCTCGCCGGCATGGGCGACCTGGTGGCCACCTGCTCCTCGCCGCTGTCGCGCAACCACACCTTCGGCACCAACCTCGGCCGCGGCATGAGCCTCGCCGAGACCATCGCGGTCACCCCGCAGACCGCGGAGGGCGTCAAATCCTGCGAGTCGGTGGCCGAACTCGCGCGCCGCCACGGCGTGGACATGCCGATCACGGAGACCGTGGTCGATATCGTGCACAACGGAAAGCCGCCGGTCGTGGCCGTGCGGGAATTGATGTCACGGTCCGCGAAGTCCGAAAGGTAAGGTCGACGCGACATGACCAACCTGCCTTCACCCCACAGCCAGAGCCCGGACGCCGCCGCCCCCGCGGCCCCGTCCTCGGGCGGATACACCCGCAAGCCCCGTGTCGCCGTCGTCTTCGGGGGCCGCAGCTCCGAGCACGGCGTCTCGGTGGTGACCGCGGCGAGCCTGCTGCGCGCCATCGACCGCGGCAAGTACGACGTCCTGCCGATCGGCATCACCGGTGAGGGCCGCTGGGCCCTCACCGCCGACGAGCCGGACCGGATGGCCATCGCCGACCGCACCATGCCCACCGTGGAGCAGGTCACCGACCACGAGGGCGCCGTCGTGCTGCCCGTCGACCCGGCCAACCGCGAGGTCGTCTACACCGAGGCGGGCGCGGTGCCCAAGGCGCTCGGCGAGGTCGACGTCGTCTTCCCGCTGCTGCACGGCCCGTACGGCGAGGACGGCACGCTCCAGGGCCTGCTGGAACTGTCCGGTGTGCCGTACGTCGGCGCCGGCGTCCTGTCCTCGGCCATCGGCATGGACAAGGAGTACATGAAGCGGATCTTCACCTCGTTCGGGCTGGCCGTCGGCCCGTACACGGTGATCCGCCCGCGCGACTGGGAGCGGGACCGGGGCGCCGCGCGCGACCGCGTCCTGGCCTTCGCCGCCGAGCACGGCTGGCCGCTCTTCGTGAAGCCCGCCCGCGGCGGCTCCTCCTTCGGCATCAGCAAGGTCGAAGGACCCGAGGGGCTGGACGCCGCCATCGCCGAGGCCCGCCGGCACGACCCGAAGGTCGTCGTGGAGGCGCTGGTGCGCGGCCGCGAGATCGAGTGCGGGGTGCTGGAGTTCGAGGACGGGCCGCGCGCGTCGGTGCCCGCCGAGATCCCGCCGGTCACCGAGCACGCCTTCTACGACTTCGAGGCGAAGTACATCGACTCCGCCGAGGGGATCGTGCCCGCGCCGCTCACCCCCGAGCAGACCGCGCAGGTGCAGCGGCTGGCGGTCGCGGCGTTCGAGGCCGCGTCGTGCGAGGGCCTGGTGCGCGCCGACTTCTTCCTGGCGGAGGACGGCGAGTTCGTGATCAACGAGATCAACACCATGCCGGGCTTCACGCCCATCTCGATGTATCCGCGGATGTGGCAGGAGAGCGGTGTGGAATACCCCGAGCTGGTCGACCGGCTCATCGAGGCCGCGCTGCGCCGCTCCACCGGCCTGCGCTGAGCCTGCGGAACCGCGGAAACGTCCCTGCGGAACCGCCGCCGCACCGGCGGCCGTCCCGCGGGGACGTCACAGCGCAGAGGGGACGGCCCGCTTCACCGCACCGGCGAGGTCGGTGAGCGGGCCGACGTCCGCCGCGTACTCCTTCGGCAGCGTCACCTCGACGTACGCCTTGCGGTACGTCGTGGTCAGGCGCAGCGCGCCGTCCGCGACATGCTCGACCGACCACCCCACCTGGTCCACGTCGACGCCGTCGGCCGACGGATCGTCGTCCACGGCGGGCCGCGGCACCCCGCAGCGCAGCACGATCGCCGGATCACCCCACCCGGCGGTCAGATCGGACTGCGGCTTGAGATCATGCCGGGAGAGCCCGCCGACACGCTGGGGCAGAACGTCGTGCAGCGCGCGGCAGTAGCTCGACGTGACTGCGTCAGGAACCGGCACGGCGACCGTACCGTCACCGTTACCGGAGACGGCGAAACCGTACGCCGCCGCCGCGGACAGGCATGCGAGGGCGGCGACGTTGATGAGGACGACCCGGTGGAACAGCGTCACCGGGCGAGCATATCGGGGGCTAGATATGGACCACGGGGCAGGTGAGGGTGCGGGTGATGCCGTCCACTTGCTGGACTCTGGCCACCACCATGCGGCCCAGCTCGTCGACCGTGTCCGCCTGGGCCCGGACGATCACGTCATAGGGTCCGGTGACGTCTTCGGCCTGGATGACGCCGTCGATCTTGGAGATCACCTCCGCTACTGCCGAGGCCTTTCCGACCTCGGTCTGGATCAGGATGTAGGCCTGTACCACGGAACCTCCAGGGCGGCTACGAGGATCATGTGGGAAGGGGGACGCCACGTTATCGCGTCGTCGCGCACGGCGGGGAGACCCGCGCGGTACCTGACCCCCGTATTGACGCCGAGAACGCCGATTGACGCCGATGCGTGCCGTGTCACGCGACCGGAAGAACCAGAGGGGACGGAAAGATGAAGGGCACTGTGGGGGAGCTGGGGGAGTTCGGGCTCATCAGGGAGCTGACCTCACGCCTCACCTCGACCCCGGCCGTGAAGATCGGCCCGGGCGACGACGCCGCCGTGGTCGCCGCACCCGACCGCCGAGTGGTGGCCACCACCGACCTGCTCATCGAGGGCCGGCACTTCCGCCGCGACTGGTCCACCGCCTACGACGTGGGCCGCAAGGCCGCCGCGCAGAACCTCGCGGACATCGCCGCCATGGGCGCCGTCCCGACGGCGGTGCTGCTCGGCCTCGTCGTGCCCGTCGAACTGCCCGCGACCTGGCCGGTGGAGCTGATGGACGGCATCCGTGACGAGTGCCAGGTGGCCGGCGCCGCCGTCGTCGGCGGGGACGTCGTCCGCGGCGACACCATCACGGTCGCCGTCACCGCGCTGGGTGACCTGCGCAACCGCGCCGCCGTCACCCGTTCGGGGGCCCGTCCCGGCGACGTCGTCGCCGTCACCGGGTGGCTCGGCTGGTCCGCGGCCGGACTCGCCGTCCTCTCCCGCGGCTTCCGCTCCCCCCGCGCCTTCGTCGAGGCCCACCGCCGGCCCGAGCCGCCGTACCACGCGGGACCGGCGGCCGCCGAGCTGGGCGCCACCGCCATGACCGACGTCAGCGACGGCCTGGTCGCCGACCTCGGCCACATCGCCGTCGCCAGCGGCGCCGACATCGACCTGCGCTCCGCCGCCGTCGACGTCCCGGCGCAGATGACCGACATCGGGCAGGCCGTCGGCGTCGACCCGCTGCACTGGGTCCTCACCGGCGGCGAGGACCACGCCATCGTCGCGACCTTCCCGCCCGACGTGAAGCTCCCCGCCCGCTGGCGCGTCATCGGCTCGGTCAGCGCCCCCTCCGGACGCGCCCCGCAGGTCACCGTGGACGGCGCGCCCTGGGAGAAGGCGGGCGGCTGGGACCACTTCGGCCCGGACGCGTGACGGGGGTGGACGCGCCCGCGCCCGTACGGGTGCTCTCCGTCGCCGGATCCGACTCCGGCGGCGGGGCCGGCGTCCAGGCCGACCTCAGGACCGCGACCGCGCTCGGCGCGCACGCCATGACCGTCGTCACCGCGGTGACCGCGCAGAACTCGCACGGTGTGCACGGCACCTGGGAGCTGCCGCCGGACGCGGTGCGCGCGCAATTCCGCGCGGTCGTGGACGACATCGGGGCGCAGGCCGTCAAGACCGGCATGCTCGGCTCCGCGGAGATGGCCGGCACCGTCGCCGACCTGCTCCGGGACGTCGCGGTGCCGGTCGTCGTCGACCCGGTCGGCGTCTCCAGCCACGGCGAGGCGCTGCTGCACGAGGACGCGACCGCTGTCGTACGCGACCGGCTGCTGCCGCTCGCGACCGTCGTCACGCCCAACCTCGACGAGGTCGAGCGGCTCACCGGCGTCGTCGTCACGGACGAGGACGGCATGCGCGCCGCCGCCCGCGCCGTCCTCGCCCTCGGCCCGCGCTGGGTGCTCGTCAAGGGCGGCCACCTGCCCGCCGCCGACGCCCCCGACCTGCTCTCCGACGGCCGCACCGACCACTGGTTCCGCGCCCCGCGCCACCCCGGCGCGCACACCCACGGCACCGGCTGCACCCTCGCCACCGCCCTGGCCACCCATCTCGCCCTCGGCCGCCCCGTCCCCGAGGCCGCCGCGCTGGCCAAGGCCTTCGTGACCGCCGCCATCGCCGCGGGCTACCCGCTGGGCACGGGCACGGGGCCGGTGAACCCGGCGTTCCGGACGCGGGGCGGAGGAGGGTAGGGCACGCAAAAAGCCGGCTCACACGAGGTGAGCCGGCTTCGCGAAGCCGGAAGGCCACGCCGCTGCGGTACGACTGCCGCGTATGACACGCGGCAACGGGCCACTCGCTAGCGCGAGACCTTGCCGGCCTTGATGCACGAGGTGCAGACATTGAGCCGCTTCGGCGTCTTCCCCACAACCGCGCGCACCCGCTGGATGTTGGGGTTCCAACGACGCGGGGTACGGCGGTGCGAGTGGGAAATGCTGTTGCCGAAGCCCGGCCCCTTGCCGCAGACGTCGCAGTTGGCAGCCACGGGACACTCCAAAGACTTCAGATGCATTTACGAGGAAAAACCCGGGAGAACCCCAGGCAACCGGAGCAGCATACAACGCCTGCGCGGCTCCTACGAAATTACCATGCCCCGGGCGGTGAGCTGCCCGCCCGCCCCACGGGGGAGGGCTCGCGGGGCCTCCGCACGTACCCCTCCCGCACCGCGGGAAGGCGCGCGCCGCGAGCAGCGCCGCCGGGTCCGCGGCGGGGGTGGGCCGGCTTTCCGGCGCCGCGGGAGGGTCGGCACCCCTGCCTGTGGGAGCGCGTGCCCGCGCGGGGGCGCGGCCCTCGTGCCTTCCCGCCCCCTCGCCCTCGGGAGTGCACGCCCGCGCGGGGGTGCGGGCCAGACGCCTGCCGCTCGATTGATCGCCTTTCGGGAGCTCGCGCTCGCGCGGGGGCGCGGTGCTTGACGGTCAGGTCGCCGTCGGTCACCAGGCGCAGCGCGCGCCCGCGCGGGGGCGCGGCTGCGGGCGTGACGGGGCAGGGTGCGGATGCTCAGGAGCGCGCGCCCGCGCGGGGGCGCGGCCCGCCGCCGGACCCCGTCGCCCGGGGGGCGGATAGGCTCGGGCGCACTTGTCGCGCTCGCAGGAGGATCCGTGCCGCCCTCGCTCGACGCACCCACGGTGCGCACTTGGTGCCGGCTCGCCCTCGCGGCCCTGGGCCGCGCCCGCGAGGAGATCGACGCGATCAACGTCTACCCCGTCGCCGACGGCGACACCGGCACGAACCTCTACCTCACCGTGGAATCCGCCGCCCAGGCCGTGGACGCCGTGTGCGACGCCCACGCCGCCACGGGCCCGGCCGCCGGTCCGTCCCTGACGGAGGCCTTCCGCGCGATGTCGCACGGCGCCCTCATCGGCGCCCGCGGCAATTCCGGCACGATCCTGGCGCAGCTGCTGCGCGGCATGAACGAGTCGCTCGCCGCGGACCCGGCGCCGCAGCCGGACGCCGCCGCCCTGTGCCGGGCCCTGCGGACGGCCGCGGACTCCGCGTACGAGGCGGTGGCCCACCCGGCGGAGGGCACGATGCTCACCGTCGCCGCGGCCGCGGCGACGGCGGCGCAGACCGCGCTGGCCGCGGCGACGCCCACCGACGCACGCCCGGCCGGGGAGCCGGGTGCCGGGTCGGCGCGGGGGGCCGTGGGCGAGCCGCGTACCGCGTCCGCACAGGGTCCGGATGAGCCGGGTGCTGCGTCCGCGCTGGGTCGGGATGAGCCCCGTGCCGCGTCCGCGCAGGGTCGGGATGAGCCCCGTACTGGGTTGGTGCGGGGGGCCGTGGACGAGCCCCGTACCGCGTCCGCGCAGGATCCGGATGAGCCCCGTACCGCGTCCGCACCGGGTTCGGACGAGCCCCGTACCGCGTCCGCGACCGGCGCCCCGCGCCCCGGGGCCGCCGTTCCCGGCGGGGCCCTTGCGCAGGGCGGGGTCGCCGCCGGCGATCTCGGCGTGGTCGTACGGGCCGCGCAGCGCGGGGCCCGGGAGGCGCTCGCCGCGACGACCGGGCAGCTCGGGGTGCTGCGCGAGGCCGGGGTCGTGGACGCGGGCGGGCTCGGGCTCGTCGCCGTGCTGGGGGCGCTGGCCGACGCCGTGACCGGGGAGGCGCCGCGGCGCCACGAGGCCGCGGGCGGCGCCGCCCGGCCCGCCGTGGTGCACTCCTGCTCCGAGGGGGACGCGGCGCCGGGCGGGCCGGCCTTCGAGGTGATCTACCTCCTGGAGGCGCCGGCCGCCGCGGTCCCGCCGCTGCGGGCCCGGCTGGACGGGCTCGGGGACTCCCTCGTCGTCGTCGGCGGCGACGGGCTGTGGAACGTCCATGTGCACGTCGACGACGTGGGCGCGGCCATCGAGGCCGGTATCGAGGCGGGCCGCCCGCACCGCATCCGCGTCACCCACTTCGGCGCCCAGACGCGCCGCACACCCGGCGACCGCGAGCGCGAGCGCGCGGTGGTCGCGCTGGTGCGCGGCGAGGGCATGGCGGCGCTGTGCGAGCAGGCGGGCGCGGTCGTGGTCGCGCTGGGCCCGGGGGAGGCGCCGGCCAGCGGCGAGATCTCCGCGGCGGTCCGGCGTACGGGCGCCCGCGAGGTCATCCTGCTGCCCAACGGCGCCGAGCTGCGCCCCGCGGCCGGCGCGGCCGCCGCGCAGGCCCGCGCGGACGGCGTGCGCGTCGCCCTCATCCCGACCCGCTCCGCGGTGCAGGGCATCGCGGCGCTCGCCGTCCACGAGCCGTCCCGCCGCTTCGACGAGGACGTGGTGGCGATGACGTCCGCCGCGGGCGCCACCCGCTACGCAGAACTGGCCGTCGCCGAGCACGAGTCGTGGACGATGGCCGGCGTCTGCCAGGCCGGCGACGTCCTGGGCCTGATCGACGGCGACGTGGCGGTGATCGGTGCGGACGTCGCCGAGACGGCCGCGCGCGTACTGGACCGGATGCTCGCGGCCGGCGGCGAGATGGTCACCCTCGTACTCGGCGCGACCGCCCCCGCGGGCCTCGCGCCCCGGCTGGAGGCCCACGTCCGCGACACCCACCTCGCGGTGGACACCGTCACGTACGAGGGCGGCCAGCCGTCCTGCCCCCTGCTGATCGGCGTGGAGTAGCGCCGCGCCCGTACGCGGGCGGCGGGGCCCCGGTTGTCGGTGGGGTGCGCGAGGATGGGGGCGATGACCGGAAATCCGTTGGACGAACCGCTGCACAAGCTCGTCGGGGACCGCACCGCCAAGGTGCTCGGCGAGCACCTCGACCTGCACACCACCGGTGACCTGCTGCACCACTACCCGCGGCGGTACGCCGAGCGCGGTGAGCTGACGCGGCTCGCCGACCTGCCGGTGGACGAGTACGTGACGGTGGTCGCGCAAATCGCCAAGGCCGACAAGCGGACGTACGGCGGCGGTTCCGGTGTGCGCCTGGAGGTCGTCGTCACCGACGGCAGCGGCTCCCTCACGCTGGTCTTCTTCAGCAAGGCCGCCCACGCCCACGCGCACCGCCTGATCCCCGGCCGCCGCGGGATGTTCTCCGGCAAGGTGTCGGTCTTCAACCGCGTCCGGCAGCTCGCGCACCCCGACTACCAGCTGCTGGACGCCGACGAGGACGGCAAGCAGGCCGCCGACGCCTTCGCGGGCCGCCGTATCCCGCTCTACCCGGCCTGCAAGCAGATCACCTCGTGGAAGATCGCCCAGGCCGTCGAGACGGCGCTGAACTCACTGGAGGCCACCGGCTGGGCGGGCGTCGGCGACCCGCTGCCCGAGCAGCTGCGCGCCGACCGCGGCCTGGTGGCCCTGCCGGAGGCGCTGCTGAAGGTGCACCGGCCGCGCACGAAGGCCGACGAGGAGACCGCGAAGCAGCGGCTGCGCTGGGACGAGGCCTTCGTGCTCCAGGTCGCGCTGGCCCGGCGCCGGGCCGCCGAGTCCGCGCTGCCCGCGGTGCCGCGCCGGCCGGGCGCCGACGGGCTGCTCGCGGCCTTCGACGCCAAGCTGCCCTTCACCCTCACCGAGGGCCAGCGGGCGGTGTCCGCCGAGATCTTCGCCGACCTCGCCACCGACCACCCCATGCACCGGCTGCTCCAGGGCGAGGTGGGCTCGGGCAAGACCCTGGTGGCACTGCGCGCGATGCTCGGCGTCGTCGACACCGGCGGCCAGGCCGCCATGCTCGCGCCGACCGAGGTGCTGGCCCAGCAGCACCACCGGTCGATCACCGAGATGATGGGCGAGCTGGCCGAATCCGCGGGCATGCTCGGCGGCAGCGACCTGGGCACCAAGGTGGTGCTGCTGACCGGGTCGATGGGTACCGCCGCCCGCCGCCAGGCACTGCTGGACCTGGTGACGGGCGAGGCGGGCCTCGTCGTCGGCACGCACGCGCTGATCGAGGACAAGGTCAAATTCCACGACCTGGGCCTCGTCGTGGTGGACGAGCAGCACCGCTTCGGCGTGGAGCAGCGCGACGCGCTGCGCGCGAAGGCCCCCGAGCCGCCGCACTTGCTGGTGATGACGGCGACCCCGATCCCGCGCACGGTCGCGATGACGGTCTTCGGCGACCTGGAGACCTCCGTCCTCGACCAGCTCCCGGCCGGCCGCTCGCCGATCGCCACCCATGTCGTACCCGCGGCGGAGAAGCCGCACTTCCTCAGCCGGGCGTGGGAGCGGGTGCGCGAGGAGGTCGAGGGCGGCCACCAGGCGTACGTGGTGTGCCCGCGGATCGGCGACGACGAGGAGCCGCCGGGCGCCGCGGGGAAGGGCAAGGGCGCGAAGAAGCCCGCCAAGACCGCCAAGCCCGACAAGGACGCCGACGACGCCGACCGGCGCCCGCCGCTGGCCGTCCTGGACGTCGCGGAGCAGCTCGCGGCCGGCCCGCTGAGCGGCCTGCGCGTCGGGGTGCTGCACGGCAGGCTGGCGCCGGACGTCAAGGACGACGTGATGCGCCGCTTCGCCGCCGCCGAGCTGGACGTCCTGGTGGCCACGACCGTCATCGAGGTGGGTGTCAACGTGCCGAACGCGACCGCGATGGTGATCATGGACGCCGACCGCTTCGGCGTCTCGCAGCTGCACCAGCTGCGCGGCCGGGTCGGCCGCGGCAGCGCCGCGGGGCTGTGCCTGCTGGTCTCGGAGGCGCACGAGGCGAGCCCGGCGCGCGGCCGGTTGGACGCGGTGGCCGCCACGCTGGACGGCTTCGAGCTGTCCGAGATCGACCTCCAGCAGCGCCGCGAGGGCGATGTGCTGGGCCAGGCGCAGTCCGGCAGCCGCTCCTCGCTGCGGATGCTCACGGTGATCGGCGACCGGGAGATCATCGAGGAGGCCCGGCAGGAGGCCGTCGCGGTCGTCGCCGCCGACCCCGGGCTGGCCCGCCACCCCGACCTGCGCAGCGCCCTGGACAGCCTGCTGGACGCCGACCGCGAGCGCTACCTGGACAAGGGCTGAGCCGCGCGGTCCCGCGGCGCCGGATAGGGTGCGGAGGGTGAGCAGCTCATGACCCGCGTGATCGCCGGAGCGGCCGGCGGCCGGCGGCTGGCCGTACCGCCGGGCACCGGCACCCGGCCGACCTCGGACCGCGCCAAGGAAGCCCTCTTCTCGACCCTGGAGTCGCTGCGCGGCACCCTCGGCGGTGCCCGCGTGATGGACCTGTACGGCGGCTCGGGCGCGGTCGGCCTCGAAGCGCTCTCCCGCGGCGCCGCGCACGTCCTGCTCGCCGAGTCCGACCCGCAGGCGCTGCGCGCGATCCGGGAGAACGCCGCAACCGTCGGCCTGCCGGGCGCCGAGGTGCGCGCCGGGCGCGCCGAGAAGGTGGCCGCGGGACCACCGCCCGCCGAGCCGTACGACGTGGTCTTCCTGGACCCGCCGTACGACGTGCCGGACGACGAGCTGCGGGAGATCCTGCTCACACTCGACTCCGGCGGCTGGCTCGCCGCCGACACACTGGTCACCGTGGAACGCAGGACCAGGGGCGGCGAATTCGGCTGGCCGGCCGGCTTCGAGGGGCTCCGCTCCCGGCGGTACGGCGAGGCCACTCTTTGGTACGGTCGCGCCGCCCCGGTTACCCACAGGTAACGCCCGTCAGCAGAGCGAGGAGCCTGCCATGCGCCGCGCAGTCTGTCCCGGGTCCTTCGACCCCGTCACCAACGGCCACCTCGACATCATCGCCCGCGCCTCGCGGCTGTACGACGTCGTGCACATCGCCGTGATGATCAACAAGTCCAAGCAGGGCCTCTTCGAGGTCGACGAGCGCATCGCGCTCATCGAGGAGGTCACCGCCGATCTCGACAACGTGGTGGTGGAGTCCTTCCACGGCCTGCTGGTGGACTTCTGCAAGCAGCGCGACATCCCGGCCATCGTCAAGGGCCTGCGGGCGGTCAGCGACTTCGACTACGAGCTGCAGATGGCCCAGATGAACATCGGCCTGTCGGGCGTCGAGACCCTCTTCGTCCCCACCAACCCGGCCTACAGCTTCCTCTCGTCGTCTCTTGTGAAGGAAGTGGCCCAATGGGGCGGGGACATCTCGCACTTGGTGCCAGGTCCGGTCCTGGAGGCACTGAACTCCCGGCTGCGGCAGCGCTAGAGTCGAGACGTGGACGTCCAGAAGAAGCTCGATGAGATCGCGGCCACCGTGGCGAACGCCCGGTCGATGCCGATGTCTGCCTCCTGCGTGCTGAACCGGGCCGAGCTGCTGGCCATGCTCGACGAGCTCGCCGCAGCGCTGCCCGACTCCCTGGCCCAGGCCCAGGACCTGCTCGGCGACCGCGAGCAGATGGTGGAGCAGGCCAGGGGCGAGGCCCAGCGGATCATCGAGCAGGCGCACGCCGAGCGGGGCTCGCTGACCGCCGAGACCGCCGTCGTACGGCAGTCCAGGGACGAGGCGGAGCGCATCCTCGCCGAGGCCCGCCGCGAGGCCGAGGAGATCCGCGCCGAGGCGGACGACTACGTCGACAGCAAGCTCGCCAACTTCGAGGTGGTCCTCACCAAGACCATCGGCTCCGTCGACCGCGGCCGCGAGAAGCTGCTCGGCCGCCGGCCCGGCTACGACGAGGGCTACGAGCAGGAGTACGCCGAGGACGACCCGGAGGCCCCCGAGCGCAGCAGCGACCCCGAGACGCTGCGCCGCCGCGCGGACGACTACGTCGACGCCAAGCTCGGCGCCTTCGAGGCGGTGCTCAGCAAGACCCTGGAGGCCGTCGGCCGCGGCCGGCTCAAGCTCACCGGGCACAACCCCATCGACGACCTGGCCGCCCAGATCGCCGCGGCCGACCGGGAGAGCGGGGAGGACGGCCCGCACCGCCAGTCCGACGCCGACTACCTCGCGGGCCTGGCCGCCCCCGCCGCCGAGCAGGCCGACCTGACCCAGTACGGCTACCGCCCCCAGGAGCCGATGGAGCCGGCCGCCCAGGCCCCGCAGGACCCCGGCTACGGCGGCTACCCGCAGGAGACCTACCAGCAGGGCTATCCGCAGGAGGCCGACGGCTACCCGCAGGAATACGCCCAGCAGGCCGGCTACGCCGACCCGTACGCCCCGCAGCAGGGCTACGGCCAGGAGCAGCAGCAGGGCTACGACTACGGGCAGCAGCCCGACTACGGCAACGGGCAGCAGTACCCGCCGCAGATCCCCTACCAGCAGCAGGGGCAGCAGGGATACCCGCAGGCGCAGCCCGCCGCGCTCGACGAGACCAGCTTCTTCGACACCGGCATGATCGATCTCGACCGGCTGCGCGAGCTGGAGCAGGGGCGCTGACGGAGGGCTGGTGGAAGGCGGAGTACTGCCCCGTTTGGGCGGGAGCGGCGGTTCCAGTATCCTGTCACTTCCAGCCGTGTGAATCGCCGGCGCTTCTGCCTGCCCACCCGCATCCAGCGACCGGGCAGGCGTGACCGAGGAAAGCAGGAGCCCTGAACACCCGCCTTGACCACCGCAAGCCCCTCGTGTTCGACACACACGAGCTGGGCAGGCGTCCGGGCGCGATGAAGAAGGTCGCCCGCTCGGTACCGGCCCCCGCCGACCTCGGGATCCGCGACGTCATCGCCGTGCCCGAGGGCGCGACCATCGAACTGGACCTCCGCCTGGAGTCGGTCATGGAGGGCGTGCTCGTCAGCGGCACCGCCCACGCGACCGCCGAGGGGGAGTGCGTAAGGTGTCTGGAGCCCGTCCGGCGCGAGCTGGACGCGGACATCCAGGAGATGTTCTCCTACCCCGACGCCGACACCAGGACCGCTCGCAGGAGCGAAGCCGGTGCCGACGCCGAGGCCGACGAGGACGACGGAATGCCGGTGCTGGAGGACGAGCTCTTCGACCTCGAACCGGTGCTGCGCGACGCGGTGGTGCTCGCACTGCCGATGCAGCCGGTGTGCCGGGACGACTGCCCGGGGCTGTGCGCCACCTGTGGAGCACGCCTCGCGGACGACCCCGACCACCACCACGAGGCCACCGACATCCGGTGGGCGGCCTTGCAGGATCTGACGCTCGACCCGTCGGATCCGACAATCCAGCAAAACGGTGCCGGAAACGGCTCCGATGACGACCAGGAGAAGTAGCCGTGGCTGTTCCGAAGCGGAAGATGTCGCGCAGCAACACGCGTCACCGCCGTTCGCAGTGGAAGGCTGCGCCCGTGAGCCTGGTGGCGTGCGAGCGCTGCCACGAGCCGAAGCTGCAGCACATCGCGTGCCCCAACTGCGGCACCTACAACCGCCGTCAGGTTCTCGACGTCTGATCGGCAGGTGACAGGCTTTATGTCAGACGCCTCAGCGCCCCAGCAGGCCGCGAAGGACGCCGCGACGGAAACAGCCTCGTCCCACACGCTTCTGGAAGGGCGGCTCGGGTACCGACTCGAGCCCGCCCTTCTGGTGCGTGCGCTCACCCACCGCTCGTACGCGTACGAGAACGGCGGGCTGCCCACCAACGAGCGGCTGGAGTTCCTCGGGGACTCCGTGCTCGGCCTGGTGGTCACGGACACCCTCTACCGCACCCACCCCGACCTGCCGGAAGGCCAGCTGGCCAAACTGCGGGCCGCGGTGGTCAACTCGCGGGCGCTCGCGGGCGTCAGCCGCGGGCTCGACCTCGGCGCGTTCATCCGCCTGGGTCGTGGCGAAGAGGGAACCGGCGGGCGGGACAAGGCCTCGATCCTCGCGGACACCCTGGAAGCGGTCATCGGCGCCGTCTACCTCGACCGCGGCCTCGACGCCGCCTCCGAGCTGGTCCACCGGCTCTTCGACCCGCTGATCGAGGAGTCCTCCAACCTCGGTGCCGGCCTGGACTGGAAGACCTCCCTCCAGGAGCTGACCGCGAGCGAGAGCCTCGGCGTGCCCGAGTACGTCGTCTCCGAGTCCGGTCCCGACCACGAGAAGACCTTCACGGCTGCCGCCCGCGTCGGTGGTGTCGAGTACGGCACCGGCACCGGCCGCAGCAAGAAGGAAGCGGAGCAGCAGGCGGCCGAGGCCGCCTGGCGCTCCATCCGCAAGACCTCCGCGCCCGCCGCGGGGGGCGTCCCTACCGCGTAGGGGCCTCCTGCTGCGCAGGGCGAGCGTTTTTAGGGGCGCGGGGAACTGCGCGCTCAGCCCCCACCGGGGCGCGGGTCGTCACCGACCCGAAGGGGCAGTTCGGTCCGTACCGGACCACCGGACGGTGGGTGGTTGCTCGCGCAGTTCCTCGCGCCCCCAAACGCTCGCCCGGCGCGGCAGCGCAAAACGCTCGCCCGGCGCGGCAGCGCAAAACGCTCGCCCGGCGCGGCAGCGCAAAACGCTCGCCCGGCGGCGCATCCGCACCCACCGATCCGAGCTCTTCGCAGAAGGGACGCTCATGCCGGAGCTGCCGGAGGTCGAGGTCGTGCGGCGCGGGCTCGCGCGCTGGGCGGCGGGGCGAACCGTCGAGACGGTGAGCGTCCTGCATCCGCGGGCCGTGCGGCGGCACGCGGCGGGGCCCGCGGACTTCGCAGCGGGGCTGCGCGGCGCGGTGCTCGGCGAGCCCCACCGCAGGGGCAAGTACCTGTGGATCCCCCTCCGGCCGGGCACGGCCATGCTCGCCCACCTGGGCATGAGCGGGCAGTTCCTGGTCAAGCCCGCGGGCGCCCCGCCCGAGACGCATCTGCGGGTCCGCTTCACCTTCGCCGACGACCTCGGCACGGAGCTGCGGTTCGTCGACCAGCGCACGTTCGGCGGCCTGTCGGTGCAGCCGGCCGTGCCCGGCGACCCGGAGAGCCTGCCGCAGCCCCTCGCGCACATCGCGCGCGACCCGCTGGACGACGCCTTCGACGAGGACGCCTTCCACGCGGCGCTGCGCCGCAAGCGCACCACGGTCAAGCGCGCGCTGCTCGACCAGAGCCTGATCAGCGGGGTCGGCAACATCTACGCGGACGAGGCCCTCTGGCGCACCCGGCTGCACTACGAGCGGCCGACCGCGACGCTGACCCGCCCCCGTACGGCCGAGCTGGTGCAGCACATCCGCGAGGTGATGGGCGACGCGCTGGCCGCCGGCGGCACGAGCTTCGACAGCATGTACGTCAACGTGAACGGCGAGTCCGGCTGGTTCGACCGCTCGCTGGACGCCTACGGCCAGGAGGACCGGCCCTGCCGCCGCTGCGGCACGCCGATCCGGCGCCGCCCGTGGATGAACCGGTCGAGCTACTTCTGCCCGCACTGCCAGCGCCCGCCGCGCGCGGCGTGACACCGGGCCCGCGGGGCGCTCAGAAGCCGAAGTCCTGGGTCCACCAGGGGCCGCCGGAGCCGAAGTGGACGCCGACGCCGAGCGTCGTGTAGTCGCAGTTCAGGATGTTCGCACGGTGGCCGGGGCTGTTCATCCAGGCGGTCATCACGGCCTCGGCGGTGGCCTGGCCCTTGGCTATGTTCTCGCCGCCCAGGTTGGTGATGCCGCGGGATTTGGCGCGGTCCCAGGGGTCGTCGCCGTCCGGGTCGGTGTGGTCGAAGAAGCCGCGTGCGGCCATGTCGTCGCTGAAGGCCTGCGCGAGGCCGTCCAGCGAGCCGCTGGCGGTGAGCGGCTTGCAGCCGGCGGTGGAGCGCTCCTGGTTGACCAGCGACAGGATCGCGGCCCGGGTCGCGTCGAGCTTGTCCGTGCTCGGCGACGCGTCCGGCGAGGTGGTCGCGGGCGCCGTGCGCACCGGGGTGGTGGGGGCCGCGCTGGTGCGGGTCGGGGTGGGCTTCGCGGTGGTCGCCCGGGTGGTCGGCGTCGCCGTGGGTGTGGCCCGGGTGCCGGTCGCGCTGGGCGAGGGCGTGCCGGAGGCGGCCGGGGTGGTGGTGCCCGGCAGCGGCGAGCCGGTGGCGCTCAGCGGGGAGGGCGAGTCGCTGCCGTCCTGCGCGGGGCGGTCGGGGGCGTCGGCCTGGGCGGTGCCCGCGCCGTCGTCGTAGCCGAGCCGGTCGGCGGCCTGGGACAGCAGCCCGGACGAGCTGACGACCGCGCCGACCGCCAGGGCGGCGGACGTGGTCAGCATCCCGGTGCGCAGCGGGTGGTGCTTGCGCCGCCCGCGGTGACTGCGCGGGGCGGCGGGCTGCTGCGGCGCGGCAGGCTGCGCGTGGCGGCTGTGTCGGCCCACGATTGCGCTCCTCATGCTCCACGGTGCCTCACCCGTTCGAGTGAAGTCCTGCTGCGGGGCGACTGTAGCGAATCGCGCCCGCCGATGCCGTGATGCGGTCGCAAACGGTGGTCCGCCGACCGGACGCGGACCGGATAACGTGCGGGCATGAGCGAAAATGTCCGGCTCACCGCCTGGGTGCGCGGCCGGGTGCAGGGCGTCGGCTTCCGCTGGTGGACACGCGCCACCGCACTGGAGATCGGCGGCCTGTCCGGCTACGCGAGCAATCTCGCCGACGGGCGGGTCCAGGTCGTCGCCGAGGGCGCCCGTGACCAGTGCCAACGCCTGCTCGACTGGCTGGGGGAGGGCGACACGCCCGGAAGGGTCGACGGGGTGACCGAGATCTGGTCGCAGCCGCGCGGCGGGTACGCCGGGTTCGAGATCCGCTGAGCGTTCGGGCCGGCGGATACGGGCGGTACCCGGACGGCCGATGTTTTGCGAAGCCATGTGGATGACCGGTTGCCATATCCCGGATGTCGTGTCAGGCTGCCCCCATCGAGAATGATCTCGACTCCAGGCGGGTGGCCCCCGGCGTGTCTGCGCCGTGTTTTCCGAGGCGGACCCCGCGGCTGGGCTGTGATCGTGTTGACCGTCCACTTATTTGGTGAGACGCTGGAAGCCCAGCGCAACGTGGCTCCATGGAATGCTCACGACGAGCCACGACCTACACCCTGCGCGTGGGCTTCACCCCTCACCCACGACCCAAACCGCTCTCGGTCGGTCACTCAGCGTGGAGGACCTCTCATCATGGCAAAAGCGCTTCTCGGTTACGTCGGCGGCCCCGACCCGCGACTCCTCGCCGAGATGCGAAGGCTGCAGCAGCGCGTTCAGGACCTGGAAGCCGAGCTGGTCAGGATGCAGGCCCGGAATGACGCTCTGACTGTCGCGTCGCACGAAGAGTCGCTGCTCAGCATCGACGTCACTCACGGGGAGCCCGTCCTCGCCTGAGCCGACGTCAGTCTTCGCCGTTGTCACGTCGCGCACCGCGCAGCAAGAGCATTACGGCATCAGCAGTATGCGCACCATTGCAGCATCGCTAAGGGACGCTTCGGCGTCCCTTCGTCGTGGCATTCCCCCCTCTGTCACCGCGTGGTCACCGTCTCTTACCGTCTGATGTGCCCTGCACATTCCCTGGTGAAACCGCAGGCGGCTAGTAGAGTCGGCGGGCGTGCATCTCAAGAGCCTCACGCTGCGCGGCTTCAAGTCCTTCGCCTCGGCGACGACGCTGCGCTTCGAACCCGGAATCACCTGTGTGGTCGGCCCCAACGGATCGGGCAAGTCCAATGTGGTCGACGCGCTGTCGTGGGTCATGGGCGAGCAGGGGGCCAAGTCGCTGCGCGGCGGCAAGATGGAGGACGTCATCTTCGCCGGCACCACCGGGCGCCCCCCGCTCGGCCGCGCCGAGGTGTCGCTGACCATCGACAACACCGACGGCGTGCTCCCCATCGAGTACGCCGAGGTGACGATCACCCGGATCATGTTCCGCAACGGCGGCAGCGAGTACCAGATCAACGGGGACACCTGCCGGCTGCTGGACATCCAGGAGCTGCTGTCGGACTCCGGCATCGGCCGCGAGATGCACGTCATCGTCGGCCAGGGCCAGCTGGACTCCGTGCTGCACGCCGACCCGATGGGCCGCCGGGCCTTCATCGAGGAGGCCGCCGGCGTCCTGAAGCACCGCAAGCGCAAGGAGAAGGCGCTCCGCAAGCTGGACGCCATGCAGGCCAACCTGGCCCGCGTCACCGACCTCACCGGCGAACTGCGCCGCCAGCTCAAACCACTCGGCCGGCAGGCCCAGGTCGCCCGCCGGGCCGCCGTCATCCAGGCCGACCTGCGCGACGCCCGGCTGCGCCTGCTCGCCGACGACCTGGTCACCCTGCGGCAGGCGCTGCGCGCCGAGGTCGCCGACGAGGCCGCCCTCAAGGAACGCCGGGACACCGTCGAGGCCGAGCTCGCCGCCGCCACCCGGCGCGAGGCCCGGCTGGAGGAGCAGGTGCGCGCCCTCACCCCGCGCGTCAACGAGGCGCAGGCCACCTGGTACGAGCTGTCCCAGCTCACCGAGCGGGTAAGGGGCACCGTGGGCCTGGCCGAGCAGCGCCACCGGCACGCCACCGGCCAGCCCGCCGAGGAGCGGCGCGGCCGCGACCCGGAGGACATGGAGCGCGAGGCCGCCCGCATCCGCGAGCAGGAGGCCGAGCTGACCGAGGCGCTGGACGCAGCCCAGCGCGCCCTCGACGACACCGTCGGGCACCGCGCCGAGCTGGAGCGCCGGCTCGCCGAGGAGGAGGCCCGGCTGCGTACCGCCGCCCGGGCCATCGCGGACCGGCGCGAGGGCCTGGCGCGGCTCGGCGGCCAGGTCAACGCCGCCCGCTCGCGCACCGTGTCGGCCGAGGCGGAGATAGAGCGGCTGACGGCGGCCCAGGAGGAGGCCCGCGAGCGCGCCGAGTCCGCGCAGGCCGAGTACGAGGAGCTGGCCGCCCAGGTCGAGGGCCTGGAGGCGGACGACAGCGAGCTGGAGGAGCGCTTCGAGGCCGCGCGCGCCGAGCAGGCCGCCGCCGACGAGGACTTCACCGCCGCCCGCGAGGCCGCCACCGCCGCCGAGCGCCGCCGCGCCGCGGTCGCCGCCCGGCGGGACGCGCTGGAGCCGGCGCTGCGCCGCAAGGACGGCAGCGGTGCGCTGCTCGGCGGCGTCCTGTCGGGGGTGCTGGGCCCGGCCGCCGGGCTGCTGCGGGTCGCGCCGGGCTACGAGGTCCCGGTCGCCGCGGCCCTGGGCGCCGCCGCCGACGCGGTCGCCGTCACGGGGGTCGGCGCCGCCGCGGAGGCGCTGCGGCTGCTGCGCAAGGAGGACGCCGGACGGGCCGCGCTGCTGCTCGCGGGCACCCCGGAGCCCGCGCCGCCCGCCGCCGCGGAACTGCCGGGCGGCGCCCGCCGCGCCGCGGAGCTGGTGACCGCGGGCGACGAACTGGCGGGCGCGGTGCGCACCCTGCTGCGGGAGGTCGTGGTCGTCGGCTCGCTGGAGGAGGCCGAGGCCGTCGTCACCGCCCACCCGGAGCTGACCGCGGTCACCGCGGAGGGCGACCTGCTGTCGGCGCACACCGCGGTCGGCGGCAGCGCCAAGGCCCCCAGCCTGCTGGAGGTGCAGGCGCAGGTGGACGAGGCCGCCGCGGAGCTGGAGCGGCTCGCGGAGGAGTGCGCCGAGCTGGCCGAGCGTCAGGCCGAGGCCAAGGACCGGCGCGCGGTGGCGTCCCGTACCGTCGACGAGCTGGGCCGGCGGCGCCGGGAGGCGGAGAAGGCGAAGTCCTCCGTCGCCCAGCAGCTGGGCCGGCTCGGCGGGCAGGCCAGGGCCGCGGCGGGGGAGGCCGACCGGGCCGCTGTCGCGGTCGGCCGCAGCCGCGAGTCGCTGGCGGCGGCCCGCGAGGAGTTCGAGGAGCTGTCCTACCGGCTCGGCGAGGCGCAGCAGGAGCCCGGCGAGGAGGAGCCGGACACCTCGGGGCGCGACCGGCTCGCCGCCGACGGCGCCAACGCCCGGCAGACCGAGATGGAGGCCCGCCTCCAGCTGCGCACCCACGAGGAGCGGGTCAAGGGACTGGCCGGCCGCGCCGACGGCCTGGACCGCGCCGCCCGCGCCGAGCGCGAGACCCGCGCCCGCGCCGAGCAGCGCCGCCGCCGGCTGGCCTACGAGGCGTCGGTGGCCGCCGCCGTACGGGACGGGGCGCGCGGCCTGCTGGAGTCCGTCCAGGTCTCGCTGGCCAGGGCGGAGGCCGAACGCGCCGCCGCCGAGCAGGCCAGGGCCGAGCGGGAGGCGGAACTGGGGCAGGAGCGGCGCCGCGGGCGGGAGCTGAAGAGCGAGCTGGACAAGCTGACCGGCGACGTCCACAAGGGCGAGGTGCTGGGCGCGGAGAAGCGGCTGCGGATCGAGCAGCTGGAGGCCAAGGCGCTGGAGGAGCACGGCATGGAGCCCGCCGGGCTGGTCGCCGAGTACGGCCCGGACCAGCCCGTACCGCCCTCGCCGCCCGCCGAGGGGGAGGTGCTGCCGGAGGATCCGGCCGACCCGCGCAACCAGCCCCGCCCGTACGTGCGCACCGAGCAGGAGAAGCGGCTGCGGATCGCCGAGAAGGCCTACACCCAGCTGGGCAAGGTCAACCCGCTGGCGCTGGAGGAGTTCGCCGCGCTGGAGGAGCGGCACAAGTTCCTCACCGAGCAGCTGGAGGACCTGCGCAAGACCCGGGCCGACCTGCTGCAGGTGGTCAAGGACGTCGACGAGCGCGTCGAGCAGGTCTTCACCGCCGCCTTCCACGACACCGCCCGGGAGTTCGAGGGCGTCTTCTCCCGGCTCTTCCCCGGCGGCGAGGGCCGGCTGCTGCTGACAGACCCGGACAACATGCTCACCACAGGTGTCGAGGTTGAGGCCAGACCGCCCGGGAAGAAGGTCAAGCGGCTGTCGCTCCTGTCGGGTGGTGAGCGCTCACTGACCGCGGTGGCGATGCTGGTGTCGATCTTCAAGGCGCGCCCCAGCCCGTTCTACGTGATGGACGAGGTCGAGGCCGCCCTGGACGACACGAACTTGCAGCGGTTGATCCGGATCATGCGGGAGCTACAGGAAAGCTCCCAGCTCATCGTCATCACGCACCAGAAGCGGACGATGGAGGTCGCCGACGCGCTCTACGGCGTGTCCATGCAGGGCGACGGCGTGTCCAAGGTGATCAGCCAGCGGCTGCGAGACGGGCAGCGGAAGACCGCCTGACGGCCTACTCCCAGTGGTGGCCGCAGGGGGCTCCGCCAACACTTGAAGCTCCGGTCCCCGGTTCCGGGGGCCGGACGCCGAAGGCGAGGAGATCCTGTGACCACCAGCGCGGAGCGAGCCTCCGGAACGGGCGGCAGCATGCCGCCGGAGCATCTGGGCCACGTCATCTTCATCACCGCCGCCGCGGCGATGGGCGGCTTTCTCTTCGGCTACGACAGCTCCGTCATCAACGGCGCCGTCGAGGCCATCCGCGACAAGTACGACATCGGCTCCGGCACGCTGGCGCAGGTCATCGCGATCGCCCTGATCGGCTGCGCCATCGGCGCCGCCACCGCGGGCCGGATCGCCGACCGGATCGGCCGGATCCGCTGCATGCAGATCGCCTCGGTCCTCTTCACCATCAGCGCCGTCGGCTCCGCGCTGCCCTTCGCCCTGTGGGACCTGGCCTTCTGGCGGATCATCGGCGGCTTCGCGATCGGCATGGCCTCCGTCATCGGCCCCGCCTACATCGCCGAGGTCTCGCCGCCCGCCATCCGCGGGCGGCTCGCGTCCTTCCAGCAGGCCGCGATCGTGCTCGGCATCGCGGTGTCGCAGCTGGTCAACTACGCCATCCTGCAGGGCGCGGACGGCGACCAGCGGGGCAAGATCATCGGCCTGGAGGCCTGGCAGGTCATGCTCGGTGTGATGGTCATCCCGGCAGTGGTCTACGGGCTGCTGTCCTTCGCCATCCCCGAGTCCCCGCGCTACCTGCTCACCGTCGGCAAGGACGCCCAGGCGCGCAAGGTGCTCGCCGAGGTCGAGGGCGAGGAGACCGACCTGGATTCACGCGTCGACGAGATCCGCACCGCGATGCGCCGCGAGCACAAGTCCACCTTCTCCGACCTGCTCGGCTCGCGCTTCGGCTTCCTGCCGATCGTCTGGATCGGCATCGGCCTGTCGATGTTCCAGCAGCTGGTCGGCATCAACGTCGCCTTCTACTACTCCTCGACGCTGTGGCAGTCGGTCGGCATCAACCCCTCCGGCTCGTTCTTCTACTCCTTCACCACCTCGATCGTGAACATCATCGGTACGGCCATCGCGATGGTCTTCGTGGACCGCGTCGGCCGCCGCCCGCTGGCCCTCATCGGCTCCGCCGGCATGGCCGTGGCGCTGGCCCTGGAGGCCTGGGCCTTCTCCTACAAGCACGGCGACAAGCTCCCCACCGCCCAGGGCGCGGTCGCGCTGGCCTCCGCCCACGTCTTCGTGCTCTTCTTCGCCCTGTCCTGGGGCGTGGTGGTGTGGGTCTTCCTCGGCGAGATGTTCCCGAACAAGATCCGCGCCGCGGCCCTCGGTGTCGCCGCCTCCGCGCAGTGGATCGCCAACTGGGCGATCACCGCGAGCTTCCCGACCCTGGCGGACTGGAACCTGTCGGCCACCTACGTGATCTACACGTGCTTCGCGATCCTCTCCATCCCCTTCGTGGTCTTCTTCGTGAAGGAGACGAAGGGCAAATCCCTCGAAGAAATGGGCTGAGCCCGTTCCGACACCCGCACCGGGCCGCCACGAGCGCCACCACGGGATATCCCGACCGTGGATACTGGTCGGGTTATGGAAATCGTCATCCTTGTCGTAGTCATCGCCCTGGTCGTGATCCTCGGGGCCGGCGCTCTGGTGGTGGGCAGCCGCCGCAGGAAGCAGCAGCTGCCGCCCGGCGAGCCGCCGAGCACGCCGACGGCTCCCTCCCCGCCCGCGGAACCGCAGATCGGGGAGGAGAGCGCGCCGCCGCAGGAGGAATCCCGGCGGACCATCGAAGAGGTCCCGCTGCCCGGGGCCACCGTCGCGCCGGAGACCGTCGAGGAGATCGAGCTCGAACCGGCGCCGCCCCTGGAGCAGCCCGAACCGACCGCCGGGCGGCTGGTCCGGCTGCGGTCGCGGCTGTCCCGCTCGCAGAACACCCTGGGCAAGGGCCTGCTGACCCTGCTGTCCCGGGAGCGCCTCGACGAGGACACCTGGGAGGAGGTCGAGGACACCCTCATCACCGCGGACGTCGGCGTCGCCCCGACCCAGGAACTGGTCGAGCGGCTGCGCACCCAGGTGCGGGTGCTCGGCACCAGGACGCCGGAGGAGCTGCGCGGCCTGCTGCGCACCGAGCTGCTCACGCTCGTCGACCCGAGCCTGGACCGGGTGCTGAAGACCGAGAGCCACGAGGAGTCCCCGGCCGTCCTGATGGTCGTCGGGGTCAACGGCACCGGCAAGACCACCACCACCGGCAAGCTCGCCCGGGTGCTGGTCGCCGACGGCCGCAGCGTCGTGCTCGGCGCCGCCGACACCTTCCGGGCCGCGGCCGCCGACCAGCTCCAGACCTGGGGCGAGCGCGTCGGCGCCCGTACGGTACGCGGTCCCGAGGGCGGCGACCCGGCGTCGATCGCCTTCGACGCGGTCAAGGAGGGCATCGCCGAGGGCGCCGACACCGTCCTGATCGACACCGCGGGCCGGCTGCACACCAAGACCGGCCTGATGGACGAGCTGGGCAAGGTCAAGCGGGTGGTCGAGAAGCACGGCCCGGTCGACGAGGTGCTGCTGGTGCTCGACGCCACCACCGGCCAGAACGGGCTGGTGCAGGCCCGGGTCTTCGCCGAGGTCGTGGACATCACCGGCATCGTGCTGACCAAGCTGGACGGCACCGCCAAGGGCGGCATCGTGATCGCGGTCCAGCGCGAGCTGGGCGTGCCGGTCAAGCTGATCGGCCTCGGCGAGGGCGCCGACGACCTGGCGCCGTTCGAGCC
Source organism: Streptomyces sp. NPDC021020 (assembly GCF_044333285.1). Classification (NCBI taxonomy): domain Bacteria; kingdom Bacillati; phylum Actinomycetota; class Actinomycetes; order Kitasatosporales; family Streptomycetaceae; genus Streptomyces; species Streptomyces sp. NPDC021020. The sequence continues at coordinate 656,357 of NZ_JBIRQQ010000004.1, forward strand.
CGAGGCCTTCGTGGACGCGCTCATCGGCGAGTAGCGCGGAGCGCCGCGAGACGCCGACCGTAAGGGGCACCCTGCTATGGCGGGTGCCCCTTACGCGTTCCGCTATGTGCGCCCGGCCGGGGTACGTACCCGGGCCGGACCGCCCCGCTCAGACCGGGGAGCGGTCGCGGTGGCAGACGTACGCCAGGGTGCCCAGCAGCAGCCGGGCCTCGGGCGCGTGCGGCGCCCCTTCCGGGGGCGGTTCGCGCAGCCAGCGCACCGGGCCCTGTCCGCCGTGGTCCGACGGGGGAGCGGTGACGTGCTCGCCGGGCCCCAGGCAGCGCAGGTCGAGATCCGCGTCGTCCCAGCCCATCCGGTAGAGCAGGTGCGGCAGTTCGGCCGCCGCGCCCGCCGCCACGAAGAACTGCGCCCGCCCGGCGGGGGTCGCCAGCACCGGACCCAGCCGCAGCCCCATCCGCTCCAGCCGCACCAGCGCCCGCCGCCCCGGCTCCGCGGCCACCTCGATCACGTCGAAGGACCGCCCGGTCGGCAGCAGCACCGCCGCGCCCGGCACCCGCGCCCACGCCTCCGCGGCGCACGCGGCCGGCGCGCCGGCCGGGATCTCGTCGGCGAAGGGCAGCGGATGCGCGCCCGGCGCGGGGCAGCCGGTGTCGCCGCAGGAGCACGGCCCGCCGCCGCGGGCGACCCGGGCGCCGGGTACGACGGCCCATCCGCAGCGACCCGTGTAGTCACCAACTGTGGTGCAGACCCCGGCGTGCAACCGACGGCGTACGCCGGGGCGCACCGGGGGGCGCGGCCGGGGAAGATCCCGGACGCCGGTCCGCTGCTGCCGCGATTCGCGCGACTCCCGCATCCCGCTGATCGTGAACACCATGCACCTCCAACGGATCGCCGCCGCCGATGGTTACGCGCCCGCCCGCTCGTTCCGGCCCGCGCTGACCAGCGCTGTGTCAAGTGAATCGCCTGTTGCGGCTGAGGAGTTCATTCGTTGGGGTGGCGAAAGGTGGCGTTTCGCCACGGGGGCTCCCCGGGTGCGTGATCGTAGGACTACTTTCGGTTGGCCAGTCCCCGGCGGCTGCACCGCACGCGTCCGCGTGTGCCTTGTGCCTATGCCGCGGGCAATTCCGGGCGGTCCGAGGCCGCGCCACCGGCCCCGGCACTTTCGGCAACCGGAGGACAGGACTCGGCAGACCCTGGTAATCACTGGGTGTCGGGGTCGGGCAAGACCAGGATGGGGGCTTGACCGTGGGCGGCGCAGCAGACAAGCAGCCCAACGCGCAGCTGAGTTCATGGTTCGTACGCAGCGGCTGGTCCAAGGGCGAGCTGGCGCGTCAGGTGAACCGCAGAGCGCGCGAGCTGGGCGCGCACCATGTCAGTACGGACACCTCCCGGGTGCGCCGCTGGCTCGACGGCGAGCAGCCGCGCGAGCCGATACCGCGCATCCTGTCGGAGCTGTTCTCCGAGCGCTTCGGGTGTGTCGTCCCGGTCGAGGACCTGGGCCTGCGCCCGGCGCACCAGCCGCCCGCCGGCGGCGACGTGGACCTGCCGTGGGCGGGCCCGCAGACCGTCGAGATGATCAGCGAGTTCTCCCGCAGCGACCTGATGCTGGGCCGCCGCGGCTTCCTCGGCGCCTCGCTCGCGCTGTCGGCCGGGCCCGCGCTGGTCGAGCCCATGCAGCGCTGGCTGGTGCCGACCTCGCTCGCCGGGTTCGGCGCGCCCGAGGCCGCGGCACGGTCGGCCGCGAGCAGGCCGTCGCGGCTGTCGGAGCAGGAACTCCAGCTGCTGGAGTCGACCACCGTCATGTTCCGCGAGTGGGACAACCAGTGCGGCGGCGGGCTGCGCCGCAAGGCGGTCGTCGGCCAGCTGCACGAGGTCACCGACCTGCTCCAGGAGTCGCACCCGGAGGTGGTCGCCCGCCGTCTCTACCGGGTCACCGCCGACCTCGCCGCGCTGGCCGGGTGGATGAGCTACGACGTGGGCCTGCAGCCCACCGCCCAGAAGTACCTGGTGCTGGCGCTGCACGCGGCCAAGGAGGCCGGTGACCGGCCGCTGGGCGCCTTCATCCTGTCCTCGATGAGCCGCCAGATGATCCATCTGGACCGCCCGGACGACGCGCTGGAGCTGATCCACCTCGCGCAGTACGGCAGCCGCGACACCGCGACCGCCACCACCCAGGCGATGCTCTACGCACTGGAGGCCCGCGCGTACGCCAACATGGGCCAGGTCAGCAAGTGCCACCGGGCCGTACGCGCCGCGGAGGACACCTTCACCGAGGCCCGCCCCGGCGAGGACCCCAGCTGGATCAGCTTCTTCAACGAGGCCGAGCTGCACGCCGAGAACGCCCACTCCTACCGCGACCTGGCCTATGTCGCGGGCCGCAGCCCCGCGTACGCCTCGCTCGCGCACCCGGTGATGGAGAAGGCCGTGGCGGGCTTCCGCGACGACAGCGTGCACCAGCGGGCGTACGCGCTCAACCTGGTCGGCCTGGCGAGCGTCCATCTGCTGCAGCGGCAGCCGGAGGAGGCCGCGCTCTGCACCGACCAGGCGATGGACGTCGCCAAGCGGCTGCGGTCGGAACGCGTCAACACGCGTATCCGCAAGACCACCCGCACCGCGGTGCGCGACTTCGGCGAGCTGCCCGCGGTCGTCGCCCTCGCGGACCGGCTCTCGGTGGAACTCCCCGAGGTCGCCGAAACCGCCTGACCGGCCCGCCGGCCGGCCGTCCCACGGGCCGCACGCCTTCCCGGTGTGCGGCCCGAGCGCCTTCCCCGGCGATCTCTGACTCCCCCGAGTTCCCACCCGTATACACAATTCACCGAACCGGGGGACGGTTCACCCCGGCGTAACACACCCGACTTCTTCGTCACCGCGGCGAAACACCGTACGGCATCGGCGGAAACCCGGCTCAGCCAATCTCATGGCGAAAACCGGCCCACCCTGCACAGCCCGTTCGGGCCGTTCGGACGACGAGGAGACGCCGATGGCACCAGCCATCTTCACACTGGCCGCAGATGCGCCCAAGCTCGACTCCGGCAACACCGCGTTCCTGCTGCTGAGCGCCGCGCTGGTGATGCTGATGACACCTGGGCTGGCGTTCTTCTACGGCGGCATGGTCCGAGTGAAAAGTGCCCTGAACATGCTGATGATGAGCTTCATCAGCCTGGGCATCATCACCTTGCTGTGGACCGGCTACGGATTCAGTTTCGCCTTCGACGGCGACCACGGCGGTTTCATCGGCGGCACCAACTGGCTGGGACTGCGCGACATCGCACCCGATGACCTGTGGGGGGCCACCGGGACCCCGATATTCGCGTTCGCCGCCTTCCAGCTGATGTTCGCGATCATTACCCCCGCGCTGATCAGCGGCGCGCTCGCGGACCGCGTCAAGTTCACCGCATGGTCGATCTTCATCGCCCTGTGGGCGACCGTGGTGTATTTCCCCGTGGCCCACTGGGTATGGGGCGGCGGCTGGCTCGGCACCAAGGGCGTCATCGACTTCGCCGGTGGTACGGCGGTCCACATCAACGCCGGTGCGGCGGCCCTCGGTGTCATCCTGGTGATCGGCAAGCGGGTCGGCTTCAAGCGTGACCCGATGCGCCCGCACAGCATGCCGTGGGTCATGCTCGGTGCCGGTCTGCTCTGGTTCGGCTGGTTCGGCTTCAACGCGGGCTCCGAGATCACCTCCGACGGCGTCGCGTCCACCGTCTTCATCAACACCCAGATCGCCACCGCCGCCGCCATGATCGGCTGGCTGATCTACGAGCGTCTGCGGCACGGCTCCTTCACCACCCTGGGCGCCGCGTCCGGAGCGGTGGCCGGCCTGGTCGCCATCACCCCCTCCTGCGCCTCGGTGAGCCCGCTCGGCGCCATCGCGGTCGGCGTCATCGCCGGTGTGGTCTGCGCCGCGGCGGTCGGCCTGAAGTACAAGTTCAACTACGACGACTCCCTCGACGTCGTCGGCGTCCACATGGTCGGCGGCATCGTCGGCTCGCTGCTCATCGGCCTGCTGGCCACCGGCGGCGTCGGCCAGGACGTCAAGGGCGTCTTCTACGGCGGCGGCTGGCACCAGTTCGGCGTCCAGGCCATCGGTGTCTTCTCCGTCCTCGGCTACTCCCTGGTCGTCTCCGCGATCCTCGCGAAGGCCATCGACCTCGCGATGGGCTTCCGGGTGCCGGAGGAGATCGAGATCAGCGGCATCGACCAGGCCGAGCACGCGGAGACCGCGTACGACTTCAGCGGCATCGGCAGCACAGGACACGCGGCGTCACCGGTGGGTGCGCCCGCGGCGAGCAAGAAGGTGGACGCGTGAAGCTCATCACCGCCGTCGTCAAGCCGCACCGGCTCGACGAGATCAAGGAAGCCCTCCAGGCCTTCGGCGTCCAGGGCCTGACCGTCACCGAGGCCAGCGGCTACGGCCGGCAGCGCGGCCACACCGAGGTCTACCGTGGCGCGGAGTACACCGTCGACCTGGTGCCGAAGATCCGCATAGAGGTCCTGGTGGAGGACGCCGACGCCGACCAGCTCATCGAGGTCGTGGTGAAAGCCGCCAGAACAGGCAAAATCGGAGACGGCAAGGTGTGGTGCCTCCCGGTCGACACGGCCGTGCGGGTACGCACAGGCGAGCGCGGCCCCGACGCGCTCTGACCCCCGAACCAGCGCTGGAGAACGAGTGACCGACAGCGTCGAAGCGCAGGACGACAGTTACGCGGCGGCCCGGCTGCGCCTCCTCACCCAGGAGGCGCGGTCCGGGCCGCCGCGCCGTGCCGAGCTCGCGGCCCTCACCGACCGCTGGCTCGCCGGCCTCGCCGGCGCCGCCGCCGAGGCCACCGGCGCCACCGGCTGGGCGCTGCTCGCCGTCGGCGGCTACGGCCGCGGCGAGCTCTCCCCGCGCAGCGACCTGGACCTGGTGCTGCTGCACGACTCCGAGCGCTCCGTCGGCGCCTTCGCCGACCGGCTCTGGTATCCGGTGTGGGACCTCGGCCTCGCCCTCGACCATTCCGTACGCACCCCCGACGAGGCCCGCAAGGCCGCCGCCGACGACCTCAAGGTGCAGCTCGGCCTGCTCGACGCCCGCCACCTGGCCGGCGACCCCGCCCTCGGCTCCGCGCTGCGCAGCACCGTGCTCGCCGACTGGCGCAACCAGGCCCCCAAACGCCTGCCCGCCCTGCGCGAGCTGTGCCAGGAGCGCGCCGAGCGCCAGGGCGAGCTGTCCTACCTGCTGGAACCCGACCTCAAGGAGGCCCGCGGCGGCCTGCGGGACGCCACCGCCCTGCGCGCCGTCGCCGCCTCCTGGCTCGCCGACGCCCCCCGCGACGGCCTGGAGCAGGCCCGCACCCGGCTGCTCGACACCCGCGACGCCCTCCATCTCGTCACCGGCCGCGCCACCGACCGGCTCGCCCTCCAGGAGCAGGACCAGGTCGCCGCCGCCCTCGGGCTGCTGGACGCCGACGCGCTGCTGCGCCAGGTCTACGAGGCCGCCCGGCGCATCTCCTACGCCGCCGACGTCACCTGGCGCGAGGTCGCCCGGGTGCTCAAGGCCCGGGAGTCCCGCCCCCGCCGCCGGCTGCTCGGCCGCGGCCGGACCACCCCCGCAGCCGGCGTGCCCGAGCGCGTGCCGCTGGCCGAGGGCGTCGTGGAGCAGGAGGGCGAGGCGGTGCTCGCGCTCGCCGCCAAGCCCGACCGCGACCCGGTCCTGCCGCTGCGGGCCGCCGCGGCCGCCGCGCAGGCGGGCCTGCCGCTGTCGCCGCACGCGGTACGCCGGCTCGCCGCCTCCGCGCGCCCGCTGCCCGTACCGTGGCCCGCCGAGGCCCGCGAGCAGCTGCTGACGCTGCTGGGGGCCGGGGAGTCCACCGTGCAGGTGTGGGAGGCGCTGGAGGCCGAGGGCCTGGTCACCCGGCTGCTGCCGGACTGGGAGCGGGTGCACTGCCGCCCGCAGCGCAACGCCGTGCACCGCTTCACCGTCGACCGGCACCTGGTCGAGACCGCGGTGCAGGCCGCCGGGCTCACCCGCCGGGTCGGCCGCCCGGACCTGCTGCTGACCGCGGCGCTGCTGCACGACATCGGCAAGGGCTGGCCCGGCGACCACAGCGAGGCCGGCGAGGTCATCGCGCGCGACGTGGCGGTCCGTATCGGCTTCTCCGCCGCCGACGCCGAGACGCTCGCGCTGCTGGTCCGCCACCATCTGCTGCTCATCGACACCGCGACCCGCCGCGACCTGGACGACCCGGAGACCGTCCGCGCGGTCGCCGCGACCGTCCGCGACACCTCCACCCTGGAGCTGCTCGCGGCGCTCACCGAGGCCGACGCGCTCGCCACCGGGCCCGCGGCCTGGAGCACCTGGCGGGCCTCGCTGCTCGCCGAACTGGTCGGCAAGGTCGCGGGCGCGCTGGACACCGGGGCGGTGCCGGAGGCCGCCGAGCGCGAGTCCACCGCCGAGGAGGAGCGGCTCGCGATCGAGGCCGCGCGCACCGGCGGCCCCGTGCTGGCGCTGCGCGCGCACGCCGAGGCGGAGGCCGAGGGCGAGGCCCCGCACGAGGCGCTGGGCGTGGAGCTGCTGCTCGCGGTGCCGGACCGCCCCGCGCTGCTGGCCCTGGCCGCCGGCGTGCTGGCGCTGCACCGGCTCGGCGTACGGGCGGCGGACCTGCGGGCCGTCGACCCGGTGGGGGAGGGGCAGGTCGCGCTGCTGAACTGGCGGGTGTCGGCGGAGTACGGCGCCCTGCCGGAGGCCGCCCGGCTGCGCGCGGACCTGGCCCGCGCCTTCGACGGCACCCTCGACATCGAGGCCCGGCTCGCCGAGCGCGAGGCCGCCTACCCGCGGCGGCGCGGCATCACCCCGCCGCCGCCCCGGGTGACGGTGGCGCCAGGCCACACCTCGCAGACCGCCACCGTGATCGAGGTACGCGCCCACGACGCCCCCGGCCTGCTGCACCGCATCGGGCTCGCCCTGACCGCGACGGGGGTCACCGTGCGCTCCGCCCGTATCTCCACGCTGGGCGCGAACGCCGTGGACGCCTTCTACGTCGTCGGCAAGGACGGCAAGGCGCTGTCCCCGCACCGCGCCGCCGAGACCGCCCGCCAGCTGGAGGCGGCACTGCGCTGACGCGGCCGCCGCGCACGCGGGGCGTCGCCCTCGCCCGCCGTAATCCGGTGGGCGAGGGCCCGATGCCGTCCGGGCCGGATACCCTGGAAGGCGATCGTCTCCCGCCCCCTGACCCGAGGATCTGCAGCCACCGTGTTCGATACGCTCTCCGACCGCCTCGCAGCGACGTTCAAGAACCTCCGGGGCAAGGGCCGGCTGTCCGAGGCGGACATCGACGCCACGATGCGCGAGATCCGCATCGCGCTGCTGGAAGCCGACGTCGCGCTGCCCGTGGTGCGGGCCTTCGTCGCGAGCGTCAAGCAGCGCGCGACCGGCGCCGAGGTCTCCCAGGCGCTCAATCCCGCCCAGCAGGTCATCAAGGTCGTCAACGAGGAGCTCGTCGCCATCCTCGGCGGCGAGACCCGGCGGCTGCGCTTCGCCAAGCAGCCCCCGACGGTGATCATGCTCGCGGGCCTCCAGGGCGCGGGCAAGACCACCCTGGCGGGCAAGCTCGGCCGCTGGCTCAAGGGCCAGGGCCACACCCCGCTGCTGGTCGCGTGCGACCTCCAGCGGCCGAACGCGGTGAACCAGCTCAGCGTCGTCGCCGAGCGCGCGGGCGTCGCGGTCTTCGCACCCGAGCCGGGCAACGGCGTCGGCGACCCGGTCAAGGTCGCGCAGGACTCCATCGCGTACGCGAAGACGCAGCAGTACGACATCGTGATCGTCGACACCGCCGGCCGCCTCGGCGTCGACCAGGAGCTGATGCAGCAGGCCGCGGACATCCGCGACGCGGTCCGCCCCGACGAGATCCTCTTCGTCGTCGACGCGATGATCGGCCAGGACGCGGTCAACACCGCCGAGGCCTTCCGCGACGGCGTCGGCTTCGACGGCGTGGTGCTCTCCAAGCTCGACGGCGACGCGCGCGGCGGTGCGGCCCTGTCGATCGTGCACGTCACCGGCAAGCAGATCATGTTCGCGTCGAACGGCGAGAAGCTGGACGACTTCGACGCCTTCCACCCGGACCGGATGGCGTCCCGGATCCTGGGCATGGGCGACGTGCTGTCGCTGATCGAGAAGGCCGAGCAGACCTTCAGCCAGGCCGAGGCCGAGAAGATGGCCGCCAAGCTGGCCAAGGGCCCCAAGGAGTTCACGCTCGACGACTTCCTGTCCCAGATGGAGCAGGTACGCAAGATGGGCTCGATCTCCAAGCTGCTCGGCATGCTGCCGGGCATGGGCCAGATCAAGGACCAGATCAACAACCTCGACGAGAAGGACGTGGACCGCACGGCCGCGATCATCAAGTCGATGACGCCGGGCGAGCGCGCCGACCCGCACATCATCAACGGCTCGCGCCGGGCCCGTATCGCCAAGGGCTCCGGTGTCGAGGTCAGCGCGGTCAAGAGCCTGGTCGAGCGCTTCTTCGAGGCCCGCAAGATGATGTCGCGGATGGCGCAGGGCGGCGGCATGCCGGGCATGCCCGGGATCCCCGGCATGGGCGGCGGGCCCGGGCGGCAGAAGAAGCAGCAGAAGCAGGCCAAGGGACGCCGGCAGTCCGGCAACCCGATGAAGCGCAAGGCCGAGGAGGCCGCCGCGGCGAGCCGCCGCGAGGAGCAGCAGAACCAGGGCGCGGGCCAGGACGGCAGCCCGTTCGGCCTGCCCGGCGGCGGCCAGGACTTCGAACTGCCCGACGAGTTCAAGAAGTTCATGGGCTGAGCCGGGAAGTTCCCGGGCCGGCGGCGGCCCGGCGCGGGGCCGGGGATGATGGACGTATGCGCGTATCGATCAGAGAGCCCAGGCCCAGTGACGTCGAGGCCCACCGAGCGGCGGTGCTGCGCTCGGTGGAGCACCTCAGCCCGTGGAATCCGGTGGAGCCGGACGGCCTGCCGGACCTGCTGCGGCGGCAGGGCCCCGGGCTGCGCACGTTCCTGGTCCTCGACGACGAGGACGGAGGCGTCGTCGGCAAGTGCAACGTCGCCAACATCGTGCTGGCGCGCTTCCGCAACGGGGCCCTCGGCTACGACAGCTACGTGCCCTACAACGGCACCGGGCGGATGACCGAGGGCCTGCTCCAGGTCGTCGACCGCTGCTTCACGGCGGAGGCGGCGGGCGGCCTCGGGCTGCACCGGCTGGAGATCAGCGTCCAGCCGGACAACGTCCGCTCCATCGCCATGGCCAAGCGGCTCGGCTTCCGGCACGAGGGCTGCTCGCCGCGGATGCTCTACATCAACGACGCCTGGCGCGACCACGAGCGCTTCGCCCTGACGGTCGAGGAGTGGCCGGGGCTGTAGTCCCGGACCGCGGCGCCTCAGCGCAGCAGCGGTGCGAGCCCGCCCTCGCGGCGGGCCAGTGCCTCCAGCTCGTCCAGCGCGCGGACGGCCCGCGCCGCCGCGTCCGGGTCGCGGCCGGCGAGGCCGCTCGCGGCGAACTCGTCCTCGTCCAGCCGCAGTACGGTGCCGCCGTCGGCCGACACCCACAGGTCGAGGTCCAGGTCCTCCGAGGTCAGCTCGCCGCCCGCGACGGCCACCGGGCGGGTGATGTCGCAGTACCAGCCCTTGAGGCCGCCCTGCGGGCCGCGCACCTCCTTGACGGCGAACCAGCGGTCGCGCCAGTAGTGCTCGGTGAAGACGTCGCCGGGCGCGAAGGCGACGAAGCCGAAGTCGCGGGTGTGCGGCAGCGACCAGGGCGCGGTGACGGTCACCCGGACACCGTCGTCGGCGGTGACGGTCGCGGGGTAGCGGACCTTCTCGCGGCCGGCCTTGACCAGGCGGACGGTGACGGGGGCGCCGGGCTGCAGCGGCGCGGGGGAGTCGGGCACGGTGGTGGACATGCCCTCACCCTCGCGGACGCCGCGCCCGGCGGCCACCGGATTACCGGGCCTCAGACACGGGCGACGAGATAGCGGAAGACGTTCCTCATGACGACGGCGCCGTCCGGACGCCGGTACGGGTGCAGGGCCTCGGCCAGCTCCTTCTCCACCTGCTGCGGGTCGGTCGCGGCCACTGCCGCGTCGAACAGCCCCGTCGACAGCAGCCCGCGCACCGCCGCGGCCTGGTCCGGGTAGCCGAACGGGCAGGCCACCCGCCCCGAGCCGTCCGGGCGCAGCCCCGCCTGCGCGGCCAGGTCCTCCAGGTCGTCCCGGCCGCTGAGCCGCGGTAAGGAGCCGAGGGGACCGGTGTCCGCGCCGGTGTCCGATTCGGTGCCCGCCTCCGTGTCCGTGCCGTCCGGGCCGCTGCCGCCGCGCGGTTCGGCGAGCCGGGCGGCGACCCGGAGCACCGCGGCGGCAGCGCAGCGCTCGGGCGGCCCCCACCCGGCGAGCACCACGGCGCTGCCCTTGCGTGCGGTGGCGGCGACGGCGGTGAGCGCGGGCCGCAGCGCGCCCGCGGGCACCGCCGGGTCGAGGGCGGTGACCACGCCGTACCCGGCGCCGCGCAGGGCGGTGGCGTCCGGGGCGCCGGGGCGCAGCCGGAACGGCTCGGCAATGTGCGGAGGCTCGGCAATACGCGACGGCCCGGCAACGTGCGACGGCCCGGCGGTGTATGCCGGCCCGGCAGTATGCGGCGGCCCGGCGGTGGGCGCGTGCGCCCGCAATGTGCCGAGCCGTTCGCGGGCCAGCCGCAGCCGCGCGGGGTCGGTGTCGTATCCGGTGACCGCGGCGCCCCGGTGCGCCGCGAGCAGCAGGGCGAGCCCCGAGCCGCAGCCCAGCGCCAGCAGCCGGGTGCCGGGGCCGACGCCGAGCCGCTCGTGCACGGCGTCGTAGAGCGGTACGAGCATGCGCTCCTGGATCTCGGCCCAGTCGCGTGCCCGGTCGGTGTGCGCCTTCGCAGGCCTGGATCCGCGATAGAGGGTAGGTGCCATCGAAGCCCCAATCAGCCGCGCTCCGCCATGAACCCCCGTGGGAATGTGTGCCGTTCTCGTCCCCGAGAGCCAGGGAACTGCTCTTTGCGGGCGCCGTCCAGGGGCCGGGGGAGGGGTTTTCGACCCGTTTCGCGCCCCGTAACGCGGGCGTAACCGATTCGGAGTCCGGCGGCCTCGCCCCGTACCATCGCCTGCATGGCAAAGGCTCCCGTTCTCACCCCCCAGGCGGACGACTTCCCGCGCTGGTACCAGGACCTGATCAACAAGGCAGAACTGGCCGACAACGGCCCGGTCCGCGGCACCATGGTCATTCGACCGTACGGCTACGGCCTGTGGGAGCGGATGCAGCAGGACATGGACGCGCGCATCAAGCAGGCGGGTGCGCAGAACGCCTACTTCCCGCTCTTCATCCCGCAGTCCTACCTGGCCCGCGAGGCCGAGCACGTCGAGGGCTTCGCGCCGGAGCTGGCCGTCGTCACGCACGGCGGCGGCAAGGACCTGGAAGAGCCGGTCGTGGTGCGCCCCACGTCCGAGACGATCATCAACGAGTACTTCTCCAAGTGGGTGCAGAGCTACCGCGACCTGCCGCTGCTGATCAACCAGTGGGCGAACGTGGTGCGGTGGGAGATGCGGCCGCGGCTCTTCCTGCGCACGAGCGAATTCCTCTGGCAGGAGGGCCACACCGCGCACGCCACGTACGAGGACGCGCGCGACTACGCCGCGAAGATCCACCGCGAGGTCTACGCGGACTTCATGACCGAGGTGCTGGCGATGGACGTGGTCCTGGGCCGCAAGACGGCCAAGGAGCGCTTCGCGGGCGCCATCAACACCCTCACGCTCGAAGGCATGATGGGCGACGGCAAGGCCCTGCAGATGGGCACCAGCCACGAGCTGGGCCAGAACTTCGCGAAGGCCTTCCACACCCAGTACCTGTCCGCGGACGGCGCGCAGGAGCACGTCTGGCAGACCTCGTGGGGCAGCAGCACCCGCATGGTCGGCGGGCTGATCATGATGCACGGCGACGACAACGGGCTGCGGGTGCCGCCGCGGCTGGCGCCGGTGCAGGTCGTGGTGCTGGCGATCAAGGGCGACGACGCGGTCGTGGCCAAGGTGCGCGAGGTCGGCGACAAGCTGACGGCCGCCGGGCTGCGGGTCGTGGTGGACGACCGCACCGACACCCCGTTCGGGCGCCGCGCGGTCGACTGGGAGCTCAAGGGCGTGCCCGCCCGGGTCGAGATCGGCCCGCGCGACCTGGAGGCCGGCACCGCGATGCTCGCCCGCCGCATCCCCGGCGGCAAGGAGCCGGTGGCGCTGGACGCGCTCGCCGCGCTGCTGCCCGGGCTGCTGGAGGAGGACCAGGCACAGCTGCTGCGCGAATCCCGCGAGCGCCGGGAATCCCGCACTGTGGACGTCACCGGCATCGACGAGGCGGCCGAGGCCGCGGCGACCGGCTGGGCCCGGATCCCGTGGGCCGATCTCGGCCCCGAGGGCGAGGCCAAGCTCGCCGAGCAGGGCGTTTCCGTCCGCTGCCTGGTCGGCGCGGACGGCGGGGTGCCGGACGCGGACGACGCGCCGGGCGCCCTCGCGGTCGTGGCGCGCGCCTACTAGCGTCCGCTGACCGAAAACGCACGTACGTAATACGTGGTTCGTCCGTCCGTGGGGCGGGTGCGCAGGTTCCTCACCGTCCTCCGCACCCGCCCCTCGTCATGCCCATCCCATGCGCATCATCCGTCATCATCCGCACATCAACCGGAACTGACCGATCAGTGCAAATTAATTGGGCTGGCCCGGAATAGGAACACCGGGAGCACCCGGCTCGTTGTCACGGCGTGAGCACGACACCACCTGTCCTTGCCGCCGAGCTGGCAGTCGCCTGGGCCGACATTCAACGGCACCACCCCGAGCTGCCCGATCTGGCCGCCCCCGAATCCCTGATCGGAGAGTCGTCGTCCGCGTGCGGAACCGAACTCTCCTTCGAGAGGCTGCTGCACGAGGCCGTGCACGGCATCGCCGCGGCCCGCGGCATCCGTGACACCTCGCGTGCCGGCCGCTATCACAACCGCCGTTTCCTGGCCATCGCCGACGAGATGGGCCTCGACCACGCCGACGAGCCGCACCCCAGTAGCGGCTTCTCCCTCGTGGTGATGCGCCCGGAGACGCGCAAGCGATATCGGCCGACCATCGAGCGGCTGCAGCGCGCCCTCAAGGCGCACACCGTGGCGACGACCGCGGACACCGCGCGCTCCTTCCGCGGCCCGGCCGCGCGGCACGGCTCGTCGGGCGGCGGCGTCCGGGTCAAGGCCGTCTGCGACTGCGGGCGCAACGTCCGGGTGGTGCCGTCCGTACTGGCCCAGGCCCCCATCATGTGCGGTGCGTGCGGGCAGCCCTTCCGGATCCCCGAGGTCGTGGGTGCCGCCTGAGTGTGGCAGAATGGCCAGCTGAGAACTCGACAGCCGTGCAGGAACCCTCTCTCCTTCGGCTGACGCGTCCGCCGGGCGCGCGACTCCCACAACCCCACGTGGAAGCTCGTCGTGCCCAAACACGTCAAAAACCAGGAGAATCCACTCCCGTGGCAGTCAAGATCAAGCTGAAGCGTCTGGGCAAGATCCGTTCGCCTCACTACCGCATCGTCGTCGCCGACTCCCGTACCCGCCGTGACGGCCGGGCGATCGAGGAGATCGGCCTGTACCACCCGGTGCAGAACCCCTCGCGTATCGAGGTCGACTCGGACCGCGCCCAGTACTGGCTCTCCGTCGGCGCCCAGCCGACCGAGCCGGTGCTCGCCATCCTGAAGCTCACCGGCGACTGGCAGAAGTACAAGGGCCTCGAGGCCCCCGCGCCGCTGCTGGTCGCGGAGCCCAAGGCCGACAAGCGCGCCCTGTTCGAGGCCGCGGCCAAGGACTCCGCCGACGAGCCCAAGGGCGAGGCGATCACGCCGAAGGCCAAGAAGGCCGACAAGAAGGCCGACGACACCGCCGAGGCCCCGGCCGCGGCTGAGTCCACCGAGGCCTGAGCGTGCTTGAGGAGGCTCTTGAGCACCTCGTGAAGGGCATCGTCGACAACCCCGACGATGTGCAGGTGGACATGCGCACCCTGCGCCGCGGCAATGTGCTGGAGGTCCGGGTGCACCCCGACGACCTCGGCAAGGTGATCGGCCGCAACGGCCGTACCGCCCGCGCGCTGCGCACGGTCGTGGGCGCGCTCGGCGGGCGCGGCATCCGCGTCGACCTGGTCGACGTCGACCAGGTGCGCTGACCGCCCCGCCGTACCGCACGAAACACCGGCTCGGGCCGGGGGTGGCGCTGCCGCCCCCGGCCCGAGCCGTCTGACGTACCCGCCCCGGCCGCCGGGGGAGCGGGTACGCCCCCCTGAGCCCACGCACGAGAGGTGAAGCGCTCCATGCAGCTGGTAGTCGGCAGGATCGGCCGCGCCCACGGCATCAAGGGCGAGGTGAGCGTGGAGGTGCGCACGGACGAGCCCGAGCTGAGGCTCGCGCCCGGCGCCGTCCTCGCCACCGACCCGGCCGCCACGGGGCCGCTGACCATCGCCACCGGACGGGTGCACAGCGGCCGCCTGATGCTGCGCTTCGAGGGCGTCAGCGACCGCAGCGGCGCCGAGGCGCTGCGCAACACGCTGCTGATCGCCGAGGTCGACCCGGAGGAGACGCCGGAGGACCCGGAGGAGTTCTACGACCACCAGCTGATCGACCTGGACGTCGTCACGACCGACGGCCGCGAGATCGGCCGGATCAGCGAGATCAGCCATCTGCCCTACCAGGACCTGCTGGTCGTGGCCCGGCCGGACGGCAGCGAGGTGCTGGTGCCCTTCGTCGCCGAGATCGTGCCGGAGATCGACCTGGAGGAGCAGCGCGCGGTCATCGACCCGCCGCCCGGCCTGCTCGACGACGAGCCGCACCAGCCGGACGAGCCGGCCGCGGGGGACGAGGGCTGACATGCGGATCGACGTCGTCACGATCTTCCCCGACTACCTGGAGCCGCTGAACGTCTCGCTGGTCGGCAAGGCCCGCGCCGCCGGGCGGCTGGACGTGCGCGTGCACGACCTGCGCGACTGGGCGTACGACCGGCACAACACCGTCGACGACACCCCGTACGGCGGCGGCCCCGGCATGGTCATGATGACCGGGCCGTGGGGCGAGGCGCTCGACTCCACCCTCGCCGCCGGATACGAGGCGGGCGCCGGCCGCCCCGCCCTCGTCGTCCCCACCCCGAGCGGGCGCCCCTTCACCCAGCAGCTCGCCGGCGAACTCTCCGCACGCCCCTGGCTGATCTTCGCGCCCGCGCGCTACGAGGGCATCGACACCCGCGTCACCGACGAGTACCGCACCCGGATGCCGGTGTACGAGGTCTCCATCGGCGACTACGTGCTGGCAGGCGGCGAGGCCGCGGTGCTCGTCGTGACCGAGGCGGTGGCCCGGCTGCTGCCCGGCGTGCTCGGCAACGCCCAGTCGCACAGGGACGACTCCTTCGCGCCCGGCGCCATGGCCGACCTGCTGGAGGGCCCCGTCTACACCAAGCCCCCGCAATGGCGCGGCCGCGGCATCCCCGACGTCCTGCTCAGCGGCCACCACGGCAGGATCGCCCGCTGGCGGCGCGACGAGGCGCTGCGCCGCACCGTCACCCACCGCCCCGACCTGATCGAGCGCTGCGACCCCGCCGCCTTCGACCGCAAGGACCGGGAGATGCTGAGCATCCTGGGCTGGCAGCAGGGCCCGGACGGGCGATTTGGGCCGAGCCCGCACGTCATGGAAGAATGAGCGGCTGCTGCCGGTCCGGCGCGCGCCCCTGCCACAGGGGGAACGACGCCCGCCACCACCGGCCGCGCACCACCTCATCCGACTTTATGTTCCGCCGATGACCTGTGGCATCGGCGAGGAAGCAGACACCGACATGACCAACCTGATCGCGGACGTCAACAGCGCGTCGCTGCGCAGCGACATCCCCGCCTTCCGCCCCGGCGACACCGTCAACGTCCACGTGCGCGTCATCGAGGGCAACCGCTCCCGTGTGCAGCAGTTCAAGGGCGTCGTCATCCGCCGCCAGGGCGCGGGCATCAGCGAGACCTTCACCGTCCGCAAGGTCAGCTTCTCGGTCGGCGTCGAGCGCACCTTCCCCGTGCACACCCCGATCGTGGAGAAGATCGAGGTCGTGACCCGCGGTGACGTCCGCCGCGCCAAGCTCTACTACCTGCGCGAGCTGCGCGGCAAGGCCGCGAAGATCAAGGAGAAGCGCGACAACTGAGCACGTCGCGGGCCGTCCGCGGCGGCCGGATAAGCTCTGGCCCCGATGGACACCGACGTATCACCACCGGAACGCGACCGTTCCCCCGCCGCCGACGAGGCGGAAGCGGAGGAGCGGTCGCGTTCCGCTGTGTCCGGCGGCCGCCGGTCGCGCGCACTGCTTGCCCTGTGGGCGGAGTGGCGGCGTACGATCCTCCTCGCGGCGGCGGGCGTGGGCGCGATGCTGCTGGTCACCACCTTCGTGGCGCGGCCCTACCAGGTGCCGAGCGGCTCGATGGAGGGCACCTTGCGGATCGGCGACCGGGTGCTGGTCGACAAGCTGGCGTACCGCTTCGGCGGCACACCGCGGAGGGGGGACGTGATCGTGTTCGACGGTGACGGCTCCTTCACCCAGAAGCCCGGCACGGACTTCGTCAAGCGGGTGATCGGCGTCGGCGGCGACCGGGTCACCTGCTGCGACGCCAGGGGCCGGCTCCTGGTGAACGGCCACCCGCTGGACGAGACCTACCTTTATCCCGGTAACACGCCCTCCCAGGTACGGTTCGACATCGTGGTGCCGGACGGAAAGCTGTGGGTGATGGGTGACCACCGCGACGACTCCCGAGACTCGCGTGACCACCTGGGCGACCCCGGCGGCGGTACCGTCCCGGTCGGCCGGGTGATCGGCCGCGTCGACTGGATCGTCTGGCCGGTCGGCCACTGGACCCGGCTGCGCCGTCCCGCGGCCTTCTCCGGCGTGCCCGCCCCGGCCGGCGCGCATGGGTAGCCGCGGCAAGGGCCGCCGGACGCTCTTCGGCGGTGTGGTGGACACCGAGCCGGCCTCCGGCGAGGGCGCCGGGGGCGCCGAGCACACCGGGTCCGGGGACGGGCCGCGGCTGACCGGCAGCAGCCGGGTCGAGCGGCGGCGGCTGGCCCGCAAGGTGGCCCGCAGGCGGCGCAGCTCGCTGGTGCGGGAGGTGCCGCTGCTGATCCTGGTGGCGCTGGTGATCGCGCTGGTGCTGAAGACCTTCCTGGTGCAGGCGTTCGTCATCCCCTCGGGGTCGATGGAGCAGACCATCCAGATCGGCGACCGGGTGCTGGTCGACAAGCTCACCCCGTGGTTCGGCGCCGAGCCGCACCGCGGCGACGTGGTCGTCTTCAAGGACCCGGGCGGCTGGCTCAACGGCGAGCCGAAGCCCAAGGCCGACCCGGTGGTCGTCAAGCAGGTCAAGCAGGTCTTCACCTTCATCGGGCTGCTGCCGGCGAGCGGCGAGCAGGACCTGATCAAGCGGGTGATCGGCGTCGGCGGCGACACCGTGCAGTGCTGCGACGCGCAGGGGCGGCTGCTCGTCAACGGCACGCCCATCGACGAGCCCTATCTGTACCCGGGTAATCCACCCTCATTGATGAAATTCACCGACCACGTGCCCGAGGGACGGCTGTGGGTCATGGGCGACCACCGCTCGGATTCCGCCGACTCGCGTTTTCACACCGACCAGCCCGGCGGCGGCACGATCCCGGAGAGTCTGGTGGTCGGACGGGCTTTCGTGATCGGCTGGCCCGTCGGCCACTGGCAGCGGCTCAAGGAGCCGGGGACGTTCGCGGGCGTCGCGGACCCCGGTTCGGCGACGACGGCGGACACAGCCGCGACCACTAGTGTGGGCTCGGCCAAGAACGGTCCAAGAACGGACCAGCTCGCGACCCCCGTGGGACTGTCACTCGTTATGGGTGTGGCAGGGCTGCGCCGGAGGCGCGGCGGGTGGCGTTCCAGAGTGAGGAGTGGATGTGGGGGACCTGGTGGTCGGCGCGCGATCTGGACCCGGCGAGCCCGAGAAGCGGGATGCCGCGGGGCCCCCGGCCGACGCGTCGGCAGCGGATGCCGCGGTCCCTGGACGCTCCGCGGCCGGGCCGTCGTACGCCGACGGGCTGTCGTACGCCGACGGCGCGACGTACCCCGATGGGCCTTCGTACGCCGATGGCGCGGGCATCCCGTCCGCTCCGGCGGCGGGTCCGCCGTACGCCGACGGCTCGGGCGCGACGTCCGCTCCGGCAGGCGGGCCGGACCTGACGCCGGGCGCTGACGTGCCCGGCGGCGCGTCCGGAACCGTACCCGGGGCCATGCCCGCGGGCACGGGCTTCCCGGCGATGGCCGGCGAGCCGGTCGGCCCGGTGGGGCCCGCCGACCCGGACCCGGCGGACGGCGACGGCGGTGACGGCGACGACGGCCGCAGCGGCGGCGGCGACGGCGAGGCCGGAAGGCCCGGGCACGCGGCGCAGGGCAGGCCGCGGTCGTTCTGGAAGGAACTGCCGCTGCTCATCGGCATCGCGCTGGTACTGGCGTTGCTGATCAAGACGTTCCTGGTGCAGGCCTTCTCCATCCCGTCCGACTCGATGAACAACACCCTGCTGCAGGGCGACCGGGTGCTCGTCGACAAGCTCACCCCGTGGTTCGGCTCGGAGCCGAGCCGCGGCCAGGTCGTCGTCTTCCACGACCCGGGCCAATGGCTGCCGGAGAATCCCGAGCCCAGCCACAACCCGGTGGTGCGCGGTCTGCAGAAGGGCCTGAGCTTCATCGGCCTGATGCCGTCGGCCGACGAGAAGGACCTGATCAAGCGGGTGATCGGGGTCGGCGGCGACACCGTGTCCTGCACCGGCACCGGCCCGGTGGTGGTCAACGGCAAGGCACTGGACGAGCCGTACGTCTTCCCCGGCAACACCCCGTGCAGCCCCGACAAGCCCTTCAAGGTGACGGTGCCCAAGAACCACATCTGGGTCATGGGCGACCACCGGCAGGACTCGTTGGACTCGCGCTTCCACATGGACCAGCCGAGCCACGGCTTCGTCGACGACAAGTTCGTGGTCGGCCGCGCGATCGTGGTGGCCTGGCCGGTGAACCGCTGGGACTGGCTGTCCATCCCCTCGACCTTCTCGCAGCCGGGCATCTCGGCGGCCGGTTCCGCCGCTCCCGCCGCCGCGGGTGTGGCGGGAGCGCTGCCGCTGGTGATGTGGCGCCGGCGCCGGCTGCTGTCGGCCGCGGGCGGGCCGGTGGCCGGCGACGGCGACGGTGGTACGGACGGGCCGGGCGGTCCCGACCGCGACCGGGAAGACTGCTGACCGCCGGGCGTACCCCCGGGTAGGGTTCGGCTCCATGAGCAGCAGCAGCGGTGCGGTGACCAGCACCACACGAAGCGGAACCGCACGGCGGAGCACGTCCGGCGGCGGTGGCGGGATCGGGCACCGGGTGTCCGGCATCGTCATAGCCGTCGGCAGCGTGCTCTTCATCGGCTCCTGCGTCTGGGGCGGGCTGGTCTACCGCCCCTACACGGTGCCGACCAGCTCGATGGCGCCGACGGTCCAGCCGGGCGACAAGGTCGTGGCCCAGAAGATCTCCGGCTCGGATGTGCGCCGCGGTGACGTGGTGGTCTTCCAGGACAAGCTGTGGGGCAACCAGCCGCTGGTCAAGCGGGTCGTCGGGATCGGCGGCGACACCGTGCAGTGCTGCGACGCGCAGGGGCGGCTGCTGGTGAACGGCACGCCGGTCGACGAGACCTACCTCCAGGGCGGCGCGCCCTCGGGCAAGGACGGCGCGAGCCGCGCCTCGATCGACTCCTTCCGCACCCGGGTGCCGGCCGGGCAGCTCTTCCTGCTGGGCGACAACCGCTCGGTGTCCGAGGACTCCCGGCTGCACCTGGCCGACGCCGAGGGCGGCTCGGTCCCGGCGAGCGATGTGAAGGCCCGGGTGGACGGGATCGCCTGGCCCTCCTCACGGATGGGCCTGCTGCCGCGCACCTCCGCCTTCCACTCCGTCCCGGGCGGGTCTTCCCCCGGGCAGGGACCGCTGGGCATGCTGGTGGTCGCGGCGATCGTCGGGGTGGTCCTCATCCTGGGCGGCGCGGCCTACGACCCGCTGGCCAAACTGCTGAGGCGCAGATGACCTCCCCGGTGTTCGCCTCGGCCCCGCGGGAAAGTCCCGCGGTGTCGTGGGAGCGTGTGACGCACAATGGGGTGCACGTACGGCTGAAGGGGAACATGCGATGAGCGCCGAGGACCTCGAAAAGTACGAGACCGAGATGGAGCTGAAGCTCTACAGGGAGTACCGCGACGTCGTCGGTCTGTTCAAGTACGTGATCGAGACCGAGCGGCGCTTCTACCTCACCAACGACTACGAGATGCAGGTGCACTCGGTGCAGGGTGAGGTGTTCTTCGAGGTCTCGATGGCCGACGCGTGGGTCTGGGACATGTACCGCCCGGCCCGGTTCGTCAAGCAGGTGCGGGTGCTTACGTTCAAGGACGTGAACATCGAGGAACTGAACAAGGCGGATCTGGATCTGCCGTCGGACGACTCGGGCTTCGGTAGCTGAGCGGAGCGCCGGCGGAGTTATCCACAGGCCGGAGATCAAGATCATCTCCAGGGACCCTCCCTCTGTCACAGTCGGTGACGGAGGTGGTACTCATGAACGCACGAGGTGCGCTGGGGCGGTACGGCGAGGACGTCGCGGTCCGGGCGCTGGAGGCCGCGGGCCTGAGAGTGATCGGGCGGAATTGGCGGCACGGCCGCAGCGGTGAGATCGACATCCTCGCGGCCGAGGGCGACGCCCTGGTGGTCTGCGAGGTCAAGACCCGGCGGGCCGGACCCTTCCAGCACCCGCGGGAGGCGGTGTCCGCCGCCAAGCTGACCCGGCTGCGGTCGCTGGCCGAGCGCTGGACCGCCGAGCACGGCGGGGCTCCGCCGGGCGGGGTCCGGATCGATCTGGTGGGCGTGGTCCTTCCCGACCGCGGGGCACCCGAGGTCGACCATGTGCGGGGGGTGGCGTGATGGGCTTCGCCCGTACGTGCTCGGTCGCGCTGGTCGGTGTCGAGGGAGTGGTCGTCGAGGTCCAGGCCGATCTCGAACCGGGTCTTGCGGCCTTCACGCTGGTCGGCCTGCCCGACAAGAGCCTGGTCGAGAGCCGGGACCGGGTACGCGCCGCGATCGTGAACAGCGGCGAGGTCTGGCCGCAGAAGAAGCTCACCGTGGGCCTGAGCCCGGCGTCCGTACCCAAGGGCGGCTCCGGCTTCGATCTGGCGGTGGCCTGCGCCCTGCTCGCGGCCAACGAGCGGATCGCGCCGTCCGCCATCGCCGACCTGATGATGATCGGCGAGCTGGGACTCGACGGCCGGGTGCGCCCGGTGCGGGGGGTGCTGCCCGCCGTGCTCGCCGCGGCCGACGCGGGGTATCGGCAGGTGGTGGTGCCCGAGCGGACGGTGGCGGAGGCGTCGCTGGTGCCGGGTGTCGCGGTGCTGGGGGTGCGCAGCCTGCGGCAGCTGGTGGCGGTGCTCAACGACGAGCCGGTCCCGGAGGAGGAGGAAGGTGCGCTGCCCGGCGAGGGGCGGCCCGACCCGATGCTCGCGGGGCTGACCGTGCCGGGCGGCGGGGTCGGCTCCGGGCTGGCTACCAGCCTCGGCGGGGGCGACCGCGCGGGGGCGGAGGGCGGCGTGTCGGCGGGGCTGGACCTCGCCGACGTGGCGGGGCAGAGCGCCGCCCGGCTCGCGCTGGAGGTGGCCGCGGCGGGAGCTCACCACCTCTATCTGAAGGGCCCGCCGGGCGCCGGCAAGACGATGCTGGCCGAGCGGCTGCCGGGCATCCTGCCGCCGCTGACCCGGCAGGAGTCGCTGGAGGTCACGGCCGTCCACTCGGTGGCCGGCATCCTCCCGGCGGGCCGCCCGCTGGTGGACACCCCGCCGTTCTGCGCGCCGCACCACTCCGCGACGATGCCGTCCCTGGTCGGCGGGGGCAGCGGGCTTCCGCGGCCCGGAGCGGTCTCGCTGGCGCACCGGGGAGTGCTCTTTCTGGACGAAGCGCCGGAATTCACCGTGAAATCACTCGAAGCGCTGCGGCAGCCGCTGGAGTCCGGACATGTGGTGGTCGCCCGGTCCGCCGGGGTGATGCGGCTACCGGCCCGCTTCACGCTGGTGCTGGCGGCGAATCCGTGCCCGTGCGGGCGGTATTCGATGCTGGGCGCCGGGTGCGAGTGCTCGCCCACCGCGGTGCGCCGCTACCAGGGCAGGCTCTCCGGGCCGCTGCTGGACCGGGTGGATCTGCGGGTGGACGTCGAGGCGGTCGGCCGCTCCGACCTCATCGCGCGCGGGCCCGGAGAGAGCACGGCCGTGGTCGCCGCCCGGGTGCGGGAGGCCAGGGAGCGGGCCGCCGTCCGCTTCGCCGGCACCCCCTGGCGGGCCAACGGCGACGTGCCGGGCCACGAGCTGCGCACCCGCTGGCCGGTCGCGCCCGGCGCACTGCACGCCGCGGAGCGGGACATGGAACGCGGCCTGCTCACCGCCCGGGGCCTGGACCGGGTGCTGCGGGTCGCGTGGACGCTGGCCGACCTCGCGGGCCACGCCCGCCCCGACGCCGAGGACATCCGGGCGGCCCTGCATCTGCGGACGGGCGTCAGTCACGGCCTGGCGCCCGTCGGGAGCCCCTGATGACCGCGGCCCCGCCGCCCCGGACGCCGGACGAGGCGGCGCTGCGGGCGGCGTACGAGGAGGGGGCGGGCGCGTGGGGTGCCGCGGGCGCCTCGCGGGCCCGGCTCGCGGCGGGGGTCCGGGCCGGTCCGGACGCGGGAGGTGACGCGGGCGCGGGAGCTGCTCCGGACGCTGCCGGGGTCGGGGCCGGATGGGGGGAGCGGCTGGCGCGGGCCGCGCTGACCAGGATCGCCGACCCGGGGGACGAGGTGATGGGGCGGGCGCTCCTGGACCGAGGGGCCGAGGCGGCGCTGCGTGCCGCACGCGCCGGGCAGGCGCTGCCGGGGGCGAGCCCGGACCGCACGGCTCGCTACGCCCGCCGCGCCGCGGGCGCCGACCCGGTGGCGGACCTGGCAACGGCCCACCGGGTGGGGGCGCGCTTCGTCTGCCCCTCGGACGGCGACTGGCCGGGGCAGCTGGACGACCTGGGGCCGCAGCGGCCCTTCGGGCTGTGGGTGCGGGGCCGGCCGTCGCTGCGGCTGTGGGCGCTGCGGTCGGTCGCGGTCGTCGGCGCCCGCGCCTGCACCGACTACGGGGCGCACATGGCGGCCCGGCTCGGCGCGGGCCTTGCGGAGGCGGGCTGGGTCGTGGTGTCGGGCGCCGCCCACGGGGTGGACGGGGCCGTGCACCGCGCGGTACTCGGCGCGGGCGGTGCCACGGTCGGGGTGCTGGCCTGCGGGGTGGACGTGGCGTATCCGCCGCGCAACGCCTCGCTGATCGAGCGGATGGCCGAGCGGGGCCTGCTGGTGGGCGAGCTGCCACCCGGCGACCATCCGACCAGGAGCCGCTTCGTGCTGCGCAACCGGGTGATCGCCGCCCTGACCCGCGGGACGGTGGTGGTCGAGGCCCGCTACCGCAGCGGCTCGCTCATCACCGCGCGCCGGGCCGCGGCCATGGGGCGGATCACCATGGGGGTGCCGGGGCCGTGCACGAGCGGCATGTCCGAGGGGGTGCACGAGCTGCTGCGGGACGGTGCGGCGGTGGTGACGGACGCCGCGGACGTCGTCGAGCTGGTCGGCGAGATCGGCGCCGACCTCGCCCCGCCGCGGCGCGGCCCTGTGCTGCCGCGCGATCTGCTCGGCGCCGCGGCGGCCCGGGTGCTGGAGGCCGTGCCGGGCCGGGGAGCCGCGGACGAGCGGGAGATCGCCGAGGCGGCCGGGGCCTCCTGCGACGACACGCTGAGCAGGCTCGTCGAATTGCAGGCGCTCGGCTTCGTCGAACGGCTGGACGGGAGGTGGCAGTTGGTCCGTACCGCAGGCGACAGCCCCACGCGGCACGCCGGTTGACGCCGACGGCACACCATCAGGTGACAGTGCGGGTCTGTGACCTGGGGTGATCGCAGGGAGCGGCACTCGGGCCACGGCGGCGGCCCATCATGGCCCGTGCGGGTCTTCCGGAGCAACCGTGCCGGGTTCCGCAGCCGGCCCGGCGCCCGTGCGGCCACAGAGGAACGTATCTGCGCATGTCCCAAACGGATGATGTAGCAATGAGCGACACTATGGTCACGCTACGCTCTCGGAGGCTCGATTCCCCGTCCACGTCACGGCAGAACGGCTCACAACGACGCATGCCCCAGCACACCCCCGGGTCCGAACGGGCGACGGCCGCGACCACTGCCCCCGCCACCGCTCGGCCCCCCGCCCCCACGTCGCTCGACGAGCTGTGGCGGACCTACAAGTCCACGGGGGACGCGCGGCTGCGCGAGCAGCTGATCCTGCACTACTCGCCGCTGGTGAAATACGTCGCCGGCCGGGTCAGCGTCGGGCTGCCGGCCAACGTGGAGCAGGCCGACTTCGTGTCCTCGGGGGTCTTCGGGCTGATCGACGCGATCGAGAAGTTCGACCCGGACCGGGCGATCAAGTTCGAGACCTACGCCATCACCCGGATCCGCGGCGCCATGATCGACGAGCTGCGCGCCCTGGACTGGATCCCGCGCTCGGTGCGCCAGAAGGCACGGGCCGTCGAGCGCGCCTACGCCACCTTGGAGGCCAAGCTCCGCCGCACCCCCAGCGAACCGGAGGTCGCCGCGGAGATGGGCGTCGGGCTGGAGGAGCTGCACGGTGTCTTCAGCGCGCTCTCGCTGGCCAACGTGGTGGCGCTGGAAGAGCTGCTGCACGTCGGGGCGGAGAGCGGCGACCGGCTCAGCCTCGTCGACACCCTGGAGGACACCGGGGCCGACAACCCGGTCGAGGTCGCCGAGGACCGCGAGCTGCGCCGGCTGCTCGCCCGCGCCGTCAACACCCTCCCCGAGCGGGAGAAGACCGTCGTCACCCTCTACTACTACGAGGGCCTCACGCTCGCCGAGATCGGCCAGGTGCTGGGCGTCACCGAGAGCCGGGTCAGCCAGATCCACACCAAGTCCGTGCTTCAACTGCGGGCAAAGCTCGCCGACGTCGGCCGCTGAGGGCACCTCCGCACTGTCTACAGTGGAGGAATGCCCAGGATTCGAGCGGCCTCGGTGGCCGAACACCGCACGATGCAGCGCCGGGCCCTGCTGGACGCCGCCCGCGCCCTGCTCTCCGAGGGCGGCACGGAGGCGCTGACCTTCCCGGCGCTCGCCGAGCGCACCGGACTCGCCCGCTCGTCCGTCTACGAGTACTTCCGCTCCCGCGCCGCCGTGGTCGAGGAGCTGTGCGCCGTCGACTTCCCGGTCTGGGCCGCCGAGGTCGAGGCCGCGATGGAGGCCGCCGGCACCGCCGAGGGACGTATCGAGGCGTACGTCCGCAGCCAGCTCGCCCTGGTCGGCGACCGCCGGCACCGCGCCGTGGTGGCGATCTCCGCGGGCGAACTGGACGCCGGCGCCCGGGAGAAGATCCGCGCCGCCCACGGCGGCCTGGTCGCCATGGTCGTCGCCGCCCTCTCCGATCTCGGCCACGCGGAGCCCCGGCTCACCGCGATGCTGCTCCAGGGCGTCGTCGACGCGGCGGTGCGCCGTATCGAGATCGGCGCCGCGGAGGACCCCGAGGTGATCACCCGCGCCGCCGTCGCGATGGCCCTGCGCGGCGTCACCGGCTGACGGCGCCCGGCCCCCTCAGGAAGGCGCCGGGATCCCGGCGACCGGCAGCAGCCGCGACGGCCCGCCGCGCCGTATCCAGCGGGGCAGCAGCGACAGCGGGTCCAGATAGACGTCACCGCCCGGCCCCGACCGCAGCAGCCCCCAGTGCAGGCAGGCCCCCGGGCAGTGCGCGGCCGCTCCTTCCAGCGTGCCCACCGGCTGCCCCGCCGCCACCCGCGCGCCGACCGGGACCGCCGCGCGCACCGGCTCGTACGTGATCCGCAGCTCCGGCCCGATCCGCAGCACCAGCACGCCCCGGCCCCCCACCCGCCCGGCGAAGACCACCTCGCCCGGCGCCGCCGCCCGCACCCGCGCACCCGGCCCGGCCGGCAGGTCGACCCCGCGGTGCCCGGCTCCCCACGGTGTCGCGGGCGCCTCGAACGCCCGCAGCACCACCGGCCGCCCGCGCGGCCCCTGCCCGGCCACCGGCCAGCTGCGACCGCCGCCCGGCACCGCGGGGGACGGCCCTTCGGGTTGCCCGCCCGCAGCCGCGAGCAGCGCCGCCACCATCGTCAACCACACCGTCGTGAACGCCATGACACGACGATCCCGCATCCGGCCGCCGAAAGATGATCATGGTCGCGGCCTGTGGATAACCTGGGTGTCGCCTGGGGCTCCGCGGGTCCCGTACACTTTCTCTGGCGATCCGGGTCACCGGGTCGACTTCGCACGCCCCGCCACCATCCCCCGTCTCAGGGGCGGTGGCCGCGCCCCTCGGTCCCTCGTGGCACGGCGCGCCGGGGCGTCAGGCGCGACGGCCGTCCGGCTGTCGCGGTAACCGAGCACCTCAAGGAGTACGGCCATGGCCGTCGTCACGATGCGGGAGCTGCTGGAGAGCGGCGTCCACTTCGGGCACCAGACCCGCCGCTGGAACCCGAAGATGAAGCGCTTCATCTTCACCGAGCGCAACGGCATCTACATCATCGACCTGCTCCAGTCGCTGTCGTACATCGACCGCGCCTACGAGTTCGTCAAGGAGACCGTCGCGCACGGCGGCTCCATCATGTTCGTCGGTACGAAGAAGCAGGCGCAGGAGGCCATCGCCGAGCAGGCCTCGCGCGTCGGCATGCCCTACGTCAACCAGCGCTGGCTGGGCGGCATGCTCACCAACTTCTCGACCGTCTACAAGCGCCTGCAGCGCCTCAAGGAGCTCGAGGAGATCGACTTCGAGGACGTGGCCGCGTCCGGCCTGACCAAGAAGGAGCTCCTGGTCCTCTCCCGCGAGAAGGACAAGCTGGAGAAGACCCTCGGCGGCATCCGCGAGATGCAGAAGGTGCCGAGCGCCGTCTGGATCGTCGACACCAAGAAGGAGCACATCGCCGTCGGTGAGGCGCGCAAGCTCCGCATCCCGGTCGTCGCGATCCTCGACACCAACTGCGACCCCGACGAGGTCGACTACAAGATCCCGGGCAACGACGACGCGATCCGCTCCGTCACGCTGCTCACCCGCGTGATCGCCGACGCCGTCGCCGAGGGCCTGATCGCCCGCTCCGGCGCCGCGCTGGGCGACAAGAAGGCCGAGGGCGGCTCCGAGCCGCTGGCCGAGTGGGAGCGCGACCTGCTGGAGGGCGAGAAGAAGGCCGACGACGCGGCCGAGGCCCCCGCCACCGAGGCGCCCGCCACCGAGGCGCCCGCCGCCGAGGCCACCGAGGCTCCGGCCGCCGAGGCCCCTGCCGCGGACGCGCCGGCCGCCGAGGGCGACGCCGAGCAGGCCTGACCTGAGGCCGGCCGGCCGACGACGGCCGCCGGCCCCACGCGTGACGACGGCGGGGGCCCTGTGCCCCCGCCGTCCACCCGTAGATCCACCGACCATTCGGGAAGAGACACAGACCCATGGCGAACTTCACCGCCGCTGACGTCAAGAAGCTCCGCGAGCTGACCGCCGCGGGCATGATGGACTGCAAGAACGCCCTCACCGAGGCCGAAGGCGACCTGGACAAGGCCGTCGAGATCCTCCGCGTCAAGGGCCAGAAGGGTGTCACCAAGCGCGAGGGCCGCTCGGCCTCCAACGGCGCCGTGGTGTCCCTGATCTCCGCCGACAACTCCGAGGGCGTCCTCGTCGAGCTGAAGTGCGAGACGGACTTCGTCGCCAAGGGAGACAAGTTCGTCGCCGTCGCCGACGCCATCGCCGCCCACGTCGCCGCGACCAAGCCGGCCGACATCACCGCGCTGCTCGCCTCCGAGATCAAGCCCGGCCAGACCGTGCAGGCGTTCGTCGACGAGGCCAACGCGACCCTCGGCGAGAAGATCGTGCTGGACCGCTTCGCGCAGTTCACCGGCACCTACGTCGCCTCCTACCTGCACCGCACCAGCCCGGACCTGCCCCCGCAGGTCGGCGTCCTGGTCGAGCTGGACAAGGCCGACGCGCAGACCGCCAAGGACGTCGCCCAGCACATCGCCGCCTTCGCGCCGAAGTACCTGACCCGTGACGAGATCGACGCCGAGACGGTGGAGAACGAGCGCCGTGTCGCCGAGGCCACCGCGCGCGAGGAGGGCAAGCCCGAGGCCGCCCTGCCGCGTATCGTCGAGGGCCGCGTCAACGGCTTCTTCAAGGAGAACGTCGTCCTTGAGCAGTCCTTCGCCAAGGACGCCAAGAAGACCGTGCAGAAGGTGCTCGACGAGGCCGGCGTGACGCTGCAGGCCTTCGCGCGCTTCCGCGTGGGCGTCTGACCCGGGAGCCCGCTAGGGTCGTACGCGACCGGCCGCCCGCCGGCCGGCCGCAGAGGTGACAAGGAGGCCATTGCCGTCACGGGAACCCACAAGGACCCGCGGCAGTGGCCTCCTTTGTACGTGCACGAGGAGATCTCCATGAACCAAGCCCCCGCACAGGCCCCGACCGGCGCCCCCGGCGCGGGCCGCCGTTTCCTGCTCAAGCTGTCCGGCGAGGCCTTCGCCGGGGGCGGCGGGCTCGGTGTCGACCCCGACGTCGTGCACGCCATCGCCCGCGAGGTCGCCGCGGTCGTCGCGGACGGCTACGAGATCGCCCTCGTCATCGGCGGCGGCAACTTCTTCCGCGGCGCCGAGCTCCAGCAGCGCGGCATGGACCGGGCGCGCTCCGACTACATGGGCATGCTCGGCACGGTCATGAACTGCCTGGCGCTCCAGGACTTCCTGGAGAAGGAAGGCGTCGAGACCCGGGTGCAGACCGCCATCACCATGGGCCAGGTCGCCGAGCCCTACATCCCGCTGCGCGCGGTGCGGCACCTGGAAAAGGGCCGTGTGGTGATCTTCGGCGCCGGTATGGGCATGCCGTACTTCTCCACCGACACCACCGCCGCGCAGCGCGCGCTGGAGATCGACGCGGCCGCCCTGCTCATGGGCAAGAACGGGGTCGACGGGGTCTACGACTCCGACCCCAAGCTCAACCCGGACGCGACCATGTTCGACGCCCTGGAATACGGCGAGGTCATCACGCGCGACCTGCGCGTCGCCGACCTCACCGCCATCACCCTGTGCCAGGACAACAAGCTGCCGATCCTGGTCTTCGAACTGCTCGCCGAGGGCAACATCGCCCGCGCGGTCAAGGGTGAGAAGATCGGCACACTGGTCAACACCCAGGGCACCAGGGGCTAGCCGCAGGCCGCCACGGGGCATCAGGGGATGGACAACACGCTGCCGGTCGGACACCGTGCAGGACAGACGCGCGCAGGGGCCGCGCCCGCAGGGCCCCGCCTTCTGAAAACCAGGAGCACATGGTGATTGAAGAAACCCTCCTCGAGGCCGAGGAGAAGATGGAGAAGGCCGTCGAGGTCGCCAAGGACGACTTCGCGGCGATCCGTACCGGCCGCGCGCACCCGGCGATGTTCAACAAGATCGTGGCCGAGTACTACGGCGCGATCACCCCGATCAACCAGCTGGCGTCCTTCTCGGTGCCCGAGCCGCGGATGGCGGTGATCACCCCCTTCGACAGCAGCAGCCTGCGCAACATCGAGGAGGCGATCCGCAACTCCGACCTCGGCGTCAACCCGAGCAACGACGGCCGCATCATCCGGGTGGTCTTCCCGCAGCTCACCGAGGAGCGGCGGCGCGAGTTCATCAAGGTCGCCAAGGGCAAGGGCGAGGACGCCAAGATCTCCATCCGCAGCGTCCGCCGCAAGGCGAAGGAGACGCTGGACAAGCTGGTCAAGGACGGCGAGTCCGGCGAGGACGAGGTGCGCCGCGCGGAGAAGGAGCTCGACGACACGACGTCGAAGTACGTCGCCCAGGTCGACGAGCTGCTCAAGCACAAGGAAGCGGAGCTGCTGGAGGTCTGACGGCCCCCTGTGCCGTCCACGACCCTCCCCGGGCCCCGCGGGGGCCCTTCACGGGCCTCCTGCGGCCCGTTCCGGGCCCGGCCGCGGCCCGAGGGCCCGCCGGCCCGCACCCGCTCCTCCGCACACCCCGACGACGACGCGAGGCGAAGCTCAGTGAACGACTCTTCCTGGGGCGCTTCGCCGCGCGCCGGTCACCGGGGAGCAACGGAGAACACCGCAGCCGCGGCCACCGACGTCGCCGAGGCCGTGGTCACCGCCCCGGCGGCGTATTCCGCGGCGGAAAGCCGCACCGGGAGGAAGACTCCAGCTATGCCGCCCTCGCCGCCGGCGTCCGAACCGACGCCCCCGCAGCCCGCCCCCGCGAAGAAGTCCGCAGGGCGGAACCTCCAGGCGGCGATAGGCGTGGGCGTCGGGCTCGGCGTGGTGGTGCTGGCCTCGCTCTTCCTCGTCAAGCAGGTCTTCGTCGGCGTCGTGGTGGCGGCCGTCGCGGTCGGCGTGTGGGAGCTGACCTCGCGGCTCGCCGAGCGCAAGGGCATCCACGCGCCGCTGGTGCCGCTCGTGGTGGGCGGCGCGGCCATGGTGGTCGTCGGGTATCTGAAGGGCGCCGACGGGGCCTGGATCGCGATGGCGCTGACCGCGCTGGCGATCCTGGTCTGGCGTATGGCCCAGCCCCCGCACGACTACCTCAGGGACGTCACGGCGGCCGTCTTCGTGGCCTTCTACGTGCCCTTCCTCGCCACCTTCGTGGTGATGATGCTCGCCGCGGACGACGGCCCCCGCCGGGTGCTGGCCTTCCTCGTGCTCACCGTGGTCAGCGACACGGGCGCCTACGCGGTCGGCTGGCGCTTCGGCCGCACCAAGCTCGCCCCGCGGATCAGCCCCGGCAAGACCCGCGCGGGGCTCGCGGGCGCGATCGGCTTCGCCATGGTGGCGGGCGCGCTGCTGATGGAGTTCTCCATCGACGGCGGCCACTGGTGGCAGGGCCTGGTCCTGGGCCTGGCCGCCGCGGTCAGCGCCACCCTCGGCGACCTCGGCGAGTCGATGATCAAGCGGGATCTCGACATCAAGGACATGGGCACCCTGCTGCCGGGCCACGGCGGCATCATGGACCGCCTCGACAGCCTGCTGCCGACCGCCCCGATCGTCTGGCTCCTGCTGGTCGCCTTCGTCGGCCAGGGCTGACCCCGCCCGCGTCCCCGGCAGGGTTCTCCACAGGGCCGCCGCCCGCGCGGCGCGGGCTTCCTCCGCGATCTGGGACACTGGAGGAATCATGCCTGCACCCGGAGAACTGACTTTCGCCGTGCCGCGCGGGGCCAAGAAGCCCCCGCGGCATCTCGCCGACCTCTCGCCCGCCGAACGACGGGAGGCGGTGGCCGCGCTCGGGGAGAAGCCCTTCCGGGCCAAGCAGCTGTCGCAGCACTACTTCGCGCGGTACGCCGACGACCCCGCCGCCTGGACGGACATCCCGGCCGCGGCCCGCGGCAAGCTCGCCGGGGATCTGCTGCCGGAGCTCATGACCGTCGTCCGGCACGCCTCGTGCGACGACGGCGACACCCGCAAGACGCTGTGGCGGCTCTTCGACGGGACGCTCGTCGAGTCGGTGCTGATGCGCTACCCGGACCGCGTCACCATGTGCATCTCGTCACAGGCCGGCTGCGGCATGAACTGCCCCTTCTGCGCCACCGGCCAGGCCGGTCTGGACCGCAACCTGTCGACCGCGGAGATCGTGCACCAGATCGTGGCCGGCATGAAGTCGCTGCGCGACGGGGAGGTGCCGGGCGGACCGGCCCGGCTGTCGAACGTCGTCTTCATGGGGATGGGCGAGCCGCTCGCCAACTACAACCGCGTGGTCGGTGCGATCCGCCGGCTGACCGACCCCGAGCCGGACGGCCTGGGGCTGTCGCAGCGCGGTATCACCGTCTCCACGGTGGGCCTGGTGCCGGCCATGCACCGCTTCGCGGACGAGGGCTTCAAGTGCCGCCTCGCGGTCTCCCTGCACGCCCCGGACGACGAGCTGCGCGACACCCTGGTGCCGGTCAACACCCGCTGGAAGGTGCGCGAGGTGCTGGACGCGGCCTGGCACTACGCCGAGGTCTCCGGGCGCCGGATCTCGATCGAGTACGCGCTGATCCGCGACGTCAACGACCAGGCATGGCGTGCCGACCGGCTGGGCAAGCTGCTGAAGAACCACCGGGTGCACGTCAACCTGATCCCGCTCAACCCCACGCCCGGGTCCAAGTGGACGGCCTCCCGCCCGGAGGACGAGCGGGCCTTCGTGGCCGGTCTTGAGGCGCACGGCGTGCCCGTGACCGTACGCGACACCCGTGGCCAGGAGATCGACGGCGCCTGCGGGCAGCTGGCGGCGGCGGAGCGCTGACCTGCTGCTATCGTACGGTCGGCGCTCGCGTCGGCCCGCGGTCACCGCAGCTCGCGGCCGTACACGCGGTCGTCGGCGGCCGTTGGCGGTCGTACAACAGAACATTCCGACAGGGGAGCGCCTGCGACGGCGCTGAGAGTGCGGCGAGGGATCCGGCGAAGGATCCCAGGCCGCAGACCCTCCCACCTGATCCGGGTCATACCGGCGTAGGGAGTCAGCACAGATGAAGACCACTGCTCGGCGTGCCGTGGGCGCGCTCGTCGCCGCCGGCACGGCGGCGTCCGTCCTGGCCGCGTGCGGCAGCGACTCGGGCGACGGCGACAAGGCGGCGGGCTCCGGCTCCAAGACCGTCACGCTCGTCAGCCACGACTCGTTCGCGGCCTCGAAGTCCGTCCTCGCGGAATTCACCAAGGAGACCGGCTACACCGTCAAGGTGCTGCGCGGCGGGGACGCGGGCGCGGCCGTCAACCAGGCCATCCTCACCAAGGACCACCCGCGCGGCGACGTCTTCTTCGGCGTCGACAACACCCTGCTGTCCCGCGCGCTCGACAACGGCCTGTTCACGCCCTACGCCGCCAAGGACCTCGGGCAGGTCGCCGCCGACCTGCAACTGGACGCCGCGCAGCACCGCGTCACGCCGATCGACTCCGGCGACGTCTGCGTCAACTACGACCGGGCCTACTTCACGTCCCACCACCTGGCCCCGCCGCAGACCTTCGCCGACCTGGTCAAGCCCGCCTACAAGAACCTGCTGGTCACCGAGAACGTCTCGACGTCCTCGCCCGGCCTGGCCTTCCTGCTGGGCAGCGCGGCCACCTACGGCGATTCGGGGTGGCAGGACTACTGGAAGCAGCTCAAGGCCAACGGCGTCGAGGTCGTCGACAGCTGGGAGCAGGCGTACAACGACCGGTTCTCCGGCTCGTCCGCGGGCAAGCAGGCCAAGGGCGACCGGCCGCTGGCGGTCTCCTACGCCTCCAGCCCGCCCGCCGAGGTCCTCGGCGTCAGCCCCGCGCCCGCGCAGTCGCCCGTCGGCGTGGCGACCGGCACGTGCTTCCGGCAGATCGAGTTCGCCGGCCTGCTGCACGGCGCGAAGAACCCCGCGGGCGGCAAGGCCCTCATCGACTTCATGCTCGGCAAGACCTTCCAGCAGGACATGCCGCTCCAGATGTACGTCGACCCGGTGCGCGGCGACGCCGTCGAGCCGCCGGTCTTCGTCAAGTACGGCGCCAAGGTCGAGCACCCCACCACGCTCGCGCCCGACACCATCGCCGCCAAGCGCGACGAATGGGTCCAGGCGTGGAACGGGATCGTCCTGAAGTGAGCGTGACGTGAGCACGCTGCGGACCGCGCCTCCGCGCGGCGCGCGGCGGGACGGGGCCCGCGGCTCGCGGCGCCGCGCCCTGGCGGTGCGCGCCGCGCTGACGGCGCTGCCGCTGCTCTTCTTCGCGGCCTTCTTCGGCTACCCGGTGGCGGCGATCGTCGGCCGCGGGCTGCACCAGGGCGGCGCCTGGCACCTGAGCCGGATCGGCGACGTGCTGGGCGACCCCGGGATCCGGCACGTGCTGTGGTTCACCTGCTGGCAGGCCGCCGCCTCGACCGGGCTGACGCTGCTGGTGGGGCTGCCCGCCGCGTACGTCTTCGCGCGGCTGGACTTCCCCGGGCGGCGGCTGCTGCGCGCGGTCGTGACGGTGCCCTTCGTGCTGCCGACCGTCGTCGCGGGCTCGGCCTTCCTGGCGCTGCTCGGCCGCGGCGGCTTCACCGACTCGCTGCTCGGGGTGCGGCTCGACACCGGCGTGTGGGCGATCCTCGTCGCGCACGTCTTCTTCAACTTCGCCGTCGTGGTCCGCACCGTCGGCGGGCTGTGGGCGCAGCTGGACCCGGCGCAGGAGGAGGCCGCCCGGATGCTCGGCGCGGGCCGCTTCGCCGCCTGGCGCAGCGTGACGCTGCCCGCGCTCGGCCCGTCGGTGGCCGCTGCCGCGCTCATGGTCTACCTCTTCACCTTCACCTCCTTCGGCGTCATCCAGATCCTCGGCGGACCGCTCTACTCCACCCTGGAGGTCGAGATCTACCGGCAGACCGCCGAGATCTTCGACCTGCCGACGGCGGCCGTGCTGACCCTGCTGCAATTCGCCGCGGTGCTGGCCATCCTCGCCCTGCACGGCTGGACGGTACGGCGGCGCGAGTCGGCGCTGAAGCTGGTGGACCCCGCGCGTACCGCGCACCGGCCGAGCGGCGCGGCAGAGCGCACCCTGCTCGGCGCCGTCCTCGCGGTCGTCGCCGTGGTCATCCTGCTGCCGCTCGGCGTGCTCGCCGCCCGCTCCTTCGACACCCCCGGCGGCTACGGCCTGGCCTTCTACCGCGCCCTCGGGTCGGACGACGGCGGCACCTTCAGCGTCGCCCCCTGGCAGACCGTCGGCAATTCGCTGCGCTTCGCGGCGCTGGCCACCATCATCGCCCTGGTGATCGGCGGGCTCGCGGCGGCCGCGCTGGTGCGCAGGCCGGGGCGGCTGATGCGCGGCTTCGACGCGCTGCTGATGCTGCCGCTCGGCACCTCCGCCGTCACCATCGGCTTCGGATTCCTCATCGCCCTGGACAAGCCGCCGCTGGACCTGCGGGACTCCTGGCTGCTGGTGCCGCTCGCACAGGCGCTGGTGGGCGCGCCCTTCGTCGTGCGGGTGATGCTGCCGGTGCTGCGGGCCGTCGACACCCGGCTGCGGGAGGCCGCGGCGGTGCTGGGCGCCTCGCCCTGGCGGGTGTGGCGCGAGGTGGAACTGCCGCTGGTCTCCCGGGCCGTGGCCATTGCCGCGGGTTTCGCCTTCGCCGTCTCGCTCGGCGAGTTCGGCGCCACCGTCTTCATCGCCCGTCCCGACAACCCCACCCTGCCGGTCGCCGTCGCCCGCCTGCTGGGCCGCGCCGGGCCCATGAACTACGGCCAGGCGATGGCCCTGAGCACCGTGCTGATGGTGGTCTGCGCCGCCAGCCTGCTGGTGCTGGAACGTTTCCGCCCCACGAGCGCCGGGGAGCTGTGACCCGCTGTGAAGAACGCCGATCCGACGCGTACCCCCGGCCCCGTACATCCCGCCGGTGCCTCGCACATTGCCGAGCCGGGGCATACTGCCGAGCCGCGGCACATCGCCGGGTCGGCCGCAGGCCCCTCGCCGGGGGACGGCGCCCTGCTGCGGCTGGACGCCGCGACCGTGCGCTTCGGGCAGCGGACCGCGCTGGACGCGGTCGACCTGGCCGTTGCCGAGCACGAGATCGTCTGTGTGCTGGGGCCCAGCGGCAGCGGTAAGTCCACGCTGCTGCGGGTCGTGGCCGGGCTGCAGGACCTGGCCTCGGGACAGGTGCTGCTGGACGGCGCCGACCAGCGCGGGGTGCCGCCGCACCGGCGCGGCGTCGGGCTGATGTTCCAGGACCACCAGCTCTTCCCGCAGCGGGACGTCGGCGGGAACGTCGGCTTCGGGCCGCGCATGCACAAGGCGCCGCGCGAGCGGCGCGAGCAGCGGGTCGCCGAGCTGCTCGACCTGGTCGGCCTGCCCGGTGCGCAGTCCCGCGGCGTCGCGGAGCTGTCCGGCGGCGAGCAGCAGCGGGTCGCCCTCGCCCGCGCGCTGGCGCCCGAACCGCGGCTGCTCATGCTGGACGAGCCGCTCGGCCAGCTCGACCGCTCGCTGCGCGAACGGCTGGTCGTGGAGCTGCGGCAGCTCTTCGGACGGCTGGGCACCACCGTGCTGGCCGTCACCCACGACCAGGGCGAGGCCTTCGCGCTCGCCGACCGCGTGGTCGTCATGCGCGACGGCCGGATCGCCCAGACGGGCACCCCGCTGGAGGTCTGGCAGCACCCGGCGGACGAGTTCGTCGCCCGCTTCCTGGGCTTCGACGCCGTCACCGGCGCCGTCGTGACCGGCGGCACGGCCGCCACCGGCTGGGGCGGGCTGCCCGTACCGCCCGGCACCCCGGACGGCCCCTGCCGGCTGCTGGTCCGGCCCACCGGGGTGCGCCTGGTCGCCCCGGACGCGGCGGGCGCGCTGCGCTGCACCGTGGCCGCCCGCACCTTCCGCGGCGGGCACGTGGCCGTGACGCTGCGGCCCGAGCGCGGCCCCGAGCTGGAGGCGGAGTGCGCGCTGCGCGCCGCTCCGGCCGAGGGCGCGGCCGTCGGCGTGGTGTTCGACCCGGAGGACGTCGTCGTCCTGCCCGGCTGAGCGGCCCGCGCCCGTCCTGCCCGCGCCCGTCCTGCCCGCGCCCGTCCTCCCCGGGAGCGGAAGAAGCACCCGAACGGGCACCGATGAGTTTCGCCGGCCCGGACCGTCCTATCTGCTGGAGGCGCACGAGCGCCCCCCCGCGGACCGAAGGACCCGGACGAGAACGGAGCCCGCCATGCAGCAGAAGATCACGACGTTCCTCTGGTACGACGACCAGGCCGAGGAGGCCGTGGCGCTCTACACCTCGCTCTTCGACGACTCCCGCGTGGTCAAGGTGCAGCACTACGGCGAGGCCGGCCCCGGGACACCGGGCAGCGTGATGATCGTGGAGTTCGAACTGGGTGGGCAGCGCTTCCTCGCGCTCAACGGCGGGCCGGAATTCACCTTCAACGAGGCGATGTCGCTCAGCGTCGACTGCGACTCGCAGGAGGAGGTCGACCGGCTGTGGTCCGCGCTGACCGCGAACGGCGGCGAGGAGGGGCCCTGCGGCTGGCTCAAGGACCCCTACGGAGTGTCCTGGCAGATCGTGCCCACCCGGCTCAACGAGCTGATCAACGACCCGGATCAGAACAGGTCGCAGGCCGCCGTGAAGGCCATGCTCGGCATGAAGAAGCTGGTGGTCTCGGAGCTGGAGGCCGCCGCCGACGCGGTCTGAGCGGCGCGCCGCCCCCGCCCCGGCTCACTTCTCCGCGAGCCGCGTCAGCGCGTCCGGCACCTCGGTCACCGAGTCGACCAGCGCGATGCGCCAGGCCATCGCGTGGTCGCGGGCCAGCGCGCTGAGCAGCGGCCACGCGGGCAGCTCGGTGGTCCAGTGCGCCCGGTCGACCAGCACCATGGGCGTCGGCTCGCCGCGCGCGGAGTAGTAGTTGGGGGTGGCCGCGTCGAAGATCTCCTGCACGGTGCCCGCCGCGCCCGGCAGGAAGACCACGCCGGAGTTGCAGCGGGCGAGCAGGGTGTCCTCGCGGACGGAGTTGGCGAAGAACTTCGCAATGTGCGAGGCGAAGGCGTTCGGCGGCTCGTGCCCGTAGAACCACGTCGGCACGCCCAGCGAACTGCCGCCCTCCGGCCAGCGCTCGCGCACCTCGAAGGCGGTCGCGGCCCACTCGCCGACCGACGGCCGGAAGGACGGGGCGCTGCCGAGCACCGACAGCGCCTTGCCGAGCATCACGTCCTCCTGCGGGGCGGCGTACGCGCCGAGGTTCGCCGCCTCCATCGCGCCGGGCCCGCCGCCGGTCGCCACGGTCAGGCCCGCGCGGGCCAGGTCGCGGCCGAGCCGGGCGGCCCCCGCGTAGGCGTCCGTGCCGCGCTTCATCGCGTGGCCGCCCATGACGCCCACCACCCGGGCCCCGGCCAGGTGCTCGTCGAGGGCGTCGGTCACCGCGTCGTCGTGGATCGAGCGCAGCATCGACGCCAGTATGTCGCCGCCCGCCGCGCTCTGCCGGTACCAGTCGTACGCGCGGGCGTCCGGCGTGTGCTCGTAGCCCGCGGCCGCCAGGTCGGCGTACAGCTCGACGGGGCTGTAGAGGGTGGCCCGGTAGGGGTCGAAGGGCAGGTGCGGGACCGGCGGGAAGACCAGCGCCCCGCCGGCCCGTACGTGCGCGAGCGCCTGCGGCTCCATCAGGCAGCCGAGGAAGACCGCCTGCGTGGTGTCGGCGACCAGCAGGGCGAAGGTACGGTCCGTCAGATCGACGGCCTGGACGCGGTATCCGGCGAACGAGCCGGTCAGCGCGACCCGGTCGAACTCCTCGAGGGTCTCGATCTCACGGGCGGGCGGGGGAGCGGTCTCGGCGGACATGGCGGCACGATAGCCCGCCGGGCCCCTCACGCCGTCACCGCGTCGCCGGAACGGTCGCGAAGGCCGCGACCACGGCCGTCAGCGGCACCGCGACGGCCAGCACCACGCCCGTGCGCAGCGCCGCCGCACCGCGCAGCAGCGCCGGCGGCGCGCCGATCTCGCGCAGCGCCGTCGTCGACCGGGCGCGCGCGCCCGCCGCCTGCGCGAGGGCGGTGCCGGCGACCGCCAGCACGCACACCCCGATGAGGGCCGCCGCGAAGGTCGTCAGCGGGCCCAGCCGGTGACCCGAGCCGTGCTGCAGGTCGTGCACCGCGAGCGCCGCCGTCGCCGTCGCGCATACCAGGCCCAGCGGCCGGCCGGTCCGGCGGGATTCCTGCTGGAGGGCGCGCCCCGCCAGCAGCCGCAGCGCGCCCGGCCGGTGCAGCGCCAGCAGCCGCCCGCACAGGTGCACCAGACCCGGGCCCGCCAGCACCATCCCGGCCGAGGCGACGACCCAGCCCGCCACCGTCGCCGCCGACACCGCGCCCAGCCCGCTGGGCAGCGGCAGCGCGTCCCCGCGCGGCGCGCTCACCTGCACCGCGAGCCCCACCGCGGTCAGCGCCACACCCCACGGCAGCCCCGCGGGCCCGGCGCCCGGCTTCGGCGCCGGCGGCTGCCACAGCCGGACGGCGACGGCCGCCGCGGCGCCCAGCGGCACCACCGCCAGCAGCGTCACCACGCCCGCGGCGGGCAGCCGGTGCCCCGCGCCCAGCACCTGCGAGACCGAACCGGAGTACGGCACGCCGCCCAGGTCACCGCGCAGGTAGAGGAAGCCCAGCAGGGAGAGTCCGCTGCCGGCCGTGCAGGCCAGCGCGGCGCTCCCGGCGCCGACCAGCACCGTCGCCCGCCGGCCCAGCCCCACCCCGGCGAGCCCCGTACCGGGCCAGCGCAGCGGCTGCGCGAGCCCCGCGACGGCCGCGAGCTGCACGGCCGCCGCGGCGGGCAGCACGCACCACACCAGCCGCACCCCGGCACTCGCGCCGGGCTGCTGGTGCCCCAGCGCCCAGCCGAGCGCCGACAGCAGCAGCAGTCCCGTGCCGCCCGCCGCGGCCACCACCGTCAGCCACCGCCCGAGCGCCCCGATCCGCGCCCCCCGCACCACCCGCCAGCTCAGCACGCCGCCACCTCCCGTACGGTCCGCAGGGTCGACACCGCTCCGTGCGCGCCGGCGGCGGTCATGCGTTCGCCGGGGCCGGGTCGGGGGTGCCGTGGTCCGGGGCGTGGACGGGGGAGTCCGTGCGGCCGTCGCGCAGTGTGACGGTGCGGTCGGTGTAGCCCGCGGTAGCCGGGTCGGATCCCGCCAGGACGACCGTCATCCCGTGCGACCGGGCCGCGCTGGCCAGGGTGCGCAGCACCTGGGCGCGGTCGGAGTGGTGCAGCGGCGCGGCCGGGTCGTCGGCGAAGACCACCGCGGGCGTACCGACCAGCGCCCGGGCCACCGCGACCCGCTGCTGCTCGGGCAGGAGCAGCACCCCGGGGTGGCGGCGGGCGGCGCCGCCGATGTCCAGCCGGTCCAGCCACTCCTGCGCCTCGGCGCGCGCCGCCCGCGGCCGTACGCCGCGCATCAGCAGCGGCAGCGCCGCGTTCTCCCACGCGGTCAGCTCCGGTAGCAGCGCGGGTTCGCTGCCGACCCAGCCGAAGCGCTCGCGGCGCAGCAGGTCGCGCGCCGCCTCGGGGAGCGTGTGCACGCGCCCGCCGTCGAACCACACCTCACCCTCGTCCGGCGCGATCTGGCCGGACAGGCAGCGCAGCAGCGTCGTCTTGCCGGAGCCGCGCGGCCCGACCACACCGAGGATCTCCCCCTGGCGGACGCCGACCGTGACGCCGAGCAGGGCCGGCGAGCCCCGGAGGGAGTGGCGCAGCGAGCGGGCGAAGAGCATGTCGTTGTCGGGCGGGGCCACCATGCCGTTCCTCCGCGGGTCGTCGTCCCCCGGCGGCGGACGGCGCCGGTGCGCCGCGCGGGCGCCGGGGTGGGCGGTCACTCCCCGGCACCGTAGGCAGCCGGTGGCCGGTCGGACCGCAGGCGCGGCGGCGCAGGTCGCCGATCCGTCCGTTCGGGTGAGCGCCGCCGGGGCCGGTCGGGGGGCCGGGCCCACGGGAGAGCCGGGGCCGGTCGGGGGGCCGGGCCCACGGGAGAGCCGGGGCCGCCCGCGGCCGGCGTCAGAGCTTGGCCCAGGCCCGCGTCAGGACGTCCCGCAGGATCGCCTCGATCTCGTCGAAGAGCCGCTGCCCGGCGATGAGCGGCGGGGCGAGCTGGATCACCGGGTCGCCGCGGTCGTCGGCGCGGCAGTAGAGGCCGTTCGCGAACAGCTCGCGGGACAGGAAGCCGTAGAGCACGCGCTCGGTCTCCTCCGGCGTGAAGGTCTCCTTGGTGGCCTTGTCCTTGACCAGCTCGATGCCGTGGAAGTAGCCGCTGCCGCGGACGTCGCCGACGATGGGCAGGTCGCGCAGCCGGTCGAGGGTGGCGTGGAAGTCGGCTTCGTGGTCCCGTACGCGCTGGTTCAGGCCCTCGCGGTCGAGCAGGTCGAGGTTGGCGAGGGCGACGGCGGCGGAGACCGGGTGGCCGCCGAACGTGTAGCCGTGCAGGAAGGCCTCGCCGCCGCGGTGGAAGGGCTCGGCCACCCGGTCGGAGACGATGCAGGCGCCGATCGGCGAGTAGCCGGACGTCATGCCCTTGGCGCAGGTGATCATGTCCGGCACGTAGCCGTACCGCTCGCAGCCGAAGGTCGTGCCGAGCCGCCCGAAGGCGCAGATCACCTCGTCGGAGACGAGCAGCACACCGTGGCGGTCGCAGATCTCCCGCACCCGCGCGAAGTAGCCGGGCGGCGGCGGGAAGCAGCCGCCCGCGTTCTGCACCGGCTCCAGGAAGACCGCGGCCACCGTGTCGGGGCCCTCGAAGAGGATCTGCTCCTCGATCCGGTCGGCGGCCCAGCGGCCGAAGGCCTCGGGGTCGTCGCCGTGCACGGGCGCCCGGTAGATGTTGGTGTTCGGCACCCTGAACGCGCCCGGCACCAGCGGTTCGAACGGCGCCTTGAGCTCGGGCAGGCCGGTGATGGACAGCGCGCCGTGCGGGGTGCCGTGGTAGGCGACGGCGCGCGAGACCACCTTGTACTTCCCCGGGTTGCCGGTGAGCCGGTGGTACTGCTTCGCCAGCTTCCACGCCGTCTCGACGGCCTCGCCGCCGCCGGTGGTGAAGAAGACCTTGTCCAGGTCGCCGGGCGCGAGGTGCGCCAGCCGCTCGGCGAGCTCCACCGCCCGCGGGTGCGCGTAGCCCCAGACGGGGAAGTACGCCAGCTCCGCCGCCTGCCGGGCGGCGGTCTCGGCCAGCTCGCGCCGCCCGTGGCCGGCGTTGACCACGAACAGGCCGCTGAGCCCGTCGATGTAGCGCCTGCCGCGGTCGTCGTGGATGTACGCGCCCTCGCCGCGCACGATGACCGGAACGGGCGTGTCCGCGTAGTCCCCCATCCGGGTGAAGTGCATCCACAGGTGGTCGTAGGCCGCGGCCGACGTGCGTGCGCTCATGGCTATCGCGTTCCCCAGGAGTAGGTCTGCTTCCGGAGCCCCAGGTAGACGAAGCTCTCGGTGGACCGCACACCGGGCAGCGCACGGATCCGCTTGTTGATCAGCTCCAGCAGATGGTCGTCGTCCTCGGCGACGATCTCGGCGAGCAGGTCGAAGGAGCCCGCGGTCACCACCACGTACTCCACCTCGTCCAGCCCGGCCAGGGCGGCGGCGACCGGTTCCACGTCGCCGTCCACGGTTATGCCGACCATCGCCTGCCGCCGGAAGCCGATGGTGAGCGGGTCGGTCACCGCCACGATCTGCATCACGCCCTGGTCCAGCAGCTTCTGCACGCGCTGGCGGACCGCCGCCTCGGAGAGGCCCACGGCCTTGCCGATCGCCGCGTAGGGGCGGCGGCCGTCCTCCTGCAACTGCTCGATGATCGCCTTCGACACCGCGTCGACGGAGGGTCGCGCGCCGTTCATGTCACGTGTGGCCACCCGGCCCACTGTGCAGGAGACTTCGGCGGTCCGGCAAGCCGAAACCGATGAAATACGCAGTGTGGAGGTCATGGATTCACTGATTCGGTCGTTGCCGGGAGCCGGGTATGTCGGATCCCGCAGCCCTCGGGCTAGGCTGGGTACTGTCTCAGCCTGTGGACACCCGACACAGCAGCACGATCCGGACGACCAGGGAGCAAACGCCGTGACCGAACTCCGCACTCTGCGCAACCACATCGACGGAGAATTCCGCGCCGCCGCGGACGGCCGCACCACGCAGGTGGTCAACCCGGCGACCGGCGACGTCTACGCCACCGCGCCGCTGTCGCGGGCCGCCGACGTCGACGCGGCCATGGCGGCGGCGGCCGCGGCCTTCCCCGGCTGGCGCGACACCACGCCCTCCGACCGGCAGAAGGCGCTGCTGCGGATCGCCGACGCGGTCGAGGCCCGCGCCGCCGAGCTGGTCGGGGCCGAGAGCGAGAACACCGGCAAGCCGATCGGGCTGACCATGAGCGAGGAGATCCCGCCCATGGTCGACCAGATCCGCTTCTTCGCGGGCGCCGCCCGCATGCTGGAGGGCCGCTCCGCGGGCGAGTACATGGAGGGGATGACGTCCTTCGTGCGGCGCGAGCCGATCGGGGTGTGCGCGCAGGTCGCGCCGTGGAACTACCCGATGATGATGGCGGTGTGGAAGTTCGCCCCGGCCATCGCCGCGGGCAACACCGTGGTGCTCAAGCCCTCCGACACCACGCCCGCCTCCACCGTGCTGCTCGCGGAGATCATGGCGGAGTTCCTGCCGAAGGGCGTCTTCAACGTCGTCTGCGGCGACCGCGACACCGGCCGGCTCATGGTCGAGCACCGCGTCCCGGCGATGGCGTCCATCACCGGCTCGATCCGCGCCGGCATGGAGGTGGCCGGCTCCGCCGCCCGCGACCTCAAGCGCGTCCACCTCGAACTGGGCGGCAAGGCACCGGTGGTGGTCTTCGAGGACGTCGACATCCCGCGCGCCGTCCAGGACATCGCGGTGGCCGGCTACTTCAACGCCGGCCAGGACTGCACCGCCGCCACCCGCGTACTGGTGCACGAGTCGGTGCACGAGGAGTTCACCGCCGCGCTCGCCAAGGCCGCCGCCGAGACGAAGACGGGCCTGCCGACGGACGAGGACGTCCTGTACGGGCCGCTCAACAACGCCGGCCAGCTGGAGCGGGTCAGCGGCTTCATCGACCGGCTGCCCGCGCACGCCAAGGTCGAGACGGGCGGCTTCCGGGTCGGCGAGGTCGGCTACTACTTCGCGCCCACCGTCGTCTCGGGCCTGCGGCAGGACGACGAGATCGTCCAGCACGAGGTCTTCGGCCCGGTCATCACCGTGCAGTCCTTCGCCGACGAGGACCAGGCCGTCGAGTGGGCCAACGGCGTGGACTACGCGCTCGCCTCCTCGGTGTGGACCCGGGACCACGCGCGCGCCATGCGGATGTCGCGGCGGCTGGACTTCGGCTGCGTGTGGATCAACACCCACATCCCGCTGGTCGCCGAGATGCCGCACGGCGGCTTCAAGAAGTCCGGCTACGGCAAGGACCTGTCGGCGTACGGCTTCGAGGACTACACGCGCGTCAAGCACGTGATGACGTCCCTGGACTGATCCCCCTCAGGAGCGGGCGCGGCGGGCGACGAGCCGCTGCAGCGACGCGAGCCGGTTGGTGGTGATCGAGTCGGCCCCGAACGCCAGCAGCCGGCGCATCGACGGCGGCCAGTCCGCCGTCCATGCCGCCACCAGCAGGCCGTGCTCGCGCGCGAAGCCCACCGTCGCGGCGTTCACCAGCCCGAAGCGCAAATTCAGCCAGCGCGGCGCCACCTCCGCGAGCAGCGCGTCCGCGGGCAGGGCCGAGGTCTT
The DNA here is from genome assembly GCF_044333285.1 of Streptomyces sp. NPDC021020. Lineage (NCBI taxonomy): Bacteria > Bacillati > Actinomycetota > Actinomycetes > Kitasatosporales > Streptomycetaceae > Streptomyces > Streptomyces sp. NPDC021020. The sequence continues at coordinate 700,640 of NZ_JBIRQQ010000004.1, forward strand.
CCAGGTCAGCGCGATCTCGGCGGCCGGGTCCGCGGCCCGTACCGCGCGCATCGCGCCGAGCTCGCCGCAGTAGTAGACGCGCTCGGCCGCGCCCGCCGCCGCGACCGCCGCCAGCGTGGGCGCCACCTGCGCCGCCCCGGTCAGGTCGAGCAGCATCCGGCCGCGCGCGTGCCGGTCCAGCTCGGCCAGCGCGGCCGCGAGCGTCGGCACGCCGCCCCCGGTGGCGTCCGCGACCTGGCCGAGGGTCAGCGCGTCGACCTCCCGGGGACGGCCCCACAGCCGGTCCAGCGACCGGTCGTGCAGCAGCACCGGCACCCCGTCGCGCGTCAGCCGCACGTCGACCTCCACCGCGTCCGCGCCCTTGAGCAGCGCCGAGCGCACCGACGGCAGGGTGTTCTCGCGGTGCTCGTACGGATCGCCGCGGTGGGCGACGACCGTCACCATGCCGCGGTGTACGCGTCGATCTCGGCGGCGATCCGCGCCTTGCCGGGCGTCTCCAGGAAGGACGCCTCCACGGCGTTCTTCGCCAGCGCCGCCACCCCGCGGTGGTCCAGCTCCAGCAGCCGGGCGGCCACCGCGTACTCCGTGTTGAGGTCGGTGCCGAACATGGGCGGGTCGTCGCTGTTGACGGTGACCAGGACGCCCGCCTCGATCATCTGCCGTATCGGGTGCTCGTCGAGGGTGGCGACCGCGCGGGTGGCGATGTTGGAGGTCGGGCAGACCTCCAGCGGGATCCGGTGCTCGGCCAGGTGCTCCAGCAGCCGCGGGTCGCCCGCCGCGCTCGTGCCGTGGCCGATCCGCTCGGCGCCCAGCTCGCGCAGCGCGTCCCACACCGTCTCCGGCCCGGTGGTCTCCCCGGCGTGCGGCACGCTGTGCAGCCCGGCGGCCCGCGCGCGGTCGAAGTACGGCTTGAACTGCGGGCGCGGCACCCCTATCTCGGGCCCGCCGAGGCCGAAGGACACCAGGCCGTCGGGCCGCAGGTCCACGGCCATCCGCGCGGTCTCCTCGGCGGAGACCAGCCCCGCCTCGCCCGGGATGTCGAAGCACCAGCGCAGCGTCACCCCCAGCTCCGCCTCCGCCGCCTTGCGCGCGTCCTCGATCGCCGCCATGAACTCCCGGTCCGGGATGCCGCGCCGGGTCGAGCTGTACGGGGTCACGGTCAGCTCGGCGTAGCGCACGTTCTGCCGCGCCATGTCCCGCGCCACCTCGAAGGTGAGCAGCCGCACGTCCTCGGCGTCCCTGATGAGGTCGACGACCGACAGGTAGACCTGGATGAAGTGCGCGAAATCCCGGAAGCTGAAGTAGTCGGCGAGCGCCTCGGGATCGGTCGGCACCGCCGAGTCCCGGTGCCGCGCGGCCAGCTCCGCCACGATCCGCGGGGAAGCGGACCCCACGTGGTGGACGTGCAGTTCGGCCTTCGGCAGCCCGGCGATGAAGGCGTCGAGCCCGCCTGCGGCGGCGCTGTCGGGCATGCGGATCCTCCTGGGAGCGGGTGGCGGGCACCGGCTGCGGTGCCGCCTCATCGTAGAACGCCGCTCCCGCGCCGCGTGCGGTCCTCCTGCGCGCAGGGCCAGCGGCCGCCGGGCGTCCGGGCGGGATGTGAGCCGCGTCACTACCAGTCGGTAGGCGAACCCGCGTAAGAGCTGCCGCCCCGCCCGCTCTCCTCCGGTGACGGATGTGCGCCACGCGGCAGAAGGAGGAGCGGCATGTGCAGCGCCGGAGCGAGGAGCGCGGTCGAGTGGCTGGTGTCGGCGGCACACGACCCGGCGGCCGTCCGCCGGGAATGGGAGAGCAACCCGCTGGGGGTCGTCCTGCTGCCCGCCGGGCGGCTGTGGGACGTACTGATCGTGCGCGGCGAGCTGGGCCACCCCACCCTGGACGTCCTGACCGGCCTCGCAGGCCGGCCGGGACCGGTGCTCGCCGACTTCGGCGACTCGCGGCTCGGCTTCTTCGTCCCCGCGGGCACCACCGACCGCTGGCTGGCCGGCGGGGTACGCGGGCTCGGCAGCGGCGCCTGGATCGTCGTCCCCTACCCCGGCCGCCCCACCGGCGGGGTGCGCTGGCTCGTCCCGCCGGACGGCACCGGCCACCTCACCGACCCCGAGGTGCTGGAGGCCGCGATGCACGAGGCGGCCGCGCGGCTCGCGGGCGGCTGAGCGGACCGGGGCCCGTACCCGTACGGCCGCGCCCGCAGCGTGGTGCTTGAGGCGCGGCCCCCGGCGCGGCGAGACTGGCGGGAGGACGACGGCGACGCAAGAGGGGCCTGCCCGTGACACAGCCGCAGCGCATCACCCACCGGATCGCCGGCCGCCCCTGGACCGGCACCGCCGCCCGCCACGGCGACGTCCACGACCCGGCGACCGGCGCTGTCACCGGGCGGGTCGACCTCGCCTCGGCGGACGTCGTCGACGAGGCCGTGGCCGCCGCGCTCGACGCCTTCGCCGACTGGCGGCACGCCTCCGTCGCCCGCCGCAGCGCGGTGCTCTTCGCCTTCCGCGAGCTGCTCCACGCCCGCCGCGAGGAGCTGGCCGCCGTCGTCGTCGCCGAGCACGGCAAGATCCACACCGACGCGCTCGGCGAGATCGCCCGCGGCCTGGAGGTCGTGGAATACGCGTGCGGCATCCCGCACCTGCTCAAGGGCGGCTACACCGAGCAGGCCTCCACCGGGATCGACGTCTACTCGCTGCGCCAGCCGCTCGGTCCGGTCGCCGTCGTCTCGCCGTTCAACTTCCCCGCGATGGTCCCGCTGTGGTTCTTCCCGCTCGCGATCGCCGCGGGCAACACCGTCGTCGTCAAACCCTCGGAGAAGGATCCCTCGGCGGCGAACCTGCTGGCGGAACTGTGGCGCGAGGCCGGGCTGCCGGACGGCGTCCTCAACGTCGTGCACGGCGACCGCGAGGCCGTCGACCGGCTGCTGGAGCACCCGGACGTCAAGGCGGTCTCCTTCGTCGGCTCCACCCCGGTCGCCCGGCACGTCCACGAGACCGCCACCCGGCACGGCAAGCGCGTCCAGGCGCTCGGCGGCGCCAAGAACCACATGCTCGTCCTCCCCGACGCCGACCTCGACCTCGCCGCGGACGCCGCCGTCAACGCCGGGTACGGCTCCGCGGGGGAGCGCTGCATGGCCGTCTCCGTGCTGGTCGCCGTCGACCCGGTCGGCGACGGACTGGTCGAGCGGGTCAAGCAGCGCATCGCCGGCCTCACCGTCGGCCCCGGCTCCGCGCCCGGGTCGCACATGGGCCCGCTCGTCACCGGCGCCCACCGCGACCGCGTCACCTCCTACCTGGACGCCGGGGTCGCCGCGGGCGCCGAACTCGCCGTCGACGGCCGCAAGCACCCGCTGTCCCGCGACGCCGCGGAGGGCGGCTTCTGGCTCGGCCCGACCCTCTTCGACCGCGTCCGCCCCGGCATGCCGGTCTACGACGACGAGATCTTCGGCCCCGTCCTCAGCGTCGTCCGCGTCGCCTCGTACGACGAGGGACTCGCCCTGGTCAACGCCAACCCGTACGGCAACGGCACCGCGCTCTTCACCCGCGACGGCGGCGCGGCCCGGCGCTTCCAGCACGAGGTCGAGGTCGGCATGGTCGGCATCAACGTGCCCATCCCGGTGCCCGTCGCCTACTACTCCTTCGGCGGCTGGAAAGCCTCGCTCTTCGGCGACACGCACGCCTACGGCGAGGACGGCGTGCGCTTCTTCACCCGCGCCAAGGCCGTCACCCAGCGCTGGCCCGACCCCTCACACGGCGGGATCAACCTCGGATTCCCCACCCACACCTGACTCCCGGCCCCCCGCGGCCACCGCCCGGGCCACCACCCCGGCCGCGGCCACCGCCGACAGCAGCGACGCCGCCAGGCACCAGCTCGCCAGCACGTCCAGCGGCCAGTGGTAGCCGTGCCACACCAGCCCCGCACCCACCCCCGCCGCCGGCAGCAGCGCCGCGGCGTACAGAGCCCGGCGCAGCGCCGCCCGCCCGACCGCCGGCAGCACCAGCAGCGCCGCGGCGCCCACCGCCACCGAGGAGGTCGCGGTGTGGCCGGAGGGGAAGAAACCCGCGTAGCCGTTCGGCCCCAGCCGCAGCTTGCCCGGCGCGGGCCGTGCCACCGCCGACTTCACCAGCCCGACCACCAGCGGCACCAGGGCCATCGCCAGCACCGCGGCCAGCGGGGGCAGCCACCACAGCAGCAACCCGGACCGCCGCCCCCGCACCCCCGCGACCACCACGGCCGCGAGCAGCAGCGGCACCGCCACCTGCACGTTGCCGACGTCCGAGAGCACCTGCGCGGGACCGTTCAGCGCCGGATGCGCCGCCGCCGCGCGCTGGAACCAGCCGAGCACCGCCCAATCCCGCGCCACCAGCCGGCCGCCGCCGGACACTTGCGCGGTAAGGACGGCGAAGAGGGCGGCACCGGCGCAGAAGACCGCGGCGAGGGCGTAGAGACCGCGGGCGGCGGTCCGGACGGGCCCGGTGCTCAGGGGGCTCCGGGTACTCCCGGCAGCAGAATGCCGCCCCGGAACAGGGGGGAGAGCTCCGGGGCGGCCAGGGCGATCGCCGAGCCGCCCGTCCCGGGGGGTGTGGGACGAACGGCCGACCGATCGGCGAGGTGCGCCGGGCCCGTCCGCGGACCCGGCAGTTTCGTGCGCGAGGGCACTGCCGTGCCGGCGATGGGGAATCGCCGACCCGTTGCCGCCTTTCGCCGGATCCACCGGAGCCGGTTTCGAGCGGGGTGTTCGCAAGAAACGGTAGGGCACCCCGAAGGGGCCGGACAGCCCGATCACCCGTCCGCCATCAGGCCCGCACACCTTCTTCACGACCTGCGCCCTCCCGCCAGGATCCGCCGACCCGGCGGCGTCGCACCCGGCCCGCGTCCCCGCTCACGTCCCGTTCCGGCCGTCGGCCCCGGCCTGCTCCGACCCCGGTCGCGGCCCGTTCCGACCCTGATCCCGCGCCGCTCCGACCCCGGCTCACACCGTTCCGACTCCGGCTCACACCGTTCCGGCGAAGGCCTCCTCGATGATGCCGAGGCCCTCCTCCAGCAGATCCTCCCCGATGACCAGCGGCGGCAGGAAACGCAGCACGTTCCCGTACGTCCCGCAGGTGAGCACCACCAGGCCGGCCGCATGGCAGGCCTTGGCCACGGCCGCCGTCAGGGCCGCGTCCGGCTCCTTCGTGCCCGGCCGCACCAGCTCCACGGCGATCATCGCACCGCGGCCGCGCACCTCGCCGATCGCCGGGTATTTCTCCTGCAGCGCGCGCAGCCGCGGCGTCATCACCTCGCCGATCCGCCGCGCCTTCGCCGGCAGGTCCAGCTCCTTCATCGTCGCGATCGCGCCCAGCGCCGCCGCGCACGCCACCGGGTTGCCGCCGTAGGTGCCGCCCAGGCCGCCCGAGTGCGCCGCGTCCATGATCTCCGCGCGCCCGGTCACCGCGGCCAGCGGCAGCCCGCCCGCGATGCCCTTCGCGGTCGTGACGAGGTCCGGCACCACGCCCTCGTCCTCGCACGCGAACCACTGGCCCGTCCGGCAGAAGCCGGTCTGGATCTCGTCCGCCACGAAGACGATCCCGTTGTCCTTCGCGAACTGCGCCATCCGCGGAAGGAAGCCGCGCGCCGGCACGATGAAGCCGCCCTCGCCCGCGATCGGCTCGATCACGATCGCCGCCACGTGCTCCGCGCCGATCTGCTTGGTGATGACGTCGATCGCCTGCGCGGCCGCCTCCTCGGCGGCGTGCTCCGGCCCGGTCAGCCAGCGGTAGCCGTACGCCAGCGGCACCCGGTAGACCTCGGGCGCGAAGGGCCCGAAGCCCTCCTTGTACGGCATGTTCTTCGCCGTCAGCGCCATCGTGAGGTTGGTGCGCCCGTGGTAGCCGTGGTCGAAGACCACGACCGCGGGCCGCTTGGTGTAGGCGCGGGCGATCTTCACCGCGTTCTCCACCGCCTCGGCACCGGAGTTGAACAGCGCGGACTTCTTGGCGTGGTCGCCCGGCGTCAGCGCGTTGAGCTGCTCGGCGACCTCGACGTAGCCCTCGTAGGGCGTGATCATGAAGCAGGTGTGGGTGAAGTCCGCGAGCTGCTCCGACGCCCGCCGCACCACCTCGGGCGCGCTGTTGCCCACCGACGTCACGGCGATGCCGGAGCCGAAGTCGATCAGGCGGTTGCCGTCCACGTCCTCGACGACACCGCCGCCCGCCCGCGCCACGAACACCGGCAGCGTCACGCCCACCCCGTCCGCGACCGCCGCCGTCTTCCGCCCCAGCAACTCCCGCGACCGCGGCCCCGGCACCTCGGTGACCAGCCTGCGCTCCTGCGGCAATCCGCCCATGACGCCCACTCTCCTCGATTCCCTCACCAGCGACCCATCCGGACCCTCCCCGCGAGGCTAGGCTCCCCCTTTCCACCGCCGCATACGCCGAACGGTCACACTCCCCGGCGAGTCTTCGCCGCAACGGCCAGTGCCCCGCGCTCCGCGGGGCGGGTGGCATCCGGCCAAGATCCTTTCGTCCGGCGTAGCGGTGCGACTACATTGTGCGCATCGGGCGGCGACGAGGGGCAGGCGCGCCATGGAAGCCATGGATTACGAGGGCAGGCAGCGCCGCGGCGGCGAACGGCCCGGTGACGGGCCGCCCCGCCCCGCCGCCCCGCCGCGCCCCACGACTTCCCCCGTCCCCCGGCCCAGCGCGCCCCCGCCTCTCCCCGCCCAGCCACCCCCGTCCTCCGCCCTGGAACGCTGGCTGCGGACACCGCGCGCCGTGGACGCTCCCGGTATCTACGGCTTCGGGCACACACCGCGTCCGAAGCCGGATCCCAACCGCCTGTCGACGCGCCATCTCCTCGGGCTTGCCACCCTCACCGCACTCACGGCGGCCTTCCTCTGGTCGCTCTTCGTCAACGGCGGCGATCTCGCCTACCAGCTGGTGGTCGGCATCCTGCGGATCTTCCTGCCCGACAGCTGGACCCACACGACGTTCTTCTACACGGTCTTCGGGTATTCGGGGTACGCCGTCGTGCTCTTCCTCCTGGGCCTCATGCTCGGGCGCAAGGGGCAGTGGACCGAGGTGTGGCGGCGCTTCCTGAAGCCGACGCTCGGGAGACTGATCGACACCCCGGAACCGGGCGCCGCGCCGGACGACCCGCGCGAGGACCCGGCGGCGTGGCCCGAGCTGCGGGCCGCGCATCAGCACGGGCTCGCCGACCGCCTCGCCGGTGAGGTGCGGGTCGGGCGGATGAACGACGTGGACTACGTCCGGATCAGCCGCGCCTGGTCGGTCGCGCGGGCGGGGGCTGGGGGAGTGGCCGCGTTCGGCGAGGCGGTGCTGGGCGAGGGCGCCGAGGCGTTCACGCACCCCTCGGGCGAGCGGGATCTGCCGCGCCGCGCCGCGCCGCACGACCTGCTGGCCCGTCAGGTGCGCATCGGCCGCGGCACCGACGCCGAGCGGAATCCGTACCAGCACCGCGGCTCCGGTATCGCCCTCGACCCGGCGCTGCTGGGCACCGGGCTCCTGGTGGTCGGCCCCTCGGGGGCGGGCAAGACCCGCCTGGTGGTGCGGCCGGTCGCCGAGTCGCTGTGCCTGCAGGCACTGACCGGCCAGGCCGCGGTGGTGACGGTCGGTACGTCGGGGGCCGAGCTCGGCTCGGCCGACGCGTACGACGTCGTCATCGCGCTGGCCGATCCCTCCTCCCGCTACGACCTGGATCTCTACGGCAGCGACGACCCGGACGTCGCCGCGGGCACTCTCGCCGAGGCGCTCGTGGACGGGCCCGGCGCCAGGCAGCAGGACGTGCGGCGGGCGGCGACCGCGCTCAGCCAGGTCATCGGGCCCTTCCACGCCGCCTTCGGCCGCTTCCCCGCCGTTCCGGAGCTGCGTGAACTCCTCGACGGCACCCCGCACGCCTTCGCCGCGCTGCGCCAGGCCCTGGACGCCGCCGGCGCCCCCGGGCTGATCAGGGAACTGGACGCGCGGGAGCGCCAGACAGGGCAGCGCGGCGACATCGCGCCGCAGCTCGCCGACCGGATCGCCCTCCTCGACCGGCCGGCCTTCGCCGGGTTCTTCGACGTGACGGGCCGGTCCCGCCCCTTCACCATGCGGGCGCTGGAGCACCCGGTGCGGGTCCGTATCGACCTGCCGGCGCACGGGCACACCGAGGCCGCGCGCGTCCTGGTGCGGCTCGTCCTGGCGCAGTTCACCGCCGCCATGGGCGCGCGGCGCGACCGCTCGCTCTTCGCCTGCCTCGTCCTCGACGACGCGGCCCACGCGGTCGGCGCCGGGTCCGTACGCGGCTTCGCCCGGCTGCGCTCGGCGAACGCCGGGGTCGTCCTGGCGCTGCGGACGCTGGACGAGGTGCCGGACGACCTGCGGACGGCACTGGTCGCGGCGATGGGCTGCCGGATGGTCATGTCCGGGGTCACCACCTGGGACGGCAAGCACTTCGCCGAGGCGTGGGGGACGGCCTGGGTCCAGACCAGGGACGTGACCCGGACCCCCGACCAGTCGGGGGGCTTCGCGCGGCGCTTCAGCCGCGGCGTGCGCAAGGTCTTCACCGGGGAGGCGGTCACCACCGAGTCGGTGACCGTCAGGGAGGTGGAGCGGGAGCGGTGGTCGGCCTCGGACCTGGCGAACAGCGTGCCCGCCGGGCACGCCGTGGTGTCGTTCACCACGACGGCGGGGGAGAGCGCGCCACCGGTGCTGGTGGATCTTCGGGCGTGACGGTGGCGGGCCGGGCCCGGCCGTGCGGCACAATTGCGGGGGGCGGCCATTCCCGGTCGGCCGAACGTCCAGCGAATGCCGGTATCTGGTCCGTATGCCCCTCACCCTCGCGTCCCTTGCGCAGCACTCGGCGCTGAAGCTCACCGTTCTCGCCGGCAGGGACCGGCTGGATTCCGAGGTGCGCTGGGTGCACACCAGCGAGCTGGACGACCCGGGCCCGTATCTGGAGGGCGGCGAGCTGCTGCTCACGACGGGGCTCGCGCTCGACGTCGGTGATCCGGAGTCGCTGCGCGGCTATGTGCGGCGGCTCACGGGCGCCCGCGTCGTGGGGCTCGGCTTCGGGGTCGGGGTCGGGTACGACGAGGTGCCGGCCGCGCTGGTGGAGGCGGCGGAGCAGGCGGGCCTGCCGCTCCTGGAAGTGCCGCGCAGGACGCCCTTCATCGCGATCAGCAAGACCGTCTCGGCCGCCCTGGCCGCCGACCGCTACAAGGCGGTGACCGCGGGCTTCGAGGCCCAGCGGGACCTGACCCGCGCCGCCCTCGCCCCGGACGGCCCCGCCGCGCTGCTCACCCGGCTGGCCGGCCACCTCGACGGCTGGGCCGCGCTCTACGACGCGTCGGGCGCGGTGCTGGCCGCGGCCCCGGAGTGGGCGGGGAAGCGGGCCGCCCGGCTGGGCGCCGAGGTGGAGCGGATGCGGGAGATCCAGGGACCGGCGGGCGCCGCGGTGCCGGGGCCCGCGGGGTGCGAGGACCGGGTGGAGATCCAGTCGCTGGGCACCGGGCGCCGCCCCCGCGGCTATCTCGCCGTCGGCACCGAGAGCCGTCTCGACACCTCCGCGCGCTACGTGGTCAACGCCGCGGTCGCGCTGCTGACGCTGTCCCTGGAGCAGTCCCGCACCCTCCAGGAGGCGCACACCCGGCTGGCGGCGGCGGTGCTGCGGATGCTGGTCGCGGGCGAGACCGGGCACGCCAGGAGCACCGCGGGCGACCTCTACGGCGCCCTGCTCGACCATCCGGTGCGGGTGCTGGTCGCCGAGCCCGCGGACGACCGGCTCGGGATCGAGGCGCTGGCCCGGCTCGCCGAGCAGGCGGACGCGACCGCGGCCCGCTCGGGCGAGCCGCTGCTGACCTGCCACGAAGGCGCCCGGCTGCTGCTGCTCGCCGCCGAGGACGCCACCGTGCTGGCCGCGGCGGCGGATCTCGCCGAGGCGGAGGACGCGCTGTCGGCGGGGCTGTCGGCGGCAGTGCCGCCCGAGGAGGTCCCGGAGGCGCACCGGCAGGCGGAGCGGGCGCTGGCCGTGGCGGTGCGCCGCGGCCGCAACCTGGTCGAGCACGGCGAGGTCGGGGCGGGCTCGGTGGTGCCGCTGCTCGCTGCCGACGCCGTACGCGCCTTCGCCGAGGGGCTGCTGCGCCCGCTGCGGGAGCACGACGCGACGTCGCGCGGCGACCTGGTGGCCTCGCTGCACGCGTGGCTGTCGCACCACGGGCAGTGGGACGCGGCCGCCGCCGACCTGGGCGTCCACCGGCACACCCTGCGCTACCGGATGCGGCGGGTGGAGGAGATCCTCGGCTGCTCGCTCGACGACCCGGACGTGCGGATGGAGCTGTGGCTCGCCCTCAAGACCGAGGCCGAGGCGGACGGCTGAACCGCCCACGCAGTGCTACGGCGCGGAAGTGCTCCCCGCTGCCGCCGCCCGCCGCGCCGCCAGGTCCCAGGACAGCTTCACCGTCAGCCCCGCCTCCGCGCCGGCTTCGGCGATGACGCCCAGCAGCTGGCCCGACTTCACCGCCAGCTTGAGGCCGAACTCGACTTCGAAGGAGTCCGGGTCGCCCGCCGCGCCGCCCTCGGTGACGGTCTCCGCGGCCCACCGGCCGACCGCCCGCACGGTGTCCCGCACGCCGTCGAGGGTGAGCGTGACGGCGGAGCCCGCGGCCGCGGCGCGCGACCGGATGCCGACGTCGCTGAAGGCGCCGGATTCGTCGGCGTTCTGGAAGGGCACCTGGCCGACGACCTCCGCCCGTACCTCCGTGCCGTCGCCCAGCGCGATCGTGACCGTCTCCGCCATGTGCCCGCCCCCTCCGCAGCCCGGGCGGCCAGGATAGGCGCGGCGCCGGGCCCACGGGGGCCGCTTCCGCGGGGTTCGCCGCCGCAGGAGGCCGGGCCGGTCCCGTACTGGACGCGCAGGCGCTGGCCAGAGCGTCACGTGGCGGCGTCCGGGCACTCCGCGGTGGACAACATGCGGGGTGGGCCCCGGTGTCTACGGTGGGGCCCGGCGAGCGACACCCCCGACAGGAAGGCGGAACCCACCGTGACGAGCGTGGCGACGGCGGAACCGTACGCGTTCTGGCTGGCCGGCGGCCGGGCCACCGGCCGGGAGTCCTTCGACGTGACGAGCCCGTGGGACGGCTCGTGCGTCGGCCGGGTGAGCGTGCCGGACGAGGCGCAGGTGGAGGCGGCGGTCGCGGCGGCGGCAGCGGCCCACCGCACCTTCGAGGCGACCCCGGCGCATGTGCGGGCCGCGGCGCTGGACCACGTCTCGCGGCGGCTGGCCGAGCGGGCCGAAGAGGCCGCCCGGCTGATCACCGCGGAGAACGGCAAGCCGCTGAAGTGGGCCCGCGGCGAGGTCGGCCGCGCGGTGTCGGTCTTCCGCTGGGCGGCCGAGGAGGCCCGCCGCTTCAACGCGGGCGAGGCGCAGCGGCTCGACACCGACCCGGGCGGGGTAGGGCGGCTCGCCCTGACCCGGCGCTTCGGGCACGGGCCGGTGCTCGGCATCGCGCCGTTCAACTTTCCGCTGAACCTGGTGGCGCACAAGGTCGCCCCGGCGCTCGCGGCGGGCGTCCCGATCATCGTCAAGCCCGCGCCCGCGACCCCGCTGTCGGCGCTGCTGCTCGGCGAGATCCTCGCGGAGACCGACGGGCTGCCGGCGGGCGCGTGGAGCGTGCTGCCGGTGCCCAACGACCGGATGCCCGCGCTGGTGCAGGACCCGAGGCTGCCGGTGATCTCCTTCACCGGCTCCGACACGGTGGGCCACGCCATCGCCGACTCGGTGCCGCGCAAGCACGTCACGCTGGAGCTGGGCGGAAACGCGGCGGCCGTGGTGCTTGCCGACTGGTCCTCGGACGCCGACCTGGAATGGGCGGCGGACCGTATCGCGACCTTCGCGAACTACCAGGGCGGGCAGTCCTGCATCTCGGTGCAGCGGGTCGTCGCCGACGCCGCCGTCTACGACGCGCTGGCCGAGCGCGTCGTGGCGCGGGTCCGGGCCCAGGCAACCGGCGACCCGTCCGACGCCGCGACCGACGTCGGCCCGCTGGTCAGCGAGGCCGCCGCCGTACGGGTCGCGCAGTGGGTGGACGACGCCGTGGCCAAGGGCGCGACGCTGCTGGCCGGCGGCACCCGGGAGGGTGCGAGCTACGCCCCCACCGTGCTGGCCGACCTGCCGCCGGACGCGGTGCTCGCCACCGAGGAGGTCTTCGGGCCCGTGCTGTCACTGCACCGGGTGAACGGCGCCGACGAGGCATTCGCCGCCGTCAACGACTCCCGTTTCGGCCTCCAGGCCGGGGTCTTCACGCACGACCTGCGGCTGGCCTTCCGCGCCCACCGCGAGCTGGAGGTCGGCGGTGTGGTCATCGGCGACGCGCCCTCCTACCGCGCCGACCAGATGCCGTACGGCGGGGTGAAGGACTCCGGCAGCGGGCGCGAGGGCGTGCGCTTCGCCATGGAGGACTACACCTACGAGCGGGTCCTGGTGCTCACGGGCCTGGATCTGTGACGCCTTCCTGGGGCAGCGGCGGCGGCGCGGGCTGACGGCTCGTCTGGTGAGGTTGCCGGAATTCGGGTAGTACGGACAGGTAGCACCGGTTGGTAACCGGCTACCCGGAGGTGACGCACCCGTGTCCGCACCCGCCACAGCACCCAAGGTGACCGAGCGTGAGGCCCGCCAGGTCGCGGAGGCCGCCCGCGAGCAGGACTGGCACAAGCCCAGCTTCGCCAAGGAGCTCTTCCTCGGCCGCTTCCGCCTCGACCTGATCCATCCGTATCCGCAGCCCGCGCCCGAAGCCGCGGCCAGGGGCGAGGAGTTCCTGGCCCGGCTGCGGGAGTTCTGCGAGACCTCGATCGACGGGGCCCTGATCGACCGCGAGGCGCGCATCCCGGACGACACGATCCGCGGCCTGAAGGAGCTGGGCGCCCTCGGGATGAAGATCGACCCCGCGTACGGCGGCCTCGGCCTCGGCCAGGTGTACTACAACAAGGCGCTGGCCCTGGTGGGCTCGGCGAGCCCCGCGGTGGGCGCGCTGCTGTCGGCCCACCAGTCGATCGGCGTACCGCAGCCGGTGAAGATGTTCGGCACCGAGGAGCAGAAGCAGGCCTTCCTGCCCCGCTGCGCCCGCAGCGACATCAGCGCCTTCCTGCTCACCGAGCCGGACGTCGGCTCGGACCCCGCGAGGCTCGCCACCGCCGCGGTGCCCGACGGGGACGACTACGTGCTGGACGGCGTGAAGCTGTGGACGACCAACGGTGTCGTCGCCGACCTGCTGGTCGTCATGGCCAGGGTCCCGGCGTCCGAGGGGCACAGGGGCGGCATCTCGGCCTTCGTCGTGGAGGCGGACTCGCCCGGCATCACCGTCGAGCACCGCAACGCCTTCATGGGGCTGCGCGGTATCGAGAACGGCGTCACGCGCTTCCACCAGGTGCGGGTGCCCGCCGCGAACCGGATCGGCCCCGAGGGCGCCGGGCTGAAGATCGCCCTGACCACCCTGAACACCGGTCGGCTGTCGCTGCCTGCGGGCTGCGTCGGCGCCGCGAAGTGGTGCCTGAAGATCGCCCGGGAGTGGTCCGGCGCCCGCGAGCAGTGGGGCAGGCCGATCGGACGGCACGAGGCGGTCGGCTCCAAGATCGCGTACATCGCCGCGACCACCTTCGCGCTGGAGGCGGTGCTCGACCTGTCCTCGCAGATGGCCGACGAGGACCGCAACGACATCCGGATCGAGGCCGCCCTCGCCAAGCTCTACGGCTCGGAGGCCGCCTGCCGGATCGCCGACGAGCTGGTGCAGATCCGCGGCGGGCGCGGCTTCGAGACCGCCGACTCGCTCGCGGCGCGCGGGGAGCGCGCGGTGCCCGCCGAGCAGCTGCTGCGCGACCTGCGGATCAACCGGATCTTCGAGGGCTCCACCGAGATCATGCACCTGCTGATCGCCCGGGAGGCCGTCGACGCCCACCTGTCGGTGGCGGGCGACCTCATCGACCCGGACACCTCGCTCGGCGACAAGGCGCGCGCCGGCGCCAAGGCGGGCGGCTTCTACGCGAAGTGGCTGCCCAAGCTCGTCGCCGGACCCGGGCAGCTGCCCAACGCGTACGCCGAGTTCGACGGCCTGGCCACGCATCTGCGGTACGCCGAGCGCGGCTGCCGCAAGCTGGCCCGCTGCACCTTCTACGCCATGTCGCGGTGGCAGGGCCGGATGGAGACCAAGCAGAACTTCCTGGCCCGGATCGTCGACATCGGCGCCGAGCTGTTCGCGATCAGCGCCGCGTGCGTGCGCGCCCAGCACCTGGCCGCGAGCAGCGACCACGGGCCGCAGGCCCGGCTGCTGGCCGACACCTTCTGCCGGCAGGCACGGATCCGCACCGACGAGCTGTTCGCCCGGCTGTGGACCAACACCGACGGACCCGACCGCGCCCTGACCCGCGCGGTGCTCGACGGCACCGCCACCTGGCTGGAGGCCGGCATCGTCGACCCCAGCCGCGAGGGGCCGTGGATCGCCGACGCGGCGCCGGGCCCGTCGCAGACCGCCGACGTCCACCGCCCGGTGCGCTGAGCTGCGGGTGCCGCGAGTTGTCCACAGGCAGTGCGGGGTGCTGGACGCGGGGTGCTCCGCGCACGACACAATGGCCCCATGACGGACGCTCTCGCAGACCCGCACTACCGCCCGCACGTCACCGGCGACCCGGCGGACGGCCCCCGCGACATCGTGATCCTCGGCTCCACCGGATCCGTCGGCACCCAGGCGATCGACCTGGTGCTGCGCAACCCGGACCGCTTCCGTGTGACGGCGCTCTCCGCCGCCGGAAGCCGGGTCGCGCTGCTCGCCGAGCAGGCGCACCGGCTCGGCGTGCGCACCGTCGCCGTCGCCGACGAGGCCGCCGTCGGGCCGCTGCGCGAGGCGCTGGCCGAGCGGTACGGCGCGGGGGCCGTACTGCCGGAGATCCTCGCCGGGCCGGAGGCCGCCACGCAGGCCGCGAGCCTGGAGTGCCACTCCGTGCTCAACGGCATCACCGGCTCGATCGGCCTGCGCCCGACGCTGGCCGCGCTGGAGGCCGGGCGGGTGCTGGTGCTGGCCAACAAGGAGTCGCTGATCGTCGGCGGCCCGCTGGTGAAGGCGCTGGCCAAGCCCGGCCAGATCGTGCCGATCGACTCCGAGCACTCCGCGCTCTTCCAGGCGATGGCGGCCGGCCGCCGCGAGGAGGTGCGCAAGCTGCTGGTGACCGCCTCCGGCGGCCCCTTCCGCGGCCGCAGCCGCGCGGAGCTGGCCCATGTCACCCCGGCCGACGCGCTCGCCCACCCCACATGGGCCATGGGCCCGGTCATCACCGTCAACTCCGCGACACTCGTCAACAAGGGCCTTGAGGTGATCGAGGCCCATCTGCTGTACGACGTGCCGTTCGACCGCATCGAGGTCGTCGTGCACCCGCAGTCGTACATCCACTCCATGGTCGAGTTCGTCGACGGCTCCACGATCGCGCAGGCCGGGCCGCCGGACATGACGGTGCCGATCTCGCTGGGCCTGGGCTGGCCTGACCGGGTGCCGGACGCCGCACCCGCCTTCGACTGGTCCCAGGCCATGTCGTGGGAGTTCTTCCCCCTCGACGACGAGGCGTTTCCGTCGGTCGCGCTGGCCCGCCATGTGGGTAGTCTCGGGGGCACCGCGCCCGCGGTGTTCAACGCGGCCAACGAGGAGTGCGTGGACGCCTTCCTCGCCGGCCGGCTGCCGTTCACCGGCATCGTCGACACCGTCGCGAAGGTCGTGGAGGAACACGGCACACCCGGGACGGGAACTTCCCTGACGGTGGAGGACGTCCTCGAAGCGGAGGCCTGGGCGCGCGCCCGGGCGGTGGAACTGGCCCAGGCAACGGAGGCAGCACGCGTATGACCGGTCTCATGACGGTCCTCGGCATAGTGGTCTTCGCTGTCGGTCTGATGGTCTCCATCGCCTGGCACGAGCTGGGGCACCTGTCCACGGCCAAGCTCTTCAAGATCCGCGTGACGCAGTACATGGTCGGCTTCGGACCGACCGTGTGGTCGCGGAAGAAGGGCGAGACGGAGTACGGCTTCAAGGCCGTCCCGCTGGGCGGCTACATCCGCATGATCGGGATGTTCCCGCCCGGCGAGGACGGGCGGATCACCGCCCGCTCCACCTCGCCGTGGCGCAGCATGATCGAGGACGCCCGCTCGGCGGCCTTCGAGGAGCTGCAGCCGGGCGACGAGACGCGGCTGTTCTACACGCGCAAGCCGTGGAAGCGCGTCATCGTGATGTTCGCCGGGCCGTTCATGAACCTGATCCTGGCCTTCGGCCTCGCGCTGGCGGTCTTCATGGGCATCGGCGTGGCCAAGGACACCACCGTCGTCTCCTCCGTCAGCGACTGCGTGGTCGCGCAGACCGACGCGGCCAAGCGCGACCCGGACAACCCGTGCAAATCCACCGACCCGACCGCCCCCGCCAAGCTCGCCGGGCTCAAGCCCGGTGACCGCTTCCTGGAGTTCAACGGGCGGCCGGTCAAGAACTGGGCGGATCTCTCGCAGGACATCCGCACCGGCGTGGGCAAGGCCACCATCGTGGTCGAGCGCGACGGCAAGCGCGTCACGCTGCACCCGGTGATCACCACCAACGTGGTCGCCAAGACCGACAGCGACGGCCGGCCGGTGGACGGCACGGTCACCGCGGGCTTCCTCGGCTTCAGCCCGGCCGGCCAGATCACGCCACTGAGCTTCACCGGCTCGGTGAGCTACATGGGCGACATGGCCCACCAGGGCGTCGACTCGCTGCTGCGGCTCCCGCAGCGCATCCCCGACCTGTGGCGCGCCACCTTCGAGGGCGCCCCGCGCAAGGCCGACTCGCCGATGGGCGTGGTGGGCGCGGCCCGCGTCGGCGGCGAGGTCTTCTCGCTGCACGAACCGGCCGTCGACCGCATCGCCACCATGGTGATCCTCGTCGCGGGCTTCAACCTGTCGTTGTTCCTGTTCAACATGCTCCCGCTGCTGCCGCTGGACGGCGGCCACGTGGCGGGGGCACTGTGGGAGTCGCTGCGGCGGCACACCGCCCGGGTCTTCCGCAAGCCCGACCCGGGGCCGTTCGATGTGGCGAAGCTCATGCCGGTCGCCTACGTCGTCGCGGGCATCTTCGTGTGCTTCACGCTGCTGGTTCTCATCGCCGACGTGGTGAACCCCGTCAAACTCAGTTCCTGATGTCCCGAGCCGGGTGAGCCCCGGGGACCGGGTGACGTAATCTCGACCCCGGAGCCCGCCCACGCCGGGACTTGTGCCACACCATGGGGATGCCACGCAGATGACAGCGATTTCGCTCGGTATGCCGGATGTTCCGATCAAGCTCGCCGACCGCCGCAAGAGCCGTCAGATCCAGGTCGGCAGCGTCGCCGTGGGCGGTGACGCTCCGGTCTCCGTGCAGTCCATGACCACCACCCGGACCTCCGACATCGGCGCCACGCTGCAGCAGATCGCCGAGCTGACCGCCTCCGGCTGCCAGATCGTCCGGGTGGCCTGCCCGACCCAGGACGACGCGGACGCCCTGTCCACGATCGCCCGCAAGTCGCAGATCCCGGTGATCGCCGACATCCACTTCCAGCCGAAGTACGTCTTCGCCGCGATCGACGCCGGCTGCGCCGCGGTCCGCGTGAACCCCGGCAACATCAAGCAGTTCGACGACAAGGTGCGGGAGATCGCCAAGGCCGCCGGCGGCGCCGGGGTGCCGATCCGCATCGGTGTCAACGCCGGCTCCCTCGACAGGCGCCTGCTGGAGAAGTACGGCAAGGCCACCCCCGAGGCGCTGTGCGAGTCCGCGCTGTGGGAGGCGTCGCTCTTCGAGGAGCACGGCTTCCGCGACATCAAGATCTCCGTGAAGCACAACGACCCGGTCGTCATGGTCAACGCCTACCGGCTGCTGGCCGAGAAGTGCGACTACCCCCTGCACCTCGGCGTCACCGAGGCGGGCCCGGCCTTCCAGGGCACCATCAAGTCGGCGGTCGCCTTCGGCGCGCTGCTGTCGGAGGGCATCGGCGACACCATCCGCGTCTCGCTGTCCGCGCCTCCCGCCGAGGAGGTCAAGGTCGGCATCCAGATCCTGGAGTCGCTCGGCCTGCGCCAGCGCCGGCTGGAGATCGTCTCCTGCCCGTCCTGCGGCCGCGCCCAGGTCGACGTCTACAAGCTCGCCGAGGAGGTCACCGCCGGCCTGGAGGGCATGGAGGTGCCGCTGCGCGTCGCCGTCATGGGCTGCGTCGTCAACGGCCCCGGCGAGGCCCGCGAGGCCGACCTCGGGGTCGCCTCCGGCAACGGCAAGGGCCAGATCTTCGTCAAGGGCGAGGTCATCAAGACCGTGCCCGAGTCGAAGATCGTGGAGACCCTGATCGACGAGGCCATGAAGCTCGCCGACCAGATGAAGGACGCCGGCGTGGCCTCCGGCGAGCCCCAGGTGAGCGTGTCCTGACCGGCTCCCTCCAGCACCGGGCCGCACGGCCCGCCCGCAGCCCGGCCCCCGCCCCGCGCCCGCTTCCCGCCCGCGCGGGGCGGGGCACACCCGGGCCGGGTAAAGTGCGCACTCCACTCCACACCTGCGGCAGCGGCCCACGGACCGAAGACGGTGAGGCCCCCACGTGCTGACCCACTCGACAGCCCGCGTCCTGGAACCGGGTGATCTCGACGCCGCCCTCGCGGTGCTGCACCGCGACCCGGTCGCCAACGCGTTCGTCACCTCCCGGGTCAACATCGCCGGGCTCGACCCGTGGCGGCTCGGCGGCGAGATGTGGGGCTGGTACGAAGCCGGGCGGCTCGTCTCGCTGTGCTACGCGGGCGCCAACCTCGTACCGATCTGCGCCACCCCCGAGGCGGTCGCCGCCTTCGCCGAACGCGCCCGCAGGTCCGGCCGCCGCTGCTCCTCCCTCGTCGGCCCGGCCGGACCCACCGCCGACCTGTGGGCCCGTCTGGAGCCGTACTGGGGCCCGGCCCGTGAGGTGCGCCGCCACCAGCCGCTCATGACGACCCGCTCGCTGCCCGCGGACATCGCGCCGGACCCGCTGGTGCGCCGGGTGGGCAAGCACGAGATGGACGTGATCATGCCGGCCTGCGTGGCGATGTTCACCGAGGAGGTCGGCGTCTCCCCGCTGGCCGGCGACGGCGGGCTGCTCTACCAGGCGCGCGTCGCCGAACTGGTCTCCAACGGGCGGGCGTTCGCGCGGATCGAGGACGGCGAGGTGGTCTTCAAGGCGGAGATCGGCGCCGTCACCCGCCAGACGTGCCAGATCCAGGGCGTCTGGGTGGCCCCGGCCCACCGCGGCCGACGGCTGTCCGAGACGGGCATGGCCGCCGTCCTGAGCTACGCGCTGCGCGATGTGGCGCCCGTCGTCAGCCTCTACGTCAACGACTTCAACACCCCGGCCCGCGCCGCCTACGAGCGGGTGGGCTTCACCGAGGTCGGCTCCTTCATGTCGGTGCTCTTCTAGCGACCAGGTCCAGCCGCCGGGCGCGCTGGCCTGCGCGATCATGGGCCGGGGAAGGCGGCGGGGTAGTCTCCGGGCCCATGGAGAACGTGGTGGTCGAGCCGGCCGATCTCGCCGCGCATGTCGACGAGGCCCTCGCCGTCCAGGCCGTCGCCTTCGGGCTCGGGCCCGAAGAGGTCGCCATCCGGCGGCAGATCGTGCTGCGGCACCTGGCCGACCCGGGCGCGCGGGCCCTCACCGCGCACACCCCCGGCGGGCGCATCGTCGGCTTCGTGTACGGGCTGCCCAACGACCGCGGCCACTGGTGGTCCAGCGTGGTGCAGCCGTACCTGCGCCGCGAGGGCAACGACGGCTGGCTGGACGATTCCTTCGTGATCACCGAGCTGCACGTGCTGCCGGACTTCCAGGGCCGCGGACTGGGCCGCGCCCTGATCACCGCGCTCACCGACGCCGCGAGCGAGCCGCGCAGCATCCTGTCCGCCATCGACGCCGACACCCCCGCCCGGCACCTCTACCACGCGCTCGGCTACCGCGACCTGGCCCGCCCGGTGCACTTTCCCAGCGCCGCCCGTCCGTACTCCGTGATGGGCGCCCCGCTGCCGCTGCTGCGCTGATCGGTACCCGAGGTCCCGCCCGCCGGGTACGGCTACAGCCAGCTCGCGAACTCCAGCAGCAGCTCGCCGTCCTCGCGCCCGCCGACGGACAGATACCACACGCCCGCCTCGACGGCGCGGAAGACGGACCAGCCGCGCAGCCGCTCCGCGTCCACCTCCAGCGCGTCCGCCAGCTTCGCGATCCGGCGCCGCGCGGTGCTCCGCGAACCCGGCTGCGCGGCGAGCGTCGGCAGCCGGTCCCTGGCCAGCCACGCCAGGTCGAAGGCCCGCTCACCGACCAGCGGCTTGGGGTCGATCGCCAGCCACGGCACCCGCTCGCCGGCCAGCACATTGCCCTGGTGGTAGTCGCCGTGCAGCAGCACCGTCTCCACCTCGGCGGCGGAGCCCGCGAGTTCGGCCTGCGCCGCCAGCGCCTCGTCGATCAGCGGCGCCGCGTCGGCCGCGTAGGGCTCGCCGCGCCGGGTCCGCAGCAGCTCCGCCAGCTCGCCGGTCATGTCGGCCACGGCGCGGAACGGATGGTCCGCGGCGGGCGGCACCCACAGCCGCTGGAGCACCCCCTCGGCCTCCAGCAGCGCCTTGGCCTCGGCCAGCGAGCGCAGCGACACATCGGCCTGCAGCCGCTCCAGCAGCATCGCGCCCTCGTCCGGGTCGGCCCGCAGCAGCCGTACGGCGCCGCGCCCGTCCCAGTGCGCGAGCGCGGCGTGCTCGTGCTCGGTCTCCCGGTTGACCATGCCGACCTTGAGCACCGCCGGGTCGCCCTCCGCGGTGCGCACCAGCACGATCATGCTGATCTGGCCGCCGGCCGCGACGACCCGCTCCACGGTCAGCTCCCAGCGCTCCAGCAGCCGGGCCACCCGGCCGGGCAGCTGCGCGAGCCATGCCCGGCCCGCCTCGCCCTCCCATGCGGTGACCGTACGCACCAGCCGCTCCGGCGGCTGCGGGCCGTCCGCCGGCGCCTGCCCCTGGTGCGCTGCTGAACCCATTCGCTGTGCCCTGCCCTCCGTGCGGCCTGTCGCCCGCCCGGCGGGCGCGGTCAGCCGCGTTCCGCCAGACCCGGGAAGGCTACGCTGCCGCCGCGCCACCGTACGGCACGCACCGCCGCGTCACGCATCGCGGATGCCGCGTCCTGCCGCAGGCCCCCCAGCGCGGTGCGCACCACGTCGCCGTAGGCGCCCGCCACGTGCTCCTCGACGTACGCCGCGAGCCTGGCGGCGGATTCCGGCCCGGTCACCGAGAAGGGCAGCGTGTAGCCGACCGGCTCGGCCGCCGGGGAGGCGCCGAGGTCGGCGACCGTGCGGACCAGGGCGTCGCGGCGGGCGCGGTGGGCGTCGTAGCCCTGCCGCGCGTCGGCCTGCCGGGAGCCGGTCAGATGGCCGCCGACGACGCCGTAGCCGTACACCGCGGCGTATTCGGCGGCCAGCGCCGCCTGCACCGCGTCGATGACCGCGTTCACCGATCCACCGCCTCAGCCCTCGTGCCCGTCGGCGCCCGCGGTCCCGTCCCCGCCGGTGCCGCCCTTGCCGTCCTCGCTGCCTTTGCCGGCCTTGCCCGGCTTGCCGCCCAGCAGCGCCGCGTGGCCCGCGCCGCAGGCGGCGACGGACGCGAGCAGCCGGGCCAGCCCGCCCGGCACGGTCAGTACCGTGGCCGCCCGGCTGTCGGCCAGCGTGCGCTCGGCGGCGGCCAGCGTGGCGAGCGCCTCCTCGGCCGTGGTCGCCGCGCCGGCGGCGGAGGGCCGGGCCCCGGCGGCGGGCAGGGTGCCGCCGAAGGCCTCGACGTGCCGGGCGACCTCGGCCCGCAGCGGGGCCAGGCGGGCGGCGAGCGAGGGGTGCGCCGCGGCGGCGGCGTCGTACCGCCCGAGCAGATCCGCGCTGTCGCGCGCCGCGCGGGCCTGCTCCGCGGTGCCGGGCGGCACCGCGGCCTGCTGCCGCGCGTCCGCGCCGCCCTTGCTGTCGGCGCCGGTCGCGTCCGCCGAGCACCCGGTGCCGACCGCCGCGACCGCCGCCGCCATCACGCTCCGCCTGCTCAGCCGAGCCGCCGCCTCCGGGATCATGGGGGGAGTGTACGGGTGCCGAAGTGGCACGGTGCGCCGCCCCGGCTCGGGTAGCCTTGCCTTTACACGCGACCTTCCATCACAACAGCACACGCGGCCGAGGAGTCACCCGGATGAGCACCACCCAGAGCGAGAGGCTGCGCGCGCTGTTCGAGCCCCTTGTCGACAAAGCGGGTCTCGAACTCGAAGAGGTCACGCTGAGTGCCTCCGGCCGCCGTCGCCAACTGCTGGTCGTGGTGGATTCCGAGGAAGGCGTCCAGCTCGACGCCGTGGCCGAGATCAGCCGCTCGCTGTCGCAGGCGCTGGACGCCTCGGACGTGATGGGCGAGGCGGAGTACGTCCTGGAGGTCACCTCTCCGGGCACCGACCGGCCGCTGACCGAACCCCGGCACTTCCGCCGCAACACCGGACGGCTGGTGAAGCTGGCGCTCAAGGAGCGCGGCGAGCTGATCGCACGGATCATGGCGGTGGACGAGACGGGTCTCGACCTGGAGGTGCCGGGCGTGAAGGGCCGCAAGCCCAAGCCCGCCCGTGCGGATTTCGCCGAGATCGCGAAGGCCCGGGTCGAAGTCGAGTTCACCCGCCGCGACGGCGCCCCCGAGGACGCCGCCGACGACGGCGACGCGGATTTCGGCAGCGACAGCAGCAGTGACACCGACAGCGACATCGACGAGACGACCGAGGAGGCGTAGCCGTGGACATCGACATGAAGGCCCTGCGGGGTCTGGTGCAGGAGCGGCAGATCTCTTTCGACCTGCTGGTCGAGGCCATCGAGTCGGCGCTGCTGATCGCCTACCACCGCGAACCCGGCAGCCACCGGCGCGCCCGGGTGGAGCTGGACCGCACCAGCGGACATGTGACGGTGTGGGCCACCGAGGAGCCGGACGAGGTCGCCGAGGGCGCCGAGCCCCGCGAGTTCGACGACACGCCCTCGGGCTTCGGCCGGATCGCCGCGTCGACCGCCAAGCAGGTGATCCTGCAGCGGCTGCGCGACGCCGAGGACGACGTGACGTTCGGCGAGTACGCCGGCCGGGAGGGCGACATCGTCACCGGTGTCGTCCAGCAGGGCAAGGACCCCAAGAACGTCCTGGTCGACATCGGCAAGCTGGAGGCCCTGCTGCCGGTGCAGGAGCAGGTGCCCGGCGAGGAGTACAAGCACGGCACCCGGCTGCGGACGTACGTCGTGCGGGTGGCCAAGGGCGTTCGCGGCCCGCAGGTCACGCTGTCGCGCACGCACCCCAACCTGGTGAAGAAGCTCTTCGCGCTGGAGGTGCCGGAGATCGCCGACGGTTCGGTGACCATCGAGGCCATCGCGCGCGAGGCCGGCCACCGTACCAAGATCGCGGTCCGCTCGGGGCGCTCCGGGCTCAACGCCAAGGGCGCGTGCATCGGCCCGATGGGCGCCCGGGTGCGCGCGGTGATGGCCGAGCTGAACGGCGAGAAGATCGACATCGTCGACTGGTCGGACGACCCGGCCGACATGGTGGCGAACGCGCTGTCACCCGCCCGGGTGTCCCGGGTCGAGGTGGTGGACGCGGGCGCCCGCTCCGCCCGGGTGACGGTGCCCGACTACCAGCTGTCACTGGCCATCGGCAAGGAGGGCCAGAACGCCCGGCTCGCCGCCCGGCTCACCGGGTGGCGGATCGACATCCGCCCCGACACCGAGGGCACCGAGCAGCCGCCGTCCGGCGGCCAGTCACCGGTGCAGGCGCGTCCGGAAGGCTGAAACCCCGCCCCTGCGCGGCCGGATCACGTGCTTCGCGGGGCGAACCAGAAACGAACAGCCGTACGTGGGCGTACTCGAAGGAGTGACGTCCGTGCGGGGAGGTAGACTAAAGAGTGTCTGGTCGGACGCTGTCGCCAGCATGCCCGGAGCGTACGTGCGTCGGGTGCCGTCAGCGAGCGGCCAAGAGCGAACTGCTGCGTGTGGTGAGGATCGGGGACGCGTGCGTTCCCGATCGTCGCGGTACGCTGCCCGGTCGGGGTGCGTATGTGCATCCCGCCCTTGCCTGCCTTGACCTGGCGGTACGCCGCCGGGCGTTCGGCCGGGCCTTCAAAAGCCCGGTCGCGCCCGACACCGCGGAAGTGCGCCGGTTTGTCGAGCAGCAGGCAGCCCCGTAAGAAGGCAGTGAAGAAGTACGGCACGGGTCCTCCCGTGCGATCAGGTACCTCGCGAGATGGAAGTAGGTCGAGATTGCGATGAGCACTCGATGAGTACGCGATGAGTACGCCCATGAAGTAGCGACGGTCCGGTGGACACCCCGGACCTAAAAGGAGCGAAGTGGCTAAGGTCCGGGTCTACGAACTCGCCAAGGAGATGGGAGTCGAGAGCAAGGTCGTCATGGCCAAGCTCCAGGAACTCGGCGAGTTCGTCCGTTCGGCGTCCTCGACCATCGAGGCACCGGTCGTCCGTAAACTGACCGACGCTTTCCAGGGACCGGGCGGCGGCAACGCCGGCAAGTCCGCTGCGAAGCCCTCGGCGCCGCGCAAGAGCGCGCCCGCCAAGCCGGCTGCCCCCACCCCGGGTGCGCCGGCCCGTCCTGCTGCCCCGGCGCCCAAGCCGGCCGGCAGCTCCACCCCCGCGGCCCCCGCCGCGCCGGGAAGCGGCTCCGCGCCGTCCTCCGGCCCGCGGCCCGGCCCCGGTGCGCCCAAGCCCGGCCCTGCCGCGCCGAAGCCCAGTCCCGCCGCCCCCGTGCCGGCCGCTGAGTTCCAGGCGCCGCCCGCCGCGCCCCCGGCGAACCAGAATCAGAACCAGGGCCAGACCCAGCAGAGCCGTTCCGGCCCCACCCCCGGTCCGCGCCCGGCGCGTCCCGCGCAGGGCGGCGGCCAGCGTGACGGCGGCCAGCGCGACAGCCGTGAGGGCCGCGACTCCGGCGCCCGTCCCGGCGGGCGCCCCGCGCCCGGCCAGGGCGGTGCCCCGCGTCCCGGCGCGCCGCGTCCCGCGGGCCCGCGTCCTGGCAACAACCCGTTCACGTCCGGCTCCACCGGCATGCCGCGCCCCGGTGGCGCGCCGCGTCCCGGCGGCGGCCAGGGCGGTGCCCCGCGCCCGGCAGGGCCCGGCGGCGGCGCCCCGCGTCCCGGCGGCGCTCCGCGTCCGGCTCCGGGCCAGGGTGCTCCGGGCGCCGGCGGTGCCCGCCCGAGCCCGGGCGGCATGCCCCGCCCGCAGGGCTCCGGCCCGCGCCCGAACCCGGGCATGATGCCGCAGCGTCCGGCCCCGTCCCCCGGTGGCCGTCCTGGTGGTCCCGGTGGCCGTCCCGGCGGTCCGGGCGGTCGTCCCGGTGGTCCGGGCGGTCGTCCCGGCGGTGGCGGTGGCGGCGGGTTCGCCGGCCGTCCGGCCGGTCCCGGCAGCCGTCCCGGCGGTGGCGGTGGCGGCTTCGGCGGCCCCCGTCCCGGCGGCGGCGCCGGTGGTGGCGGTGGTGGCTTCGGTCCCCGTCCCGGCGGTTTCGGCGGGCGTCCCGGCGGCCCCGGCGGTCGTGGCGGCACACAGGGTGCGTTCGGGCGCGGCCCGGGCGGACGTCCGGCGCGCGGCCGTAAGAGCAAGCGCCAGCGGCGCCAGGAGTACGAGGCCATGCAGGCCCCGTCCGTGGGCGGCGTGCTGCTGCCCCGCGGCAACGGCCAGACCGTGCGCCTGTCGCGCGGTGCCTCGCTCACCGACTTCGCCGAGAAGATCAACGCCAACCCGGCGTCGCTCGTCCAGGTGATGCTCAACCTCGGTGAGATGGTCACGGCCACCCAGTCGGTCTCGGACTCCACCCTGGAGCTGCTGGCCGGCGAGATGAACTACGTGCTGGAGATCGTCAGCCCGGAGGAGGAGGACCGCGAGCTGCTCGAGTCGTTCTCCATCGAGTTCGGTGAGGACGAGGGCGGCGAGGAGATGCTCGTCTCCCGCCCGCCGGTGGTCACTGTCATGGGTCACGTCGACCACGGCAAGACCCGCCTGCTCGACGCGATCCGCAAGACCAACGTGGTCGCGGGCGAGGCCGGCGGCATCACCCAGCACATCGGTGCCTACCAGGTGGCCACCGACGTCAACGGCGAAGAGCGCGCGATCACCTTCATCGACACCCCGGGTCACGAGGCGTTCACCGCCATGCGTGCCCGTGGTGCGAAGTCCACCGACATCGCGATCCTGGTGGTCGCGGCCAACGACGGTGTGATGCCGCAGACGATCGAGGCGCTGAACCACGCCAAGGCGGCCGACGTGCCGATCGTGGTCGCGGTCAACAAGATCGACGTCGAGGGCGCCGACCCGACCAAGGTGCGCGGCCAGCTCACCGAGTTCGGTCTGGTGGCCGAGGAGTACGGCGGCGACACCATGTTCGTCGACATCTCCGCCAAGCAGGGTCTGAACATCGACAGCCTGCTGGAGGCCGTGATCCTCACCGCGGACGCCTCGCTCGACCTGCGGGCCAACCCGGAGCAGGACGCGCAGGGCATCGCGATCGAGGCCCACCTGGACAAGGGCCGCGGCGCTGTCGCGACCGTCCTCGTCCAGCGCGGCACGCTGCGGGTCGGCGACACGATGGTCGTCGGCGACGCCTACGGCCGGGTGCGCGCCATGCTCGACGACAAGGGCGAGAACGTGGACGAGGCGACTCCGTCGACCCCGGTCCTCGTCCTCGGTCTGACCAACGTGCCCGGCGCCGGCGACAACTTCCTGGTCGTCGACGAGGACCGCACCGCCCGGCAGATCGCCGAGAAGCGTGCGGCCCGCGAGCGCAACGTCCGCTTCGCCCGCAAGGGCGTGCGGTTCTCCCTGGAGAACCTGGACGAGGCCCTCAAGGCCGGTCTGGTGCAGGAACTCAACCTCATCATCAAGGGCGACGCGTCCGGTTCGGTCGAGGCCCTCGAGTCCTCGCTGCTCCAGCTCGACGTCGGCGAAGAGGTCGAGATCCGCGTGCTGCACCGCGGTGTGGGTGCGGTCACCGAGTCGGACATCGACCTGGCGACCGGCTCCGACGCGATCGTCATCGGCTTCAACGTCCGCGCGGCCGGCCGTGCCGCGCAGATGGCCGAGCGCGAGGGCGTCGACGTCCGCTACTACTCGGTGATCTACCAGGCCATCGAGGAGATCGAAGCGGCGCTCAAGGGCATGCTCAAGCCGGAGTACGAGGAGGTCGAGCTCGGCACTGCGGAGATCCGCGAGGTCTTCCGCTCCTCCAAGCTCGGCAACATCGCCGGTGTGCTGGTCCGCTCCGGCGAGGTCCGGCGCAACACCAAGGCCCGCCTGCTCCGCGACGGCAAGGTCATCGCGGAGAACCTCAACATCGAGGGTCTGCGCCGCTTCAAGGACGACGTCACCGAGATTCGTGAGGGTTACGAGGGCGGTATCAACCTCGGCAACTACAACGACATCAAGATCGACGACGTCATCGCGACGTACGAGATGCGCGAGAAGCCGCGCGGCTGACACGCGTCAAGGGGCCGGGGCCGGTCGGCGGGAGAAATCCCGTCGATGGGCCCCGGCCGTCGCCTGTACCGTCGTACCCATGTATGCAGGCACGTTGCGTTTCGACCTGCTCCTGGGTGACGTACGGTCCCTGAAGGAGAAGCGGTCGGTGGTCCGTCCGATCGTCGCCGAGCTGCACCGGAAGTTCGGTGTGAGCGTGGCCGAGACCGGGGAGCAGGACCTCTACCGCAGGGCAGAGATAGGACTCGCGGTGGTGTCCGGCGACCTCGGGCACGTCACGGACGTACTCGACCGGTGCGAGCGCTGGATGTTCGACCGTCCCGAGGTGGACCTGCTGTCGGCACGGCAGCGGATCCACGGCGACGACGACTGAGCGGCCGGGAGCACACCGGCCGGCCGGTGACGGCCGGGCGGCGGCTCCCGTGCCGCCGCCCCGCCGCCGAGCACGACGAACCAGGACAGAGAGAGAAGAAGACGATGACCGACACCGCGCGGGCGCGCAAGCTGGCCGACCGCATCCGGGTCGTGGTCGCCGAGACCCTGCAGCGGCGGATCAAGGATCCGCGGCTGGGCTATGTGACGATCACCGACACCCGGGTCACCGGCGACCTGCGGGAGGCGACGGTCTTCTACACGGTCTACGGCGACGACGAGGAGCGGGCGGCCTCCGCCGCTGCCCTGGAGAGCGCCAAGGGTGTGCTGCGATCCGAGGTCGGACGGCAGACCGGGGTGCGCTTCACGCCCACCCTGGCCTTCGTGGCCGACGCCCTGCCGGACAACGCGCGCACCATCGACGATCTGCTCGCCAAGGCGCGGGCGGCCGACGCGGAGGTCCGCAAGACCGCCACGGACGCGCAGTACGCGGGGGACGCGGACCCGTACCGCAAGCCCGCGGAGGCGGATCTCGACGACGCGGATCTCGACGACGAGGACGAGCCCGACGGGCCGGAGGAGCCGGAGGGATCTGAGGGCGCCGAGGGTTCCGAGGGCTCCGAGGGCTCCGAGGGTTCAGCCGAGGGCTCCGAGGGTTCCAAGGGCGGTACGTCGCAGGCATGACGCGTCCCGCCGCCCCGTCCGGGCTCGTCGTCGTCGACAAGCCCGGCGGGCTCACCTCGCACGGCGTGGTCTCCCGGCTGCGCCGTTTCGCCGGCACCCGCCGGGTCGGCCACGCCGGCACGCTCGACCCCATGGCGACCGGCGTGCTCGTCGTCGGCGTGGAGAAGGCCACCCGGCTGCTCGGCCACCTCGCGCTGACCGAGAAGGAGTACGCCGCCACCATCCGGCTCGGCCAGGCCACGGTCACCGACGACGCGGAGGGCGAGGTCACCGAGACCGCGCCGCCCGCGGCCGTCGCGGCGGTCACCCGGGAGGCCCTCGACGCGGGTGTCGCCGCGCTGACCGGGCCGATCCAGCAGGTGCCGTCGAAGGTCAGCGCGATCAAGGTCAACGGCGTGCGGTCCTACACCCGGGTGCGGGAGGGCGAGGAGTTTGAACTCGCGGCCCGGCCGGTGACCGTGCACTCGTTCACCGTCCAGGACGTACGACCCGGCGCGCCGGACGAGGGCGTCCTCGACCTGGACGTCACGGTGGTCTGCTCGTCCGGTACGTACATCCGCGCGCTGGCCCGCGACCTGGGAGCCGGCCTCGGCGTTGGCGGCCACCTCACGGCGCTGCGCCGCACGCGCGTCGGCCCCTACGACCTGAGCGGCGCGCGCACCCTCGACGAGCTGGCCGAATCCTTCGCCGTCCTCCCGCTGGAGGACGCCGCGGCCGCCGCCTTCCCCCGCTGGGACGTCGACCCCGCCCAGGCGCAGCTCCTCTCCCACGGGGTCCGCATCGCCGTCCCCGAACTGCCCCCCGGCCCGACCGCCGCGTTCGCCCCCGACGGCCGCCTGCTGGCCCTCGTCGAACCCCACGAGGGCCAGGCCCGCATCCTCGCGGGCTTCCCCGCCTGACCCTCCGGGGGCGGGCCGGGAATCACCCCTGGGGCGGACCTCGCGGCGCCGCCGCGACCTCCCGCCGACGGCCGGTTGCGCGCGCAGCTCCCCGCGCCCCTGAGGAGCGCTGCCCCTACGCAGGGCGATGCCCACCCTGGGGCGCGGGGAACTGCGCGGCAAGCCACCCACCGGTGGAGGCGCGCGGGGACACCTTGCGAGGCGCCCCGGTGCGAAGGGGGCGCGGGGAACTGCGCGCGCAACCCCCACCGGCGGACGGCCGCGGCGCGGCCCCAAGCGGCACCCCGCAACCCCCAGCGGCGGACCGGGGAGGCCGCACCCTCCCCCGAATGGCCGAGCGCGCGGTGTGAAACCGCGGCGCACAGGTGGCGTTGCCCCCCACGATCGCCGCCCGGCGACACCGCGGCCCGTACCGTCGAAGCGGGACGAATTGGGCGCGGGGTACGGGGGAGGTGACGCCCGGATGGCGACAGCAGCGGCGGCAGCACACGGCGGCGGACCGGACTCCGCGCTGATCCGGGTGTGCGACCTCGCGGGGCGCCCCCGCGGCACCGGCTTCCTCGCGGACGGCGCCGGCACCATGGTGACCAGCCACGAGGCGGTCGACGGCCTCGCCCGCCTCGTCCTGCACGCCCCCGGCGGCCGCCTCTGCCTGGCGGAGTCCGCCGCGATCACCCCATTGCCCGAGCAGGGCCTCGCGCTGGTGGCCACCGAGGGCCTGGGCGTGCCGCCGCTCCCGGTCGCGACGGGCGGCCCGGCCCACCCGGAGCGGCGGATACGGGTACGGCTGCCGCACCGCACGGACGGCGCGGTCATCGGCACGGCCGCGGTGACCTACACCGCGACCGACCGCTTCCACCTCATCGAGGACGTCTACGAACTCGCCCTGGACGGCGCCGACATGAGCCGGGTCGCACCGCAGGCCTCGGGCGCGCCGGTGATCGACGCGGCGACCGGCGCGGTGCTGGGCGTCGTCGCGACGGCGCTGCACGCAGGCCACCGGGCGGCGGGTTTCGCGCTGCCGCTGCGCCCCGCGGGCGCCCCGCCCGCCCTCGCCGACCTGCTGGACCGCAACGCCGCGACCGTGCCCGGCTACGGGCCGCACCTCAACCTCGCCGGCGCCCTGCAGCTCACCGCGACCTCGGTCGGCACGGCGACCGGCCCGGGGGAGTGGCGCGAGCCCGTCGCGCGGCCCGACGTGACCGGCGCCCTCCGGGATTTCCTCGCCCCCGGCGACGACGCCCCGCTGGTGCTGGGCCTGGTCGGCGAGCCGGGCAGCGGCCGCAGCACGGAGCTGGCCCTGCTCGCCGCCCGCAGGGCCCGCGGCCCGCTGCCCGCCCCGACCGTGTGGCTGCGCGGCGCGGAGCTGCGGCCCGCGGACGGCGGGGTGCGGGACGCGGTGGAGCGCTCGCTGCGCACCGCCGCCCGTATCGTCGGCTCCGCGGCGTCCGGCGAGCCGCCGTACGCCTCGCCCGACGCCGTCGCCGGGCTGGCCCGGGCGGCGGGCCGCCCGCTGCTCATCCTGCTGGACGCGCCGGAGGAGATGCCGCCGGTCCTGGCGCACGCGCTGGCCGACTGGGCGGCGGGCACCGCGGGCTGGCTGCGCGCGGGGAACGCCCGGCTGGTCGTCGCCTGCCGCCCGGAATTCTGGGACCGCGCCGGCCGGCTGCTCCCGCCCGCGCTGCTGTACGGGCCGGCGGGCGCCCCCTGCGAGCCGGGCGCGCCCGCGCTGCCGCCGTGCCTGCGGCTCGGCGACCTGGACGGCCCGCAGGCCGCGGCCGCCCGCGTGCGCTACGGCGTGCCCGAGGGCGCGCTGGGCGCGGCGGACGCCGCGCACCCGCTGGCGCTGCGCCTGCTGTCCGAGGTGCGGGCAGCCCTGCCGGAGGACGCCGGCGGCAGCCCCTCCCGCGCCGAGGTCTTCGCCGCGCACCTGGATCTGGTGTGCCTGCGCATCGCCGTACGGCTCGCGGCCACGGCCGAGCCCCCGGTGCGGGGCGCCGGGGTGCGGCGGCTGGCCGCGCGGGTCGCCGGACAGGTCCACGAGGCGGCCCGGCGCTGCCTCGGCCCCGGCCAGGGCGAACTGGACCGGGAGGCCTTCGAGGAGCTCTTCCCGTGGCGTACGGGCTGGGCCTCGGCCGTACTGACCGAGGGCCTGCTCGTGCCCGCGGGCGCGGGCTACCGCTTCGCCCACGAGGAGGCCGCCGACTGGCTCCAGGCCCTGCACCTGGACCTCGACGCGGCCCTGCACGCCCTGGTGCACCGCTGGTTCGCGCTGCCGGCCGCGGGCGCCGCCGAGGCGCCGGTCCGGCTGCCGTCCCGCCCCGCGGCCCGGGCCGGGCAGCTGCCGCCGGTGCCGCCCGCCCCGCCGGTCGCGCCGCCGTCGGCGCCCCGCTCCCTGCCGGTGCCGCGGCACCGCGCCGGCCCGGTGGTGCAGGCGCTACTGGCGGCGCCGCCGGAGGCGCTCGGCCGGCATCTGGCGGGCCTGCTCCAGGCGCTGGACCGGCGCACCCCGCCGCCCACCCGCTGCACGCCGCGCAAGCCCGCACTGCCGCCCGCGCCCGCCCCCGGACTCGACCTCGACGCGGACACCGTCCCCAACCCCCGCTCCCCCCGCCCCGCCGGTCCTCACGTCGCCCCGCCCGGGGTGCCCGCATGGCTGGCCCGGAACATCGAGAGCGGCCCGCCGGCCCGCCCCGCACGGGGCGGCAGCCGGACGCAGGAGCCGCCGCCCTGGGCCGGCTGGGGCACGGCGGCGTCCGGAGTCCGCCCGGCAGAAGGGGCATGGGGGCCGCCGCACGGCGGTCCTGTCGCGGCCGCACCCGACGGCACGGCCGACCCGACCGGCGACCGCGCGACCCGCGCCGGGCTCGGTACGGCGGCGTGCGCGCCCGCGGGCCGCGGACATCCCGGCGCCGAGCCGTACGCCGGTCCCCCCGCGGCGCTGCGGCAGGACGGCGCGCCCGGCGGGTGGCCCGCGGAGGTGGCACCCGCGGGGCGGGTGGCCGTGTCGGGGCCCGCCGAGCGGCAGGGGGACGCCCTGTGGTGGGCGGCGCATCTGCTGCGCGAGGTGCTGCTGCGGCTGCCGGACGCCGAGGTCTGCCTCGACGTACTGCGTGACCTGGCCGCGCGCGTCGCGGTACGCGCCGTCGAGCGCGGCGGCTTCACCCCGGAAGGCATGGGCGGCCTCGGCGACTTCGGGCCATGGTTCTGGCGCCGCGTCCGGCTGCCGCTCGCCGAGCGCCTCGACCTGCTGCGGCTGCTGCTCCCCGCCGACGGGCCGCCGGGTAGCCCGTCCGGCGGCCGGACCCGTGGCGCCGCCGGCGGCCCGGAGCGTACCGACCGCTTCCTGACCGCCGTGGCCGACCTGCTGTGCGGGACGCCCGCCGCGGTGCTGCCCGCCGTGTGCGGCTGGTTCGACGACGACCGCCCGCTCCAGGCGCCGCCGGGCATGCCGGGACCGCGGCTGACCGTGGCCTCCGCGGCGCAGGCCCTGCTGCACACCCACCGCGGGCTCGCCGTGGACGACCTGACCGAGGCCCTGGTCGCCGCCGCCCACCCCCGCGCCGACGAGCTGCTCGCCGCGCTCGCCGAGGACGAGCCGTCGGCGGTCTGCCGCGCCGTGGACCGCTGGGCGCACGACCCGCGCCCCGTGCGCCACGCCGCGGCCGCCGCGTACGGGCCGCGTACGGCGCTCGCCGTCCGCTCCGGCGCCGACCGGGAGCTGCTCCGCTACGCCGCCCTCGCGATCCTGTCCCGCCCCGGCGACGCCTCGCTGCACGGCGCGGCGCTCGGCATCCTCGTCCGGGACCCGGCCACCCGCGGCCGCCACCTGCCCGCCGCGCTCGACCACTTCGCCGCAGCCGACCCGCGATTGCCCGCCGCCGCCCTCGCCGCGGCCCTGCCCACCCATCCCGAGCCCGTGCTCGCCGCCTTCCGGACCCGGCTGCGGTCCGCGCTGCCCGACTGCGAGGAAGCGGACCTCCTGGCGGAGCTGGCCGCCGTGACCGAGCCGGCGCTCGCGCGCAGGACGGCGGCGATGGTCCAGGACCACCTGCGGTACCGCCCGGCCGGTGCGGCGGGGGCCGCCCGCTTCCTGGACGTGCGGCTCGAACAGGGCCCCGGCGTCCGGTCCGTCGTGCTGCCGTTCACCACGGCGCTGCTGCGCGAGCACCCCGCCCCCGTACGCGGCGCCCTCGTCGCCGTCCTGGCCGCGCCGGGAAGCCATCTGTCGCGGCCGCTGCGGCAGGAGCTGCTGGACGTCGCGCTGGAGACCGAGCGCGACCCCGACGTACTCGACGCGCTCCTCACCGCGGCGGCCGCCGGTGCGGGCCGCCGGCCGCCGCCCCTCACCCACGACCTGGTCCGCCGGGTCGCCCTGCTGCTCGGGCGCACTCCGGAGGGGGCCGCGCGCTTCGACCGCCGCGTCGTCGAACTGGCCCTCACCACGCCCGACTTCGCGCGGCTCCTGCTGACCTGGCTCACCGACACGGCGATCTGGGACCCGCTCCTCGGCCCCAGCGCCCGCCGCCGCCTCGCCCGCACCCCGTGACCCGCCGGGCCGTACGCCGCCGCGCAGCGCCGGGCCGCCCGGCGGGTGTGTGCCGAATCGCGGGCCCCTGCCCAGGGGGGACGCGCGCCTGCGGGCACCGGCATGGCAGTCTTGGCCTTGCAGAAAAGTGAGACTCAGTGATTCAGCGAGGAAGCGGAGCGTCAAGGTGCAGCGCTGGCGGGGATTGGACGACGTTCCCGGTGACTGGGGGCGCTGCGTCGTCACCATCGGTTCCTACGACGGAGTCCACCGCGGCCATCAGCTGATCATGGGCCGCGCTGTGCAGCGGGCGCGCGAGCTGCGGATTCCGTCGGTGGTCGTGACCTTCGACCCGCACCCGAGCGAGGTCGTCCGGCCGGGCAGCCACCCGCCGCTGCTCTCCGCCCACCACCACCGCGCCGAGCTGATCGCCGCCCTCGGTGTGGACGCCCTGCTGATCCTCCCCTTCACCAGCGAATTCTCCCAGCTGTCGCCGAGCGACTTCATCCGCACCGTCCTGGTGGACGGCCTGCACGCCCGCCACGTCGTGGAGGGCCCCAACTTCCGCTTCGGCCACAAGGCGGCCGGCGACGTGGAGTTCCTCTCCGCGCTCGGCCTGAAGTACGACTACGACCTGGAGGTCGTCGACCTCTTCGTCCGCGGCGAGGCGGGCGGCGGCGAGCCCTTCTCCTCCTCCCTGACCCGGCGGCTGATCGGCGCGGGCGATGTCGAGGGCGCCGCCGAGGTGCTGGGCCGGCCGCACCGTGTCGAGGGCGTTGTCGTACGCGGCGCGCAGCGCGGCCGCGACCTCGGCTATCCGACGGCCAACGTCGAGACGCTGCCGCACACCGCCATCCCCGCCGACGGCGTCTACGCCGGCTGGCTGCGGGTCGGCGACGAGGCCATGCCCGCCGCGATCTCGGTCGGCACCAACCCGACCTTCAACGGCACCGCCCGGACCGTCGAGGCCTACGCCATCGACCGCGTCGACCTGGACCTCTACGGCCTGCACGTCGCCGTCGACTTCCTGGCCTACCTGCGGGGCATGGAGAAGTTCGACACCATCGATGCGCTGCTGGAGCGGATGGCCGACGACGTGAAGCGGGCCCGCGACCTCGTCACCGCCGCCGAACAGGCCAAGGACCCCGCCGACGAAGGACCGCTTCCCGCCTGACCGCGTCCGGCGGGCGGCTCAGGCCGGGTGGACCAGCCGTGACTCGTAGGCGAAGACCACCGCCTGCACGCGGTCCCGCAGCTCCAGCTTGACCAGGATCCGGCTGAAGTGGGTCTTCACCGTGGCCTCCGCCAGATGCAGCGAGGCCGCGATCTCGGTGTTGGACAAGCCCCGGCCGACCTCCACCAGCACCTCGCGCTCCCGGGCCGTGAGCCGCGCCAGCCGCTCGGCGCTCTCCTGTCCCTCCGCCCCGCCCGGCGCGGGGAGCTGATGCGCGAAGTGCTCCAGCAGCCG
Organism: Streptomyces sp. NPDC021020; assembly: GCF_044333285.1. Lineage (NCBI taxonomy): Bacteria > Bacillati > Actinomycetota > Actinomycetes > Kitasatosporales > Streptomycetaceae > Streptomyces > Streptomyces sp. NPDC021020. Next base: position 736,092 of record NZ_JBIRQQ010000004.1, read on the forward strand.
CCGGGTGATCCGCGGCGCCACCACCGCGTCACCCGCGGCCACCGAGCGGATCGCGGTGAGCAACTCCTCGGGCAGCGCGTTCTTCAGCAGGAAACCGGACGCCCCGGCGCGCAGCCCGGCAAACGCGTACTCATCCAGATCGAAGGTCGTCAGGATCAGCACCCTCGACTCCGGGCAGCTCTCGACGATCCGCGCCGTCGCCTCGATACCGTCGGTCCCGGGCATCCGGACATCCATGAGCACCACGTCCGGACGCAACTGCCGCGCCAGCCGCACCGCCTGCGCCCCGTCACCCGCCTCGCCCACCGCCGCCATGTCGGCCTGCGCGTCGAGCACCATGGTGAAGGCCATCCGCAGCAACGGCTCGTCGTCCACCAGCAGCACCCGGATCGCCGGGTCTGCCCGCCGGGCCGCCGGGGAATCGGCCGCCTGCCGCGCGGCCGGCGGTGCTGATTCAGTGGTCACAACTCCTCCGGGGTCGTCAAGGTGAGCACGGCGGCCACCTGCCAGCCACCGCCGGGCAGCGGCCCGGCCGTCAGCCGCCCGCCGTACACCGCGGCACGTTCCCGCATCCCGTGCAGTCCGTGCCCCGCGGGCCGCCCCAGGTCGGGCACGGGTCCCGCACCCGCGCCGTCGTCGGTCACCGTCACGGTCACCTCCTCCGGCGCACAGCCGATCCGCACATCGGCCCGGGCCTTCGCCGGCGCGTGCTTGAGCGTATTGGTCAGGGCCTCCTGCACGAGCCGGTAGACCGTCAGCTGCGCCGCCGCCGGAACCGGCGCCGGGTCACCCGTCACGCTCAGCCGGGTCGGCAGCCCCGCCGCCCGCACCTGCTCGACCAGCGCCGGGAGCCGGCCGATGCCCGGCATCGGGTGCCGCAGCGCGTCGGGCTCGTCGGCCCGCAGCACCCCGAGAAAGCGCCGCATGTCCGTGATGGCCTGCCGTCCGGTCGCCGACACCTGCCGCATCGCGACCGCCGCCCGCTCCGGCGACTGACGCTGCGCGAAGGACGCACCGTCCGCGAGCGCCACCATCACCGACAGGTTGTGCGTCACGATGTCGTGCATTTCCCGGGCGATCCTTGCCCGCTCCCCGGCCACCGCCAACTGCGCCTGCTGGTCCCGCTCCCTTTCCAACCGCACCGCCCGGTCCTCCAGCGCCGCCAACCTGTCCCGCCGACTGCGCATGTTCAGCCCGAGCACCATCGCCGCGGTCGCCATCGCCGACAGCGACACGAACGTCCCCGTGCCCCGGTCGTGCACCGACCACCGCAGCGTGGCCAGCAGGACGCCGAACTCCAGCACGCCGAAGGCCAGCAGGGTCCGGCGCCGGGTGCTGTAGGCGGCCACCGCGTACAGCGCCAGCAGCAGCGTGACGTCGGTCGGGATCCGCACATCGCACGCCCACTGGACGAAGGCGGCCCCCGCGATGCAGCAGAACACCGTCATCGGCGCCCGCCGCCGCCACACCAGCGGCAGCACCAGCGCAGCGTGCAGCGGCACGAGCAGCGCCGGCTCGTCGCCGATGGGCCGGCGCAGCGCCGCCACCGTGGCCATGAACAGCCCCGTCGCCAGCACCGCGTCCACCGCCGCCGGCGACAGCCGCAGCCACGACCCGACCCACGCATACCCCTTCCGGGCCAGCCGCTCCGCCCCCGACCTCGCGCGCTCCACGACCCCCTCGGGCCGCCACCGCTGCCGCCCCACGGCCCGGAGGGACCCACCGTCCGGCCCCTCCGCCTTCCATGGGCCGGCGCCGCCGGACGCGGGCGGGACGGCCGTCATGGCGCCGCCCTCATACGTCGCGCCGCCGCAGCAGCACCGCGGCAGCTGCGAGCGCTGCCACCGCGTACAGGCAGAACACCGCGAATCCCGTCCACGGCGCCAGCGTATGCGCCTCCTGGTGCAGGGTGAGGACGGACTGGCCCGCGTTGCTCGGCAGCCACTGGTCGATGTGGTCTCCCCACGACGTGGGCAGCGCCTCGGCGAGGACCGGCACCACCAGCAGCAGCCCGAACACCGTGGCTATCCCGCCCGCCGTGTTCCTGATGAGCGCGCCTATCGCCACGCCCAGCAATCCCACGACAGTCAGATACAGGCCGACACCCATCACCTGGCGCAGCTCGCCCGGGGCGCCCAGCGACGTCCCCACATGGTGGGAGGCCAGCAGGGCCTGGCCGACCAGGAAGGCGACGAACGCGCCCGCCGTCATCAGCGCCCAGGTGACCGCCGCATAGAGCGCGGCCTTCGCCCACAGGACGGGCAGCCTGCGGGGCACCGCCGTGAGCGACGCCCGGATCATCCCCGTCGCGTACTCACCGCTGACCACCAGCACACCCAGCACACCCACCGCGAGCTGCGCCAGGAAATACCCACGCAGGCTGGTGAGACCGGGCTCGAAGCTCGCCCGCTCCCGCGCGCTCATGTGATCCCAGTGGCCCGCGGTGAACGCCGCGAACAACGCTCCCAGCCCGACGAGCGCCACCACGGCAGCTATCAGGGTGAAGAACGTGGACCGGAGAGTGCGCATCTTGATCCACTCCGAGTGCAGCACCCGAAGCTGGGTCACCTCGCCACGCCCGCCGGCCGTCGAGGCCGGGGACGGGAAGCCGCCCGCCACGGCCGTGCCCGTCGTCATCGTCATGCCGGCTGTCCTTCCCGCTCGTGTGCCGGGACGGCCTGGTATTCGACCGCCTCCCGCGTCATCTCCATGAACGCGTCCTCCAAGGACGCCTGCCGAGGAGTCAGCTCGGCCAGGGCGATCCCGGCTTCCGCCGCTATGCGGCCGATCCGGTCGCTGCTCAGACCGGTGACATCCAGGACGTCCCGCTCGGTGGAACTCACCGACACGTCCGGCCCCGCGAGCAGCGTCCGCAGCCGCGCCGCCTCGTCCGTCCGCACCCGCACAGTGCCGCCCGCTGCCGTGACGAACTCCGCCACCGACACATCGGCCATCAGCCGGCCCCGGCCGATGACGATCAGATACTCCGCAGTCAGCGCCATCTCCGACATCAGATGCGAGGAGAGCAGGACCGTCCGGCCCTCCGCGGCCAGGCCCTTGAGCAGATTGCGGATCCACAGGATCCCCTCGGGATCCAGCCCGTTCACCGGCTCGTCCAGGACCAGCGTCGCCGGATCGCCCAGCAGGGCGCTCGCGATGCCGAGCCGCTGGCCCATGCCCAGGGAGAATCCGCCCGCCCGCTTCCGAGCGACGTCGCGCAGACCGACGATGTCGACCACCTCGTCCACCCTGCGGCGGGTGATCCCGGTGGTCGCGGCCAGCGCCAGCAGGTGGTTGTAGGCGGTGCGCCCGGTGTGGACCGCGCGTGCCTCCAGCATCGCGCCGACCTCGTGCAGCGGCGCGCGGTGCTCGGCGTACCGCTTGCCGTTGACCGTCGCCCATCCCGAGGTCGGGGCGTCGAGTCCCAGGATCATACGCATCGTGGTCGATTTGCCCGCTCCGTTCGGCCCGAGGAAACCGGTCACGGCGCCCGGGCGGACGGTGAAGCTGAGGTCGGACACGGCGGTGCGCTCACCGTAGCGTTTGGTCAGTGCGTGGGCCTCGATCATGGCTGGTCCTCGTGAGGTGCGCGTTGCGGACGATCAGGATGTCCCTATCGTCCGTTCTCGCCGACCCCGTCCGCGACGGACCACGGGCGGATTCTTCCCGTCCACGACTGCATCCCCGGGGGGACCCCGTGTACGACCGCTGAGGTATCCCGACCCGGACAACCCATACACGCCAAGGGCCGCCGCCGTGGAGACCCACGGCAGCGGCCCTTGGCGTGACCGGCGCGGAGCCGCCCGGCCCGCTCCCGCGGGGCGGCCGGCGACCGCTGCTACTACTGCTGGGGCGGAGGCGGCGGCGGGTAGCCGTACCCCTGCTCGGCGCCCGGCTGCGGTGCCGGCCAGCCCTGCTGCGGCTGGGGCGCCTGGGGCTGCGGCGACTGCGGCTGGAACGGCGCGGCGGGCGGCTGTCCCGCGGGTCCGGCCGGCGGGTACGCCTGCGGAGCCTGCGGCGGAGCCCCGTACTGCGCCGGCGGGAACTGGCCGGGCGGCATCGGGGGCTGGCCGTACGGCTGCTGCGGCTGCGCCGGCGGGACGGGCTGCCCCGGCTGCGCGGGCTGGCCTGCCTGTCCCGGCTGACCCGGTGCCGGGTAGCCGGCCGGGGCTCCGGGGTAGGGCGCAGCCCCGTACTGCCCGGGCATCGGCGGAGCCAGCTGCGGCGGCTGGCTCTGGCCGTCAGCCGTCCACAGCCCCTGCGCCTGCTGCGCCCGCGAGAAGTCCTCGGCGACCATCGCCGAGAGGTGGAAGTACGCCTCCCGGGTCTTGGGCCGCATCATGTCGAGGTCCACTTCGGCGCCGGCCGCCAGGTGCTCGTCGAACGGCACCACCTGCACACCGCGGCAGCGTGTCCGGAAGTGCGCGACGATGTCCTCGACCTTGATCATCTTGCCCGTCTCGCGCACCCCGGAGATCACCGTGATGCTGCGCGCCACCAGGTCGGCGTAGCCGTGCGCCGAGAGCCAGTCCAGTGTCGTGCTGGCGCTCGACGCACCGTCGACGGACGGCGTCGACACGATGATCAGCTGGTCGGCCAGGTCCAGCACCCCGCGCATCGCGCTGTAGAGCAGACCGGTGCCCGAGTCGGTGAGGATCACCGGATACTGCCGGCCCAGCACGTCGATCGCCCGCCGGTAGTCCTCGTCGCTGAAGGCCGTCGACACCGCCGGGTCCACGTCGTTGGCGATGATCTCCAGCCCGGACGGCGCCTGCGAGGTGAACCGTCGGATATCCATGTAGCTGTTGAGGTACGGGATCGCCTGCACCAGGTCGCGGATCGTCGCGCCCGTCTCCCGGCGCACCCGGCGGCCGAGCGTGCCCGCGTCCGGGTTCGCGTCGATCGCGAGAATCTTGTCCTGCCGCTCGCTGGCGAGTGTCGCCCCGAGCGCGGTCGTGGTCGTCGTCTTCCCGACGCCGCCCTTGAGACTGATCACCGCGATCCGGTAGCACGACAGCACCGGAGTGCGGATCAGCTCCAGCTTGCGCTGCCGTTCCGCCTCCTCCTTCTTGCCGCCGATCTTGAAACGGCTCGGCTGCGCGTTGGCTCCGGGCTTCCTGGGCTTGGGCTGGTTGCGCAGCAGGCGGTCCGAGGACAGTTCGACGGCCGCGGTGTAGCCCAGCGGAGCCCCGCCCTGCGCGGTGCGCTGCCGCTGATCCGGCGTCACCGTCGGCCAGCCGCCGGACCGCGGGTCGACGGGGCCGGCCGGGGCGGGAGCCGGCGGCTGCGCCTGGGACTGCGCCGGCGCGTGAGCCTGCGCTGCTGCCGGGTCCTGCAGCCTCGGATCCGGCCCGGGAGCAGCTACGGGACCAGGCTCCGGAAGCTGACCGGGAATCTGGCCCTGCGGCGGCACCGGTCCTTGCGCCGGAATCTGCCCGGGCATCTGTCCCGGAATCGCGGTGGGGCCCTGCTGCGCGGGATAAGGAGCCGGGAGATTCTGGGCGGGAGGCTGCTGCGGGAATCCGTAGCCCCCCTGTGCGGGCAGCGGAGGCAGCGGGCCCGCTGCTTCCGGCTCTGCCGCCGCGCCCTGCGGCTGCCCCGGGTACTGGGCCGGCGGGAAGCCGTAACCGCCCTGCGGCGGTACCGCCCCCCGCGCGTCCACAGGGGTGGCCTGCTGCGGCAGCCCGGTCGGCACCACGCCCTGGCCCTGAGAGGCGGGCGGGAATCCGTAGCTGCCCTGAGGGTTGGGCTGAGCAGGAGCGGGCAACTGTGCGGCCTGCTGCGGGAAACCGTAGCCACTCTGCGGAGCCGGCTCGACCGGAGCAGGCGCCGGGGCGGGGGCCGGGGTCGGCTCGGGCTGGGGAACGGGTGCGGGTGCGGGTGCAGGTGCGGGCAGGTTCTGCGCAGGCTGGGGGAAGCCGTAACCGCTCTGCGCCTCGGGCTGTGCCGGCACGGGCGCCGCGGGGGCGGGGTAGGTCGGACCCGGGTACGGGACAGGGGCCGCGGGCCCCGGGGCAGGGTAGACGGCGGGTCCCTGCGGCGGCGGGTAGCCGGCGGCCGGTCCCTGCGGCGGGGGATATACGGCAGCGGGCCCCTGCGGCGGAGCGCTCGGCGAGACCGGCGGGCCGGCGGGTTCCGGGAAGGCCTGCGAGGACTCCGGCGTCGGCTGCTGCGGCTCCGCCCGCTCGAAGTGCGGCGGCAACGGCGGCATCGCACTCTGCGGACCGGGCGGTGCCCAGGGCGCGGGATCCGTCACGGGCGGCTGGGGAAGCGGAGTCCAGACGGGCACGTGCTCGGCCGGCCGCGCGTCCTCCGGCTCCGCTGCGGCAACGGCGAACGGCGCGGGCGCCTCCACCCGAGCGTCCTCGGGCTCGGGGGCGGGGGCGGGTGCGAGCGGTTCGGGCATCGCGTCCTCCGGCTCTGCCATCGGAGGCGGCGGTCCGAGCGGACCCGCCTGCCCCACGTCCTCGATCCGCACCCCTGCACGCTCCTCGATCTCCTGTCGCAGAGCCGCCGCGGAGAACCGCACGGTCGCGCGGCCTCCCGGCTCCTCCGGCTCTGCTTCCTCCCCCTGTGCCGCGACCGGCTCGGGCGCTGCCTCTGCTTCCGCTTCCGCCTCGGGCTCCGTCTCGGGTTCCGCTTCCGCAGGGAAGGGCGCTGCCGCGGGAGTAGCTGCGGCCGACGTGACCGGGATGCCGGACCAGACCGGCCGCTCGGCCGCCGGGCCGGTGACCACGGGCGGCAGCGGCACGGCGGTGGCCGACCAGGAGCCCGCACCCGCCAACGGAGTGGAGTCTGACGCAGGTTGCTGCGCACTGCGCGGCGGCAGCGGTTCCCACACCGGCGCCTGCGGGGCCTCTTGTGCCGCGGATGTGCCGGACTCCGGCGTCGCGCCGTGCGATCCGGGCGTCACCGGGGCAGCGGGCGCCACAGGCTCGGCCTCTTCGGGCTCTTCCTCCTCCGTGCCGGCGCTCCCGCTGCCGTTCTGCATGTACCAGGCCGGCGGGGTGAAATCGAAGCGGTATTCGCCCGTCACGTCGCCTTCGGCCGGTGCGTCGACAGGGGCGGCCCCGCCCGCGCGGTTGTCGTCCCGATCGCTGTTCACTGTGCCTCCCGGTCTGCGTCGGGGAGTTGCCCCGTAGCGTCTCCCCGCCCCGTACGCCGCAGGGCGAGGCCCTCCGCCGCTTCCTGCCGCTCTCGACGGACAGCCTAATCGCCGGGGTACGTCCGTCGTCAGGCCGTCTTGTTCCGGCTTCGCTCATTCCGGCAGGCGACCCGGCGGCCGGGGTTGGACGCTGCGAGGATTCACCGGCGCCCTGTGCCGCGCTCTTCCCCACGCTCGGTATATACCCGCGCCGCGGTACATTGCCGCGCCTACGGGCGGCCGGTCCGCCGTCACCGTAGGAGACCGTTCCGCGAGAAGTACGGTTCCGCGTTCTGGCCCGCTCCGGCCGGAGAGGAGCGGTCGTTCAGTCGATACGCCGGGCCTCGCCGAGCAGCCCTGTCTCGGCGGCCGTCGGCTCCCACCGCACGAAGACCCGGTGCCGCGCGGTGCACCACAGCATCGCGCCGTCGTCGAGCCCGGGCAGCGCAGCCGCCTGCTCGGGGGCCAACCGCAGCGTGCGGGCCAGCACTTCCGCTTCCTGAGGCGAGACCCGCTGGACGCCGACGAGATCTGCCTCCGCCAGCAGCCCCGCCGTGTGCGGTCCGAGGAACGGCAGCAGCGTTAGCACCGCCTGCCACGGCGCCCGCGCAGGCCCTTTCCGCGGTGGCTGCGCCCCGCAATCCCGGACGACGAGGACCGGCCCCGACAACTCCGGCTCCCGATCAGGGATTTCCCCCACGCCGTGGATCGCTGCGCACCGCCCTCCGGCTGCGGCGTGCGCGGTAAGAGGCGCCCACACCGGCGGGCGCGCCGACTCGACGACCACCTCCGCCCCGGCGTCGATCGCACGCAGCGCCAGCACCTGCGCCGTCCACGCGCTGCCGATCACCACGGCGTCCAACTGGGCGGTCCGGAAAAGCCCGAGGACCACAGGATCGCCCGCCTCGTCCCTCCCGGCCACCACACCGTCGTCACCGAGCGGCAGCGACAGCGTCCCCCACAGGGACCGGGACGAGGCGAGAGCAGTGCGCCGCGGACCGCGCAGGCCGAAACCCGGCCACGCCTCGGAGAGTGCCGCCCCCGTCCCACCGGCCGGTCGGCGCCTCCACACCGTCCGGCCCACCCGCCGTGCGGGCGTCAACAGGTGCCTCCCAGCGGCAACGTGGCCAGCAGGCCCGGCAACTGCTCGTGGAACAGCCGCGCCGGCTCCACCCCTTGCCGGCGCGCCACCGCCTCCAACTCGCCGCACGCCGCCGCCAGCGCGCGCTCGTCATCGGCTGTGACCCGCAGATACCCCTCTGCCACCGGCGTACCTCCTGGGCCGCGAGCCAGCACCAGCGCGAAATTGCACGCCGTCGCTGGTACCCCTGTGAGAGCGGCGACCGCGCGGGTGGCGGCGGACACATCGCCCAGCCCGTACGTGGTGTGCAGGCGGCCGTCGCAACGCCACGCGTGGCTGTGCTCCACCGTCCGGCGCTGCCCCGCGTCGGCGGGGGCGGTGTCCACTGGCGCAAGACATGCCGAGGCCGCGAGTGCTGCGATCAGCCCCTCCCGGTCCAGCACCGCGGCGTCGAAGCCCGCACCTGCAAGGCGGCTCGCCAGCTGGTCCGCCGCCCGCAGTACCGCCCGCTGGGCGCCAACCATCCCGCCACCGCGGGCCAGAACCGCCGCAGGGCACATGTCCGGGTCCAGCCTCAGCGCCACCCAGGTGACGCGGGCTGTGTGTAGCGGGGGCGGCCGAGAGGTGTCCGACGATGTCGGCCGAGGGGGTACGTGCGCGGCGGTCGTCGGACGTACATGCTGGACGACCTGCACCGACGCCAGCCTGATGTCCTCCACCTCCAGCGCGTCGCAGAGCGGACCCAGCGGCAACGGCCGGGAGGAGCGCAAGAGCTTGTCCTCCGCCCGCACCACCAGCACGGTCGTCAGGAACGTGCCGTCGCCCACCATCCCTGCGCTTCGCCCGCCACGACCGGCGAAAGCGTAGGCGCGCAGCGCGGGATCGCACTCGGCGAGCGGCGCCGGCAGCGGGTCGAGCAGACCCACCGGGGCGCTCGCCGCCCGCCGTTGCCTGCGCCGTATCGCCAGCGCGACGGCCGACCGCTCCGGTAGCGGCAGACCCTGGTGCCGCACGGTCGCGGCCGCCACCAGGATCGCCGCCGTCAGACCGAGGGGCACCAGCGCGGCCGGTCCGGCGACCGCGCCGGACAACAGCAGGGCCGCCGCCACCTCCAGCAGCACGAGATGCCGCAGCCATGGCCCTCCGGCCCGCCGGACGCGCGGTGCCGGACGCACGGGAGACGCGGCGCTTGCCTCGCCGCCCCGGCGTGATGTCGTGTTCGTGCGCATTCCCCAACACCCCATCTCCGGGCACACCATGACTTTCCCTCACGGTAGCGGCAACCTCTGACAATCAGCGCATCCGGCATAGTGGGGGGGATCCCGCCCGCTGGGCGGCCCGCGCGGCGGATCCGGCCGCTGCGGACACCACCTCCGGGGGAAGCGCCGAGCCATGGCCTCACGCAAGGAACAGCTCAACGCCTACTCGTTCGCCCGCAGGCGTGTGGTGGCGGCCTTCCTGCGACCCGGCCCCACGGGCTCCGACGAAGGCGCCCCACGGCCGCTGCACGCCCTGCTGCCGGGTCTCGTCCTCGGGGCCGTCCTGCTCGCGGGCTTCGGCGCCTGGGGCCTCGTCAGCCCCTCGGCACCGACGGGTTGGGACGCGCCGGGCAAGCATGTGATCGTCGCCGACGAGTCCACCACGCGCTACGTCGTGCTGAACGACGTCGGCACCCGTAAGCCCGCCCTGCACCCGGTGCTCAACATGGCCTCGGCACGGCTGCTCCTCGATCCCCGCGGCTACGACGTCATCAAGGTCAGGGAGTCGGTGCTCGACCACAGCGGGCTCGAACGCGGTGCGGCGCTGGGCATCCCCTACGCGCCGGACCGCCTGCCCAGCCCCGCGGAAGCCGCCGAGGCGAAGGTCTGGGCGGTCTGCGACCGTTCTGACGGCGGCACCGGCCGGAGCGTGCGGCAGGCCGCCTTCGTCCTGGGCCGCGACGAGAGGGCAGCCGTGAGCGGCCCTTCCGAGCTGACCGGCGACCAGGTGCTCTACGTCCAGGACGAGCAGGGGAGGCCGTACCTCGTCGATGCCGGCGGCACCAAATTCCGGCTCGGGAAGGCGGGCAAGGCCACACGCGGCGCAGGCGGCGGTGACGCGAGCCTGCTCGTGCGCACCCTCTTCGGCGAGGATCCGAAGCCGCAGACCGTGACGGACACCTGGCTCGCCACGCTGCCCTCCGGAACTCCGATCGACTTCCCGGTCGTCGAGGGCCGCGGGACCCCGGCGCGGAACGGCGCAGCGCCCACCGGCCACGCCGCCGTCGGCACCGTCCTGCAAGCCACCTCGGCAGCCGGCGAGGAGTACTACGTCGTCACAATGCACGGCGCCGCCCCGGTCACCCGTTTTGCGGCGCTCCTGCTCCTCCAGGCCAACGCACAGACGGATCCCGTCAGGACCAGCCTCCCCACCGGCCCGCAGCACGCCTTTCTGCCTTCCGACTGGCCCCGGGGCGACCCGCAGCAGGTCAACACCGCGACAGGGGATTCACCCCGCGAGGTGGTGTGTGTCGTCCTTCGCGGCGGATATGCCGCGCCGTCCGCGCCGCGCCTGAGGATGTGGGCCGGCCGGCAATACCCCGAGCCGATCGTCGAAGGCACCGCCTCCGCGTACGTCACACCCGGAAGCGGCCTGCTCTACCGGGAAGTCAGTGGCCGCGACGTCAGCGGCGGCACGTGCTACCTCGTCACCGACACGGGCCTGCGCTACGCCGTTCCCCGCACCAACGACAGCGCCGCGGCCGGCAGGGCCGCCGACGCGCGGCAGCCGACCGGTCAGGCCGCGGCCCGGCTGGGCTACGCGGACGTCAACCCCCTGCCGATCCCGATCGGGTGGTCCGCGCTCATCCCGTCAGGCCCGATGTTGGACACCGCGAGCGCGGCGCGGCCACAGGGGTCGTGACGTGGCCGCAGGCGAACGTGCCTAAGGTGCCCCCGTTGATCAAGTGGCCCCACCCGTACTCAAGGGGAGGAACGACCATCCGATGAGCGCACCGCGCGACAGCGGCGGCGGCCTGTACGTCGCGCTGGAAAACCTCCGTGGTTTCAGGAAACGCGTGGACGGCCTGCTCGCCGACCTGGACGCCTCCGAAGCCGCCCCGCAGCGCATCGGCGAGCACCGCGTCGCTCCCGCTCGGTTCGGTACCGGGTTCGGCGAGGCCGACGACCTGGCGACGGCGTACGCGCATGTGCACGACCACCTCGAAGGACTCTCGCGGACCCTGGCCGACCAGATCGGGGCCATGAGCCTGGCGCTGCGGATCGGGCATGCGACGTTCACGGACGTCGACCTCGGCACGCAGCGCAGGCTCCTGGACCTGAACGACCGGATCCTCCGCGGCTACGGCCGGGAACCGGACCGCTCCGCCCGCGGCGCCCGGGCCGAGGCGGGCGCGGGAGGCCCAGGATGACCGCACGTCAGGACTTCTCCGCGAATGCCCCCGCGACAGCCCCCGGCCGGGCGGACTTCGAGACTTCCACTCACGAGCAACTGCTGGCCATGATCCGTCACGCCGACCCCGAGGCGATCGCGTCCGTCGGCGATCACCTCGGCCTGGCCGTCGAGGTGATCGCCCGGATCGGCGCGGACCTCGACCGGCACATCGCCCTCGTCGACTGGGAGGGCACCTCCGGCGCCGCCTTCCGAGAATGGGGCAGGCACGTCGCCAGAGCCACGCTGGGGCTGAGCGACTACGCGCACGCCACCGCCAACGCCCTCACCCACGCGGCGGACACCCTGCGGGCGGTCAAACGCGACATGCCACCCGTCCCTGCCGCCGCCCGGGTGGCCTACGCCACCCTCCGGGACGACCCCACCATCCGCCACGACCCGGACGCCCAGACGCAGATGGCCCGCGCCCACACCGAGCTGGAGACCGCCCGCATCGAGGCGGCCGACCAGATGCGCAAGCTGGCACAGTCCTACTCCCTCTCGGCAACGGTCATCGGGACGGCCGAGCCGCCGGAGTTTCCGCCGATGCCGTCGCCGTTCGTGCCCCCGTCGCAGACGCGCCGGACCGACGTCCTTCGCGGCGACGCGGTCACGAGCCCGGCCGTGCCCGCACCCGTACGCAGTTCGCCGGAGACAGGAACCGGGGGAGAGGCCATGCGGGACATTGCGGCGGCTTCCGGCTCCCCACCGGCGGCGGTGCCGGACAGCGCAGGGATGCCCCTCACCCGTACGCAGTCGGCCGGAGCACCGGCGCTCGTGGTGCAGGCGCAGTCCGGTCCGCAGCCGAACGGCAACGGTGGCGGGGCCTTCGTCGGTGTCCCCCATCCCGGGAACGCTTCCCTTCCGTTCATGAGCGGTGCTCTTGCGCGCGACCATTCCCGCGACGCCGGGGCGCCCGGGAAGCCTGCGCAATTGCCGAGGAATGTCGCCCGGCAGGTGCTGCCGAAGGTCTCGTACGAGCCGGGGTCGCGGCCGCTTCCCGCCCCTGGAGGCCGCAACCACGGCATTGTCGGCGGCAGCCCCGCCGGTGAACCGCCGACGTCCGGCATCCCCGGGCAGCCTCCGGCTGCGTCCGGCGTCGTCGGAGAGCCCGGGTCGGCTCTCCGGCCGCCCGCCGTCGGTATGGTGGGCCGCACTCCGGTAGCTGAATTCGCACCACGTATCTCGGGTTCCGCGAGCGGGAAGGGCGAGGACTCCGACCGCCCCCGATATCCGGCCGAGTTCGCCGGTGAGTGGGACTGGGGGCCCGGTCGGGACGATGCCGTGCCACCGGTCATCCGCTGAACGCGTCCGAACCCTTCCCGGCTTTGTTGCAACTCAAGCCGCAGAGTGTCGTGTTGAAAGCCGTCGGCGGAGCGTCGGTAGAGTGAGCACGCAAGGTAACTATTCGTGCCCGTGTGCATGCATTTTGTATGCGGGGGAGGGGCTGCGCCATGACGGCCGGTATGAAAGTCACGACCGCCTCGCTGAACAGGCTCGAGAGCGACCTCGACGTCATGGTGGGCTCGATGGACCGCCAGGTCAGGGCGCTCCAGGCCGTGATCGACAACCTCGAAGGCCACTGGCGCGGTATCGGCGCCAATGCTTTCAACGCCCAGCAAGCTCTCATCAACGACGACCATCGCGTGCTGGCGACGCTGCTCGGAAAAATCAAGCAGGCGGTGCGCGACACGAACGTGACGGCCGGTACGACCGACGAAGGTGTCCTCCAGGACATGAAGAGCATCGACATCAACGGCGGCGCTCCGGGCAGCGGCATCGCCGGTCTGTGACATATACACCGCGCTGCCGCTGATCTCGCGCGTCGCCGCACCACCTCCATGGGGAATTTCATGTTCGATCCCGGCCAGCTCAAGGTCACGTACGCCTCCCTCGACGAGGCCGCCGGCGTGATCAGGCATCAGGCGACGCAACTGCAGAGCGACCTGGACAACCTGCTGACACGTGTGCGTGCGGTCGCCGGGTACTGGGAGGGCGACGCGCAGCACGCCTTCCACGCCGTCGCGCACGAATGGGCGCACCGTACCCATCACATGCACGGCGTGCTGGAATCGATCGCGGGCAAAGTGCAGATGGCCGGCGGGCATTACAACGCCGCGGACAGGAAGGCCGCGTCCTACTTCGGCTGACGGCCATGCCTGGACGGGGAGCGGAGAGGCGCTGTCAGGCGCGGCGGGCCACCGCGCGGGCGGCCGCGGCGGCGCTGGGAGCACTGGGGACGCTGGTGACCGTCGTACCGGTCTGTCCCGGGGCCGCGCCCGGCGGTGCACTTGCGCCCCGCACCGCATCGGCCCTTGACGGCGACGGCGGATGCACATTCCCGGCGTCCGATGTCGCGCAGACGCCGTGGTTCTTGCAACGACTGCTGCTCGGCCGACTGTGGCAGAGCACGCAGGGCAAGGGTGTCACCGTGGCGGTGATCGACTCCGGGATCGACACCCGGAACCCGCAGCTTGCGACCGCCGTCGATGTCCCGCGCAGCGTGGACCTGACCGACCCGAGGGGCCGTGGCACCACCGACCCGGTCGGTCACGGCACGGAGGTGGCAGGCATCATCGCGGCCCGTCCCTCCCCGGCGACCGGCTTCGTAGGACTCGCACCGCAGGCGACCCTCATTTCGGTCCGGCAAACGGGCGCGAACGGCACCGGCACCGTGGACGGCCTCGCCGACGCCCTGCGAAAGGCCGTTGCCGCCGGCGCAAGGGTCGTCAACATCTCACAGGACACCCCGCGCGGTACCCCCGCTCTGGAGGCCGCTGTCGAGGCTGCCGTACGCGCGGACGCCGTGATCGTCGCCTCTGCGGGGAACGGCGGATCAGACGGCGCGTTCCGCACCACGTATCCCGGCGGGTATCCGGGTGTGCTGGCGGTCGGGGCCTCGGACCGCAACAACGAGCGCGCTCCGTTCTCCCAGGCGGGGGAATTCGTCGGAGTCGCCGCTCCCGGCGTGGACATGCTCTCCACGGTGCCCGGCGGCGGCCAGTGCGTCGACAACGGAACAAGTTTCGCCGCCCCTTACGTGTCCGGGGTCGCCGCCCTGATCCGCGCCGAGCACCCCACCTGGACCGCGCAGGAAGTGGTCGCCCAGATCGAGCAGACGGCGCTGCGCACCTCCCCAGGCCACAACGCGCTCGTCGGCTGGGGTGTGGTGGACCCCGCCCGCGCCCTGACCGACGACGCCCACCCGATCGAGGCACCGACCCCAGCTCGGGCTGTACGCCAGGGCCGCGCCGCCGCGATCCCGGCAGCCCTCACCCTGACCGACCCCGCCCGGCAACGGGAGAAGCGCACCGCCGCGTACCTTTTTGCTGTTTCGGCCGCCGGCCTGCTGCTGATCGCCGGGACGGCGATCGCCCTCCGCGACCGCGAAAGCTTGCGCTGACGCTGCCGCGGGTCGTGTATCACGCCGTGCCGGACGTATCCGAGTCGCCCGACTTACGAAATCCCCAGCGACGGTGCGGACGGCTGCGCGGGCGAGGCGCGGGAAGCGCCGGTGGGGGCGGTGGCTGGGCGCGCAGCCGCCGATAGGCCTCGGCCGTTCCCTCCTCCCCGTGGTAGGGCAGCACGGTCATTTCGCCGGTCTGCTTGTCGACGATGATGGCCGCCGTACCTGGGGAGGACACCCGTGGTGGGTCGCCCAGTTGGGGCGGTGGCAACGGTGCCGAGGGTGGGGACGATGGCATCACGATGAAGCCCTCGTCGAACTCCGTGGCGAACATTGGTGCCACACTGCCATCTTGGCGTCGACATCTGTAGCGACTCGCCACAATACGCTGAGCCTCCGCAGCATCCAATTTGTTGTCCTTTCCGACCGAAGGCTCTTATGGTCTTGCATTGACTTCAGCATGGGCACTCAACGTAGCTGGTCTGCGTTGCGGGTCCAGGGAATAGTGGTACATGTGTGCCGCGTTGGAGTAGATCGGCTCGGTGCTCACAGTGCTGGATTGCGGGTCGAACCAATAGATCAACCCGCCGTGGTTGAGCGCTGTGAAGACGTGTGAGGTAATTTCGCCGTCTTCGCGCATTGGCCATTCGATGTGCACCAACGCACTCGATCCGTGTCCTGAGCCGCGTAGCTCGGCCGCTACCTTCTCGTACGCTCCTACCCCGGGGCCGGTGTAGCGCATGGTCGTACCACCCCAAGCGTTGCCGTTTTCCACTCCGCTCCGCTCGGAGGTTTGCAGGTCGAACTCACCGTTCTCATCGCGGGTTAGGGTCCGAGCCGCAGCCACCTGCGGGTTGCCGTACCACGTCTCCAACGCAGAACGCACCGCATCCGCACAGTTGTTGGAGCGTCCCGGCACGCTCATCCCTCCGGCGTTGAGCCGCGCCGTCCAGGGGCCCCGCGGGTCCGGGTAGCGCTGGAAGCTGCCGTTGCGGTTGCGTGGCACCGCGGCCTCCAGGGCGCGCTGGTCGGCGGGGTCGACGGGTTGCAGCCCGTCGGGGCCGCCGCGCAGGCTCGCGCGGATGTCCTTGAGTGTGGTGCCGTGCGTCGGCACCGCCCTGCGCCAGCCCGGGGCTCTTGCGCGTGCGGCCGCCGCACCGTCCGTGCCCACGGCGTAGAGCAGGTTGGCGAGCAGTCGGCCCGCCGCCTCGTCGCCGTCGCGGCCCCAGCCGGTGCCGAGGACGGCGGGCGGCAGCCTCTCGGGGTGTACGGCGAGGTCCAGCAGTCCGGCGGCCGTGGCGTTCAGTTGTGTCAGGTACTGCGCCGGGTGGGTCAGGTTGTACGGGTCGTAGGGGTCGAGGCCGCGGGTGAAACGGACGGCGTCGCATGCCGTGCGGACCATGCCGCCGGCGACGTGCTCCAGCCGGATCGGCAGGGTGCTCAGCAGGTCCTCCGTGCGGGCGGACAGCCGCTGCGTGAAGCTCGGCATTTTCGGAGCGAGGTCGGCCGCCGAGTGCAGCGCTGCCGCCGTGGACCGGGCCATGGTGTCGCGCTGCTCGCGGGCGGCGGCCAGCATGTTGCGCGCGGCTTCCCGGGCGTCCGTCCCGGGGTCGGTGAAAGGGGCCGGTGCGGGGGCCTCGCCTCCCGCCGCGCGAGCCGCCTCGTACTGCGCCATCTGCTCGTCGTAGGCGGCGGCGGCCTTCTTGCGGGCCTGGACACCGCTCTCCCACAGCCGTACCGCTTCCGCGGCCCGCCTCTTTGCCCAGTCCACTGTGCACGCGTAGCGCTCCAGGGTGTCGGCGGCGTCCCGGCATGCGCCCGCGGCGCGGCCCCATGCGGCAGGCTGGGGTGTGAAGACCGCACGGAAGGCGTCCCCTCCTCGGCCGTGCCACTCCTCGGCGCCGAGTCGCGAGATGCCGCGGTGGCCGGTGTCGAAGGCGGTGTGGAGTCGGCGCAGGTGCGCGGCCGTGGCACGGATGTGTGCGGGGTCGCCGTGCAGCAGCTCACCGGGGTCGTCGCTGCTGCCCAAGTCCAGTTCGGTTACGTGCGCGCCGAGTTCGTCGGCGATGTGGTCGCCCGTCTTGCCGGTCCAGTCCGCGGCGCGGTTCAGGCCGAGGGCGTCGAGTCCGCCGACGACCAGGCGGGCGTTGTCGTCGATGAGGGCGCCGGTCTTGCGCTCGGCGGAGTTCAACAGCCGCCCACCGATATCGCCGGCCCCGTCGATGAGCGATCCGATACCCATCAGCCGCCGCCCTGGGGCTGGTCGCCCCCGCCATGAGCGCCCTCAGGAGCTCCGGCGAGCCAACGGTTGTAGCGCTCGTCCGTCCCCGTCAGTGTGGCCGCGGCCTCCGACACGGGATTTCGGACCATGTCGCGGGCGGTGTCCTGCCAGGTCTGCCCCATGTCGGAGAGGCCCTGCCGGGCGGACGCGGCGCTGAAGTCAGGGTGGAGGAGGTCCTCGACGGGATTGTCCGCACCGATCCGGCTCCACGACGAGGCTTCCTCCTGCTCCTCCGTCAGGCCGGGATTGCCGACGGCGGAGGCCACGACCACCTTCAGGGTCTTTTCCGCGTAACGGTCCATCTCGTAGTACGTGCCGGCCGCCAGGCCCAACCGCTCCGCGATCTGATCGGCGTCCTGGACGAGGGCGCGCACTCCCCATTCCCATCGGTCGCAGAATCCGGCCAGGGCGGATGTGAGCTCGTCGTGTCCGACCTGCATGCCCGTCAGTTTCAGGTGCGTGAAGCCGCGGCCGACGTCGGCGGCCGCCTCCTGGCCCATCGACTGGAGTTCGTGGATGACGCCGCCGAGCCCCGAGGCAGTCTGTGTCAGCGCCGTCTCCCTGACCTCGTAGCCGCCGCCCCCGGTCACGGGATCTCCCCGCTGAGGACCTCGGCGTCCACCGCCGCCGAGTCGGGGACCACACCCGTGGCGGGCGGGAAGAGCATCGGCAGCCGCCCCGCCACGTCGAGCGCCACGCCGGCCGGGGCGCCGACCGCGGGCACGACCTCGTCGAGCAGCCGCCACCCGTGCACGGTCACGTAGTCCACATCCACATCCACGTCCTCTTTCCGGCCCCCGCCCGCGGCTATGGCCGCGCCTCCGCCCGCCGAGCCGCGCGCACTTCCGGCGGCGGCGGCGAATCGCGCCAGCTCCGCCCCGCCGGAGAACGCGAACAGCCAGCGCACACCGCCCGAGGTCGCCGCGCGCAACCCGCCCTCGACGGTCGGGATCAGCACGACGCTCTCCCGGAAGGCATCGACGAGCGCGTCCGGATCGCCGTGTCCCCCGTGCAGCGCAGTCAGTTCAGCGGCCAGCGCGCCATTCGCGCTCTTCCCCACGGGGTCCTGCGGCGTCCCGCAGGCCGGGGCACTCCGCGCGGCGGCGGCCACCAGATCCGCCAGCCGCGATCCCTGTTCGTCCGGGCCCGCCCGCTCCGCCACCGCCGCCGAAGTGCCGCGCGCACCGGACCGCGTACCGGTAACCCTGCCGGAGCACGGCTCCGCGTCACCGCTGGATCCGAACGCCCACTCCCATTCCGACTTCATGACCGTCCCCCGTCGACACCGCGGTTCCGAGCAGGAGTCCTGAGCCCGAACCGATCAACCACTCTCAGTAATCAAATGGTAGCAGTAAGTCGCCATTCGTCGAATCCGGTTGTCCACAGGCCGGCCGCTCACTCCGGATCCCACGCCAGCTGGACCAGCCGCGTGCCACCCCGCCGCCCGGCGAAGAGCGCCCGCCCGGGCGGCATCCGGCGCGGCCGGATGCCGCCCAGCAGTTCACCCTCGTCGGGGTCGCCGGACAGGACGAGCGCCTGCGCTCCCAGCTCCTTGGCCCGCTGCACGAACGGCTCGTACATCGCGCGTCCGGCCCCGCCCGCGGCGCGGGCCAGGACGAAGCGCAGGCCCACGTCGCGCGCGAACGGCAGCACGTCCACGAGGCCTGCCAGCGGGCTCCCGCCCGAGGCGACCAGTTCGTAGTCGTCGATCAGCACGAAGAGCCGCGGGCCGGTCCACCAGTTGCGGTCGCGCAATTGCCGCGGCGTCACATCAGGGCCGGGCATGCGCCGCTGGACGAGCGTGGCGACGGCGGCCATGTGCGTCTCCAGGGCGGCAGGCCCGGTGATGTACTCCACCAGGTGGCTCTCGGGCAGCGCACCGAGCAGGGTGCGCCGGTAATCGGTGACGACCAGCCTGGCCTCCTGCGGCGAGTAGCGGCGGCTCAATTGCCGGGCGATGTGCCGCAGCACGGCCGTCTTGCCGGATTCGCCGTCGCCGATCACGACCAGGAGCGGGTCGGAGTCGAAGTCGACGAGGACCGGCGCCAGCGCCGTCTCGTCCACGCCGATCGCCACCCCGTGCCCGGGGAGCGCGGCACCGCCCGGCAATTGCGCCGCGGGCAACAGGCGCGGCAGCATCCGGACGGCCGGGGCGGGCTCGCCCTTCCACGCGTCGTTCACCGCCGTGACGAGGGCCGCTGTGCCTTCGGCGAGGTCCGACGTGTCCTGGCGGCCGTCGATACGCGGCAGGCCGGCCAGGAAATGCAGCCCGCCAGGGATGATGCCGCGGCCGGGCGCACCGGGCGGGACGTTCGCAGCCGCCTTGCGGTCCATCTCGGAGTCCATGGCGTCGCCGAGCCGGAACTCCAGGCGGTTGAGCAGCTGGTCCTTCAGCGCCGCGCGGACTTCCAGATGGCGTGACGCGGTGAGCACCAGGTGCACGCCGAAGCCGAGACCGCGGGCGGCGATGTCCGCGACGACCGGCTCCAGGTGCTCGTGCTCCTGCCGGAAGGCGCCCCAGCCGTCGACCAGCAGGAAGACATCGCCCCAGCGCTCACCCGGCAGCTCGCCGGCCGCCCGCAGCGCGCGGTACGACGCCATGGTGTCGATGCCGCGGCTGCGGAAGAGCTCTTCCCGGCGGGCTAGCACACCGGCGGCCTCGGCGACCGTGCGCCGCACATGGTCCGTCTCCAGCCGCCCCGCGACACCGCCGACATGTGCGAGTCCGGCCACGGAGCGCAGCGTGCCGCCGCCGAAGTCCAGGCAGTAGAACTGCACTTCCTGCGGGGTGTGCGTCAGCGCCAAGGACGCCACCAGGGTCCGCAGCAGCGTCGATTTTCCGCTGCGCGGACCACCGACGACCAGGCCGTGGCCCGCCGCGCCGGCGAAGTCCAGTACCAGCGGGTCCCGCCGCTGCTCGAACGGCTTGTCCACGACACCCACCGGCGCCCGCAGCGCCCCGCCGCCGCCCAGCGCCCCCCGCTCGGACCCGCTGAGCGGCACCAGCCCGTCCAGGCTCGGCGCCGCGCCCAGCGGCGGCAGCCACACCCGGTGCGCCGCGGGTCCGCGTCCGGTGAGACGGCGGACGAGGACGTCCAGCACGGTGTCCGCCAAGGCCCCGGCCGGCTGTCCTTCCGGCGGCGCGACAGGCCCGCTCACGGGCACGTGCGCGGCGGTGAACAGCGCGGCCCGGCGCCCCCCTGCCGAACCGGCGGCGGGCAGGCCGCCGCGGTAAGGGCCCGACACGTACGCGGCCTTGAAGCGGATGATGTCGCCGGTGCCGGTCTTCAGACAGGCCGAGCCCGGCACCGGCGGCAGGTGGTACGCGTCCGGCACACCGAGGGCCGCGCGCGATTCCGACACGGAGAACGTCCGCAGCGCGATCCGGTAGGACAGGTACGTGTCCAGGCCGCGCAGCCGGCCCTCCTCCAGCCGCTGCGAGGCGAGCAGCAGATGCACTCCGAGCGACCGGCCGATGCGGCCGATCTGGAGGAACATGTCGATGAACTCCGGCCTGGCCGCCAGAAGCTCGCTGAATTCGTCGATGACCAGCACCAGGCTCGCCAGCGGCCGCAGGGCGGCGCCCGCGACCCGGGCGCGCTCGTAGTCGTGGACGCCCGGGTAATTGCCGGCGGTTTTCAGCAGCTCCTGCCGACGCTGCAATTCCCCGGTGATCGCGTCCCGCATGCGGTCGACCATGGCCAGGTCGTCCGCCAGGTTGGTGATGACGGCCGACACGTGCGGAAGCGCGCTCATACCCGCGAACGTCGCTCCGCCCTTGAAATCGGCGAGGACGAAGTTCAACGTCTCGGGGGAGTGGGTGACGGCCAGGCCCAGCACCAGGGTGCGCAGCAGTTCCGACTTGCCCGAGCCGGTGGCCCCCACGCACAGGCCGTGCGGGCCCATGCCCTCCTGAGCGGCCTCCTTCAGATCCAGGTGCACGGGCTCGCCGTCCTCGCCCACGCCGACCGGCACCCGCAGCCGTTCCGGCCGGCCGCGCGGCGCCCACCCGCGGGCCGCGTCGAAGGAGCCCGCGTCGCCGATGCCCGTCAGGTCGGTGAAGGCCGGATCGGACAGCAGCGGTTCGCCGTCGCCCCCGTCCGCGGGCCGCAGCGGGGCGAGCCCGCGGGCCAGCGCCTCGGCCTCCGCCTCACGCAGCGCGTCCGGTGTGCCCCGGTAGACATGGCCCGCGGACGAGCGCAGCAGCATCTCCCCGGCCGTGCAGCGCACCCACAGATCACCGCGCGGCTCGTCGCTCCCGCCCGGCGCCAGCTCCACGAGCGTCACGCCCAGCAGCCCCTCGGCGGCGGCCGGGGGGACGGCGCCGCCGTCGAGGAGGACAACCACGTGCGGCCGGTCGAGCAGCGGCGCCGCGTCCCGCTGGAAGCGCGGGCGGTCCTCAAGCGCAGGGCGCAGCAACTCCGCCAGCTCCCCGGCCTCGCCCGCCACCAGGCGCCGGGCTCCGGCGCCGTCCACCGCGGCCTGCGACTGCGCGTGCGGCAGCCACTTGACCCACTCCCACGCGGGCAGCGCCGCAGAGGACGCGGTGACACCCAGCACCAGGTCGGCGGGCGAGTGCAGCGCGGCCAACTGCGCCACCGCCGCCCGGGCCAGCCCGCGGACTGCGCCCGTGTTGCCGGTCAGCACCACGTGGGAGAAGGCCCGCAGCGACACCGCGAGCGGCAGATCCTCGACCGTCCCGTACACGGCGAAGAAACTCCGCAGGGCCTGCGCGGTCAGCGGCTCCAGCCGGTCCACCGGCGCGGTGTCCGGCACGACCAGCGGGGTCGCCAGCTGCTGCGGCGCGAGCCCGATCCGCACCTGCCCGAAGTCGTCGTCGCCGGGCCGGCGCTCCCACACCCGCCGGCCTTCGGCCACCAGTGCCCACAGCTGGTCCGGATCGGGATGCGTGTGGAGCCTGCCGCTGCGCTGCCGGTCTGCGGTGCGGCGGACGGTATGGCGCTGCCGGGCCAGATAGGCGAGATAGTCGCGGCGGCTGTCGGCCATGTGCCCGCTCGCGCCCTGCCGGGCCCGCACGAGCTGGGCGGCACCCAGGGCGACCGCCGACGCGAGCATCAGACCGCCCATCACCTTCATCACCGGCTGCGATCCCGGCATGAAGAAATACGCCGCCGAGCCGCCCATCGCCAGGAGCGGCAGCAGCACGACCACCAGGCCCTGCTCCTGGCCGCGCCGGAGTTCCGGCGGCGGCGCGAGGCGGACCTCCCCGGAGGGCACGTCGGGCGGCCGCACACGCACCGGGCGTTTGACGATGACCGAACTCACGGATGTGCCCGCCCCCAGGGAGTCGTCGTCGCGGCTGGTACATTGCCGCCGCTGACGCTACGGAGGGCAATCATATGGACACTCTTCGTCACTCGACTGCCATGCGGCAGGCGCCGGACATTCCCGCGCAGAGCCGCGCACGCGAGGACGCCCCGCCGGCCACCGCCCCCGAGTCGCGGTCCGCGGGATTCTGCCGCGTCACGATCGTGGCGCCGGACCGCAGGACCGACGTGGCCCTTCCCGACGACCTGCCTGTCGCGGACCTGCGCCCCGACATCCTGCGGCTGTCCGGCCAGTCGCAGGACGCCGCGGAACCGCCCGGCTACCACCTCGTCCGCCGCGACGGCGCGCCGCTCGATCCCGCCCTGTCGCTGTCCGCCCAGCGCGTCCTGGACGGTGAATTCATCCTTGTGCGCGCCATGGCCACGTCGTTGCCGCCCGCCGTCCACGACGACGTCGCCGACGCGCTGTCCACCGCCGTGGCGCACGACCGCCGCTGCTGGACCGGCGGCATGATGCGCCCCGCCGGGCTGACCGGCGGGGCCGTGCTCATGGCGGCGGTCTGCTGGGTGCTGTGGCAGGCCGACCCGGTGCGGCACGACATGCACGGCCTTCCGGGCATCGTGGCCGCGGTGATGGGAACCGCACTGGCCGCATTCGCCGCCGTACGGGCCCGGATCTACAGCGACCGCACCGCAGCCGTGGCGCTGGGCCTCGCCGCGCTGCCGCACCTGCTGGTCGCCGGGTCCGGCATCGTCGCGCCGACCGCCGGGCACGGAGCGGGGCGGCTGCAGCTCCTGGCGGGCTGCGTGACCGTACTGCTGGCCTCGGCGGTCCTCGTCGCGGTCCTGCCGGCCGGGGACGCGCCGTTCGTCGCGTCCGCCGTCCTGGCCGCCGCCGGGACCGTGGCCGCGTACGGAGCCGTCGTCACGGACGCGGCTCCGAGGCAGGGAGCCTCGGTCGTGGCCGTCGCCGCGATCGGGCTGGTCGGCTTCCTGCCCGGCTGGTCCGCGCGCCTGGCCCGGCTGCCGATCGGCTTCGACGCCCCAGCACCCTCCACGGACCGGGACGCCGAGCACCGCGCCGACCGGCGCGACCCCGAGCCGACCGTCGACTACGAGGCGCTCGCCGCCCGGGCACGCCGCGGCCACGAACTCCTCCTGGGCCTGGTCGGCGGCTGCGCGGCCGCCCTGGTTGGTGCGGCCGCCGTCCTCGGCCGCTCCGGGGCCGTCCCCGCCCAGCTGCTCGCCGCGGCCGCCGGGCTCGCCGCCCTGCTGCGCGCCCGGCTCTTCCGCCGCACCGCGCAGGTCGCGTCGCTGCTCGCGGCCGGCGTCGCAGCGCTGGCACTGACCGTCGCCGGGTCCGCACCGGCCGGCGGCGCGCCCGGCCTGCGCGTCCTGTGGCTGCCCGGCGCCGTTGCGGCCGGCGCCGGGGCGCTGATCACGGTCGGCCTGACGGTGCCGGCCCGGGGAGTGTCCCCGTTCTGGGGCCGGTGCCTGGAGATCGTCGAGGGCGCCGTGCTCCTGACGCTGGTCCCGCTGTGCCTGGCGGTGCTCGGGACGTACGGCGCGGTGCGCGGGCTGGGTGGCGGCTGAGCGGGGAGGCCCGGTACGGTTGCGCGCCCAGGCCGGTCGTACCGTCGTACGGACCGATGTACGACCGGGCACCCTGTGCCACCGTTCGACCGGGTGACCCGCGGTAAAACGCGCGGCGACCGGCTGGTACTCTAGGTGACGGTCACCTGTGTGCTGACACCGGGTGACCAAGAGCCGTGCGAGTCACGTGAGAATTCCCCGCGAAGAAGACCGGGGCGCTCGCCGGCAGACAAACCCTGGAGGAGTCCGTATGGCGCTCGACGTCGAAACGAAGAAGCAGATCATCGCCGAGTTCGGCACCAAGGAAGGCGACACCGGCTCCCCCGAGGTCCAGGTCGCGCTGCTCTCGCGGCGCATCTCGGACCTGACCGAGCACCTCAAGACCCACAAGCACGACCACCACTCGCGCCGCGGTCTGCTCATCCTGGTCGGCCAGCGCCGCCGCCTGCTGCAGTACCTGGCCAAGAAGGACATCACGCGCTTCCGTGAGCTCCGCGAGCGCCTCGGCATCCGTGCCGGTGCGGCGGGCGTTCGCTAGGACGCGTGCAGGGGAGCGGTTCCCGTCGGACGGGGCCGCTCCCTTTGCCATATGCACCGGCACGGTGCACCGGTCACGCAACCGTCTTGCACGAGGTCGGCCACGTATCGCCCACAGGACGTGCGCGATACGTGCGTCGTCTGATGCAATGGTGCTGTTGACTGCTGTTGACAACGTATGAGGAGGAGCGTCCTCCTATCCGCCGCAGCTGCCGGTCCTCGGTAGTGGCCTCCGGGTGGTTGCACCCCCGGCGGCTTCGATCGAAGACCGGCCCCGGCAGGACGCCCCTCCACCGATGGCCCGCCGGGAGACGCCCTGCGGGCGAGGACGAGGAGAATCCCCATAGTGGAGAACGAGACCCACTACGCCGAAGCCGTTATCGACAACGGATCCTTCGGCACCCGCACCATCCGCTTCGAGACGGGCCGGCTGGCCCGTCAGGCCGCCGGCTCCGCCGTGGCCTATCTGGACGACGACACCATGGTGCTGTCGGCCACCAGCGCCTCCAAGCAGCCCAAGGAGCACTTCGACTTCTTCCCCCTCACGGTGGACGTCGAGGAGCGCATGTACGCGGCCGGCCGCATCCCCGGCTCGTTCTTCCGCCGCGAGGGCCGCCCCTCCGAGGACGCCATCCTGACCTGCCGGCTGATCGACCGCCCGCTGCGCCCGTCCTTCGTCAAGGGCCTGCGCAACGAGATCCAGATCGTCGCCACCGTCATGGCGCTCAACCCCGACCACCTCTACGACGTGGTCGCGATCAACGCCGCCTCCTGCTCCACGCAGCTGGCCGGCCTGCCCTTCTCCGGCCCGATCGGCGGCGTCCGCGTCGCGCTGATCCGCGGCCAGTGGGTGGCTTTCCCGACGCACAGCGAGCTGGAGGAGGCCGTCTTCGACATGGTCGTCGCCGGCCGGGTGCTCGACGACGGCGACGTCGCGATCATGATGGTCGAGGCCGAGGCCACCGAGCGCACCATCAAGCTCGTGGAGGGCGGCGCGGAGGCGCCGACCGAGGAGGTCGTCGCGGCCGGCCTGGACGCCTCCAAGCCGTTCATCAAGGTGCTGTGCAAGGCGCAGTCCGAGCTGGCCGCCAAGGCCGCCAAGCCGACCGGTGAGTTCCCGGTCTTCCTCGAGTACGAGGAGGACGTCTTCAGCGCCCTCGAGGCCGCCGTCACCGACGAGCTGGCGCAGGCGCTGACCATTGCCGGCAAGCAGGCCCGCGAGGCCGAGCTGGACCGTGTCAAGGGCCTGGCCGCCGAGAAGCTGCTGCCGCAGTTCGAGGGCCGCGAGAAGGAGATCTCCGCGGCCTACCGCTCGCTGACCAAGAAGCTGGTCCGCCAGCGCGTCATCCGCGACAAGGTCCGCATCGACGGCCGCGGCGTCACCGACATCCGCACCCTGGCCGCCGAGGTCGAGGCGATCCCGCGGGTGCACGGCTCGGCCCTGTTCGAGCGCGGCGAGACCCAGATCCTGGGCGTCACCACGCTGAACATGCTGCGCATGGAGCAGCAGCTGGACACGCTCGCGCCCGAGACGCGCAAGCGGTACATGCACAACTACAACTTCCCGCCGTACTCCGTCGGCGAGACCGGCCGCGTCGGCTCGCCGAAGCGCCGCGAGATCGGCCACGGCGCGCTCGCCGAGCGCGCCCTGCTGCCGGTGCTGCCGACGCGTGAGGAATTCCCCTACGCGATCCGGCAGGTCTCCGAGGCGCTGGGCTCCAACGGCTCGACGTCCATGGGCTCGGTGTGCGCCTCCACCATGTCGCTGCTGAACGCCGGTGTGCCGCTCAAGGCCCCGGTCGCCGGTATCGCCATGGGCCTGATCTCGCAGGAGATCGAGGGCGAGACGCACTACGTGGCGCTGACCGACATCCTCGGTGCCGAGGACGCCTTCGGCGACATGGACTTCAAGGTCGCCGGCACCAAGGACTTCGTGACCGCCCTCCAGCTGGACACCAAGCTCGACGGCATCCCGGCGTCCGTCCTGGCCGCGGCCCTCAAGCAGGCCCGCGACGCCCGGCTGCACATCCTCGACGTGATGATGGAGGCCATCGACTCCCCGGACGAGATGTCCCCGAACGCGCCGCGGATCATCAGCATCAAGATCCCGGTGGACAAGATCGGCGAGGTCATCGGCCCCAAGGGCAAGATGATCAACCAGATCCAGGAGGACACCGGCGCCGACATCTCCATCGAGGACGACGGCACGGTCCTGATCGGTGCGACGGAGGGCTCGCAGGCCGAGGCCGCCCGCACGATGATCAACCAGATCGCCAACCCGACCATGCCCGAGGTCGGCGAGCGCTACCTGGGCACGGTCGTGAAGACCACCACCTTCGGCGCCTTCGTGTCGCTCATGCCCGGCAAGGACGGTCTGCTGCACATCTCGCAGATCCGCAAGCTCGCCGGCGGAAAGCGCGTGGAGAACGTCGAGGACGTCCTCGGCGTCGGCACCAAGGTGCAGGTCGAGATCGCCGAGATCGACCAGCGCGGCAAGCTCTCGCTCGTCCCCGTGATCGAGGGCGAGGACGGCGACAGCCAGGACGCGAAGGACGAGTCGGCCCAGTGACGACCCGCTCCACCGCCGTGACGGCCCGCCCCTCCACCAAGGGGCGGGCCGTCCGCACGCGGACCCTGCTGCCCGGCACCGACGGCGTCGGCACCGTACGCCGCAGCGTGCTGCCGGGCGGCCTGCGGGTCGTCACCGAGACGCTGCCCACCGTCCGCTCCGCCACCTTCGGCATCTGGGCGGCCGTCGGCTCCCGCGACGAGACCCCGGCGCTGAGCGGTGCCACGCACTACCTGGAGCACCTGCTCTTCAAGGGCACCGAACGGCGCAGCGCGCTGGACATCTCCGCCGCCGTCGACGCGGTCGGCGGCGAGATGAACGCGTTCACCGCCAAGGAGTACACCTGCTACTACGCCAGGGTGCTCGACACCGACCTGCCGCTGGCCGTCGACGTGGTGTGCGACATGCTCACGGGCTCGCTGATCCGCCAGGAGGACATCGACGCCGAGCGCGGTGTGGTCCTCGAGGAGATCGCGATGACCGAGGACGACCCTGGCGACCAGGTGCACGACCTGTTCTGCGGTGCGATGCTCGGCGACACCCCGCTCGGCCGCCCCGTGCTGGGCACCGTCGAGACGATCAACGCCCTCACCCGTGACCAGGTCGCCCGCTTCTACCGCCGGCACTACGACCCCACCCGCCTCGTGGTGGCAGCCGCCGGCAACATCGACCACGCGAGCGTCGTACGCCAGGTCCGCCGCGCCTTCGAACGGGCCGGCGCGCTGCGCGACCCGGACGCGGTGCCGCAGGCCCCGCGCGGCGGCAGCCGTACGCTGCGCACCGCAGGCGCCGTGGAAGTCCTCGACCGGCGCACCGAGCAGGCCCATGTCGTGCTCGGCATGCCGGGCCTGTCCCGCACCGACGACCGGCGCTGGGCGCTCAGCGTGCTCAACACCGCCCTCGGCGGCGGCATGAGCTCGCGGCTCTTCCAGGAGGTCAGGGAGAAGCGCGGGCTCGCCTACTCGGTCTACTCCTACACCTCCTCCTTTGCCGACTGCGGTCTGTTCGGGGTGTACGCGGGCTGCCAGCCGTCCCGCGTGCCCGAGGTGCTCAAGATCTGCCGGGACGAGCTCCACCAGGTCGCCGAGCACGGGTTGACCGACGAGGAGCTGCGCCGCGCCATCGGCCAGCTCGCGGGCTCCACCGTGCTCGGCCTGGAGGACACCGGCGCGCTCATGAACCGCATCGGCAAGAGCGAGCTGTGCTGGGGCGACCAGCTCTCGGTCGACGACCTGCTGGCGCGGATCGCCGCCGTCACCCCCGACGAGGTGCGCGCGGTCGCCCGTGACGTCCTCGGGCAGCGCCCGTCGCTCGCCGTCATCGGCCCGCTCAAGCAGAAGCAGGCCGCCCGCCTGCACGAAGCCGTCGCCTGACCGCCGGCGCGCGGTCGGCCCGGTGCCGCCGCGCGCCCCCGCACCCGACCCCGCTCGCCCCGTACGCGCCGCCGTACGCAGACCTGGAGGACCCCAGAACGATGAGCAAGCTCCGTGTGGCCGTCATCGGCGCCAAGGGCCGTATCGGCTCGGCTGCGGCCGCCGCCGTCGAGGGCGCCGACGACCTCGACCTGGTCGCCGCGATCGACCGCGACGACCCGCTGGAGGCGCTGACCGAGGCCGGCGCGCAGGTCGTCGTGGAACTGACCCATCCCGACTCGGTCATGGGCAACCTGGAATTCTGCGTCGGGCACGGCATCCACGCCGTCGTCGGCACCACCGGCTGGACCGAGGAGCGCCTGGACCGGCTGCGCGAGTGGCTGGCCGCCGCGCCTGGCACGGGCGCCCTCGTCGCACCGAACTTCTCCATCGGCGCCGTTCTGACCATGCAGTTCGCCCGGCAGGCCGCCCGCTGGTTCGACTCCGCCGAGGTCATCGAGCTGCACCACGACAACAAGGCCGACGCCCCCAGCGGCACCGCGACCCGCACCGCCCAGCTGATCGGCGCCGCCCGCACCGAGGCCGGGCTCGCCCCGCAGCACGACCCGACCACCCACGGCCTGGAGGGCGCTCGCGGCGCCGCGGTCGACGGCGTGCCCGTGCACTCGGTACGGCTGCGCGGCCTGCTCGCCCACCAGGAGGTGCTGTTCGGCGGCACCGGCGAGACGCTGACCATCCGGCACGACTCGCTGCACCACAGCAGCTTCATGCCGGGCATCCTGCTCGCCGCCCGCACCGTCCCCGGCGTACCCGGCCTGACGTACGGCCTGGAGCACTTCCTGGACGGCACCGAGCCGGACGGCCGGGGAGCCTGAGGCATGCGCGCCCGACTCAGCTACACCGTCTCGGCTCTCGCGCTGGTCTTCTACTTCGTACTGGTCGGCGACCGCGGGGTGCTGCTCATCGCCGACGGCCGCCCGGTCACGGTCGCCTTCGGCCTCGCCGTGCTGGTGCTGCCGCTGATCGGCGCCTGGTTCCTGTGGCAGACGACGCAGTTCGCCCGCAACGCCGGGCGGCTCGGCCGCGAACTGGAGGCCGAGGGCGGCCTGCCGGTCGACGACCTGGCCCGTACGCCCAGCGGCCGGATCGACCGTGACGCCGCCGACGCGGTCTTCGCACGCCGGCAGGCCGAGACGGAGGCGGCGCCGGACGACTGGCGCACATGGTTCCGGCTGGCCGTCGCCTACTTCGACGCCCGCGACACGCCGAGGGCGCGTAAGGCCATGCAGCGGGCCATCGCCCTGCACGACGGCAAGCCGCCACGCTGACCCGTGGCGGGGCCGCACGCCCCGCCCACAGGGGCGTCAGAGCAGTTCCGCGGCCCAGCCCTCGATCGCGTCGGCGGCCAGGTCGAAGGCCTCGACCCGACCGAGGAAGTCCGCGTTGTGGTCGGTGAGCTGCGGGCGCAGCGGGTCGCCGCTCTTGCGGGTGATGATCAGCGCCTGCCCCTGGACGGTACGCGGCAGCCCCAGCACCTTCACCGGCTGCTGGGCCGTGCGCACCGCGGCGATCTTGCGCCAGGGCACGGTCACGGTGCTGAAGAAGCTCGTCTGGCGCAGCCCCCGGCCGCTGACCCACAGGCCGACCCGCAGCATCCGCAGCGCCGCCATGATCACGAGCAGGGCCACGGCCAGGCACAGCGCACCGCCCCGGGTGTTCTGCGCGGCCACCATGATCAGCGCGGCGAAGAGCAGGTAGGCCGCGAGCATCAGGGCCAGCGCCGCCGTCCCGACCCGCCAGGGGCCGGGGCCGTAGGGGCGCATCCAGCGGTCCTGGTCGAGATGCGGCAGCGGGCGGCCCGCCCCGAGGTCGTCGGCTTCGGCGGTCGCGGAGGTGTAGGGCAGGGACACGCGGAGGATCCTCTTCGGGTTCCGGTGGGACGGGCGGGTGCACTCTGACGGGTGAGGCTAGCCGCCGAAAGCTGACTCGGCCACTTCGGGTGGGCCGACCGGCGGCGGTCGGCTGTCGTACCCACCACCTAGGCTGGTCGCCGCAATGCCGCCCACAGGAAGGACACCACCGGTGCCGACCGATCTCCCCGACGGGGCCCCCACCAGCGCTCCGGCAACCCCCGTCGAGTTCCGGGACGACGTGACCGTCGAACTGATCAAGCACAGCGCGTCGGACTCCGACGTCCTGTGGGCGGCCCGGGTCTCCACCGCGGGCGAGCAGTCCCTCGACGAGCTGAGCAAGGACCCCGAGCGCTCCAAGGGCCTGATCAACTACCTGATGCGGGATCGCCACGGCAGCCCCTTCGAGCACAACTCGATGACGTTCTTCGTCAGCGCCCCGATCTTCGTCTTCCGCGAGTTCATGCGGCACCGCGTCGGCTGGTCCTACAACGAGGAGTCCGGCCGCTACCGCGAGCTGCAGCCCGTCTTCTACGTACCGGGACCCGACCGCAAGCTGGTGCAGCAGGGCCGTCCCGGCAAGTACGAGTTCGTCCACGGCACCCCTGAGCAGCACAAGCAGACGGTGGCGGCCATGGAGGAGTCCTACGCGCAGTCCTACGCGGCCTACCAGGCGATGCTCGCCGACGGGATCGCCCGCGAGGTGGCCCGCGCCACCCTGCCGGTCGGCCTGTTCTCGTCGATGTACGCCACGTGCAACGCGCGGTCGCTGATGCACTTCCTCGGCCTGCGTACGCAGCACGAGATGGCCAAGGTGCCGTCCTTCCCGCAGCGCGAGATCGAGATGGTCGGGGAGCGGATGGAAGCGGCGTGGGCCGGGCTCATGCCGCTCACCCATGCGGCGTTCAACGCCAACGGGCGTGTCGCCCCGTAGTCTCCGGGTCGCCCCGACCGCCGTAGCCAAATGTCCGAAGCGTTCGGATTGCAGGCATTCGTGAGGTTCATCTAGGCTGCAGAAACGGACCCCGGCGGTGCCTGAACCCCCGAGCAGACACCGCCGGAGTCCTTTGCGCAGGTCCCGTGGCTGCGTGCTCCCGTACACACCGAGTAGCGTGGGACCCATGGCTCCGACCTCCACCCCCAAGGCCCCCTTCGGGCGGGTACTGACCGCAATGGTCACGCCGTTCACCGCGGACGGCGACCTCGACCTCGCCGGCGCCCAGCAGCTCGCCACCCACCTGGTGGACGCGGGCAACGACGGCATCGTCGTCAACGGCACCACCGGGGAGTCGCCCACCACGAGCGACACGGAGAAAGCCCAGCTCGTACGGGCCGTCCTGGAGGCCGTCGGCGACCGAGCCACCGTCGTCGCCGGAGTGGGCACCAACGACACCCGGCACAGCACCGAGCTGGCCCGCCAGGCCGAGCAGGCCGGCGCACACGGCCTGCTCACCGTCACTCCGTACTACAGCAAGCCCCCGCAGGAAGGCCTCCGCCGGCACTTCACCGCGATCGCCGACGCCACCGGCCTGCCCGTGATGCTCTACGACATCCCCGGCCGCAGCGGCGTCCCGCTGGACACCGAGACGATCGTCCGGCTGGCGGAGCACCCCAGGATCGTCGCCAACAAGGACGCCAAGGGCGACCTCGGAGCCGCCGGCTGGGCCCTCAGCCGCAGCGGCCTCGCCTGGTACTCCGGCGACGACATGCTCAACCTGCCGCTGCTCTCCATCGGCGCCGTGGGCTTCGTCTCGGTCGTCGGCCACCTCGTCACGCCCGAGCTGCGTGCGATGCTGGACGCGTACACCGACGGCGACGTCGCCAAGGCCGCCGAGATCCACCAGCGGCTGCTGCCCGTCTTCACCGGCATGTTCCGCGCCCAGGGCGTCATGACCACCAAGGCCGCCCTCGCGCTGCGCGGACTGCCCGCAGGCCCGCTCCGGCTCCCGCTCACCGAACTGGACCCGGACGCCACGGAACGCCTCAGGAAGGATCTCGCCGCCGGCGGGGTACACCTCTGAACACAGACTTCACAACTGAATACGCAGGAACCGACCGCGGCCGCACCGTCCGGGACAGAACCCGAACAGCGGTACACCGCGCGTCGGACGCATGACGATCACACACAGTGCCGCACGCCACGGCCCAGGAAGGCCCTTTCGGCGTGCGCGACAGGGAGAAAACCTTTGAGCCATCCGCATCCAGAACTCGGCCCGCCGCGGCCGCTGGCCGAAGGCGGCCTGCGCATCACGCCGCTCGGCGGTCTCGGTGAGATCGGTCGCAACATGACCGTCCTCGAATTCGGCGGCAAGCTGCTGATCGTCGACTGCGGCGTCCTCTTCCCCGAAGAGGAGCAGCCGGGCGTCGACCTCATCCTTCCCGACTTCAGCTCCATCAGGGACCGCCTCGACGACGTCGTCGGCGTGATCCTCACCCACGGCCACGAGGACCACATCGGTGCCGTCCCCTTCCTGCTCAGGGAGAAGGACGACATCCCGCTCATCGGCTCCAAGCTCACCCTCGCCCTGATCGAGGCCAAGCTCCAGGAGCACCGCATCCGCCCCTACGCCCTCGAGGTGAAGGAAGGCGACCGGGAGCGCATCGGCCCCTTCGACTGCGAATTCGTCGCCGTCAACCACTCCATCCCGGACGCCCTCGCCGTCGCCATCCGCACCCCTGCGGGCATGGTCGTCGTCACCGGCGACTTCAAGATGGACCAGCTCCCGCTGGACGGCCGCCTCACCGACCTGCCCACCTTCGCGAGGCTCGGCGAGGAGGGCATCGACCTGCTGCTCGCCGACTCCACCAACGCCGAGGTCCCCGGCTTCGTGCCGCCCGAGCGCGACATCTCGCAGGTGCTGCGCCAGACCTTCGCCAAGGCCGAGAAGCGCATCATCGTGGCCAGCTTCGCCAGCCACGTGCACCGCATCCAGCAGGTGCTCGACGCGGCGCACGAACGCGGCCGCAAGGTCGCCTTCGTCGGCCGCTCCATGGTCAGGAACATGGGCATCGCCCGTGACCTCGGCTACCTCAAGGTCCCCGGCGGCCTCATCGTCGACGTCAAGGTGCTCGACGACCTGCCGGACGAAAAGGTGGTCCTCGTCTGCACCGGCTCCCAGGGCGAGCCGATGGCCGCGCTCTCCCGGATGGCCAACCGGGACCACCAGATCCGCATCGTCGAGGGCGACACCGTCGTCCTCGCCTCCTCCCTCATCCCGGGCAACGAGAACGCGGTGTACCGCGTCATCAACGGCCTCACCCGATGGGGAGCCAACGTCGTGCACAAGGGCAACGCCAAGGTGCACGTCTCGGGCCACGCGTCGGCCGGCGAGCTGCTGTACTTCTACAACATCTGCAAGCCGCGCAATCTGATGCCGATCCACGGCGAATGGCGCCACCTGCGGGCCAACGCCGAACTGGGCCAGCTGACCGGCATCCCCAAGAACCGGACGGTCATCGCGGAGGACGGGGTCGCTGTCGACCTCGTCGGAGGCGAGGCGAAAATCGCCGGCAAGGTCCAAGCGGGGTACGTGTACGTCGACGGGCTCTCGGTCGGGGACATCACCGAGTCCTCGCTCAAGGACCGCAGGATTCTCGGCGAGGAGGGCATCGTCTCGGTCTTCGTCGTGGTCGACAGCACCACCGGCAAGATCGTCGGCGGCCCGAACATCCACGCCCGGGGCTCCGGTATCGAGGACGAGGCCTTCGCCGCCGTCATCCCGAAGATCGAGGAGGGCCTGTCGCGTTCCGCCTCGGACGGCGTGATGGAGACCCGCCAGATCCAGCAGCTCATCAGACGGTCCGTCGGCAAGTGGGTGTCGGACACCTACCGACGCCGTCCGATGATCCTCCCGGTGGTCGTCGAGGTCTGACCGACCGTCAACATCCCCACCACGAGCGGGCCGCCGGATTTGCATCCGGCGGCCCGCTCCAGTACGTTGGCACAACCGCTCCGAACGAGGCCCACGGAAACGTGTGTGCTTGGAAAACGGGTGGTAATTCCGACCGGAAATCTTCTGATAGAGTCGGAACACAACGAAGGGAAAGCCCGGAGGGGCCGGTAAAACGGTCTCGAAGGAAGCTTCCGTTCCTTGAGAACTCAACAGCGTGCCAAAAGTCAACGCCAGATATGTTGATACCCCGTCGCGTACCTCTGTG